>JAYUKW010000014.1:0-55171 GCA_043764155.1 Bdellovibrionales bacterium
TTTTTGCGAATCTTAGGTAGCCGTAGATTGGCTATTTTTTCAATTCGCGGAGTTGCGCTGGCAATTTGAATTCAGCCTACTACCCTTTTCGGATGCATCGTATCACTAAGTCGGTGTGAATAAGATGTGTTTTCCAGTATTTTTTTGTTCCTCGTTAATTAAAAAAGTGTCAGATCCAATCGTGACTAGTACAACTAAGCTGAAAATTCACTATCATCTGTATATCCAACTTCTAACCGGAGCCCTTGTTCATTTATTTGTTGTTGTAAAGCGAGTTTGGCCAACCACTCTGCCGGAAGTTTCAATTTTTTAGAAATTTTAATACAAAGATCTAAGCTCGTATTGAACCTATCATGTTCAATATCATTTAAACGTTGTTTACTTATTCCCAAGAATTTTGCGAATTCAACTTGAGTCATATCTTCCCCGAGTCTATGCGCCTTAAGGAAAGTACCTAATGTTTTTTTATTAGTATTCATGTTTGTTTACTTCTAATATTTCAATAATTTTATAAGCTTTATCTATTTCAATATAAATAGCTCTATATGACCTTGATAACCTTACGGACCTTTGACTTTTTCTATCACCTTTTAAAGATTCGTCATGAAACCCTTTATATTTTCTAGCAATCCAATTGTTTCAATCAAATCACACCAATATTCAAATTTTGTATTTATATGTTCGGGCACTTTCTTAAGCTGTTTCTTTGCTAAAGAAGATATCTTAATATTCATAAAATAATGGTACGTATTTTATACGTACTTGTCAATATATATTTTTTTTAATCTTTAAGGTCTTAATACGAGATCAAAAATATTATGGCTTAATGCAATTTTTTGCTTTTCGTTTAGTACACCTAAAAAGCCCTCACTATTTCGGTGTAAGAACCGAAATGTACTTATAAAAGCAATAACTAAAAATTTTGTTTAGAAAATAATTATAATAACAGGACTTCAAAACATCTTAGGATGCGGATCTGTAAGATTTTGATTTTACCTTAGGTTTGACTTGCTCAAATTCCAAATTTAGTTGCTGAACTTTTTCATTTACAAGTAACTTGGCTAGCCTGGGTTCATTGACTTCTTCTAGCTCTTTTAAAAAAGTAATATCACGTTTTAAATTCGTTTGAAGGGATCCATATAAGTAATTGTAGGTTTTTATAAGTTCATGAACATATTGATCATGCTTAAGCGCAATTTTAGGTTGATCAAACTGACCTTGAATTAATCCTGACATATGAAATTGCAATTGATCAATAGGTTCATAAATTCTTTTTAAGAAAATATTATGAGCGTAAAGTTGTATTGCTAGCCCTGCAAAAAAAGAGATCCCACAAAAAATAATAATTAAAACTTTATCTTGATTGTTAATATCTAAAAGTGTCGGAAAAAATTTAAAACCAATTTCATCTAATACCAAGTAGTTTTTAATTAGAAAATAAATCATAGGTGCTACTGTTATCATGTAACACGCTAAAAAAACTGAAATTATAAATTTTTTAGCTGGCGCCTGTGACGAGTTTGAAGCCCAAAAGTTTCTTTTAAGTCTAGATTTCATATCTATATATCGGTCTAAAAAAAACCAAATCTCACAGATCTTGGTCTAGAAAATTTACATGTACTTAACTTACGGCAAGAGTCTTTTATTAAATAAGAATTTATAATTTATATACTAAAAAGCAGCTCGATGGCGCGACGACTTGCCTGGAAGAGTTCTAGCGAGCTGTGAAACAGTGAGTGAACTAGACAGATGCAAGGCGAGTGACAGTCGCTTCGCTGCTTTTTAGTATATAAATGATAAATTCTTATTTAATAAAAGACCTTAAGCGCTTGTTCTGGTGGGATCTGTCGGATTTCATTTTTCTTGATAGAGCCAATTTTAAGTTTACCAATAGAAACACGGCGAAGTTTTAAGACATCAATTCCGATCTTTTCAAACATTCTGCGGATCTGACGGTTTTTACCATCAGTGATGGTGATAGACACCCAGTGGTTGGTGGTGTCTTTACCAGACTTTTTAACAGGTAATAGATGTTTAGCTTTTACTTTTCCGCCAATAATTGAAACCCCATTTTTTAATTTATCGACTTGGCCTTGGCTTAAAGGGCTATTGATTTTAACGAAATAGGTTTTAGGAATATCATTTTTCGGATGAGTCACTTTTTGGGCGTAATCCCCATCATTAGTCATTAGAAGTAAGCCTTCACTGTCCCAATCCAAACGACCAACCGGAAATAATCTATGTTTTTTATACTCAGCAAAGTAGTCGGCGACCGTTGGTCTTCCGCTTGGATCTGACATTGAAGTTAAAACTTGAGTAGGTTTATTAAAAATAAAATAAACTAAATTTGAATTAGCTCTTAAGACTTTACCAGACACTTTAATTGTATCGTTATCTGGATCTACTTTAACTCCGAATTCAAACACTTTGTGTCCATTGATACTAACTAAACCTTCTTGAATTAATTCATCTGCTTTTCTTCGAGAGCATAAACCGCTATCTGCGATAAATTTATTAAGTCTAACAGCTGTCATTTTTTACCCTGTGAATGCTATTATTTAATAGGAATTTTATTGATTCTTTTAAGCATTTCTTCTGAAGTTATATAGCTTGAAATAGTCAGATCTGGAAGTGAATTTCCATCTTCATCAAAAAACATCACGTGGGGAAGTCCAATAACTCCAAATTTTTGTAAAAGTTCGTTGGTCTCCACTGTTGTAACGCTGACATCAATGGGGATAAAGATCTGACTTTCTAAAAAAGACTTAACCTTGGGGTCCTTAAAGGTTTTAAGCTCAAGTTCCTTACAGGCCCCACACCAATCGGCCTTAAAGTCGACAATCACAATTTTCTTAGCCTTCAAAGCAAGGTTAAGAACTTCAGAATAATTTATTGCACTTTTGGTTTTAAATGATTTCAAAGCTGGAACTAAAAAATAAAGTCCTGCTAATATCAACAGTCCGCCTAAAGTAAATTTAACACTATTTAGCCATGGACCAGATCTGGGAAGTCTGTCCACTAAGCCAGAAAACAAACTTAAGACTAAAAATATTTGACCTAATCCTAGTGCATAAACAAAAAGTAGAAAAAAAGATAAAGTTAAATCTTTTGTTTGAGCGGCATAGGTCAGTACTGCGACAAGCACAGGTCCTACGCATGGGCTCGCAAAAAGGCCTGTCATCATTCCAAAACCAAAAACTCCTAAATTAGATTGGGTTGAAGTATTAGAGAATTTATTTTGTAGACGATTAAAAAATTGAAATTCAAAAAATCCAAACATACTGAAGGCCATTAAAAAATAAACTAATGATATCGCAATTAACACGTAAGCATTTGATAAAAAATAACCAAAAAATGTTCCGGTTGAAGCGGCTATAAGACCTAAAATTGAATAGGTGATTGCAATGCCAAACACAAAAATTAAAGTTTTCATAAAGCTTTGGTAACGACCAAGGTTTGCGTTGTTTTTAATTAAAGTTAGTGTGATAGGAATTAAGGGAAATATGCATGGTGTAAACGAGGTCAGAATTCCTGCGATAAAGACGAAAATAAATATTAAAAATATAGAACTGTTTTCAAAATCAATTTTAAAATTTGGATTAAAAAATGAACTTTCATTTTTCGAATTTAATTCATCTCTAGGTACTTGTTGATGATCAAAATTTAGAGATTTTGGAAGATAACAAAATTGATCCGTGCAGGCCCTATAGTTAAGTTTAAATTTTGAAAAATAATTAAAACCTAAAGGAACGGTGAACAAAAGTTCACCTTGAACTTTTAATCCCTTTTTTATTTCTCCATCTGAAAATTTATCTTTAAATTCTATAACCGGTGAAGCTTGAATTTGAAACACAGAATTATTTAATCCTTCTAATTCAGAAACCACTTCAAGGTCGTCAGAATATAAAAAATGATCAGGGGCAATTTTAAGTAAAATTTTAAATTCACGTTGACCATTTTCAAGTCGTTCAGATGATAAATGTTCAATTTCAATTGGATTCTTAAGGATTTTAAATTTTTCAGACTCATTCGCTTTAATAAAATTTGAAAAAACAAATATTTGTACTAGAATTAATAAAGAATACGTTTTTAAAATTTGGAAGGGCAAAAGCTTTGTCATAATTCACTTTACTCGGGTTCAAATTTAAGCGCCAGAAAAAGAATTAATTTTTATTTTAGTTTCCTGACTTTTTTAAACCTAAATTTTTTAAACTGATTTCTGAAGACAAGTTATCAGTGGTTAATATAGAAGATTCAGCTTCGGGCGTCTCTTTTTTAAATAAGTCGATAGGTATGACATTGTCTTGATTTATCATCTGAGAATTCAAATCAATTTGATTTCTTAAGCGTTCAGAGTATTTTTTTAATCTTAAATAATGTCTATAGTCTCGTTTTAAAAGTTTAGCTTCAATTTCTAGATATTTAAACTCATCATGACTTCTAAGCTTAAGATTTCTGTTCTTTCCGATTCGAATATCATTAATAAAACTTCTAAAAGCAAATACTGGACCTACACTTCTGTGCGAAAGGCGAAGCCCAAGTAAAAAAATGACAAGTAAAAAAGCTGTACTAACAATAGTAAAAACAATAACAAATGGAAATAAAGCTTGATCTGAAATCTGAGTCGAACTTTTTAAAGACTCGTGAATAATTACTTTTAAAAATGTATAACTATAAACACCTAAAATTAATGAAAACACCGCTGAATAACCAACAAATGTTAAACAGTATTTAAGTTGATAGTTACGATCGATCCAAAATTTATTTCTTTTATTGTCGTCAGGCCAAATCAAATGCCCATCTTTAAAAATAGAGTAACAAACTAAAATGTATCCCACCCACTGAGTTGCGTCTGCGATATTAAATGCGGGACTAAAACGAGTTACAGAGTTGATCACTAATTTGATAACTATAAAATCTGTCACTGGTCCGTGAGTGATTCTATCAATCACGTTCCCCATGATGCCACCCAATAAAATGGCCATTCCTGTCCTTAAAACCAAAAGTCGGTGTTGAAGAACGCTCATGATAATTGTGAAAATAAATATTAAAAATGCACCGCCAGTAGATAGACTTACAATTCTTAAAAGTGGAGGAAGATCAGAAAAACTTCCAAGCATAGCACCATGATTTTTATGTAAAAAACATCCTAAAAAAGGTGTCATCCATTTACCAAAAACTCTAAGCTCTGTTAATGCCCATGCCTTTGATATTTGGTCAGCGGCAATAATCAAAATAATCAACGTCGAAATGATGAACCAATCTTTCTTCTTCACATTTATTTAACGGTATTTTTGGACATTAAATTAATGTCATTCACATCGGGTCTAGGCTTTAAATAGACTTTGGTCTTAGTAAATAATGGTCATTAATTTAGCCAATATAAAAGTTATGACAATTTGATTAAATTTACCTTTTTTGAATTAAAAATTTGCGAATATAAGTCCTGAATAATCTCCATTCAATGACGGCTTATAGTTTTTTATTCTTCTATCAATGACAGTAATTGTGTCTTCATACCAAAGGGGAATAATGGCTAGATCATTATAAATAATTTGTTGAGCTTGATAGTAAATATTTTTTCTTTTTTCAGGGTCAAGCTCCTTGGCTCCATTTATAACCAACTCATCAAACTTTGTATTTAAATAATAACCCCGGTTTCTGCCGTCAGGGGGAAGCTCTTGGCTGGAAAAAGCTAATCTATAAATGTCAGGATCATAGGCCCCAACCCAAGTCATAGTAGCAAGATCATATTCCCCTTGTTTGATATCTTTATAGTATGTGCCCCATTCGTAACTTTCATGATTGATTCTTAATCCAATATTTCTAAGTTGTGTTGCAATCAGTTTTGCGTTTTCAACGGCTTCTCTCGTATTTGATGTTTTTAAATTTAAAATAATCTTTGAAAGTTCAGAATTTAAAACTTTAGTTCTTAGTATCTCTAAAGACTTATCATTTGAAAGAGCAGGCGGATCTGTATTTTTTAGATCTAAGATGTTCGAATCCGAATTTATTTTATTTAAATTTAGAAATCCGGGCCAGAAATACGGATTGCTAGGTGTAAGTATGGATGTCGCCGGTTGTGCAAGATTTTCTAATTTATATTTTATGATTTCATTTCGATCAATGCCTTCAAATAAAATTTTTCTATTTTCTAGTTTTTGTAGTTCTTTGTTTTTTAAATTTATTAATAAATAAGCCATACTAAGTCCAGGCTTTTTTATAATTTCAAGATTCTTTAATTTTTCTAGGGATTTAATTTTATTTTTAGGTAAGCTTGAAACCGCTAAATCTAGGTCTCCTCGATACATTTTTAAAAATCTTGTAAAATCATCTTTGATCACTTTGAATTGTAGATTTTTAATTCTATTTTTTTTTCCTATATTATTTACACTTTTATTCATCGACTTAAGATCTGATTCGTTTAAATCTAAATCGATATTGTAGTTTTTGTTTATCGAAAGATTAATTTCAGTCTCTTTGATTTTCGAAACCTGATAAGCCCCGGATCCAATTAAAATATCTTTAAAATTTTGTTGGTGTTTTTCAACTTCATCTTTAGGTAAAATCTTGATGACAGGCAAATCTGAATTTAAAACTTTTTCAGAATATTCATTAAAACTTAAAATTAAATTTAAACCTTCACACGTAACATTTGTGATGTTACTGAATGCACTTTTAAACGGAGATGATTCAGCTTTATACTCTTGAATTGAAAAAATAAGGTCAGTGCATGTGATGTTGTTGCCATTACTAAATATCAAATTAGATTTTAATTTAAATTTTAATTTAAAGCTATTTGGGTTCACGATGTCTAGCTTCCAATTTTCTGCGGCGTCACCAACGACTTGCATGTCTGGGCCAATTTTAACTAAAGATTGAAAAATCAAAGATCCAATCTTCATGCCTTCCGAATCAAGGGCATATCTGGGATCTAAGGTTGAAGGAATGGAACCGATGCCAATCACCACAGTGTCTTTGCTTTTTTGAACTTTGGTGTTACAGCCCAATGGAATTAAAGAACAGATTAGAATTGAAAACCAAGTCGTCGAATATTTAATTTTTGTCATAACTTAAAAGCTAACAGTTTCTTGCAATTAGGTAAACGTAAGTTAGACTATTTAGGTATGAAAAAAGTGATCACACTGATATCTGTGTTTTTGTATTGTTCTTTATTTGTTGGAACTCAGAACTCATATGCTGAATTTCAAACTATTTTTAATAAACTGTTGTCTCAGCACAAGATCTCTCAAGATCAAGTTTCTATGACCGTGCTTAAGCTTGAAAAAAAAGATGACTGGTCTACTTTTTTGGCTGTTAATTCTGATCAACAAAGGATTCCTGCTTCACTTACAAAAATATTAACTGCGGTGGCCGCTCTTGAAACAATTCCTGGGAATCACCAGTTTGTCACAGAGCTTAAAGCTCAATCTAAGCCGGATGGTGATATTTTAAATGGTCCACTATACTTTGTTGGTTCTGGTGATCCTACTTTTGTGACTGAAAAATTATGGCTTTTAGTTCACGATTTTAGCCGCCTTGGGATTAAGAAAATAAACGGGGATTTAATTTACGACACATCTATTTTTGATGATGTTAAGTTTAGTAAAAGTAGATCCACAAATAATCACAGGGCTTACAGCTCACCGACGTCAGGTTTAACTTTTAACTGGAATTCTTTATGGATTCGTATATTTCCAAAAAAGATTGGTCAAAGTGCTAGGATTTATTTAGATCCTCCAGACGAAACTATCCTTATTCGAAATAACGCAAAAACAAATTCAAGATCCACATCTTTACTCGTTGATAGAACAACTGCAAATGATGTCGATAACATTATTGTGGGTGGACAAATAAAACCTGGCGATGAGTTTTCGGTTTATAGAAGTCACACGTTGCCAGCTAAAAGAGCCGCCATTCAGGCGATGAACTTTCTAAAAAAAGAGGGCATTGAACTAACTGGTCAAATCAAAGAGGGAAAAGCTCCTGCAAGCGCGATACAACTAGCTAAAACAGAAAGCGTTGTCATTGATGAAGTTGTAAAAATGATGATGAAGTATTCTAATAACTTAATTTCAGAGATGTTAGTTAAGTTTATGGATTTTAGAGAAAATAACCGTCCAGGAACCTTAGAGGGTGGGGTTAAACTTTTAAATAAAATTTTGAGTAAATACTCCAAAAAAACATTTGTGGTGACTAATCCTTCTGGCTTAACCACAGACAATAAAATGTCGACCAACTTTTTAACTGAGCTTTTAATTGAGATGAAAAATAATGCCCAACACGACGCTGAATTTGTGGCCTCTTTTCCAAGAGCTGGAATAGATGGAACTATCAAAAAAAGAATGACAAAAGCCACTGGAAAAATCAGAGCTAAAACAGGTTTATTAAATGGAGTTGTAGGATTGTCTGGATATATCCATTCAGATCAAGGCAATACATATGCTTTTACATTTATTTATAACGGAACAACACAAAAGCAGGGGCGTGCCACTGATCTTTTTGACCTTGTCGCAGAACGAATTGCGACTCAGCACTAATTTCTCAATATTTCGAAATTGTAGTTACTAATTTATATTATTGTTTATAAGCTTCGCAATGTAGGGAAGCTGTCTGAACTGTTCAGCGTAATCTAATCCATATCCCACAACAAATTCGTCTGGAATTGTAAAACCAATGTGATCCACTTTAAAATCATTTTTTCTTGCGGATGGTTTATCAAGCAGTGTGATTGTCGTAATGCTTTCTGGTCGACGCGCTTTTAAAGCTTCAACTAAGAAGTCCATAGTCAAACCCGTGTCGACAATGTCTTCAACTAAAATAATATTTTGGCCACTGACTGAACTGGCTAAATCTAGAGTTAATTTAACTTCGCCACTAGATCTTTCGGCGTTACCGTAACTTGAACAACCAAGAAAATCACATTTTAAATCTGTTTTGACCTCACGAATTAAGTCAGCAAAAAACATGAAGGACCCTTTTAATACACATAAGGCTAATGCAGGTTCTTTGTAGTTTTTAACTTGCTGGTCAATGACCAAAGCCAACTGTTTTACTTTGGCCTTGATGTCGGCTTCAGTGATAAAAGGTGTTAGCTCAAAATTCGTGGGTTTCATGTCGGGACCTACTTGGTTTAAAGTCGTATTTAAAGTGAAGTAATATTTCCATTTGGTTTTAATTCTTTTTTATCATTTTGAAAAGGGTCAAAGTGAGTGCGGCATCGGGCTTGGTAAACTTCCCCTGCTCCAACTAAGACTGTTTTATTTGATGACACTAATCTTTGGGTTCGAGTCGCATCATTTCCACAGACAGAACACACAGCATAAAGTTTTTTAATATAATCAGCATTCGCTAAAATCAGTGGCATCGGGTGAAAGGCTCGTCCCTGCCAGTCGGTGTCTAACCCAGAGATCACTACATCAATTCCCACTTTTGTAAGCTCATCAATAACAGATACAATATCTTCAGAAAAAAATTGAGCCTCATCAATTCCAACTACATTCACAGATTTTTTCAAGTGAAGTAAAATCTCTTTAGCTTCTTCAACACTTGTTGCCGGTAATTTCTGTTGGCTGTGGGACACCACTAAATCATTAAAGCCATATCTGTTATCTAAAGTAGGTTTAAAAATCTGGTAATTTTTTTTTCTTAAGTGGTCTCGCTTGATCATCTTGATCAGCTCTTCGGTTTTACCACTGAACATACAGCCTGTAATCGCAGTGATCGATCCAAAAGGGGCATTGTAAAGAGAACCAGGAGACATAGACATCCCAAAACTGTAACAAGCTCGTCTTTAGATGGGTATACTTTGGTCCGGTTTTTTTTGAAATAAGTAGGGATCACTTGAAATTTTAAAATTGAAACTCAATTTGTAGCGATTATCATCCGAAGTGGTAATAAGTGGTTAAAAGTGGTTTAACTGGCTTAATTATAAGCGGGTTTAGGATTTAAAGAGGAAATTGTGGTTTTTCAAGGGCGACATCAACTAAAAATGGATCAAAAGGGGCGATTTAGATTGCCTTCTTCATTCATTGAGCAGGGGATGGACTCTCAATTTGTAATCACAAACTCCCTTTATAAGGGTGAAAAGTGCTTAGATTTATACACTCGTAAAGAGTGGCAAGTCCTTCAAGCCAAGATGTCGAACCTTCCCGTCTTTGACACACATGTTCAGGCTTTTCAGAGATTTTATATTTCAAGTGCTCAAAATCTTGAAAAAGATGGGCAAGAACGACTTTTGATTCCAACCCTATTAAGGGACTTCGCTGGCTTGGAAGCCGAAATTGTGGCTATTGGAATGGGCCATAAAGTTGAACTTTGGAATGAAACTTCATGGCAAAAAATATTTTCTGATATTGCTGTGAACTACGATGATATTTTAAAAGCGGTTAGTGGTTTTCAACAGCAAGGGGACAAGTCATGATTTTAAGTCATATCCCAGTGATGCTGGATGAGTGTTTAAAAGAAGTCGAAGGATTAAGTGCTTCGCCTAAAACATATTTGGACTTAACATTGGGGCGTGGGGGACATGCTCAAGCTATTTTAAATAAATATAGTGATTTATTTTGTTACGGTGTTGATCAAGATATTCAAGCCATTCACGACACCAAAATAAAATTTAGTGAATTAGGTTTGACTGATCGCTGTGAATTCATTCACTCAAGCTTTCACGATTGGAAATCTTATGCTGAAAAAAATAATATATCTGCAAAATTTGATTTGATCTTGATGGACTTAGGGGTCAGTTCCCCGCAGTTAGATGATCAGGGGCGAGGCTTTAGCTTTTACAAAGACGGTCCACTTGATATGCGAATGAATCAATCACAAGAACTTTCAGCACAAACAATTGTGAATGAATATGATGAAGATGATTTAAATGAAATTTTTAAAGACTTAGGCGAAGTGCAAAGTCCATATCGGGTTACAAAAGAAATTGTGGCCCAAAGACAAATCAAACCTTTTACAACCACGATGGAATTATCTTCACTTATTGAAGCTAAAGATGGCTGGCGTAAAAAAGGATCGCATCCAGCAACGAAGTATTTTTTGGCATTAAGAATGGCTGTGAATAATGAAATTTCAGGATTAGAAAAGTCCCTACCTGAAATTATGGAATTTTTAAATGAAGGGGGGCGTTTGCTTGTGATCACCTTTCATTCCCTTGAAGATCGTATTGTTAAATATATTTTTAAAGATTCAACGATCGGGTTTCCGGTTACAAAAAAAGTAATTAAACCGGAAAGACAAGAGATCGAAAAAAATGTCAGATCCAGAAGTGCCCAATTAAGAGTTTTTGAAAAAGGAGTAAAAAATGACAAACGAAATAAGTACCGTTAACGCCCACCGCAGGTGGAAAAGTTCCAGCGAGGCTTGCGAGGGTGCGCAGCCGCCCGAAATGCGCACGAGTGAACTAGACAGCAAACCAAATAAGCTTTCCCTCAACTTCTTCCTATCCCTATTTATTTTCCTAATCTCGATGATGTCGGTTTTATTTGCTCGCATGGAACTTAAACGTAAATCCTATGAAATCTACAAACTATCTTCAGAATTTAAAATCCATGATGATGACTTTAGAACGCTGTACACGGATTATTCTAAAAAAGTTTCTGACAGAGAAATATCTGGTCTAGCTTTAAATTCTTATTCGATCAAAGCCAATCGTGTGGGAAAAGTAATTAATATTGGCTCGACTTCTTTTACAGTGAAGTATTAACATAAGACTATGAGAGTAAAATATTTCATCCACCTTTTTTTTCTTCTCAAGCTGACCATCTTTTGTATGATCTTGGGTCAAGGTGCGAACATTCAAATTTTACCTCATAAAAAATTAGATGATTATAAGCAAATTCAATTTTATAAAACTGTAAAAATTCAAGCTCGTCGTGGACGCATTTATGATCGTAAAGGCAAAGAGCTTGCGATCAATGAGCCTTCATATTCTGTGTATGCTGATCCTGAAAATGTGAAAAGTCCAAGATGGGCGTCCAATAAATTATCACGACTTTTAAAATTACCGAACAGACAGCTAGAACAAAAGATGCGAAAAAATACTAGATTCGTTTGGCTTAAAAGAAAGATCTCTCCAAATACAAAAAAAGAAATTCAAAAATTAAATTTAAGTGGAATCCATTTCGTGGGCGAGCCCAACAGACAATACCCAGGGCGAGACATCTCATCATCAGTATTAGGTTTTGTGGGTGTCGAAGGAAAAGGCTTAGAAGGTATAGAATTTCAATACGATAAATATCTTTCAGGTAAAGATATAGAACTTAAAGTTTCAAGAGACGCTAAAGGTAGACCTCTATTTATTGATCCTCAGCAGTACACAGAACCCCCTGAAGGCAAAGATTTAGTTTTGACTATCGACTCGGAATATCAACGTTACTTAGAAATCCAACTTAAAAAAACGTTTGAAGACCACGAAGCTAAAACAGCTTACGGTCTGATTGTAGATGTTGAAACAGGGGCTGTCAGAGCGTCAGCCCAGTGGCCTGCCTTTGATGCAAATAGTTCCATTCGAGATAAAAATGTAACTAGAAAAAATTTAAATTTCAGCGAAGCCCAAGAGCAAGGTAGCACCATTAAAACTTTCGCTATTGGTGCGGCTTTAGAAAATAAAGTTTTTAGACCTGGAAGTGAGTTCGCTTGTTTGGATGGTAAAATCAAATTGGGTCGAAGAGTTATTTCAGATGCTAAAAAAATAAAATGTGAAACCATGACTCTGACAGAAGGGCTTAAAGTCTCTTCAAATGTGGTTTTGACCCAAATGGCTTTGGCTGTAGGTGAAAAAAAGATGCGAGCATTTTATAATCAATTAGGTTTTGGTGAAAAAACAAAAATTGATTTTCCGGGGGAATCCAAAGGCATTTACAGATCACAAAGATGGCCTGGGCATTTACTGGCGTCAGCCTCTTTTGGTCATGGATTTACCGCAACCCCAATTCAAGTGGCTTCAATTTATGCGGCCATCGCCAGTGATGGGATTTGGAAGCAGCCTTATATGGTTGAAAGTGTGATCGCTCCGACGGGTTTTGATCAACAAATTGAACGCACCGAAAGACGAGTTATGTCAGCACAAACGGCGCAAACATTAAAAGCCATGCTCACTGAAGTGACTCAAGATGGAGGCACAGGTTTTAATGCGTCTGTTGAAGGGTATTTAGTTGCTGGTAAAACGGGTACGGCTAACAAAGTGAATTTAGAACAAGGTGGATATTATAAAGATAGATATTTAAGTTCTTTTGTGGGAATGATTCCTGCGGAAAAACCAAAGTTCGTTATTTATATTGCCGTCGATGAGCCACAAAAGAAATACTATGGATCAGAAGCTGCGGCCCCTGTGTTTTCAAAAGTGGCGCAGTTTTTAATGAATAAAGAAAACATCGCGCCAACAAACATTATGCCAAGTGAATTGTTAGAATGTGAAAATAAAAATTGTAAATACACTCCACTTGCGAAATCAACTACAGACTCTTTGCATGGTTTAACTATAAGGGAAGTATTAAGAATTTTAAAAGATAAGCCCGTCGAAGTGAAGTTCCATGGGCATGGCTTGGTGTCTAAGGTGATCTTTGAAGAAGGTGAAAATCTTCACACTAAATCCAAAGTGGTTGTGCAGTTAGATTAAATCTCATATTGATAATCTCGCATAAGATTCGCAACACTTCATCAAGACTTTGATTAAATGGTCAATAGATTTGAAGTTTAGCGCACCAGATGTCGATTTATAATGTATGAAAAATTTAAAGTCTAAGTTCAATTTCAAGTTCAATTTGAAGTTCAATTTTAAATATAGAAAGCAAATCATTGGATTTTTATTTAGTGGTTTTGCATTTATACTTTTTTTACCATTTCAAAATTGCGCGGTACAAGATTTAGAGTTTTCTCAAATTGCGCTGAACACAGAATATGCTTACGTTTATGGACAAGATGATCAAGATCAGCAACTGTTGTCTGAAAGAATTCAAGGATATGAAAGGCCTTCTTTGAGTCAAATTTTCAATAATTGGAGCCGTATTTCTGGAAGCTTAACATATCAAAAGGCAGAAGATGTCATCGTCGAGGATCAGTATGCATTTTGTAAAACAACTTTAGATGAAAATGGAAATTGGCTGCCAACCGTGAACCCAGCAGATGGAAGAGTGATCAATAATCCAGGTTTAGGCATTTGCACAGCATCAGAAACATTTAGTGCTATTTCATGGTCTTATTTAAGTTCATCAGATTCATTAAAATGCGCTGTGAACGCTAATAAGTTAGTAGGCTTTGTGAGTGGAGTTCCTTTCGATAATTATGAAAATGAAGCTATCGTGTCATCACCTGATACAGATGATGACAGCATTCTTTTAATAATAGCGACGACTAAAGATCAGATTGATGGTTCGGTTCATAGTTTAGCCGCTGTTCGTACTCAAGGTGGAAATGAGCCCTATCTTGGTTGGGGGATTGCTTACTATAAAAACGGTGTAGTTGTAAAAACGTATCATAACAAATCCGTAGGTGGGGTTTTTATAACTAATGGACCCGGAGTCAAAGCGCCTCTGGATTTAAGAGGGTGGCGTGGTCGTAAAACTATAATTAAGGTCCTACGAGATAAAGATTTAATAACGGCCTACACGAGCGATTGGTCTTTTGATGAAGCAGGCTTAGCATTAGACCCTGGTAGCAAGATTGAACTTGATCTTGCTGGTGTGGATTCAGAATTAGAAATTTTTCGTGGACCACAAAAATATGGGTATGGAACTCGAAGTCAGTATGGGTCCACATTTGAAAAAATTAAATTTTCAACAAAGACAAACATCGAGCGGATTTATGATTTGAAAACAAATAGAGTCTATCAGCTAGTAAAAGATGGTTCTGGAAAATATGTTTTTGTTTCTGGCAAATCTCCTTATGCAGAACTTGGATCAAATATTTATGTTATTAATCCACAGACACAAAAAGCATTTTTTCTAAGATCTAATCAAACATTTGAAATTGTAGATGGATCTGAAATTCTTATGAAGGCATCCAAGGATTCTAATTAATTGAACTCTGTTTTATTGAAGTAGTGGCTAAAATTTAAAGATAAGTTTTGTAAAACTTATCTTTAATTAAAAGTTTAAAATATTTAATCTTTTAATGGCGATCTGCCTTGTGGTATTAGAATAGAGTGTCTAAACAAGTGAAAATCGCTCACAAATATCTACTTATATTAATTTTACATTTTATGCCTATAGATTTTGTTAGCTCAAATATGTGTATCAAATATTTAAAAATCCAATCAAATCAGCCATCTTCGATTGAGAATTTATGGGCTACTGATGGTCAAATGCACACTAGCTTCGCTTCTTCTCATTTTAAGTTACTGGTTTCTGAAGCTGGATATATTTTGAATGAACAAATATTTTTATGGAATGACTTTACCCAAAATCGTTCTCAGATTTTTTTAATTCTAAGAGATTTATTTTTAGTCAGTCGTGATGATAAAAATAGGTTTTTAGATAGATATAATAAAAATTATGTTTTTGGAAGTTTGTATTTAAGTTCAAACTCAAGAGTCTTATTTTCCGAAAACAATATTAGTGTGATTTACTACGATGGAAAAAAATCCGATATGATCACAAATTTTAATTTTAAAGAAAGATCTATTAATGACGGATTTTTGCTTGAAGCCGTTGAGCGTTTAAGTTTATTTAAAATCAACTACTAGTTAATTTTAAATAAACTAGTAGGCGAATAGAATGCCAAACAATAAGTCTTATTTTTAAGATTACATGCTATTCATTTTATCTAAAAAATCTCAAAATAGCGTAAAACTTCATAAGATCGTCTGTAGCTTGGTCAATTTTATAATAGTTTCAAAGCTCACCGAACCTAACTTTGCTAAATTTAAACAAAGTGATATAAATAATTTTTAACTAAAATAAGGAGAAACTTAATGAAATTTTTAGTCTTTACAAGTATGAGTTTAATGATTTGCATTAGTTCAAATGCTGATTTAGGTGTTACTGGAAGCAATACAAAGGAAAAAACGATGTGCATTCCGATTTTTGGGGAAAAAAACAATAATTCTATGTACCACATGTGCGATGCGATAAAAGTGAACAAACAATATAAATTAAAAATAGGTCAGCATAACTGCGCACTTTCAGATCAGCCTATGCCAAACGAAGGCTATATCGTGGAACAATTGAGTTACAAAATTTACGGGGAAACGGATGCGGAGTTAGAAAAGAATAGTCTTCCTGCATGTTCTATTGATCAAATTACTGGCTATACAATGAACTTATAGACTTTATATATGGCACAAAATATGCAGATTTAATAAATAAATACTATTTTTTAAACATGGTTTTTTGAAGGAGTTTTAAATGCAAAATATGGTAATTTGTTTTTTAGTTTCTTTATTTTCAAGCGTTTCTGTTTTTGCTGAAGACTTAACAAATATTATCACTTCGGGGGTTTATTCCGGTCAAAAGCAAGAAATTGATCAGAAAACCTTAGACTGTGAACTCATATTTACTGAAGAATCAAAAAATAAAACGTTAAAATATAATTACAAAATATCAAAAGCGTTAGCTCCATTCTATGATGAAGATATCATAATTGATGTCGAAAACTTAGTTGTTTATCACAACAGAGCTTATCCACGTCCTGTAGGTTCGACTACTTGGGGGATACAGTTCCTTTCTGCTTCTCTAAAAAATCCTAATAATTACGTCTCTGTTAGCGCTTACGATTACGGTGATATTTATAATTTGTTTAGAGCCATTCACATACCTGAAAGCACATATCTAAATGTTAAGATTTTAAATCCAACAGACACAACGATGATGGGCGGAACACTACAAATTTCGCCTGAAGAGAAAGGGAAAAATATGAATTGGTATTCGATAAGTTCTGCTATGTTTAACATTAAAGACAATGATTGGGATATTTACTCGGAAGAAAATACTGCTCGAATTGAATCCGAAGAATTAGTGGTATTTATAGCTGAGGCAAAGAGTATCGGTAACGATGGAAAAGCAGAAATGTTAATCATAGCAGAGACGCTTCCTTACTCTTACTCAAGAAAAATGACTAAAAACGATAAAGAATATAGTTTGCAGATCAATTGTAAATAAAAAAATTCTAAATTAACTTTTTGTTTCTCGACTGAATATCAAAAGTTATGAACCCTAAGGTTTATAACCCTAGGTTAACCAAATTAGAAATTTTAGTCCTGACAGATGGTGAATTAGGAATTAAATTATTCAGCTGATATAAAAATTAGCAACTTTAAATGTCTCAGTTTTGAAGTGAGAGTCACTTATAGGTTTGCAATTGCCACCCACATTTATAATACTTAACTCTAATGAATATTGATCAGTTCTTAGAACAGCATTCAAATCTAAATTTAGTCTCTGACTCTAGACTAGCGGATTCAGATTCTATTTTTTTTGCCCTTCGTGGATCTAAATCCGATGGCCATAAATTTATTGAGTCTGTGTACTTTAATGGCTGTAGACATTTTGTTGTTGAAGACGATCTAAGCTTTAAAAAATTTGATGATGTTCAGTTTGTCAAAGTTCAAAGTTCAAGTTCTGCGTGGGCGAAGGCGTGGAAGTTAAACGCCGATAAGCCCGATGAAAATTTATTTTTAGTTGGCGTGACCGGAACTAATGGTAAGACGTCCATCACCTTAATGATTGAACACATTTTAAATTTAAGTCAAAAACCTTGCGGAGTTCTTGGAACCATTGACCATCATTTAAAATTAAATCAAGAGGTTCATGTTTGGCCTACGTCTCTGACAACTCCTGGATCTGAAATTTTATATCCAAGACTTAATGAAATGTTAAACAAGGGTGCCAAATCTGTTGCCTTAGAAATTTCAAGTCACGCCCTAGATCAAGACCGAGCGACGGAGCTTTCACTTGATTCGGCCATCTTTTCAAACTTTACAAACGACCACTTGGATTATCACAAAACCATGGGGCATTACTTTTCAAGTAAAGTTAAGCTTTTTGAACAGCTTCTTCAGCTTTCAAATAAAAAAAATAAAGTCTCAGTTTTGAATTACATGGACCCCTATATTAAAACTTATCTCCCAGAATTTGGTGGGGTCGAAGTATTGGTTGAAGTTTCGGATATTAAAAAAGCGATTCAAGAGAATTGGGTTTTGGATTTATTAAATAAATTAAAATCAAAAAATCCAATGTCTAAGCTTAATTTGGTTCAGCTAGATATTCATAACTTAAATGGTTTAAGCTTCACGTTGGCTTTGGATGTAGAGATTAATAATCAAAGCTCAGTTTTAAATACAGGCTTAAACTCAGAATTTAAAACTTTAAAATTTAATCTACCAATTCTGGGCCATTTTCAAATGATGAACTGGTGTCAGGCTGTTCTATCCTTAACAAGTTTAAATTTATCCGATCAGGTCTTAATGTCTTCGGCCCAAAGTTTTTCTGGTGTCCCAGGTCGATTACAAAAAGTGTTAAATAGTAAAGACAAAGCCGTCTTTGTCGATTACGCCCACACGCCAGACGCCCTAAAGCGAACGCTGCAAAGTTTAAAAGAGATCTGCTCTGGACAACTGGGTGTTGTGTTTGGTTGTGGTGGCGATAGGGACGCTTTTAAAAGACCGGTCATGGGCCAAGTGGCTAGCGAATTTGCAGACTTTCAAATCATCACCAATGACAATCCTAGAGGCGAAGATCCTGATCTAATTTCAAAACAAATCGCAGATGGTTTTAAATCTAAAGTTCCAGTTATAGAATTAGACAGACGAAAAGCCATAGACCTTGGATTAAGAAAAATAAACAATAGAAATGATATTTTATTAATCGCTGGCAAAGGTCATGAAAATTATCAGATCTTAAAAGATCGGACCATTGATTTTAGTGATTACCAAACTGTGATGGATTTATTAGAAGATTAAGATTTTTAACCTTAGGTGACATATATGAATTTAACAACATCAGAAATTAAAACGGCTTTAGGTTTAACACTTCGTGATTCATTGGGTTCAATAGATAAAGACCTTTGGTCAATGTGGTCTACGGATTCAAGACAAAAAACACAAAGTGGACTTTTTATTGCTATTCAAGGTGATAATTTTGATGCTCATGATTTTTTAAATCAGGCTTATGAGAATGGAGCGCGTGGATTTATTGTTGACGAAAAGATTTATAATTCTAAAAAAAATAGTTATAATTTTAAGTCCACTTTCTTTTTAGTTACGGATACTATTGCAGCCTTACAAAAAATCTCTGTCGCATCAGCTAAAAAACTAAACTGTTTAAAAGTGGCCATCACAGGTACCAGTGGTAAAACATCGGCGAAATATTTTTGTCATCAAATTTTAGATGGCTTCGTGCCTCATTACTTTTCGCCAAAAAGTTTTAATAATCATATTGGTGTTCCCTTTACACTTTTAGATTTAAATTCCGATCATAAATTAGCTTTGATTGAAATTGGGATGAATCATCCAGGTGAAATTGAAAAGCTTTCGAATTTAGTAGAACCAGATGTGGTGGCGGTCACCATGGTAGGGCGTGGACACTTAGAAGGCGTTGGTACGATTGAAGATGTTTTAATAGAAAAAATGAGTCTTTATAAAAAGGGACGAACTCACATTATAAACATAGATGATCCAAGAATTTTTACAGATTACAAAAAACAGTATGCTAAAAATTTAAAGGACCCAAATATTAAAATTATAAAAGTGTCTGCCAACGATAAGTCGGCAGACATTTTTTTTAATGTGATCAATGTTCAGTTCAATGATTTCGAAATTGAGGGCTATATTTTTGGTCAATCAGGCAAAGCAAAGATTAATATCGCCGGTGAACATCATGCACTCAATATCGCGATTGCGTCCGCAGTTGCCATAACTGCGGGGATGTCTGCGGATCAGATTTGGAAGCAACTTACAAAAATATCTCCAGTGTGGGGACGAAGTGAAATTTTAAAATCAAAAAATGATGTGTCGATTTACTTTGATGCCTACAATGCTAATCCAGAAAGTATGCAGGCTTTTTTATCTCAAACCACCCACCTATCTGAGGCTCCTTACTTTGTCATTGGTGAAATGTTAGAGATGGGCGAGCATGCAGAAGCTGTTCATTTTGAGTTAGGTCAGCTTGTGGCCAAAACCCCACATAAGAAAGTCTGGTTCATTGGGCCATCGTCAGCAGCTTTTTTGAAAGGATATAAGACTTTGAAAAATACAGAAAACTTAACAATATCAAATACTTATGAAGAAACACTTGCATTAAAATATCAATCTATGCTACAACCTTCTGATTGGGTTGCATTAAAAGCTTCAAGGGGAATAGGACTAGAAAAGTTCCTTAAGAATTTGGTTTAATGTGTTCTGATAAATTACCAAAATTTATAAATTTTAATTATTGGTAATAAAAAAAATTAAAAGTAAGTAACCAAAATTAAACTTGCAAATTAGGCGACCCAACTTTTCTTCAAAGGACACATCATTGATTTATCAACTCATACAAACATTTGGTCTTGATCACAGTTGGGCCAATGTTTTAAGATACGTGACATCCAGAACATTTTTAACTTTCTTCAGTTCATTTTTTCTTTGTTTATTCTGGGGACCTTACTTTATTCAGGGACTTGCGAACAAACAAAGAAAGCAATCCATACGTGATGATGGGCCACAGTCGCACTTAAAAAAACAAGGAACGCCGACAATGGGTGGTGGACTTATTCTTTTAAGTTTTTTTATTCCAAGTTTGTTATGGGTGGATTTAAAAAATTCGTTAGTCTGGGCTGTTTTTGTTGTAACTTTAGGGTTCGGAATTATTGGTTATATCGATGACTATTTAAAGGTCAGTAAAAAAAATACCAAAGGTCTTTCTGGAAAGATCAGATTATTTTTTGAATTTCTGATTGTGTTTGTAGTGGTTGGCGTTCTTATTTCCATTGATCAAAAAACAACCATCTTAAATTTTCCATTCTTTAAAAATGTATCAATAGATTTAGGCTGGTTTTATATTTTATTTGCAGGCCTTGTGATTGTGGGATGTGCCAATGCTGTGAATTTCACCGATGGCTTAGATGGTTTGGCCATTGTTCCAGTCATGGTTTCTGCAAGCGCCTTAATGATTTTTAGTTATGTAGCGGGTCACTTTGAAATTGCAGAGTATTTACAAATTCCATTTGTTGCAGGGGCCAGTGAGCTTACAATTTTAGGGGCCGCCCTTGTTGCCTCTGGAATGGGTTTCTTGTGGTTTAACTCTTATCCAGCCCAAGTTTTTATGGGTGATGTGGGAAGTTTAAGTCTAGGTGGGTTTTTAGGAATCATCGCTGTATTAACTAAAAATGAAATTCTAATGGTTTTATTGGGTGGGGTTTTTGTTGTTGAAGCTTTGTCCGTCATCACACAGGTGGCTTCTTTTAAATTGCGTGGAAAACGTATTTTTAAAATGGCTCCGATCCATCATCATTTTGAATTACAGGGCTTGCAGGAATCTAAAATTATTGTTCGATTTTGGATTATTTCAATTTTATTAGCAGTGCTATCTTTGTCGACACTTAAATTACGTTAAATTAATATTTTTAATATTAAAATTTTATTAGAGGAGTCATTTAGTATGCATAGTTTGTCAGAATTAAAAGGTAAAAAAATTCTTATTGTTGGTTTAGCAAAAACAGGTGTGTCCCTAGCTCGCTTTTTAGTTAAACATGAAGCTGTTGTGACGATCAGTGATCATAAATCAAAAGCCGAACTTGCAAATCATCTAGAAGAAATTGAAAGTTTAGAAATTAATTTTGACTTAGGGAATCACTCTCCAAAAGTATTTCTACAGCAAGATTTAATTATTCTTAGTCCTGGGATTTCTCCGCAACTTAAAATCTTTGATTACGCCAAAAGTAATGGTGTGCAAGTGACGGGTGAATTTGAATTTGCATCTAGATTTGTCCAAGAGCCCATCATTGCTGTGACAGGGACGAATGGTAAAACAACGACTGTGTCATTGATCCATGAGATGCTGCAAAAATCTGGAAAGAAAGTTTGGGTCGGTGGGAACTATGGTAAACCCATGGTGACTTACTTTAACGAAGATCAAAAAGCAGATGTTTTAATCGTTGAAGCTTCAAGTTTTATGCTTGAGCACGTTGTTGAATTTGCACCTAAAAATATTGTCTTTATGAATTTAGCTGAAAACCATTTGGATCGCCATAAAACTATGGAAGATTATATTAATGCCAAAAGAAAAATCTTTTTAAACACAAGTTCTGAAACCTCTAGTATTTTAAATGCGGATGATAACGCCGTTGTAGAATTAGCTCGAGATCCTGCAGTTCAGCGTGGAGTGATTTATTACTTTTCAAGAAAGTCATCTCTTGAGCCCCAAATCATGAATATTGGTGGGGCCGTACAAATTAACGACGAGATCAAAGTCAGAACAGGTCCAGACATTGAAGTGTTTTCGATAAAGAACATCAAGCTTCGTGGTTTTCACGCTATTGAAAATATGATGGCCGCGATCCTTGCCGTTCGTGAACACAACGCGACTCATGAAGCGATTCAAGAGGTCATCGATACCTTCACTGGAATTGAACACCGTTTAGAGTACGTTAGAAAAGTGGGCGGAGTTGAATTTTATAATGACTCTAAAGCTACTAACGTTCACGCGGTTTTACGAGCGTTAAAAGCTTTTGATGAGAACATAATTTTAGTGATGGGTGGTAAAGACACAAGTTTAAATTACGCGCCATTAAAAGATGAAATCAAACGTAAAGTTAAAACTTTAATTCTTTACGGAGAAGTCAAAGAAAAGATCAACAGAGACATCGGTGATTACAGCGAGACGTTCTTGATTGGAACTTTTGATGAAGCTGTTCACATGGCGTATTCAAAATCCCGTATCAACGACACCGTGTTATTGTCACCAGGGGCTTCAAGCTTTGATTTGTTCGATGACTATCGTGAACGCGGAAACTACTTCAAAGAGATCGTCCGTAACCTTAAATAAGTACGGATTTTTCCATTTAAAGAAAAGGTCTGATTTTTATAGAAAGATTATTTTTAAAGTCTAACCTGGAATTTGAAATAGGCGAAGCCTTGTCACTCGCCTTGCATAGTGAAATATATAACTTTTAAACTTTAAGATCCTTTAGAACATTTAAAATAGGCTCGTTGGCATGAAGCCTTGCTATTTTTTGCAAGGCAAATGAAAAGGTCTCGCCTATTTTAAATGTTCTAAAGGATCTTAAAGTTTAAAAGTTATACATTTCACGCAAGGCTTCGTGCCAACGAGCCTATTTCAAATTCCAGGTTAGACTTTAAAAATAATCTTCTATAAAAATCAGACCTTTTCTTTAAATGGAAAAATCCGTACTTATTTAAGGTCTAACGTAGATTGTTTCTAAGTTAGAGGGTTGGTGAATGCAGAGACTAAAGGTTGAAGAAGGTTTATTTGGTCTAGGTTTTTTGATTAAGATAAATTGTCAATTTGGATCAATCTTCGATATCATTGAAGTATGAAAAATATATTTAAAAGATTGGTATCAGAGTTTGAAGTGATTGATCGGTTATCCTTGTGGACGATTCTTTTTTTGCTTGGTTTTGGTTTAATTCAAATTTATTCATCTAGTTATATTTTGGGTGCAGACTTAAAAAGTGATGGTTTGTTTTTTGTAAAAAAACAGCTTCTATTTACAGCCATTGGAATTTTGATCATTTTATTTTTAGTAAAATTAAAAACATCTGTATTAATTCAAATCTCTTATTATTTTTATTTTGTGATTTTGGTTGGACTAGGCTTAACTTTAATTCCTGGGATTGGTGTAAAAGTGGGTGGGGCTCACAGATGGTTATCTTTGCCCATGGGATTTAGAATTGAGCCCTCTGAATTTATTAAAGTTTTAATTTTATTTCCGTTTAGTTTTTGGTTACTTAAAGTTCAAGAAGAACGGTTTTCTTCTGAAAGGAATTTAGCACGTCTTTTTATTATGCTACTTCCATTTGGGTTGTTTTTATTTCAGCCAGACTTTGGATCTTTTGTATTATTAAGTTGGGTGATCTTAATTTTGCTATTTACCTTTTTTAGACCTCTTTGGCCTGTGTTGGCGACATTGAGCGTGTTTGTGATTGCGGCTACATTATTGCTTCGAGCAGAACCTTACAGACTAAAGCGACTCCAAGCCTTTATGGACCCGTGGGCCGATCCTAAGGGGTCGGGTTTTCAAATCATTCAAAGTCTATTAAGTTTTAGAAGTGGTGGATTGTTTGGTCGCGGGGTAGGTGAAGGCCAAGGTAAGCTTTATTTTTTACCAGAAGCCCATACAGATTTCACGATGGCGGTATTAGGTGAAGAGTGGGGTTTTTTTGGCTTTGCGATATTTATGCTTTTAGTTGGCACTCTAATTATCCGAGGCTTGCAAAACACCTTGTCCCAAATGGATGAGCAAAGAAAAATCATCGCTTTTGGTTTAGTCACTTTATTTTCTTATTCTGTATTTTTAAATGTCTGTGTGGTCTTGGGTTTACTCCCTACAAAAGGTCTTTCGCTTCCCTTTATGAGTTACGGCGGCAGTTCATTACTTGCGACTTGCATGCTGTTTGGAATGCTGCTTAATTTAAGTTGTAAGAAAAATTAGTCACTGAGTTTTGTTATAAATCATTAGGTTAGTATTAGGTTAACTTTAGGTAAATTTATGAGCCAACATCAAAATATAAATATAAATAAAAACCAAAATTTAAAACGCGTTTTACTTTCTGGTGGTGGAACAGGCGGGCATATATATCCTGCCTTAGCAGTGGCTCAAGAATTTAAAAATCAATTCCCTAACATAGATATTCGATTTGTTGGTAGTGAACGTGGGCTTGAATCTAAGATAATTCCAGATAAGGGATACAAACTTTATAAACTTAACATTGGTCCACTGCATTCAAGCGTGGGTCGCTTAGAGCAAATTAAAACTTTGTTTTCCTTACCCTTTGTCTTTTTACATTGCCTTTGGATTTTAATTTTATTTAGACCTCAGCGCGTTGTTGGCTTTGGTGGCTATGCCTCAGGTCCAATCGTATTTATGGCCTCAATCTTATTTATTCCGACTGCGATTTGGGAAGCCAATGTACAACCTGGAATTGCAAATAAAATGTTATCTCGTTTTGTTAAAAGATGTTTTGTTGTTTTTGAAAATAGTTTGAAGTATTTTCCGGCCAACAAAACAGTGTGCTTAGGTTATCCAGTCAGGGCTGAATTTGATGAACTTTATGCTTTAAATTCAAATTTAGTTTCGACAGTAATTCCAATGACGTCATTAAAATCTACCATAGTCTCCTCGTCTGCGAAAAATTTAGATATTCCTTCGGGTGAGTCTAAACTTAAAGTCTTAATTTTTGGTGGAAGCCAAGGGGCTCAGATTTTTAATCAAGTGATACCCAAAGTTGTAAATCAATTTCCAAATTTAGAATTTAATTTGCAGACGGGAATGAAAAACTTTGAAGCTACAATTAAATCTGTAGGCAAGCTGCCTGTGAATTTAAAAATCTACCCCTTTTTAGATCCTATACTTAATTTTTATTTAAATTCCGATTTGATCATATGTCGTTCTGGGGCCGGCGCTGTGGCAGAGCTTTCATCAATCGGTGTAAACTGCCTGTTCGTGCCTTTTGCTTTAGCGTCTGACAATCATCAGTATAAAAATGCAGTCGCTCTAAGCGATCAAAGGGCCGCGTATTTGATCGAAGAGAAAAACTTTAATGAAGCTTCGATCGCTCAGTTTTTAAATGACTTCCAAGCTAAATCTAATTCTTCAGATGGACAAACAAACAGACAAATGAAACAAAGAATGCTAGGTTTTTTTAAACCTAAAGCCACTCAAAATATTGTGGAAAATTTAGTCAAACTTTAAGGGGTCTGTGTTTTGAAAATCGTATCCAATACATTTCATTTTATTGGTGTTGGCGGCATCGGGATGAGCGGCTTGGCCGAAGTGTTATTTTCTTTAGGAGCAAAAGTTTCTGGAAGTGACGTTAAAGAAGGGTCAATGACCACTCATTTAAGAAAATTGGGAATCACAATTTATATTGGTCATGATGAAAAAAATGTAGGTGAACCTGATGTGGTTGTTTACTCAAGTGCTATTTCTAAAAACAATCCAGAATATAAATTCGCTTTAAAAAATAGAATTCCACTCATTCGCCGTGCGGAAGCTTTGGCTGAATTGATGCGTCTTCGCCGAGGTATTGCTGTCGCAGGAACTCACGGTAAAACAACGACGACAAGCTTAGTGGCCTCTATGTTAATGGAAGCCCACATGGACCCAACTGTAGTTGTGGGTGGTGTCGTTAAAAAATTAAATTCTAATGTGAAGTGGGGCGAAGGGGACTGGCTGGTGGCTGAAGCCGATGAAAGCGATGGGTCTTTTGATAAGCTTTCCCCTGAAATTGCCATCATTACAAATGTTGATAATGACCATTTGGATTTCTATGGCACTTACGAAAATTTAAAAATGGCGTATAAAAATTTTGCAGAAAAAATTCCTTTCTATGGACGCTTAATTTACTGTGGGGATGACAACGACTTAAGACAAATATTTTCTGACTTTCCTAAAAAATCTATTTCTTATGGATTCAGTCAGGACTGTGATTATGTTTTAAAATCTTTGGGTGATTCAGTTTACGATGTATATTTTGAAGATAAAAAAATTGGTGATTTTAAATCGAGTCTTCCAGGTAAGCATAATGGCCTTAACTCGTTGGCTGCGATCATCGTTGGCCTTGAAGGATTGGGTTTAGAGTTTAAATTGGCCACAAAAGGCGTTGAGTCCTTTGAAGGTGTTGGTCGAAGATTTCAAATTCATCCACAAACAAAACTACCTATGACTTTTATTGATGATTACGCCCATCATCCAACAGAAGTGTATCATGTGCTTGAAGCGGTGAAAGAAAGATATCCAACCCAAAGAATTGTGACCATCTTTCAACCTCACCGATTTTCCAGAGTTGAATCCTGTTGGGATCAGTTTTTAGAATGTTTTTTGCGATCCGATTCGCTTTACATCACAGACATCTATCCTGCAGGTGAACTTCCTATTGATGGGGTTAATACAGAAAATTTAGTTCTAGGAATTCTTAAGTTTCTAAATTCTTCAGATGATTATAATCCATTAAAACCAAATTCAAATTTGAATTCAAAAAGTAACTCTACGGTTTATACTAAAACGGCTGAATGGGTGTCGGGGGATTTAGATGTTGTGTTTGCCAAAATCCAACCCAGCTTAAAGGCCAATGATATTATTGTTGTCTTAGGTGCTGGAAGTATTAATCAACTCACTCCTAAATTCTATTCGTGAGTTTATTAACTTATGTCTGAATCAAATTCCAAACCTAAAAATTTAATTAAAACTAAATCTAAAAATCAGATCTCTGTAACTAAACCTGATTACATTCAAAGTGAGGTCAGTTTAAAAAACTATAACACTTGGAAAACCGGCGGGTTAGCTGAATACTTTGCGATGCCAGAGTCTTTAGAGCAATATAAAGACTGTATTTCTTGGGCCATAAATCAAAAGCTATCTATCAATTTTTTAGGTCAAGGATCAAATGCCTTAATTAGTGATCAAGGCCTGTCTGGTTTAGTGTTGTGTTCAAAAAAATTTCAGAACGTAGACATTCTATCTGAAGACCAAAATATTTTTAAACTTAAATGCGAATCTGGAGCTTTAAAATTTAAAGTGATGCGGCTTTTTTTAAAAAACAATCTTTCGCCAGCTTTATTTTTGTCAGGTATTCCGGGTGACGTTGGTGGTGGGGTTGTGATGAACGCCGGTGTCGGCGAAAATTCTGTGCCTAGAGAATTCTGTGAAATAGTTGAGTCTTTTAAAGTGTTGAAGTGGCAACAGGGGACGGATGGTCAGCTAGGTGAAAATATAGTTGCAGATATAAATAAAAAAATAAATGCTGAAATGGATAATGATGTTGATGTTAAATTCACAGTCCAAAACTTTAAACATGAAGATATTGTGTGGTCTTATCGATCTTCAAAAAACTGGCAGCCCGGATTTATTTTTGAAGTGAATTTAGCTACACCAATGAATCCTATTGAAGGTATGGCTGAAAAAGTAAAAGCCGCGATCAATAATAGAAAGTTAAAACAACCTTGGGACAAACCTAGCTGTGGATCTGTTTTTGTAAATCCTGAAAACCATAGGGCGGGTCAACTGATTGAAGCCACAGATCTTAAAGGATTTCAAATCGGTGGGGCTCAGGTGTCATACAAACATGCTAATTTTATTGTGAACACAGGCCAAGGAACTTCGCAGGACATTCATAGAGTTATTGAGCACGTCAAAACCAAAGTCTTTGAAAAATTTAAAGTTTCTCTACATACTGAAGTGGTCTATTTAGGTCCTTGGGATCATATGAGGAAATCATGATTGCAGTTATTCAAGGCGGCCCAAGTTCAGAGGCCGCTGTTAGCCGAGTCAGTTCAAAAGCGATGCAAGAGGCTTTGGTTGAACTTAAATTACCATTCGAAGTTTTTGAATTTGATGACCGTTTAATTGAAAATTTAAAATCTAAAAAATTTAAATGTGCATTGATTGCTCTTCACGGACGATATGGTGAAGACGGTGTGGTCCAAGGGATTTGTGAGTATTTAAAAATCCCATACTCTGGCAGCGGTGTGATGGCGTCGGCTTTGTCTTTTCATAAAGAAAAAACGAAGCAGCATTTTAAATTATTAAATATTCCGACTCCGGAAGGGTTTTTAATTGACCGAGTTAAAAATAAAAAAGCAGAAGATTACCCTCGTCCTAAAAATTACCCGGCAATTATTAAACCCAATCAAGATGGCTCTAGCGTTGGTGTTTATATTTGTAAAGATGAAAAAACATACTTAACAAGCCTTACTGACGCAATAACAAAGTTCTCATCTTTGATCGTCGAGCAATTTATAGTTGGCCACGATGTCACAGTCGGCTTATTTAATGGTGAAGCTTTAGAGCCCATTATGATTAAGCCTAAGGATGGGTTTTATAATTATGAAAATAAATACACCGCCGGAAAAACCGATTACTTAATTCCTGCTCCAATAAAAGACGAAACAAAAAAGAAATTAAAAGAGTACTCTGAAAGAATATTTAATCACTTTGAACTTCGCGCTTATGCCCGTGTCGACTTCATGTTAGACGAGCATGAAAACATGTTCGCCCTTGAAGTGAACACCTTACCCGGAATGACACCAACGTCTCTTTTACCTAAAGCCGCCAAACATCAAGGTTATAAGTTCACAGACATTATTCAAATGTTGATTGATACAGCGACGTTAGATTTGGTTTAGGATTTGATTTAAGATTTACTTTAGAGTTTGATTTAGTAATTTACCTAGTCACACCTAGGTTGGATAATCTTTCACGAGTGATAGTTTGATTGTTTTGTAAGAAAGACCCTTTATCGTGATTACTTAAAGAGTGATCGGATTGGTTGGCCAACCATTTTTTAAAGTCTTTGATGTCTTTAAATGATTTTTCAGCTTCATCTAAATGACCATCATAGATAGATCCATAATGAACCTGACCGGTAGGCATTAGTTTAAATCCCATCCCACAATAATCCCTATGTGACTCTCCAAAAAACTTATGTTTGACTAAATATTTAATAAATTTGTCAGCTAGGTCTTCACCGAATGCAGTGCTAGATAATTTAATAGGTTTTTTGGGTTTAATAATAGTTAAGTCATCTTCTCTCTTGGTATTTTTTTTAATTTCTTTTATTTTTGTAATTAGAAGTCTAAATGGGAGTTCAAATATAATAAAATTATCCTTATCATCCTTAGGCCAAAAGCTTGCTAATAAAGCTAATGCATCTTTTGGGACTGCGATAATATCGGCATTATTGTCCTTAGAAAAACCAATCATTTCGGATTTAATTTTACCTGATGTGATTCGTGCAACTAATTCGCCTTTAATAAACTTCATTGATAAAATCTTTGCTAATAAAATATCATTTAATTGTTTCAGCTGTTTTGAGTTCAAAATTAGCTTTCTGTCTGGTATTAAGTTATTCAAAACCTACTCCTTATTAAAAGTAATCAATATTCGGCGATACTGGATTTAAAATTAAAAGATTAGAATCTAGACCACTTAAAATTCACATTTATTGCCCATTTAAAGCGTTTTGATTTAGCATAATAGTAATGAGGTTCTTTAAAAACACATTCATTTTGGTTTTGTCTTTTGGAATTTTGATGGTGGTCTTCCTTGAATTCAGAAAGCAAACAGACCTAAAGCCTAAAATTGAATTGGTGGCCAATAAGGACTGGCATTTAACTCAAGCTCAAGTTCAAGAATTTGAAAAAATAAATATGAACTTTTCAAATCAAGCTTCAATAGGAAACTTTGTTACAGAATTCACAAGTGTTTTTAAGTCCTTATCAAAACTATATTTTTTAGAAGATGCGAGATGGGCTTGGGACCATAACCATCCTCTAAAAATTAAAGCCTATGTGTCACAGCCTAAATTTATGATGTTTAAAAATAATTATTGGTTCCTAGTAAATCAAAAGGGTGACGTCTTAAGAAAAGTATCTCAAAGCCAGACCTTGGACCTGCCTATTTTTAGATCTGAAAGTTTATTGAAAAATAAAGATTTGAAACTTAAAAGTTTTAAAATTTTAGCAGCTTTTGAAGATTCAAATTCTTCAATTCCTTTATCTGCAGTTTCTGAAGTGAACTCTGACTCCAGAGGGATTTCAGTTATATTGTCAGAAGGTTTTAAAGTTTATTTAAGTGACAAGAATACTGACAGACAGATCAACCGAGTCAGCAATGTGATCGCGTTCCTAAAGAAAGAAAATATAAGTCCTGAATTTATTGATGCCCAATTGGCACAAAAAATTTTAGTTCGACCACAAGTAAAGCTACAGACAAAAAAAGATTAACTGCGTTAAACATATCAACAGATAAAAAAAACACTTGTCTATGTGCGTAGGGGTTCCTAACCTATACACTATAGGTCTTCAGTCTGGTCTAGGTTGTTAATTAATTTACAAAGGCAAAAAAATGGAAACATGGATGTCAAATCATCGCTCACTTATCTTCGGATTAGATATTGGATCCACTCATGTCACGGCCATTCTTGCCGAAGCAACTCCGGAAGAATTTAAAATCATTGGTTTGGGCCAATCAAAAAATAAAGGTATTAAATACGGATCTATTATTGATATTGCAAAGACCACTGAAGCCATTAAAAATGCAAAAGAAGCCGCTGAGTTAATGTCAGGTCGTTATGTGACGTCAGCTTGGGTCAGTTGTGGTGGAATGCATGTAAGGTCCATGGACTCTAATGGCATGCTTGCCATTGAATCTGGCGAAGTGACTAAGTCTGATTTAGATCGAGTGATTAAAACGGCGCAAGCTGTTGTTATGCCCGATGACCAACAAGTGTTGCACGTTTTACCCAAAGAGTTTTTTATTGATGGCTACCGTGGAATTAGAAATCCACTTGGAATTCGTGGGGTCCGTTTAGAAGTTGATGTTCATATGATTACGGGAAATAAATCCTACTTTCCCAATGCATTAAAATGTATTGAGCAGGCTGGGTTAAAAGTTAAAGGGTTTGTCCTTCAGCAGTTAGCCGCATCAATGGCTGTTATGACTGAAGACGAAAAAGAACTCGGGGCCTGCTTGGTAGATATTGGCGGCGGTACTACTGATATTATTTGTTACAAAGAGGGTGCTGTCATTCACACCGCTTCGATACCAATCGGAGGATCACATTTCACACAAGATCTATCCATTGGCTTACGAACATCGCCAAGCGATGCAGAAAAAATTAAAATCAAATACGGACATTGTTTGCCGCAATCTTCAGAACTAGAAGAGATGATTGAAGTTCCAAATGTTGGTGATGCTGGCTTTAGAACGGTATCTAGACGAAATATTTGTCAAATCATCGAACCCAGAGCGGACGAAGTTTATAAACTTATTTTTGATCATTTAGAAAAAGAAAAATTAACAGCTAAAATGAACGCAGGTTTAGTTTTGACTGGTGGGGCGAGTTCATTAAAAGGATTTGTGGATTTGGGTAGATATAATTTTGATCTTCCTATACGTCTTGGAATTCCTGTTGTGAACTCAGGTATCAAAGAAAGTTTAACTGGAAGTGATATGGCCGCAGCCATAGGACTAATGTATTACGGTTATGAAAAAATTGATAAGGCAGATCTAGTTAAAAAAGTAAAAAAAGAAACGACAAGCTCTATTGGGGATTCGTTTCTAAATAATATCACTCAACAATTTAAAGATTTATTCGGATAGAGTTTTTTTGCAGGAGGCGAAATGTTTGAAATAGAAGAAAGTCCAAATGTCGGTGCTACAATTAAAGTTATAGGTGTCGGCGGTGGCGGAAGCAATGCTGTTCAAACCATGATGGAAAATGGCCTTGATGGTGTTGAATTCATCGTAGCTAATACAGATGTTCAGGCCCTAAATGCAAATAAAGCAGATGGAAAAATCAGACTTGGGTCTGAACTGACAAAAGGTTTAGGCGCCGGCGCCAATCCCGAAATCGGTAAGCGCGCAGCCATTGAATCTTACAACTCTATCGTAGAGCAGATTGAAGGCTCGGATATGGTTTTTGTCACTGCAGGAATGGGCGGAGGCACAGGAACGGGTGGTGCTCCAATAGTAGCAAAAATCGCTAAAGAGCTTGGCGCATTAACAATTGGTGTGGTGACTAAACCTTTTATGTTTGAAGGTAAAAAGCGCGGCAAGCACGCCGATGCTGGAATTCAAGAGCTTCAAGAAAATGTGGATACGTTAATTGTAATTCCAAATCAAAAGTTATTAGCGGTATCAAATGAAAATACTCCATTAATTGATACCTTTAAAAAAGCAGATGAAGTTTTATATCAAGCCGTCAAAGGAATTTCAGATTTAATTAATATTCGTGGGTTAATTAATTTAGATTTCGCGGATATTAGAACAGTAATGTCAGCTAAGGGCATGGCGATCATGGGTTCAGGACTTGCTTCTGGTCAAGGGCGAGCGGTTGAAGCGGCTCGAGCTTCAATTAACTCTCCACTTTTAGAAAATGTTTCGATTGAAGGTGCTACTGGAATTATTATTAACGTCACTGGTGGACCTGGTTTAACTTTATGGGAAGTGAACGAGGCTTCAACTTTAATTACTGAAGCGGCTCATGAAGATGCAGAAATTATTTTTGGAGCAGTTATTGATGATACAATGGGTGATGAAGTGCGAGTCACAGTTATAGCTACTGGATTTGATCAACCGACTCAACCTCAAGTGAGTCGGTTTGCAACGAGCATTCAAAATCAAAACATCAACACTCAGACAGCACATGACATGATGATGGCTAAAGCTAAAGATGTTCTTCAACAAAGTTTGGATCGTAGTCAATCGCAAATGAATATGCCAACAACAACTATCTCTCCGCAAATACATAATATACAACCAGCTGCCAATCCCATATTTCAGGAATTGAAATCAAACACAGAAGTGCCTGAAAAGATCATTCCAACTCAAGCTTCAGTCACTCCAAGAGATGAGCTTTTGGCCAAAGCACGAGCCTTCAGAGAAGAGCAAGAGCGTCTTAAGAACGAAAGATACGGTTTTTCTTCTGCACCTGTAAGAAATGAATTGCATGCACCAAGCGCTATGGATGTTGCAAAATCCATGAATGAAAAAGGCTTAGAAGAAGAAAGTCTAAAAGAATCAATTGATGTACCAGCATATTTACGTGACCGCTAATTAAGGTTATAGATTATTGATGGAAATTCAAAAATTTTACGAGCAACAAGGCCAAAACTTTGCTGCTTTTTTTTTATCTGATATTCATTTAAGGAATGAGTGCCCTGAAGACATTAAAACCCTAGAAATCTTTATAGATCACTTGATTTCAATCCAATCAAAAGCGGATATTTATTTTTTAGGAGATATATTTGATTTTTGGTTTGGTTTTGCAACTCCGGTGAAAAAACAGGTTCAGTCCCTACTTTTAAAATTAAGTCACTACAATAAATCTCAAGGTCAGGTTGTTTTTTTTGAAGGCAATCATGATGTTCACTTATCGGCTTATTTTAATAAATTAGGATTTGATGTAGTTCAAGATTCAAAAGTCATTCAAATTCAGAATCAAAAAGTTGTTTTAGAGCATGGTGATCTCTTTAACCCTGAAGATAAAATGTATTTATTCTTAAGGCGTTTTTTAAGACAAAATTGGGTGCGAATTTTAGGTCTATATATTGTTCCATCATTTATAACTAGTTCGATTGGGTTTTACTTTTCAAATCCAACCGCAAAAATAACTAAAGTTAGATCGCAAAAAGTGTCTGAATCCATTCGTCAGAAGTTTTTAAAACATGCACTCCAAAGATTAAATGATACCGATGCAGATGTTTTTATTGCTGGTCATACTCATGAAAGAGTGTCGGCTGAAGTAAAACTTCATAATAAAAAAGCCCAAGTTATCAACTTAGGCTCTTGGTTTGATATAAAAAGTGTTTTTACAATAAGGCTCGAAAAAGAAAATAAAATGAGTTTTGAATTTTATAAATTAAATTAGCTCGCTTTATTTTGGTTGGTTGCTTTTTTAACATCATTAACTGTTGAAGCGATTCGAGATTTTTTAGATACTATTTCCATTCTTATGCGTTCTCTTGTGGTTACAATATTATGAAGTGGTTTAGCAAGATCATTAAAAAAAGTTAAACCTGTTAGATTTGCAATACTTGTTAATGCTTGTGCAATAGCTTTCATTAAAATGCTCCTTATTAAAGTTTTCTGTCCCAAAAAATGTAAGTATATAATTAAGCCTGATCATTAATATTTTCGGAGCCCATTAATTTTAACTTAAGGGATATTTGCTTAAGACGAATGTAGCAAATTAAACTAAATAAAATCTCTCAATAGACTCAATATGAGATAGATACGCAAATTTAATCTAAACAGCTTGATGGAATCAGAATATGTTTATAACTATAATTTAAAAGTTATCGCTCGATCAGTAGAGCTCACAAACGTAACTTTCCCAGATGGCTTTGTTTTCTAGATCATCAGAAGTTAAAGTCGCTCGATAATTAACTAGGTCAATAATAAGCTTTGCCATTGATTCATTAGATTCCGGGTTGAAAAGTCGGGCTGTTTTTTTAATATCAGTGCTAGAAATTTCAAGTGCACCTTGGTTTCTAAATTCACTGTTAGAAATAATATTAGAGTACAAACCTTGTCCTGTAGATTTTTCAGTTTCTGAATCTAGTTCCTCAAAAAATTCAATGATTAAGTCTACAGAACCAACAGTCCCTTTGCATGTTGCGATCTCGATGATGTATGAATTTGCATACAAGTTAAAACATGAAGTGATTATAAGTAATTTTAAAATATATTTCATGAGTTAACTCCAAACGGCGATTTATTTGGAAATACTAGCACAGATGAAAAAACAGACTATCTGTTTTGAATTATTTACAGAATTTAAAAAACTTTAAAACAAATTTTAAAAAAAAATTACAGTTCTAAAGTTTAGCGAGCTTAATTTTATTTAAAAAAGATACTTATAAATCTAATAATTTTTTTGCATGCTCGCGACTAGAATCAGAAATTGTCTCTCCAGAGATGAGTCGAGCAATTTCATCAACCCGTTGCTTTTTATCTAGCTCACGAACTTTCATTTGGAATTGATCACCAAGGGCCATTTTTTCAATTACAAAGTGATAGTCCGCCTGGGCCGCCACTTGAGGTAAATGAGTCACACACAACACTTGCTGATCAAAACTCATCTCTTTTAATTTTTTACCAACAAGTTGAGCGGTCGGCCCGCTAACACCTGTGTCCACTTCGTCGAATAAATATGTTCGTGGCCACTCATTTTCGCCCAAAACAGTTTTGATAGAAAGCAAAATTCGACTCAATTCCCCACCACTGGCGGTTTTAGCTAAAGCACGTTTTTCAGAATCTTTGTGGGATTGAACTAAAAATTCTATCTTTGAATTTCCATATTTATTTAAATCATCAATTCGCTCTAAACCAATATGAAATTTAACTCCTTTCATATTTAGATCTTCCAGTTGGGAATTAACTTTTTTTGTGATCGTATCTGAAGATTCTTTTCGTATGTCATGCATGATTGTCGCTAGTTTCATAAGATCCGATTCAAGGTCTTCTAGAAGAATTTCTTTATCTTCGATCATCTGATCTGCATTTTCTAAAGTTTCAATTTCCATTTTTAAGCTGTCTTCAGCAAATATAAGCTGATTTAGATCGTCACCGTATTTTTTTTGTAAACCCCTTAAACGAGTAAAGCGCTCAGTCAAGGATTCTAAGCTTTCATTGCCTTCTAGATCTTCATTGGCAAGGCTTGAAAGTTCGTATGACGAATCTTCAATTAAATTTTTAGCTGTTTTTAAATTTTCTAAAATAGATTTAATAACTGAAAAATTATCTTCAAAGGGCTCCGCGGCTTTAATAACCTTACCAAGTCCAGAAAGAACAGATTGATCATTTTGATTTAAAACAGCATCAGTGAGTGATAAGAAATCTAGAAATTTTTGTTTATTTTTTAATTGGTAAATTCGATCTTGAAGTTTTAAGTCTTTTTCTAAATCTAACTCAAAGTTTTGAATTTCGGCTAGTTGATATTTTATGAAATCTAATTGATGGGCCCCTTCTTGAGCTTTTCTTTTTAAGGTTTCAATCTCTTCTAATAACTTTTCTCTAGAATTAAATTTTTCTTTATAAATTTCTAATTTTGAACCAAGGCCTGCATATAGATCTAATAAGAATCTGTGATAACCCGTAGATAAAAGTTGTTTAGTGTCGTGCTGACCCGTCATCTCCATCAGAGGGGCAGAAAAGGGCCCCGCAATTTCTAATATTGGTGTTACTAAATTTTTAAGCTCAGACAAAGTCACTAATGAGCCGTTAATGAAAACTCTATTTTTTTTTCCAATCACGCGCCGAACAATTAATGTCTCATCGTCGTTACTCAAGCCCAGCTCAGACAGTCTTTTTTTAATATCATTTCGTTCTTGTATATCGAAAAAACCTTCAACGTGGGCGTCGTCTCCATAAGTGCCAACCATATCGTTGGACGTGTTCGCCCCCATAAGAACTGACAGCCCTTTTAGCAGAACGGACTTACCTGAACCTGTTTCACCACTCAGAACATTAAAGCCTGGCTTAAACGAAATGCTCGCTTTTTCGATGATTACAAAATTTTTGATTCTTAACTCAAGAAGCATAATAGTCTCCCAACATCTTTTTTAACTGCGTTCGCCAAACTTTAATTTCTCTCTTAAAAGATCAAAATAATTATGTCCTTTTTTTCTTAAGACATGATGAATATGTTTAGATTTTTTAATACTTATTAAATCCTGATCTGTGATCTCTAAGGCTTTTCGGCCATCAATAGTCAGCTGAGCAGTTTGATTGCCGGCGGATAGTCGTATTTTTAAATCCAAATGATCAGGAAACACAATAGGTCTAGACGTTAAATTATGGGGTGCCACTGGGGTCACCACAAAGCCTTGGACTTCAGGATGAAGAATGGGCCCACCTGCAGCTAAATTATAAGCCGTACTTCCAGTAGGAGTCGAAATGATAAGTCCATCGGCCTTAAGGTCTTGCACTAAAAAATCACCTGAATAAATTTGTAGTCTCACCAATTGAGATCTTGAACCTCTTTCAATAACAATGTCATTTAAAGCGGTGTCACAATAGGTTTTGGAATCAGCATGTCGGACATTAATGTCCAGAAGCATTCTAGGTCGGCTTTCAAGCTTTTTATTCAAGGCTAAATCCAAAGAGTCATAGGCTTCATTCACTTTGGTTTCAGTCAAAAAACCCAAAGACCCCATGTTAATTCCTAAGATGGGAATATCTAAGGGCTTAATATGACCCACGGTGGATAAGTAAGTGCCATCACCACCAAGGACCACAACTAAATCAACTTTAGGATCAAACTTTTTTTCTAAAAGTTCTGTGTAGCTTAAAACCTTTGAATCGATTTTTTTATTTGATAAATACCTATTGAAATCTTGTCCAAGTTTTAAAGCTTCGGGGGTGTCATCTCTGTGGACAATCATCACCATTTTTGTGGATTTAGAACTTTTAGATTTCGCCAAGGCTTTAGGTATGACCCTAGCTTTTGATTTAACATTTACTTTTTTCATATCAATTGATCTCGTCTTAATAGGGCATTGATGTCGGGTTCGCGGCCACGAAATTTTTTGTAAAGCACCATGGGATGTTCTGTAGACCCTTTACTTAAAATATTCTTCTTGAATGAATCAGCCACTTCTTTATTAAAAATACCTTTTTCTTTAAAGTATTCAAACGCATCAGCATCTAAAACTTCAGCCCACTTGTATGAATAATACCCAGCTGCGTAGCCTCCACCAAAGATATGGCTGAAGCTGCAAGAGGAACTTCCGAAGTGATCAAATAAAAGCGAGTCTTTTAAAACTTCAGCTTCATACTCATGAATATTTTTAAAATCAGAATTGGCTTTAGTGTGCCAGATCATATCTAGATATGAAAAATTATATTGTCTAATAGAAGCATAAGCCTTCAAAAAGTTTTCACTTCTTTGAAGTTTCTGAATGTAATCTAGTGGAATCAAATCACTGGTTTGATAATGGGATGCAAATAAATTTAAACTTTCTTTTTCTAAAGTCCAATTTTCCATAATTTGAGATGGAAGCTCAACAAAATCCCAAAGAACATTTGTTCCACTTAAACTTCTGTAAGTGCAGTTTGATAGTAAACCGTGCAAGGAATGACCAAATTCATGAAACAAAGTCTGGACTTCCATAAAGTTTAAAAGAGAAGGTTTCGTTGGAGTCGGCTTTGTAAAGTTACAGACAATACTGATGTGGGGACGACGGACCTGATCGGCCCATTGACCTTGTTCACGGAAGCTAGTCATCCAAGCTCCACCTCGTTTGGAATCACGCGGAAAGAAGTCAGCGTAAAATAATCCGATGTACTTCTTTGTCGACTCTTCGATCACTTCATAAACTGTGACATCGGGATGATAGACTGGAAGATCAAGTCGTAATTTAAAGGATAGTCCATAAAGTTTGTAGGCATGATCAAAAGCTCCTTTTAAAACATTTTCCAATTTGAAGTAGGGTCTTAAAAGTTCGCTATCGAAATCATATTTTTCTTTTTTTAGACTTTCCGAATAATAAGCAAAGTCCCATGGTTTTAAATCATCCAAGCCGTCTTTAGTTTTAGCGTAATCTTGAATCTCTTGAACTTCTTTTATAGCCATAGGGTGAGCTGCATTTTTTAATTGAGTTAAAAAACTAAATACACGCTCTTCGGTTTCAGCCATTCGGTTTTGAAGTACAAATCCTGCGTAATTTTTAAAACCTAAAATTTTAGCTTTTTGATCTCTTAATTTCACCATTGATCTGACATGCTCTTGATTGTCGAACTGCCCACTAAAAGCTTTGTTTACATTAGCAGTGTAAAGTTTTTGTCTTAAAGATCTGTTTTTTGAATACTGCATAAAGGGCAGAAGGCTTGTCATGTCTAAAGTAATTATGTATTTGCCTGGCAACCCTTTTTCTTCAGCATCAATTTTGGCCTGTTCAATACTAGATTCAGGAAGTCCCTCTAAATCTTTTAAAGTCACTTCCATCATAAAGCTTTTGGTCGCATTTAATAAATTTTTTGAATACAGGGGCGAGACTTCTGATAAAGCGTTGTCGATTTTTTTAAGCTCTTCTTTTTTTTGATCATTAAGTAAGGCTCCGTTTCTAACAAAACTTTCATAGGATTTTTTTAAAAGTTCCGCGCGCTCACCTTTTAAATCAAATTTAGCTTTGTTGTCGTAGATGTATTTTACACGTTCAAATAAATTTTTATTTAATGTCATGGAATTCGAATACTCTGTCATTTTAGGCGAATACTCTTCAACTAAGTCTTGAACGTGATCATCAGTCCGTGAAGAAAAAAAGTTATAAATCACAGACATGATTTGTTCTAACTGCTGACCACAATTTTCCATGGCTTCCATGGTATTGTCCCATGTGATTTCTTTATGTGGGGCAATCAATTTATCACGGTCAAGAAGGGCGGATTGAAAGGCGACTTCTAATTCAGCTTTAAAATTTTCAGATTTAACTTTTGAAAAGTCTATGGCGTTGTCAAACAAAGGGGACGTGTAGATTGGGTGAGACATAGAAACCTCCAGAAGGTTGGAGGCTTATCTTAACTTAGTTTATTGTCAGGTCAAAAGCGTTAACGCGGTCTTAAAGAACGTCAGTTATTTGCGACTAAGACGCGCGATTAAGTGCGTAAGCATTTAGCGACTAGCGCGCAAGCGCTTATGGCATTCCGGGAATACAGTTTCTGTCCCCAGCATAACCACCAGCGCAGCTGCTGGAATTATGATGTTGGAAGAACACAGTATCCACATAGTCTTCACCAATATAATCACATCTTTTCAGTTGAGGTTGACCATAGTTATACTCAAACACCGGAACTTCCCCTGGTGGGCACTGGTCGTTGTACTGAAGGCCGAAATCTAGATAGATGGCGCCGCTCACTTCAAATTTCCCAAAAGCTTCAACTTGACCATTAATATTTTGACCTCGGTAAGGGCAATAGATGTTTCCTGGGATACCAACGTTATACTGCTGATTATTACAAGCTTCCTTTGAATCCCAAGCTGGTAGTCCAGAAGGTTGGCTAGCAGTAAGGCCGTTATCGTCTGCAGAGCAAGCCACTAATCCTAAAAAGAATAAAGCTATGAATAAGGTTTTTAATGCGTCTTTATTTAATCCCATAAGTATCCCCTTGATTGTCGAAAAAAAGTTCTCCGTAGTCTTAATATCAAGTTTTAGGCCATAGGACTTAAGCTGGGGGTTGGGTTTATTTGAGATGATGGATTCAAGGTGTCGTCTGATTAAACATAGGTGACAAATTTGGGGCTTTAATAATTAATTTAATAATTTAGATGAGCTGAATTCAAAATAAATATAAAACTTAAAATATGAGTTTAATTTTTACTTGGTTCTTAGAAAAATAATTTTATGGACAAGGGTTAAAAACTTTTCCGTCGAGGTCTAGGTTAAAAAAGACCGTTGAGAAGCGAAGATTTTGTGCTTTTGTACAAATCAAAGGAGAGTAAGCATTGTACTCTGCATTAAGAACTGCCTTGTTTTGTTTTATGAAAGCCGAATAGGCTTCACATTCATTATATTTAAAACACTCTTCTACTACTGCAAAGTCAAAAATTGAGACGAGAGAAGTAACAAGATCGGTTGCATTTTTTAGTCCAATCAACATTCCCCTTAGATGAGACTCCGTTGCTAAAAACTTCAAAAAATTAATTTGATCTTGAGCCGTTAGATTGAATCCTGAGTTGTTTGCAAAGCCATCCACATTATCAGGCTCAAGTGCATCACAGCCTTTGGTTTTTGCTAAATCTAAACGTTTTATCATAATATTTTTGACCACAGAATTTCTAAAATCTATCCATTTTTCACCTGGCCAGCCTAGTCCATTGCCTAAGGTATTTGATGGGAAGTCCATCTTATCTGGACGCCAGTCTTCATAAGTTCCGGCTGAAAAATAACAAACAACTAAAAGCCCTGATGCCTTCAGAGAACTGATAATAGCCGGTGAGGTTTCAAAAAGATCAATGTCATAGACTTTAACTTTTTTTGTAACATTTATTGCACCTTGAAGTTGCCAGTACCAGCCTGTCCCTGCGGGAATACTTTTAATAAGGTTAATAGGCGAAGGAACTTCTGGGGGTGGTGTGTTGTCCCCGTTAGTTATTGGGGGTTCAATAATCGGAGCAATAGGGTCTGAAACTTCAACTGGTTGATTTGCAGAGCTAGGTTGTTTAACTTTAAAACTCGATACCTGTTCACAGTTTTGATAAAGAAAACTTGTACATATAAAAAAAAACGAAGTGACCAAAAATAATTTTATTTTTTTCATACTCTTTAATCCTTTGATTACCTTTTTTAATTGTAACATGCCTGAACGAAATATAGGTAAAAATCTAGTGAATCAAATAAATAGGAATCAAAATTTCATTTTGAGGCGTACAAAAATCATGGGAGTGTTGGTAAATTGTTGCTTCTTTTATTTATTCAAATGTTGGATAAAGTGATAACTTTTGTTTATGAAAATGATTAAACCATCTCTAGTCGTGCATACTTAGTTATAAATTTTCTTATCGTATTATCCCTAAACAGCACACTGACTTTTTCAGCATCGCCAGTGCCCTCGATGTCATAGACAGAACCTACTCCAAATGTGGGGTGCTTCACTTTAACACCTTTTCTTAAAGGTCCGCTGACTCCATCATTATGGCCATCGTTTTCATAGTCAGGAAAGGGGTCAGTTGGTTTTTTGCGAGTGATTGTTCTAGCTGGGGACGAATTAGATTTATAACCTGAGTTAGAGTTTTCAAATGTAGAGCTATTTTTTGAAAATGGATTTTCAGAGTAGTTGTCTAAAAATTTAGGGCGTGACGCCGTTTGCGCCCGCTGGACAAAATCTTCTGGAAGTTCCGCCAGGAACCTGCTTGGGGGATGGAACTGATCTTGGCCCCAAACTTTTCTAGTTCTGGAATGAAGCATAAATAATTTTTCACGGGCACGGGTCATCCCCACATAGCAAAGTCTTCGTTCTTCTTCCATTTCAGATTCATCAGCGTCGTTAATTTTTTGATGTCCTGGAAAAAGTCCTTCTTCCATTCCCACCATAAACACAACGGGATATTCAAGACCCTTTGAGATATGCAAGGTCATCATCGTTACAGAGTTAAAACTATCATCAACAGAATCAATGTCAGACACTAAGCTCATCTCTTCTAAGAAAGTTTGGAGTGACGCTTCGCTTTGACGTTCTTTACTAAATTGAACAATAGCGTTGTTTAATTCCTCTAAGTTTTCAATTCTGGCTTTGGATTCTAGTGAATTTTCTTCTTTTAAAGATTTAAGATAACCAGACTCATCCAATACAAGTAAGTAGAGTTCACTTAAAGGCATAGTGACTTTGGTTTGAAGCTTTTGAATTAGATCAAAGAATTGCGACAATTTTTTTAAAGTCCCGGCGGTGACGACCTTGTTTTTAACTGCTGTGTTGATAGCCACTAGAAACGAAGTCCCATCTTGAACTGCAATGGATTCAATTTTTTCAATAGTAGTTTTACCTAGGCCACGTGTGGGTACATTGATAATACGTTTTAAAGCGACATCATCACTTGGATTTAAAATTACTTTTAGATAACCAATAATGTCTTTGATTTCTTTTCGTTCATAGAACTTCATTCCGCCAACAATTTTATAGGGAATACTTTTTAGTCGAAGTTGCTCTTCAATCACACGAGACTGAGCATTGGTACGATAAAATATAGAAATATTATTGGGGGCTTCGCCAGAATTTAAAAATTTCTCGATGTGATTGGCAATAAATCTGGCTTCATCATATTCATTTTGAAGTTCAGCAACAACAATTTTATCCCCAACAGGATTATCAGTGTACAGCGTTTTTGCTTTTCTAAATTGGTTGTTAGAAATCAAACCATTCGCCGCATTCACAATATTTCCACTAGATCTGTAGTTCTTTTCAAGCTTGATCACTTGGCCTGAAAAATCTTTTTCAAAATCTAAAATATTATTAATGTCAGCTCCGCGCCAGCTGTAGATCGACTGATCTTCATCTCCCACCACACACAGATTTCCATGGGCTGCAGATAAAAGTTTAATCAAGTGATACTGAATTTTATTGGTATCTTGATACTCATCCACATGCACATACTTAAATTTCTCTTGGTAGGCTTTTAAAACGTGAGGGAACTCTTTAAACACCTGATAGGTCTTAAGTAGAAGATCTGAAAAGTCCAGAGCATTGGCCTGCTTCATGGATTTTTCATAGGTTTCAAAAACTTGAATAGACTTATCATCAAAAAATGAATCAGACTTTTTTGAAACATCACTTGGACTTAGCATTAATGTTTTAGCATGGTTAATTTTACTAGCAAAGCCCTTGGCGGGATGAATTTTATCATCAATGTTTAATTTTCTTAGAACATCTTTGATCATCTTCATCTGATCATCACTATCGTAAATAGAAAAACCAGGTTGATAACCCAAAAGCATTAAATTTTGTCTTAGGATTCTGACACACATCGAGTGAAAGGTGCTAACCCAAGGCTGGCTAAAGACAGGGACGCCTAACTCTTTTAGTAGTTTCACGACTCGGCTTTCCATTTCCCTAGCGGCTTTATTAGTAAACGTGACGGCCAAGATTTCATCAGGGGTCGCTAATCCGTTTAAAATGATGTGTGCCATTCTAAATGTTAGAACTCTAGTTTTACCAGATCCAGCCCCTGCTAGAATTAGCAAAGGACCTTCAGTCAGTTCGGCGGCTTGTCGTTGTTGTGGATTTAAATGATCTAGTAATGTGGTTGCGTCCATTAGAGTTTTCTTACGAAAGCCCCTTTAAATTTATCATGGACTTTTTTAGATTGTTTAAAATTTGTGGCTTCGTTCAAATTTTGAAATGGACCAACATTAACACGGTACCAAGTTTTCCCTTTAATCTCAGTTTTGTAATAGTAAAAAGGAAATTTGGACTCTTTGACTTGCTGTTCAACTTTAAGAGCATCAGTCTCTTCTTGAAAAGCACCCACTTGAATCACCCAGCCTGTTAGGCTCGAACCAGTTTTGGTTTCATCAGGAGCAGATATTTTTAATCCTGAAACTGGTTTTGTTTTTATTGTTTTCACGACGTGTGATTCTGCTTGAGTAGAACTAGTTTCAGACTTTGCCTTAGTTTCATCAGCTACACTTTCGGAGGTCTCAAGATCTACACCAAATCCTTGATGCAAATCTTTTATCTGTTGAGTCACTTTTTCATTTTTAGATTCGTTATTTGATGTGTTGCCTGTTTCCATATTTTTGTTGGATTCATTAAAAGTGTCTGCCGAATTCTCATCTGAGTCTTTTGCATTAACAGAATCTGAAGATTTAATTTTATCTTGAGCGAAAATTTTATCCATAACGAAATTAAATTTTTCTTTAAAGCCAGTTTTTAAATCTAAATTAAAACTGAGTGTTGAGGTGTCAAAAGTCGAGCTTTCTGAAGTCTTAGTTGCTTTGGAATCAATAAAATAATTTTGACCCACAAATAAGCCTAAAGATAAAGATAGAAGAACAGTAAATACGAATAAAAAAAACTTAGCCATAGGACCAAAATCCATTCTTAATAATTCAAAGTCAAGTCGCAATCCTCGTCTTAAATCACGTCATAAATCCAACTGGACAAACAGTATTAAATGTCAAAGTTGTGACTGAGCTTAAATCCTGCAAAGCCTTTTTGGAATTGAATTCCAAGCCTAAGGTTGTAGTTTTCAACACTTAAGTCTTTGTAAATTTAATGGCATCAACATTGCTAATATATTTATGTGTCGGTCAGCCTTTTTCTATTAAAATTAAATTTTAATTCAGTGAGTCTGATGTTCATCTGTATTTCGATTATGTCTACTGGATGCCAAAAAAAAACGCATTTAGATCAAGTCGTCAAACAATCTTCCAAATTATTGTCTAATCAATCAAACCAACAGATCAATGTTGAGTCTCAGCTTAAGCCCAAAAACAAAGTGACTTTCGATAAAGTTTTTTTGCGATTAGAAAATGAGTCAGGTGATGAATCTAAAATCGCAGAAGTAAATTTTAATTTTTATGGTTCAGGTCTAACATCTAAAAATCTTGAAGATCAAAAAAGTGAAATCAGAAATTTAATCTTGATTCATTTTGCGAACTCAAATTTTAAAAAAATTCCAGAACCAAATTTAAGTATTAAAGATCCCAAGTTATCAACTTACCTCAACCAATTTTTAAGTTCAGGTCAGATCGAAGAATCAGAGTACAAACTAGTGAGGGTTTACTAAGATGTCTGAAACAAAACAAAAACTTAAAGAATTGATCTTTGAATGTGAAACAGAAAAAGAAGCGCTTCAGCTACTACAGTCCTACCGTAAAAAAAACTTTCATTTGGTAAGTAAAAAAATAACGAATCCTAATCCATCATCAGACCAAGATTCTACAGTCGCTCTTAAGCTTATTAGATTCCGCCAAGCTTCGCTCGCTTCAGATCTAGAAACTGTTTGGGAAAATTTTGTTCATGAAATGACTGATATGGGTGCCGAAAATTCATTTATAGTTGAAGTTTTAACTCGTATCCGATCCAAGGAACGTTTTTGGGAAGTTCATCCCCACGATCATCTTCGAGATATTTTAATGGATTCAACTAACTTTATTAAATCCGATCAGTTATCAAAAGTTTTAGTTTTGGTGGCTTCAAAAGAAGTGGCTTTAAACTTTTTTAATGTCTATCAGAATTCAATAGCATCAATGATAGATTCAATGGGAATTTTTGTCATGGTTCCCATTAAATTAAAATCATCTTTTAGTACAGTTAAGATATCGCCTAAAGTACAAATTTTATCTTATGATAAAGATGCTGACCTCTCTAAATATCAAAAAGATATTGATATGAAGATCGGTCTTATTGTTGTGACCCCAGAAGACGTGGACTTTATTAAACAGTCTGCTTTTGCGGATAATATTAAATCTCAGAACTTAAGTCTTTTGGTCTCAAATCATGTTGAACAAACGATTTTTGCCGATATCTCATATAAAAAATATTTGGTTGATGGATACAACTCAGAAAACTCATCACAAGATTTATTTAATACATTTTATCAGATTTTAAAATTAAAAATGAATTTAGCCTTCTTTTGGAATAAAGACGGTAAAAGTTCAATTTTAAATTCTGAAGCTCAGGTCTTAAAAATTTTGGATGACTGCTTTGAAAATAGATCAACACAACACTTGGGCAACTAATGTAGAACTTTTTTACAGGACATTGAAATAGATTTTTAGATAGCAAAAATATAAAATTAGCAGCGGATACGGGGTTTTAGCTTAAAGAATGGTTTAAATCAAAAATTTAAGGGGTTAGATTTTTTTAATAAACCGTTCTCGTTTTGATATACTAAATACACGAAGGGTGAGGGGAACAATATGTCTGAGCAATCAATGGTAAAGAAGTTAAAAACTGAAAATAAGGTTTTAAACAACGAACAAAAAACAAGATTAATAACAGAGTACGCACCACTAATAAAATTTATTGCTCAAAAAATTGCCGTGCGTTTACCATCAAATATTGAACTGGATGATTTAATATCTAGTGGTGTAATAGGTCTTATGGACGCCATTGATAAATACGATCCAACTAGAGATAACAAGTTTAAAACATATGCTGAATTTAGAATTCGCGGGGCTATTTTAGACGAATTAAGAGCGCAAGACTGGGTTCCAAGATCGGTTCGTGATAAGTCAAAACGTTTAGACAGAATGGTCGCTAAGCTTGAAGCAGAGTTAGGTCGTTCACCGAACGAACGTGAAGTGGCACAAGGCCTAGAGGTGTCTTTAGAAGAGTATCACTCCCTTGTGAACCAAGTAAAACCAGTTAGTGTTTTGTCAGTGGATGATCAGTCGTCTTACACAAATTTCGATAAAAAATCGATAATCAATATTTTAGATGGAAGTAAACTTAATAATCCTCTTGTTCAGTTAAATGTAAAAAAAGTACAAAAGATGATTGCGAAATGTATTGAAGCCCTACCTGAAAGACAAAGACTGGTTTTGTCTTTATATTACTACGAAGATTTAAATTTAAAAGAGATAGGCAAAGTTCTAAGAGTAACTGAAAGCCGTATTTCTCAACTCCACGCACAAGCCGTCGCGAAACTAAAAAACAAACTTCAACAGTCCTTCGAAGACGAAGAGCTGTTGGCTGGTTAAAATAAGTTTCAAAAAACCTCTGACCCTTTTTTCTGTCTACGCTGCGTAAATAAAGGGTCAGTTTTAAATTCAACAATAAATCAAATTTTTAAAATTAATTAATTTAAAATGAGAGAAGGGTCAGATTGGCAGTTCCCATAAAATTACGGATTGGTAATCCACTTTTATCAATATAGAATCCTATTAAAGTCACTTCACCAGGCAGTCCGGATTTAAAAAAATCATAAAAATCCCTTTTGTCGCCATCAATTAGATTATCAACAATAAAATAACTTTCGTTACCGCCTAGAAAATTTTTAGTGCCAGCCTTAACAATAAGTGGGTTATAATTAATTTCTAAGTCAGCTTTATTATTTATTAAAATGTGAAATTTATAATCTGAAAAATCTTTAGTCCAAATTGCCCCATTATTATTAATGGTTAATTTCAGTTCAGATATATTTAGGTCATTTGTGGACGTAGTGTTATCCACGAGTACTCTAAACATTGTATTTGATTTCGCGAACAAGACATAATTTTCAGGCATTTGTGGTGTTAAAAAACTTCTTTCAACATTAAGTACAAATGCTTCTTGTGGAACAATAGACAAAGTTGTGGCTTGAAGATTTAAACTTATAAACAAAATTAAACTTAATATAACTGATTTCAGATTATCCTCCTTGATAATGTGTAATAATTATTACAAATAAAATTTTTTTGTCTACGATCGGATCTTTATTATTCAGTTAAAAAAAGTTTTCTTAAGTTAAAATAAGCTTTAAATGGAATTTAAAGCTTATTTTAACTTAAGAAAGCTTTCTTTATCTTTTCAATTAGCCGTGCTTCAGTTTGCCTGGCAGCCTCACGAGTGACATTCCATTCGTCGCCTAAAGATTTTAATGTGACAGGATTTTCGCTTAAAAGTCTTTGATCCAAAAGTTGGATTTCTTTTGGGTTTAAATCTTTTTTAAGTTCTTCAATTTTATCTTTTAATAAATCTAATTGCTCAGCTTGAATGAACATCTCGTCCATGGGCTCAACGGTTTCATCTGTCTGTTGATCTAACCAACTGGCTTGGCTGTCGTCATTCATGGTTTGATCTAGGCTTAAATCTTTGTTTTGTAGACGTTGCTGCATTTCAACAACATCTTTTTCATTCACCTCAAGTCTTTGGCTTAATAATAAGGGTGTGCTTTCTAAACCTTCATGTCTAACTTTGGCCTGTTCTTTTTCTAGTTGATAAAAAAGTTTTCTTTGCTTCTGGTTGGTCCCAATTTTAACCATCGACTGCTGTTTCATCATGTAATCTTGAATGTAGCCGCGAATCCACCAGACGGCATAACTGATCAACTTCACACCCTTATAGGGATTGTACTCTTTCAAGGCATGCATCAGGCCCACATTGCCTTCTTGAATAATATCAATAAGCTTAGCCCCGAACTTTGAATACTCCATAGCTATTTTAACTACGAACTTTAAATTGGATTTAACAAGTAATTCAGCGGAATCTCTGTCGCCTGATTCAAAGTACTTAACTGCTAGCTTATGTTCTTCGTCTTTTGTTAAAACAGGATAATTTCTAATTTTCATTAAGTATTGAGTTAAAGCATCAGGTGCTAATAAGTCGTCTGAATTTATCTTTTCAATATTTCTTACGGGCTTATGTAATTTTTGAGTCTCATGATCATGGACAACAACAGCTTTTGAAGTCTTTGATTTTTTTTCTAATTTTTTAGAAAGAGTTTTTGTTATAGCCTTAGTTTTGGGCATAGAATTTAAACCCTAACACATCTCATCGATTTTTTCTTCTAATTTAGTTTTTATGATGGATTTAAAAGGGGCGTAAGCCCAAGGAATATTTAGATCAACTTTAACAATCGATTCTGATCCATTGGCAGTGATAGTGATATCTCCATTAATCTTTGAACCTTTAGCTAAAACACACATTTTATCTTCTAAAACAGTCAGCACGATATCAGGGTCCAGTCGCTTAAGTTCAGACGCTTTATCCATGAGCCCCACAAGTTTTTTAAAAGCTTCGGCCGGTGATAAAGAAATCTGCTTTTCAAACTTAACTTGTGGCATATTTAGATTTATTATATCAGATTAACTAAAATGCAACAAAAAGGACTGTAGCCGTGGGTCAACTTACCATTGAAAAACCAAGATCAGAGTATTGCGGAAAGATAAATATAAAGCACAAAGGTCAAAAAATAGTTTTAATGGGCTGGTGTGATACGCGCAGAGATCATGGTGGATTAGTATTTGTAGATCTTCGAGATAGAGAAGGTTTTGTTCAAGTTGTTTTTGATCCTAAAAAAACTCCAACATGTAAGGATCTAAAAAACGAATTCGTTATTTATATTGAAGGGACAGTTAATGAACGTCCCGATGGGATGAAAAACAGTAAACTTTCCTCTGGTGACATCGAAGTTCAAGTCGAAAAATTAAGTATTTTATCTGAAGCTGAAACTTTGCCGTTTCTACCTTTTGAAAAAAATGTATCTGAAAATTTACGTCTTAAATATAGATATTTAGACATCAGGTCTCATAGCTTAACAAAACTAATTAAACTTCGACATCTTGTCAGTCAAAGGGTCAGAAGTTTTTTAACCGAAGAAGATTTCTACGAAGTAGAAACGCCAATGCTTTATAAAAGCACTCCAGAAGGTGCAAGGGATTTTCTTGTTCCTTCCAGAATGCACCCAGGAACTTTTTATGCTCTTCCCCAAAGTCCACAGACTTTAAAACAATTACTTATGATTGGTGGGATTGATAAGTACTTCCAGATTGCTAGATGTTTTCGAGATGAAGATCTACGTGCGGACCGTCAGCCAGAATTCACGCAAATTGATATTGAAATGAGTTTTATTAAACGTGAACAGATCATGGAGCTGACAGAAAAATTAGCAAAAAAACTGTGGCTAGAGTTCAGAGGTCAAACAATTGGTAAAGTTCCTGTGATGGCATTTCAAGAAGCCATGGATAATTACGGATCTGATAAGCCAGATTTGCGAATTCCACATAAGATCACAGATTTAAAATCTTGGGCGATGAAATTAGATTTTACTGCTTTTAGTTCAGTCGTAGAAACCGGTGGTGTAGTTCGTGGTCTTGCCTTTTCTGGTGTTGAAAATTTCACACGTAGTCGCTTAGATAAATTAACAGATCAAGCCAAATCCACAGGGGCTAAAGGCTTAGTATGGATAAAAGTTTCAGCCTCTGGTGAAGTCCAAAGTCCAATTAAAAAATTCTTAAACGATCAGTCGGTCAGTGAACTTCAAAATATTTTTGATCTTAAAGGACAAGATGCAACTTACTTCGTTATTGCAGATACATGGAGAACCACATCCGACAGTCTTGGAACTCTCAGATTAAAAATCGCCAATGAAGACGGACATGTGAATAAAGACTCTGGTGATCAGTTCTGTTGGGTTGTCGACTTTCCTTTAATGGAGTTTGATTCAAAAGAAGGCCGTTGGTATAGCGTTCATCATCCGTTTACATCTCCAGATGAAGGTGGTTTTGATATCTTAGTTCAAGGACTAGAAAAAAAGTATGATCAGGTTTTATCTCAAGCCTATGATTTCGTTTGTAATGGAAATGAAATTGCAGGTGGAAGTATTAGAATCCACGATCCTAAGATTCAAAAACAAGTTTTTAAAGCCTTAAAAATATCTGACAAAGAAATCCAACAACGATTTGGATTTTTCAATGAAGCCTTAACTTATGGAACTCCTCCACATGGTGGGCTTGCATGGGGTTTAGATAGACTGGTCATGATTTTGGGTGAAGTGGATTCCATCCGAGACGTCATCGCTTTTCCAAAAACAGCTAAGGGCAATTGTTTAATGTCGCAAGCTCCAACATCGGTGGATAACAATCAATTGATAGAACTTCATATTAAATTACGACAGACACTAACAGATAAAAGTGAATAGCAGATTGTTTTTTTAATTTCTGGATTTTTTGAATCAAATCTTAAGTACTAGCTTTTTCTTCTAATTTATCTGGCGTTTGTCTTTTTGTTCTAAATATTTCTAGTACTGCCTTTAGACTAGAAAATATTTTTTAGTTAGACAAATACAATTACAAATTAAATCATAAGTCTTATTAAAAACAAAAAAGAGGAAGCGCTTATGTTTCGATCATTTGGATTAATTCTGATCATTATTTTTTTTCAATTTAATGCAAATTCTAATACAAGTTCATTTACCCAAAAAGTAACTGGCGCTAGTTCTGATGGTGAAATTACAGTTTCAAGTTTTAATAGTTTAGATACAGAAGCAGCTAGTTTTACTGTAGTCGACAGAAGATATGGTGTAGTTAAAATTGGTCGGTCATCGACTTCGATAAATTCAGCTTGGGTCAATGCGGGAAGTAATGCTTCATGGGGCTTAGGTTCTGTTGTTTTCACCCCAGGACCCGGATTTAGTATAACGACTGATGGCTGTAGTAATGTCACTTTACAAGATGGTCAGACCTGTTCATTTGAAGTTGAATTTACAAGCACCACTACTGGTAATTTTAGTGCATCAGCAAAAATTGGCGGTATGATTGTTCCTTACGATCCAGAACTTCCCGCTTATTATAACGAAGTCACATGGAATTTCAGTGCTAAAGCCAGAAACACTGATATTCCGCCAAAGTGCTCGGCGACGGAATCTGGATCTATTGTTCGAATTGATAACCTATCTGTGTCTGAAGTATTTCCATTAGTAGGCACTGAATTTGATTTGTACTACTCATCTGAATTTGCAGCGGAATATCAGGGTTCAATTCAGTTAACGAAGAATTCCTTTTTTGCGCCTGAATTATTAACTATATCTGCACAGCATTTTTATGATGTTTCAAATTCAAGACTTTTTTATGGAACAGGAACATCCGCCGGGACGCCGCACGTAGTTTTAGCGGATACAAATTTACAAGTTATTTCTGTGGATGGGGCAGAGGTGTATATTTTCAACTCTGTAGGTAAACATCTACAAACAAAAAACATACTAACTGGGTCAATAAAATATACCTTTAACTATGATGGAAACAATAAACTTCAATCTATTGTAGACGCATTTGGAAACTCGACCACAATCAATCGAAATACTACAGGTTTACTCACGGGATTTAATTCGCCATATAATTTGCTTACCACTGTCGGTTTAAATTCAGCAGGAAATGTATCGTCAGTCACTAATCCAAAACTTGAAACGTACAATATGATTTATAAGACGGGAACTGAATTATTAGAAATCATGACTAAGCCTAAGGGGCAAACAAGCACATTCACGTATGATTTAAATGGAAAATTAATTAAAGATGAATCCAGTGCCGGAAATTCATTATCATTTAATTTATCTGACCTTACAAACGGTCAGCGTATTTCAATGACCACAGAACGCGGCTTTGAAACCAATTTTGACACTTACTTAACAGACAGCGAACATTACAGACGAGTTACAACATATCCTTCGGGCGATATTACAAACTTCACGGAATATTTCGAACTGGGCGGACAAAGATATATACACCCTACCTACACACTTGATTCAGAGACAGTAAATGACGAGCGTTTTGGTTCTGGGTATAAAAGAAAATCTTTTGATATTCTAAACATGAATGGAATTAATTTAACAACGGACTACACTCAGGTTGTAACTCCGGCTGTTTTGTCAGACATTTTTACATTTAACACGATTTCAAAAGTTCAAACGACTTTAGGCGCAACGCTAACACAGTTATATGATTCAGCTTCAAGGTTATTTACAACGACAAGTTCATCTGGAAAAATCACAAAAACAAAAATTAATTTAAATGAACAAATTGTAGAAGCTCAAGTCGGAAATTATAAAAAGTGGCTTATATCCTACGATACCAGAGGGCGGGTCGCACGCACCAGACAAGTCGATAAAAAAGACACCAGGTTTTATTATAATGCGAAAGGATTTCTTCGTCAGACACGAAATGCTTTAAGTGAAATCACAAATTACATTTATAGCGATGCAGGTCTATTAACACGTATTACATTGCCTGACTCACGAGTTATTAATTATCAGTACGACACGAATGGAAATTTAATTGGAGTTACGCCTCCAGGTCGACCTAAACATTTCTTTGTGTATAATTTGTATGATTTAATATCAAGTTACTTGCCACCAGCCGTCGTCGGATTAATAAATAAAAATACTGTTTATACATATAATTTGGACCGTAAATTAACTAAAATTGATCGACCTGATGGGATTGATATTAATTATGTGTATTCCAGTGCTACAGATCGCTTAGATAATATTGGTACAACAAATGGGTCTTGGGGCTTTACATATAGTCCAACTGGCCAAGTGGCATCGATAAATTCGCCGGATGGTATTAGAACTAATTATACATATTACGGACCTTCTACGGCCTCAGAAACTTACGTGGACACAATAAATTCAACAACAATTCAAAGTATTAACTTTTCATTTAATAATAAACATTTAAAATCAAGTCGAACTGTAATTGGGGCAACCCCAATTACATATTCGTATAATGATGATAATGTGCCGACAAAAATTGGGGATATGACTTTAGTTTATCTTTACCCATCGGGTTTACTACGTCAGACAAAATTAAATAATATCAGAGATAATAGAACTTACGACACCTACGGCGATCTTCTGAGCTATGAAGCTGTACATTTGCCCTCAAGTTTAAGTCTTTATAAATATGAACTAACAAGAGATCTTTTAGGTCGAGTGATTACGAAGTTAGAAACCTACGGCACTCAAACATCAGCTTATGTTTACACCTACGATAGCGTAGGCAGATTAAGTTCAGTCACAAAAGATTCATTGCCGTATGGTAATTATACTTATGATACAAACAGCAACCGAGTCAGTGGATCTGTCGGTGGACTCGTCACTAATGAAGCGTTCACGGCGACGTATGATGCCCAAGATCGCTTAACGACATATAATTCAAATGATTACATTTACAACGAAAACGGTGAGCTACTATCAAAAGAATTAAACTCAACAGACAGTATAAGTTTTGAATATGATGCCTTTGGAAATTTAAAAACATCAACATTGCCCTCAGGCGAAGTACTGAGTTACAGCTTGGATGGAAGCAGTCGCCGTATGGTCAAATTAATAGATGGAGCGCCAGTCGGATATTCTATTTATGAAGGTTCCCACACCCTTGCTGCTGAATATAATGGTCTTCAAGTATTACAAAAAGAATATGTAGGCGGAGTTAATATAAACTCATCAGACTATGTGATAGTAGGAATAACTAAGTATAGAATCATAAAGAATCATTTAGGATCGCCAGTTTTAGTTGTGAATTCATCAACAGGTCAGATCGTACAAGAAGTTCATTACAACGAATTCGGAAAGATATTAAGCGACAGC
>JAYUKW010000015.1:0-4216 GCA_043764155.1 Bdellovibrionales bacterium
CTTGAAGACAAATAAAATATAAAAATAAATCTGGAATAACTTAAGAGACTAAACTTTAAGAGATCATTTAAGATAAAAGCTAAGATAAATTCTTAGCCATTCCCGTTGTTTCTGTCTTCACTGATCTGGCCAAGTACTCAGCTTGAGTGAAGTCATCCACCTGAATCGCGTCCCATCTTAAAGCCTCTGCTTCAGCTAACACCGCTTTTTCAGCAGCAGTGATCACACCTTTCGACACGGCTTCATCTAAGGATGCCTTCATGTTTTTCTTAGGTAAAATTTTAGCTTTAATGGCTTTTTTAATTTTCTTCTCAACACCAGACGCTTCAACAGATTTAGTAAAAGCTAAATCTAGTTTTGCAATGTGATCTTTCGCTGGATCTTTTGGAATGTAAGCCCCTTTAGTGTGACGGTCTCTAAATGCAGACGGTTTTAAAAATGACGCTACTATTTTATGACCCAAATCATCACTTGGAAGATGACCAAACGAATTAAATCGAGACCATGATCCTAAAACATATTTAAAGATCCAACTTAAGCCTGGAACTTGAATATTTTGTAAAATTCCTTCAAAGCCTTTTTGCATTTCTGCGAAAGCCACTTCCATATTGTATCTGACCATCGGTAAGTCTTCTGCCTTACGTCCTTCAGCTTCAAATCGACTTAAAATGGAAGTTCCAATATACATCCAACTTAAAACGTCAGCGAATCTACCGGTTAACTTCTCTTTTGTTTTTAAGCCACCACCTTGAGTCGCCATGGCAAGGTCTGCCATGATCGCAAACGAAGCTGAAGCCCAAGCAAGTTTTTGATAAAAGCGCCCTGCAGGGCCACCAGGTCCGCGACTCGCAATACGACCACAAGTCACAGATAAAACAATGGATCTGATCATATTTCTGACCACGTGCCCGATGTGTTTCCAAAACGCGCCGTCGAAGGCATTTAAATCCCCTTTTTCAGAGGCACTGATTTCTTTATACGCATAGGGATGGGCTCTGAAGACACCTTGCCCAAAAATAATTAAAGTCCGAGTTAAAATATTCGCACCTTCAACAGTGATTCCAATTGGTGTGGCAATATAACCATGGGCCAACGTGTTTCTTGGACCTTCTGTGATTGCAGCTCCACCTAAAACGTCCATTCCATCATTGGTAATTTTTCTACCAATCTCAGTGGCGTGATATTTTGCAATCGCGGTTACAACAGGGGGCTTTATTCCTCTATCGATGGCGCCCACTGTAAAGTTTCTTAAAGCTTCAAGTAAATACGTTGAAGTAAAAATTCTGGCCAAGGGCTCTTCGATTCCTTCAAACTTACCAATCGAAATACCAAATTGTTTTCTAACTACTGCGTGGGCACTTGCAACGCGAGTTAACATTTTAGCTCCGCCCACGTTTTGTGACGGAAGCGAAATACCACGACCTGCACCAAGGCAGTCCATCAGCATGTCCCAACCTTTTCCAACGCCGTCTAGTCCACCGACAACAGCATCAATAGACACTTCGACATTATTTCCTTGAGTAGGACAATTATAAAAAGGCACGCCCAGCGGATCATGTCTATTTCCAACAACTACTCCAGGGGTTTTTGCTGGTATCAAACCACACGTGATTCCTAAATTCAGACCTTTTCCTAAAATATTTTCTGGGTCACGAAGTTGAAAAGCCAAACCAATAGTTGTTGAAATCGCAGCCAAGGTAATCCAACGTTTGTTCCAGTTTAAACGGATCATTAATTTTCCGTCTGGCCCTTTAAAAAGTTCACCATAAGATAACACTGATCCTGCATCGCTTCCCGCAGTAGGTTCTGTTAAACCAAAACATGGCACTTCTTCGCCAATAGCTAATTTTGGAAGTAAGTTTTTCTTTTGTGCATCTGTTCCGTAATGCATTAGAAGTTCTGCTGGACCCAACGAGTTTGGTACCATCACCGTTACTGCTAAGGGAATCGATCTTGAAGTTAACTTTTCAATCACCGCTCCGTGGGCCAAGGCAGAAAAACCTAAACCACCGTACTCTTTAGGAATGATCATTCCTAAAAATTTATTTTTCTTTAAATAGTCCCAAGCCTCTGGTGGCATTTCACGTGTTTGCCAAAATTTAAAGTCATCAACCATGTCACATATTTTTTCAACTGGACCATCTAAGAAAGCTTGTTCGTCAGCAGTTAAAGTTGGGTATTTATTGTTCTTGATGATATCTTTGAAATTTGGTTTTCCAGAAAACAGATCGCCTTCCACCCAAACCACACCGGCCTCTAAGGCTGATCGTTCTGTGTTAGAGATCTTGGGTAAAATCTTTTTCATGATCGACATCACACCGCGACTGAAAAGTTGTTTTCTGATGGGCTTGATCATAAATAAAAGCGAAACAAGTATTACAGCAACAAATGCGTTAGCTCCTAGTTCAAGACCAATCACTAAACCAAGCAAACCAAGCACCCAAAAGATAAATGGAGCGCCAATGTAGCCAATAACTAATAACAAGATAAGACTTCCATAAAGCACGTAACATGCCTGTGAACTTAAAATATCTATAAATTGCTGAACGAATTCCATCGAGATAACTCCTTAAGTTTAATATACTATATAAAATGTCGACTTAATTTCCAATATGAATAGTTGATCAACAGGACTTCTCATTCACAATAATCAAAAGTATGTTTTATTTAATGAGCATTCACGAATGAAACGTCCACATAACTAAAAAACACCAAACAGCAATGGCAAACTGTGGATTTTATGCCACACCCAATCTTGTGCTCTTGAATGAAAATAATTTAATCTATTTAGCAAAAGATAATTGATATTTATCTTTTTAAACACGATCGACCATTGCTTTTAAAACAATACACAATCTTAAATGAAAATAAACTTGAAATACACATCGGTGAAGACATGACAGACTTAAAAACAAATTCTAAATCAGAATTTAAAAAAACTTTATCCTGGTGTTTTTACGATTGGGCCAATTCAGCTTTTGCAGTCTGTATTTTATCTGGACTCTTTCCCATTTTTTTCAAAGAGCATTGGGCTAAGGATTTATCCAAAGACGACAGTACTTTTTGGTTAGGTATAACCAACAGTTTAATTTCTGCTGTTATATTTATCTTTTCTCCGATCTTAGGACAACTGGCCAACACCACCGATCGAAAACTAAAGTTGTTAAACTTAGTCACTTGGTTTGGGGCTTTATTTTGTATTGGTTTTTTCTTTATTGAAATAAACCAATATGTATTTGCCTTAATTATTTTTGCATTCGCTTACCTTTGCTTTGCCTTATCTCATTTATTTTACGATGCTCTTTTGCCAGAATACTCAAAAAGTGAAAATGACTACCACAAAAACTCAATGCTTGGTTATGGCATGGGATATTTAGGTGGTGGTCTTTTATTTTTATTTCAAACTTTATTCATTAGAAACGCCAACTCATTTGGAGTTTCTACCACAAACGCGATTTATATTTGTTTTATTATAACAGGGCTTTGGTGGTTAGCTTTTGCCTACCCACTTTTTTTATCTCAGCCCATCAAATCGTTTAATGATGTGACTGACGAAATTGATTTCAAAACCTTTTTTAATAAATTTAAATTTTTATTTCAAAATAAAAACCCCATTGGATTATTTTTAATCTCTTACTTTTTTTATATCGATGGACTTCAAACCGTTTATAAAATGGCTGTAGACTTTGGCTTGGCTTTGGGATTTCCAAGTTCGACCATGATGATTACCCTTTTGGTGGTGCAATTTGTTGGCTTACCATCAGCATTTTTATTTATTTACTTATCAAAAAAAATTGGAGTCCGACCGATTTTACTGTCTGGTATCATTGCCTATTTTTTCGTGATTATTTTGGCTTCCCAAATTCAAACCGACATGCAGTTTATTTTATGTGGAGTTTTAGTCGGGATCTTCCAAGGTTGCGTTCAAGCCTTAAGCCGGTCTTACTTCTGCCTACTGATTCCAGACACCTCTGAAACCGGCACCTACTTTGGAATGTACAATATGATCGGACGCTTCTCAGCTCTTTTTGGCCCGCTCACCACCGCCTTAGTTGTTAGTCTCACTGGCTCCCACCGCCTAGCCATTTTAAGCTTATCAATATATTTAATCCTAGGACTCATCACGTTTCCAAAGAAAATAAAAACCTAAGAGCATTTTTTGAACCACAAACCAATAAATAATATAAAGCCAAAGCTTTCTATTAACTTTAAGTTT
>JAYUKW010000016.1:0-4147 GCA_043764155.1 Bdellovibrionales bacterium
AATGGTTACACAATCACGATGGAATCAGTGCGTGCGGGTTTTTTAAGACACAACAACGCCACGTCACAGGTCGCTTACCAAATCAGTTATGATGGAGGTGCAGCCACAACCCCAGGTGCTGTAGGTTCGGGAGCTTTAGTTAAATCAGCTGCTCCCTCTGCGGTAGCAGTGACTGATATCAGTGTGATTACAATCAACGTGACGGCTGGTGGTGCAACTTTACCAGCAGGTGCCTACACAGACACATTGATATTCACAATTTCAGCTTTGTAATCGATTTAAGAAATTTAAGATTTCACTTTTAGAGAACGAGGTCTAGCTAGACCTCGTTTTTCTTTTAATTATTCTTCTTTGACTCGAAAAACACCTCTTCTATAAAATAAAATCAGGGGTGATTCAATGCTAAACTTTGTATTTTCATTTTCTTTTTTTGTGTTTTTCTTTAATAGTGCTGTAGCATTAAACGTAAGCCCCATAGAACTTTTTTTGGACTCTTCAGATCCAAATTTAACAACATCACTTAAACTTCAAAATAAAACAGAAAAAAGTATACCCGTAGAGCTTAAAATGTTTCGACGCTTTCATCATTTAGAAAAAGAAAGTCGTATAGATACAAAAGATTTTTTAATTTACCCGCCCCAATTAATTTTAAAACCAGGAAATACTCAAACTGTCAGATTAGTTTGGATGGGCCAAAATCAAGAAAATAAAAAAGTTGAAAGTGAAATTGCTTACAGACTTTTAATTAAACAGGTTCCTTTAGAAACAAAATCAGAAATAAAAGTTAAAAAACCTGAAAGCTCACTAAATATAATTTATGAATATGTGGCATCTGTTTATGTTCAACCCAAACAGCTTAAATCTAAATTAGAAGTGAATTTAAAAGGCTACGACAACCAAAGTCGAAATTTAGGTGCCGTTATTAAAAATATTGGCAACACTCATTTACTTTTAAGCCAATATGAGTACTTTGCAAAAGTAGATGGAGCTAAAACTTTAGTTCGACTAGAACCTGAAAAAAAATTACTTACCACAAATCTATTAGCAGATGAACAGCGTGAATTTAGATTTACTGGTGTTAAGGAACTTGAAAACAAAAAATTCATTCTAACTTCAAAATTAAAAACCAAAGACAAAGTATCTGAATAATTTTAGATTTACTCTTATTGCTATTATAAGTTGTTGCTGTATTTTTAAAAACACAGCAAACGCCGAAATTAATGCAAGTTCATCTTCAACAAAAGTAAATATTATTTATAATGAAATTCAATCCGAAAACATGGCTTGGATGCAAATCAAGGACGATGGAAATAATTTTATTGAATCAAGTGTATTAATTGATTTCCTTAGCTCACAAACCTTGAATTCACTTATAGACTTAATCAAAGTGAACACAAATCCCGACGGCTATATTTCTTTTTCTGCTTTAAAACTTTTTGGAGTGAATCCAAGTTTTGACGTAGCTTCACAAAATGTAAATCTAGAAATTCAATCTAAGCATTTTAAATCACAAAAAGTTTATTTATCGACCAAAGCGCACAAACGAGCAGCAGATTCTATTCAATCCACAAAATGGAGTGGATACTTAAATTTAAGGGCCAAAGAAACTTATTTAGAAACTGACATTACAGGGACCGCTCAATCCACTATCCAATCTGCAAGACAAGCAGAAACGAATTTAAGATATAAAAATATTGTGCTAGAAAATAATATTCAATTTGATGAAGCGTTTAATGGTGAAAATGAATATTTTAGAGAAAAATCCAGACTTATTTTTGATTTCACAAATAAACAATCTAGACTGACCCTAGGAGATTTAGATCCATTACCTACAGGATTTCAAAGTCTTGAAAACGGCTTTGGTGTTTCCTACACTAAGGCGTATTCAATTAATCCTGCCTACTTTAACAGTGTTTTTCGTCGATCAAGCTTAACATTACTAGAAAAATCTTTTGTTGAGGTTTTAGTGAACGGTCAACTTGTAGACCGTTTTTATGCCCAGCCTGGAGTTCTAGATCTTTTAGATTTTCCGTTTTTAAATGGATCAAACAATGTTGAAATTGGCTTAGTTGATTCATTTGGTCAGCGTCGAAAGTTTTTGTTTGACGCTGCTTTTGATTTCAGACTTTTACCAAAAGGATTAAGCGAACACAGTTTTCAATTTGAATGGCTAAGAGATAACACGTCATCACGCCAAAATGATTATGATTTTAATGATTGGTTGATGACCAGCTTTTACAGAATAGGTTTAACAAAACGAATAGCTTTAGGAGCTAATATACAGGCCAGAAATCAATACACACTTTTAGGATCTGAAGGTGTATTAAATATTAAAAATGGAATTTTAGAATGGGACTTAGGATTAAGCTCAAATACAAATGTAAATGATGATGGCTTTGCGGTTAAAACTAATTATCAAAATTTTTTTTCAACAGGTGGCAAACGCACAGATGTACGATACCAATTGGGTGTTGATCATTTTTCTAAAGGTTTTAGCTATTATGATTCATTAGTTAATCGTACTGATTATGAATGGAGTTTAAGTGCTTCTGTCACGCAAAACTATTTATCCCGGATTAGCGCAGGGATTGGACTTTCTAAATTAATTGCAGGTTCAAGGGGCGGAATAGATCGAACTGAACTCAATAGCACTTTTGGATTTAATGTAGGACGAAATTTTTTATTTTCAATGACTACAAAAGCTAACATATCGGACTTTAATGACTACACCGCTTACTTTACTTTGAACTGGTTTGAACCAGTTAATTTTCAACAAATCACATCCAGTTATTCCCCTAGAGAAGAAATCTCAAGTGTGCTTTATACTTCACAACCTATTCGAGGTAAAAACAATTTAAGATTAAATACAGGAATAGATCGTCAAACAAATATAAGTCGCGCAACTTCAGGATTAGAATATCAAAACCAAAGAGTCGACGCCCAATTAAATGGAGCCACCAATATATCCGACCCCGATCAAGTGTCTTTACGCTCTGATGTTGTTTCTGGATCCGTTGGGACAGCTTTGGTTTTTGCTGGTGGTCAATTTGCGATTAGTCGCCCAATTGAAAACAGCTTCGCAATTGTGACCTTGGATCAATCTATAAAAAAACAAAAACTTCCAGTTAATAAATTTAATTCTTTTCAAGGGGCTGAAATTAATTTCTTAGGGCCTGCCGTTTTAAATAATTTAACACCATACTTTGAACAGGCCGTCGTGCTTGATTCGAAAAGTTTGCCATTGGGTTATGCTTTAAGTAAAGAAAACTTCACTATTCGTCCAGGATTTAAAGCAGGTGAATTAGTTAAAGCCGACCTAATTGGAGAAGTTTCTATCAGAGGTCAATTCGAGTTTGGATCAAAAAATAAAAGCTACATTAATGCTAGAATTGTATCAAACACCCAAGTGGCCTATGACTTTTTCTCAAACGAACAAGGTGAATTTTTTATTTCTGGAGTTATACCAGGTGTTTATAAGTTAACTTTAGATGGATATGAAGTTGAATACAGCTTTGAGATTACTAAGAAATCTATTGGAATTATTGATTTAGGAGTTGTAAATGTCATTCAAAAACTGGAATAAATTAGTTTTCTTAAACATCATTTTTTTGATAATGTCCCTAGAAGTTTTTGCTGACTGCAAACGCGCAGATATTCAAATTACAAACGCCAATCCATTTTTAGTGAACTTCAATATTGCGCAAACCCAACCTGTGAGTCTTACAATCACACATGCCCCTTTTACTGGTTCTCGTCGCTGTGTTTACGCTGTTGTTTTTAATTATGGACGCGCAAATAATTTTTCAAATCGACGACTAGAAAATTTTTCTTTAGACCTTTTAAGTTTTAATGTTCATAAAAATTTACCCGTGTCTAATGCAAATATTCTCAGAGATCAAATTGATGTGACAAACAACAATCAAATTTTAATAACGCCGTACTTTAATCCATCGGGCTCAACCCAAAGTCAGATTAAAACATTTTATGCTCAGTTGCCTTCGATACCTATAAATCTAAATCCAGGAGTTTACTTAGATTCTTTAATTGCGAAAGTAGTAGCTCGTCCCGTAGACGATTCAACTTCTGGTGTCCAAACATGGCCTGTTGTTGCAGAGCGTGCACTTTCTTTTATTTATCAAAAACCTGC
>JAYUKW010000017.1:0-136763 GCA_043764155.1 Bdellovibrionales bacterium
GTCCATCACTTTGGCTATGACTTTCACAAAAGAGCAGATGGAGCTGTTAGAACAAGCGCAGAATTTAGTTTCCCATGCGGTGCCAAATAAAAAATGGTCAGAGATGTTCACTTACCTCGCCCAAAAAGAAATCAAAAGTAGGTCGCCAAAAGTGCATAAAAAACCCGTTTCAAATTTTAATAAAGTTGAAAATGTTAAATCAAATGAGTGTTTAACATTAGGTTCAGAAAATAGAATCCTTACAACTAAAATGAGTTTATTAAGTGAAACTTCAAAAAACATAAATAAAAATTTTAAAAGTAACATTCCAAACAATACATCTTCCAATTACATTTCATTAAAAACCAGTAGAACTGTTCTTGATCCACAAAAGGCCTGTTGTCAGTTTAAAGACCCACTCACTCAAAAAACATGTGGTAGTCAAAAATTTTTACAAATGGATCATATCCAACCCCGTTGGGCTGGTGGTGGGAATAACTTAAGTAACTTTCAAACCCTTTGTGCCCAACACAATAGGTATCGTTATAAAATTCAGGCAGGCTTATTACCGTAGCGGTAGTAATTCCTTAAATGCTCAAACTAAGATAGCGACTTCATAATTTAAAGGGACCTTAATTTAAATGAATTAAGTCATCATTGGACATAAATTTAAATAAAGGTTTAGAAATCAAAAAAGTAGCTTTGTAAGATTTTTTATTTTTGAGTGATTGCGATTTTGGTTAAAGAAAATCCACCGTAATCAATAGAGACTAACTTATCCGTTGAGATGAAGATTATATCGAAGATAAAGTATCCTTCTTCAACTTTATTATTTACTGACGGAACGCTTTTTAACTCTTCTGCAGCCGAAAGAGTAATAAATTGTGATCTGCCCATTTTAAATCGAATATTATCGCCTGCTATAATATAAGTTCCATCTTTTTGATTAACAAAATATGGAGTCTTGCAATCAGAACCTTCAAAAACCTGATCAATTACAACGATTTGCCCATTAGGACTTAAATTAATTGATGAAATATTTGACCAGATTGTTTTATTTTTAACTTCATAGTTCACGCACCCATTTGTCTGATAGAACCCGCTTAGATCAGCCCCGTAAACCGTCGTGCCCAAACATGCAAAAAATATAACAACAAACATAGACTTGCTCATTTAATTACCTCCGATTGATCTTAAAAGAATTAACATATACTTTATTTACATCTGTAAAAAAAGATGCTTTGAAAATATAACAAATCAGCTCATCGAATACGACGCGAATATCATCTAAAAAGCAAATATTAAATATATCATTCGTGCAATTAAACTCACTGAATTTTAAAATTCCGTTGCCACCATGCCTGGATTCAATATTCTTAATATCAGTTAATCAAAATCAAATGATTTAATTCTAAAAATATGCAATTTGTCCTAGCAATTTTCGTATCCTAATGAATGGTAAAAAGAGGGTAGAAAAACCACTAAGATCAATATTTCTGTGTAAAAGAATACCGTAGCGGTAACAGCCGCTTAAACCGATGGCTTTTAGGACCCAAAAATCAAATGAGTGGCTCATTTGCAACAGCCCTAGTGTTTGACATTCAAGTCTGATAATTAATAATGAATAAGATTTTAAATTAAATTATTGACCCCTTTAGAAGCTATTTTCTGATTTAAACAAGAAAGCTGCCTTCTAAATACACAACAGGATTTTAAATGGAAAATTTTGATCTCGAAGCTTTAAAATATCATTCTGAAAAAACACCTGGCAAAGTTGACGTTTGCTCTTCAAAAGACGTCAGTTCGGAATACGCTTTGTCTTTGGCGTACTCCCCCGGAGTCGCCGCCCCTTGTTTAGAGATTGCAAAAGATCCTTCCAAAGCTTTTGATTATACGACGAAGGGAAATTTAGTCGCCGTCATCACCAACGGAACCGCCGTTTTAGGTTTGGGAAATATTGGTCCCTTAGCGGGAAAACCTGTGATGGAAGGCAAAGGGGTTTTGTTTAAAAAGTTTGCCAACATCAATGTGTTTGACCTTGAAATTAATGAAACTGATACAGAAAAATTTATTGCGATTGTGAAAAGTTTAGAACCTACCTTCGGCGGAATTAACTTAGAAGACATTTCATCCCCGGAATGTTTTGAAATTGAAAGACGCCTTCGTGCTGAAATGAACATCCCCGTCTTTCATGATGATCAACACGGAACAGCTATTATTTCTGCCGCCGCTTTAATCAACGCCTGCTTGCTTCAGCACAAAGAATTAAAAGACATCAAAGTGGTCTTCAACGGTGCTGGTGCGGCGGCGATTTCATGCGCCAGACTTTTTATCGACATGGGCGTGAAAAGAGAAAATTTAATGATGTGTGATTCAAAAGGTGTCATTAGCACGGATCGCACAGACTTAAACGCCATGAAAAAAGAATTCGCCAATGCAACAAAAGCCAAAACCTTAACTGAAGCCATGAAGGGCTGCGATGCGTTTGTGGGATTAAGTGTAGCCAATGTTTTAAATGAAGAGATGCTTAAGGGCATGAATGCAAAACCTATTATTTTTGCAATGGCGAACCCCGCCCCAGAAGTCGACCCTGAATTTGCAAAACAAATTCGTCCTGATGCTATTATTGCCACCGGCCGAAGTGATTATCCAAACCAAGTGAATAACGTTTTAGGATTTCCATATATTTTTCGCGGCGCACTAGATGTCAGAGCCACAGAAATCAACGAAGCCATGAAGATTGCAGCCGTCCATGCTATCGCAGGCATTGCCAGACAAACGGTGACTGACGAAGTGTCGTCGGCTTACAAAGATCAAGACTTTCACTTTGGTCCTAATTACATCATTCCAAAACCTTTTGATTCACGCGTTTTATTAGAAGTGGCCCCAGCCGTTGCCAAAGCGGCTATGGACAGTGGTGTGGCACAAATTCAAATCGAGAGTCTTAAAAAATACCGTGAAAAATTAGAACGCTACTTAGGTGAAACTCGTGGTTTTATTAGACCCATTATTAACAAAGTAAAAAAATGGAATAAAAAATCAACGACTCCTAAAATCGTATTACCTGAAGGCAACAGCCGAAAAGTTTTAAAAGCGGTTCAACAAGTATTACAAGAAGGATTTGCTGAGATCATAATTTTAGGCGACAGAAAAAAGATTTTAAAACGTGCGGCTGAAGATGAGCTTCCACTGATTGAAACCTGCCAGATATTTAAACCCTCTGAACATCCTGACTTTAAAAATTATGTACAACAAATTTATGACTTAAGAAAAAGAAAAAGTCTTTTATTATCTGAAGCTCATATTTTATTAGAAGACCCCTACTACTTTTCAGCGATGATGGTTCGGATGGGTGAAGCCGATGGACTAGTGTCTGGCGCTTCACAAAACTACGCGTCGTGTGTGAAGCCCTTGTTAGATGTGATTGGTCATGCGAAAGGCAAAGTGGCCTCTGGCGTAAATATTGTTTTACAAAATGGTAAGAAAACTTTCTTAGCGGATACAACCATGTCCATAAATCCCACGGCAGAACAGATTGCTCAAATCGCTTTAGATGTGTCTGAATTTGCAGAAAGCTACAGAGTCACCCCACGTGTGGCGATGCTGTCCTATACCAGTTTCAAAGCCCAAAATGAAGGTCCTAGAAAAATGCAAAAAGCCGCGCAGTTAGTTAAAGCGATGCGACCAGATTTGATTGTTGACGGTGAAGTGCAAGCCGACGCGGCTATAAATAAAAACATTATGGCAAGACTTTTTTCATTTTCTGAATTAAAAGACGGCGCTAATATATTGATGTTTCCTAATCTTGATGCCGCCAACATTTCATACAAATTAATTCAGCAGATGATTCAAGGTGAGGTGATAGGCCCCATTCTTTTGGGAATGGATAAACCGGCAAACATCATTCAAAGAACAGGCGGAGTGCAGGATCTTATCAACGCGATTGCAATGACGGCTCATGAAATTCATGACCGAAAAACACGTCATTATGCTAACGCTTGATTTAAAAAAAGAATCCGTCATTGCTGTGGGGTTTGAACTTAAAACCAAATCCTTAGATCGCCTGAAATCAGATCTTATGGAGTTGGAACAATTAATTGATTCTGCAGGGGGCGAAATTGTAGCCTCTGTGTATCAGCATGCTGAAAAAATTCAACCCGCTACTCTATTGGGTGAAGGTAAAGTTAAAGAACTCAAAGAGCTGGCCGAACAAGTTAAAGCTGACATCGTGATTATTGATCACCATTTGACAGGAGTTCAAAATAGAAACTTAGAAGAGATGATCGGAGTTAAAGTATTAGATCGAAGCCAGTTGATTCTAGATATTTTTGCAAAACGCGCTCAAACTAAAGAAGGAAAACTTCAAGTTGAGTTGGCCCAATTAATGGACCAGTTGCCCCGTATGGTCGGGGGTTGGCATGGGTCCTTATCCAGACAGGGATCTGGAATTGGGGCCCGTGGACCAGGCGAGAAAGCTTTAGAGATGGATCGACGTCGAATCAGAGAACGAATCGCCTCAATAAAAAAACAATTAGAAAAAGTTAAAAAACACAGACACGAAATCAGACGAAACCGATCAGAGGCCATTCAAATTGCCCTGATGGGTTACACCAATGCTGGAAAAAGTTCGTTACTAAAAGCGCTGACTAAATCAGAACCTTATATTGAAGATCAATTGTTTGCGACCTTAGATCCTTTGACTAGAAAGTTGCACTTAGATCAAGCGCCTAATGTGGTGCTGACTGACACTGTGGGATTTATTCAAAAATTACCTACACATTTAATTGAAGCCTTTAAAGCGACTTTAGAAGAAACCAGCGAATCAGATTTAATTTTACATGTCATTGATTTATCCAGTCCTGACTTTGAAATGCATATCGAAGTGGTTGATAAATTATCTGAGGAGTTTGAGTGGCAAAACAAACCTATAATTTATGTTTTTAATAAAAAAGATTTAGCACCGATATCAGCGCAATTTAAAATTAAAAAACGTCCTTTCGCCGTCGTCAGCGCTCTTGCAGATGATGGCATTGAAGCTTTAAAAACTAAGATCGTGGCCGAAATTCACTCCATCAGTAAAGAAATTGAAGTCTTTATCCCCTATGAGGACGAATACAAGATTTATGAGCTAACAAAATTAGGTCGAATCGAAAGCAAGCACGATGTAAGTGAAGGCTACAACATCAAAGCCATCTTGCCTTTTAGAAACTTTTTACTATGGCAAAAACAGAACCAAATTGAAAACCTTGATGGCAGTCAAGACAAAGATACTAAAAGTAAATAAATTCTCAAAACAAATCAATTAACTACTTTTTAAGCTTTTAAGTTTTAAATTCATCTTAAATCTATTATAGTCAAAAATTGTTAACCGATTAATTACCCAATGGAGTAAAAATATGAAAACTATAAATTTATCTTTTATCAGCTTGATTTTAATTTTAATAGGAACTGGATGTGCTGGCGTCTCGAAAAAAAATTGCGCAGGAACAGACTGGAAACAGCAAGGTGTAATTGATGGTAAAAAAGGCCAAGCCGCTACAGAAATATTAAAAACAGAAAAAATGTGCCAAGCCAAAAAAGTTGATTTTCCTATTTTAGCATATAAAGAAGGTTGGGTTGAAGGTGTAAAAGAGTATTGCTCACCTGAAAATGGTTTTAAACTTTCTTCAACTGGAAAAAAAGTAAATGTTGTTAATTGCCCTATTGAGTATCAACCATCACTAGTTGAAAGCATTAAAAAAGGCGAAGAGTTTTTAAAAGTTGAAAAGAACATAGTTAAAACTGAAAAAGCTAAAGAAAATATGAAAGAAAAAAGAGATGAAGTGAAAGCTGATATTTCTGATGCAAACAAAAAGCTTGATAATCTTAAGGCTGAAAAAGAAAAAATGTTAACACCAGAATCTAATTAAAAATTAATTTTTTTAAATTTTAATTTTAAAAAACCAACAGCAACAAACTGTTGGTTTTTTTATTTTTAAGTAAAATCTTTAACATAATCCATTCATTTAGAAATTTACAAGTCTGCCAATAAGTCTAGGGCTTTTTTGAATTCAATTTTCCTGAGCGTTAACAGCGATTTATATCTGACAAAAAATGTCATAAATAATCTTAATGTTTCACTAAAACAATTATAATTTGTGATTCTGGGACGACAGGAATATTTTGGTTTAAACAAAGGAGGATAATTAAGAGGGAAAGTTTTTTAAGTTAGAAAAAAGTCATTCGAGTCGGTTTTTAATTTTTGTAAATTGCAACCCAGGAGAAACTTATGTCAGCAGAAAAATTATCCACAGTATTCAGTAAAGTTTTTAATAAAAACACAGAGACACTTATCGATGATTCATTACATATAGAGTGGGGCCACTTTCATCGAAGCCAAGCGGTTGAAGATCATATAAGAAATATTTCAGACAAAATATTAGCTAGAACCAAAGATGCTACTCATTTAATTGTTCATCTGAATGTAGATCTACATTCAGAAAAGAAAGGTTACGACCTGATTCAAATAAATTTAGAACTTAGATTTCCAAAACATCAGGATTTATTTTGTCATTCCGAAGGTGAAAACTTGTACGAGGTTTTAGCTCAATGTAAACAGCAGATGTTAAAAATGATGAATCGAAGAAAAAGATCTAGAATCAAAAATCGATATCGACCTAAAAATATTTTACCTAATTTTGAAGTTTTAGATTTTTAACCACAATAGTATTTCAAAATATTCTGTAACAAAATCTAAATTTACTTTTTACTCAAGTCTCTTGGAAGAACTAAGAGACTTTAAAATTTTATGACTTATGCATCAAACGTCGTTCTTTCCGGATTTTACCTTCGGAAAAACGTCTTTGATCTTCTTTAGTTTCAAGATCTAATTCAGGAACCTGCCTAGGTTTACCTTTTTCATCAATAGCTACAAAAGTTAAATAGGCTTTGGCAGTTTTAAATATTTGTCCTGTTCTTGGATTTTCTGCATCTACACGGACACCGACTTCCATGGACGTTTTTCCAACAAAATTCACTTTAGCTTTTAAGTTCACAACCCAGCCTTCATAAACTGGAGCCTCAAAATTTAGGGCATCAATACTTGCTGTGACAACTGAACTTTTAGAGTGACGTTGGGCTGATATGGCACCCGCTATGTCTATCCATGACATAATAACTCCCCCAAAAATACTTTTGAGGGAGTTGGTGTGAGAGGGCAAAACGAGCTCTGTCATTATAACTTCTGAAACTGAGCTCTTTACTGTGCTTTTTACTTTAATCATTTTTTAAGATTAAAAAGAGTAACCAGATTTGTTGGCTTGACCTGGGATAATTAGCGGAGTTTCTGACTCAGCTTTTTTCTCGTTGATACTTGCATATCCTGGTTCAACAACTGGCTTTTGAGTTCCTGTAGAAATATTTGAATTTGTATTTTCAACTATTGTCATTTCAGGCTTTTCAGCAAAAGTCATGTTTGGTAAACACCATACAATCAATTGTGCTCTTGATTTAACATTCATTTTTTTATAAATATTAGTTAAGTGAAACTTAACTGTTTTTTCTGTAACGAAAAGTCTGTTAGCGACTTCTTTGTTTGATAAACCTTGTGTCACTAATTCCGCTACTTCTGCTTCCCTATTCGAAAGTCCTTCTCTAATCAGTACATCCTTAAGCATCCTTGCTCCTCTCCATTTGACCAGGCCATCCACTAGCCCTTACTTAAAGTCTGGCAATAAATTTTAATGCATGCAAGCAGACTAAAAAAAATTTGACAAAAACTAGACAGAAGTATTTTATAAGAGGTTTTTTGTTATTCTAGACCAAAGAAAGTCTTATTTCTTAAATCTGCTGTAATTTAACAAAATCCTTTGTAGATCATAATCTTAAGGTGTTTATTAAATAAATAAAAATGATTTGCAATAATTTATAGCAATATCAGATATAAGCTTAAATTTTAATACTTTGCGGTAAATTTAAGCGCTGATTCAAAAGGTCTAGTAGTATTTCAGCTGAATATTCGCCTTTTTTCACTACAAATAGGTCTTCAATCCGCTGGCCCCAAGTATTGATTTGTGCTTTTAAGATATCTACTTCTAAAGATTCAAATATTTTACAAATATAAAGCAGCACACCACTTTGGTCTCGCCCTTTAAATACAAAACTTAATTTATCATTATTTTCTGTTAGAAAAATTACTCGATCAATTTGAGCCACAAGATTTTTTTTATTAAACACTTTTTGTTTTAACACGATTTTAATCCGACTTCGGATTTGTTGTTCTGGTTTTACGAATGTAGTTGGTAGACGGAACCAGTTGTAGACTTGCGCGCCGTCCGCAGGACTGGATGTGAAACTCGACTGGGTTTGGCTGCTGTCTAGTTCACTCGCACCCGCATGGCGAACTTCGTTCGCCTTTACGCGGGGCTCGCTGGAACTTTTCCCACTGCTGTCTAGTTCACTCGGCTTGCTGACGAGGGGCTTTGCACCCTCGCAAGCCTCGCTGGAACTTTTCCCTGATATAAACGCTTGTTCAACGGGAAGGCCAACTAAGTACAAGACATTTAATATATCACTTAAAGTCCCTGGGCCTTGATCTTTTTTAAAAACGCGAATCCAAAGATTTCCATCAATTGACATCACTTGCCAGTCTTCAAGCAGACCATCGTCATTTTTGTTTTGTTTTAAAAGCACGATGTCTTCTTTGAGCATCTCTGAACCAAAAACTGAAACTAGATACGGAGATAATTCGAAGCCTTCAACATCTTCAACATCCCTGCTAATTTTTTCATTTCTAAAATCCATCAAGGATTTATAAGCAAAGTATAATTGATCGGACTTCCATTTATTCCATGCCTGAGGATTCGATCCCATGATGTCAGCCCCAGTAAACACTAACAAAAGTCTGATCCAATGGGACACTTCAAAAAGTTCATTTAAAATTTGTAATTGTTGCTGATCGGAATGCTCATAACGAAAAGCAAATGTGGATAGTCGTAAATGATTTTCCACAACAGAACCAACTAGTTTTTTTTGGTCTTCATTAAAATAATCGAACTTTTCAACGGCCTGCTTTCCTAAAATAGAATGATCCTCAGGATAACCTTTTTTCAAATCATGAAAAATGGCGATCCATTTTAAAGACTGCCAGTCAGCAGCAGATACTTCTTCACAAGAGGTCTGCATTGAAAACCGAAGTTCTTTCTGAGTTTGAAGCAATCCCACTGACTTTAAGGTTTGCCTTAAATGTTCTGATACTGTGTACTTGTGGTAATGATCTGACTGCACAAGACCACAAATATAATTCCATTCGGGCAAAATTACAGCGACCAAATTTGAATCTAATATAAAGTCAATTTGCCAATCTAAATTGGGTTCTAAAAACAATTGATGAATCCAATTGTAAATTTCAGCTTTTAATTCAGCAGTGTAAAATACATTAGGTTTATCAAAGCACTGTGTTTTTAAATAGTAGGCCGTAAGCTTGGCGTTATTTGGAGTAACAAAATCCAAACTAGACAGCATAAGTTTAGGGTCATTGTGTTTATCCGTAAATAAATCACTAAATTTATCTTCAAGGATTTTTATTTCAGCAGATAAATCAGACTTTGGATTTTCAAAAATGACATCAGTCAGTTTAAATTGTTGAAACAAAGTTTGATAAAAAAACTTTTTGCCTTCATCAAGCCAATTAAGATCTTTTAAAAGTTCTAGCCAATTCTCTTGAGTCAATTGATCAGATTGAAAATGATATTGAAGAGCGAAACGGGTTTGGTAGATCAGGGTAAGGTTTTGGTTGAGGGTATTAGTGATGATGTCTAGTTCACTCGGGCGCTCTTTGGGCGGCTTCGCACGCCCAGCGCCCTCGCTGGAACCCGCAGAGAGACTTCGTCTCTCGTTTGCGAGCCGTTCGGCTCGCTCCGGCGGGGAACTTTTCTTTTGCCAACCGACCCAAGCTAAAGCTTGGCAGGAGTCTCTTAGGCCACCGGGGCCATATTTTAAATTGGGCGACAGTTCGCCGCCGACGGCGCCGTATCTAGATCGTCTTAAGTTTCGATCTTTTGAAAGATCTGCTTGGAAGCGATCTAGATTTTTTTGAATCCAATCTGATTGTAAAACTTTGAAGTTTAAAAGCTCTTGCATCTCTGATTTAAGATCTGATTCATGAATTGATTTTGCAAAAAACAAAGATATTTGATCAAAAATATCTTCTGAAAAATTGGATGACGAATTAAAATCCGCCCACCATTTGATTTTAACATTTGAAAGTTTTGCCTGAAGACTTAACGAAAACTTTTCAGCTAAAGGCTTCTCGCCCACAGCTAGTAGATCCACATCTGAATAAGGGCACAGTCCTCCATAACTTAAGGACCCCAAAGTGAATACTTTTAAATTTTTAAATTCAGGTTTTAAATTTTCATTTTTAATAATATCTAAAACTAAGTTGTTAAATTGCTTTTGCTTTAGAATTAAGTTTATTTTTTTTGAACCTGAGGGTATCAAGTCCAAATCAATTATAGATTTTTTTGCCATTTCGAAATCTCGTTTAAAGCCTGCATAGGTGTGGATTCATCCGTTGAAAACGATTTTACTTTTTCTATAAGCTCTAAAATTTTTGGATCAATGGATGGGGGTGGCACATCGAAGAGTAAGGATAACTGGCTTGCGCTGTCTGCAGGACAGGATGTGAAACTCGACTGTTCTTTTGCGCTGTCTAGTTCACTCGCCCGTTCAGCGCACTTTGTCGGCGCTTCCGCACCTGCGGCGGGCTCGCTGGAACTTTTCTTTTCATACCCAACTAACAGCTGCTGGGCGCGTTGAATGACGTGATCTTTAACACCTGCGATTTTAGCGACCTCGATTCCATAGGATTTTTCGGCGGCGCCAAGTTTAAATAAATATTCAAAAAAGATTTTATCTTTTTCTTTTTTAACTCCCATATTCATATTTACAATTCGTGGAGCAACCAAGCTCGTAAGCTCTTGATAATGGGTTGAAAACATGAAGCTCGCCCCTTTATCAACCAGCTCCTCTAAAATAGCTTGAGCTAAACTTAACCCATCATAAGTGCTAGTGCCACGACCGATCTCATCCAGGATAATTAGACTGTCGGGACCAGCTTGATCTAATAGCTCAGCCGTTTCAGACATCTCGACCATAAAAGTGGATAGCCCCTGACTTAGAAAATCCGACGCCCCTATTCGTGTATGCAAGGTTTTATAAATGGGCATCACCGCTTTTGTCGCCGGCACAAAACTTCCCATTTGATTTAACACCACAGCCAAAACAACTTGTCGCATGACGGTCGACTTTCCGGCCATGTTGGGACCTGTGATTAATAAACATTGGCCCTGATCTAGGTTGATGTCGTTGGCAATAAATCTGGTTCTACTAAATTCAACAACAGGGTGACGTGATTTTAAAAGTTTAAGTGATCCGTCTAAACTGAATTCAGGTCTCACATATTTTCTTTCAATACTAAGCCAAGCTAAAGCCGATAACGCATCCACTTCGGCGACCACAACACAAAGACGTAAAAAATCTTTGGACTTAATTAAAACTTTTTCTTTGATCTGGGATAATGCCAATAGTTCTAATTCAATTCGCTTGGTTTTTGAAAGTAAAACTTTTTCTTCTAAGGTTTGTAATTCTTCCGTGGTGTAACGTTCACTTGAAACTAAAGTTTGCTTTCGAACATAGTGCGACGGAATTTTTGATGTGTGTACTTTTGAAACTTCAATATAAAAGCCAAAAACACTATTGTAGCGGATTTTAAGACTAGACACTTGGGTCGCCTCTTTTTCTCGAAGCTCCATCTTTTGAACTAATCCCTGAGCATTGTCTGCAAGCTCAATCACTTCATCTAAATCACGACTAAAACCCATTTGTATAAATTGGCCTGATGAAAACTGAACTGGCGAGTCTTCTTCAATGCTACTAGAAATCAATTTTTGTATATCCACTACAGATTGGAAGACTTGCTCATCAAATGGCATAAAGGACTGAAGACCCATTAAGACTTCAAGACTATCAGATAATCTTAAAAGATCTCTTGGGCCACAACTAGGGCTTGTAATTTTTAAAGTGCGGCGCTCAAGGTCGCCTAAGTTTTTTAAAAGCTCTCGCATTTTTTTAAGCTTTAAAAAATCCTTAGACCACATTTCAATCTCGTCATGACGTCTTGAAATTTCTTTTACATCAGACAAAGGTTGCCTTAACCAAGTTTTAAGTTTTCTGGATCCAGCAGGAGTTGTGGTTTTATTAATGGTTTCAAATAGCGATCCCAAAGTATCGCCTTCGTAATTTTTAAAAATCTCTAAGTGTTTAAAGACCTTAGCGCTCATAGTTAAAGTTTTTGAGCGTTCAAAATATTTAAACCCATCAAAGGATCTCAAGAAGGTTTCACCTTGGGTGGACTTGACGTAGCTTAGAAGTAATTCACGACAGTCGCTGTCTAGTTCACTCAGGCGCTCTTCGGTCGGCTTCGCACGCCCTGCACCTTCGCTGGAACTTTTCTTTGTGTAAGTAACACAAATCAATCCTGGTGGTTTGAAGTCTATGGTTTCATCACTTAAAATAATTTCAACTATATTGAAGGCTTCAAAGTAATACTCAAAGTCTTGATCATTTTTGTAATAAAAAGCTTCGGCCGTTGTGGAATCTAAAAAGACAATATGGTCTTGATCAAAAGACATCATATAGTGCCCGACACGTTGATCTAAAGTGTCAGGATCGTAAACCATACCAGGACTTAAGCGACGAGTGATTTGTCTTTTCACAAGCCCTTTAGCTAAGGCAGGGTCTTCCACCTGATCACAAATAGCTACTCGAAGACCAGCGGCTAAAAGCTTTTGAATTGGACCAGCCATACTGTGGTGGGGAAACCCGCACATAGGTGTCGTGTCCCCAGATTTTTTATTTCTAGACGTTAGAGTTAAACCAATAATCGGCGCGGCTTTGACTGCATCCGTATCGAATAGCTCGTAAAAGTCCCCCATCCTAAATAACAAGATAGAGTCTTGGCACTGAGCTTTGATCTCGTTGTACTGCACCATCATAGGGCTTAATGGCCTTTTAGGTAGATTTTCGTCTTGGGATATTTCCATCTCACTAAGGTCGCTTAAAGAGCTTACAAGATCAATTCATGACGTGTGAACTCATAAGTTAAAGTCATTATGAACTCCTTTTTATATTATAAAAAAAGTTATAACTTACTTTTGAATTCAAAAATAAAACTTTGTCTAAAAAAAGTAAACTTTATTGGGGTTTGTGTTTTTGAAGATACTGCTTTTTTTCTAATTCATTTTCTAACTTAGAAAGCTTTTGAATATCTTTAGGATCTTTATTTGTCGAAGTTCTAATTTTAGATTTGAGGTTGGCAATACTGTCTTCTAAACGCCGAAAGTCATCATTTTGGGCCTTAAGTGTAAATGCAAAAGTCATAGCTGCTAAAAAAGCGAGCGCTAAACTTACTTTAGTTTTTAAATTTAACTTTAAAAGACTTAAAAGATGTTTCATAGAAACTCCTTAATAAAAACATTATCTCAATTTATGGACAAAAATCATAGGGCCAGGTCAAAATTTATTTAAAAACTGTAAAATTAAAAATTAAGAGCCTCAAAATGAGCCAAAAAAGACTTTATATTTAAAAATTCGATAGCTTTAGCATCAAAATTACTTATTATTGTATATTAGGAATAGCTTATTTTAGGAAATTAATGTAATATATTTATTAGTAGGAGCTAAATATGGGTGCTAAACAAAAACTTTTAACTGTAGCTAGTAATGGCCAAATTAGTATTGGTAAGGAATGGGCCGGAAGACACATAATTTTAGAAGAGGTGTCTAATAGCGAAATTATTATTAAATCAGGAACATTTATACCCGATTCACAGGCCATATTCTTTTCTGAATCAGCTATTGAATCCCTTAACGAGTTTAATAAATGGGAAGAGACCAATTTACAAAAAAATAAATCCAAATCATCTGATACTTTAGCGAAGCTTAAACAAGAAAGACAAAAGCGTGGCAAATAAAAAATCCATATCTAAAAATCAACATGAAAATGTAGTGTGCAACTTAGACTTCAAAAGACTGCAAGACGAAATATTAAATTTAGAAGAACTCGAATTTAATCAATTCACAAAAACTATAACCAAAATCGAAATGATGAGTTGGGACCAAATCTACAAAACGTCTTCTAAATCTCAAAAAAGGGGCCTTAGCTGGGAAATTATTGAAAACCAAATCACTAAGTCTGGAAAAAAAACAGCCTCAATTCGAATCTCAAAAAAATTCAGAGCCCGAGTTTGCAGAGATCAAAACTATATGATTTTTATATCCTTACACCCTGATCATGATAGCGCTTACGATGAGAATGGTGGCGAAGGATTATAAAATAAAAGTATGGGCTCTAAATATATTCACATATGTCGATTTTTTAAAGCCTCAATCACTTGAGGATAGATTCCGCCAAACCCTCCATTGCTCATAAGTACAATCAAGTCATTAGACTTAGTTACACCAATAAGGTCACTCACGATGGTGTCATAGCTTTCTGACAATAAGGCTGGGGTGCCTTCAGAAGATAAGTCTTGGACTAATTTGTGGGATGAGAACTGGGTGGGGTCACTGTCTAGTTCACTCGCTGACTTAACCCCAGCAGGGACGGATGTGGAACTCGACGGCTTAGAGCTAAACGGTTGCGCCACAACAACTTGTTCACAGTTTTTATGAAAGGCGTGAAAGTAATCTTCTTGAAAAACAGATTTTCTGGAGGTCGCAGACCGTGGTTCAAAGACCGCAATTAATCTTCTATCTGGGTACTTCTTTTTTAAACCTTGCAAGGTCAATTTCACAGCCGTCGGGTGATGGGCGAAGTCTTCCATTAATAATACACTATTAAATTCACCTAAGATCTCTTGACGACGTTTGACCCCTTGAAAGCTTTCAATAGCTTTTATTGTGATGGGAATATCCCAACCTAAAATTAAACTTAATGCAAAGTTGGCAGTAAAGTTTAAAACATTGTGCTCGCCGCCCATGGTGGATTTCAAATGAAAGGTTTGTTTTTTATAGTCCACATCCCAACGAGTGGAATCTTTAGAGTATTCAATATTCTTAATTTGAAAGTCGGCGTCCTTAAAACCATAACTGAATTTATTTTTAGTTTTAGCTTCTTGAAGTAACCCACGAATATTTTCATCTTCTGCGTGATAAACCAAATTTCCGTCGTCACTTAATTTATGAAATAGAATTTTAAACGCTTTGATCACATCATTTAAATCTTTATAAATATCCGCATGATCAAATTCAACACTAGTTAAAATCGCAGACTTAGGAAAGTAATGTGAAAACTTAGGAACCTTATCAAAAAAAGCGGTGTCGTACTCATCGCCTTCAATTACAAAAAAGTCCCCGCCGCCGGCACTAAATGAACTTTCAAAATTCTTAGGAACTCCACCGATTAAATATCCTGGCATTTTTCTATGACAGTCCGCGATCCATGCTTGCATGGATGTTGTTGTGGTCTTCCCGTGGGTTCCACATACAGCAATAGAATGAGTGTTTTTTAAAATCATGTCCCCAATACTTTCAGGGAATGAAGCAAAAGGAATTTTTGTAGTTAGTAAGTATTCGGCTTCAGGCATATTTTTAGAGATCACATTCCCCACCACCACAAAATCCGGAGCAGGAATTAAATTTTCTTTTTTATATCCGGTATAAACTTCAATATTTAATTTTTTTAAGACATCAGACATCGGTGGGTACACATTCTGATCACTGCCTGAAATTTTGTAACCCATAGACTTAAGTAAACCTGCAAAATTACCCATAGCTGTTCCACAGATACCCATGATATGAATATGCGACCCTTTTTTTAAATCTGAAATTTTTTTAATCACTTTAGTGTCTCCCAAACTGCATTATGTATTAAGGGTCTTAAGATGTTAAAGGTTTTATTGTCCCTATTGGGATAAGTCCTATTACTTAATATCACCACGGCTAAATCTTTTTTGGGGTCCACCCAAAAAGAGGTCCCCGTGAATCCCAAATGACCATAAGAGGAATCAGAAAAATAATGTCCACATGACGATATAGGTTTAGACGGCACCATCAACCCTAAGCGCCAATCCCCTTTCTGTTTTTTTAAAAACTTGCTGACTGTCGCTTTTGAAAATTGTGAATCCCCACTAAAAACATTCATAATATTTTCAACCCAATTTAAAACTCCGTCCATAGATCCAAAAAGTCCAGCATGAGGTCCGACCCCACCCATCTTCCAACAATTTTCATCATGGACTTCGCCTTGAATTATTTTTTTTCTTAAAGGACAGTTTTCTGTTGGTGCATATTTATTAATTGGATAGACACTTTTTTCGCCTAGCGGATTGAAATGCAAATCCGACATATCAAAATACGACCTTAGGTCTTCAAATATATAATACAGCGGCTTATTAAAAAGACTTTCCAAAATTGAACCTAAATAAAAATAACCAACATCGGAATACACCGGTCCTATCTGGTCAAATGGGGCTTGTCTGATGAGTTCATTTAACGGAGATAGTCCATTTAATGTTTTGTTTTTTAGCTCTTGATAAACAGGATATAAGGCCCTAGCCCCGGATTGATGGGACAAAAGATCTGAAATAGAAATTTGGTTTTTTGTGTTCAAAACCTTTGGTTTTAAATTTGAATTCAAATTTGTAGTTTGCATAGATTTTAAGTCAGAATTTAAGTTTGATCCTAAAACTGGTCTAAACCAAGGCAAAAGGTTATCCACAGATTTGTGGATAACAGGTTTATGAAATTCTTCAGTGACTAAAAAAGCAGACATTGTGAAAATGGGTTTAGTTAGTGATGCCAAATCGTAATAGGTAAAATCCTTACCCCACTTTAATTTGTACTTTGTATTTTTATAAATAACGCCAATTTTTAAGCTTTCGGACTTATCGCTTAAATTATGGCTTAAAATAAGTTGATTTAAGTTTTTAGAAAGTTGTGACTTATAATTAACACTAGTCATAGACTTACCCTTTAAAAATTTCTACATTTATCATCAAGTTAAAAAACTTAAATTTCAATCCAAGAATCCATTTTTATTTTTTAATATAAAGCTGATTCTTTTAGTCTGACTTATATCTAAGTTGATTTCTGAATTGGTGTTTAAAAACAAAGGCTCTTGATCAGGAATATGTCCCGACTTTAAACCCTCGAATACTGGAAATTTGTGTCTTAAAAACTTTGTTTTAAAATAATTTTTTGTGTCCAGTTCAATCTGTGGGTTTTTGTTAGTAAATGAACCTAAGACGATTCCCTTTATATTCTTAAACCACCCGGCTTGATCCATTTGAGTCAAAGCACGATCAATTTTGTAAACAGGCTCGTCGATCTCTTCAAAAAATAAAATTTTTCCCTTAGGCGACTTTATCTTTTGTCCAACCAAAGACTGCATTGTAATTAAATTACCACCCACAATTTTGGCTTTAAGGCTTTTGGTTTTCTCCGCATTTTTGTTTAATGGACTTAAATTATTAAAGTAAAAATATTTTTCTGAATTTAATCTATGAACTGAGTCTATGAAAAACTTAAGATTAAATTTTTTTTTCTCATCCAGCATTAAGTTTGAAGATGGTTTTACGTTTAAATTGTCTTTTAAATCATGAATTAGAAATCCATTTAAATGCTTCCAGTGAAGACTGGGCCAATTCCATTTTTGATTTAAAATGTAATGAAGGACCGTGATATCGCTAAAACCAATGAGCTTTTTAAAGGTTTTGGGTTTTTTTATTGGCGTTTTTAATTTTAAAAGTTCCGGTACAAGCTGAAGCGCTCCATACCCCCCGCGTAAACACCAAATGTATTCGGGCTTAGCTGACAAAGCCTTTTTAAAATCACTAAATCGCTTATTATATGTATGGGCACAAAGTTCTGAATCTAAAAACAAGGGCTGCTCAATACTATAATTTACGTTCAATGATGTTAGAGCGCTCAAGCATTCATCCAGATCAACTTGAGGAATTTTGAAGCTAGGGGCTATAATACTAATGCTTAAATCGATTGGCACTTGATTCAAATCAGATTGAATAGAGGTATTTTTTTTAGCAGATGCATTTTTTTTTGCTGGCATTATCTTATTCTGTCTATTGTTGTCAGAGAATCAAGTCAGTTAAAAAACTAGACCTATTTTTTAAGTGTTTCAAATCACTAAATGCAAATTGTCAGGATTTTGTTAGCATCCGTTAAAATTAATAAATTAAGCTCTGTGCTAAACGGCTTTTCGCTTTGCTTAAAAATAATACTTAAATGACCATATAAGTATGAAAGATAAAAAGCCCGCTTATTTATCCGTGTGTTCATCAACCATTTTATTCATATTTGTATTTTTTAATTCATTCTTAGCTTTTGCAGCTCAAGATTCGATTTTGGTCACTACTATGAATGTAGCTTGGTATGGATCAGGATTTTTTCCGCCTTTGAATGATGACGAAAGAGAAGGGCTTTTAAAAGATTTTTTTAAGAATGATCTGTTAACTTCAGACATTATACTATTTCAAGAGATCACTAAACCAGAGCAGTTCACGCATTTGTTAGATATTAAGTACAAATGTTTAACATACAACGATCGTGGTCGTGCTCACCAGTATGTTTTAACTTGCTTTGATTCTAATAAATTTGAAGCTATCAATACTGATTTTGAACTATTTAATCCATTGAGAGCAATTAAAATTTCAGACACTAAAGATCGTCTTAGGGATGTCATGTTCTTAAGTTTAAAAAACATCTTCACAAAAAAAATAATTCATACATTTAATCTTCATTTAAAGTCTGGAGATGATCAGTCAGCAGTAAGACAACTTCAAGCAGAAAAACTTTTAACAGAACTCAAAAACCTAAATATTAGGTCGAGTGAGACAATTTTAATTGGTGGCGATTTTAATAGCTATATTAAAAAGACAAGCCAAAGTGTAAATAACGAATTAGATACTTTTTTAAATATTGGTCTAGATCAAGGATTTAATTTTTATACAGTCAAAGAACTACGTACTACCTTATCTTACAAACAAAAGTCATTTGATCATTTATTAGTAGATACAGACGTAAATATTCTAGATTACAGCGTTCATCCCATCTGCAATAAGTCGGCTAATCCAAAAAGTCAGATCGAAGACTTTATGTATTTTAAAGACAATATTTCAGATCATTGCCCTGTGAGTATAAACTTAGAAAATTAGAAATCGTAACCCAATCTATAAATTTGAATATAAACTAAACATAAATTTAATTATAAATAAAATTTTGATCTGCATTTCTTATTTTAACTAAAGGTTGTTTTTTTTGAATTTTAGAAATTGATTTAGCTTCAGGCTTCGAGACTGATTTTGATGTTGAATTTAAAATTGAGTTAGATGTTTTTTTAAAATCAGTCGAATCATTAACTTTCTTATTTGTCTCAACGACTAAACCCGTGATTAAATTTTTATCTATCGTTTTGCTTAGTATACTAGAACCATTCGTGTTAATTGCGGCAGACCACTGCTCTTTAGTTTGTGTTAAGCCAATAACATAAAAGTCTGAAATGTGATCAACTTGTCTGTATTGTATTTTAAATTCAAAAGACCACTTCAGGTCTGCCCCTCCACTGAAACCGATCGAAATAGTTCCTTTGTTATTTAAAATTAAATCCTTAAATGGATCTGGCTGTTTTTCGCCTTCACCAAAATTTAATAATCCATTTATGGTCTCAAGAAATAAGTCATAACCACCACTTTTATTTCCAAAATAAATCAATAGCTTTCGCTGGCTAGATTCATTTGGTGTGTTTAGATTTTTATTGCATTTAAAATCACTATTTTTTATATCACAGATTTTTTTATCAACCAAAACAACAAAATCTAGAATTTGGTCTTTGTTAAAATCAAACTCTAAAATTTTAGATTTTTGTGTTTGACTGAATCCAGATGTTTTTAAAAACGGGATTAAAAATTTTTGAATTTTTATAGGAATTAGATTTTCTTTCATTGCGAATGAATTCTTGAATACTAAAAATTGAGTTAAAAAAATTAACTTAAGAAAGATAAAAACAATTTTTTTCATTTTTAATATAATTATTTGAACTGAATTATTTATCAAGGATTTTTATCAAGAAAACTTTTACGAACTAAACTAATGTCTACATCTATTAGTTTAGTGAAGGATATTATATATAGTGTTTATTTATATTTAGTACGAATTACAATTAGCATATTGAACTGATGACGAAATGTTGGCTACATCAGGATTGTATGTGATTGAAAATTCTAAGTTGTTTGAATCAAGTTCAATATCAAAACCATCAAAAACTCCACCACAATCAATCCCATGAATGCATGCGAAGCATAAAACCTATTTATATACTTATGTATCATCTCGATACAGCTAGACCTGAACCTAAGTCACACTTCATATGTCAGACTGGTACAAAATTAAATTTTATTTAAAAATTTTGCAACTTTATTAGATTAGAAATGCTCTAAATGATATTCTATTAGAATGAAATATTTAAATTTCTCGTTTGCACTGCTTTTGATTTTTTGTTTAAAGGTCACAATTGGATGTACTAAGTTAACGACAGAAAATGTTGAACTTAGTATCCAGCCTCCTGATTTACCAATTCCAGACACGATTGCTCCACTAGCGCCGACTGTCACTTCACCCGCGAACAATAGCACAGCCACTTCTCAAACTATTATTATAACTGGAAGTTGTGAAACTCTAGCTACAGTTTTATTATCTGGTGATATCTCTGTCTCCCCAACCACAACAAGATGTTTAAGTTCTGAATATTCAAGATCGATTTCTTTAGCACCTGGTAATGGAATAAAATCAATTCAAATCACCCAACGGGACGTTGCTGGAAACGGATCTCCACAGATACTATTAAATTTAACTTTAGATGTTCCACCGGCACCAGACACGACTCCACCTACGACGCCAACAGTTGCATCCCCCGCAAACAATAGCATAGTGCCCACGCAGTCCATCACCATAACAGGAACTTGTGAAACTTTAGCCACTGTTCTAATGACCGGTAGTATCACTGGGTCTTCAAATTCAGTCACATGTGTGAATTCTGCGTATTCTAGATCAGTCACTTTAACAACTGGCAATGGGGCAAAATCAATTCAAATTACTCAACAAGATTTAGCTGGTAACACGTCTGCACAACGAATATTAAATTTAACTTTAGATATTCCAGTGAGTAATCCAGGCTGGACAAGCACCAACTACGCAAGAGTTTTACTTTCAGGACACAGCTTAACAGACAATCCGCTGATTGATTATGTTGAAAGCATCGCAATGTCTAGAAGTGATAATTTCAATTACAATCAACAGATCGTATTGGGTTCACCAATACGATTACGAACGAAGGGAAACGATCCCAACTCTGCAGGTTGGTCTGGTTACAGTATGGGTAAAAACAAAGGTGGAGGTTCGGGATTAAATCTTATAAATGAAATTCGAAATCCTCAAACCATCGGTACGGGAAATTTTTACGACACTTTATTCATTACTGAAAATCACAATAGCTTAGAACAAATCCAGTGGGAAAATACGATCCCCTATCTTCGTCATTATCATGACCTGATGCTTGATGGAAATCTGATGGCTAAAACTTTGTTTTATCATTCATGGTTGGATATAAATAAATCAGCCCCAAATAATTGGATCACTCACGAAAAAAATGCGAGGACAACTTGGGAGTGTGTAGCGAGTAAAGTAAATCAATCCTTAGGTGATACAAATCAAAGACCCCAAGTGCAGTCTTTACCTTCTGGTGGTGCACTTGTAGATTTAGTTGAAAAAGCAATCGCAAATCAAGTGAATGGCTTAAGTGGAACTACAATTGAAAAACTAAATTTAATCTTTAGTGATAATGTGCATTTAACTTCGATGGGCGCTTATTATATGTCTTTAGTGACATATTCGTCGGTGTTTAGAAAATCCCCTGTTGGAACCCCTGCACCAAGTGGTATCAGCGCCGCACTTGCGACTTCACTGCAAAGCATAGCTTGGACCTATATTAACACCTACTATAGTCAAACTGCTCCTGGTGTTCGAACGATGTCAGAGTGTAGGTCTGCGGCTTCAACCTATTGCAGTAGCTATTGGACTTTAAAAAATAACACAGGAAATATTTCGGGCTGCACAAGTTTTTATACCAGCAATATTACAAGTCCCTTTGCGGATGCGAATTTTGTAGTCTTTCCTGCGCCATGATATGTTCAACCTAAATAGATTTCGACTTATTAGAATTAATTAAAGTTAGTCCTAATATTCATAAGCTCCAACACTTGGTGTTGTCGTTGATCTGACTTTACCTTCAATATCTTTTAAAACAGTTTGTAATGGGACACCTGCAGTTTTAGCCGTGCTTGTGGACTTTAAATGAAAGTCATAAACTTTATTTACATTATCAAACGTAACAAAGTGGTCATTCGGATTTGTGACAGTGATGTTGTTACTACTACCTGAAGCTGGTGCAATTATAATATATCCAATATTATTTTTAAAAGTACTGTTTACCGGGGCTGCTCCAGTTTTTGAATCAAACAGACCACACCAAGACTGTGGATGACCTACAACAGTGTTGTTAGCGATTATAGAATTTCTTGTCCCTAAAATTCCTATGTCTTGATAAAAAGTTACACTCACCACATTATTTAGGACTTTAAGACGATCGTAAACACCATCAAAAATACCAATCCCCTGCATACCTGATTTAAATGTATTATTAGGATTTGTACTTTCAATTATAGTGTTGGCTTCAATCGTCATGTCATAAAAAGGATCTGATCCTAAATTAAATGATTGGATGCCATCATCATGGTTGTCGTCTCCATCAGAGTCTTCTAAGCGCGAATCCATGATTGTGTTATTTATAAGAGTCGTACGACTCGCGTTGATCCTTAAACCATCGCCTGAAAAGTTTTGAACAAGGTTTGAATCCATAATGCTATCAACATTTAAAACCCCACCGCCAAATCGAACATTTGTAATATTGTTTTCAACAATAGTTGTACATGGGGAGTAAGACATAATACCGCTTGCAGCATTTAACCAATTAGCTGCCGAATAAGCGGATGAACTTAATGTTGAGTAAACAGTATTTTTAGCTATTACAATATTTGAAGCTGGTCCATGAAAGTTATGATCTGATATTTCAACTATTGTGCCGCCCGCACTTAAAGTGTTTGGCGTCACAGTTAAGCCTTCAAAGACAAAGTTTGATGCCGCCGTAACATAAAGTCTTTCTAATCTGGGGTTATGGCCAGCTTGCGCTCTGACTGCAATAAACTCTAAATTTGAGTAATCTTGAATCATGACCGTTCCATGATTTCCATTTCTTAAATATATAGCGTCGCCTGCTTTAACCGGTGCCCCAGCATTCTTGATTTGTGTTGGCTGACTTCCAACTACATAGGGTTTTGCATAAGATCGACTTTCAATTTTATTTGAACTTAAAACCTCTGCTAATGTTCGCCATGGATTTGCAGAAGATCCATCATTATTCATATTACCATTGACTGGATCTACATAAAATTTATTACTGTTAGTAAAAGAAGGTGGCACATCACAGTTGGCTGGAATAGGATAATCCCCAGTCACAGGTGATAAAATATTTAGAGTCAAATTTAGTCCACGACTGACAGACACATTATTTGAAGCATCTGTTTGTGTGACATTGATTGTCTTTGATCCATTGGATGGACTTAAAGTTAAAGTGCTTGAATAAACCGAAGATATGCAAGCTGCCGTTATAGGTGAATTATTAATATTTCCAGAAATATTGACCGTAGCCCCAGTTTCACACTGACCAGTTAAAGTGATTGAAGCCAAATTTAATGTGCTTCCGTTTAAGGGCGATATTATTGTTGGGGCTAAAGGGGCCGTTAGGTCTGATCCACTGCCACCGCTTGTTCCTTCGAGACTTGTACTTTCTAGCTTAGTGCAAGAAACTGAAAATATTAGAACCAATAATATTATTACACCCATATTAAATTTGTTCACAAATAGCCCCTTTAAATTCATTAAAATTACTTAAACTTATCGGTTTTTTTAAACTTGTTGCTTAAAAGGAAATTTCAAAATGAGGCGATTTAGTTCATAAAAGTAAGAAGACTTTTTAATTTTATACTCAATTATTTACGTATCTTTGAATAAACCAATTCTGATCATATAAACCTAACGAAACAATATATAGCTCTATTTATAGCCAATCAAATCTTGTATATTTGATTTGAAGCAAAAATTTGACATTTGTATTATTTTTAATACAAAGGAGAATTTATGGGTATTCCAAAAACAGTTAGATTTGAAGATGATCTTGAGACTAAAATTGAAGAGTACTTAGATAAAAACGATTTAAAATTCACGCAGCTACTAAACTTAGCTGTGTCTAAATATATAAGTGAAACACAGACGATTGAACTTATTCCCGTCAAAACGATAGACTTTTTAAAATCTGCTAAAGAAGCTTTTGAAGAGCATAAAGACGCCATGGATAAGCTTAAATGAAGATTTATTTACCAACAGTAGATTCAGTCATTGAAGTTAATAAATATATTTGCTTGCAAGGTAAAAACCCTTATCACTGTAGAGAAGTTGGTAAAATAGAAAGCGCTATCTGCACAGCTTTTTATCCTGGTTCTCCTCCATTTGTTCATGGAGGAATCACAGATAACATACTTTTAACTTGAGCTAATCAGAAAATTTAAACTTCTAACGAATCAGAATGTATTTGCTCGATAGCTGAGAAAAAAACTTGAAGCGACACATTGTCATTATGTGACAACATCCTATGTAGTGTTTGCCTTGTAGTCCCAATCTTAGTGGCAAATTCTTCCTGACTGTTATAGATCTTAGAATTTTTAATATATGCAGATATTAAGTCAGTGATTGATCCTACATCTCCCTCCTTTAAATAATCAGACATAGCTTCAATAATAAATTTTGGATCAGAAAATTTTTCGCTTAGGCTTTGTTTTTTTTCTAATTTTGAAAAACTTTTTCTTACAGCCGTATTCACATTAATCTCCGTTATTAATTTTTATACTTTGTTTGAAAACATCATAATTTTTAAGTTTATTTTTTGATTTATTAATAGCTTTGCTTTGTTCGCGTCCTTTTTTACTTCCGAGTATTAATAAAGTTTTCATTCCGTCGTAAATTACAATTGCGAAATACAATCTTAGTCCGCTATTCCATTTTTTTTCATACAGTCCATCACCAAGAGCTTTAACATTCGTTACAATACCTGATCCTTCTATCATTTCGATGGCGGCAGCAATTTTAATTTCAACAGACCCATCTATACTTTCTTGCCAATCTATAAAATCATCTTCTTCAATAATTTCCTTAGGTACTTCTGCAACGAAAGTGTCTTTTGATGACATAGTTGTTTATCCTTAATAAACATAAGATAAATGTAACATATATATTACATTTATCAATTTTATTTTACATAACTACTAAAAAATGTATTATCTCGAATCATTAATTAGAATTTTAAAAAATACACTTACATATAACTTACACGTTATTAAAAGTCACATCTTTTGGTTTTACAGCATGTGCAATGTGAGAATTTTAAAAACACTAAATTGTGTTTAAATCTAAACTTCAAGATAAGCTAATTAGTATTAAAATAAGTTTTAAGTTTATTTTTTAGGGTAGGGGTGAAAATCTATAACTATTAATGAGGCCTTGATAAAGGCCCGAAGATAAGTGATTTCCTATAATTGTTGTTATGTTATACTTTAATTTTTTAAATAGTGGTATAATTAAATGATTTCATTGAATGAAATCTCATCTATCTTCTCAATATTTTTATTCAAAAAAATCACCTTATTATCTTTTCGATATCTAATTGCATTTAAGTCCGACTTAAGCCTAATTTCAGAAACTTCATCTAATATAAGTTTATATATTCTAAGCCTAAACAATAGAACATCTGGACTGTCAGTCGTGTAAATATTTAGAATCTCTTCTTCCCCATTAATTCCGAAAAAAAATATATCTAGAAGTTCAGAATCAAATTGATCTTCAATTATTTTTAAACGCCAATTCCTGTTTTTTTCAATGAAAGTTTTTATTTCATTTTGTTTTTCAATATGCATTTCGATTTTTTTAGTAATCATACCATCAACAAAATGGTTTATTAGCTTTGAAAAATATTGTTGCTGGTCATATTCTATCTTTGAATTAAGAAAAACCATAAGCGCAGACTCATAAAAATACTTAATATTTCTATTTGTTTGGGCTGTACACAAGAGGTTGATCGAAAAAATCTCTAAAATTGTCTCATATAAAGAATCTTGATTTAATAAAGTCTCGCAACACATTAAAATATACTTTCCACAAGTGGAAGAATAGTCACTCTTTCTTTTTTCAAATAATTCCCTCAAATTTTTAATTTTAATGCTTTCATTTCTAACTAAAACATCATTAATTTCTACCAGTTTGCTGTCATACAAAGGCTTTAAGATGTCATAAAAAATTTTAGAATTATTTTTCTGTTCCGTATCCAGCTTTTTTTTATGTTGAATCGTTTCATCTTTTCTAATTTCAATACCACTTAGTGTTGAAAAGCTGAATCCCAATACTTCAAGCAACAACATTGGCGGCATTCCAAATATTGGTTTACCAGTCCCAAGTAAATTTAAAAACTTCACTGAATATTCTTCATTTTTACCTATAATTTCGATAACGTTCTTATCGATGATAATATCAGGATTATTCATGTTACTAGCCCTCATATTTTAATTCTTCCCCCACTACTCTTACCTGGATATACATTCGTATACTTAGTCATTGTCATTATTGTATTAGTGCCAAAAAGTTGATACCGCTACGGTAGCTAACACCCAACTTAGCGTTCAAGCACTCTTTACTTATGTAGAAGCAGTGCATCCGAAAAAAGTAGTAGGAAAATGTCTCTGACCCTTTTATCTGTCTACATCATGTCAAAAGTTAATCATTTGTCCGGAAAACGTATTATAAATAAAATATATTTTTAATCAGATCTTATGTGTAGTTCGAATTTCGGGTATGTAAGTTAAAAATGACATGATGTAGACAGATAAAAGGGTCAGAGACATTCATTGACATTCATTATAATTCCAGCTTTCAATCTGATTAATTTAACTAAAAAAAATTAATTAATTTCTTTTCTCAAATATTTATTCTTTCTCAATTAATTCATAGTTATAGTTTAGTAGAAATTTAGTAAGTTTTAAGATGTCTTCAGCCTGTTTTTCATTAAATATATTTATAGTATGATTAGCTTCATTTCCACTCAATCTTATTTTATCAACCCAAGTTTTGCCATTAGGAGGTATAAAATTATTCTTCATAAGAAACTCAACATAAACAGCAAAGTACTCACCAGCTTTTGCACCTAACTCTACAGAAACGTGCATGAGTATTTTCCTACACAACAAAACTACTGCGGTGTAAGCCGCAACCGAGATTGCTGAAGTTGCTTCATTATATATTTTTGCAATATTTTCTGGTAAATTTTTAGGTAGGTTACTATCGACCCCTTTTGGAAATTGTGTGTTATTGCTAAAAATTGTCGGCGCATTACAGTCAGGACAGAACATAATTTTATTTGATTTACTAAAATCACTCATACCATTACTTGAAGATACCGCATTGTCACAAAAACCACACTTGTACCTGAAGGGTTGACTGTATGGTTGCCAGTTTCCAACTCCTTTGGTTGAGATGCCAAATTTTTGTTGTTCTGAATCGCTCTTATCAAATGTCTTTACTTTCATTCTGCACCTTTTTAAATAAATATTTTTTCACCACTACTCTTGCCGGGATAAACATTTGTGTACTTAGTCGTTGTCATAATTGAATCATGTCCTAAGGTATGCTGAATGATTCTTAAATCTTCACCTAATTCTAAAGCTTTTGTAGCATGACTGTGCCTAGTCCAGTGGGGTGAAAACTTAGGATCAAGTCCTGCTCTTTTTGCCATAGTCTTTATTATGTGCCAGACAGCTTTTGTTGAAAGCTTTGAATTTAGTTTTCTAGACCTAAAAATAAAATCTTCATTACTTTTTGAATTTTCATCTTTTAAATATTTAAGATTCTCATAAGACTTCTGATCTATTCCTATAGTTCTGGTTTTACTTCCTTTCCCAACAACAATTAAAAAGTATTTGCCGTCTCTGTTTTTAATAGAAGAAAATCTTAAACTTACTAACTCCCCTACTCTAAGACCTGTCTTATATAAAGTTCTTAAAATAGTTTTATTTCTTTCCAAATCTTCAAGCTCAATCATTCTTAATATTTCTTCGTGGGATAAGACTCGAAACTGAGTTTGATCTGGAACTTTTATGGGATCCAGCAAATCACATGGGTTTTTATCTAAATAACCTTTTTTAACTAAGTGTTTTAGTAAAGATGAAATGGCTGACTTTTTTCTTGAAAGTGATGATGCTTTCAAATTTTTATTTTCTCTTAAAAATAAATTTACATGGTTTTCTGTAATTGCTTTTAAACCTAGACCTAAACCTTGGTAAAAATCAAAAAACTGCTTAACGTCTGTTTGATAAGAGACGCGAGTGGATTCAGGTTTAGAGAAAAGCCAGCTTTGGATGAGTTTAGATTCAAGGATAAGAATTTCAGCGGATTTGTTGTCTGATTCAATTTTTTGAAGCCTAGCCTCTAAGCTTTCTAAATTATTTGAGGTTTGGCCTATAATTTCATTCATATTAATGCTTCCCTATTTATTAACCTTTAGGGTTTCTTAACCCAAGTTACTCCTGAAGACATATCCCAAGAATGGATTGATTGACCCAAAAGATTACGAAACTCTTGCAAAATTTTATGCTTAGATTCTTTTGTACCATCGAATCTTAGTATTAATTGGACCCCGTAGCTTTCAGGACCCATCTTTCTAACCATAAGGCTTTGCATACCATCTACTTTAGTAAGGCTCTTTGCTTTTTCGATAGCTTGTTCGTAGTTTAAGTTTTTTGTAAATTCAATTTTCCCGGCAAAAAGACTTTTGTCTTCCGAATATCCCTCTGAAAAACAAATATTTGAAATCAAGATTGAAAATACTAATAGAATTTTTCTTGTAAGAACCAAGCTTTACCTCGCTATAAAAAACTACTCGGCTGAGCCTTCGATATTTGCACCAAAAACCCTGCTTTTTGATCGATATTTATTAAATTCTCAAATTTTAAAAATGATAAGTCAAATAAGTAATATAACTATATTTATAGTACTTAAATTTTATTATTTAAAATTCATTTAGCTAGATTCTTCATTGTTTTGTTATAGCGTTTATTAATTCCTTCTGCGGCTTTTAAAACATCCTCGTCAGTACTTGAAGACTTTTTATCTTTGATAAGTCCTAAGCGTCGACCAATTGCTATTAATATTTTTTTCATAAAAAACTCCATTCCCTTAAAACATTATCAGATTATCGATATGGTTAATATAGCGACAACATAAAAATCGTATTTAAGGATTTTTATAGACTAAATTTTTAATAAAATATTTTCTGCCTTTTAAAATTCCACCGCTACGGTGGTATAAATATAAGCAATTAGAAATTGTTTATTACATTTCTGGATAATCTTCAGTGAAACAGGCTGAACAAAAGCCTTGTCGTGGGGCTTTAGCAACAGATGACAACAGACCTTCATGGGATAGGTACGCTAACGAGTCCGCACCAATAAAATCTCTGATTTGATTTAATGTGTGGTTGGCTGCAATCAACTGATCTTTTTCTGGGGTGTCGACACCATAATAGCACGGGCTGACAGTTGGGGGGCAAGCGACTAAAAAGTGAACTTCTTTGGCGCCTGCATGACGAAGTAGGCTTATTATTTTTTTACTTGTTGTGCCCCTGACAAGCGAGTCATCGATCACAATGATTCTTTTACCCCTTAGAATATCGGCTTGGGGATTTAATTTAATTTTCACCCCAAAACTTCTTATGCTTTGTGAGGGCTGAATAAAAGTACGACCTATATAATGGTTTCTGATAATACCTAATTCAAATGGGATTTTACTTTCTTGACTAAATCCAAGCGCAGACGGGATTCCACTGTCGGGCACTGGAATCACAAGATCCGCATCAATATTATTTTCTCTGGCTAAAGCTTTACCCATTTCTTTTCGTGTCGAATACACATTAAGTCCAAACACATTTGAATCGGGTCTTGAAAAGTACACGTGTTCAAAAATACATTGGGCTTGTTTAGTGCGTGTATCAAAAATTTCAGAGGTCAAACCCTTGTCATCAATTTTTATGATTTCACCTGGAGCAATCTCTCTGATAAGTTCTGCCCCAATCAAATCAAAGGCACAAGTTTCTGAGGCAATCACCCAGGACTCGCCCTCTTCGTGCTTTCTTTTACCCAAAACCATTGGACGAAAGCCGTATGGATCACGGGCCGCAATTAATGAATTTTTACTTAAGATCACAAAACTGTAAGCGCCTTTTAATTTCTTTAAAGCGGTTTTAAGACACTCAACTAAATCTGTTCTTTGATCTTTGGCTAATAAGTGTAACAACACTTCGGTGTCCGACGTTCCTTGAAAAATAGACCCCTGTTCTTTTAATTCCTTTTTTAATTCCTTATCATTAATTAAATTTCCATTATGAGCCAAAGCGAGTGGACCCGTTAACAAATTTGCAGTCAGAGGTTGGTAATTTGATATTATATTATTCCCAGTAGTTGAATATCGGTTGTGTCCGACAGCGGCTCGTCCAGATAAAGCTTTCAAATCGGCTTCACTAAAAACTTCGCCCACCAATCCTAAACCTTTTTTTTCTATATGACTTTGACCATCTAGGGTCACAATGCCGGAAGATTCTTGTCCACGATGTTGAAGTGCGAACAAACCAAGGTAAGTCATGTGACTGGCTTCGGGATCGTTCCATACACCGAACACGGCGCACTCGTCTTTCCACGTAGGTTTGTCAGAATCTAAATTCTCATCGAAAGATTCAATATTAACATTCAAACTATTTTTACTTGAATCGAAGCTATCACTTTTAGATATCATTTAAGCTCCGGAAAGGCATTAAGCCATGTGGTTTTAGATTTAGTTTTTAATGTTTGTACGGACTGCGGCTTTAAAGTTTTATCATTCACAAAAACAATATGTCTCGAATCATTCACTCGACCAATTTTTTGTGAGGTCATTGATTTCGAAAATTTTAAAATTTCTTTTTCAAACGCAGATTTATTTTTTTCTGAGACTATCACTAAAGATTCGTAAAGTTTTTCTTCAAACGCAGAGTCTTTTGAAATTTCTAAATCCACACCCAAATCATTTGACGCCATTTTAACTAAGGCGGGAAACACACCGTAAGACCCAATAATTCTAGATGCTTTAATTAATCCTGTTTCAACCACAAGACGAATATCAGTCACATACTGAGCTACATTTTTAATATTCAATTCACCGTCAATCCATGGTTTCACCGATGTTTTAGTAGACGGTTTAGTAGATGTTTTAGCAGATGGTTTAATCGACGGGTCCAATTCTTTATCTTCGTGATTTGTCTCAGACCACTTACCACTAATCTCCATTGGATTTAAGGACTGAAGTTTATAAACTAAATCCCCGACTTCATCGAACATAGATTTCGGCAAAAGATTAGGATCTCCACCTAAACCAACAAGACCTGTTGAAGGCGTTGACGTGATATTTTGCCCACGAGTTTCATTATAAAAACTGACGTTCCCACTGATAACAGGGGTTTTAAGCGATCTGCACGCTTCGCTCATCCCTTCTACAGTCGCGACAAAGTCTGTCATCACATTATTTTTTTCTGGGTTACCAAAGTTCAAACAGTCCGTCACAGCCAAAGGTTCTAAACCCATCAAGGCCAATTCAATAGCAGGATAAAAAATCGCATCTTGGGCCCCAAGGTAAGCCGACATACGCATAATGTAAGGGCGACAGCCAAGCACAATACCTAAAGATCTTTTAGATTCTGGCAAAACCACAACACCCACAGGACGGCTGCAATCGCTCGCCGTTTTTGCACCCACACGCTGATCATACTGATCATAGATCCAATTTTTTGGAGCCAACATCAGGTTTGAATAAATTTTATCTATATAACTTTGATCAATAGTTGGTTTATGTGCAGCCTTCAAATTGGATTCAACTTGAGGCGATGAACTGAACTGATCAGCTTCTAACTTTAAATGATTTAAATTTTTAAAATCAAGCGAATACTCGCGCTCATAGTTGGGTGCATTTTCTGTTAACGTGTCGGGATCAATCGAACAGATCACTTCACCATGCCAGTGAAGATTAATTTTTCTATCTTGAATAACTTCCCCAATTTTAGTGGCATCTAAATTCCATTTCTTGAATACATTTTGAATGGCCCCGAACATTTTAGGCTCGCAGACTAAAAGCATTCTTTCTTGGCTTTCAGATAATAAAATATCTTCAGGAGTCATCGTTGAATCCCTAAGCGGCACTTCATCCAAATACATATCAAATCCAACGCCGCCCTTAGACGCCATTTCAAAAGAAGAGCTTGTTAGTCCTGCAGCCCCCATGTCTTGAATCGCTACAACTAAATTGGCGTTGATGACTTCAATACAGGATTCAATCAAAAGTTTTTCTAAAAAAGGATCTCCAATTTGAATCGTCGGACGTTTACTTTCATCGATCGTATTATGGCCAGTTTCATCACCACCATCAAACGAAGCAGATGCCATGCTGGCGCCGTGAATTCCGTCCCTGCCTGTCTTAGCCCCAACATACACAACCCAGTTGCCAACACCCTTCGCTTGGGATGTGACCAGCACATCATCTTTACCGAAGTAACCTAAAGCAAAAGCATTCACCAAAATATTTTCATCATAAGAGTCATGAAATTCAGTTTGACCAGAAATATTGGCAACACCAACACAGTTGCCGTATCCAGAAATTCCATGAACCACACCTTGCACTAATGTTTGCATCCGTTTGGCTTCCGGTTTTCCAAAACAAAGGTAATTTGCTAAAGCGATGGGTCTTGCCCCCATCGTAAAAATATCTCGAAGAATTCCACCCACACCGGTTGCGGCCCCTTGATAAGGTTCAATAAAAGAAGGATGGTTGTGGCTTTCCATTTTAAAACCAACCCGCTCACCTTCGCCTAAATCAATGACCCCAGCATTTTCGCCAAAGCCTGAAACCAAACGCGGAGATTCGGAATAAAAGTTTTTTAAATGTCGTCTTGAGGATTTATAACTACAGTGTTCGCTCCATAGGGCAGAAAACAAAGCCCACTCCACACCTTCAGGTGGTCGGCCTAAAAGATCATTTATTTTTTGATATTCAAATTTATTTAAACGGTACTTAGAAAGCTTATCGGATAAGTCTGTTTCGCTTAAAGCAGTTTGATTCTGATTTTTATCTTTAGACATTTTTTAAACTTCCTGATTAATTTTTTTTATTATAATAATGATTCAAACTTATTTAATTTTTTACTAATCCAACTTGTTTAGCTAATTTAATAATCCTATTTAATTATCCTAAAAAATTCTGAAGTAGACTGCGACCATCTGCAGATCCCATCCACTTTTCCATCGCGCGTTCTGGGTGCGGCATTAAGGCCCCTACATTTTTTGTTTGGTTAAGTACACCAGCGATGTCATCCAAAGACCCATTGGGATTATTCACATACTTCACCCAGACTTGATCTTGATCATAAAGCTTCTTTTTTTGATCTTCAAAAATAAAGTAGCGACCTTCACCATGGGCAATTGGAATTTTTTTATTGTCTTTAAATTTCCATTTACTGTCTGAAGTCTGACTTTCAAGTTCAACCCATGAATCTATAAACTGAACAGATTCATTTCGAAGTAAAGCCCCTGGTAACATTTGAGCTTCACATAAAATTTGAAAGCCATTACAAATTCCAAAAACAGGAAGACCTTTTTCTGATGCTGACTTCACTGACTTCATCACTTGGGATCGTGCAGCCAAAGCCCCGCAACGTAAATAATCCCCGTAGCTAAAGCCCCCGGGTATAAATACAGCCGCATAGTCTTTCATATCGTACTGATTTTCATACCAAAGCCATTCAGGCCGAAAACCTAGCTCTTCAACCGCCGACCAAATGTCGCGGTCACAATTAGTTCCTAAAAAACGAGTGATTCCAATCTTTTTCAAATACAACCAACCTTTTTAAACAAAAAAACAAACTCATACATAAATAAAAAATTTAATCTAAGGATAACTAAATTGAAATTATATTTTTTTAATCTCAATTTTTTCTATCAATGGATTATATAAAACATACTCTGACATTTTTTTTAAATTTTCCATGGCCGCACTTTCATCTTTAGAATCAATTTCAAGTTCGATGTATTTGCCCACACGGCAAGACGAAAGCTCAAAGCCTTCTTTTTTTAAAAGTGTTTCTACCGCGCGCCCTTGGCTGTCTAAGACTTCTGGCTTTGGTAAAACTTGAACTGAGAACTTTAGCATTTGGACCTCTTGATTTATGTGTATGATTTACGTGTATGATTTTTTTATGAATATTTAGTTTTTAATCTTTTTAAAATATCTTCGTAAGACTCTTTAACGTTTCCTAAATCTCTACGGAAGCGGTCCTTGTCTAATTTTTCATTGGTCTTTAAATCCCAAAGGCGACAGCTGTCAGGCGAAATCTCGTCACCTAAACAAAGGACTCCATCATTAGACCAACCAAACTCTATTTTGAAATCAATTAAGTTCACGCCAATGTCTTTAAACATATTTAAAAGCACATCATTAATTTTAAAGGCTTGGGTTTTTAACATCTCAATTTCTGAAATGTCTTTTACACAATTCATCATCAAGGCCTGCTCTGAATTCATAAATGGATCAGCTAGTGCGTCGTCTTTATAAAACAATTCAAATAGTGGAGTTTTTAAAGGCGCACCTTCTTCGATTCCAAATTTTTTCGCTGTACTGCCGGCTAAAACATTTCGAACAATAACTTCTAGTGGAATCATTTTTAGTTTTTTAACGATTAAGTCTTTGTTAGAAATTTTTTCTAGCCAGTGGGTAGGAATTTTATTTTTTTTAAGTTCACCAAATATGATCTCTGTGATCTCTAGGTTGGTTTGACCCTTGCCTTCAAAGGTCCCTTTTTTTTCAGCATTAAACGCCGTCAGGTCGTCTTTGAAATCCAACCAAATTAAATCATCTCGTTGATCTACAGAAAAAACACGCTTCGCTTTACCTTCGTGAAGTAAAGAACCTTTTTCGAACATAGAGGCCACCTTTTTTTAATCAGGCTAACACCTACACCCTTAAACAAAAATTCTAATTCTTAAGAGCTCGCGGTATTAGTTTTTGAATTATCTTAATATGTTTAACACCTGAAAAAATTTGCTCAAGTTGTTTTTTAGTTATTAGTGAAGAAACTTCCTTATCCTCTAATAAACTTTCTTGTAAGGACTGACCTTTTTTAAGACCATGAGCATGTTTTTGAACCAATTTATAGGCGTCTTCACGACTTAGGCCTTTTTCAATCAAGGCTAGTAAAACATGGGACGAAAACAAGTGGCCAGATGATAAATCCATATTGGCCTTCATCTGGTCTTTGTTAACTTCAAGCCCTTGAATTACACCGGCCATTCGATTTAAAGCGTAGTCTAAAACAATAAACGCATCAGGGAATATCACTCGCTCAACGGAAGAGTGACTGATATCTCGTTCATGCCAAAGAGCAATATTTTCATGGGCTGCTATCATATAACCACGAAGTAATCTGGCTATCCCTGTTATATTTTCAGCACTAATAGGGTTTTTTTTGTGGGGCATAGCCGATGATCCCTTTTGACCCTTAGAAAACCCCTCATAAACTTCAGACACTTCTGTACGCTGTAAGTGTCTAAGCTCTATAGATAAACGTTCAAGTCCAGCGCCCAACATTGAAATAGCAAAAATAACTTCAGCGTGGCGGTCCCTGGGAATCACTTGGGTGGCGATTGTTTCAGGGGTTAAACCTAAATCTTTACAGACCATTTTTTCAACATCAATATCTTGGGCCGAATATGTGCCCACGGCTCCGCTTAATTTTCCAATCTCGCACTGAGTGATGGCCGTTTTAAATCGCACTTTATTTCTTTTTAATTCAACTAAAAAGCCACTCAGTTTCATCCCAAACGTCGTGGGCTCGGCGTGCATGCCGTGAGTTCTACCCGCACACATGGTCTGTGCATGGGTCTTAATTTTTTGTCTTAATGCGGATTCCAACTTTTCTATCTTTTGAAATATTAATTTTGAAGCGTCTTTAATTTGAAGGCTAATAGCGGTGTCAATCACATCTGAAGACGTTAAACCGTAGTGAATGTACTTGCCACTGTCCCCAACATGTTCAGCTAAATTGGAAACAAACGCGATCACATCGTGTTTAGTCACTTGTTCTAATTCTAAAATGCGGTCCACTGAAAACTTGGATTTCTTTTTAATATCTAAAGCTGCTTTTTGGGGTATCATTCCCACCTTGGCTTGAGCTTGGGCCACTGCAATTTCAACTTTCATCATGGACTGGAATCTAGCTTGTAAACTCCAAATCTGACCCATCTCGGGCAATGTGTAACGATCTATCATAAAATCTAAACTTCCTTATAAATTTAAATATAGTATTTTATTAAATTAAAAATTTAATTTTAAACTAAAAAATTTAGTCTAATTTTATTTACTTTTAGACACAGAATTTTGAATACGTTCTTTATTTAAATTTTCAATCAACTGAGTTTGCGATAAATATCTAGAGTAATTATCTAAGCCCAACCACGATTCCGGCGAATCGATATATAAAGTCGACTTCAACTGATGAACTGAAGACCTGTTTTTATAGACAGGCCAAAATGAAAACAAGTCTGATCCCATTCGTAAATCTTCGGTTTGAATGTCTTTTAATTCTGGAACAAATTGGCCTAATTTGTCTTCAATATGTTTTCGAATTCCATTTTGAAAATCTAGTTGTGCTAAAGCTTCGGCAGATAAACAAGCCCATATGTCAATCTCAGTCTGACTTCGTTTGATCACTGTAAAAAAGTTTTCGTTATAAACCCCAAATTCTGGGTCAGACAAATACATTGAATAGCTTGGTATAAAATTTAAAGCCGTAGGATTTGAAACCAATCCCCTCCATCTAACCCAAAACGCTTGGGGTTGTACAGTTTCAAAATCTGGCGCCTTTAACTGACCAGAAAATTTTTGCAGTTCGTAGCTTGTTAAACCTAAAATAAATTTACTTGCGTGAATTGTTATGTCGCTTTGGTCTAAATTAAATTCCCACTGACCTTGATTAAATTCACAGCGCCACCACGACGTCGGGTTTATAACTTCAACGCCAGAGTCCTTAAGCCAATCTGCACTTTCAACATAGCCCCTTCTGGACGGGGATCTTAAAACATAATTGGAATTTAAAGGAAATTCTTGAATGGTGTCATCTGCAGTTCTCAAAGATCTTAAAGTAGTTGAGCGCCACTGCTTTAAAAAAGACTTAAGCCAAAGGTCCTTAAATTCATGTTCACTGGTTTTAATTAAGGGCCGACCCTCTTCTTCTGAAACCCAAATGCCTTTTTGATCCATACGATTTAACATGTATTCAATGTGATCGGATTTAAATTCTAAAAGTCCACGGCCCTTAATTCTTAAACTAGGCCCGCGGTGCAAAAGTTCAGATCGATCCTGATCTGTGAAACTTTGGCTGTAAGATCTTGCCACATGATCCGGAAATATAAGCGGATAGGGACCTTCCCAATCTTCAGCCAAACCTTTTTGAAACAAGGACGTCAAATCCATTAAAGCGACACTGTGGCCGGCCGATTTTAACTGAGACGCCAACCAATGATTGCGTCCAAATATACTAAAAATCAGGATATCAAATTTTTGAGCCAAACTTTTTACTCCTGCTTGTGTTTAAAATCATGTCTTCAATTCAAGTCTAATATTTTTGTTTTATGAATCTATTTCCGCTAAGGAAACAAAATCACAGACCAATTGATGTTCTATACTATGAACCATGCTTTTCACCTCTTCAAGAGACAAATGGTCGAAGCCATTCATTTTAAATACTTGCTTTTGAAGCAGAATTTCCCCTTGATCAATACCTTCGGTCACTTTATGAATGGTGACCCCGATAGCACTCTTGTCCTCATAGGCTCGATCTATACTTTTTAAACCTGGGTAAAGGGGTAAAAGACTGGGATGCAGATTAAAGATTCGGTTGTGCCATTCGGATAAAAACGAGGCTGGTATAATTTTTAAAAAACCCAGTAAAAAAATACGATCGACATTTTGATTTTTTAAAATTTCATGTAAATTTAAGTAATTAATTGGTTTTTCCAGAATATGGATTTCAAGATTAAATTTCTTGCCAATTTCAATGCCTAAAGATTTAGGATTATTGGTTACTAAAATGGGTGGGCTCTTCCAGCTGGTTGAGTATTTTTTTAAGATGGCTTCAAGATTAGTGCCGCGTCCAGAAAAAAATAAAGCCCATTTTTTATTCAAAATCCCATTCCAAATCAGAGGGCTTATCTTTTTTAACAACGTCGCCCAAATCCCAGGATTTAAAACCTGAATCTGAAATGCTTTGCATTACTGAAGACATGTCTTTGGCTTCGACAATCACCACAAATCCTACACCACAATTTAGGGTTTCAAAGAAATCCCGTTTTGAAGCTTTAGTTCTTTTAAAGACCTCTTCGAAGGACTTGGGCAAATCCCATGGCTTTAAAACCACTTTAAGAGACTCGTCCAAACACCTAGGAATGTTCGACATTCCTCCACCTGTGATATTCGCACAGGCCTGAATTGGTAGTTTATTAGTTTTAAATTTTTCAGTCATTTCAACATAAAGATGGGTTGGCTTAAGTAAAATATCTGCCCAGTCCTTGATGTCATTTTCAAAAACTTTTCTTAACAGCGAATACCCATTGCTATGAAATCCAGAAGACTCAACTGCAATTAATTTTTGCCCTGCTTTAACATTATGTCGACCCCACATTTTAGGCTTATCCACGACACCAACAGCAAATCCAGCCCCATCAAATTGATGTTCGGAATATAAACCTGGCATCTCTGCGGTTTCACCGCCCAATAAAAACATATTTGATTTTAAACAGGCATTTCTGACACCGGTTACAAAAGCTTTGGCCTTTTCTAGGTCTAATTTACCACAAGCATAATAATCTAGAAAAAATAGGGGTTCTGCCCCCATACAAACAAGATCGTTCACACACATGGCCACCAAATCTTGGCCCAAGCCTTCAATCCGGCCGAACTGTTCGCCAAGAAGTAATTTAGTTCCAATGCCATCGGTTGAAGCGACAAGACAGGGGTCTTCCATAGATTTAAAGTTGGCCCGAAAAACCCCGGCAAAGCCTCCAAGTCCATCAATAATTTTATCTTGATGAGGTTGCTTTTTAGGTTGTGACTCTTTGATCCATTCGACAAAGGCGTCGCCTTTTTCGATATCTACTCCACTTTTTTTATAATCCATAGTTTGAAAATTAGGTTCATTCGAACTTTTTTTCAAGTGAATTATAAATCATACGTGTTTGCTATCTGGTTCATTAGTTTGCTTAGCGGGCGGCTTCGCACGACGGTCACATGCGAAGCTGTTCAGCGAAGCATGGCGTGGCCCCCAGCAAACTCGCTGGAACTTTTCCTAGGACAGACATTAGTCAAGTTATGGTCCAACTGATCTACTATAAAGCCCAACATTTTTGCTATTAACGAATGACTCTTTTAAGATAAGACATGATCAAATTTTCAGGTTTAAACTCTGCACAAAAAAAAATCAAAACCCTATCTTTTTACACACTTGGTTTGTTTTTAATACTAGGTCTGAATTTAAGTTTAAGTTTTAATGCTTTTGCTCAAGATGAAACTCAGACCGAAGATAATTACGACCCTTTTTCTGATTATTCAGAATTCACAGAGGCTTCGACAGAAGAGGCCGATCTTAATTTTTTTAGAAACGGCAGACTTCTGACATTAGGTTTAATGGCGGGGTTCACAGGATTTACAGGTGGGTATTCTGAGTTGTATTCACCATCACTCGCATTTGGTGCCAATTTAACTTACTTTTTTGACTTACAATTTGCAGTCCAAGTTGGATTTAAAACCAGTGATCATGATTTTTCTTTTAAAGCTTTAGACAACTCTACAGTAAATGCAAAAATGAAACTTTTTGATATTAATCTGCATGCTAAATATTTTTTTAACACCCAAAACATGACCCGCGCCTTTGCAGAATGGAATCCATATATTATTGGCGGAGTATCCCAAATTCAAAGATCCCACGCGAACACTAATGTTGTTCGTTCAAGTGATAGCGCTCAGAGTTTTGATATTGGCGGCGGATTTGAATATCTTTATAATAAGAAAAGAAACTACGCTGGCTTTGTTTTACTTTATCAATACGCCACTTTTGCTGGGGAAGGATCCAAGCTTCCAAATCCAGTGTCTTCAGGAAGTGGATTCACCAAATATTCGCAATCTGGGGACCCCATTACTTTAATGGCGACTATTGGGATTAATTTTTAAGTTTTAAATAGATTTTATGGCTTGATTTAAAACTTAGATTTTAGAATTTTAACTTCGTTTCTAATTAAATTATTTATTTAGTAAATCTTTTATATATGACATTGCCCTGGATTTTTAATTAAATACTTTTGATGATAATCTTTAGCTGAATTTCAACTAAGTTATCTATCTTCAAAATTCTCTAAACTACTTCAGCAAGTTAAAAAAGCAAAAAAAATTTACTTAATTTCTTTTAAAAGCTAATTGTGGCCCAAATTTGAAACATTTTTTCTACTTATTGCTGGAGCATTAAAGTATAATTAGTAAAATGAAATTAATTTGTGTCGCTATTTTATTTACAATGTTTCACTTCGAAATGGTCAAAGCTGATACTTGTCTTGAGTGGTTTAATAACTCAAAAATAATTATAGGACCTGATTGTATTATAAAATGTAATTCAACTAAAGTTGATATGGGTACGTTTCAATGCACAAATATGTGCGACAAAATGTGTAAATTAAGCCAAAAAGAAAGATTAGTATTTAAACTAATAGATTTGTACCCTGGCTTAACAATACAGGAAAAAGATTTAGCTTCAAAGTATCCCTCGAAAGTATACAAATCCTACAAGCTTTCTTGGCATGCACAGAAATTATGTTCAAATCTATATCCTACATCTGCTACAAACGACGGGAGTGATGCTTGTCGACATTTCATATGGGCAGGCCTACTTTTTAAAGAATTTGGTCGGTCATTTGCTGAAAAAGTTCTTAATGCTCATGAGCCAGAACCATTGCAGCCTATTGATGAAAAAGAAATGGATATTTTTAATAATCAAATTGGTATTTCAAGTAGTGAAATGCTTCTACAAAATAAAATTTTCACTGAAGATATGTTTTTAAAAGAATACTCGAAACAACTAAACAAGAATAAATTAAAAGTTTTTAAAATAAAATCAAGGATTAAAAAATGAAATTTATAACAATTTTAATTACAACTATTTTTATTATGTGTTTTGCTTCAGGACATTTTTGGCATGGAAAAACATTGAGCCAATTTGAAGTAGCAAAAAAATGGGGTAAATCCAAGCTTGATCTTGGCACATTCAGTAAATCAGATGAAAAAATAAGAGCAACCATGGCTTATTCAATATTAGTGAATCAAAAAGAATTTATTGGAAAAAGTGTTACTGAGATTAGAAATAAGTTCGGTCAACCAGATGGTTTTTATTTTAAAGATATATTCCCAGCCTATTTAATACAAATTGCTAAATCTAAAAATGAAGAAGCTTGGCAAATTGTTTTTTTATTAAATCAAGATAGAAACGTAACAGGGGTCATCGTTCATAAAAACAACTAATTTATACATACTAGTTGCGATCTTTTTAAAATAGTCCAATAATCTAGATATGACATTGTCCTGGATTTTTAATTAAATATTTTTGATGATACTCTTCAGCTGTATAATAATTTAATTTATCTTCAATTTGTGTGACTACTTTTTGATTTAATAAAACTTCAGTTTTATTAATTTGATCTTGAGCGATCACTTTTTCGTTTTGATCTTCGGTAAAAATGGAAGATCTATACTGCGTCCCCACGTCTGGGCCCTGACGATTCAGAGTTGTTGGGTTGTGAATCGAAAAAAAAAACTCTAATAACTTTGCGTAACTCAAAATGGTTTCGTCGTAAGTGACCTTCACCACTTCAGCGTGACCTGTTTCAAGATAGCAGACATCTTTATAGGTGGGATTTTCGGTATCACCGCCCATGTATCCCACTTCTGAAGACTTAACCCCAGCTAGTTGATCTAATTTATACTGAACACCCCAAAAACATCCTGCGGCTAAGTATGCTGTTTTCATAGAAACTCCAAATTTAAAAATAAGCTGACAGCTAATAATAACTAAATCAACTATAGACTAAATCTTAGGAAAATCGAAACTAGAAACATTAATGGGAATCCAATTCGAATAACTTATTTCTAAAGCAAGACTATTAAAGCTTCAAACATAAATTCACTCTATTTGTATTAAAATGATGTTAATAATTCTCAGATTAAGCGCCTAACTAGGGCTTAATTTAATTAAACTTTTAATAATTTATTGATTATACGTACGCTTTAATGTACGCTATTTTGGATAAGTAGATAAAAACAGGAGGTTTTGTGGGAATACCTAAAGTAAAATCTGCAACAGCACTAAGAAATGATTTATACGAGACTCTTAAAGATGTATCTGAGGGCGAGCTTCAGATCATTACCCACAAACAAGGCAACCCCGTTTTACTTGTATCTAAAGAAGCCTATGATAAAATTTTAATAGAAAGCGAGTCATTAAGAAAAATGGCAATTGGGCTTTCTCAAATTGAAAATAACGAAGGCCTAAGCCATAAAAAAGCTCTTGTTAAACTCAAATCCATTAAAAAGAAATGGAAATAATTTGGTCTCCACTAGCTATTAATGATCTTGAAGAGATTGGTGATTTTATTGCTCAAGATAATCCAACCAGAGCTGTAACTTTTGTCGATGAACTCATAACGACTGTTGAAAAATTAATTAAATACCCTGAATCAGGACCTCTGGCAGAAGAAAACCCCATTTTTAGGCAGATCACAAATCAAGGATACCGCTTGATTTATCAACTTCGTTCTAAAAAAATTCTAATTATCACGTTACTTGGGCCTGGACGTGTGTTGAAGAAAGCTTGAAATATTAAGTAATATTAAAAAATTATCACAAACTAAATCTTAGAAAAATAGAAAACAGAAAGATTAATGGGAATCCAATTCGAATAACGAATTTCCAGGTCATTGATTTAAAACAATAAAAAGACTAAAAAGGTGTTACCTTAAACAACTAAATAGCGATTGATCTTTAATGATTTTTTCACAACTTTTCGGCATTTGTGCATTAGATGCTTTTTGAATTAATAAAACTCTTTTAAGAGCTGTAGAATGCACAGCTTGAGAATTGGGCAATAAAGTAGATACATATTCACCGGCATTATCTTCAGGAACCAAGGCGCACCCAAAATTTTTAATCCAAGTTTGTTTTTTTGAAAACTCAGAGGTAATTTTGGCACCAAAGTAATCGGCCCAATCTTCTTCCGTGAACAAACGTTCCTCTGCCGCAGGTAGACCTTTCGGAACTTTACTATCCATATAAATCAAAAGCTTAGAGGGGGTGTTAATACAAAACCTATCTTCCCAAATAGGTAAATTTTCATTTAAACCAAAATAATATGGCCCATTTTGGCTAGCACCAATATCTTTTAATGTACTAGCAACAAAATGACCTAGTTCATGAGCTACAATCCCAATACCATATTTTGGAAATCTAACAGAAGCCCAACTCACGTTAGTCTGACTAATTTTAGAAATTATACGATCAGAAAGAGCAAACTCTAGATGTGAACCACAAACATCAACAGGGTCGTTAATTGATGATCTGAAAGTATTCATAAGGTAATCTTTTTTTTCTTGAACATTTAGATCTTGAACATTTACGTCATCATTTGCACTTAAACTTTGCAACAAAACCAACTGCAATACTAAATTAGGTTCTTCATTTAAAAACTGTTTTAATCTATTAGTATCTATCGTAAGATCTAAAATTCCTTTTTCTAATAAATATTCAATAGTATTTAAATTTTTAGGTGCAAATAGTTGCAATCCATTGATCTTGGAATCAAATAGACTTTGAGTCTGAACTGAACTAAATCGAATAGTTCTCTTAACTTCGTCCTTAACTTCCGAAATATATTTTGTAAATTGTCGTCTTTGAAGCTCACTGTTAGATGTGTCCAAAGTTTTCTCAATTGAAGAAAGACATTCGGAATTAATTAAGGATTTCATATCAGAGATGAATTTTGTATCTTCAAGAGCATCAACAAAAATGGACTCAGTTTTAAAGGCAACAGAAATAAAATTATCCCAATCGTAATTTAAGTTTAAAACATCAATATATTTAGGGTTAAAAAAATTCCTAATAACTGAAAACATCTGAATTTCGAAGGCTAACTCCTTTTCATCGTAAATAATTTCTGGATTTTTATAAACTTGACCTGATACTGTGAAAACAATGTTTTCAACAGTTTTAAATCCAATTGACTTCAAAAAATGAGCTGAAAACAAATTAATACTCTTCAAATTAATTTGTAAAGACTTTTCTAGATCTACATCTGGATTTAGGGTTCTTAACAATGTCGGAAGCTCCATCTCAAAAACCGACATAATAGAAACATTTTGATCTAATAGAAGTCCTTTTTTAATTAAATTTTTAAACCAAACCTGCTCATCTTTATTTAACTGCATCTTTGTAATAGCTGAATTAATTTGATTATCCTCTAATCCCTTCCAAAATTTTTTAGGATAATAGATACTATTATTGATATCTTCCTTGGTTCCAGATTCCGAGTAAATCTCAATAAAATCAGATAATAGATTAAGATATTTAATGCCCAAGACAATTTTTTTTATTCCATTGTTTACCGAAAGTTGTTTAGTTTGTTTTATAAATTTAGATTTCATTTCTATTATATATTTAAGTCGTTCAAGATTACTTTTAAAATTTTCGTCAAGCATAGGTTCAAATTTATCTTTAATAGTGACTATGCGATTTCTTTTAAGTTCATTAAGCTCTTCTGGATCGAGATGATTTTCAGGTAGACCACAAATGTCGACTAAACAGGCTCTAAAATTATCATCTTCTTCAGACGTAACTTTTCTTATATTTTTGTTTAAATTTTTATTTGAATTTGTTGTGGAATCTGATTTCGAGTTTAAACTAAATTTTTCATAAGAATAAATTGATGCCGATACAAGAATTAACGCCGATAATAATAAAATCGAAACACTAGTTTTTTTCATAATTTAATATTGCCATATTTGTTAAAAGTAAATTATCTTTAAATTTAAATGATAAAAATTAAAAAAATTGTTCAGGATCTTAGTCTAGAGTAAATTTTGCAAAAAATAATTTTATTTAGGTGAATGTTTGGAGATGTTAACGGTCTACAAACTAAATCTTAGAAAAATCGAAAATAGAAAGATTAATGGGAATCCAATTCGAATAACGAATTTCCAGTAAAGATAATAAGGCCAGGTTTTGACCCCTTCGTTGATTGCGAACTCTTCTTTTACGTAGGCCTTATCTAACTTAATTAAAGCGGCTTGAAGCCCAACGATCACAGAAATGGGTAATAAAAAATTAATTAAAATATCGTCAATTAGGACTACGACTTGGCTGACATTTAAGGTTTTAGTTTTAAAACCATATTGAGTCATATCTAAGACATGTGAAAATTCCGCCAGAGATACAAAAATGGCACTCATTATAAATACAAATAAACAAGAAATCACATGGGATTTTCGTTTAGATAGTTTAGATGACTCGTAAATATTTGAAGACACAGATTCTGCCAAACCAAGACTTGCCGTTAAAGAGCATAGATAAATTAAGATATAAAGCGAAAACGCAGTGAAAAGCTTAAGTCCATGTTCCGAAAAATATCCTGGAATTACATAAAATAAAATTTCAGATCCAGAACCTTGAAACTCTGTATTTAGAACCATTGGAAATATGGCAGCAAGCAGCAATATCGAAATAAGAGTGTCCGTAAGACCAAGTCTTGAGGCTAAGGCCGTGCTTGAAACCTCACTATTTAAATGTTTACCCAAACCCATCAATGTTCCAAAACCTAAACTTAACGTAAACAGCATTTGTCCCAAAGCGTAGTTTAGACTTTCTTTCTTAAGCATTAAAAAGTTGGGATACAAAAGTGTTTTTGCGGTTTCAAATAAATCTTCAGTGGTAAAATATCTATAGGCAATGTAGCCCATCATAATAGTTAAAAGAGGAATCACCGCCGTGGTCCAACTTTTATATTTTAATTTTTCGCCTTTATTTAAAAATAAATAAATTATCAGTACGTGAACACTACATAGCAAAATTAAAAGCACTGGACGATTCATTAGATCTAAAAAGACAACATCGGTCGTAAATCCAGTTTTTGTGATCTGAGCAAAAAATAATCTAGAAATATAATGTAAAATCCAACAGCTAATTAATGTGTAATACGACATCACAAGCACACTAATTATAGACGGAAACCACCAGAGAATTGAAAAATGAGATTTTTGAAAAACCCCTTTAAGCAAATGACTTGAGCTTTCGTATTCACGGTCTTGTATAGATTTACCCAATAACACTTCTGTGACGATTAAGGGAACTCCAATAAAAAAACAAAGAAGACAAAAAATAAGTAAAAAAGAACCCTTTCCGTATTCAAAAACTAAATAGGGAAAGCGCCAAATATTGCCAAGACCATAAGCCGTGATCATCGAGATAAAATATAATCCGAAACGTTTTTGGTTTTGTGTCATACTTAATTTTTAATTATCGGCCCCTTTAGATCGCTTCATCGCAAATATTCGAATAGGGATACCTTGAACATCCCAATGCTCTTTTATTTTTTTTCCTAAAAATCTTTTGTAGGCAGGCGTAACTCCATCAGGAAAATTGCAATAAGCCAAAAAGCTGGGTGGTTTTTGTTTCGTCTGGGTCAGGTAATAAAACTTTACGTCCTTAGTATGAAACACCGGCGCCGGAGCTTGCCTGATCACATCTGTAAAAAACTTATTAAGCTTTGCTGTTGGGATTTTTAGATTTAAATCCTTCCAGGTTTTTTCAACCAACTGAAATAGATCTCGGACCCCTTGGCCTGTCACTGCTGATGTAAACGTAAATCTGATGTCTTCAAAAAAGTGAAGTTCTTTTTGAAGTTTTTCTTTTAAGACCTGTCTGTAGTTTTCAACTTCTTCTTTAGCTAAATCTGATTTATTAAACACCAAAATGACGGCTTTATGATTTTCGATCAAATGCTCAATCAATTTTGCGTCTTGTCTTGAAGGACCTTCCAAAGCATCGACAACTAATAGCATAATGTCAGATCGTCCAATGGCATCATAACTTTTTACAGCTGATAGATATTCAATCCCGTCTTCACGTTTAGACTGGCGACGAAGTCCCGCGGTATCAATTAAAGTGTATTTTTGATCGTTGTAATCAAAATCATGATCTACGAAATCCACTGTTGTTCCAGGTTGATCAAACACCACTTGTTTTTGTTCACCAAAAATACAATTCACAAGTGAACTTTTACCAACATTAGGTTTGCCAACAATGGCAATCTTAACTCGGTCTTCAACGATGGGGTCTGACTCTTCTTTTCTTTGCGATGTAATCCAATCAATCAGATCTTCGACACCCGTTTGGTGTTCAACAGATATTGGAATAAATTCGTCAATTCCAAGTTGATAAAAATCACTGACGACAATTTCGCTATTTTTCATGCGGTCTACTTTATTGATCACAGCGCGGTAAGGTTTCCCCGACCGCTTAATGATTTGAAGTAAACTTTGATCATCCGTCGTCATGCCTTCACGGCCATCCATTAAAAAGACAATTAAATCCATAGAATCTAAAGATTTTAAAACTTGCTGTTTTACAAGTTCAAACAAAGTGTCTTTTCCGTCTGTGACTCCACCGGTATCAAAAACAAAAAATTCGTGCCCCCACCAGTCGGCAAGGCCTTTTTTAATGTCTCTCGTTACACCAGGTTCATCCTTCACAACCGCATCCCGAGTTCGAGTTAGATAATTAAATAGCGAACTTTTACCCACGTTAGGACGACCCACTAAAGCCACTTTTAAAAAGGGACTGACCATCACTTTCGTGGTGAGGTTATTGATGAAGGGCTTGTTGGCGACGTTGAGTGAGTTTCTGTCTAGCGCGCTTTGCTGGCGCTTTTCCTGCTGCGCAGGGCCGCTGTCTAGTTCACTCGCACCCGCACGGCGAACTTCGTTCGCCTTTACGCGGGGCTCGCTGGAACTTTTCTTTTTGCTGTCTAGTTCGCTTGCTGACTTAACGAGGGGCTTCGCGCCCCCAGTCAGCTTCGCTGGAACTTTTCCCACTGCGTGGGGCTTACTTTCTAAGTTCATAACCAATCTCCTTCAGCATGTTAGGATTTTTAGTCCATGAATCTTTTAGTTTCACTTTTAAACCTAGAAACACTTTTTGACCTAAAATCTTTTCGATGTCTTTTCTGGCTTCAGAACCAATATCTAAGATTTTTAATCCCTTGTTACCTACAACAATTTTTTTGTAACGTTCTTTTGAAATCCAAATGTCAGCATAAATTTTTATACACTTTGGATCTTCAACAAAAGAAATAATGTGAACCCCGATTTGATAGGGGATCTCTTGGCCTAAAAGATTAAAACATTTTTCACGAATGATTTCCGCTGCAATTTCTTTTTCAGTTTGAAGAGTATAAAGACTACGATCAAACATAAAGCTTTCTGCTTCTGGAAGACGCTCAGCTAAACTTGCGATCAGACTTTCAATATTTTCTTTACTCGCCGACTTCGCAGATCCAAACATATATTTAATATTATGGTCCCTGAGTTTCTGTTCAATAATAAATAATCTTTCTGCATATTTAATTAAATCCACTTTATTAATAAAGGCGTATTTTGGCTTATGGATTGAAGCCAAAGTTAAAATGGCATTAGATATTTTTTCTTCAGTGTCACAATCTAGATTAAGTACTCCTAAAACCACATCACAATTTTGAATGGACTCTTCCCACTGTTTTTGAATAAAATGATTTAAGCCGTCTTCGGCCTGAATAAATCCTGGTGAATCAATAAAAATAATTTGATTGTTATCCTTAGTGTAAATCCCAGTGACGGCTTGTCGTGTGGTTTGGGCTTTTGGACTGACGATAGACACTTGCTCGCCAATCACTCGATTCACTAAGGTCGATTTTCCGGCATTGGGTAGACCAATTACAGACACATAGCCACATCTTAATTGTTTCGTAAGTCTTACATTTGGTTGAACATCGGGATCAGCTTTTAATTGGTCCTCAATCGACAACTCATTGTGAACGCTAGATTTTAAAGACGCCTTATCTTTTGTTGATTCAACTTTCTTTTTAGACTTGTCGTTTTCTCTAGGCTTTGATGTCGAATACGCGCTTGGTTTATTAAAATACGCATCAACTAAACTTAAACCCATATCGTCATTTTTTATGTCGTCATTTTCATTCATATTTTATTGTCCTTCATATCTCTTCAGTAAATACTTTGTTTTCTAAAAAATAAGTCATCGCTTTTTGAGCCGCTAACTGCTCGGCTTGTTTTTTTGATTGAGCTTCAGCTTTAAAATTTTTACCCATGGCCTGCACTTCAATTATAAATGTTTTTTCATGATCAGGCCCATCTTCATCTACTAATAAGTAATTCGGGCATATTTTTGAAATCTTTTGGGACATCTCTTGAAGTTGGGTTTTATAATCTTTATCCCAATTTTGACGAACTATAGTTTCAGGCCATTTGGCGTTGTAAACTTCCAAAATAAAAGCTTTAGAGATTTCAAATCCAGAATCTAAAAACAAAGCCCCAATCACCGCTTCAAACGCAGACGCTATGATTCTACTTTTTTCACGTCCCCCATTTTTTTCTTCTTGGAAGGACATTTTTAAATCTTCATTCAAACCTAGTTCTTTTGCGATTTCGGCCAATGTGGACTCGTTAACTAAAGACGATCGCATTTGGGATAAGACCCCTTCATCGGAGTCTGGAAATAATTTAGATAACTCGTGAGCAACAACAAGACCTAAAACAGCATCGCCCAAGAATTCGAGGCGTTCGTTATGTCCAGTAGGATCGACTTTGGTATTTTTGAACGGGAAACTACGATGAATGAGCGCAAGCTCAAAGTAGTCCGTATTTTTAAATCGGTTAAGCAAAGGCATCATGATCAAGGACTCCAAGTCCAACGTTTTGTTAGTTTATGCCTTAAAATTATTAAAGGCTCAATAGAATAGCCCAATAATTGAAGTTTTAACCTGATTTTCTAAATTTTAGTCAGACGGAGAATTCAGGCAGAAAATTAGGTTAAATGGCCTAAACGATCCATCCGCCGCCAAGTAAGGCTTGATCTCTGTAAAAAACAGCGGCTTGTCCTGGTGTGATGGATCTTTGAGGTTCTAAAAACTTAACACTTAAGGTCCCGTCTTCATTCTTAAAGACCTTACCTTCCGCCCCACGGTGCTGAAATCTAATTTTAATTTTTAAGACTTCTTCGTTTTCGAATGAATTTAAAACGTTTAGATTTTTCACCAACATTTCAGATTGATAAAGGTCTTTTTCTTCCGCTAACCAAACTGTCTTTTCGTCGTAATCGATCTTCTTAACATATAAAGGTACTGCGTACGAAATCCCAAGTCTTTTTCTTTGTCCATAAGTGAAGTGGTGTAGACCATGATGATCCCCTAGTATTTCACCAGTAGGGTATTTTCTTAATTTTCCTTGAACAAGTAAATCACTTGAAACTCTGGATTCAATAAATTCTGCGTACTTGCCGTTACCGATAAAACAAATGCCCGTTGAATCTTTTTTCTTAGCAACGATCAAATCTTTGTCTTCCGCGTACTTTCTAACATCTGGCTTTTCCATTTGTCCTATTGGGAAAAGTAAATAATCTAAAACCTCAGGATCAAGAGTAAATAAAAAATATGTTTGATCTTTCCAATCATCAGAACTGGTTTTAATTGTTTTCTTTCCATCAACATCAACCATCTGGGCGTAATGACCAGTAGCTAAATAATCGCAGCCTAAAACTTTCATTTTTTTAATTAAGTGATCGAATTTTAAATACGTATTGCAATTCACGCATGGAATTGGCGTTTCACCTTGAAGATAAGACTCTATGAATGGATCAATAACTTTGGACTGAAATTCTGATTCACAATTTAAAACATAAAATGGAATATTAAGCCTATCCGCGACGGCGCGCGCATCATCGACATCAGTGCTTGAACAGCAAGTGCCATTACCTTCTTGATCTGTTTCACAAGATAAGTCAGATTGCATAGCTTTATCATCGGCAATTTTTTGATTTTGAGTGTAATCCCAAACCTGCATCGTACAGCCAATAACATCGTAGCCTTGTTCAACTAGTAAGGCGGCCGCGACAGAACTGTCGACACCCCCACTCATTGCTACTAAGACTTTCGGCTTTTTCATATTGTAATCAATAGCAGAAGTCTATCGAAAGGCCAAATTTAAACTTTAAATTTGGTTTTTAATTTCTCTTAAGTAAGGAACAACTTCTTTCAGAGTAGAAATAAATAAATCCACCTGTTCAATAGTGTTGCTTTGACCAAAAGAAACTCGAAGTGAAGACTGAGCTTCTGCCTTTGTAAATCCCATAGCTAATAGCGCGGGGCTTGGTTCTGGACTGCCAGCACTGCATGCGGCCCCAGTACTAACTGAAAATCCTTTTAAATCTAAATTCATAAGTAGATTTTCACCATCTGTGCCTTCGATAATCAAATGCGACGTATTCACTAATCGATTAGGTTTTTGGGCTGTCACTTCAACTTTAGAAATATGTTTTTTTACTTCAGCTTCAAAGTGGTCCCTGACTTTTTTGATATCATTAAGTTGTGTTTCAATTCTAGTTAAGGACTCAATCATCTGCTTCATACTAGCAATGGCTAGAGTATTTTCGGTTCCTGCCCGACGGGATCTTTCTTGTCCACCACCATGAATTAAACTTTCTAGTGGAATCCCTTTTCGACAGTATAAAAATCCAGCCCCTTTTAAAGAATAAAATTTATGTGCAGAAAAAGAAGCCATATCTACACCCAGTGATTTAAAATCAAATATAGCTTTACCCATTAACTGAACTGCATCCGTGTGCACCAAAGCCCCAAAGTAATGGGACATCTCTGAAATCTCTGAAATGGGATGAATCACACCTGTTTCATTGTTGGCTGCCATCACTGACACTAGACCCACTTTATGTTTGTCTAAGTGGTCTTTTAAAAAATCTAAATCTAAATCCCCCTGACGGCTGACAGGGATTTGAAATACATTAAGCCCAAGAGTACTTAAGTACTTTGCTGTTTTTAAAACGCTAGGGTGTTCAACAGATGATACTATCAAAGTATTTTTATTTAATTTTTTAAAGTAATTTAAAAGTCCTTTGAAAGCCATATTATTAGATTCACTACCACCACTGGTGAAAATAATTTCTAAAGGATGAGCCCCAAGCTTCGCAGCTGCTGAGATTCTTGATTCTCTTAAGATTTTTTTTGCATTTCGACTTAATGAGTATATCGAACTGGGATTACCCCACTCATGAACCCATTCTTGGACTAAAGGATAAAGACTTTCATCAATTGGAGTCGTGGCATTGTGATCAAAATAAATATTTTTATCCATCGTCCTAATGAATAAACTTATGACCAAATTAGTCAATACATTAGATAAATCGATGAAGTAGGTACTCAGGTGTCAGCAATCTGACTCAATAAGTCTCAGTAACAAATATCTAGACTTAAATTTATTTTGATAGCTTTTGACTATCACGTCATAAAATAATTATATTTGAAACTATCACAGAATTCAACAATAATACCATTTGTATAAGATTAAATTTATTAAATAATACTAAAGGAGAAGTATATGAGCATATTAGAAGTAGCTAAAAAATTAGTAGGTCAAAAAGTTCCTCAAGTTGAGTTTCAAACAAGATCTGGTCATGAGTGGGTAAAGAAAACATCTGATGATTATTTTAAAGGTAAAAAAGTAGTGATGTTTGCACTACCTGGAGCCTACACACCGACTTGCTCTTCGACTCACCTGCCAAGATATAATGAGCTTTACGATACTTTTAAAAAAGCTGGTATTGATGATGTGATTTGTTTGTCAGTGAATGATTCCTTTGTGATGAATGCATGGCAAGAAGAACAACATGCTAACAATTTAAAAATGCTTCCAGATGGAAATGGTGATTTTTCTGAAAAATTAGGTTTTTTAGTAGATAAAACAGCCATAGGTTTTGGAAAAAGAAGCTGGCGCTATTCAATGCTAGTCAATGATGGAAAAATTGAAAAAGTATTTGTTGAAGAAGAAAAACCCGGTGACCCTTTTAGCGTGTCAGATGCAGATACAATGCTAAAACACTTAGGCGCAGAAATTCCAAAATCAGTTGCTATTTACACTCGCCCTGGCTGTTCATTTTGTGCAGAAGCTAAAGATTTGTTAAAACGAAACAAAGTTGTTTTTGAAGAGCATATCTTAAATAAAGATTACTCTATTAAAACTTTGATGGCGATCAGTGGTAAAACATCAGTTCCACAAGTTTTCATCAACGGTGAACGCATTGGCGGAGCCGACGATCTTAAAAAATTATACAAATAAATCGAGATAAAGAATGAAACATTACGATGTAGTTATAATTGGCGCTGGAACTTCGGGCTTAACGGCTCGAAGGGAAATTGAGAAAAAAACCAAGAATTATGTTGTCGTAGACGATGGTCCAATGGGGACGACATGCGCCCGTGTAGGCTGTATGCCGTCTAAAGTATTAATCCAAGTTGCCAATGATTTTAATCAGACATTAAAATTTTCAAAGATAGGAATTACAGGTCAAGATCATTTGAAAGTGAATTCTACAGACGTGATGAATCACGTCCGAAGCCTAAGGGATAGATTTGTTCGCGGAGTTAAAAGCGGAGAACCCGAATGGGCCGACAAACTTATTAGAAAGCGTGCAAAAATTATTTCAAAAAATGAAGTTCAAATTGGCGACGATTTAGTCAAAGCCGATAAAATTATTATTTCTACGGGATCTAGCCCTATTCTTCCCGATGAGTGGAAGAAATTTCAAAGTCATTTAATAAACACAGATTCATTTTTTGAGTTACCAGATCTACCTAAGTCTATGGTTGTTATAGGCCTAGGCGTTATTGGCCTAGAGATTGGACAAGCTTTAAGTCGTCTTGGTGTGAAAGTCATTGGAGTTAACATTGGCCAAGCACTAGGCGGAGTTTCTGATCCTGAGATTCAAAAGTATGTGAACAAAAAAATAGGTGAAGAGTTTCAACTTCATTTTAATGGTTTGGAAATTTTAGAAATTACAAAAGACAATAAACTTAAATTTAAAGCTGATGATCAAATTTATGAAGTCGACAAAGCCTTAGTTTCTATTGGTCGAAGTCCAAATATTAAAAATATTGGACTAGAGAATTTAAAAATACCTCTTGATAAAAAGGGCTTACCTCAAGTTGATAAAAACACAATGAAACTTGTTGAAGCTAAAAATATATTTTTACCAGGTGACGCCAACGCAGATCGTCCTATATTACACGAGGCTGCTGATGAGGGACTTATCGCTGGTTTTAATGCTGTAAATGATGAAGTCTGTTTTAAGCGAAGAACTTTTTTAGGTATTGCATTTATGGACCCCAACATCGCTTCAGTTGGAAAAAAATATGACGAGTTGATTGCCAATAATGTTGAATTTGTAACTGGTGAAGTTAGCTTTGAAGGCCAAGGTCGAAGTATAGTTAAACTCAAAGAACAGGGCCTGCTTCATGTCTATGTCGATAAACACACGTATAAAATTTTGGGTGCAGAACTTCAAGCCCCTGATGGGGAGCACTTAGCACACTTACTTGCGTGGGCCATTTCGTTAAATCTAACAGTTCAAGAAGCCCTAAGGCTTCCCTTTTATCATCCAGTTGTTGAAGAAGGCTTAAGGACCGCATTAAGAGATGCACTTAAAAAAGTTAGTCCCGAAGTGGCATTAGAGTTATTTCGCTGTAGCGATCCACCAATTCGATAATTTTCGCACGCGAGTATTAATTTTTAATATTCAAAGTCTTGATTATCAGGAGTTTTAATTTTGCCAACACTTACACAACTTGAATACATTATTGCTGTTGATAAATTAAAACACTTTGGTAGGGCGGCCGATTCATGTCATGTGTCCCAACCGTCTTTATCCGCTCAAATTCAGAAAGTCGAAGAAGATTTAAATGTAGTGATTTTTGATCGTTCTAAAAAACCAATTGTAACTACTGATTTTGGATTAAAAATAATAGAACAATCTAAAAAAGTTTTATTAGAGCATCACCGACTGATGAACATGCAATTAAATTCAAATAAAGTTCAGGGTCGATTTCATTTAGCTGTAATACCAACATTATCATCTTATATAGTTCCCCTTTTTGTAGAGAAATTTTCTTTAAACTACCCCGACGTAGAACTAACGATTAGCGAAAACAAAACTTCTGAAATTTTAGATCTTTTACATGAAGATAAAATTGATGCAGGTCTATTGGTCACACCGCTTGATGATAAAACTATTGAAGAGAAATTTTTATTTTTTGAGCCCTTCTTTGCTTTTGTCGCTGAAAAACATCCTTTTGCCAAAAAATCTACTTTAAGTGAATCTGATCTTGAAGGGGAAACGTTATGGCTTTTGAACGAAGGTCATTGCTTTAGAGATCAAGTGATTGAGTTTTGTGGTTTAAAAAATAAAAATCAAGTTTTAAATAATGTTACTTTTGAAAGTGGAAATTTAGAAACCTTAAAAAACTTAATTCGCCAAGGCCGTGGGTACACACTACTTCCACATCTTGCCACTTTAAGTTTAAGTAAAGATGAAAAATTAAAAAATCTAAAGCCTTTTAAAAAGCCTTTTCCAACTAGACAAGTTAGTTTAGTTTATACTAGGAAATTCAATAAAGAAAAAATAATTGAAGCGATGGCAATTGAAATTTTAAATTCTATCCCCGAGGATCTTAAAAAAATTAAGAGAGAAAACATCGATATTATTCCTATCTAATGTTGATAATTGAATGCCAAATGGAGGACGAACCCCGTAATTTATTGTTTTTTATAAAACTTAGCCTAATAATGAGACTTAGCTTTATTTAAGATTTATGAAAATCAGGAGTTTTAAATGCAAATTAAAGTTGCCGGTTCGACACTAAATCAAATTCCATTAGACTGGTCAGGAAATAAAAAAAGAATTCTAGAGGCGATAAGACTTTCCGAAGAGCAAGACGTTAGAGTCCTTTGTTTACCTGAAATGTCGATCACGGGATATGGATGTGAAGACGTCTTTTTTAACCCGCATATTCATGAAAAAGCCTTAGACACTTTATTTGAACTTCTGCCATTCACAAAAAACTTAGTAACAATTTTTGGATTGCCTATGATTTTTCAAGGTAATCTGTTTAATTGCACTGCGGTTGTAGCAAATGGCAAACTTTTGGGTTTTGTGCCTAAAAAAAATCTAGCACGCGAAGGTGTTCACTACGAACCACGATGGTTTAAAGCTTGGCCTGCAGAACTCATTAGACATATTGAATTTGAAAAAGTCTCTTATCCAATTGGTGATATTCATTTTGATTTTGAAGGTCTTAAAATTGGTTTTGAAATATGTGAAGAAGCCTGGACCGCTCAAAGACCTGGAGCCACTTTAGCAGCACGTGGTGTGGATATCATTTTAAATCCAAGCGCGAGTCACTTTGCTTTTGAAAAAATTAAAGTGCGTCAAGGTTTTGTGTGTGAAGGCTCAAGAGCTTTTAATGTGGGCTATGTGTATAGTAATCTTTTAGGCAATGAGGCCGGACGAATTATTTTTGATGGTGGTGTTCTGATCGCTGACGGTGGCCAGATTGTGGCCCAAGGCGAAAGATTTTCTTTTAAAGATGTAACTCTAACATCAGCGGTTATTGATGTTGAACGGAATCGTGTTGTCAGATCTAGAACCGCAAGTCAAAGCCCAGAACTTTTTGAAAAATCTGATTTGTGCATTGAAGTTCCGTTTAAAGTGTCAAATGCTTTAAATTTTAAAAATGTTTTAAATCTTGAAGCTTGGGAAAATTCAAAAACTTTAAAAGAAGAAGAATTTTCTAGAGCCGTCAGTTTAGGGCTTTTTGATTTCGTTAGAAAAAGTCGTCAAAATGGATTTGTAATTTCATTAAGCGGAGGTGTTGATTCAGCCGCTGCTACGGTGTTGTGTAGACTGGCTTTAGATTTTGCTTCAAAAGAATTGGGTCTGGACGGTTTAAAGAAAAAGCTATCCCATATTCCATTCGTAGGTAAAGCAGAGAGTGTAGATCAAATTGCTAAAGACTTTATTACTTGTGCTTATCAATCTACAGAAAATAGCTCGACCGAAACTTTAGAAGCCGCCCGCGGTATCGCAAAAGAAACTGGGGCCACATTTCATGAGTGGAACATTGACCCAGTCTTAGAAAGTTATTTAAAAATTTCTGAAGACGCATTAAAAGAAAAAATGAACTGGCAAAAACACGATACTGCTTTACAAAACATTCAAGCCCGAGCCCGAGGTCCTGCGATTTGGGTTTTAGCCAATGTAAAGAACTCGCTTTTACTTGCCACCAGCAACCGATCTGAAGCTGCTGTTGGGTATGCGACTATGGATGGTGACACATGCGGTGGGATCAGTCCCATTGGTGGTATTGATAAAAACTTTTTACGACAGTGGTCCAGATGGATGCGAGATTTTGGTCCAATAGGTTTCAAAAAGTATTCTTCGTTTGAACGTGTTTTAAGTATGCCCCCAACTGCAGAACTTCGACCTTTAAGTCATAATCAGACAGATGAACAAGATTTAATGCCATATGAAGTTTTAGATCAAATTGAAAAACTTGCGATTCGTGATAAAAAATCACCACTAGAATGTTACAAAATATTATCTAATCAATCTGATATCGATTTAAATGTGAATTCAAAAGTAAATTCAAAATCTGACCCGAAATTAAATGCAGAATTTAAATCTAAATTAAAAATTTGGGTCATTAAATTTTTTAGACTGTGGTGCAGAAATCAATGGAAGCGGGAACGTTACGCCCCTGCATTTCATTTAGATGACGAAAGTTTAGACCCTAAGACGTGGTGCCGCTTTCCGATATTAATGAGTGGATTTGAAGAAGAATTAAAAGAGCTAGAAGCTTACACCTAGGATCTTCACTAATGAAAATTGATTCTACTGATAATTCTGATATTAAATCTACGGTTATGATTGGACGATTTCAACCCTTTCATCAAGGTCATCTTGATTTAATTAATGAAGCCCTAATTAACGTAAATCACTTGTTTATTGTTATTGGTTCAGCAAAAAGCCCAAGACAACTCAGAAATCCTTTTACAGCCAAAGAACGTATCGACATGATCACTCAAAATTTAAATTCTGAGGTGATTGATCGTGTTCATTTCGTTGAGGCTAGAGATTATTTTTACAATAATTCGGATTGGATCAACGAGGTCACCAACGATGTAAGACGACTTCAACAGCATTTAAAAATAAGTTTAGTACAAACATCTATAATTGGTTTTGAAAATGATAAAACCTCGAAATATCTTTCTTGGTTTCCACACTGGGATAAATTGGAATTTAAATTAACAAAAAAAATTTACGGGATCGTCCTCCGAGAAGCCTTCTTACGAAATTCCAAATCTATAACTAATTTTGAAGAGCTATCTTTTATTACTAAAAAGTGGCTTAAAGTTTTTTCGGATACAGATTTTTACAAAAATCTTCAAGAAGAACAAATTATGATCGATGGTTATAAAAAATCTTGGTCCCAAGCCCCTTACCCGCCGGTGTTTGTGACTACGGATATAGTTCTTATTTGCAAAGATCATGTATTATTAATTCAAAGAAAGAACAATCCAGGTAAAAATCAGTGGGCTAATCCAGGGGGCTTTTTAGATGGAGAAGAATTAATCCTTGATTGTGCTTTAAGAGAATTAGCAGAAGAAACAGCCATTGATATTTCAGAAGCTGAGCTGAGAGAAGCTTTATGTGAAGTCCAAGTTTTTGATCACCCACTTAGATCAAGTCGTGGAAGAACAATAACTCATGCTCATTTATTTAAATTAAAAAGTAGTGATTTACCTTCGATTAAAGCAAGCGATGATGCCATACAAGCGAAATGGGTTCCCATCCTAGATCTTGGTAAAATGGAAAACGATATTTTTGAAGATCACTTCCATATTATAAATGTTATGATAAATAAATAAAGTTTTTACTGATAACTTAGACCCAATTGGCCATACCACTGAGTTGAAAGCTCTACATCGTCAATGTTACTAAACTTTTGCCAAACCGGAATGGCAATCATCGCATTTAAATTGATGTGATTTGATATTGGAATTTTAGCAGTCACCATCGGAGTTACATCCCAAACACTTCGAGTATTAAAATAAAAATCCATGGCTTTATTTATATTTGGAATTAATGAATCCCCACCCACAAGGCCTTCAATACTTCTGTAGTTTAATTTTAACATTGGAGTGATGTATTTATTAACTAATAAAGAATACCAAACCCCAGCTGTCCAATCATTTCCTAAGTGGTAGCCGTTTCTATTAATTTCACCTGTACGAATTCTAGCTAGACCCAAACCACCTAGCTGATGAATACTGCCAATATTTTTTAAATACACAAGCGACAGCATAGGATCAAATGTTCCAGAACCCAATTGCATGTTATAAGGGTAGTTAAAACTTTCTGCTCCTGGAAACTCACTTCGTTCATTAATAGAACCTGTTGGTAAATAAGCTCCTGATTCAAAAACCAGAACCTGTTGTTGAGGTAGTAGAAAAACTTGAGATCTTTTTAAAAGCGTATCTGTTAAACCGTTAGTTAAATCTTTGGATAAGAAACTTCCACCAGGAATAGCGAATCGTGTTTCAGCATAAATTTCTTGATTTGTAGCTACCAAGCTATAACTCACAAACGGAGATACTGTTGGTGTATACTTCAAAGAAAATGTTTGAAGATTTAAAGTGACGTCTTCGAAGTCATAAAGATTTTCATTGGCAGGACGAGTTCCTTGAAATGAAAAGTACATATAATCAAGTGAAGACGAAAAAGCCCCCTGATACCATTTATTTTTATTTAATACTTGAGCTTGAGGCGCTGACGAAGAATTTTTATTCTGTTCTTCAGCAAAAGAATTTTTAATATTAAAAAAGCTTAAAATAAAAACAAAACAAATACAGATTTGAAAATTCATTTAAATTCCCCTTGAAGAATTATTTAATTACTTAAATAATTCCAAGGAATCAACTTAAAAAATTAATTGGACGACTTGGTCCCCAATGTGCTTGTGGAAGCGCCTAAAATAGAATTATTTTTACTTAAATAAAATCCACAAGATTTAAGTATGTTTCTTGCGGGTTCAGAATTGTCTAACGCTCCAGTAACTGAACTCATTTTATGTTCACCAGGACTAATTGTTTTAGATAACAGCTGATCTGTAAGCTCCGCCAAAAGAAAAGGCTGAGCACCTGGAATAGCGTGTGGAACGTCTTCCATTAAAACCAATCGGCTTTCGGGTGACGACTTTTCTTTAATATCCCAAAATCTAAATTGATCTTTTAGAAGCATAGGCTCTTCTTGAGAAGCCAAGATAACATTAACATTGGGCCAACTTTGTGTGGCCTCATCTTTTAGATCAAAATATTTTGTAGACCGTCCCATTTGAAACGCCCCGTTCAAAAAACGTTCAAAACTAACACCATTTAAATCCATTTTTTTCTTTTGAAATTCCATAACTAGTCTAAGCGACTGATAGATTTCTAGATCATACCAATCATCTGGAATTATAAATGAGTTTTTATTCACTTCATTCAGCCATACATAGTACAAATGTCTTGATTCACCATAGGGTGTGTAACGATTAGACGGAACAACGGCCGGTGTAATTAAAGTCACTGAACGGACTCGGTTAGCAAAATTGTTTGCAATAAAACTTCCGACAATAGACCCATATGATAAAGTCTGCATATGGAATTTATCAATTCCTAACTTATCCACGACCGACATTACATCGTCAGCCAGATCTTTAGTCTCAATCCCTTTATGAATTTGACCCAATGGCACAGATTTTAAATCTTCGTAGTGAGGTGTTGTTTTAACATATCGTAATGATTCTGTCTGAGTGCTATAAGCCACCAGCACCACCCCGTAGCCTTTAGCGGCCAGTTCATTCACATAAGTTTCCCAATTCTTAATCGGATAAATCCAGCCATTTAAAAGAACAATTGTGGGTTTTCCAGCTTTAGCCTTAACATGTTGGTAATATACAGCACGTTGGTCAGATATTTGAACAACACCGTCTTTAATGTCATTAGCGTAAGATATAAAAGTCCACATCAATGTGGATAGAATAATAAATAATTTAATGACTCGCATCGAACACTCCTTTGAAGTCTTCACTAAGTAAGACTTTTTTGTTTATTTTCCCTGAATCCCCTTTAGGAAGCTCATTAAGTAAAGTAAAAAATTTTGGAACTTTGTAACTTGCCAAATGGATTCGACAAAATTCTTTAAGTTCGTTTTTAATTTTATCGTTAAGTTCGATTTCTAAATCTGAATTAGAAACATGTGTTGAATCAAATTCTGTTATTTTCATTTTTGAATTATCTTTTTTTAATGCTACAAACGCATGGCCGACTTCGCCCCACTTTTGATCTTTGATTCCAACCACAGCAGCCTCAGTCACTAATGGATGAGATCTTAAAATTTTTTCTACTTCCACAGGGTAAATATTTTCACCACCGCTGATGAACATTTCTTTTTTTCGTCCAACAACGTAAAAATATTCTTGGTCATCTTTTTTAACTAAGTCTCCAGTATGAAGCCATCCATTTTGTATGGTTTCATTTGTCGCATCTAAGTTGTTCCAATACTCTTTCATACAACTTGGGCCTGAAAGCAAAAGCTCGCCCACTTCATTAGACTTAACTTCAAAACCTTGTTGATTAATAATTTTTGTTTTAACAAAAAAGTTTGCTCGACCAATTGAGCCCATTTTTAATTCGGCGTCTTTTTCACTCAGAGAAAAACAATTTGGGCCAAATTCTGTCAGTCCAAAACCTTGCCTTACTGGAACACCTTTTTGATTCCAAATTTTAATAAGCTCTAAAGGCATAGGCTCGCCACCCACAATCATGTAGCGAATTGATGATAGTTCTAAATTTTTAAATTCTTTCGTTTCGGCCATCATCGAAAGCATTGTTGGAACGCCAAACAATAATGTTACTTTTTCTTTTACTGAGACTTTTAAAATTTCTATGGCATCAAACTTTTCAAAAAAAATAGTTCTAGCCCCACGAAAAATAAAAGGTGTTAATAGCACATTCCATCCACCTGTGTGAAACAAAGGCGCAAAATTAATAGTTACATCTTCTTGAGTAACATTAAGACTCAAGGTGGTGTTAACCGCATTCCAAAATAACATCTTATTTGTAAGAACAGCTCCTTTGGGGAAACCAGTGGTCCCAGACGTATAAAGAATCATACATGAGGAATCAAAGTGGGACTTAAATTTTGATGAAGCCAAATCTTGAATTGAATCGTCGTTATGCTTAAAGTTTGGATCTATATTTAAATTAGAATCAGATTCGTCTTCTTTTTCTGAATTTAAAACCGAAGCTAAAAATTTAGAAATCCCATCATTTCCATCATAATTAATTTTACTTATCGAATTAAACTGATCTATTAAATTTTTAAAATAATCCTCATAAATCAAGAATTTAGGATCGGCGTCTTTTAATACATAATTTATTTCAGAGACTGAAAGTCGAAAATTAATTGGAACTAAAACTCCACCTATCCTTTGAAGCGCAAAAAATAAAATTACAGTTTCAACTCTGTTCTGACTCAAAACAGAAACCCTGTCCCCTCTTTCAACGCCCAGCTTAGAAAAATAATCTGCTAAATAAACCGATGCTTTCCATAACTGATGATAAGTATATGATTTTTTATTTTTATAATCGAATAGAGCTTCTTTATGAGGTGAATATAAATTCCAACGACTAAGCCAGTCAGCTTCTATTTCAGTCGGATTTATAAAATCAAAGCTGGGGTCTGTATTTGATTTTAATTGGTTGTTCATGAGTCATAGCCCCAAGTCATTGCTAGGGCTGCCATCGACATCCCCCCACCTGAACCCAGCATAAAGACCAAATCCCCTTTTTTAAGAATATGTTTTGAGTCCGCATCAGCAATAGCCATCGGAATACATGCACTGCCTGTGTATCCAAACTGATCCATCACATTGTGTGATTTTGTGCGATCAATACTTAAACTATCTAAAGCTGCATTGATGGTATCTAAATTTAACTGAGTTAAGAAAAAGTGATTAATATCTTCTGGTGTTTTATGTATCCGGTCTAAAAGATTATTTGTAAGTCTTGGCCATTGAATAGCATTGGTTTCTAAAGGAATTTTTTTTGCGAAATTAAGTAAATGCTCTTTTTTTTCTATACGGTCATGAGTGATGGGCATTGCGGCCCCTCCCACATAAACACCCATGTAATCAAAGTATTGTCCGTCAGCAAATAACTCGGAAGCTAAAATTCCTTTATCTTCTGTTCGACTAACAACAACAGCCCCTGCGCCATCGGCGAACATAGATGCAATTTTATAATCATCCCAATTTAAAAAACGACTCATGCCGTAAGCCCCGATCACTAAGATGTGATTGTAAGCAGTGTCAGACTGAATATATTTTTGTGCGACATCAAGGGCTGTTACAAACCCTGCACAGGCCGTATTTAAATCAAAAACCCCTGCATTTTTAGCTCCCAATTTATATTGAACGACAGACGCCGTGCTTGGCGAAATGTAATCAGGCGTATCTGTGGCTACAATAACTAGATTTATATTTTCTGGTTTAAGCCCCGCTTTCTTTAAGGCTTTCTCTGCAGCTTCGATGGCTAGATCCGATGTACTTTGAGTCTCGTCCATAAAATATCGTTGATGAATATTTCTTTTTTCTTTTAAAAAAGTACTAATATCTTTTTGATAAAGTTCATCGAAATAGGAATTCAATATTTTTCTAGACCCTGTAGATAAACCAGTTCCAGTAATTGTGGCATTTATAGCTAGATTTAAATTTTGGTGTATAGAGTGAGATTGAACTTTAGACATTATCTCTTTCCCCCCTAGAGTAAAGATAAGGAGCTTTTTTTAAAGAAAGCTTTAAGTCGCAGACATTAGTATTTGTAACCGTATCCTGACAAGTGTTTGACATTAAAATTGCGAGTCAGTAGTTGTTGACAGATAAAAAAATCAAATTTGTTTTTTATTATTTTTTAATATACCAAGGAGCTCGCCATGACACCAAGCGATAATATTCAATTTAATTTTAAAAATAAAAAAGTTTTAGTGACTGGCGGAGCTCAAGGAATAGGTTTTGAAATCACGAAGTCCTTCCTAATGGCTGGCGCCTCGGTGAGCATTTGGGACTTTAATAAAGAGACTTTAGAGAATGCAAAAAAAGAACTTTCAAAATTTTCGGAAAATTTAAGCTGTGTTCAGGTTGATGTTGGTGACGCCAAGAGCTGTAACGATGCGGCAAATAGCATTTCAAATTCAACCGGAGTCGACATACTTATTAATAATGCAGGTATCACTCGCGACAAAAGCCTTGGTAAAATGACTGTTGAAGATTTTGAAAGTGTGATTCGTACAAATTTAACCGGTTTATTTAATGTTACAAAAAGTTTATTAGATCAAAACCGTTTCAATCAAAGTTCAAATCACAAACGCATCATCAATATGTCCAGTGTCGTCGCCTTGTATGGTAACTTTGGACAAACCAATTATGTTGCAGCTAAAGCTGGAGTGATTGGAATGACAAAAACTTGGGCCAAAGAGCTAGGCCGTAAAGGTTTCACTGTAAATGCAATTGCACCAGGATTTATCAGCACAAAAATGACTATGGCCATGCCTGAAGATGTTTTGGCGTCAATGGTCGATAAGGTCTCTGTAAAACGTATGGGGACTGTAGAGGATATTTCAAATGCCTGTTTATTTTTATCGTCTAATCAAGCGTCTTATGTGAATGGAATTGTGTTGAGTGTCGACGGAGGATTAACTTTATGATCGAATCGACAAACATAAGTGTAAAAAAAAATTCTGAAAGAACTATGGAAAAGTCCAATTCTAATTTTTTAAACATCGATGGTTTTAAACTTCACTACGAAGTTTTTGAAGGACTTGTGGATCATGACACATTAATGATTCATGGTAATTTAGCCTGCAATTTATGGTGGTATCCAGCGATTTCAGAATTACAAAAAATGAATTCGAACTTTGATTTAAATCAAAAAAATAATTTCAAAGTTCAATCTCAGAACTTAAATCATAAATCAGGACGATTAGTTTTGGCGGATTGGCGTGGGTGTGGTCTGTCTAAGGGTTTAGAATCCGAATCAGATATTAATTTTGATATGTTTGCAGATGATTACCTTCTCTTAATTGATGCTTTAAATCTAAAAGACATTCAAGTGGTGGGCCATTCGACCGGTGGTCTAATTGCTATGCTTGCGATTTTAAAACAGCCCCATAAATTTAAGAATTTAGTTTTACTAGATAGCATTGGTCCCCTGGGAATTGAAACGCCTATCCCTTTAGATATTTTATTAGGACATTTCGAAGCCGTGTCTAAAAATGAAGAGATCTGTAACATGACGATAGCGGCCACTATTCAAGGTGTGGATGTGACGACAGATTATTTTAAGTCTTTAGCGAAAGCTTCTTTTGAAGTTGATACAGCAGTCTGGCGAGGAGTGCCGGAAACATTGTGCACCAAGATCAACATCACAGATAAAATGAAAGACCTTAAATTGCCGGTTTTAATTCTACACGGTGAAAACGATATGGTTTTGCCTGTCGATGGATCTGAAAAAATGCACAAGATGATTAAAAATTCAGAATTAAAAATTCTAAAAAACCAGGGACATTCTTTTAACGTTGAAGACCCAAAAGGCTTTACTAAAGAATTAGAAAGTTTTTGGTCTAAATAGAGTCGTAAGATTTATTTTTATTTTTTGTGCGTATATTTTCGTTAGAAGTACATACACTGAACATTGGCTATATCAGAAGAGCTTATTGTCAGTCTTTCTTCTCCATCAGAAAGTAAAGGCTGCATCACGGAATCTTCCGAGTTGCTATGGTCTAAGCCAAGAACATGACCAAGTTCGTGAATTAAAACTGACGTCAAATCAGTTTCATATTGGCTTGGTGAACCCGCACTGAAGACATAATTTTTAGCGTTTAAAAGAATGTCAGCCTCTTTAATATTATTAGATTCTGCATACATTAACGTTGTAGCATTTCTTGTGTCGTCAGAATACCAGTCTGTCTTCCAATAGATTAAGTTTTTATTATCTTTTTGTGGTTCACTGGAATTTGAAATCTTTGAAACGTCTATATTAAATATATTATGTGAAACAGATTCATTCCAGATATAAATGGCCTTTTGGAGTGAAATTATTTTTTCTTCTGGAAATCGGTCTGTTACATAAATTTTAATAGGAAATCTTTGAGTCCAAAAGATTGATTCTCTGTTTTGTTTTTTAAATCCTTGGCAAGCAATTTGACTGGCGCTTAAGTTATTAAGTTTGCTATCAACAAAAAGATTTGTACAAGAAGACAACAATAAAAAAAGGCTAGAGATAAAAATTATTGGCATTGGTCGAATCCTTTAAATAATAACGTTGCAAATATAAGACCTATATAAGCGACTAAGGCTAAATTTATAGACCAAAAATTGTCACTTTTGCAGATTTTAGAATATAATGTGACAGGGTCCTACATTAAGATGACCACTTTAATTATAACTAATTTATCAAATTATTTGTAAGGTCAATTTAATGCTTTATAGAATAGGTTCGATTCTGATTTGTAATTGAATTTATTTTGTCCATTCTAATTTCTAAATTAATCAACCTATTATAAGTTAATTCCGACTTTGAAATTTTATCTGGCCACTCAATAAAAAATATTGAATTTTTAGACTGCATCACGTCCCAAAATCCAGTGGATTCAAGATCGGCTTCGCTTTCTATTCGATAGAGATCAATATGGACAATATTTAAATCTTTTAATTTATACTCGTGTATTAAATTGTAGCTTGGAGAATTCGCTTTTATATCCATTGCAGCAAAAGCAGATTGATCCTGTTTATATTCAACAAATTTTGTAACCAAAGTAGTTTTACCACTTCCCATTGGACCTGATAAAAGGACAATATCTTCGGCTTTTAGATCATCAAAAAAAATCTTTAAATTTTTTTTTAAATCTTTTTCACTAGATTGTATTTCTAAATTTGGCTTTAGCATTTTGAATGGACTTAGATTTCTAAGTTTTTCTTAAACCACTGAATCATACTTTCACAGGCCTCTTCAGCTAGATCTGCATCTTGAGACTCTACTAAAACTCGAATTAAAGGCTCTGTTCCAGAATAACGAATAAAAATTCGTCCATTATCGCCCAATTTTTTTTCTAGGCTAGACACGATCTCAAAATAACCAGGGATTTGTTCAAAAGAAATTCTTTCGCTGATTCTTAAGTTTTTTAGCACCTGAGGGCTATCGATCATGGATTCACGAAGCTCGCTTATTTTTTTATTCTTCTTTAAAGCCACTTCTAAGACTTTAAGGGCCGCCACCATGCCGTCCCCTGTCGTAGAGTAATCTAAAAAGATAATATGCCCCGACTGCTCGCCGCCCAAGGAATATCCCTCGGCTCGCATGGCTTCCATGACGTACTTGTCCCCTACCCCAACTCGTAGCACTTTAATTCCATTTTTCTTTAAGAACTGATCAAGTCCAATGTTACTCATGTGGGTTGCAACCACGGTGTTGTTTTTTAATTTATTTTCTTCTTTGAGCTGTAATGCACAAATTGCTAAAATTCTGTCACCATTGACGATTTCGCCATTTTCATCAGATAAAATCACCCGGTCGGCGTCCCCGTCTAAACAGATTCCAATATCAGCACGGTACTTTTTAACAGCCTCAGAGACCTGTTCTGGGTGAAGGGCCCCTGATTTTTTATTTACATTAAATCCATCCGGTTTATCACCAAGTAAAATCACTTCCGCGCCGAGCTCTTGAAATACTAGTGGAGCCACTTTGTAAGCCGCCCCATTGGCACAGTCCAAAACAATTCTTAAGCCCACAAGATCCAAATTAAGTGGAAATGTGTTTTTCACAAATACTAAATATCTACCCAAAGCATCATCAATACGTTTTGTTCGACCAATCTGATCATGGGACTTAAGTAAACTTGTCATATCTTGATCCAAAACCAAAGCTTCAATCTCTAGTTCCATGGCATCTGAAATCTTATAGCCATTGGAACCAAATATTTTAATTCCGTTATCATGATAAGGGTTATGACTGGCTGAAATTACAATCCCCGCATCCGCGCGCATGTTAGTCGCCAAAAAGCCAATTCCAGGGGTAGGAAGAGGTCCAACTAGCTGCACATGAACGCCCATAGAATTAAGTCCTGCGGCCAAACACTGCTCGACCATATAGCCTGACAAGCGAGTGTCTTTGCCAATCACCACTTTAGGCATCTCTTCTTTTTTTCTTAAAACGTAACCCAAGGCCTGACCTAATTTAAGAACAATGTCAGGAGTCATTGGAAACTGCCCTGCGGTGCCACGGACCCCATCGGTTCCAAATAATCTTTTTTGAGACATAGGTTCATGATTTAGACCTGCAGAATTTAAATCTGTCGATTTTACTTCTTTATCAGTCCCTTTGGGTTTTAAACTAGATTTTGTTGGCATCGTAAATATCCTTTTAATTTTTATAAGACGTCGTTTTAGTTATTGCGCCACAAACTATTTAAAAAATCACTCGGGCTTAGCCCTGAGTACAATTGGCACCTTATTGGGTGAAATAGACAAGACTTTAACTCCTAAAGGGATATTATTTAATCCATCTTTTGATAATTCAACGGAATAAAGACCACCTACTGGATATTCAGATACATCAATTAATAAGGTGCTCGTCTGTTCATTAAATTTTCTTAAACTCAAAGATGGACCTGAAACTTTTACTTTTACTTTTTTAACAGAGTCTAACATTTCGACTTTTGATTTTAATTGATACTGTAAAGACACTTCTTTTTCCATCACTGTTTCTTTTTGTCCTAAGACAAAACCCCAAACAAATAGGGCGACTATTAAAGAAAACCATTTTTGTTTAGGATTTGTGAATACAAGACCCGAAAAGAACTCTTTAAATCTTTCAGTCCAAGTTAAATTTTTCAAAGATTTTTTAGGTGAACTCATGCGTCTTCTCCGAATCCAAGAAATTCAACCAGCACTTGTCTGACATTAGCACTTGAATCTACAACCTTTAAAATTCCAGATTCAACTAATCCAATGTTTTTTCTTTCTTCACTGACAATAAAAATTCTTGCATCTACCAATTCCGACAAACCTAAAGCCGCGCGGTGACGAGTTCCTAAATTTTTATCTAACAATGGATTTTTACTTAAAGGCAAAAAATTACCCGCAGATTCAAGCTTACCGTTTCGAATTAAAATAGCACCGTCATGGACTGGGCTTTTAGGCTCGAACAAACTTAATATCAATTCAGACGTAATGTCGGCGTTCATCACAATACCTTCTTCAACAAAGGCGTCCACATTCATATCTTTTTCGACAACGATGATGGCGCCCCAATTCTTTCTGTGAAGCTCTTTTAAGGCTTTAGACACTTCTTCTACGATTCTATTTTCTTCTTCTCTAGAAATTGTAGTTGAAAAAATCGGAGACCCAATTTCAATCAGGACTTTACGAATTTCATTTTGAAATAAAATTACAAGAATTAAAAACAAATTACTAAAAAAGTTCTCTAAAATAAAATGCACCGACATCAGTTGCAGTTGAGTGCTAAAAATAAACAATAGGGCTAAAAAAATAACCCCAGCTAAGATTTTTGAAATTCCGGATTTTTCGGTTAAAATCATGATTCGATAAACCATGATCCACAATATTATAAGATCAAAAATATCCTTGGGATGGATTTGGGCTTTTAAAGTTAATAAAAATTCTAAAATAAAACCCAAGATCTACCCCTTAAAATTTAACCTTAGTCCTTACGTTATTAAGCAGGACTTCCCATTGGATTAGGATCGCCTAATCCATCAGATCCATTTTGTTTTTTTGGTGGAGCTGTTGTGACAACAACTTCTTTTTTAAGATCACTTTCGGTTTGAATTTTACCAGCGCGCTCAATTCGTTTTTGCCTAACATCTTCTAAACTTGCACCTTGCATCAACATATCCACTTCTAAACCGTCTACAGTTTCAAATTCCATAAGACCTTTAGTTAAAGACTCTAGTGCTTCTCGTTTTTCAGTTAAAATGTTGACTGCACTTTTGTAGCTTTCTGAAATAATACGTGCGATCTCAGTGTCGATCTCTTGGGATTTGGCATCTGAAACTTCCCGCACCCCTTTATTGGTTTGCATACCAACAAATACAGGGCTGTCTGAATTCGAATAAGATAATGGGCCGATCTTGGTGCTCATGCCCCATTCCGTCACCATCTTGGTTGCAATGTCTGTAGCGCGCTCGATGTCGTTGCTCGCCCCGGTGGTCACGTCTTTAAAAACAATCTCTTCAGCCGCTCGTCCGCCGAATAAAAACACAATCAAATTTTCAGCTTTGCTTTTTGTATAATTTAAATGGTCTTTTTCCGGTAAAGTTTGAGTCACACCTAAAGCCATACCACGTGGCATGATGGTTACTTTATGAATGGGATCTAATCCAGGTAAAGACTTGTTGATAATAGTGTGACCAGCTTCATGATAAGCGGTCAACAAACGGTCTTCATCTGAAATTCTCATAGACTTTCGTTCAGCACCCATAAGCACTTTATCTCTGGCCTCTTCGAAGTCATCCATGTCTAACATTTTTTTACGTTTTTTAGCTGCGATCAATGCAGCTTCATTCACTAAATTTTCCAAATCAGCCCCTGATAAACCAGGGGTTCCACGAGCAATAGTTTCGATTTTAACTTCTTCAGATAAGGGTACTTTTCTAACGTGGACATTTAAAATATGCACACGACCGTCTAAGTCAGGACGCCCCACCATCACGCGACGATCAAATCGACCTGGTCTAAGCAAAGCAGGATCTAAAACGTCAGCACGATTCGTCGCTGCAATAATAATGACCCCTTCTGTCCCTTCAAATCCGTCCATCTCAACAAGGAGTTGGTTTAAGGTCTGTTCACGCTCGTCGTGCCCACCACCCATTCCTGCCCCACGGTGACGTCCGACAGCATCGATCTCGTCGATAAAAATAATACAAGGGGCATTTCTTCGTCCTTGCTCAAACATATCTCGAACACGAGACGCTCCGACACCCACAAACATTTCTACGAAGTCAGAACCAGAAATTGAAAAGAACGGGACGCCAGCTTCACCGGCGACAGCTCTTGCAAGTAAAGTTTTACCTGTTCCGGGAGGACCAACTAATAAAACTCCTTTTGGAATTCGACCACCAAGTTTTGTGAAACGCTTAGGTTCTTTCAAGAACTCCACGATTTCGACTAGCTCTTCTTTGGCTTCATCCACGCCAGCAACATCTTTAAAAGTTACTTTTTTCTTGGATTCATTCAAAAGCTTGGCTTTGCTTTTTCCAAAAGAAAACGCTTTGCTTCCGCCGGACTGAAGCTGTCGAACAAAGAAAATCGCAACACCAACTAATAATAAAATAGGCAAAAGCCCCATCAATAAAGTGAAGATTCTAGAACTGTCTTCGTTGCTATACTTCGGAATGATGCCGTTTTGTTTAACAGTTTCGTAACCGGAATTATCAATGTTACCCGCAATCTTAAATTTCGTGCCACCAAAGTTTTTTTGGTATTCGTCTTGAAATTCTTTTTTAATCACACCTTCGATCTCTTGGGTCTTAGTGAAAAAAGTGATCTCTTCAATTTGCTTTTTTTCTAAGGCTTCAACAAAACTTGGATATGAAAACTCTTTCATCACTGTGTTGGTTTTATTGGACATTTGCTGCACGAAAAAAACAACCATGACGAGCAAAAGTAACCAAACACCAAAAGTCTTTTGCGCACCTTTAGGAACTCTATTCTTCATCGGATCTCCTGTATGCTAATAACCTATCGGTTGTTTTTGTCCAAAATATCGGACCAATATGAAATTTGATAACATTTTGACCTAGGTCAAGTTTTTTTAAGATATCTAAAATCTGTCCCTGAGTCATAGATTTTAATCCTAGTCTTCGAGCTGAATTAATAACAAATTGCTTTTTTTCTTCCTGCGAATAGGTCATCCATTCTTCCATGCCGACTTCTAACTCACCCACTGTGTCTTTTAGTGGACGGAAATCATGTAAAAGGCTTAAGTTTTTCATTAAGTTTTCTTTTAAGCCTGGGTATTTTGAATTGAGCTCATTTAAAAAACCATTTCGAAGCCAATTTCTTAAATTATCAGAATCTGAATTTGTAGGATCTTCCACCCATTTTAATTGATTTTGAGTCGCGTAATCCGAAATTTCATTTTTACATACATAGGCCAAAGGTCTAAAATTTTTATTTGAAAACTCTTTAGAGTCATTCCAGTTCTCAAATCTGGAACCACGAAGTAAATCCATCAGTTGAGATTCCAAAAGATCATCTAAGTGATGAGCAAGGACTAAAATTTCATCACTCGATTTAAACTCATTTATTTTTTCATAACGAAAAGATCTTAAATCACTCTCTGATTTCAATTCTTTTATGGGCTGAAAATCAGAAGGAATTTCTGCCAAATCATTCCCCAAATTAAATTTTTGATTTTGATCAGAATCATCTTCTAAATCGTTATTGAAATCAATGGCAAAATCGTCAGTTAAATACTTGCTAAAATCGTTAGTCAAAAATTCTAATTCATTTATTTCACAGAAGGATTTTACACAATTTAATGAACTTAATCTAAACTCATTAATTTTTTGATCACTGGATAGCCCATGATGAACATAAAGAACTCGAAAATCACAATTCATTTGATTTCTAAATTTATTAAAAAGATAAAGCAAGACTGACGAATCCAAACCACCAGAAATACTTAAGAGAAACTTTTTTCTAACTTCCTTGGAAAAATGATTTTGATGGGATCGTAAAAATTTGTGCTCAAATGGAGTTAAAATCATCTCACTTCTTTTTTAATTTTGTACTTACTGTTGAACTTGCGGCTGAACTTGATGTTGAATTTATCTGTTGAATTCGATCTTTATAAGTTTGCATCATCTTTGGAAGACTGACAGAAATCATTTTTTTAGCAATCATAGACGGAACAAAGATTTTGAAGTCGGCTTCCACTTCATAGGTCACTTGAGTTTGATTTTCTGAAATGGATTTTAATATCCATGATCCAGAATTGGATTTAAAAACATCCCCACTATGAAACACCCATTTAATTGATTGAGCTTTATCATTTGAGTCATCCAAAGTGGTAACAATTTGGTAAGAAAAATCTTTAATCATAGATACAGTCAGTTTCACAATTTTTTTATTAGGACCTAAATCCTCAACAATTTTAGATTCAGTCACTTCACTTAAAAAATCCGAATAACTTTCAAAATCTTTAATCACATCAAAAATCTGTTGAGCTGAAAAATTAAATATTTCTGTGGTTTTTGCTGATGCCATGCCATTTCCTTTTAGTTAAAATTAAAAATAACTCTTAAATTACTAGAATTCAATTCATGACCGATGATTATTAAGTTGTAAAAATCACCTCGAAAATATTTGAAAAAAAATACCACCTTTAGGGTGGTATAAATTCAAGCAGAGTTTAATTTAACAGTTTTATCTTCTAATGATAAATTCAACTCGACGGTTTTTTCTTAATTCTTCAGCAGATAAATTCGGTGCTACGGGTTTTCTTTCACCCCAACCATCAAATTTAATCTTTTGACCATCGATGCCGTTTTGAACCAAAAAATTATAAACAGAATTTGCTCGATCTAGACTTAGTTTTTCATTATAAAGGGCGGCACCTCTAGCATCAGTGTGTCCCCAAATCTCTAAAGTTTTAAATTCGTGCTTCTTTAAATACTTCAACACGTTTTGTAACACTTTGTCGGAAGTCTTCGTAATCACTGACGAATTCGTATTGAACGTGATGTTTTGGACCTGTAGCTTTTCTTCTTCTTCAGGACGACGATTAGCCAACACATCTTCATCTGTATCAATCACAATGGTTTGAATATCAGAATCATAGTTTACGTTAGCATTGTCATTGTCCGTGACATTCACATCCACAGGGGCTGTCACTTCATCATTTGAATCCGGAGCATCAATCCATCCATGTTCATACCCGCCCGGGTAATCAGGTTTAGAATTTATTTTTGGTCCAAAATTTTGATTGGTGTCTTTGCCGGGTCCGGCACCTAATTTACCTTGAAAACCAGTTCTGTACCCTTGAGCATAAAGTCTGCGATCGGGATCGCCTGGGAATGGTCCAGACGCGTCTATATAGCCATCGTAAAATCCTTCCGGAAACTCCCAGCCCCCATCCATAGTCTGGCCATGATCTGGTCCAAGACCAGCATGTGGACCAATACCATATCCGGCTTTATACCCTTCACGATATCCAGGATTATAAAAGGAGTCGGCATTGGTATCGTCATTAATCTTGTCATCTGCCCCAGGCGCATCATTCCAACCGGTTCTAAAACCATCTGGACAATCTTCGTCTTTAGTTAAGCTCGATCCAAATTCCGCATTTTTACCTTTGCCTGGACCAGTTCCAAGTTTACCTTGAAATCCAGTTCTGTAACACTTCGGCCACATTTGTCGATTTTTGTCCCCAGGGTATGGACCACTTCCATCTATGTATCCATCATAAAATCCTTCTGGAAAATCCAAACCCCCATCTAAAGAATCCCCATGCTGAGGACCAAGTCCTGCGTGGGGACCCATTCCGTGTCCCGCCATGTAACCTTGACGATAACCTTCGTTGTAGTTGGACTCTTCTTCCTGCTCAGGAATTTCTTCTTTCACTTCTGAAATATTTTTTTCAACAACTAAAGGTTTTTCGATTCCAGACGAAGTTGTCGACGCCGATGATTTTGATTTTCCAAAAAGTGAAGCAAATGTATAATTGACCCCAGCAAATAAACGTAAAGACGGTGTCGATATGCCGTGATTAATTTCACGAGTTAAGCCAATATTTAAATTAAATGCATCTTTATTTTGAAGTTCTTTATGATATCGACCGCCTAATAAAAACTCATATGAATTTTCATCCCGATCAGTGTTTTTCGTATCAGCATCAGCCATGGCGGCCCAAACCTCACCCATAGCGGACCATGTTTCATTGATTGAATAGCGACCGGCGACTGAAAATAAAAACGAGTTCCCAAGTGGTTCAAAAACAGTGAACCCACTGATCTGATTTCCACTATTCATCATTCTGTAGCCTAAGTTCACACCCCAAAGCCAAGCGCCAAAGTTTTTATCTAAGGCCATTTCTAAATTAAATGTAGGCCCTGGGCTATCACCGACATACGGCAGATTACCTGTGCGGTTAAAACCCATAGATCCAATAACTGCAAAACCACCGCCGTCTTCAAATTTTGTAATTCTATATTTTGAAATCGCACGAATTTCTAAAAGGCCACTGTCGGCGTACTGGCCTCTTAAGATTGTGTTGCTAACGTCTTGGCCCATAAGCGCAGGAATAGAAAGTCCTAAATCCCAATTGTCAGTTAGACCGTAACCCATTCCCAAATGAGACATGAAAAGCTTATCTCCCAAACTAGTATTTGGAAGAGTTGAGTAAATCGGCAATGTATCGGACGCATAATCAAAGAAAAGTCCTAAATTTAAATGTCTTTTTTTAATGGTCTGTGAAGAATGAACAGATATAAAATTTGTTCCACTGTAAGTTGGATTAAAATTTTGTGTCGGATTACCAACTATATTCGCTTGGGCAGCAGGTAAAGTTAGATTTAGCGAAATCAGAAAAACTAAAAACAAATGCACTGATTTTTTTATATTTTTAAACGACATGAAATCCCCTTAAAAGCCTGAAAGGTATACAACTTTAAGTTTGTTGGCAGATTAGATAAGGGTCAATTCTAGACCTCGGTCACTGGACTATTTGGCCATAACAATTAATTAGAAGTCTGATTAAGGCTGATTTTCATATTTTAAGGATTGGGTTAATTGATCGCCCTTTTTATAAACTGATTCTAGATTTGGGTTATAAACATTTTCAGAAGTAATACCAATTTCATCGATATGATCAAAAACGTGAACCAATACTTCATTAAAAATGGACAGTGAAGATTGGGCTGAGCCAGGGGGGCAAAAGGCAGCTGGACAACCTAATCCTGTTTCGTGGGACAACTTAGATGTCGCGGATTCTTCTTGCCAGTTTAAATTTGATACTCTAAAAACTTCACGTAAATTAGGACTAAAAACAAGCTTTCCATCTTTTTCAACCAAAGGTTGTGTCATACCTGAAAAGCTTAAACCCACGCTTCCCAAGACCGCAGGTCTAAGAATCAGAGACAGCTTTTCAACTAAACTCATTTTCTCACCCTCTTGGGGCAACAGCAGTTGCTTTAACCAATCAGAATCTGACATATCTAAATATTTTGGATTTTCAGGTCTGACGTTAAGTAAAGTTATAGATTGCATGTACGATATAAATACAAAATCCATCATATAAGCAAAACTTGTTTGAGTGAAAGAATGGGATTCAAAAAGAAAATTCCCTTCATTAAAAGCGTTTTCAAAAGCGCCCCTAATTTGAGGTTCATTCATCTTGCTGACAATAAAAAAATAACTTGTAGCCAACAACCGCATAAAATAAGCCTGATCCAAATCAAGCCCAACTTCAAATTCTCTGACTTCTCTGTCTGACCAGAAGCCAAAAAATTCCATCCTGTATCCAAAAGTTTTATCAAAAAAAATAGCTAAGTCTTTAAATGATAAGCTTACATAATTTTCTTTGGGTAAAATTTTATGAACCATTTGATAAGTCGCCAAAGCTTTATATTGAACCAACCATTCTGAGACTTCAGCAAGACGAACATTACGAATTTGACCCACTTTATTAAAAATTGGGACCAAGGCCTCTGACATAAGGCCTCTTAAAAACAATCGATTGGATTTGTCATCTATACTTAATCTATTTCTGATGTTGTTTTCTCTGGGGCCTTCAAATGATCTGTATTTATAGTCAGTTTCAAATTCAGCCTTAGGCTGTAAAAATATTCTGCACGAATCATTGGCAAACGTGACTTTACTAAAGACAAAAATTGTCGCCAGTGAAGCAAAATATAGAATGATTGATTTTGTAGCGTTCATTTATCCTTAATCTTAGCAAACTTCAGACCACAGAATGGGAGCCAATTGGAGCGGGAAACGGGACTCAAACCCGCGACCTTCGCCTTGGCAAGGCGACGCTCTATCAACTGAGCTATTCCCGCATAAGAAATTATTTTTTAATATGCTGATTGGTATTTATTCTGTCAACAAGTGGTTTGCCCTTAATACTTAAATCTGCGAAAGTCCTCATCTATGTGGAAAAAAATAAAATCAATCAAGTTAACGACGTGGATCTTTATTTCTTTGGCCTTGGGTCTTTTGATTGGAATCTACGCTCCAGAAGTAGCCCATACAATTAAACCTTTCAGAACCGTTTTTTTAAATGGGGTTAAATGTATTATCGCCCCTTTAATCTTTGCCAGTATTGTTGTCGGTATTAATTCTTCTGGGGGTTTGGGTGGCCTTGGAAGAACTGGATTTAAAGCCATTGTATGGTTTGAAATTGCGACCACCCTAGCCCTTATTATTGGTTTATTTTTTGTAAATTGGTTAAGGCCTGGCGATGGGCTTTCAATGGGGCAAAGTGTGGATCCGTCTTTGGTTGAAGCCGCTCAAAACAAACTTTCATTTGGTGGTTTTGTAGAGCATTTGCTGCCCACTAGTTTTACTGAAGCTGTTTTTAAAGGCGATGTCCTTCAAATTGTTTTATTTTCTGTCATCTTTGGAATTGCCGTTCTTCTTTCTGGCGAGAAGGGCGCTCCTGTTTTAAAGTTCTGTGAAGGTCTTAATGCAGTCATGTTCAAATTTACAGAAGTGATTATGTCTTTAGCACCCATCGGTGTGGGTGCTGCGATGGCAGGATCTGTCGCAGAGCACGGGTTAATGGTTTTAGTTCCAATGGCAAAAATGGTGGGCACACTTTATTTAGCCCTGATTGTTTTTGTAATTTTAGTTTTAATTCCGGGGCTAATGCTTGCAAAAGTTAAAATCGGTGCATTTTTTCGTGAGCTTCGGCCTAGCTTAGCTTTAGCATTTGCTACTACATCTAGTGAGTCCGCTTATCCTGGGGCATTACAATCATTAGAAAAAATGGGCGTCCCCAACAGGATTGCAAGCTTCGTGTTGCCACTTGGATATAGTTTTAATTTAGATGGATCGACTTTATATCTTGCGATTGCTTCAGTTTTTATTTCTCAAGCGGCACAAGTTGAGCTTTCTATTTCGACTCAAATCACGATGATGCTGATGCTGATGTTAACGACCAAAGGTGTTGCAGCGGTGCCCCGGGCCTCAATGGTTGTGTTAAGCGCCACATTAGTTGCTTTTGGATTACCACTTGAAGGTGTAGTTTTAATTATGGGTGTGGACGAGTTCATGGATATGGCCAGAACCACCGTAAATTTATTAGGTAATTGTGTAGCTACGACTGTTGTTTCCCGCTGGGAAGGCGAAAAGTTAAACCCTGAATTTCAGAATTAAAAATCAAAGGAATTTTTGATTTTTAATTTCAAGTAAAAAATTAAAAAAATGATATTTATTATTAAATTATTATCATTTAAAATTTTTATAAGACATAAGGCGAAATAATTCTTTTTTTAGTCGCCAAATTATTTTTTTAAGTCTTAAATACTAAATGCGAAAAAACATTTATTTTCTTTTTTCAGCTTTAATTTTAGTTTCATTTATTTCAACTTCAATCGCGAAAACTTTAGTTCCTAAAGATCAGGCTGATGAAAATTTAGTTGCACAAAATTTAACAGAGCCGATTTTTTCAGCGCAGATTTTGCAGACAAAAAATTTGCAAAGCTGGTTGAATCAAGCCTTTAGTGAATCTGAAAGCTTGAAAGCTGTTGATAAAAATTTAAAATCTTTAGAAGCAGAAATTAAATCCAGAGATATTGCTTTATCTGGTCTATTCACATTTCAAGCTGAGAACTTTAATAATGACCAAGATGCGGTGACTTTTGCTAGACGCTCTAGATCTAGGTTCATTGATTTGATTTATGAAAAGCCTTTTGCAACGGGTTCAAAACTAAGTTTAACTTCAGGACATGATCGTTCAAAGATTGACACCTTTGGTATCAGAAACACAGCAGACTGGGAAGTCCGCCTAACTCAATCACTTTGGAAAGATGCTTTTGGACGTTCAACTCGATATCGACACCAAGGCGAGCGAGCGGAACTTTTAAGTCGTAAAGCTAATCTAATTTATGAAAGACAACTTTTAATTTTAGATCTTGAAGGCACCTACTGGGATCTATCTTTAGCTTTAAAAGAAGAACAAGTTAGACTCAAAAATATTGAAATTAGCCAAAGATTAAGATCTTGGACAAAAGACAGGATCAGAAAGTCAGCCGCAGAAAAATCAGATCTTTTACAGGCCGAAGCTTTGGTTAGTAGCGGTGAGCTTGATTTAGTTTCGGTTCGAAATCAAATTGAAACGTTGAAAAATAAAATACGACAGATTTTACCTTTAAAAGCTGATCAAATAATTTTGCCGGAACTTAGTGAACTGGAAGTCATTAGACCAGTTGAAAGCTTACTTGTTTCCCAAGGAAGCTTAGAGACCCCAAAAAGATTAGACACAGCTTCATCGACGTATCTTGCTCAGCAAGCCGAAGTTGAAGTTAAAAAAGTTCGTGAAAGCCTTAAGCCCGATGTCAGCGCCTACGCCTCCTATGGTCAAAACGGAATTGCACAGTCCTTTGATGATGCATGGAACAGAGCCGGTGACAGTAGACATTCTGGCATAAGATTCGGAGTTTTAATCAAAGTCTATCTTGATCGTTCAATCACCGACGAACAAGAAAAAGCAGCGACCCTCGCCGCACAAGCTGATCGATTAAATGCAGATTCTTTGTTCAGAAGTGTAAAATTAGAATGGCAAGATTTAAATCGAAGACTTGATGTATTAAAAAATCAAGTTTCTGAAGCCCACCGATTGGCTCAATTTCAAAAACAAAAAGTTGAAGAAGAACGACGCCTTTATAAACTTGGTAGGTCCACAGTATTTCAATTAGTCACTTTTGAAGTCGAAGCCGCTCAAGCAGAAATTAGAAAATTTCAATTCATGTCCAATCTAAGAAAATTAGAAAGCCAAGCGCGTTTATTTACAGGAAGTGAAAATATATTATGAAAAAACTAGTAGCCCTGTCCATCAATCGACCTGTGTTCGCTTGGATTTTAATGTCCGCTTTAATTATTTTTGGCGGAATATCCTTTGGTCGTCTAGGAATAAGCCAGCTTCCCAACATCGACTTTCCAGTTATTAACATCAGCATTGATTATGAAGGGGCAGCCCCAGAAGTGGTGGAAGCCGAATTAATTGACCCGATGGAACAGAGCTTACTTTCAGTGGAAGGCATTCAAGAAATGAAATCATCGGTGCAATTAGGCCGGGGATCTATAAACCTAACTTTTAATATTTCCAGAAATATTGATGTGGCATTACAAGAAGTGCAAACAGCATTAAGTGCGGTAAGATATCCAATTCAAGTGGACCCACCTGTTGTTAGAAAAGTAAATCCAGAAGAGCAGCCTATTATTTTTATTGGAGTTTCATCTAGCGAGTCCTCAAAAAAAGATTTAAGAGAAATTTTAGTTTGGACAGATACATTTCTTTTAGATCAATTTCGATTTATTCCGGGCATTGGTGAGGTTTCAATTCAAGGTTACAGCCTTAGAAATTTGAGAATATGGCCTGACTTAAAAAAGTTAAATAAATATGAACTATCCATCACCGATATTGTCGATGCCCTACAAAACCAACATTTAGAATCAGCGGCGGGTCAGTACTCAGATGGTAAAACAGAATTCAGAGTCAGATGGCTTGGTGAAGCCACGACCCCAGATCAAGTTTCAAAACTAAGAATTTTAAAACGCGGTGGGCAGGTCATTCAGGACAATAACTTTACAATTGGTGACGTAGCCCAAGTTGAAGATGGCTTAAGTGATTTAAGACGAACAGCTTTAGTTAACGGAAGAGACGCGGTTTCAATTTCAGTTCGTAAACAACGCGGAGGCAACGAAGTTTCACTTGCAAAAGCCGTTCATCAAAAAGTGAAGGACTTAAAAGAAACCATTCCCAAAGATTATAAAATTCAAATCAATGCCGACTTCACGACAGCCACAAGTGCTGTTGTGAAAACAACCCAAGAGAAATTATTTTTTGCATCCATCATTACTATTATTATCTGCTTTCTTTTTTTAGGAAGTTTAAGTTCTGCAATTAATATTTTATTTTCGATTCCGACGTCTATCATTGGTACATTTTTAGTTATTTATTTTGCTGGCTTCACACTAAATATTTTTTCGCTTTTGGCCCTGACCTTATCTATTTCGATTGTGGTCGATGATGCGATTATGTTGCTAGAAAATATTGTTCGACATTCACGAATGGGAAAAAACGCAGCCCAAGCTGCTTACGATGGGTCTGTAGAAATTTTACCAGCTGCGGTCGCATCCACATTAGCTGTGATGGCCGTATTTTTACCTGTCATTTTTATGTCTGGAGTCATTGGGAAATTCTTTTTTCAATTTGGTGTGACAATGTCAGTGGCAGTGCTGCTGTCTCTGGTTGAGGCCGTGACTGTAACACCAATGCGAGCTTCGGTATTTTTACAGTCCTCTCAAAAAATTTCTAAATTTGAACTTTGGTTGGATCACAAATTTGATAAAATAAATGCCACCTATCAAAATTGGCTAAGGTTTACTTTAAGATATTCTAAGACCGTAGTTTTGGGATCTTTAATTCTTTTTGGTCTTTCGATGTTTTTAGTTAAAGGATTAAAAAAAGAATTTGTCCCCGCCCAAGATCAAAACTTTATTTTAATGATGGCGCAATTACCAACAGGTTCTTCTATCGAAGCTAGCTATCAAAAGTCTTTGGAAATTGAAAAAATTTTAAAAAAGAGTCCTTACGCTTCAGGATTTTTTATGTCCATTGGCGGCGGGCCTGGTGTAAGCGGAGTGAATCAAATTTTTAGTCCTATAAATTTAATTCCCAGGGAAGACAGAAAAGTAACTCATCTAGAAATTATGGAGTTATTTCGTGAAGACTTAAAAATGGTCAAAGATGTTCGTTTTACTTTCAGAGACGTATCGTCACGCGGGTTAACGTCTGGACGATTAAATCCTATTTCATTTAATTTAACTGGGCCCGACTTAAATTTACTAAATAAAATGTCATTAGAGATAATTAAAAAACTTGAAGATGAAAAAGTGGCTGTGGATATGGACACTGACTTTAAGCTTGGACTTCCTGAGTTATTAATTAAACCTGATCGGCAAAAAATGGCTGACAATGGAGTTTCTGTTGCCACTGTTGCAGGTGCTTTAACGTCGGCAGTAGCTGGAGTAAGACAAAATCAAATCACAACCGGGGGGCGACGCTATGATATTAGAGTTAAACTGTTAGATGAAAACTTAAGATCATCAAAAGATATTTCAGAAATTTCAGTTAGAAATGATTTTGGTTTAAATGTGCCGTTGAATAAAATTGTTACTTTTGAAGATCAAAAAACGTATCAGTCTATTAATAGACTTAACCGTCAAAGATCGATCGGAGTGTACGGAAATTTAAGTGAAAACGTCGGACAATCGTCAGCCTTAGATCGTGCTGAAAAAATCGCTCGTGAAATTTTACCTTCTGGTTATGGATTTTCACTTGAAGGAACGTCTGCTGGATTAAATGAAAGTTTTCAAAGTTTGATGATGGCTCTTTTAATTGGAATCATGGTGGCGTATATGGTTTTGGCCATTCAGTTTAATTCTTTCATTCATCCAATTTCAATTTTAGCGGCTTTGCCATTTAGTTTAACAGGGGCCTTATTAGTTTTATGGATTTGGGATGTGTCTTTAAATATGTTTAGTTTTATTGGACTGATTGTACTGATGGGGATCGCAAAAAAAAATTCTATCATGCTGGTTGAATTTACAAACCGTGTTCGTGAAAAGAATCTTCTGTCGAACCAGGTCTCGAATTTTAAATCTAACGCTGATGATATCCGTAAGGCATTACTTGAAGCTTGTCCCGTTAGACTTCGTCCAATCATTATGACTTCGGTCGCAACGATTGCTGCTGCTATCCCCTTGATTTTTGGAAACAGTATTGGGCAAGAGACTCGAACCCCAATGGGCTTAACCATCGCAGGCGGAAGCTTAGTTTCAACAATCTTCACTTTATTTGTCGTCCCGTCTTTATATTTACTTCTATCTAGATGGGAGCGCACAAAAAACAAAGACTCCTTCGTCGAATAACTAAATGGTGCCACTTAATTTCTTCATTCACTTGAATTAGTTTAAAGTGTCTTAAATTGAGATTTTTTTTGTTTTATTGCAACAGTTACTATTATTTTCACTAAAATTTTTTAATTTTTAAAGATTTTTTCAAAATAATCTAAAAAAATCCGATAATTTAAGTATGAATAGAATCTATCTAACTAAAATTACTAAAAGATTTTTTTCGCTGTTTTTTTTAATTTTATTTATTTTACCCTTCCAAAACTGTGACACTTATCAGGGATTTAGTTCAAGCGATGTTGAATTTGAAATTATTGATGATTTGAATGGGATATGCCCTTACGGGATAAAACAAGATGGAACTTGTATCCACCCACATCCCGAAGAAGAAACACAATCTTGTGAAGTTGCAAATGGTGTAGGACTTCAAGTTAAAATTGAAACTGGGGAATGGGGCCCATGTGTAATTCAAAGTTGTGAATTAGGTTATGAAAGAATCAACAATACATGTTCATTTAAAGTCATTAAAGAGTTCTGTCCAATTTCAAACGGAAGAGGCGAACGAATAAATTCCGGTTTTGGATTCGGAGAATGCTTACCAACACTTTGTGATTCAGGTTTTGGGATCAGAAACAAGTTCTGCCTTCCTTCTGTCGTAAAAAAATCTTGTTCTATATTAAATGGAACTGGCGAACAGACTGATAGTGGATCTGGATTTAGCCCATGTCAGGTTAAAACTTGTAATTCAGGTTATGAAGAAATTGATAATAAATGCGTTTTTAAAAGCATTAGTCGTGCTTGCACTATTGCCAATGGAACAGGAACACAGACTAATTCTGGCTCTGGATTTGGCCCTTGCCGACCTAAAACTTGTAATGTCGGTTATCATATTGAAAACAACACATGTATTTTCACTCAAATTTCAAGAGCTTGCACCATAGCTCATGGAACAGGATTGCAGACAAACAACGGAGCTGGATTTGGAAGCTGCTTGGCTCAATCATGTAACGCCGGTTACAGATTAGAAAATAATATGTGTGAGTTTATTTCCATCAAAAGAGTATGTACCATAGCGAACGGCACAGGCGAACAAGTGAATTCGGGCTTAGGGTTTTCACCTTGCCGTGTTAAAACTTGTAACACTGGGTACGAGCGTGACGTTAACACTTGTCAGTTTGTGATCATATCCAGAGCCTGCACTGTCCAAAACGGCAGAGGCACTCAAATAAATAGCGGAACTGGATTTGGGCGTTGTAATATTAACACCTGCAACAACGGGTTTGTAGAATTGGCTAACGAATGTGTTCATGAAGAAAGAGAATGCAGTATTCTTAACGGAGTTGGTTTTAAAAAATTTGAAAACGGGATTTGGAGTGAATGCAAAATTAAGTCTTGCACAACTAGTTATGTAGCCAACACATCTGTTGGATTTTGTGTTAAGAGAAATGCCCCAAGAGCAAATGTACATTTATATGTTTTAAGAAAAAACGATGGCACCGGAAATGAATACTGGAATAAGCCATACACTGAAGACATGATGAATAAAATGACTTCCTTTTTGAAAGGAGAAATAGTTTTTGTATTAGAGAAATATGAAAATGTCAGAAATTCAACGGCTTATGAAGAACGAACACAAGGAAATTTAACTGGGCACGAAATTAATGGACAAAGAATTGCTACACTAACAAATTTTACAAAAATAACAGCTGTAGTTTCAAATCCTAATACTAATGATGCTGCGGGAAAAGCTTTTAATCTTAGGTACACCTTTGAACCCATATTTGCTTTAAGATCTAGAGATAAAAACGGAACTCCGCAGGATATACACAACACGGCTAAGATTTTTTTACATGAATTAGGTCATAACATGGGAATGGAGCATGATTACGGAGGTCCTGTTAACATGGACAACCGCTATGTTCATAATCCTGAAATCTACGTCGATTACGTTAACCGACTGAATTCCTGCACAAATGAATCGTGTCAAAAGTTTTTTTATAAATTCACAAATCCGTTTCCATCAGACAACTAAGATTTAAGTCTTTAAAATATAATTTAATTAATTAAATTAGTTTAGTTTAACTTACTTTAGCTATTCAAAATTTGGCGAGCTTACTTTTTTTTTCTAACGACTAACATTTTGAAACCTAAAAAAAAACTAAAGCAAAATGCTCTTCATACGAATTAGATTTATTTAATTCGTTTTGATCTCAGTTAGATCTCTTTCCATAATTTAGCGCGGTTTAATATTATTGTATAAAAAAGCTCGAAGTCTCCAAGATTTTCGTTTACGATAGAATGAACAATCTCAGGATTAATCTTACCGTAGTCATGAACAGAAATATTTCTGAATCCAACCATAGATTTCATTTTATCTGCTAGCTCATCGTTAATCACTTGATGTTTATTTAAGATCTCGAAGGACTGTCTATAAGTGTTAGGTAAACCTAAACCTTCTTTGGCAATGGCTACATTTGCTAAATCAATACTGGCCTGGATGGCTCGCTGTAAGTTCAGTTCATAAATAGAAAGTAAAAAATCTGGGTCTTTTTCTTTAGACGTCGCTTTTTCTATCGCCATCAAGCAATTTTTAATAATATTTAACTTCGACAGAACTATATCCATTTCAGACATATTTTTTCCTATTCAAAATGTTATCCTCAATGATTTTTCTAGAAACTTTGAAGTCGGGATAGGCTGACAATATATTCATTTTCCAATCCAGCAAAATACCTGGAGAGTGATTTAAAATTAAACGTCCCGTTTCTAAAACTTGTCGTCCAAAAATAACATCAATCTTATTTAATGACACCAAATCTACCTCACGACCAAATTTGTCTTCAAGATTTCGGGCACAAATTTGTTTGTTTTTTTCATCAGTCGATGGCTTCCAAAAAACACCAATATCAACATCACTTTTGTCATGGAATTTATCAGTTCCCGCAGATCCCATTAAAAATATAAATTCCACATGAGGATCTAAAATTTCTATCATGATTGCTGAAATAGCTTTAAGTGATGAGTCCACAAGTTAATTAAGCCATTGATTTACATATAAATCATTAGCTTTATTTAAACATTAATATTTATTCTACTTACGTGTTATTCTTTTTATAAATCTCGCGGTCTAAACAAGCTTTAAGTTATTTCTTTTGAAGCCAGTGGCCCTTGAAACCCAAGAAGTAATCAAAGGCAGAGACAATACTTAAAACCAGACTGATCATCAAAACAACCAAGCCAATATAAAATGTAGATACCGGAAGTGGAATTAAATTTTCTGGAAATAGCATTAAAGGAATAGCAACCATTTGAAAGGCCGCTTTGGATTTACCTAAGGCACGAGCAGAGATAATTACACCTTCCGCGGCGGCAAAAGATCTTAAGCCCCCGATAACAAAATCGCGAGTCATAAAAATTAATAAGAATCCTGGGTTCAAATCCTTTGAAATTGTTAAAACCACTAAACCAAATAGAACAACTACCTTGTCCCCGATTGGATCTAGAAACTTTCCAAAGTTTGAAACCATATTGTATTTTCTGGCTAGCATCCCATCGAAATAATCGGTTAAACTTAAAAAACCAAAATATAAGCTAATGAAAATCCAGACGCCTTCGGTGTCACTCCACCATGGCAATAAAAGAAGCGGAGCCCCTATAATTCGAATCAAAGTAAGAAAGGAAATTAAATAAAACATAAATTAATAGTATCTAGGATTTAATAAAAATCACCCTATCAAAGAAATGTCCTTGTGCGTTTGACTCAAATAAAAAGATCTAAAGTGCATACAGCAAAATACAGACTTAAGCTGCGATAAAAGGATGATTTAAAATATGATACAAAGGCTGACATGTTTTAATTCCTAGGTTAATCCTTTTCTAATCCTAAATCATGATGCTTATTTCTTCAGGAGTTCAAATTTTGAAAATACAAACCCCAGTTAATGATTTTTATTACGAAAAATTTGTCCAGTTTCATGAAACTGACATTATGGGTATTGCTCATCATGCCAACCATCTTAAGTGGATGGAGGAAAGCCGAATGGCATGGCTTAAAAAAATGGATGTTGAAAAATATCACTCGCCCAAAGTGGATTACACTTTGGCCGTCTTGGAAAGCTTTGTGTCTTATAAAAAGCCCTGTCCTTTAGGTGAATTAGTCAGGGTTTATTTAAAAATCTACTTAGATAAATCAAAGTTCAGATTCTACTATGGGATGTATATTCAAGATCAATTGTGTGCCACTGGCCATACTCTTCACATTGGTGTAGACAAAAATATGAAAGTTATAAAACCCCCTGTTGGGATCACTGAATACACGGAGAAAGGACAATGGACAGAAACCTGGCCCTCGAATTTGTAAGAATCACAGAAGCTGCTGCTTTAAACAGTTCAAAATTTATGGGCTTAGGCCAAAAAGATGCAGCCGACCAAGCCGCTGTTGATGCCATGAGACGCGCCTTTGATGACGTCGCTGTACAAGGTGTTGTCGTTATTGGAGAAGGCGAACGAGACGAAGCTCCGATGCTTTATATTGGCGAAAAAGTGGGATGTGGGGATAAAAACTCACCCCAAATTGATATCGCTCTTGATCCCCTTGAAGGCACAAACCTCTGTGCTTACGGCGCACCTGGCGCGATCAGTGTGATTGCTGTGGCGGAACGTGGAAATTTTTTGCACGCTCCTGACACCTACATGGATAAGATTGCCGTCGGTCCTAAAGCTAAAGGCGTCATCAATATTAATGCGTCTGTTGAAGAAAATATCACTGCTGTTTCCAAAGCCTTAGGAAAAGAAATTCATGAGTTAACGGCTGTTGTGTTAAACAGACCCCGCCACGAAGTTTTAATTAAAACCTTAAGGGACTTGAATGTCCGCATTAGTCTTATCGATGACGGTGACGTGTCGGCCGCTCTGGCCACGGCTTGGGAAGATTCCGGCATTGATATTTTGATGGGCACTGGCGGCGCACCGGAAGGTGTGATTACGGCTGCCGCGATGAAATGTTTAGACGGTGATTTTCAAGGTCGATTAATGTTTAGAAACGAAGATGAAAAAGCCCGGGCCAAAAAAATGGGTGTCGTTGATTTCAACAAAGCCCTAACTATTGAAGATCTAGCCAAAGGCGACGTTATGTTCGTAGCGACTGGCGTGACCCCAGGCCCCCTACTTCACGGTGTCCGATTCATTGCCGGCGGCAAAGCCCTAACGGAATCCATAGTTATGCGTTCTAAAACCGGCACCATCCGAAAAATATCCGCCACCCATAATTTAGAAAAAAAACCCACTCAATTTAAATAACAAAATGTCTCTGACCCTTTTTTCTGTCTAGATTGCGTTATTTATTTAAAGGTTTTGTTTGTGAATAAAATATTAAAGATATTAGAATTAAGTGAGGCAAGCCTTGTCATTGGCTTTGCAGTAAAATGCAAAGCTTCACGCCAACGAGCTCATTTAATTCTAATATCTTTAATATTTTATTCACAAACAAAACCTTTAAATAAATAACGCAATCTAGACAGAAAAAAGGGTCAGAGACATTTTGGGTAGGAAGATATGAAGATCATTTGTTTTGCTTGTAAAAAAGAACTTTCGATTGAAGACAAGGTTGGCTTTCGTCAGGACTGTTCTGAATGCGGGCATGATTTACACAGCTGTGTGCAGTGCCAACACTATGATCCTAAGATTTATAACGAGTGCAAAGAAACAATGGCCGATCGGATTTTAGAAAAACAAAAAGCGAATTATTGTGAGTTTTTTTCTATAAAACAAAATACCTTTGGTGTTGCGACGGTTGATCAAAAAAAAGTGGATTTGTTGGCCCAAGCAGAAGCTTTATTTAAAAAGAAATAAGTTTCTTAATTATATTAAGTTTAAGTTTTAAACTTAATGGGTTACGAATATAAAACTACTGTTACTATCTATAAAGCTGCGGGTTGTTTTTTCCATCTTGCGTGAATCCACATCCACATTTCTGGACGCTCATCGACCCTAGCCGTCATCCAGTCATTACATTTTTGGGTGTAAGACTGAACAGTCATTCCTTCTTCAAAGATTATTGGAGGATGAAAATCCACGATGACTCTGTCATTTTCTCTGTAGACATTGGCGGGTATGACCCTTCGACCTTTTTTTTGTACGAACGTCGCAAGCGAACAGTTCGTGTAAGCCGGTTGATGAATAAAAGTCGTGGGCAGTCCTCTAGGGGGCCCCGTGTATTGATCCTGAACAAAAACCACAACTTCATTTTTATTCATGGCCTTTAAAATTTCATCTAAGGAATTTTTAGGCGCAATATGTTTTAGTCCAGAAAGCTCTCTGGTTTTAAAAATCAGCTGTTGAATTATTGGATTACTAATCAGCTTTGCAATTAAATTTAATTTATAGCCTTCAAGGCAAGTTCTAAATAATGCAATTTCACCATTACCCATATGAAAAGCCATAATATAAAGACCTTCGCCTTTTTTAAGTTCGTCGTCTAAGTATTTTTGATTTTTTAAGTGACAGTATTTTTTAACTTTGCGTGGACTGAAAACAAAATACGAGTATTCGAAGATCGTCATCATTAAATTATTAAACGAAGTGAATAAAACTTGGTCATACCACTTTTTTGATTTATTGGGATAAGACGCTTTTAGTTGTTTCATCATCATTTTTTTTCTGTTTTTGATGATATAAAACCAAAGCACGGTGATGAACCAAGATATGAATCTTTTTAAAATTCTGGGGCAAATAAAAAATGGGAAGTAAACGACATATTTTAACAAAGAACTCCCTATAAAAAATCTTAATTTGTACTGGTTTCATTTTACAAACGGTAAACCAACTTCAACAATTTAAATGAATCTTGAAATCAAATATAATTTAGAGACACAAAAATTAATCAAGCACGAAATCCAAAACTGGTTTGAAATTAACATTAATACCAAAAACTGTAATTTGTTAAGTCCGAAGGCAATACGGGCAAATAACTATGTTACCATCTATTTTATTAGACTTGCTTAGTTATCTGGCAAAAAATAAGACCAAAAAATACTAAACCTGCAATAGGATTAGTGATTGGTTGGTTGAGTGAGTGAATAAATAAATAAATAATTAAATTAAACAGAATTAAAATTTTCTTAAAAAACAACAAGTTAAAAAAGGATACAAAAAATGAAAATAGATATTGGAATTGAAGAATCAAAAAGAAAAAACATTGCAGATGGATTAGCTCATTTGTTAGCTGATTCTTATACGCTGTATTTAAAAACCCATAACTACCACTGGAATGTAACCGGCCCGATGTTTCAAACCTTGCATTTAATGTTTGAAACTCAATACACAGAATTAGCATTGGCCGTTGATTTGATTGCTGAACGGATTCGTTCTTTAGGTGAAAAAGCGCCTGGGTCTTACACTGAATTTTCAAAACTAAGCAGCATCAAAGAAGCCGTCGGTGCTGTCAGTGCACAGGATATGATTAAAGATTTAGTTAAAGCCCAAGAGTCTGTGATTAAGACTGCTAGAAGTATTTTTCCTGTGGCTGACGAAGCCCATGATGAAGCGACTGCGGACTTGTTAACCCAACGTATTCAGCTTCATGAAAAAACAGCGTGGATGTTACGTAGTTTGCTAGAAAGCGAATAGAATTTTAAAAAATCTTTGCATTTGTAAAGTCATGTTTAAATATCAGATTTTTAATATCACTTTGGAGTTCTTGAAATGAAATGAAATTAAACTATTCATATCAATTTAAGAATTGACTATCAGCTCTGTGCAACAATTAAAGTTGAAGTCATTGCAGACAGTTGATGCTGACAATAGATTAAATTTGAAATAATATTATAGTTATGGCTAGTAAAGAAGAAAAAAAACAGATTGAAAAATTACTTGAAAGCCTTTTTGTTAAAGACGATAACATTAAATTTTATTTCCTAAAGAAAAGTAAAGTTAAATCTGAATTTGAACATAAAATTCCCTTCAAAACTAAAAAAAGAATCAGCGCAACGAAACTTAAATCACTACAAAAGAAAATTCAAAATGAAACTGGAGTTGAATGGGACTTTATTTGGTGGACCAAGGCTATTGGCGATATTTTAACCGAATCAAAAGTTTATAAAATTCCATTTCTTGACACAGAAAATTATGAAATCAGAAGTCCATGGCGAGTCTGTCCCTTAGGTGAGCATTGGGTTAGAAGGCATTCTAAATATCTAAAGACAGGAAAACTAACAGATCATGATGGGCATTGTCGAAAAAATCCTTCAAAGAAAGATTTATTAAAAGGCGATGAGATGGATCTTATTTCTATTATGGATTTATTTTTAAATCCAAAAGTTAAAGTTTCAAAAAAAAATTTAAAACTACCTCTGGTAAGTCTTGAAAGACAAAACAAGTATGATGATCTTATTTCCGGATGGACAGCTTATTGGAATAATATCTTTCAATTAAAAAACCCTTTGCACCCAAATCATGTCAAAGCTTTAATAGCAACAGAATCAACTTTTGATCCAGAAGTTAAGGCATTTAATCCTGCACCAACAGGACCTGCAATAGGACTTATGCAAATGACAGAGCAGGCCTCACGGTGGGCAAAAGATTATAAACTTGGGGAGTATAGAGATCATTTTATAGATTTAGAGTACGAAGAGCTGTCGGATCCCAATAGAAATATTGCTTTGGGCGTAAGACATCTATTTAGAAAAAGAGAAACTGCAAAAGGTGCTCTTAAAAGAGAACCCTCATGGTTAGAAGTACTAATGGATTATAAGGGAATGCTAAGAAGTAAAACACCAAAATCAAAAGCTGTTAGAATAAAACTAAGCGAAATTTTTGAATTAATGGGAATGGAAACAAAATGAATTTTATATTACTTATTCTGTTCGTATCTTTAAACGTTTTTGCAGATAAAGACGCCGATGAATATAAGGGTCAATACACATGTTTTAAAGCCAACCTTATTCAAGTATCAGCCGATTACGAAAGAGTACGCTGGCCCGGCAGTAAATATAATAATGTGTGCTCATTGAGCTTAAACATCTACTCGATAAAGCCTGCTCACTTTTATTTCACCAGGAGTTGGCGAGATCCATCTTATTGCAAAAAATTTACGAAAGATTGGGCGGGGCTTCGTAAACAAAATAAGAAAGTTTGCATAGCGGCAGACCAAGTTTCTTTGCATAAGATCAAACGCAATGGAATAGAAATTTTAGAACAAAGTGGCTATTTGGAAATAATAAGAAGCAGAAAATGGTGTCACAGTTATTTTGATAGAGACAACTGCAATTAGTAAGAAATTGATATTTATCTGCGCTAATCACAAGGCAGATTCATTAACCATTCAATGCTAATCTATTCGAACCCATTTATTACATTTGGATTATGGGCCTTAACAAGCTTTTCAAGATTCTCAATTTTTATGTTTTTTATAATAAGGCTATTATCCCCTCTGAAAAGTAATAGCCCATCTAAAGTTTTAATAAGGGTTGAAAACCAAGTCAAAAAAGCTAATTAGCTTGAATTAAACGTATGCTTTTATTTGATTTCGATAGGATGAATTTTACCACTTCCCTCAATAATTATTTCAATTTCATGTCCGTGTTGATCTCACCATTTCCCACATGAAAAGCCATAATATTTAAGTCTTCACCTTTTTTAATTTCATCGTCTATTTAGTTTTGATTTTTCAAATGAAATTATTTTTTGAATTTGCTGGGACTAAAAACGAAGTACGAATATTAAAAAACAGTCATCATTAAATTATTAAACTGAGTGAACAGAACTTGATCGTACAACTTTTGTGACTTATTTATATAGGATGCCTTTAGCTGCTTTATCATCTTTTTTTTGTTTTTGATGATATAAATTCAAAGCGTGATATTTTTCAAGGAACATGACCTCTAAGACATTATAAGGTCCTTCAGTTAGAGCTTTAGATATTGGCTTGGTAATTAAATTATTGAGTACAATCGAAGTATACCTCGGCAATGATCTCTGAACTTGGCTGCGTGTAATAGATTTCTAACTGACTGCCGTCTGAGCTCGCAGAAAGTGCGTCCGTTTCACCATTCCCGGTCAGGGTAAGCTCATTACCCTGTGCAAACCAACTTCCAGTTACGACCTGATTAATTTCATTAGAGTGTTTGTAAAGGGAAGTATAAATGACTTCTCCATTTGATCTAAATTCGAAAGTATCAGTAAGTGGGAATTCTTCGTTGAGATCATCCTCCAAATATGATGAAAAAGAATCGTTCAAGCACCATACTTTGTCCGAAATATTACGAGCAAGCTCGGAGGATTCAAAATTTGATCTATTGCTGTTTCCACACGAGATGATGAAAAGTAATGACAACGAAAGAAAAGAATATTTGATCATAGAACGTCCTGGTTAATGTTTATCTGTAAAAAAACTGCAACAAGTGTTCCCTGCTCCGGTCTATTTTTATTGGAGTTGATTTAAATATCCGGATTAAAACTGTCTAAGAACTAAACCATCAAGTAATAATTCCAACATTTATTTAGAATTCAGATCCGAATTTCTTCTAGGATTCAGGAAAAATTATTTAATAAAGATAAAGCTAAATAAGATGATCAAAATCAAATTTAAGTATTATTTTCATGCTTAATTTAAAGGCTAGAGTCTTAAATGCGAGTATGTTTGTGTAATCTTAATACTAACTCATTTCGAATTAGGGAAAATCACATGTCTTTTCATTTCAGCTTAAAAAAAGCAAAACATCTCACCAGAGTGGCTGCACTTTTACTTGCACTATGCATAAAATCATTTGCTCCTTTGCAGGCGTCTGAAATAACAACGACTTATGAGCTATTTCCTAACCCATACAAATTGTTTTTAAAAGTAAGTGCAGATCAAGCTTCGAATTTAATAAAGTATGAGGATGCCCTAGTAAAAATTCTAGATTTTAACTGCTCAAATAACCTATCTCAAAAAAGACCACCACTCTGCGCGTATGTTGATTTAGTTCCAGATGTACTTACTAAATTACGAATTCACCCTGAGCAACTAGTAGTACCAAAAAGTACACTTAATGTTTATCTGCTTCCTCAATCCATAGATGCTTTGGCTTTCAAGAAAAACTTTAGTGGTGTTCTTGCCTTTTCCACTCCAGACTTTAAAAAAGGAAAGGGGCTATCTCTTCATATATTTGGGAATCAAAAGTATGAGTGAGCGAGATTCTTTAAATAATATACGTGCTATCAAAGATAAATATTTAAGTTTTTTGGGTGGCCACAAAAGCAGATTGGATAAATTAAAAGTTAATAGTTACCGTGAAGCTGCAAATTTAGTGAGTTATGTTGGCGGTGCCATTTATATGCTCAAAGAAAAGGGTTCTGACGATAAATCAATGGATTACGAAATGTTCCTCTTGAATTCTTTGATGACGGTTTACGATCGGTTCAAGCACTTTGATTTTGATAAAAGACAAGAGGATTTAGCTCTTAAACGTTTAGATTCAACTTCGAAAGAACTTTGCTTTACTATCTTGAACAACGATATCGAGACTTTAGAGCAAATGTTAAACTTTAAAATGCTCGATGAAGTTTTAAAATCATTAATGATTGCTGAACCGTCATTGGATGCAATTTACCTCTACACAGAGGGCGACTTTTAGGACCGACCTATGTTTGAAATTCATAAAATTTGGTTAGAAAAATTTTTAATAAAATTAGTGGATCAATCGATTTCCAGTCTTGATGCTAATAAAGCGATCACAGAAAAATATCTATATGCGCTTAACAGATTAAACAGATTTGATTCTGTTGTCGGAACTGCATTAGACGATAAAGGAAATGCAGTAAGCTCGTTTGCGCCATTGCTGCGCACTGTTTACTTAACTAATAAAATTGTTGAGATCATAAGAAACGAAAAGTCTTACGATCCTATAATTTCAGAAGAGTGCATTCGTAAGTCTTACACCACTTTATTAGAATATTATAAAGACCCAACAAATCCTTACAGTAGACCAGTTGATTGGGTTCATGGAATAGACCCCGAGCTTTCTAAGCATTACCGAAATCTGGTAAATCATCCCTCGAGTCTGAAAAGCTAGATCTTTAATACCTCGAATTGTATTCGGTAATCACTTTGTGTTTCAACTTATAATATTTGAAGGCAAAGGGTATAGAAATCAAACCAAATCCGATACTTGCTCCGCACCAAGCTAAAGCGTCTTTATTATAGCCATCGCTTTTATCCTTATCATCAGTGCTAAAGCACAAAGCTAAGGACGCCAATTGAGCAATGAAGGCGGTAAGGTGTACATTGGCGTACATTCTAGAACGCGAAAGCTCCTTGTCCCAGTCCTTGTTCATGTCCGCAAGCGCTTTAGTTAACGTCGAATTTAAAGCCTGATCTTCTTGCGCATAGACGTAAAGTCGCGGGGCCACTTGGACCGTCTGCACTTTAGATTTTGGATCAAAGTCTCGACCGAAGGGCTTTGATACGCACGACGCTTGAAACAAAAAAAATACTAAAAGGTAATTTATCGAATTTTTCATTCTGAAGTTTTATGGACGTTGCGCTTTTAAGTCAATGGACTAGCTAGTTAAAATTCATGATTAAAAAAAACTATTTGCAGGCTTTTAGATGCATCTATTTTTCGAGAGACGTGGCTTTACAGCCCCCAATAAACGAGGGGAATAGCGTTCAAATATTTTTAAGTTACCTATCATAAATACTTGGGTGTTTTCTGGCGATTGGAAGAACTGATAATATATTCAGTAAGCGATGATTCAGATATAAAATCAGAACTGCAGGACAATCATAGTAATTAATTACTGCCGAATGAATTGGCTTCAGATTTGATTAATTATTGTTTCTACAAATAGAATTAACTAAATAAATCGACAATATCCGAACCATAATCTCGAAGCAGTGCCTCTAAGTTTTCTACTTTAATATTTTTTATTTGGAGACTATTTTTTCCTCTATATAAAAGCAGTCCGTCATTTGTTTTAGCAACCTTAGAAAACCACTCTAATGAGGCTAACAAGCTACTATTAAAGGTCTGACTGTATTTAATTTCAATGGGATTAATCTTTCCACTTCCTGCGATAAGGAGGTCAATCTCATGACCGTGCTGGTCACGCCAAAAGTACACTGGCGGAATAAGACCTTTTTGATAATAGCATTTCATAATTTCAACAATCACTGCATTTTCATAAATTAAGCCCACCTGAGGATGTATTTGCAATTGCTCTTGTGAACTTATTTGCATTAAGTAACAAAGCAGTCCCGTGTCGTAAAAATACAGCTTTGAGGCTTTGGTTAATCGTTTATTAAAATTATTAAAATATGGCTTAAGCTGAAAGCAACAATAACTGGCTTGAAGCACGCTCAACCAATGCTTAATTGTCGGAACACTTACGCCGACGTCTGTAGACAATGATGACATTGACAGTATTTGCCCACATCGTCCCGCACACAGTCTTACAAATCTAGAAAACTGGTCTAAATCTTTTATATTTAATGTCTGTCGAACATCTTTTTCAATGTATGTGCGATAATAGTCCTGCAACCACTCATTTGGTTTAAGTTTTTGTTGAAATATTCTTGGATACCCACCACTTAAAATAAAATCATCAAAAGAATAATCAATAAAATCTTTATTTAATTCACTGAAGCTAAGTGGCATAATATCAAAAATTCGTGTCCTTCCAGCTAATGACTGTGAAACTTGATCTGATAATTGCAAATTATTAGACCCCGTTAATATAAAGCGTCTGGTGTCGTTGTTATCGTCTAAAATGATCTGCAGATAAGATAAAATCTCAGGGATTTTTTGAACTTCATCGAAGATCACAGATTTTTTTATTCTACTAAAAAATCCGTTGGGGTCATTTTTAAATATTTCCCTTGTTTCTGGATTTTCGAAATTAAAATATAGATAGTCATTTTTTCCAAGAATTTGACTTAAAGTCGTTTTGCCTGACTGCCTTGGACCAACTAATGTGACACAACGATATTGCAATAGTGCTTTTTCAATTTGATTACTGATCAATCTATCTATCATAATTACAATCACCTCGTCCTCACGCAACATCAGTAAATGAGCTCAAATATAAAAATACATAATAACCCTAATATTGTCAATTTAAAGTCTATCTTTAAATTGACAATATTAGAGTCTTAATAACAAAGAACTGTTTTCTCTAATCACTTAATGGCTTTTATATAAAATGATAGCCATTAAGTTCGCTTACAAATTATTGACAAATTTTTACTGCCAAATTCAATGAAAAATTATAGGCGGCCAAAATCGCTAAAAAATTACATTCTTGCAATTTATTGCAAGATGTTAGCTTTCCAACATGTCGTACAAAATATCATCGTACTAGAATGAAATACCTGTAAATACTTCAATTATTTCAGATATTTATAGACCTCATCTTTAGGCACAATTATTGTATGTTTTCATATATAACTAATTTTTTAATGAGGACCATCTTATTATGAAACAGCAGGCTTCAAACTTAAAAAAATTGTCTTTCACACTACTTACAGTTTTTTTAATCACGAATGTGATTTCACAGATCTCATCAGCTGCTGTGACTCGTTTACCTCAAATCAACTTATCTCCACGAACAAGAGCTGCAGCAACTGAAGGTACAATTTGTGCCGACTGCGCTTCTCGTTCCTCACAGTCTTCACTGATGCAGAATTTGGCTCAAATCCAAAGCGTCCAAAGTGGAACAGAGAGATTGTTTAATGCGGCTTACTTGAATGATGATAACGACAGACAAAGTTTAAATGCATTAAGACGTCGAAAGGCTAACGGCGAAACATTAACCGCCGAAGAAAATGCGATTCTTGTGGCTGGGAATAAAACTGGTTTAGTTGTTTGGCCGAATTGTATAAATCCAGCAACCAACCAACCTTTAAGTGGAAACGCATTCTTAGTACAAATAGAAGGAAAGGACTCTATAGTAACCTCTGCACATGAAGTAACTGAAGCTTCTTCCGGAAAACTTAGAAATAATTGTGACCTCAGTGATTTAACAAATGCAGTCTATTATCCTAATGCATCTTATATGGATCCAACTCGGCAGATACCTTCAGAAAATAGTCCAATTCGCCAAACAGTTGCAGCTGTACCTGACCCAAGATTTGGTGGATATTCCTCACGAAATAGAATTTCAATCGAAGATGACTGGATGATTCTAAATTTAGATCCTTCAAATAGTACATCCCAAGGACTTTCGATTGACGGAACTCCTCGTGGGTTTTTTCAATTCGCACCTCCCTCAAGTCAAATTAGAGATGGTTATATTATTGGTTTTGATTCAAGATATACTCAACAAAACGGTGGTAAATCTTCGTCTTATCAAAAGTGTGAAACAAGAACTTCTTCATCAATTGCATACCATACTTGTGACACCGACGTTGGATCAAGCTCGTCAATTTTCGGCATAATGCAAAATAATGAAATTATGTTTGAATCTATAAATAGTGAAAATAGTAGTTCGTTGAGCAGTGATGGTGAACATGAGACACCAAGAAATTTTAAGGATTGGAACAGAGGGCTTTCGTCTCAATACATTTTAAATCAAATCAACTCATTAATCACCCATCAATCAACAGAAACATAATTTATAACTCAGAAGATTCAATATAAAACTTATTGATCAATTAGCATAACTAAATTGCAACACTTCAAACCAAATATCTCAAATCAATACAATAAGGCACTTTAGTCTATAATTGGAATAGCTATGTACCGATAAAGTAATATGAAAATGCTAATCTTATTATTTATAAATGTATTTGCGGATCAAACCACATTTGTTACAAATTCAGCAGGATGCACCGATGGCCAAAATTCTTGTACAACAGAAGAAGTACGACTAGCAATTAATAAAGCCGAAGATAAAGCGATGCTGCTGTTCATATCAGCTTCTCAATCTGCTGTTGCAAACCAATCTAATACTTGCCAAATCCAAGTTAACAATTTTAATGGTCAATGTAATTCTAGTTTATTTAATAGCATTATACTAAACATTGAAAGCATAAATCAAGAAATAAAAAATAAAATGGTTCAATTTTCTGATGTCTCTTCTATTGCAAGAAATGCTAAAGAACGTGGAGCAACTGTAACCGAAATCCTAGTTAACTTAGAGGAGTTACAAAAAGAAATTGAGGCCGCAAAAAATTTTGTATTAGAACAAGAAAAAGAACTTCACAAACTTAACACTAATTGTGAAAGTTCATATAAAGATGTTGCTGCTGTTTGCGTACCACCAACAGTGGCTTCGAATGGTGAAAGAACAGTGCTAAATGAAATAAGTTTAGTAGGTCCAGAACAGATAGTTGTTGAAAAAGCTGGCGTAGAAGCTGGACGCGCTGAAGCAACTGCTCTTGTACAAATGAATGGTGATTTAGACGCCCCAAAAATTGAATCTCAAAGAAGAAACTTTGAATCAAGTTTTAATGCCACTTCAAGAGTTGGGGGTACAGCATTCGAAGCTGTTAATGGCGCAAACTCTTTCGCTGATGATTCAATTTCAGACATACAAAATATTATAAAATCACTACAGCCACTGAGAGAAACCTTCACCAATCAAAACGAAACATGTGATGCTGTATTCGGCTGCCAACCAACAAAAGATGGCGCATCACCCGACCACTTAGAAGCACGAGCTCTTGCCGGAATTGAACGTGCAGAGGCCGCACAAAGAGCGGCCGCTGGAGCAACCCCGACAGCAGATGCAACGTCACGAAGTGCAGGTGGCGGCGGAGCCTCCGCAGAAGAAGTCATGTCCTCAGCCCAAGACTCAGCTTACGGTGGATCACCTACAGTTAACGTGAATACAACCAACACTGGCGCCGCCCCACAAGGTGCAGCTGGAGCAGGCGGCGGATTTGCCGGCGCATTATCGGGTCTGAGTTCGATGTTAGGTAAAGCCACTGGCGGCGCTTTTGGTGACTCAAGCTCATATAGTAATAATTACGGAAGTTCACGCTACGGATCAAGCGCCAGAACCAATAACGGCGGTAGCTACCCTACTGAATCTTATGATTACAGTTTAACGAAACAAAAAACTGCAACTGGTTTTAACAACCCACCAGCCAGAGGCTTTCAACCCCAAGCAGGTGGCTTGCCTTCAAACAATGGCTCCAATCCAAACGCTGGAGCCCAAGGCGGCGCTGGAGCAGGATTAAGTGGTTCAGGCTCAAGCGGAAGTGGTGGCACTAATGCAGATAAACCAAGTTTATTTAGCAGACTTTTTGGCAAAAAAGATAAAACACTTTTTAGTAACAAATCTTCTGGCGGTGGTGGCGGAGGCAGTTTCGGCGGCGCGAGCTCTAAAACTGGCTATTCCCCTACTGGTGCAAGTTTAGACTCTAATGGGCTTCAAGATCCATCCAATCCAAATGGTGGACGAAGCTTCGACCCTAGCAAATACATGCCGTCTAAAGCTGCCGAAGAGCGCGCTTACCTAAGGTCTACAGGCAGGTCAACAGGCCGTAAAATTGCGTCTCATTCTTTAGGTGATGGATCAGCTAGTGACTTTCAGTGGCCCAATGACATTAGTAAAAACAAAAACATGAACTTATTTAAAACTGTAAATATCATCCACAGAGCTAAGCTGTCGCAATAAAAATTGGACCTCCAATAAAACCATACAACAGCCCAAGTCTTCTTTAACAGATTCAAATAAGCCTATTTTTCAATTTAATTTATTGACCAATCTAAAGTAGTACTTTATTATCGACAAGTATGTGGATTAAAAGAGATTTATCTTATTTTTTAACAGATTCAGGTAGCCTACCTGTGCAAATTGTCTGGGGTCCTAGACAATGCGGCAAAAGCACTTTGCTTCATTTGCTAAGTCCTAAATGGAGCTCTGCCACACTAGATGATTTACAAAATCGTCAAACCGCCCAAAATGACCCAGCGCTATTCCTTAAGCAAAACCCAATACCAGTAATTATTGATGAGGCTCAATATGCTCCTAATTTATTTTCTCAAATTAAAATGAGCGTGGATCAGCTTAGACTTAAAACAAAAATCAAAGAACCTATTTTCAGAATCACAGGATCGCATCAAATACTTTTGGATGAAAAAATCAAAGAGAGTCTTGGCGGAAGAGCCACTTTTTTTAGATTACATAATCTTTCTTTATCAGAAACAGAAAGCCTTAATATTTCTGTTGAAGAACAGGTGTTTAAGGGCGGATGGCCTGAGCTGTTAACAAATGAAAATCTTAGCGCAGTAAAGTATCTTAATGATTACATAAGAACAGTTTTAGATAAAGATGTAGCACTGGCATCCGGTGTTCGTGAGATTGAAAAATTTCAGTTAACCATGGGTTTACTTGCCGCACGAGTTGGCGAACTCTTAAATTTCGACAGTCTTGGCCGTGAGGCTGGCGTTTCAGGTGTAACTCTTAAATCTTGGGTTTCAAATTTAGAAAGATCAGGTTTAGCAGAACTACTAAAACCCTACCATTCTAATTTAAATAAAAGACTTATTAAAACACCAAAGTTTTACTTTTTAGATACGGGTTTAGCTGCACGCTTGCAGGGCCATACAGATATTTTACTCATGATGAAGGGACCTAGCTTTGGCCACTTATTTGAAAACCTGGTTTATATCGAAATACTTAAAACGCGCGATCACAATCGCAAATCATGGAATATTTATTTTTGGCGATCTAAAGAACAAGAGGAATACGATTTTGTTATTCAATCTGCGAATAAAATTATCGTCATCGATGCTCAAGTTGCAATTCAATCTGCAAAATCTTTTTTTCCATCAAGCTTATTTCAACAAGATTTTAAAAATACAAAAATCATGTCTGTAGCCTGCACTTTTGGCGGTAAACAAAAAGAAATTTCAGACAACTGCACGCAAGTGCCTATTAATAATTTAAGTTCATTCCTGTTGGAAAACCTAGAATAAACTTACCCAAAGTCTGAAACAATAAATCGCGTCCCATTCTTTAGGTGATGGATCAGTTAGTGGCTGGCTAACTTTTCTGTACAAAACGTCCAAAAAGGCAAACATCGCCCGGTTGTTTTGGCGTTACCAAAATCTGTTTGTCCACGGTGAACTTGATAAAATTCAGGTATGTTAGTTCTTAGTTTAAAGTATTGAATGTGTTTTGATAAATTTCTTTCTCCACTCTTACATTCAACAGCAAAAATTGGTTTTTTGTTTTTGAGAACAACGAAATCAATTTCTCGCAAATCACGATCACGCAAAAAGCGAAGCTCCATTTTTTCACCATCCGTATCTTCAATAAAATGACAATATTTTAAAAGATGCGAAGCCACTAAGTTTTCAAAACGAGCACCCTCATCTTAAACTTGAGCCCAGTCCCAAAAATATAATTTTTGCTCTTTTTTTACCGCACGAATCAATGGCATACCAACAATATCTTTAATATTTTCCAGATCATTAATGTCTGTGTAAACTACTCTTTCAATTCTTTCTAAATGCCATCTTTTATAAGATCTATGGGATGAAGAGAACAAAGGTTCAGGGAAACCACTCAATTTAAAAAGCAGGTCAAAGTCTTCTTTCGTGGGTTCTTTAGAAATTTCTGACAGAGTAAAAGGGTGTAAACGATAGTGATGGTAACATCCAAAAAGTGAGTCACCACCTTTTTTAAAGTGATCGAGTCTAGCCGAACCTGTCACAATAAATTGATGTTCATGTTTATTCAAATCATAAATAGCTTTAACTAAACTTCGCCATTTTCTGTATTTATGAATTTCATCAAAAATTATGAGCTTGGTTTTTAAAGGTATTTGCCCTTTCAGCAACTTTGATCTCGCCTCAACATCATCCCAAGAAACATAACCTGAGTATGGCTTTGAATCACTTTTGGCAACTTGTAGAGCAAGAGTAGTTTTTCCTACCTGCCTTGGGCCCCCAATAAAACCATACGATGGCCCAAGTCTTCTTTAACAGAGTCTAATAAGTATCTGGCTTAAAGAGTCTAGAATTTTTCCAACATCGCTTAATGAGTAATTAGCAAGAACTGCGTTCTTATAAAAATCAGTACTCACCAATCCTAATAGTTCATTTCTAAAAAATAGAATTTCGTTTGAATTTGACAACACATTCTCAAAATTTAAAATTTGCTCACTTGTTTCGTTTAAATTTTCTTTTGTAAATTGATTTAAGCCAAAATTTTTTTTAATTGTTTCTGAATCCAGAAGTTCGTACATTTTCGCAAATTCCAATTCAAAAATACCGATATTATGCCATCGATCATTTTCTGTACCTAATCCTAAACCATTATTTGTAGCCGGATCACCAATTTGAACTTGAATGTAGTTGGTTTGACCAGGAAGCGTCCAAACTGTTTCCCATTTATCTCTAGTATTTATATCAACAGCAGATTTAAAATTTGAACCCTCTACTTTAATTAAATTCTCAGGACTTAAATTTGGATTAAAAATACCATCCATTTTTATTTTTTTTTGGAAACTAATAAATTTATTATCCAGCGGGACATTAATTTTTACATTTCCATGGATTTTATCTGTATGAAACTTCATGTATCGAACACCTTGACGATCAGAATACAAATAATCATTAACATTTATTACCACTGAATTTCCATTTATTTTAGTAGCTACTTCTGAAGATCTATTTGTCGTTACTGAATTAGCTAATGTTAGATATTTAGTTCGATCAGAAATGGAAACGTCCATTCGAACCAAATAAGATAAATTATATTTAATTTTTGGAAGAAATAAACATTTTAAATTTTTAAGATCATCAGGATAATAACAATCTTCGCCAAAAATCAATTCACTTGTGTTTGCCGAGCTGCCTACAGTACCAACAATAATTGAATTTTCGCCATCACCAACTAAAGAATATTTCAATGGAGCTCGCCAATTAGTTGTTACATCAAAAATTTCTCGTTTACGTCCAATCCCTACAAAACCACCGGATGAATAATCGTATCTAATCCAAGTTTTTCGATCAAAGGACCAATTATGATCTACTGAAATTTGTGCATGACTAGACTCAAGCCAAACAAGAGTTAATGTTAATAAAATAAATTTCATAAATTTTTTATCCTTTTAAATTAAAAATTTTATTTTTTAAAAATATCTACTAATAAAATATATTTTTCTAAATTACGAACAGCCTGCTCGTCTTCTAATAAATATAAATCTATTTTATCACCAAAAAATCTAGATCTTGATTTAGCGTTTGAAATAATACTTTTTAAAGAATTAAAATCATCAAACGCATTATCATAAGTCCCAACAGGCAAATATGCATCAAACTGAATATCAAATTCTTTAATCTGGATTTTTTTCCAATGTTCATAAATTTCTTTTGGAAGGCTTTCATTATATTTTTCTAACAAAAAATTATATCTTTCGATTTGGATATCTAAATCGCTAGAAACTCTTTTATCAATGTTCTCAATATTAAAACTAGTTGAAACAAACTGAGCCAACCATTCTTTAAAAAACTGACTTGTATTTGGATATAAGCTTATAATTTCCGAGCCAATAATAGGCTTCGACACTTCATATTGTCGTCCGCATGCTCTTAGAAAATAATGAGCATCGATAAACACAGGATCTTTTTGACCACCCATAAATAAATTTCTATTTTGGCTTAAATCGGACGTGTTTTTATTAATAAACTGCCCCTTACACTCTTCACCCATTATTTTATTTAAGTCACTTCTAACGAAATAAGATCTTGGCGAGTAAGCTGTACCTAATGCCAAAAACTTATCATCATCGGCATTGATTTCTGAATACGTTGCTATCTGTGGATATACTAAATCCAGGCCAAATAAACGGCGATAAGATAAATATCTATTGCTATTTAAAAACAATCTCGCGTCTTCTCTAGCTAGTTCACTATATTTTGAATAATAACATTGTTGGAAGCCAACATTATAATAATCAATAATCATCTGACGTTGATTTTTCCAGTCATTTTGGCAAGAATTGTCATAGGTCTTGATTGAATCTGGATCCTTACTTTCAGACTTAAAAGCTCTTATTAAATCAGAAAAAGTATCTGCCGAAATTTCATTATTAAAACGCCCATTCAAACTAATTATTTGATCTTCAGTAAGCTGAACCGCTCTTTTATCTGATTCAAATGTTGAATAATAATTAGACTCATTTGATTTAAAAGACTGATAATTTTCTTTAGAAAAATTAAATTTAAAATTAGTTATTTTTTCAGTTTTCTTATGATTTATTTTAACCCATTCTTCGTAAATAGCATTTTCTTCATCGATTTTATAAATCACTTCAATTTTAAGATCATACTTAGGAAGCTCTAATTTGTTGTAATTTAGTTTCGCTTGAACAGGTTTAATGTTTGCAGTGTTTGCGCCACTATTACCTTTTACTGATTTATTACTTTTGCTATCACAAGCCACAACAGCATGAATCAAAAACAGAAAATATATTAATTTTCTAAAAGTTAGCATCTTGAACCTCTTCATCTAGTTGCATTATTTGATCTACGATTATTTTTTTGTGTTGGTTAATTTCTTGAGTCATTAAAATTAAAAGCTCTTTTCTATATGGAATATTCTGTTGATCAGAAATCAATATGATTTCATCAAGTTCGCCTGAATTTAATTTCCACTTTTGAGCTTTTTCTTGAATTTTGCTAAAATCAGAATTTAATATCTTTTTAAATTGATATAGCTGAACATAATTTGACTTAAATTTATTTTCACTGTCATCAACATGACCGGCCGAGGTTAGCATTTTATCTAGAAAATAACTATAATCGTTATTATCTAACGAGTTACTGATATCTTTCATCCAAACTCTTTCTTCATACAGACTAAAATTACCGTGATCTGCATTCAAAATAAAAGCCAACATTTGATCCGCTGGATCTAAGACATTTTTTATATAAACATCTACTGCTTTTTTATAGTCTTCAAACAAAGAATATAAATAATAATTACATAATTTCTGCCCTGGAAGACAATCAGCTACTTGAAGATAACGGGTTAAAGTTTCAAGAACACTTACGCTCGTGGTTATTGAATAATAGACAGGGACAACCGTGGACTGACCATAAATATTAATACCAGGGTGGATGTCAAAAAAATTGTTAGTCATTGTCATCAGCTTATTTGCAAGTTGATTACGAACTTTTAGATAATTAATCACAAGTTTAACTTCTTCCGACACTTGATCTTGAGACAACAAAAAATCCATTTCAAAATTTGAGGCCATCAATGAAGACAAAATATATATATTTTCACCATAAACTAAAGACTGATCTTCAACTAATTTATCAATTTTTTCCTTGTAAGACTTAATCAACTGAAGAGTTTGATAATTGTCACAAAATCTTACTTTCTTTTTTTTATTTTTAACCAAATCGCAATTATTACTTAGATAGTTCAAAAGATTGTTCTGAATTTGAGTTTCATATTTAGCCTTATTATTAATGCTAAAATTAATTAGTTGATATGGATTGGGATATAACTCAAAAACAGAACTTACGATTTGATCTGCCTTTGAAAAACTGACAGAAGTAATTAATACGAAAGTAATTCCAAGAATATGCCTAGAATAAAAAGACTTTAACATGCACATTTTTTTGGTTCCTTCACTAAATCAAACACCATAAAAAAATCTACCTAATCACTCTGTAATTAGTTACTAAATTAACAATTTATGAAATTAATTTACGAATACATAAAAAATGGACATCAATCATGTTTAGAGGTTTGAATTTTTATCACTAAAAAACTCAAATCTAATGTAAATAAACCAAAAAAAAAGGAACCCAAAAGGTTCCTTTTTTACTTATTCCAGCTCAATTTAATAAACTGGTTCAAAATTTATTGTTTTAAATATCTACCAGCTAGCTTTTGTAACACCAGGGCACTGTCCACGGCTGGCAAGATCTCTGAAAGCGATTCTAGATAAACCGAATTTTCTTAAGTAGCCACGCGGACGACCTGTTAATTCACAACGGTTAGACACACGAACTTCGATAGAATATCTTGGGAATTTATTCATTTTTGAGCGGGCCGCATCTTTTTCTTCATAAGTTGCAGATGCACTTTTAAGAATTTTTCTAAGTTCCAAGCGCTTCGCACGGTAGCGGGAAACCATTTCAATTTTTTGCTTGTTCTTTACGATACTTGATTTTTTAGCCATTAATAAATCTCCGAATTAACTTAAATGAATAAGTGAACTTTATCTAAGAAAAGCAATCTTGTGTCAACCCTAGGGATTCTGTTTGCATTTGTTAATAGAGTAAGACTTAGGCAAGAACGTCGTCGAGAACTAATCCTCTTAAAATTATTGTGATACAGTTGTAAAAAAAGGAACCTTAGCCAGATCCCTTTTTTAAATCATTGATAATCTAAATTAGCTTACTTATTAAGCTTAATTATCCAATTCAGCTGGCTAAATGTAGTCCAATTATTTAACTTTAAGCGCCTTAACTTCACTTAAGTTTTTTTCCATATCAACAACTTTGGCTTGCATCTCAGTGATTCGTTCTTTTTTATGAGCCACCATCTTTTCAATTTTTTCAACCCATTTAGCTTTTTGGTCAGCTGTCACACCCTTGGATTTGGCTTCAACTAACTTCTTACCAAATTCATCTTTGTGACAGGACATCTTTTTTTCATAGCAAGACTTATCACCCTTTTCACATTTAGATTCAGCACAAGGACCTTTGCCGTGACCTTCATGGTGCTTCGCTAAAGCGTCTGTGCCGACACCCATAGCAAGTGTTAAAAACAGACTAGCTAAAAATCCTAAACTTACTGCCTTAATTTGAGTCATAAAATTCTCCTTTTATTGGTTTTTAAATTAAACACTCATGAACATTAACATTGAAGACCACATAAAGTTTCAAAAAATATGACGTAGGGTCCAATAAAATTATACATTAGAATAAAAAGCCAACTGTCTGTATCATTATGATCAAATCCTAAGGAGAAAATATGGACTTGGTCATGAACTGGCAAATGTACGTTGCCATTGGTTTAGCTCTTATCATAGCGGAAGCTTTTTTATCCACATTTTTTTTATTCCCAATTGGTATTGCATTTATGCTAACCGCGCTTGCAGCCCCATTTGTGGCCTTAGAAATAGAACTTATTATTTTCACAGTCTTTGCCATTCTTGGATTTTATGTTTCAGTCAAATTTATAAAGCCCAAATTTGCGGGCAAAAAGAATTTAACGGGAATGGACTCATTGATCGGCCGCACCTTTCCCGTTTTTGAAGAGATCAATGAACTTCAAGGCACAGGTGTCATCAAAGTGTACGCAGACCAGTGGAATGCACTACCTACAAAATCAGGCGATGTGATACCAAAAAACGAAAAAGTTAAAATTGAAAAAGTAGAAGGCAATAAAGTTTTTGTTTCAAGAGCATAAATCAAAAGGAGAATTATTATGGACGCAGTTTTTGTAGCAGGAGTTTTGGCTGTTTTAGCCATTGTCTTAATTTTAAAAGGTGTTTACATCGTCAATCAAAATCAGACTATTGTTGTTGAAAGACTTGGGTCTTTTAGCAAAGTCTTGGTCAGCGGACCTAACTTCTTAATTCCATTCGTGGACAATCCACGCCCGATTAAATGGGTCGATCACGGTATGATTTACTTAACAACTAGAATTGATTTACGTGAATCCGTTTTAGACATCCCGGAACAAAGTGTGATCACTAAAGACAACGTGTCCATCAACATAGATGCCATTATGTACATTCAAATCACGGACCCGTTTAAGGCCACTTATGAAATTGAAAACCTACCGTCTGCCGTAGCCCAATTGGCCCAAACGTCATTAAGAAACGTTATTGGCGAAATGGACTTGGACAGCACTTTAGGTTCAAGAGACACCATCAACGCTAAACTTAAACACATCTTAGACGAAGCAACTGATAAATGGGGCACAAAAGTAAATCGTATAGAACTTAGAAACATCACTCCACCCAGAGATATTCAACAAGCGATGGAAAAACAGATGCAGGCCGAACGTGAACGTCGTGCGAAAGTTTTAGAAGCCCAAGGGGACAAAGAAGCTCGTATTGCTAGATCTGAAGGTCAAAAAATTGAGCAGATCAACTTAGCGGGTGGTGCAAAAGAAGCTGAAATTTTACGTGCGGACGGTGAAGCCATGGCCGTAGAACGCGTTGCAAAAGCCAAAATGGATGCGATCACTTTGATTGCAACGGCGACAAAAAGCACAGAGCTTGCGACACAGTTTTTAATTGCAACTAGTTACATCGAAGCCTTCCAAAAATTTACGGCTCAAGCCGGTGATAAAATATATATTCCTTATGAATCTTCAACCGCTTTAGGTGCGATTGGTTCTATCAGAGAATTACTCACGCCTGAGTCAAAATCATAAAAAGTGAAGGACAGGGCTTCGATTTTTTGCTAGATTGAGATTGAAAAATTTTAATCTTAAATTTACCGGAGCTTTCCTTAATGATAAATAAATTGTCATATATGAATCGAGTGAACCTTGAGTACGTAGAATCCCTAATGGGTCAGTACATTGAAAATCCAGAAAGTGTTGATCCAGTTTGGCAAAAGTTTTTTGAAGGGGTTGAGTTCGGTCAAAGTGGACGATTTCAAATGGCCGATGCCCTTGATCAATCGTCCCCTGAACTTAAAGTTTATGAATTGATTCAAGCTTACCGTGATTATGGTCACTTAAAAGCGGATCTTGATCCATTAAAATTACACGACAGAAAAACTACGTTTCTAGATTTTAAATCTTTTAACCTTTCAGAATCAGATGCTTCAAAAACATTTTCTATGGGTCAAATATTAGGACTTGGACCAAAAACTTTAAGCGAAATCATTGATCAACTTGAAAAATGGTACTGCCAAACTTTAGCCGTTCAAATGGCTGAGTGTAATCCCGTCGTTCGCGATTGGTTCACAAAAGAAATGGAATCCGACCACTTAAAAATCACCAATGATCAAAAAGTAAATGTTTTAAAACAACTGATCCGCACTGAAACCCTAGAAAAGTTTTTGCACACCCGCTATGTGGGCACAAAAAGATTTTCAATTGAAGGTTGTGATTCATTAATTCCATGCCTTGAATACTTATGTGAAAAAGGCGCAAGCCTGGGTGTGAAAGCGGTCACGATTGGAATGGCTCACCGTGGACGCATAAACGTTCTAGCTAACTTCATGGACAAAGCCTTAAAAATTATTTTTGCAGAATTTGATGGCAACATGGGTGTGGATCAATCTCACGATTACGACGGGGATGTGAAGTATCACTTAGGCTATCAGTCGATTAAAGAAACTAAAAATGGTCCTGTAGATATTTCGTTAGCGTTTAACCCATCCCATCTTGAAGCAGTTAATCCAGTGGTCCTTGGAATGGTGCGCGCACAACAACGTTTCAACAAAGACACAGAAGAACGTAAAACAGTTGTCCCTGTATTAATTCACGGGGACGCGGCCGTGATTGGACAAGGTGTAGTCAGTGAAACTTTTCAGTTGTCACTTTTAAAAGGCTACACCGTCGGTGGAAGCATTCACATTGTGATGAACAATCAGGTTGGATTTACCACAGATCCCAAAGACGCCAGAAGTACGGACTATGCCTCTGACATTGCCAAATCTATCAAAGCCCCTATTCTTCATGTGAACGGCGACGACCCTGAAGCTTGTGTAAAAGCCATGGACATGGCGATTAGATTTAGGCAAGAATTCAAACAAGATGTGGTGATTGAAATCGTAGGTTACCGACGCTTTGGTCATAACGAAGGTGACGAGCCCGCATTCACTCAGCCTAAAATGTATGAAGTGATAAAAAAACTTCCAACAACATATTCTATTTATGCTAAAAAATTAAATCAGGATCAGGTTTTTTCGACGGCTCAAGCCCAAGAATTTTATGATCTTAAAATGGATAATTTGCAAAAAGTCTTAGATGACGTTCGTGCTAATACACCAGAAGTCACCCACGCGCCAATGCCTGAAAAATGGAAAGCCTTGAAGCGCGGAATGATGGCAGATGCATTTATTCCAGCCAATACAAAAACTAAAAAAGAAAATTTAGAAAAAGTAATTCACGCGATCACAACTGTACCGAGTGGATTTAATCCTCATGCTAAAGTTGTTAAGCTTCTAGAAACTCGTGCGAAGCAGTGGCAAGACAACAACATCGACTGGGGTTTAGCTGAACTATTGGCTTACGGGTCACTAATGACAGAAGGCACTTCGATCAGAATTTCTGGACAGGATTGTATTCGTGGAACGTTCACTCACCGTCATGCGATGTTTTTTGATAAGGACAGTGGCGAAGTTCATAATCCATTTAAAGCTTTAAACCCTGAAAAAGAATTTTGTGTTTACAACTCGCCGTTATCTGAATATGCAGTTTTAGGTTTTGAATACGGAAATGCCATTAAAGATCCAAGTTTCTTAACGATTTGGGAAGCCCAATTTGGGGATTTCGTAAATGGGGCGCAGATCATCATTGATCAGTTCATTTCTAGTGGTGAATCTAAGTGGTATCAAATGAATGGATTAGTTTTACTTTTGCCTCATGGTTATGAAGGTCAAGGACCGGAACATTCTAGTGCTAAGTTAGAACGATTTTTACAACTTTGTGCCCAATACAATATGCAAGTGTGTAACTTCACAGAACCCAATCAATTATTTCATGCCTTAAGACGACAGATTAAACGTAATTTTAGAAAGCCAATGATTGTGATGTCACCGAAGTCTTTGCTTCGAAGTCCTAAAGTGGTCTGCACACAAAGTGATTTGTATGAGGGTCAATTCAATGAAGTTTTAGATGACCCTAGATTTAATGATAAAAAAATAAATTCTGTTTCAGTTAATTCAAAGACTATGAATTCGCAGGCCCTATCTAAAGATAAAGTTCAGCGAGTCGTGATGTGTTCTGGTAAAGTGTACTACGATTTGGAAGGTTCAGATAAATTAACAGATAAAGTGGCTTTGATTCGTGTGGAACAACTTTACCCCTTTCCAGAACAAGAAGTGGCGGCAATGTTAGCTACATATCCTAAAATGACAGAACTTTTGTGGACTCAAGAAGAGCCCCAAAATATGGGTGCTTACAGTTTTATTATGCCAAAGCTTCGCATGTGTTTACAACGATTAAAGAAAAATGAAGTGCCAGTGTATTACGTTGGAAGAACAGAAAGAGCATCGCCAGCAACAGGTGCTCCATCGATTCATGCCAAAGAACAACAATTAATTATTAACCAAAGCCTGGAGGCTTAATGGATATCAAAATTCCCACAGTGGGCGAATCAATCACAGAGGCCACTATTTCGGAATGGTTAAAAAAAGACGGTGATTTTGTTGAACAGAACGAAGTTTTACTTTCACTTGAAACAGACAAAGCCAGTGTAGAAGTCGTTGCAGAAAAAGCAGGTCGATTAAAAATCCTGACTCAAGCCAATGAAACTGTAGCGATTGGAGCCATTGTCGGTCAGTTGGATACGTCAGCGACTTCGAACGTGTCAGCAAAAACAAGCTCTGCAACTATAACAAATGATCCAGCATCAAAAGACTTAGATGTAAAATCTTCGACAGCGACTCAATCATCAACGAGCACTCAATCGTCTGGATCCACTATGCCAGAACGAAGATCAACGATGTCCGAACACTTAAGCCCTGCGACAAGACGTGTTGTTGACGAGCGCGGCTTAGACGCAGCTTCTATCACAGGAACAGGCCCTGGTGGACGTATCACTAAACAAGATGCAGTTGCGTATGATCCGAAATCAGCATCAACAACTTTGAAAGTAGATACGTCTACAAAATCAATATCAACTTCAAATCCTCGCACTTTAGAGTTGCCCCAAAAAAGTTACACCTCTGTTGAATCCAGACGTGAACAACGGGGATCTAGAAGAGAAAAGATGACGACCATCAGAAAACGTATCGCTGAACGCTTAGTTCAAGCTCAGCACGAAGCGGCCATTTTAACTACTTTTAATGAAGTGGATATGTCTGCGGTGATGAAAATCAGATCTCAGTACAAAGACCTGTTTGAAAAAAAATACGGCGTTCGTTTAGGCTTCATGGGCTTTTTTGTAAAAGCGGTCGTCAATGCCTTAAAAGATTTTCCGGCTGTAAATGCGTACATCGATGGGGACGAATTAATTTTTAATGATTTCGTCAATATGGGTATTGCTGTCGGTGGACCCAAAGGCCTTGTTGTCCCCGTCATCAAAGACGCAGACCTTTTAACTATTTCAGAACTTGAAGGTGAAATTAAAAGATACGCTGAAAAGGCGACTACCAATAAATTATCAATTGATGATTTAACCGGTGGAACATTCACGATCAGTAATGGTGGTGTCTATGGATCATTGATGTCCACACCTATTTTAAATCCACCCCAAAGTGGAATTTTAGGAATGCATAAAATTGAAGATCGCCCAGTTGCGATTGATGGTAAAGTTGAAATTCGTCCTATGATGTATTTGGCATTATCTTATGATCACAGAGTGATTGATGGTAAACAATCTGTTGGATTTTTAGTGAAAGTGAAAGAAGCTTTGGAAGATCCAAGCCGTATGATTCTAGAAATTTAATTTTTATAGTAAATTCAAAAGTTAAACGACTAGTTTAACTTTTGAAAGCGACAAAATTTTTAGATTTAATAAAATATTAAATCTAACTTAAAATCGGAGTGAAGATGTTTGATTTAGTCATTATTGGCGCTGGACCTGCAGGATACACCGGGGCTATCAGAGCAGCCCAACTTGGTTTAAAAGTGGCCATCGTTGAAAAAAGAAAAACCTTAGGTGGTACGTGCCTAAACGTGGGATGTATTCCATCAAAAGCTTTACTAGAATCTTCAGAGCACTACGTCCAGAGTCTTCACGAATTTGATTCTCACGGAATTGAAGTCAGTTCAGTTAAATTAAATTTAGAAAAAATGATGGCTCGTAAAAATAAAATTGTGTCTGACTTAACAGGCGGAGTTCAATTTTTAATGAAGAAAAATAAAATTGAAACTTTTTACGGTTTTGGAAAAATTAAATCTAAAAACGAAGTCGAAGTGAAACTTGATACTGGTAGCACTGAAACTTTAGAAACTAAAAATATCATGATCGCTAGTGGAAGCGTACATAACATCTTACCTGGTGTTGAAATCGACGAACAGTTTATTGTGTCTTCGACCGGAGCTTTAGATTTACCAAATGTTCCAGAAAAAATGATCATTATTGGTGGTGGTTATATTGGTCTTGAACTTGGATCTGTGTGGCAACGTTTAGGTTCGCAAGTGACTGTGGTTGAGTTCAGCAACAAGATTGCTGGCACTATGGACACTCAGATTGGAAAGCTACTTCACCGTAGTTTAGAAAAACAAGGTTTAAAATTTATTTTAGAAGCCAAAGTCACAAAAGCTTCCGTCGATAAAAACAATAAAGTGTCTGTTACCATTGAGTCCGTTAAAGACGGCAAAATCGAACACGTGATTGTGGATACAGTTCTAGTGGCTACAGGACGCAGACCTTATTCTGAAGGCTTAGGTTTAGAAAATTTAAATATTGAAAAAGACAAACGTGGTTGTGTAGTTGTAAACAATCATTTGCAAACTTCTGTTACAAATATTTATGCGGTTGGGGATTTAATTGATGGCCCCATGCTGGCACACAAAGCGGAGGAAGAAGGGGTTGCAGTTGCAGAGCACATCGTAGGTCTGCCAAGTCATGTGAATTATTTGACGGTTCCAGGCGTTATCTACACATGGCCCGAAGTCGCGTCTGTTGGTTACACTGAAGAGCAATTAAAAGAAAAAAATATTCCTTACAATGCGGGTAAATTTCCATTCTCTGCTAATGCACGAGCCAAAGCTTTAGGTATGACGGAAGGACAAGTTAAAATTTTAGCTCACAAAGAGTCGGATTTAATTTTAGGCGTTCACATCATTGGCCCAAGAGCCTCTGACATGATTGCTGAAGCCGTTATTGCCATGGAGTTTGGAGCGTCTAGCGAAGACATCGCCAGATCCTTCCACGCCCACCCGACTTTATCTGAAGTCATGCGCGAAGCCGCACTAGATGTGGATAAGCGCGCTCGCCAGATGTAGTCTTTTTTAATCAATAATAAATAAAAGAATCTTCCTTAGAATTTATATTCGGCCGGCCCATCCATGGGCCTCCATTGCTAGCGCTTCCAGCTGCAATGAGCACTCATATAAATTCAAATAAATATTCTTTTATTTATTATTGATTAAAAAAAAACGCTGGTGGGATAACCACACCAGCGCTGAAAAGTTTCTAATTTGTTTAAGCTATAAACTAATTTCTAACTTAATTTAGCATCGAAGTTAGAACTCGACTATAATACTCTTTTGAAGGCAATTCGCCGACTAAGAATAAGAACAAGTCATCAATACCGCCATTATAAATTTGTTGTTCATCCACAGTGGCATTAATCGGTAAAGGTTTTTTACTATCAAGTAAAGTAAGAATATCTATAAGTTGTTTTCTAGTCTGAGTTTCATAAATATCTATCTTTTTAAGTTTTGAAAAAATCTGTGTAGCGACTTCATTTTCAGCAGAAGCAACGTAGTTAAATCGTCCTAACTTATATATGCTAAAAGATTTTGGATCACGTCCATCCTGAGGTATTGCAGAATAAACCTCTAAAGATTCTTTCATTAATTGATTTGGAACAGAATCTAATCCACGACCCAAGTTACCTTTTGTAACTTTTAAAAAAGCATCAGATAAATCCAACTGATCATAAGGCAATCTTAAGAATCTATGAAAGTAAGGAGTTAAAGGTTTTTTGATTTGATATCCATCAGAAAAATTATGGGCATATTCAAAATCTGTTTTTGTTCCATCAGCTAATGTGATTTCAGTTTTAGAAATTACATTTCCAAGAATTAAATCTTTAACAAACTTATTCACTTCAGATCCAATTTCTGGATGATCCAAATAACTAAGAGTGTGGTCATCAAACGAATACTCATTTAGCTCTCTGGCGACTAGATATCTTAAAGCCATAAGCTTATCCATCCACACACCACGAATATCAATTTGATCTAAATAAATGTTAGGGTTGTCTCTGTATTTTTCATGATTATATCTTTTACCCAATTCACCGACGACAGTGAAGCCTTTGTTTAGCTCAACATCAGCACATTTTTTTGCATCAGAAAAACTCACCAGTTCAGAAAACTTGACGATGGAATTAAACTGGCCGTTTTGAAATACAACACAAGAGTAATCCGCTTCGGCCACAACTGATTGTAAAAATTCAGCAGATAACTTTGAAGCTTTATTCAATTCATTTAACCACTCAATATTTTTAACTTCAGACAATGGCAAATCAAAATCTAATAATATATCTGTGAATCGTTCCATCATTAATCTTAAGGTTCTGAAGTTTTGATTGATCCCAGACGCATACATGATGTCATCCATCATAGAAAAGTTAGCACGACCACTTCTATTGTTTCTTAACTTATAATTTTCGTGATAGCTTCCAATAATTGAATTCGCTATTTCTAAATATCCGACACCTTCATCAAAACGATTACAGTTTGGATTTAAAGCCACACCTTCATCAGTGCAGTATTCAAACTTTTTTAATTTTAATTCGTCAGGTTTATCAGTTACAGGAACAAGGCTTCCATCTTCAAGTTCAACTTTTTGAAGGTAACCGTACCTTAAGGCCGCAATGTCATACTTTCCTGGAACTCTCAAACCTGTGATTTCGGATTTTGGATATTCCATCATAGAAGCATAAGGAGAACCAAATTCTGAATCTAAACCTAATGTCTTCATTTCGTCCGTTGTATAAAAATTATTACCGTCTTCTGATCCAGCGAAGTTATGTCGTAATCCTAAATTGTGACCCATTTCATGAATCAATGTTGGAATCCAAACGTAAGGCATCATGATATCAACAATCTGCTGACGAGTGTCTTCATCTAACTTGTGCCACTCTAAATTTTTTCCTAAAGCAAAAATTTTATCTTTAAGATCGCCGTCTTTTATATCCACAAAAGCTTCAAGCCTTGCCGGAGTCATATTATGTTTTGATAAAACCTCAATCACATCTAAATGATCCAAATCAAAAGGTTCCGCACTGTCTGATTTAAAACCACTAAACACAGATCTTAATGAAAAGGCAGTGTCATTAAAAAGAGCTTTGGCTCCGTAGGTCACTAAATCTTTCCACTTATTATTAGGCAAATTATTAGAAGATAAATTTGGCAAATTAACACTTGGTGCCCCAAGGGCTTCCATTGGTGTTTCTGGATCCTGAGGTAACGAAACCAAATCATTAAATTTAGAAAGCTCACCTTTAAAATTAGCCCACTGAACACCTTTATTTGCCAGAATTCGTCCTTCAAAACCTTTATCAATAGAATCCAGAATGGCCGCATTTTCGGGGCTCAGATTTGATCTAGAAATTTTAGTTGATCCTTGAACTGCTAATTTTTCTTGTTCAAAAAGCTCATCATAAGCGCGTCGGATAAACTGCTTCATCACACCTGGGTACATCACTGTTCTTGCTTGAACTATTTCACCAGTTCGTGGGTTTGATACTGCGGGACCATAACCTAAAAGTCCTACAGCTAAAGGATCTTCAACTAGAACGATTGATGAAACTGTTAAATCGCCCGGACGCATATCAGGCGCGCCGTCTTGGGCCACAATTCTAAATTTAAGTCCGGCAGAAGTAAGACCATCATTAAGTCGCTGAATTCCAAGTAAAGTCGCCTGCTTTAGTTTTTTATTTTCTGGTTTTTCAAAACGTGGGTCTAAGTGATAAGTTATAATTTCACGATCGGGATTCCAACGGTGCATGTAATAAATTTCTTGGTCTTGAGTGCTATTGTTGGCAACGTCTACTTTTTTATCTAAGGAATCAAAAAACCCAAAGGTTCTTTCCCAGTCACGATCGTAAACAATAGTTTTATAATCTTTAGATACAAGCAATTCCATTGGCACAAGAGAGTACTGAGTGACTTCAGACCAGCCAAGATCATTAAAGTCATCGACGTTCACACAAAAGTAATTGGTGTTAAAGTCACGTTTTATGACAATATCAATACGTTCTTTCTTCACTTCAAACGAAAGTTCAGACTGCCCTACTTTTCTAGAACACGAATCCCCAAAAATATTATCTAACTCTGTGGGTAAAGTACTTATGTCAGTAAATTCAAAAGACTGCGGCTTGGGTTCAAAATATTTTCTTTTATCCCAAGCGACATAATCATTTTTTTCTTCAACATTTGTTCCCTCACCAAATGGATCTTTGGCTTCACGGTAGTCCACATGTTCAATCGGAATTCTAAAGACGGGTTTATTATTAGTTTGATTATCTTCAAATCGTGAATCTTTTTCTTGGGCATAGGCTACTAAAAAATCTTTTTCAAATTTAAATTTTACTATTTTTTCGTCACCTTGAAAAAAAGGACGACCGATCTGTGTTGTTCTGGAGACTTGATCTGTGGAAGGTACGTAAAGATATTCTTTTTCGGTATCTATCAATGACTTCGACAGGACTTCGATTTTTGGTAAAGGTTTATTATTTCGTTCTTCACCGCAACCCGATAAGCCAAAAATTAAACTTAAGCCGAAACTACAAAGCAGACCAAGTGATAAAAATCTATTGAGTTTAAAATTGAGATTCAGACCAAACTTACTTTTCATTATTTCCCCCGAAACAAAAAAAACCGTTACTTAATATTTAAATCCTTAAAAAAATTTTACTTTAATCGAATGCTGTCTAGCACACTCGCCGCCCTACGAGGGGCTTCGCTCCCTCGGCGGCTCGCTGTTGCTTTTCTTACGTTCAGCGCGATTCGCTGGCGCCTCCCCCGTTACATAAAATGCGTTAAGCTCATGTAAAATGTTGTATCTCTTTCATCAAAAAGTTTAATGTTTGAATTCTGTCCATCGGCCGTGAACGGACTTCCCGCTGTTGTCCATCCTACAGTCGTGCTCCACTCTTTGGTTAGAACGTAAGAAGCGTTTAAATCAATAGTATAGAAATCACTTAAATTATTTTTATAACTTTTCGCCACCGACCAACCTAAAGAGGACGAAAGCTGAAACTTAGGTGTAGCAGCAAATGACAAACTAAATAAAGTTGTCGCAGACGATTGAATATTTGGATTCGCCAATTCAGATACACGATAATTATGAAAGTTCCACCTGACGTTATTATTCCATGTTAAAAAAAGTCGGTATGGCAGTACTTTTGTAAATCGAAGTTGCGAGCCCAACGCCCCCACAAAACTTGTCTGCTCGTGCTCAAATTCATTAGTTGGTAAAATTGCATCAATCCTGGCCCGCATTCCCATTCCTAAAAACTTTTGATCTAAGACTTGCTCAAGTCGAAGAATGGTATCAAGCAAATCAAATCTTTCTTCACCCGTAAAGCGCTTTGAGCCTCGCCCGAAAGCCCAAAAAATTCTTTTAGGGTTAATCGCATATCTAACTGCTGATGTATAAGTGAGTCCACTTGAGTTATCTATAGCACTTAGATCTTGTGCATTTGAATCCATAGTGAAATCATTTAAAAAATTCCACGGCGACTTTGAACGAAGTCGTTGCTCTTCTAAAGTTTGCGCGTTGACCTTTGTGTGTATAAATAAAAACAAAAAGATAAATACAGCCACTTTTATGCAATCAAAAACAAAACCAATAGCGTTTTGGTATACCGTAATTAATGAATTTAAAAGTTCGAACGGACTTGTATTTAAAGCGTCTTGCTTTTTAAGACTTTGATTCTGTCTTTGAACATTTGTCGTTTTGATTTTGATGATACTTCCTGTATCCATTCTAAAAGGCCCCCCTCCTAGATCTAATCCCAAAACTAGACTAGTCTTTGTGTGGGGCTATGTAAAATCGTATGATTTTTCTTTTGATATAAGCATTTTTTATGGGGCAGGGATTAACAAAAATTTAATTCAGTGAATTAAGTAAAAAAAAATTTAGATTTTATAGCACCTTCGAGCAAAAAAAAGAGTCACAACTCTGTGACTCTTTTTTAAACTTAAAATACCTCGATCATTACAATTATCTATTTCGCGCAGAAGGTTCTATGTAGGAGTAGAAGATATTCATCATCTCTAGATTAGATTTCGTCGAACTGTATCTCATCTTATAAACTTCAGTTGAAAAAATCTGCTCAGCTATTTCAACTGAAAACTGTCCAACAACATTTTGCTGCTGCTTGCTTTTAGCTTCTTGGACATAATAAGCGAGACCAGAAAAAGCGAAAGGATTCTGAAAAGCTAAATCTTGCATCTGAGTCATAAGCTGATTCAGTTGTGCTTGATTATTATTTTTAAAAGCACCAACAACGTTTTGACCCACTTTTGGCAGCAACTCTTTTAAGCTTATCAAGTCATCAATAAATAATGTTGCTAACTCTTCTGGAAAATTAAGTCGTGACTGCATTTCTTGAATTAAAACCTGCTTCTTCTTAGCTAAACGAACGTTTAAATCTTGAATAGCTTTAATCTCATTGCCTTGATAAAAAGTAGCCGGAGTATCTATAATCATACTCACATAAGCTTTTAGGTCAGATGTTAACTTCGAGTTCTGATCCATTAGTATACGGTAAATAGCGTTTTGATTTATTATGGCATTAGAAATTACAGAGTTCATACCACCATCAGCAAAAAGCCTTCTTTGTGTAATTGTATCTTGCTCATAAGACAGATCAACAAGTGAATTTATTGAACCCATATTTTCTGGCAAACGACCACGTACAGAATACACTCTAAACAAATTGGAGAAGTTGTACTCTTCAAGCAATGCATTAGAATAAGTATTCAGGATCGCCGCTTTGGCTGCAGTGAAAGACAAGGCTCTTGGAATACCGATTGTACCGGCGTCTGCACCTAATTCTAGAGGCATATTTTTATTTGGCCCAACTAAAATCATCGGTTTAACGTCTTCCAGAATATAATCTTTCAATACGCCTATTGTTGGCGATTCTAAAGGATCTGTTATTCCTAACAAATACTTTTCGAACTCTAAGTATGAAAAGCTTGATGGAACGGCTAAATCATTATTCAACATCCCAACGCTTGATGACAGCTTCATCGTTAACATTTCCATCGCCGCCAACTTATCAAGATATGTTCCAATTCGCGAATAACGCATGTCTCCACTTGCAATGCTATAACTAGATCTAGACTCAACGATACCTAAAGACTTACTTTCAGTCCCATCATCTGAACTTACTCTTACGGCAATAGGTAAAAACTGGGATTCATCAATCGAAGATAAACCCGCCGGCGCTTCCGGAGTTTTTAGATATGATAAAATATAATCTCTGGAAATTTTCGAAGCTTCAAATAATTCTAAATTCAGTTGGTCTTCTATATTTTTTGGATCTTCATATCCCTGACCTCGACCTTGAATTAATAAACGAGTCAGTAAAGCATCAGTATAACTTCTCATTCTATAGAAACTAAAAAATGAATTATTAAAATTCCTGATTAAGTTTCGAATGCCGTAACTATACCTGTTGTTCTCATAATTCGAGATCCAGTAATTCTGCCAATGTTCATTAACCAAATTAGTCACAACTTCAGGGACAGTAGAACCTTCATCAAAAATAGTACATGTCGGGTCTAAACCTTGATCTCTATTTGTACAGTATTCAAAAAACTTTAATGGTACTGGTGAATACCTGATCATGGCTTCACTGAACTCATTCCAATCTTTGCTCGGATAAATAAATTTTTTCAAATCATGGATCGAAATCAAATTATCGTTACTAACTTTTATTCCGAACTGAGCGCCGTCTTTTTCTAATTTAATTTGACCAGGAGATTCTTTTTTAACACTGGCCGCAAATTTTGATTCAAGCTCAACCATTCCTGTATAGGCTAGTCTAATTGCATGAACATCATGGGGACCCATCCCGCGCCAAGACGCACGCTCCTTCATGCCGCCGTACTCCATAAGAGCGGAACTTAAACGACCTACGTTTTCTCCGGCAAACTCCCAATTTTTCTTGTCGTATGAACCTTCGAATTGATGCTCAAGACCCATGTTATGAAGTAATTCATGTTCAAGAGTGTGAGCAAACATGCTCTTGAAAATATCTTCGGTAGTCATAGTATCATAAATGGCATCGTTTAATTCCGGAGCCTTGTTAAAGCAGTAAGGAACACCATTAGATCTATAAAACTTCTGCTTCACATCGCTATAAGCTACTTTTGAATGCTCGGCCTGAAGGTCAGCTAACTGCATGCTGTTCATGTCCATTGGTGGATTCTTAAGGAACTCATCAATAATTAAAAAGTCTACGAACGCCTTATCTTGGTTTAATGCGTTTTTACCACGCTCAGCAAATGCACGGTCCAAAACTCGCTGAACAATAGCAAAGTTATAGCTCTCTTTTGTGATCGAACCTTGCTCTAGCGCCTGATCTAAAATTCTAGATACATCTAGAGTCTCGCCACCAACGTTTTGCAAATTTTTGGAAACACTGTTGACATCAATTAAGTCACTCAGTTTTTTTGGAGTTCCAGATTTAGGATTAAACGCACTTTTTATAACACCAAAATTAGCTTGAATATTTGGAAGTGTATTTTGGTTCACCAAATTATCAAATTTAGGAACTAATTTTTCAAACCAGTCTGAAGGCGATGTCGTATCAGGTGCAACATCTTGTTTCGGAGCTGAAGCACTTCCGAAAAGTAAACCATACAATTTAGAAAGAAGACCTGGACGAGAATTTCCATTAGTTGAAGTGTTTGATAGATCAATATCATTTTGACCAGCAAAATCAGTGACGACTTTATTGTAGACATCGCGGTACTGCTTCCTAATAGCGGCGGCCCATCTCATGTACTCTATATTATTTAAAGTATTACCACCAAAAGCGACAACATTTCCGTGAATATATTTACCATTAACTGGACTTCCAGATCCTTGGTAAACGCCAAGCATTCCATTTTCTGTTGGGCGCGCTTCGTAAACAATAATATTTTTATCTTGATCGCCGATCACAACGTTTTCTGTTGTATCTACACCCACAATACGTACCTCAAAAACATCGGCCGTTCTTTCTTTAGGAGTTCCTTTAAATGCACGTTTAAATTTCTGATTCATGTCATCAAAAACTTTATGAGTCATCTCCACAACTTCGTTCTTATATTTATAATTTGATGGAAGCCCTACTAAATACCAAATCTCTTTTTTATTTGGTTTAAAATCATGGAGCAATAAATTTTCAGACACATTATCTTGAAAACCAGTCATTCCTGATTCAGAAGGCATTACTTTTGGTCGACTGATAAATCCTGCGCCAAAAGCTTTTTGGGCTTCGTATGGAATATTTAAGGCAGAAAACTTGTCGTCCTCAGCACTGTGTTCATAGAACGAAATTCGTTCTTTAACATTAAAGTTTGAATCTAAAGATCCCCAAGTGCTACCCCAAGACGCGATTCCAGGCGTTGACCCAAAACAGTGTTGGGCCATTGCAGGGTTTGCGGCGTAATTACCATCTAAAGTGAAACTTAAAACTCCTCGTCCAGCTTGATCTAATTTATTATTTAAATTCTCAACTCTAAAATTTTGACCAGGAACAAAACATAGACCAGCAGAAAAGGCGTCAACACCCATTGGCGAACCCGTTGGCAAAATATTTGGTGTTGTCCAGTTTAATTTTACAACAACATTACTTGAAGAATCAGCGGCAGATGTTGGCACCAATCTTGGTACAGCTAATTTTCGACCAGCAGAATCGGTCTGCTCTGCTCTAAAGTATTCAGCTTCAAAAGACATGACGGTTTCAATATCCGTAGGTGATGGATCTGAATATTCAATAGTTTGCGCTACTTTTTTGACTACAATTGAACTTTCTCTTTTAGAAAATTCAACTAACATCGATGGTCCAGCCTCACCTACGAAAAATAAAGGCAACTGACGAGGTACATCTTGAATAGTTCTTCTGAAGTAAAATTTCTTTCCTAATAAATCTGAAACTTTGTAGTAAAATCTTGGATCCCAAGTGTCGTTAGGAGAAAAATCAATTGGCGTTGGATTTTCAGCAATACTTAATAAACTAACTTTGTCTAAATTCTGATCCGCACGGAAAACAACAACGTCTCCTTGCTCACCACCACGGTCGACAACGCTTCTATCGGCTTCAACTCTTGACACAGGAATGCGGTAACGACCAACCAAAACACAACTGTCACTGGCCTTTAAACCCTGAACATCATCGCATCGTCTTAAACGATCAGACTGTTGCCCGGAACGAAGTAGCTCTAAATCTGTTTCTGAAAGTAAAGATGAATTTAAATTAGTGACTTCAAAAACAAGAAGATCGCTGCCTTGGGCTTTTAAAACAACATTTGTTGAATCTTCAAGACCAGTTGTTATTCGATAAGCACGAAGCTCTGAAGCCTTAACTTGTTTGTCAATCATCTGATCGGCTTGAAAAACTCTTTCCCAATCTCGCTGAGCATTTGCAACTAAACCAATTGGTCTTCTATCAGTCGCAGTAGGAGCTAAAAAGACATGTGTCGCTTGCTCCCAATCTGTTGATCTTAATCGAGCCGCGTTTGTCTTTTCTTCTAACTCATTTTTAACAGCTGTAGGAACACCATAATTTCTAATATTATAATAAAAAACTGGAATTTTATAAAACCCAGGCTCTTGATCATAACTTACAGCTAATTGCTGCTGGATTAATGGAAGGCTATCTAAATTCTGAGTCAACACAGACGCCGTCACACCGACACGATCGGCCTGCAACAAAACCCTGAAAGTCTGATCTGGCTGAGTCGGAATATAAAGATCTTTAAACATGAATTCTAATTTTTCTGGCACGTTTGTGTCTGTCACTTTGAATGAATCCTGATTGTTAACAGCTAACCAAGGTTTAGTTTCATCATACAAAGCGGCTGATTTTTCATCAGAAGTTGTCACTTCATAAACTGTGTTGTTGACCAGTTCTTTTTTTATCAAACCATCACGTAGCTCTGAGTCCATAAACTTAAGCGGTCGCTCTTTTGTGCAAGAAACGGCAACAAGAACAACAGCGGACAACTTTAGAATTTTGTTTATGTAATTTCGCATTTTTCTTCCCTCTTTATTTAATTATAAATTCATTCCAACGTTAATATAAAATCTCGATCTATCTTTATCAAAAAATCTGACATCATAATTCACACCATCAACAGCATAAACAGATCCTTCGAAGGAGTGACCTATTGAAAGGTTAAACTTTTCGTAAGCTAAAAATACTGATTGAGTTAAACTGAAATACTCAAAAGCCTTTGGTGTGTATGTAAACGCCATACCGTAACTACCGGCCGCGACTAAAGTTAAAAAACTATTGACTGTGTAGTTCAACGATCCATAAAAATCTGCGGACCATTCTGTATTTGGGCCAGAACCAAGTCTGGTTTCATATTGGTGAAAGTTTTTACTTAAACTTCCTCCGATAATACCAAGTGTATTTTTTGGCATCCACTGGGTTGGCAAAAACACGGTCATAGAGGCATTAGATCCCAGTTGTAAGGATTCACTTTTTTGATCATAGGCCCCAACAGGCAATCTAAACCCAAAAGCAGGCTGAATAGTAAAATCATTGATCTTAATAGGGTTATGAATAAATCTAACCGATCCGCTACTTAAAAAAAGCTGGCGATTGTTATCATTGGAAATATCTTTGTCGTTAAAAAAGTTAACTCCAGCACTGATCATCCATGGTTTAAAATTTCTGTAGAGAAGGCGATAAGAAAAAATAGAATAGTCAGAGTTTTCCGCCTCTGAACGCTCTAAGATTTTACGAGTGTAAGTGTAGTTCGCTTGAAAGTTAAATCCTGCTTCATTGAATGCATTTTGCTTACTTTTACTTTCTAAAAGTCTTCTTTCTTGAATAGATTGTTGGGCATTTGAAACATTTGATGACAAAATTAAGCTTGCGCACAAAATCAATGCACTTAAAGCGCTTATATTTGAGATAGCACGAAAAACCCTAATCATAAGATTTAAATTGCAAAAAGAAGGCCTAATATTAGGCAATCTATCTGAATTATTGGTGAATCTTAAATTAAGCCCATTGTCCATAGGCGTTACATGTAAGATTATTTAAGAAATTTGTAAAATCATTATATTAAATCTGACACATAAGCTTTGCTTATGTTGTGAGTGAAAATTAGATTAAAAGCTATTTGGGCAAATAGAGTAATAGTCTTTAACGAAACCTGACTTTTTCAGGAAGCCACTTATGCAGCCATCAGAGGCCGTAACACAGGTTCTATTTTTAAAATTGACCAAGGATTCAATACTTTGTGAACACATTTGATCTGAATCAGGGACATAGCCTAAATCATTAGCGCTTATAACCATAAAATCTTGTGGTTTAAGATCTGTGATATCAACAAAAATTTGGCAGTTTTTAACCCTGTCTTCCAAGCTTGGCTCTCTAAATTCAGCCCCTGTCTCACTTTCAGTGCTTTTTTGACTTAAAGCACGCTCAACAACCTTAAAACCATGTCCTAAAAGCAAAGCAAAGCCGCACGAATCACTGACTTCAAAACAAAGATTATGAGTTTCAGAATACAGAACTTCGTTTATCTTTTTACAAGTTCCAATCTCTTTTTTTGAACCTAACATCTTAAGTTGATCAGTAAATAGTGGAAGATAAGTGATATCTGCTTTTGAAGCCGACTTTGAAGCCGCAGTTGATGTCGTTTCGATTTCAGAACAGTTTTGGTAAAAAAATGTTGTCGATAAGGATAACATCATTAAAAAGAATAGGCTTATTGGCTTTTTCACGTTTAAATTTATCGGCTTTTAGATTTTTTACTAAAGAAATTATCCAATTTATTATAAAAATTAAGTTTTAAAAAATAAAAGTAAGTTTGCACTTGAATACTTAATTTTTTATTAATTTAAAAAGTTAATTTTCCCTTACTTCATCATTAGTTTAATTTTTATTCAAAAGTAAAACTTAATTAAGTCATAAAATATTATGTTTCAATATCGCATCTGCAATATTGAATAATTCGATTTGAGATCAATTTCATTCTAGTTTAAAAGATCTTAAACTAAGGAATAAAAAATATTAAATTCAAATTCTATAGAAATACTGATTATAGGAAAAACAATATAACCCCGTTTCTAAATCGAATTTTTAGAACACTAAAGCAAGGAAGCAAGACAATGACTCAAAATAAGACCTTTGGAATTCACTGGTTTCGAAGAGATTTAAGAATCGCCGGAAACGCTGGTCTTAAATTTAATTGGAAAAAAACAGAAGGGCGAACCCTAGGACTTTTTTGTTTTGATCAGAAATTTTTATCTCGCCCGGATTTTAGCTCCAATAGATTTCAATTTTTTCTAGAATCCTTAAAATCTTTAAAATCTGAACTTCAAAATGCAGGTGGAGATCTATTGGTTTTAAACCAACAGCCAGTCGATGGATTTAAGTCTTTATTTAGAGGCTTTGAAGATAACAAAATAAGTTTACCTTCAATAGTCACTTGGAATAGGGACTATGAACCCTTTGCTCGTAAAAGGGACGAAAGCATTTCTGAGCTACTTAAATCTGAACAAATTCAATTTGAAACATTTAGAGATCATCTTATTATTGAACCCCACGAATTGGTTAAAAACGGAACCGAGGATCAAGGTTATCAAGTGTTTTCACCTTTTGCCAGGAAGTGGTGTGATCAACTAGTCAATAATGACGAGATCAAATCCAGAACGAACAGCAAGAATTTAGGATTTGATTATTTAGAAAAATTAAAAACAAATAAAGTCGATTCGTTTTTTAAAATCAAATGGTCTGAGCTTATAAAACCGAATCAACTTAAAGATCATCTAGATGACTTTTTGTTAGAAAACAAAAAATCAGTCACAATTCCAATTCCAAAGGCTGGCACATTGGCCGCCTTCGAAAAATTAGATGAATTTAAAAGTGCATTAAAAAATTATGGTAAAGCCCGCGATTTTCCGAACCTACCTGGCACTTCAAAAATGTCGATGTATTTAAAAAATGGGACCATCACCACTGCTCACATTATTTCAGAACTTAAACTCAAGGCGTACACGCCGAAAGCCATCACAGGATCTGAAAAGTTTTTAAGCGAAATCATTTGGCGCGAATTTTATTACCACATTCTTTTTAGACGCCCCGGCGTGGAACAAGAGTCCTTCAATCCCAAATACAAAGATCTTAAGTGGGAAAACAATAAAAAATGGTTTGAAGCCTGGAAGGATGGCATGACTGGATTCCCGATTGTTGATGCCGGAATGCGAGAACTTAAAACTACAGGTTGGATGCATAACCGTGTTCGAATGATTGTGGCTTCGTTTTTAACAAAAGATCTTTTGATTGATTGGAAATGGGGTGAAAAATATTTTATGGAAACCTTGCTTGATGGTGATTTAGCCCCCAACAACGGCGGCTGGCAGTGGGCGGCCTCTACGGGGTGTGATCCACAACCCTATTTTAGAATTTTTAATCCTTGGAGTCAGAGCGAAAAGTTTGATGTGGACGCTAAGTATATTAAAAATTACATCCCAGAACTGAAAGACTGTGACCCTAAAGACATTCATAAGGAAACAGCACTTAGACCTGTGAAATACCCAAGACCAATAGTTGATCATTCAACCCAAAGATTAAAAGCGTTAGAAATGTATAAATCAATTTAGTCGACCGCTTGATCTTTAACTTTCACTTGAAAAAGCAAGGGCGCAGATTTAGTCATAAAAATAGCGCTGTAGGTGCTAAACACTAAATCTCTTAACTCAACCCATTTGTCAGTTGTCTGAGATTTAAATAAGTTAGGATCAACAAGGTAGCCTTCAGCAATTTCTATGAAGCGAATGATGTCTTGCTTTATAATCTGCTCTGATTGGCTAAAATGATGAAACTCAAGAAATAATATTGAAAACTTTATTAATTTATCTAAATTGCTTTTTACAATTTCCAAATCAATTAAATTTGAATTTGGGTTTACAATTTTTAAATCTAACCATGATAACATCGTCGTTATATTATTTCCGAAATCATGTCTTTCATTTAAATCTCCGAAATTAAGTTCAGGTAAAAGATGTTGCTGCTCGATATCAAATTTATGAGGAACATATTTATCACTAAAAGAAACACCTTTTGTGGATTTAAAAAAATCTAACCAGTTTACGTTACTCTTCATTATAAAAGCATGTTGAAGCTCTATAGGTAAATCTGTCGGATTAAAGAAGTTTCTAAGTGCGCTTCTATTTTCAAAAATCGCATTTAGAAAACCTGAAGTCTCATTCGCCCCATGAATTGTGATTTGCTTTTTATGAGTTGTGATTAAAAGTTCGCCAGCCCAAAGAACACCTTCAACAAAAATATAATCGCTATCGATAAGTGCTTTTGTAAGTGCGGCATGACTATTTCTGAAGTAGGGCCCAACAGCAAGGACTAACCCCGCATTTTCTAATTTTAGGATCACCCCAAGGTAGGGCTTAGCGCCCAAAGCTTTAATCTGATCTAGACTCAGAGCCCTTTGCTTCGAATTCATTTTTTTTAATCCGGTCAGACCTTCTAAGTAAGATTCACATAAGCCTTCAGCTTTTATAAATGATCCACAAATAGACAACATAACAAATAATGTCACAGAGACATAAAGGTAAGATATTTTTTTTAAGTTATAAATCAACATCAGTTCCAATTGGATAACTTCAAGACCAAACTTGAAGCAACTAAATTCAGTTTCTGTCGAGAACAATTTAAGCCAAATCTATGCCAAGTAAAAATACGATTTGCTGGTCTAATCGGCTATTCTAAAATCTAACTACTCATCCGTATGGTTTCATCTATATGGTTCTCTACCTGATCATCTATCTGGTGAGACCAATTTTGAGTCTAACTTCAGTTAGCTTTTTAGATGCTAATTCGCGCGCGCCTAGGGCTCCTCGAGTCAATATTTGGTCTAATTGGGGCTTATCTGCCATAAGGTCATTAAAGACTTGTCTTGGGCCTTTTAAGCGCTCATTTAAGACCTCAAAGATCTCTTGTTTAACGAAGCCCCAGCCAATACCGTTCTGGTATTTTTCAGCCATAATTTTAATTTGCTCTGGACTGGCAAACACAGAGTAAAAATCAAAAAGAAGATTGTCTTTGGTTGATTTTGGTTCTTCGGCCGCAGTTGAATCAGACACAATCTTCATGATGGATTTTCTTAAAGACTTTTCGTCTAAAAAAACTGGAATGTGGTTTCCATAACTTGAGCTCATTTTACGCCCATCAAGTCCTGGCAGTAATTTTACTTTTTTTGGTAATAAAACACTTGGTAATTTAAAAGTGTCCCCATAGGTAGAATTAAATTTTTGAGCAATGTCCCTAGCAATTTCTAAGTGCTGAACGTTGTCGGGTCCTACAGGAACTTGATCTGCATTAAAGATCAAAATATCTGCCGTCATTAATATAGGATAAGTGAATAATCCCATATTTACACCATCATCAAGATCTTCATTCCCTTTAGTTGAGTTGTCTTGAACTTGAGCTTTATAAGCATGGGCTCTGTTCATAAAGCCTTTTGGTGTGAGTGAATTTAAAATCACTGACAATTCAAAAATTTCAGGAATATCAGACTGACGATATAAAAAAGTTTTTTTAGGGTCCAAACCTAAAGCCAACCAAGTTGCTGCAATTTCATAAACATTTTGTTTTAAAACTTCAGGCTTTGGATTTGAATTCAGTGCATGATAATCAGCAATAAATAAAAAACTTTCGTTGTTAGGGTCATTTGCTAATACTAAAGCAGGTTCGATCGCCCCCACCCAGTTTCCAATGTGAACGCCTGTGGCTTTAATTCCTGTAAGGATTCTTTTTTTATTTGGTATCATATAATAACATTAAATCTCAAGACATCAGAGATCAATCACAAAACTTAATGATTTTTAAATCTTCGCCTTCGAAACTCTTCAAAAAAAAGATCGTCAGGGCAGTTTCTTAGGCATTGAATTAAAAATTCACGTTCAATTTCTACGTCCCAAAATAAAAATCTATAAACTCGGTTTAAGTTATAATTATATTTTTTAAAAAAATGCTCGGGCCGGACTTCAAATTGAGTTTTATTGAATTCAGCTAAAACATCTTTAGCTAAAACATAATCAAGTTCTAATTCAAAAATGCGAGCCAAGGTTTTTGCTTTATCGACATTGATAGGATTAATTCCATGAATATAACTTTGAATATTTGTAATTTTTGTATCTAACCTAAGCTGATTCATATTCACATTATATTTGGCTGAGTAGTTAATAAAACCCACCAATAACCTATCCCCGACTTCCGCCATCCAAGCGGCCTCAAGTTCAGCGATAGCAGCTCGCGGTGAGCCCGAAACATAAATAGCGCATTGATTATGTGCCTTAATGCTAAATTCATCTTTAGCTTCATTAAAAAATGAGAACTGTAAAGTCGTTAACAATATTAAGATTTTTAGAATTAACATCTTTTTACTTATATCTAAGAGATCCGTAAAAAACTAGTAGGCCAATCATAAAAAATAAAAAGGCCAAATTTTGTCACTGCCTATTCACAAAAATTCATATCAAAAGGGTCCACATCGAATAAAAGTCCTTTTAAGACATGGTCTGAAACTTGATATGTATTTGAAATAATTAAGCTGTACGTATTTTAAAGGAGAATTAAGTATGATGACAAGATATGGAATTTGCCCAGTATGTGGATCACACATTTCAGAAGACCGCCATGAAGATGGTTGGGTTCTTTGTGAATGTGGTTGGTTAGGATCTAAAAACGAAGAGAAATTTGAAAGAGACACTCAAAAGAAAGCCATCACCTGGATTCTATCAGTTTCTGTTTTCATATTAGTTGGATTTATCCATAGCACAAAATGGGGTAACGATTCTTTAAATGTTATACCTATGCAAGCACAAGTCATTTTAGGTATCGCTGATCCATCGACTAAGTTGTCTTTTGCTGAACTTGCGATTCAACATAGACATTACGAGCAAGGCGAACATCACTTAAGTCAGTGGGCTGAAAAAGCAAATACCCCTGAAGCTTGGGAAAAGTTAGCTATTTTAAGAACGCAAATGAAAAATTACAACGGAGCAGTGTTAGCTTTTGATAAATACTATGAGACCGAAGGCAATAATCCTTTAACAATGTTTCAGTACGCCCAAGTTCTTGAGCAGTTAGAGCGTCCCGATTTGGCTGAAAAGATTTATGTGCACATCGTAGGTCTCGATAAAGATACGTATCAAAGAACAGTTGTTGAAGAGTTAGTAAGACTGCTAGTGAATCAGCAAAGATTGGTTGAAGCCCAAGCGGTTTTAACACAATTAAGTAAACCCAACATGGATTTACCTTCACACTTAGTTCGTCAAAAAGAATGGATTGAGCAGTTAATGAAAGAAAAAACTGACGAAAAAGCAAAACCAATCAAATCAGCTTCGCTTTAAAAAACAAATCCGACAATAATGTTTTAAAGAATAAAAAGACGATAGTTATAAACGATCGTCTTTTTAGCTAAATAATAAAATGTTTTCTAATCTAAAGATTAATCTCTAGGTAAATAATTTAATTAAAAAAGAAAACATTCACTAAAAACTTAAAATATCAACAATACCATTTCCATTTATTGGACAATCATAAAAGGCTTTTTTTTTGTCTAGCACACTGCCTTTTTTATATTTATTAGAATTAATATCTGCGTAATATAATTTAAACTGACTATGCTCTAATAATTCGAGATATTTTAAGCCTGATTTAAAAATCACAGTTATCTTTGAGTGATTACTTCTGGCTGATTCAAAAACTAAGCCGTCATATCCAATTTGTTCGATATAAAAACCAATTTTTCTTGTCCAATCATTTAGTGTTTTTTTTCTGGCATCTTCTAACTCGTATTTAGGAAACGAAAGATTATTCAGAATATTGCGGAAAGTATCTTTATCAGATAAATCCAATATCTTAATACTTTCATTTAAATTTATTTTACCTATCGTAAACTCATAAGGCTTAGTTAGTAATTCATAAGTATTTTTATTTGCAATGCCACGATTTACTTTATCGATGTCAATTGGATCTAATTTTCCTATTAAACTATAATAACCTCTCTCAGAAAACGCAGTAACAGAACTGTTGGCCGTGTATAAAACTTCTTGTCCCAACATATTCCATCTGCCAGGAGACTCGCTATAAGTTGGCCCGGTAGAGCTCATTAAAAAATTAGCTTTTGATGTTGCTCTGTATATTATCATGCATAAATTCGTCTTAAAATACCGATTACATTTATTAAACCCAAATCACCTTTTTTCTCAGCAAAATCTATGGCTGTTAGGCCCTCGAATAAATCACTCTCACTATTTAGAACTTTTCTAAGCAAATATTTAATTTCAATACTACCCCTTAAAAGATCATAAAGTTTAAGATAACTTTCAATATTTTTTTCTGATTTCGAATTCCTGACAGGTTTCTCTTTAACCAGATAACTAGACAAAGAGCGAGGGGATATACCAATTAGTCTAGCAGCATTTAATTGAGTTAAACCAAGTTCTTTCAAAGATTTAAAAAGCTTCAGTCTTATTTTTGTATTGAATAAAAATGGAAACTGAATAATGTTCGGAGAAAGTGCAACTTCGCTGGATTGTATTACTTTGGAAACTTCGCCAGATAAATTAGTCTGCCTTAACTGCTCATTACCCACTGTTTTTTTAAATGAATTCCTAGATTTAGATAACTCAGTGTATTTTTTATCAGATTCCGATTCACACAAACCACCGAAGTAAAAACTATCTTCCAAGCTAAATAATTTTCTTGCGCCCATATTTTATTCTCCAATTTCTAATTCAAATGTATTTAATATATTCTTAATTTCCTCAAATATATTTAAAAAAATATCTTGAGAGACTAATATAGCTATAACAGGCTTTAGTCCGTCACGCTCTTTAACTACTTTTTTTTGTGCAAGATTAGCTACTAAATTTGGAGAAGCTTCAAAAAATTCAATCATACATTGCGAGTTAGCAAAAGACATAGATGCATTGTTGGATGCAAAAGCCCTGTAAGTGTCTGTATTATTAGGCAATGAAAAGGAGCTGTCTTTTAAAAAGCCCTTTCTCGGATCGTACTTAAAGTAATTACTTTTTTCTAAGCTAATTTTTATGCTATCTGCAAAAATCATATTATTTGAACCCAAAGTAACCCAGATTGCTTCATAAAGAAAACTTTTGGCTTCAGGTATTGGAAAATGAATTTCTGCTGCAGCATCTAAAGATTCGGATTTAGAATGTATAGATTTGTGTCCAAATAATAATATTAGCTCTGGTCCATCAACATTTACTGAAAAACAGTTTGATTTAAAGAAATGCTCACTTGCAGGTACTAACTGACTGTTAAAAGTTATGCTGGAATCATTATTAACAATTATTCCAGGAATTGATGTTTTATTAGCATATGTTTTTTTATTCATGTTACCAAATCTCCATGTATTATCTTAACACGAAATAAGCAAAAAATACCATAAAATAATTATTTATTTTTATTTGCACAATTAATCGAAATTATCTATATATTTCAATATCTTATATCAAAAGCAAAGCCAAGACTATTATGTGGAAAAATAAATTTCAAATATTTTTACTCAGTATTTAGAAATAGTCTTGTTTTAACCATGTTGCAAAAACTGCATTTGAAAATGTTTTTAAAGGTTTCACATTTTTTAAATTAAACACTTGGGTTTTTGCATGGCTGTACTCTTCACCCGCTAAAAAGTAACCTTCACTGTTCACATGAATTCCCATTTGAGAGAAATCAGAAATAAGAAATTTTTTATTTGATTTACATTCATCCTCGCAAATATAAACCGGAGGCATGTAATGCCCCGTATCTCCATAGATAATTTTTGAGACTAAACTTTGTTTGTCATTTAAAATCTTGTAATCGTAATCAACGGCACCGCCATCAGAAGGCCCCATAAGCTTAGAAATAATATCTTGAGTTGATTTATCCAGCTCCGGCGACTGACCTGTACAGCATTGACCTAACTTAATTTTATCAGCGAAAGAATTAAAATCTTTTGATATTTTCTTATTCTTTAAGACAGCTGTAACCATTTGAAAAGCATCATCTGAACCAGGATTGACCTGCATATCAACCATAGTCCATTTGTTATTGTCATATTCATGGAGTTCTGAAATCGAAGAGTACTCATGAGTTTTTTTAAGAAATAATTTATTTTTATAACTAATAAATTGCTTTCCGTCTTTTGTAATTACAAGCTTATCAGACAAGAAAACATCTTTTATAATCCAAATTTTATTACCATCGCCAAATAAAAACTGATCTTGATCTGAAATTTCAAAAGGTAAATCAGCAATTTTTTTACTATTAATAGTTCCTTTAAAATCCAATTTATAAATTGACTGACCATCAACATAAATCATGCTTGGATCTAGCTTCGAAAATAAAATATGCTTGTTGCAAGATCTAGACTTATTCACTTCAACAGGTTTAAGCAAAGGCGGCAAAGCCATAAACCACGTGCAACCCGTTTTTGTTTCTTCTAAATAAAACAAATACGTCGGCGATACTTTAGCACTAACAAAGCTTGATATTATTAAAACATATAAAAATGAACAAAATATTTTTAATTTATTTTCCATAGTCTCAAAGAATAAAAAAATGTAAACACATGGTCAACATCCTAAAACATTTAGTCTAGCCATCACCCTCATTCATCGATCAAAACCAGACTCAGCCCAAATCGTTAAAGAGATTCGCTCGAAATTTAAATAATTATTTTCAAATTTATAAAGAATATTATATCTTCACATAGATTCAAAAGTGAGTTCGGCTTGGCGCAGCAGCTTGCTAACTTTGTTTTCCACATTTCTTAATCTATTTATTTTTATTTAAGACACATACTTAAAAAATATAGACACGCGCATCCATGCGCTCTGCACGAATCGCCTGCGGCGAGCGCAATAGAATGGATCCGGCCTGGAACGCCTCAGCGTTTTTACGGCCCTAATATATGCCAAAAATGTTTGGAGTTTAAACGAACATTCAAA
>JAYUKW010000018.1:0-13060 GCA_043764155.1 Bdellovibrionales bacterium
AAAGGAGGTGATCCAGCCGCACCTTCCGATACGGCTACCTTGTTACGACTTCACCCCAGTCATTGACCACACCGTGGTCGTCGCCCTCCTTGCGGTTAAGCTAACGACTTCTGGTGCAACCAACTCCCATGGTGTGACGGGCGGTGTGTACAAGGCCCGGGAACGTATTCACCGCGGCAGTGCTGATCCGCGATTACTAGCGATTCCGACTTCATGGAGTCGAGTTGCAGACTCCAATCCGGACTGAGATGCACTTTCTGGGATTGGCTCCACCTCGCGGTCTTGCTGCCCTCTGTATGCACCATTGTAGTACGTGTGTAGCCCTGGTCATAAGGGCCATGATGACTTGACGTCATCCCCACCTTCCTCCGGTTTGTCACCGGCAGTCCCTCTAGAGTTCCCGACATTACTCGCTGGCAACTAAAGGCAAGGGTTGCGCTCGTTGCGGGACTTAACCCAACATCTCACGACACGAGCTGACGACAGCCATGCAGCACCTATATACAGGTCCGAAGACGACACCATCTCTGGCGTCTTCCTGTACATTTCGAGCCTAGGTAAGGTTTTTCGCGTTGCATCGAATTAAACCACATGCTCCACCGCTTGTGCGGGCCCCCGTCAATTTCTTTGAGTTTTAATCTTGCGACCGTACTCCCCAGGCGGGACACTTAACGCGTTAGCTTCGGCACTGAAGGGGTCAATACCTCCAACACCAAGTGTCCATCGTTTACGGCGTGGACTACCAGGGTATCTAATCCTGTTTGATCCCCACGCTTTCGGGTCTCAGCGTCAGTAACAGTCCAGAAGGTCGCCTTCGCCACCGATGTTCCTCCAAATATCTACGTATTTCACCACTACACTTGGAATTCCACCTTCCTCTACTGCACTCAAGATAACCAGTTTCAAATGCACTTCCCAGGTTGAGCCTGGGGCTTTCACATCTGACTTGGTTGTCCGCCTACACCCGCTTTACGCCCAATGATTCCGAGCAACGCTAGGACCCCTCGTATTACCGCGGCTGCTGGCACGAAGTTAGCCGGTCCTTTCTTGTAAGGTACCTTCATTTTTTTATTCCCTTACGACAGAGCTTTACAACCCGAAGGCCTTCATCACTCACGCGGCGTCGCTGCGTCAGGGTTTCCCCCATTGCGCAATATTCCCTACTGCTGCCTCCCGTAGGAGTCTGGACCGTGTCTCAGTTCCAGTGTGACTGGTCATCCTCTCAGACCAGTTAGAGATCGTAGTCTTGGTAGGCCATTACCCCACCAACAAACTAATCTCACGCGGACTCATCCTTTAGTGATAAATCTTTAACCTCTGTTCCCGCAGGAACTGTGGTCTTATGCGGTATTAGCCTACCTTTCGGTAGGTTATTCCCCGCTAAAGGGCAGATTATCCACGCGTTACTCACCCGTGCGCCACTAGTACTCATACCGAAGTACTTTCCCCGTTCGACTTGCATGTATTAGGCACGCCGCCAGCGTTAGCTCTGAGCCAGAATCAAACTCTTCAGTTTTTTTTGAAAAATTTGTTCTAATTCAAATCATTAATTATTATAAAATTTAACCCAATTATTATTGGGTTGGCACAAAAATTTTTGCTATTCAGTTTTCAAAGAACACAGCTTTTTTGATTTGTTTTGTTTAACAGATCGTTGCTGAGAGGTAGGTTGTAGGTCCGAATGAATGCCCGGTCAACCCCCCAAGTTAGTTTTTTTAATTTTTTTATAATTATTTTTTTTGGGACATACTTTCGCCCTTAAATTATGCAAAAAGTCATTTTGATCTTCAAAAATTGATAATTTGTGAGGCGAATGCTTAAAGTCAATTACATAAAGAAGATTACATAGGGCGAAATACTTATCACAACTGATTTTTTAAGCATACGAGGGTTATTTTAAAATAAACATAAAACTAAATTTAAATTATTACTTTAATTTGGATTAGGGAGACCTTCACGTTAAATTTTAATTTACAATCGACTAAAGGAAAATCTATTCTAGACTTAATAATACAACTTTGTAAATTTTTACCATAATCTAAAATGCAAAATGTAATAATTTGAATTATAAAGCTTTAAATGCAAATTGCTCGATATCTATATTTGGTCTTAAAACTAGATAGTTAATAAACTTAAAACTTATTCATTTTACATTTAATTAATAATTATTAATTATTAATTATAAAAAAACTGTATTACCAAATGCTTTCATAAAGTTATTTTTGTTCCTGCCCCCATTCGATGACTTACACAACACAAAGAGTAAAAATGATGAGCCTAAGTAAGAAATAGAGTCGTAAAAGAGCAGAAATATTTAATATTAGTGCATTGGATTTCCGATTAATAACAATTGCAGATTTAAGGATATGCGAATGAGAATTGGGTTAAATCGAATGAGTAAACTATGAAATTTAAGTTGCAATAAAACAAGTTAATAAATGTAATTGAAATTTAGTCTGTTGTCGATTCTATTTAAAAGATTTTTCCATTTAATTCTTCAGACCAAATTAATCTACTGCTTTGGAATAGAGAAATTAATTAAACCTTAGAAGGCTAAGGCTGATTCTATAAATAAGTTTTTATAATTAAAATTCATAAATCTTAATTTTTTATTTATTTTATAAACTTTAAGTTATAAATTATAATTAATAAATAAATAAATCCTATTTATTATTATTCGCCGCGAGGATTTAAGTTAAAAAAATCAATGATATGATGAGCTAAATTCTAAGGGATGAAAGATTAGGTATATAAATTAGAATTCTAAATACCTAAAAGTACTGTAGGTACTAAATAATTTTTTTGTATTTTTGGTGGAGGCGACAGGGATCGAACCTGCGACCTTCTGAATGCAAATCAGATGCTCTCCCAACTGAGCTACGCCCCCGAAAAGTCGAATTATGAATTTGTTTTAAAAATGAAAAAAGGTCAAGCCGTAGTTTGAGATTCAAATTCTGAATATTTATTTGGAATTTTCCTTACAAATGCTTTGAATTAACACAGAATAAAAAAGTTAAGCTCTAAGCGCGTGCAATAAAAATATTGAGTTGAGATAGCCATTGGCGCTCGCGAGAAAGATCAAAACCGACAGCTTCTCCACCGTCGAGAATGGATAAATAAACTTTTCTTAAAACATCGAACTCTGTTTGATCAAAATCATCTGCGTCAGCTATCACATCAATTATACTTAAAAGATCTGGTGTTGTAACAACTTTAGGCAAACGTGTTTCGTTCAGTCCATAACCTTCTGAAGGTTTAAATCCAATTAAATGCTTAGTTAATAGAACTTTGCTTCCGTTTAGAAAATTAACTTGTAAAAAAGGATTGCCCTCGGAGTCATCTCTTTTCAGAACAGAGTCTACGGATTGAGGTTTAATTTGAAGAGACTTGCCATCAGCAGTCTGCAGTAAAATCTGATTTAAATCTGTTCCGATAAGTTTTAAGCCTGAGTCGGAGACATTTAAAAACTTTTTAATTTCATCAAAACCTGGCATTAACCCTCTTTGTACAGAACCAGCTAAATAGTAATGTTCTGTTATATTTCTTGTCGCCAAATCCAAATATAATATTGAGGCTGGGCTGAAATTTAGGTTCAATGTCCTGTGATAAAATTAGACATATCAAGCGTTTAGGTGTCTCAAAAAGAAATTTGTTGCAAAAGTGGTGTCTATTTACTGAATTAGATCATCGCATGAATCATTCAGGCAAAACGTCTATATGAACAGTCTTTTTTTTTAGACTTAGTTTGTTAGCTGATGTTTTGTATTTGGAAGCTAACTGTGATTTCTGTATTGAGTTACATTAAATGTTTTGGTGTGATATTTTAAATTTAGATATTGAAATGGAATGAGATCACTTTTTGGAGACTTTAAAAAATGATAGTGAACCGATGGCAAGCCTCTATTGTCCCAACCAAAGAGCAAATTATCAGTATCTTTAGAAACGAAGACTTAAAGCCTGTTGAAGAGACCTTTTATCCAGACAAGCCCATTCCTGAGCATAAACACCCTTTTGATGAGGTTAGAATGATCGTCAGCGGGGAGATGATTATGAATATTTCTGGCAATAAGATATTACTTAGGTCCGGAGATAAAATTCTGATCCCATCAAATACGAAGCATTCTAAGGAAGTCAGGGGTCTTGAACCTTGTGTTTCGATCTATGCGAATAAAGTTTTTCAGAGCTAGTTCAGGTTAGAACTTTAGGACGTAATTTTTTTTGAAGTTTTTTATAATTAAACTGAATTAGTTTATAAAAATAATTAATAATTAAAACTTAACTGTCAAATAATTAAGCTTATGATTTAAAAATTTATTTTAGATACCTAAACCAGGAACAGCTAAATCGGTGCTAGATCCGGAACCAGGGTTGCCGTTTCCGTTATAGTTATTACCAGAATTATTTGGTAATCCAGGGTATCCGTTGTTGTAAGGCATAGGTGGATAACCTGTTCCAGGAGCGCCGCTGTATCCACCGCTCATACCAGCACCAATTCCGCCCCAACCACTGACATCTAAACCAATTCTTAAACCAGCGCCTGTGCCTGTTTGACCATAACCATTGCCATAGCCTCCGCCAGCTGAACTTGTATTTAGATTTGAATAGATTCCTTGAGCTTGCGCCATTAAGGCTGCACGCTGCTGGGCTAATCTTGCATTTTCAGCATCTAAACCTGAAATTGTGGTTTGAAGTTGAGCTAATGCATTTAAATTGATTTGGTTTTGATTGTTCTGTTGAATCGCGGCATCTAAAGCCGCTTGCTGTTGGGCGATTCTTTGTCTTTCGGCTTCGATATTTATTCCACCTCCGACTCCACCTTGAGCACCCCAAGGACCGGCCGTGGGATTACCACCAAAAATGCCACCCGAAAGATTGCCTTGTGCGCCACCAGTCCAACCTGGAGGATAGCCGTTAGCTCCACCCACTTGGACGTTGGAATTTCCACCAAAGAGTCCTTGTAAAAACCCACCAATACCTACGTTAGCATTTGTTTGACCCTGTCCATTTAATCCCGCGCTTGGGGAGCAACCAAAAGCACCCGCCGCTTGAAGTTGATTTGTAACAGCACCGAAACCATTCATGACGTAAGAAGACATCACCCATGGGCTTCGGTCATCTGATGGATAACCGGCTTCCCAATTACCTTCTCTTGTTTTTTTGGCTTGGTTATTCGCATAAATTCCGCCACCTAACCATAAAGCACCCGTCAATAAAGATGGACCCCAACGATTTAAATCGAAGCCTTTTCGTTCTTGCTGAGCGGCTCCACCGGAACTATCACAATACAAACAATAATCTGCTGTTGTGGCTTCAGGATCTGCAGCCATAATACATCTTTGAAAAGCCCCAGCATCTGGACCACTTTCTGGTGCATTATCAATATGCGTTTCCACACATTGGGCTTTTCCTAATGCATCTCTGTATTCACGCTCTAATCTTGCAATGTCTTGTTCAAGGTTAAAATACTCTTCAAATTTTTCTGGATATAAACCACGGGGATAGCCGCCTGACGGCTTTAAACAATCTTTACAGTATTGCTTCACGTCTGAATTTTTTTCTCCAGCATTAAAACAGATTTGGTTGTTAATGGCACCGCCTGGCACCTTGTACGAGCTGCAGCTATTTCGTCCGCCACCACCATCGTCGTCATCAGTACCGCCGTCATTATCATCGCCACCCTTCGGATCCAAAGTTTCAGGATCTAAGGCTTCAAATCCATTGGTCACACCAGGGTCATCGCCTTCACCGCTGGCTACCATTCGGTCTGAACTTAATTCAGAAGTCGTTATTGCGTTGTAATAAAACTCATGAGTTTGTGTGTAATTCAGTAAACTGGAAGACATAAAATCAAACCCGTCATTAACACCACGCATGTGATCTTCAAAATCATCAATCGCAGCTTCACCCTTAGCTTCGCTTCCGCCCCCGCAGGCTTTCCTAATAATACGATTTACAGCAGTTCTACATGTACTAAAAAGTCTTTCGTTTTGTATGTTTTCTCGTCTTCTGGTGGCTAGTTGTAATTTTTGATTGATTTCAGAGGCATAATTTTTAATTCTTTCTGCACGCTGAATAACAGAAGCTGGAAGTGTAGATTGTTGGTAAGGACATGCTGCGTTTGCGTAATACTGACCTGTACCATGTTGAGTTTGTGGCCCGGCCGGAGCTGAAGCGACTTCTGGAGTTACATACTGCTGTCCGGGTTCGTCGGCATAGGTAAAATTGGGTTTTATCGAAGTATTTAATGTTAAAGTAAGGATTGAGACTGTTGTTAAAATAAGAAAACTTTTGAGTTTATTATTTAGGCTTTTATTAGGCCTAAAATCTATCTTATTGTTAGACGTATTTTTCAGCCTAAATTTAAACTTATCTTTTGATTTAACTTTTTGCTTTGTCATTGTTATCCCAATATTAGTTAACCAACATTTATAATACTCTTCAATTTAAACTATCGTCACAAAATGGGATGAACTTAATATAAACCTAAGGCGAGTTTATAATAATCAAGACTTTTGTTCAGGAAAATTAACTCTAATCCCCTCCGATATTGATTCATGAATAAACCCAAAGTGCTTTGTGTAGATGATGATCAGGATAATTTATCCGCTGTAGAAGCCATCCTGAGCCAAGACTTTGAGGTTTTAAGTTTTAGGTCTGCCGCTCAAGCTTTAGAGCATTTAAACACGGACCTAGATTTTTCCATTATTTTAAGCGACCAAAGAATGCCAGAAATGATGGGTGTCGATTTTTTAGAAGCGACTTTAAAACTAACTCCAAAGCCAATTCGAATCCTTTTTACGGGTTACTCTGACTTTGAATCTGCCATTGATGCCATAAATAGAGCCCAAATATATAGATATCTAACAAAGCCTTGGGCCCCAACAGATTTAATATTAACGTTAAAAGAGGCTTATCAAAAATTTATTCTGTCTAATGAATTGAAACTAAAAAACGAACAGCTTCAAAAGGCCATCACAGAACTGCAAGCTATGGATAAGGTAAAAACTAATTTTATGATTTTAATTAATCATGAACTTAAAACTCCATTAACAGCCATTACAAGCTATCTTGAACTTCTGAAAGAAGAGACTAAAGATCCGAATTCCAGTAAGTATATTCGCAGAATTGAAGAAGGCTGCGAAAGACTTAAATTCTTAACTGATGAAGTGGTTTATCTATTAAATAATAACACCGAAGCCCTTGAAAGTGTGGCTTACGAGTTGTTAGAGACCAACATCGTTGAACTATTAAGACCCTATAAAACTAGCGATGACTATAAAGTTATTATTAACACTGAAGAGCACACCGTTCCAATGTCTGAAAAGATTTTAAAAAATGTTGTTGAGCGCTTAGTCACAAATGCAAACCGATTTAAAACCAGAGGAAACGTTGAGATCGTCGTCAACGATCTAGAAGATGATATAATTATCGAAATTTCAAATTACAGTGAAGAGTTCACGACGGATGAATTAAAAAGAGTTTTAGAGCCTTTTGAATTCAAAAGACAGGTGATGAATCATTCAAAAGGTTTAGGGCTGGGCCTTCCCATTGTTCAAGTGCTTTTAAGAAAAGCAGGATCAGAATTAATGTTAAGCTATAAAAATGGCAAATTTTCAGTTAAATTTCTAATCCGAAAACGACCTTTGTCGTCCGTAAGTTCGAAGTTAAACTTCTTGTAAATCATTTTTAAGATCGAGACCTCTTTTGCAAATGAGATGAATGAAGTTGTTTCTTTTACTTTCCGCCTTAATCCTTTCCGGCTTTGCTCAAACCGAGGACGAATTATCTGAGAAATCAGGTGATAAGCTAATTGTCGAGCATCTGGTTTTAGAGTTAAAAAGCCCACTAGAGATTCCCATCAACCCCAAGGCTTCAATTTTTATTAAAGATAGAATTGTTAAAGTAAAACCAAGTGGCCTTAAGACTATAATTATGGGAAATGCAAAAGGTTTTACTTACCTTCAATCTGGTCTTAAAAAATTTAATATTCAGGTGTTAGATTCATTAGATTGGAAAAGCTATTCCGAATTTAATGACATATTTAAAGAGCATCCATCTATAAAAATTATTTTTGATGATAATGGTCCAAGTCTTTACGGTGAAATTTTAATTCCAACAGATTTAGTCCTTGTTCTAGACTGGCTTGAAAAATCAAGCTTAAAGCCTAAATTAAAAATACAGTTTTATGATGAAGATATTAAAAAATTTGCCATTGACACTTTATCTGAAAAATTTGGAATTCAAGTTAAAAATATAGATGAAAATATGAACCTGCATTTAAATAAACAAGCAGATAAGACAGAAACTGAAAAAATTAATAAACTGGGATTTTCATTTTCGTCTGCAGCTTCTAATGGTTTAGAACTGGGAAATCTAGAAATTCAATTTGTAAATATCACCGATAGTGAACTGAAAAACATGTCCCCTATTTTACCCACAGAGTTTCAGTGGACTGTTAACGAAAAAATTAAATTAATATCACAGATCTTTAACTCTAATTATTCAGATTTAAAATCTTTAAATAAAAGATCAACAGACATAAATTTAATGCTGTTTGAAAATGAAGCGGCGGTCTATCACTCGGGTGGCGAATTTGCGATTGAGCAAAGAAGTGTTTATTCGAATAACATTCAGTGGAAGACCTACGGCTTATTTGTAGACGCACTTCCCATCAGCATAAATGAAAATGAAATCAAACTAAATATTAAAGTTAAAATGAGCTATATGATTTCTTCGGATTTAAATCAACCTTCATTAAGTCAGGATAGTTGGCAGCAGAATTTAAGATTAGAAAAAAATAAAACTTTGGTGGTCAGCAATAGCATCACAAATATGTTTAATAGAGACAGAAGGAATCATCTTTTTTTAAAATCAGTTCCGATACTAGGGGCTTTATTTAAAGGGACTAATTCCGGAAAAGAAAAATCAAATATTTATATGCTGATCAAACTTAATCCAGTGATTAAAAACTAGTGGAAGAACTCAAGAAAAAGTACTCAGAATTATTGTGTTTCAACTCTGAAAAACAGGGACACTGGATGAATCATAGTAAGGGCGTGGGTTTTGAAGTCGGTTTAAGTGGCAAAAATGAAAACAACATCAGCGGAGAATCTAGTAAAATTGATATCAAACTTTTTGAATCTGAACTTGAAAAATTATCAGATGAAAATCAGGTGAGATTAAAAAAAGAATTAAATGGTTTAGGCCCATTAGAAAGCTTAATTCAAAATGCAGATATTGATGAAATTTTGGTTCACGGCCAAAATGCCATTTCGTATGAACTAAATGGAAAACTTTATGCTTTGGAAGACAGGTTTTTATCTAGCTCGTCATATCATAGAATTTTTGAAACAATAACTGAGGGATTTTTTAAATCCATTAGTTACGAAAATCCTACGGGAAATGGGTATTGGAATGGTTTTAGAATTCATGTGATTGGCCCCCCAATAGCAAAAGAAATTCAATTGTCGATGAGACGAATTGGAGGACAAAAAATTAAGTCCTTAAAAGAATTAGCAGATCGAGATTTTATTAGCGAGATAGGTCTTACTTTACTTTATCAAGCTATCGAAAAAAAACTTAATATTTTAATTTGCGGGGCAACGAGTTCTGGAAAAACAACTTTAATTCAGTGTCTGATCAATGAATGCAAAGAGGATCGACTTTTAATTTTAGAAGATTCCGAAGAACTGATGTGCCCCAACACTTTAAGTACGGCTTTGATTTGTCCCACGAGAAAAGAACAATATAGCATCAACTTTACGATGAAAGATTTAGTTAAAGAGTCTTTACGAATGCGCCCAGATAGAATTGTTTTGGGTGAAGCCAGATCTGATGAAGCCAAAGACTTCGTCCAAGCTTTAAGCACGGGTCATAAAGGGTGTATTTCATCAATACACGCATCAAGCTGTAAAGATGCGTTGACCAGGCTAGAGTGTTTGGTTTCACAAGGGGCCAGTCAGTGGTCCCCTAATGTTATAAGACAATTAATTTCGGTGGGTGTGAACTGGGTGATTCATGTAGAAAAAAATAAATCTGGCAAAAGAGAAGTGACGACTATATCTGAAATTACATCTTTGGAGCAAAATGGATTTTTACTTCACGATTTGTATAAATCAGGTTCACCGAAATGATGAAACACCTAAACAAAAAAAATCTTTAAAATAATTACTTCAATAGACCAATTTTTTTGGTTTTTGAAAATTTTCGGCCATGTTTTGTCCTCTAATTTCGATTTATTTACCAACGATCAACAATTGAATCAAAATACAAAAAACTGAGAAACGGAATAAAAAATGAAATATATAAAATTATTAATCCAATCCGCTTTCTCTTTTTATACTCATTCGTACCTATTTTATTAGCAGCAGATTCATCAAAGTTGCGAATATCTAAAAAAGAAATGAATTCTTTCCATGTTAAACCCCTAGACAAATATAGTATGAATGAAATGCAGATAATATATACTATTGAAAGCTCAAACATTGTTATTTCCCTCTTGAATTAAAGTGCTGACAATTTGGGCTCAACCCTTCAGGATCAACAAAATTTATTGGATCATTCAAAACGTGATGCCGTCTGAAAACCCAGAGAAAAAATAAATTTTAGCTGATTTTTCTCAAAATTTTATTTTTCCGGAAAATTTATTTTAAAAATTTTGATTTTCTAAAATTATTTTACCAGCCAACGCCTTTGTTTTTATAACCTCCAGTTTATATTAAAATCTTTATTTTTTAATTACCCCTTTGACGTTATAACAACTATGCCGCTGAATACTCTATCTTTATCCATCTTTTAATATTGACCATTGATGCGATAAAAATACACTGAAGCCTTACTTTTTTAAGACCTCGAAATCTTGTTCTTGTTAATCCATGAATACGCTTCATCTCAGAAAACTTTCCTTCTATAGGCTGCCGTAACTTCATATCTTTCTTAAATTCATCTGTCCGATTATAAACCTCAGACTGATTCGTCTGCTCTTGCCAGTCATAGATCTTAACTGTTCTTCTACCCTCTTTTGCATTTGTACATTTTGATTTAAATTCACAGATTTTACATGATGTCATCGGGAAGTGATAACTTAAACTATGTTTATCACTGTCATAAAAGTGTGGCCCAGCTATCACGCCCTTGGGACACTCTAACGTATTATTTTTTCTATCAATTTTAAATGCAGTCTTTGGAAAGACAGCTAACGTTCGAGGATTTTTTTGTTTAAAAGGAGATATGATTTCACTTCCTAAATCTTTGGCTTCTTTTCTCCAAATTCCGTCTCCATAGGCCGTATCTCCAATTAACTTCTTAGGTATTAAATTATGCTTTTCTTTTTGTTCATTTAATAAGGAAATGGTCTGCTCACCATCCCTTCTGTTTCCACCCATAACATCTATATTTGTAATAAAATAATTTTTTACTTCCTGTGTTATATTTGTTTTATATCCAATAAATTTCTTAAACTTAGTCTTGGCACCTGCTCTGGCGTCAACATCTATCGGTGAGACGATTCTATTCGTAGGCTTTTTTTTCGAATCTAGCTCTTTTGCAACATCTTCTTCTATATTTTCTCTTAATATGGTTTTCAAAACTCGAATCTGTTCTTTATAGTTTTCATTATTTTCAAGATCCTTTGTTATAACCAGAAGATCTTTGGCATCATTCACGTACCTAACTAATCTTTCTGCTCTTTTTTCAATATCAAATCTTCCAGGACCATCATCGTTTATTTTTGATGCGCTATAGTCGTCCTCTCTAAATTTTAAATCTAGTTTTCTAAATCTTTCTGGATTTTTTTTTTTAAGTTTCTTTAAGACTTCAAATGTCCCTTTTTTTACCATTCCGACCATATTTGGTAGAGCAATATCTGCAATTATATGTGTTGCATCTATTCTTTGAATTTCCTTCTTCGTAATAAGTCCACAATCAATTAACTTAGATACAATTTGATCAAAAATTTCTTTTTCCTTGCCTGATTTTAACAATCTTAATCTAAAATCACCTACTGAAGAGTGATCAAAAGCGCGCTCATCTATTCTTAAACCTAAAGCAAATTTCACTTCTAAATCAAACTGACAGGCTCTTTCAATTTCTCTGTCAGATAAGTTCATATGAGATTGTATTAACATTGCTTTTACCAACAAAGACGGCGATATAGGAGGTCTTCCATTATTTCCACAATATATTTCTTTAAACATTTCATCTGTAATTAATGGACCAACTAGATTTCTAAACCTTCTAAAAAAACTATCTTCTGGAATCAGATCGTTGCAATAGTAATCTGAATCCAAAAAGGTTTTTTGATTATTGCTTTTATTTTTCATTCTTTAATTATAATTTATTTTAATGGCTCTGCAATAAGCCAATCTTCATAGTCAATTTTTGAACATTTTTTAAATGAGGATAATGCAATAAAAACAAATATTATTAGTAAAAAACTAGTTATAAAAAATTTAAATTTTTCACTACTTTTTAAGTTTAAAAAAGTTTTTTTAGCATTCATCTTATTTTACCGCCACAACTAAACATCATTGCCTGCTCCCCATCTTCCACCGCCTTTATTACTAGGACCATTAGGTTCACATTTTTTACTTTCTTTGTTAACTCTTTCAATATCCTTGTTGAGTCTATATTTAGGATCTGTGTAGTAATTGTAAGTATCTCTTATCTCAGGAGCATAATATGTTAAAACCGATCCACCTGCTATTACGGCAGGTAGTGCCCACAAACCATTTGCATCTATAAAATTAATTGGGTCTGAAAAACTGTAACCATATAAATTCGTTTCAATCATAGGTTTTCCGACAGTACCAACATACCCATACAAATTCACATCCCCGCCATCAAACCTAATAGGATCTTTAGAAATCCATCTTCCAACCTTAGCATCGTAATCCCTAGCACCAAATCGTGTAAGCTTTGTGTCTTGATCATATATGCCACCAGCAAATCCGTAAGGTTGAAAACCTGGGTTGCTGTCGCTTAATATCTTTCCGAATTCGTTGTAATGAACTTCTTGTACGATCTGACCTGTTGATGAATTCACAACTAAAACTGGCGATCC
>JAYUKW010000019.1:0-45736 GCA_043764155.1 Bdellovibrionales bacterium
TTTTTGCGAATCTTAGGTAGCCGTAGATTGGCTATTTTTTCAATTCGCGGAGTTGCGCTGGCAATTTGAATTCAGCCTACTACCCTTTTCGGATGCATCTAGTCTAACTAGGTGCATCCGAAAAGGGTACTAGGCACTTATTTACTCTACACTCTTGATCTTAAATCCAGAGTTGATCTGTCCTTCAAGGACAAACTTGGATTGGCCCAATTCAAGTTGTGCTAAAAATTCTTTGTTAAAATCTACACCTTCAGCAAAAAGATAAACCCTAGGTTGATCAAAGGTTTGGGAAATAAGACTGAAGGACTTATCCCTTTCAGACAGCTTAAGCTGAGTTTTGAAGTTCTTTAGTACTTGGGCTGGATAAGGCAAATCAATTTTCAAAAATTTAGAATTTAGTAAAAACTCATCAGAATTTAATACAAACTCATACAACTTTTGTTCTGGGAAATAATCTAAATTATATTTAGATCCTTTAAAATCACCCCATTTAGTTTTTAAACTTTGAACTTCAGAAGAAAAGCTTAAAGTTTTTAAAGTTCTATTTTGACCAACCAAAGATAATTTTAACTTTTCAAAAGCGGACTGTTCCAATTCAAAAAGACTTTGAACTTGAGGTGAAATACTAAGCTGTTCTGATTTAACATCAAAATTCCAATCTACACCTTCGTTTAAAGTAAGCTGACCCTTGATCTCACCGTCAAAGCTACCTTCTTGAAGCAAAATATTTTCTAGCTGAAGATTCAAGTTAGGATAATCAAAATTAATAATAATATTACTTTCATCAATCATCTGTTTTGCTTTTTTTCCGTTTAACGAAAAAACAAATGAAGTGTTTAAAATTAAACCTTCAAAAAACATTTTAGCTTCTGTATCAATAATACCAGTGCCCTTAAGTAAACCAAACTGATCTACAACACCCCTAGCTTTTGATAAACGATCAGTCGGTACCAGCCCGTTTAAATCCAAATTGTCCAGCCGCCAGTGAATTTCATTTAATATTTTAAAATAAGGAGCTGCTTGAATTTTAAAATTTGATGCATAGGCTTTTAGTACAGGTCCAAAAACTTCTAACTTTATGACCTTCACAATAATAGCAGAATCTTTATATCCTAAATAATTTTTCAAATTAATAGTGGCGTGGGAATTATGCCACACTCTATGGGCATTGATTTGACTTAAAAAACTTAAGCCCCCCACTTGATTTAAAAAAGTTAGGGGCAAGTCATTCACTTTCATATCTAAAAAATAATTATTAAGATTTTTTTGAGGTGAAGATTTTATTTCAAAAACACCCTCTAGATGTCGTGCCGAGGCCAAAACACTTAGACCCTTAGATTTTGAAATCACAGATTGAATTTTTAAATTTATACCTAGGGACAAAACAGAGCTAGAATCATTTATATTACTGGGTTTAAAATCGAATTCATTATAAATTTGAATAGACTTATTTTTTCTTGTGAACGAGATTTTTATATTTTTAGACTTATAACTTTTTTGACCCGTCATTTTGTTTTCAACATAACTAAGTTCTAAAATCCTAAAGCCTCTAATGTTTTTAAAAACACCTTCAAGACGTTTAAACATTTTATCATAGCTTTTTTCTGATTTAATTTGGGATATCTTTTCTTTAATATCTACGTTTTTAGTTTCACCATCAGAACAGACACTGTTTGATGGACTGACAAGGGCTTCAACAAAGCCTGTCTTAATGTAACCCATTTTTAAAGTCCCTTCAAAGGCCTTGATAAATGAAAAAGGTATTAAGACGTAAGGGGTTTTAACTTTATAAAGTTCATCACACTGGTCGTAATCGACATCTAAATTTGTAAACTTAATCGCAAACATCGGACTTAGACTGCCAGAAAAGCTAAGCTGGGCTTTTTTAAACTTAATCTGTAATTTTATTTCTTCAGGTAGTCTTTGATTTACTATTTTTTGGATACGAGCTTCAGTTAAATAAAATTGACTGCACGCTGAAATAACAAAAATAGAAAATAATATGAAAAATATAAAATAAATTAAGGGTTTAATTTTATCTCGTGTATTTTTCATATCTTCATTTGAAAGGGTTTGGGATCAAGAATCAATTTTTATTGAGACTTTAATTTAAAATTATAAAAATTTAAAGTTTTTGATCTCATACTCTTTGTCGCCTCTTGGAGAATGAACTTCAATAATATCTGATTTCTTTCTTCCAATCATAGCACGACCTAGTGGCGAAAAGACAGACAGTCGACCTTCTCTGACATCCGCTTCGTCCACACCCACTAACTGATATGTGACCTCTTTTTCAATTTCAAGATCTAAAATTGTAACAGTTGCACCAAAAACAATTTTTTCTGACTTAATAGAACTTGGCTCAATCACTTCTGCGTTCGCAAGTTTAGACTGAATGTCGGCAATTCTATGTTCAACAAAGCCTTGTCTTTCTTTAGCCGCATCGTAATCTGCATTTTCACTTAAATCACCATGACCGCGGGCGACTTCAATAGCCTTAATGACATCAGGTCGTTCAACTTGAAGTAAGTGCTTAAGTTCTTGATCTAACATCTGCTTGCCTTTAACAGTCATCGGTTGTTTATCTGCCATAATCGTACTCCAAATGTATGTGGCCAATTTAAAGCGGCTAATATATAGTTATTTTATCCATTATGACAACACATTTTGAATCCTTGAGGTCTTACATATGCTTAATTTTTGGAAAAAAGGCAAAATCACCCTTAAGAAAAATCACTTAAACACACCACCACAGCAGCTTTCAGAGCTAGATCATTTGGCTTTATCTCAGTGGATTAATGATCTAAATATCAATTCCTTTTTAGAAACCAAGGCTGAACTTTTACTTTTGCCCGAAATAGTAAATGCCTTTTTAGAGCTTCCAGAATCACGAGTTTCAGTGTTTTTAGATGTGCTTGAACTTCATGATTGGCAGACTTTGATTTTGAAATCTGAAATTGATGATGCTGTATATTTTTTAAGCTATCTGTCCACAGAGACTCTAGAAGAGTATATACCTCTGTTACCTGAATCGGCGAAGCTTAGAAAGTATATGGAGTACCCGCCAAATTCTTGCGGCAGAAATATGCAGACGGATTTCTTTTCGATTCCTATAGAACTGACGGCGTCTCAGTCCTTAAATTACATTCGAGATCATGCCAAAGATACCGCCACGTTGTACTACGTCTATTGTGTGACACCCAATCATAAATTAATTGGAGTTGCGTCTTTACGTGATTTGGCTTTAGCCCATCCTGACGCGTCTTTGGACAGCATCATTAACCGGGATGTTATCCATGCCAAAACAAATGACGACATCGAAGAGGCCATTAATTTAGTCAAAGTCCATGATCTAGTCGCACTTCCTATAATTAACGATCAGAACAGAATGTTAGGCCTGATCACCATTGATGACATCGTCGATGAAATCCAAGAGCAAGCCACAGCTGACATTTATGCTCAGGCTGGACTACAACAGATGGACTCTGTGGCGACTAAAGCACACCTATCTTATTTCTACCGAATACCTTGGTTATTTCTAAATTTAGGCCTGGCCTATTTTTCAAGTTTTGTGATCAGCCAATTTGAACGGACTATTTCTGAAGTGATTTTATTAGCAAGTCTGATGAATATCACAGCGGCCGTCAGCGGTAACACCGCCATTCAAACTTTAACGATTGTGACAAGAGGTCTTGCCATCGGCGAATTCGATTACGTGACTTACAAAAAAGCGTTGATTAAGGAAGTCACAGTGGGCCTATTCTTAGGCTTAAGTACTGGGGTCTGCTCAGGGTTGGTCGTTTACCTATGGAAATCTGAACCCGTGATTGGAATTATATTAGGTGTTTCTATGTTTTTAAATTCACTGGTTGCCGCTTCTGCAGGGGCTGTCGTGCCTATTATTTTAAAATCATTCGGTAAAGATCCGGCCGTTGGTAGCGGCGTTTTAGTCACCATGAGTACAGACATTTTTGGGTATTTTTCTTTTCTTGGAATTGCGTCATTAGGTCTTTCGTATATTTCTTAATATTATTAAGATTTTTATCTTTACCTTATCTTTAAATGCACTGAATCTGGTAATACATGAACTCATATTCCTATCTCACTGACAAAATCGCGGCCTCAAAGAATATTATTCTAACAACACATAAATCCTGTGATGGTGATGGCTTAGGCTCTGAGCTTGCAATTTACTATTGTCTTGAGCAGATGAATAAAAATGTAAGAATTTTTCATCAAGAAGCTCTGCATCCCAGATACAACTTTATTGATAAAGAAAGTCGAGTTAAAAACTTTGATCCTAAATCAGATTTTAAACCCGACTTAATGCTAGCCTTCGACACCAATGACCACCGCATGATTGAACCTGTGTTTAGTCACTATGACGGCAAGTGTGAAATTATTTTTTTAGATCACCACGCTTTGTTGCAGAAAGGACCAAGCCCTACTGAAAACTCAATTGTGGATTCGGCGGCGGCATCAACTGGTGAAATGACCTTTAAATTAGTTAAAGCCTTAGGTGTGCCCTTAAATAAAAAAATTGCAGAAGCTCTTTATACAAGTATAGCCTTTGATACTCATGTTTTTAAATTCATTAGAAACTCACGAGCCTCATTTGAAATGGCAGCAGAACTTATGCAATATGATATCGACTGCACATGGATTCACAGAATGCTGTTTGCAAATTACTCGGCCAACAAAGTTAAATTTTTAGGTTTATCTTTAAAAGACATTGAATTCAGTCAAAATAACAAAGTCGGGCTTTTAATGATCCCTGAAAAAGTTATTAAATCTTCAGCTGTTGAACCTGAAGAGATCCATGACTTGGTCGACTTTATCTTAGGTGTGAACACCTGTGAAATCGCCGTTGTCGCCAGAGAACTTGAACCCAACCAATTTAGAATTAGCTTCAGATCCAAAGGTAAATACAAAGTTTTAGACTTAGCCGAAAAGTTTGGCGGCGGTGGTCACGAACTGGCTTGCGGCGCTTACGTGACGAGTGATCTTAAAAGCTTAAAATCCAAATTAACATTAGGCCTAGACGCTTTTTTTGTTTAATTTTTTGGAAACAGGCAAACAAATTCTGCGCCGTCTGTATAATCCAAGTTCACAAAAACTTCGCCCCGATGCAGCTTCATGATGTGCTTAACTATGGCTAAGCCTATACCTGTCCCACCGTGCTTTCTGGTTCTGGCTGCATCAATTCTGTAGAATCTTTCAAAGACACGCTTAGCGTGCTCAGCGGCAATGCCTGATCCTTGGTCTCTGACTTTTAAAATAATATTATTGTCTTTGATATCCCAAATAATAAAAATCTTTTTTCCTTTCGGGGAATAACGAAACGCATTTGTAACTAAATTCGTGATCACTTGATCTAATCGTCTCGGATCGGCAGTGACAAAAATATCTTCACTGCATTCGGTGATCAGCTGAGATTCGGCAAATTTATTTGTGCTTAAAAACTTTAATGTATAGTTTCTGGCATTGATGGATTGAAGATCTAATTTTTCCCCGCTTTCAATAGTCGATAAATCTAAAAGCCCTTCTGTTAGGCTGACAAGTCGAATAGTGTTTTCTTTTAAATTTTCAATCAGCTCGTCTCTAATTTCAGGATTATCCAAATTTCTTTGCAGTAACGCCACCGCAGATGAAATCATAGTCACCGGAGTTCGAAGTTCATGAGACGCGTTCGCCACAAAGTCCAAGCGTTTTTTATTGGTTTCAATTTGAAGACTGCGGTCATGAAAGACCGCGACAACACCGTAAGTCGATTCATCTGTTTCACGCTTTAATGGAGATAAAGATAATGTAAACGAAAACGACTGATTGCCTATAACTAAATCTAATTGAGATTCTATAGGTTCGCCAAACTTTAAAACTTCTCGCATGGATTTTAAAAGTGTGGCGTCCGGTAAAACTTGGTGGGCTTGAAGCAGACTATTGGCCCCAGTCTCTAAACCAAAGACCATACCAAATGCAGGGTTATAAAAAATCACTCGCTCAGATTGATCAATAGCAAAGATGGGCTCTTCGACTGAATTCATAACCGCTTGAATTTCAATTTTTTCTCTGGATAGAGCTTTAAAATTCTTTCTTAATATCTTAACTAATTGTTTAAAAACCACTTCTAAATCATTCCATTCCCCTGGAATATTTTCGTAAGCCATGGCTCTAGTGATTTGATCTTCAGAAAAGTTTTGAGTTTCAACCAAACCATTAATTGAATTGATCATTCTGGTTAATGGCTTAAGTGTATACCAAAAAATTAGGGTCAGACTTAGCAACGAAAAACCGAGAAAAAAGAAATAAAGCTGAATCGAACTGATATCAGGAAAAAAATTAGGCACAGCCAATTTTAAAATTAAAAACCCAGAAATAAAAAGGAGTAAATGTATAATCAACGCTTTAAAGTAAAGCCTGAATGGCAGGTTCAGTGTTCGCTTAGTCATCCTGCGGTTTTAAACCGTAAATTATTGGTCATAGAATTTCATTCTATAACCAACACCCCTTATTGTTTCAATCATTTCCGAACATTCACCTAGTTTTTTTCTTAATCCGAAAATATGGGTGTCCACAGTCCGTCCAGTCACATTCACATCTTCACCTTGGACCGTACTGATCAAAAACTTTCTAGTTAGCACACAGCCTTGCTGCTGCATTAAGGCCTGAAGAAGTAAAAATTCAGACCGAGTCAAAATTAGTCTTTCATCCAAAACTTTGGCCTCAAACGCTTTTGCATTTAAAGCTAAATCGCCAATAACGATCCAATCTTGCCCCAAAGGCGTCTTACTTGTTTGTTGTTCGGCTCTTCGAACCACAGATCTGATCCTAGAAACTAGCACACGCTCATCAAAGGGTTTTGTCACATAATCATCAGCCCCCGCCTCTAAACCTTCGATGATGTGATCGGGGGAATTCAGTGCCGTCACAAAGATCACTGGGGTTTTAACCCCTTCGGATCTGATCTTAGCTAAGACTTCTAATCCCGATCCGTTCGGAAGCATTCGATCTAAAAGAATCACTTCATAATTTTGATTAAATATTTTATTCAAAGCCATTTGACCATCAAAGGCCAAATCCACGTCAAAACCATAAGTTTTAAGTTGAAGTGAAACCAGGCGGGCTAAACTCTCTTCGTCTTCAACTAAAAGTACTTTTTTAATCATTGGAATTCCTTTTGTTAAATTATTTTTACCAAACAAACGCAGAACTCTGAATCATTTGTTTGATTTCAGCCCTATCTTAACAAGAACTTGACGCCACCCAAAAGCCTTCGTAATTATTTAGTGTGCAAATTTTTAGAACAAAACTCAGCGTAAATATAAATAAAATTGCGACCCTTAGAAACGCACGTAGAGGTCATGATCCCGATGTGATTTTAGCTGCACAAAAAATTCAAGAGTTTGGCGCGCACGGCATTACAGTTCACCCAAGACCTGACGAACGCCACATCACAATGATGGACGTTATAAATTTAAAAAAAGCGGTTCACACAGAATTTAATATTGAAGGCTATCCGTCTGAAGACTTTCTAGCTTTGATTACAAATATTCGGCCTGATCAGACAACGCTTGTGCCAGATCCGCCAGACGTTTTGACCTCAAATGCTGGATGGGATGTGAAATCCAATCAAGCTTTGCTAAAAAAAGTCTGTCACCACATCTCATTCACTCGCATATCAGTTTTTATAGATCCAAGAACGTGCAGTCTGGATGATTTAAAAATCTTAAAAGACATTGGGGTTCACCGGATAGAGCTTTACACAGAAAATTATTCCAAGGCCTTTGCAGAAAATAAGAATTTACAAACTGTTCTAGATGAATATAAAAGCTGCGCCGAAGACGCCTTAAAAGTAGGCTTAAAGATCAATGCGGGTCATGATTTAAACCAGCTGAACCTAAAAACGTTTATCTCAACTGTTCCAGAGGTCAGTGAAGTGTCCATAGGTCACGCTTTGATTTCTGAGGCGCTGTATGAAGGTTTAGCTCTCACTATTTCAAACTACTTAAAAATTTTAAATTCTTAGAGGTTTGTAATTCAATTCAGGCTGCACTTTGAATTCAACTTTAAACTTGAGCGATTGACATAAATCATTGACAAAAACTTGAGCTTTCACTATTTCTTACTTCTTTAGGAGTTTTCGTATGGCGAAAAAGAAAGGTAAAATTAGAATCATCACGCTTGAGTGCACAGAAGCCCGTAAATTAGGCTTACCACCTTCAAGATATACGACAAAAAAGAATTCTCAGACTCATCCAGAACGTATGGAAAAAAAGAAGTACAATCCAAACATGAGAAAGCACACCCTTCATAAAGAAATTAAGTAATCTAATTTAATGAACCATTATTTAAATTTAATCCTAGAGGGTGGCGTTTTAGTCTATCCTCTTTTGTTTTTTGGCTTAGTGGGTTTTTTAATTTGTGCTGAGCGAACGGTTTTTTGGATTAAAATGGTGTCTTCATACAGCACCGATAACGTAGAGCAGGTTTACACTTTTATTAGTCATAAACAGTTCGATGACGCCAAACTCATTTTAGAAACTTCTATAGACCCATCGCTGATTTGCCTTAGGCACTGCATTTCAAGCAAGGGTCGTATTCATCCCCAGATTTTACAGTCTCTAGCTCAACAGAAACTAGATCAGTCAAAAAAACACTTTAAATTATTAGAGACCATAATCAATGTCAGTCCCCTGCTTGGAATTTTAGGTACGGTATTTGGAATCATTCGATCTGTTACAAGTTTAAAATCAGGCGCATCTGAAAACTTAGATTCTCAATTGATGATTGCAGGGCTGTCAGAGGCCCTGGTCACAACAGCTTTAGGACTTATTATTTCTATCGCATGTCTAATAGTTTACAGTTTTTTTACCAGCCAACTAGAGAAGCTAAAATCAAAGTTAGAGCGTGATTTATCAGCTTTTGAAAGTCTTGTGACCTCGATATGAAACTAGTCAATACCGACACGCCTAGTCCTCAAATTAATTTAATCCCAATCTTAGACACCATTTTTTTTCTTATTTTTATTTTTATGATTGCTCTTATACAACAGTCAGACAGAGGCGCTATAAAACTTGATCTACCAGAAACCAAAACAGAAATTCTAAAACTGAATTCAAAGGCTATAACAGTTGCTGTTGATACAAGGGGTCATATTTTTTTAGAAAATAAAAGAGTCACACCTGCTGAGCTTCAAAAAGAACTTAAATTTATTAATATCGAAGATCAAAAAGCTAAATTGATTTTAAAAGGTGATAAAGAAGTAAACCTTGGGATTTTTGTTGAAGTTCTAGATTTAGTAAAAAAAACTGGATTTAGGAATGTTATGATTGAGACAAGCTCATCCACTAATAACTAAATTGGACTTGTCGATTTACCAAATATGTTTGAACCTATTTTTAAGAGTAATTTATTTAGGACTGTTTAAAAAGAACTCGGAGCTTTGTGTTCATGATGAGTATTGATCCAATCGCATCAAAAAAAATTTCACCTCATTACTATTTTTATATAGAAAAAAGTAACTTTATTATCAAAATAGCAGATAAGGAAAATGAAATTTTAGAAGCCCAACGTTTAAGAAAAAAAGTCTTTAGCCAAGTGGCAAGTAGCTTTAATCAAAATGATATTGATGCTGATGATTATGATTTAAACGCAGATCATTTGATAGTTATCGATAAGACGACTCAAAACATAGTTGGAACTTATAGGTTCCTTTTGAGCGATAAAGTAACAAAACATTATTCTTCTAGAGAGTTTGATCTAACTGAGTTTTTAAAACTTCCCGGCCGAAAAATGGAACTGGGTCGGGCGTCTGTAGACCCTTCAGCTAGAGCCGGAGTCATAATCACATTGTTATGGCGTGGTATAGCGGAGTATTTAAAAATTACAAAATCAGAATATATGTTTGGATGCTCATCAATGTGGGATCTAACCAGTGAAGACATTCTAAGTGTATGTGAAGTTTTAATTCGAAAAGATCTTGTTTCAAATGTATACGTTAAGCCTCTAGAAAGTCATAAACCTAAATTCAATTTAAAAGCAAGCTCATCACCAGAAGTCGACGAAGAGATAATTTATGATTTGATCCCAACATTGGTGAAAACTTATATTCACGTTGGCTCTAAATTCACTTTGCCTCCAGCTTATGACTCAAAATTGGGAACCTATGAATTTTTTGGTTATGTTGAAACAAAAAATATAGATCCAGCATTCAAAAAGAAATATCTTTAATTTTATTTAATTATTTTAAAAGCCACCAATAGAAAATCCAGCTCTGTAAGTCTCTTCTCTTACGTTATAATTAGCCAAATTTTCACCAAATCCATTAAAGTATTGAAAAAATATTTTAGGCGCATAAATTGACGTGAACAATTTAAATCTTGCACTGACTCTGACGGAACTTCGACTAAAATCATCTGCATATCGTCCACCATTATAAAATTCAAAGTACAATTCTTCAGTATTAAAGATCTTCTGACCGAGTTTATCAAAATACGCTTTAATTACGACTGGCCCATAATAGTCTTTAATATCCTTATTGGTTGGATCTTCATTATCAATATATCTTAAAAGAATTTGAAGCCTTGGGATTCCAAATTTAAATTTAGTAAAAGTCATAGCACGTAAAAATACGGAGTCCATAGACCTTGATTCAGCCCCATTTTTTCCATTAGACAAATGAGCGATTCCAAAATCAATATCTTTAAAAAAATTTTCAGTTGATAGTCTATAATAAAATTCAGGGCTAAAATTAATTTCAGTGAAAGGATTTGATTCTTTTCTAAATAAATCCCAAAACATAATCTGGGTGTATCCTAGGTACACATTGGTGTGTTTAAAAAATTTGAACTTAAAGCTAAATTGTACTTTGGTATCAGGTTTACCAATAGCAATATAATTTGTGTCATGCTCTCGCATTCTAAAAACGTCATCATTGGCTTCATTTTCAAGAAATTCTTTTTCAGTGCTGTAGACTTCTAGCTTGGGAAGTTCATCTTTTTGAAAAATTCGCCATTTCATTAATTCAAACGAAGAATTCTTCTGAATAAAATCTTGATCAATAGATTCATTTGATTCTAAAAAACCTTCAATGATTGGATCTTCTTGAAGGGGCTCTGTAGCCATAGCTAATTTGTAAAACCCCATAATAAAAAAAATTATGAGATAGGAATTCATAATTAGTATTAAAATTTTGGATTCGCATTTAATAGAATTAGAATAGAGATTTGTTTTCACCAGAGGATGATAATTAGTTTCGAGTTTAAAATAAACTGTTATTTTGCAGACATTGATCTTCAATCAAATAACTATTAATTTGATGTATTGTTTTCAATCTATAGGCCTCATGATATTATTTAAAAACATCAATAACTGTATAAATAGTTGTTAAATACTGTAATTAATTTAAGTCCCATAATTATGAACCAATAGGGTTCAATCATATGTTAAACCTAAATTCAATATGATTAGCTACTCGTTTTTACTTCAACTTTGTTTTAATTTTTTTTCTTTTTATTCTTTTGCTGCAGATAATTGCGAGCACTATTTGGAACCTGAAAGCTTTGTAACTAAAAAAGTGATGTGGAAAGCTAATAAAAATTATGATCAAGGTCAGTATAATAAGGCAATCGTAAACTTAAAAAGTATCTTAGCTCATGATGAAGATGATGTTATTGCCTTGAGTTTGTTATCTCGATCCTATTTTTCATTAGGTTTTTTAAAAGGCGCTGAAAAACATCAAAAAAAGGTTCTATTAAAAGAAACCGATTACAGAGAAGCAAGTTACCTAGCGATGGCCCAAATCTTCATTGCCAAGAGTAAGGATGATCTTGCTGACGTTTTTTTAAGTGCTGTTTTAAAAGTGAATCCTAAAAATCCTTTTGCTTTAGGACTGATGGTTCGAAAGTTATTAAATCAAAATAAATTAGAAGAAGCCGAGCCTTACTTGGACCAAAAGGGTCTTCTTGACCCGAATGAACTCAACTATCTTAGCTTAGAAAGTGAGTTTAATTTCAGAGCTAAAAATTTTGTAGAGGCTCTCAAATTTGCAAACCAACTTGTTAAGTTTAAGGACCATAAACCAGAAGCTAATCAAACTCGTATCCCAAAAGCTTACAGGGTCAGCCTTTTACTTAAAGCTAAAATCCTTGCTCAAATTCCAGATCAAGCTATAGACGCCTTAAAAATCTTGGACGAATACCAAAGCCATATTAATTATAGTCAAAGTTGGGTTTCGCTACTTAAAGCTGAAATTTTATTTAAACTTGAACGGTTTGGAGAAAGTAAAAATATTTTAATTGAAATTCTAAAATATTCTGAGCAGGTAGATTTACTAGTTATTGCTGCTTTAATTAGAATTGAAAATAAAGGTTTTAAAGTCCCTTCAACGACACTCTTACAAGACATTTTCAAAAAACTAACCCACGAAGAAATTTTGGAAGTCGTGACTTTATCGAAACAAGACGATTGGGACTACTTACCTGGTCATATTCACAATAGACCTCCAGGATCTTTGGTTTTAAATAACTTCTGGTTTGGTTTAAACAACTTACCAGTCCACACAAACAAGTACTAAAAGCACTTACTTAATCCCTGTAACTAAACCCTTGGTTTTAGTTACAAACCCACATAACATTATAGATATTATGAAGCCCTACGTGATTGACCTAAGAGAGATTGAATTTACAGCCACACGAAGTAGTGGTCCAGGTGGACAAAACGTTAATAAAGTCAGCTCAAGTGCCATACTCAACTGGAGCTTTGAATTTTCTGCAAACTTGGATGAGGAACAGAAGTTTTTAATTCGAACTAAGCTTCAAAACTACATAAACAAAGAAGGGGTTTTATATTTAAGATCTGATGAGTTCAGAGACTTAGATAGAAACAAAAGCCGATGTCTTGAAAAATTAAATTTGTTAATTAAAAAAGCATTTTTTAAAGCTAAAGTCAGAAAAAAAACAAGACCTACATTTTCTAGCCAAATCAAAAGATTAGATGGTAAAAAAAACAGAGGCGAAATAAAAAAAAATAGAAAACGAATAGAAAAAGAATAAAGGGTCACAAATTGAAAAAAACTGTCTTACAAATTCATTCACTACTTATAATATTTATAGCATCTAGTATTTTCACAACTTCTTGTTCTAACCTTAAATTATCCGAAAATAGATCAAACACCTGCTTAGAAAATCAGGCGGCTTTAGATATTGGGTCTGGATCTAGTAAAATATTAGTCGCACAAATGGATACTTGTGCCGGAAAAATTAAAAAAATAATTTGGAAAGACAGTAAAAGTCTTAAAATCAAAGAATCTTTAGTAGAAAATCAAATTCCTGAAGAAATGGCAGTTCAGTTAAATATGACAATTTCAAAATGGAAGGCTAAAAATAAATTTTTAAAAATCAAAATATATAAAGCCGTGGCGACGGAAGTTTTTAGACAGGCCCAAAACGGCCAAGCCGTCATTTCAAAATTAGAAATCGATCAGCAGATCAAAATTAACATCATAGATCAAAAACAAGAGTCCATTTTAGGTTTTTGGTCCGCAGTGACTCAATCTGGTTTCGAGCCAAATTCTATCATGTCTTGGGATATCGGTGGTGGAAGCATGCAGATGACAACCCTTGATTCTAATGGAAAATTTATTTTTTATAATGGCAAAATGGCGTCAGTTAGTTTTAAGAATGATTTTCTAAGAACTACTAAATGTTTTAATAAACCAGACTGTTCACCCAATCCGTTGGGATTAAATGGAGCGCTTTCTGCAATTAAAATTGCAGAAATTTTTGCAAAAAAAGATGTCCCTGTAATTATTAAAAAAGAAATTAAAAACAAGAAAGTTATCGGCATAGGGGGCGTTCACTCTAAATCGATACTTGACCAATTACTTAAATTCCAATCCAGTGAAAAGAATTTTAACTTGAACAACTTACAGTCTCTGATCTTTAATAACGCGAAACTATCAGATTCAGATTTGGGCGGCGAGTATGCAGAAACCCAAGTCACCAACATAGCTTTAGTTTTGGGATTTATGAAGAAACTTGAAATACCTGTTGTTTATCCAGTCGGTTGTGATTTGACTCAAGGACTATTGGTCTCTAAAGATTTTCAAAAAAACTGATTTAAAAAAGTAGTCTATATTTAAAACGCAAAGTAAGTTTTTAGCTCAATAGACTTTTATAATCTCATATTCAGAATCAATACCTTTGTTTTTAATCAAAAAGGAGTCTCCAACGACCTTACCAACTAGATGGTGACCGACCGGAGATACTGGGGTTAAAACCAAATAGCTTGAGTTATTTAATTCCAACTTCGTTCCCCCGGCGAAAGGGAGCAAAAAGAAAGTTTTAATAACTTCTGAGTTCAGTTTCACTTCAATGAGGGCTGTTAAATCAATAGATGTCGTATTTGAATAATCCCTTAATACAAATCGCCTAAGCTGATCAATTTCATTTTGAATTTTTAAGGACCTCTCGGCTTGAGCACCAGCTAAGTACGAGGCCTCCAAACCCCTTGTGTCGTATTTATTTTCTGGTTTAGACTCTTCGCTGGTTGCGGCTTGTTTAGCTTCAAGAGCTGATTGAACCAACATCTCTAAGTTAGCTTCGAGTTGTTTTATGAGTAGATTCATAATTAATTTTTTATCAACAGGCATTTTCTTAATATAACTAACTATTTCTTACGCTTCAAAGTTTAAATCTATTTGAAGATTGAATTATCGAGTTAAATTTATCAACTGACTAATTTTAAATAGATTTTGCTAAACAAACAGGATATTTCTTAATTTCAGGACGGCTTAAATGATAAGTTTAATTTTATTGATCATATTTAATTTAAACTTTACGTTCGCTGAACCTGAAATTTGCCTAAATTTTTTAGATCAAAAAAACGATCTATCTGAATCTCAAGCTAACGCTTATCTAATAAATATGAAGGCGAACTCTTTCAACTTAAGTCGAACTAAATATTTTCACAGAAACCCAATTGTGCCAAAAGAGATTTGGCGCATTCGAATTCCATTCATTGCAGCAAAAAATTTTGAAGTCGCAAGTCTATATATCTTACATAACTACAATTTACTTCCTTTAAATCTCAAGACTGCAATCGAACTTAATGTTTTGATCACCCAAAATTTAGTACCTGCTAAAAACATTGGACTATACAATTACAGACTTTTTCCTGAACATATAAATGAAGCCGTCCCATTTAATTCAGACCCAAAAGCTTTTTATAATTGGCTTTTATCTTTAGAGGCCCTCAGACTATTTGAAACAAACCCAATTGAACTTGCCGAAATTGCTCATAATACGATTTCAGCTTTGGATTCTTTTCCAGATGGGAATGGACGACTAGCTCGGCTATTCGCTGATTTAATTCTACTTAAAGCGGGTCTTGCACCTGCTTATTATGACAACATTTCAGAGTATTTTATAAGAGGAAACCCCAGATCCTTCGTATCAAGAGAAGAGAGAAAAGCTTATTTTCATGAAGTAGTTTTTAAGGGACAAGTTTTTAAATCAAATTAATTTTAGATTGAATCTAAATATTAAATGATTGGGGGCATTGGCAAAGGACCAATTATATACACTAAATCTATATATTATTTACATTTTTATAATTTTAAACCTGAACTTCAATTCAAATTATACTAACCTCATTTTTTAAAATCAATTTTTATCAGGAGATTTATGACTAAATTAATCTTAAATTTTATTTTTTTGTTTATGTCTCAATTTTATTTTATGTCTAGTTATGCGACTGAATGCTCAAAGTACTTAGGTACAATTACAGCTGGATCAGATGAGGCCATAGCTCTTAATATGGTTCAGCAGATCAGCATTTATAGCCCTTGGTATTATCGCTATTTACAAATGAGTTCAGAAAAATCTGAAATTATCTCCGCGTTTAAAAAAACATCAAATACAAGGCTTGATGAAATTGCTAATGATATTTTTGAAAATCTAGTAAATAATAATAATTTAAAGTTTCAGCCTTTAAATATAGATAAACAGATGGATGTGATTTTTAAATCTTTAGTTGCCATCAGACAGTCTGGAAGATTTCCATTGAGTGCCACTCGTATTGACGTCTCAAACGAAACAATACAAAAGTTTTTTTCAAATGCTATGGTTATAGGTGGCGTTGGAGTTGCAATAGGTGTTTCGTCATTAATAGTCCCTTCTATCAAGGGGACTTTTACCGATTTAGTTTTTATTGCCGGTGGCCTTTCGTTATTCGGTGGATTTATAACATATTCAGCAGTGATTGAGACTGTTGTTCAAGCTGAAGATCCAAATAAAGTTCTATCTTTTATTTTATCAGAAGGAACAAACGACAAACTATCTACCGAAAATTATTTTAGTTTTGATGCGAAAGAAAATATTATTTTAGGACCGCAATACAATCTAAGATTTAATGAAAAAAATGAAATTGAGCTTTATATTCCTAAAAGCTAAACGTTTTTCCATTTAAGATAAGAATATCTTATGGATCCCTTCAATTTATACGAATTGCCAGATGCTTTCCTAAAATGATCTAAGTTCACTTGGATCATAGACTTGGGGGTTTTTGATGTTTTGGATGGCCGTTATTCTTACATTTAGCTTCAATACCTTCGCTCAGGAAGATTTCAATTCAATAGACATGGAAATAACCGATTCAATTTACGGGGCTGGAGATTTTCGAATTCCTTGTCAAATCGAAGACACAAGTCAGTCTTGTAAGATCGACACAGGGGCCCCTTTTTCAATTTTTTCTAACTTAGCTCCAAAATCAAACATTACGCTTATTAATCAAGTGAATTACACAAGCGTATCTGGTCAATCCTCAACTTGTCAGTTTCTTCAATCTGAAACCTCATTATTAGTTGGCAGAAATTCGATCGAACAGCCCGCATATTTTAGTTGTCCAAATTCTAATTCAAATTTTCTTTTAGGACTAAATCATTTAATGAAATCTGCATTTACTCTTGATGTAAAAAATAAAAAATTCATTTCAAATTCTGAACTGAATATCTTAGATTCAAGTTACAACACAGATCCAAGCGGTCATATTTTAGTTGAAGTAGAAATAATAAAAAGTGGTGTTAGAAAAAAAATTATTGCCATGTTAGATACAGGCGCGTCTGTGTCCGTTATAAATAAAGATTTAATTCTAGAAAATCCAGATTTTTTTACATTAATTAACGGCACATTCGAAGGTTTAAAAGACACTCTCGACAATTCTTTACAAAATACATTAGCGATGGTTAACGGAATTCAAATAGATCAAAAAAGAATTGCCGCTCCTTACGCTGTTGCTATTGATTTTAAATCCATGAATGAAGAAATCGGTTTTCGTGTCGATATGATCATCGGTGCGAATGTCATTAAAGAAATGAACTCCATTTCTATCAACCCACTAAATCAAACTTGGTCTGCAGACTAAAAAATAACGCGTTTGCTATTGCCACCTAGGGACATACTTTTTTTCTAAATGAAAACTAATTTTTTTGGTTTAACAAAAAAATTGATTTTCTCCATTAGAAATCGTTACATCGTTAAATCCAAGGGGGATTATTTTGAAACATTTAATTATTTATGTGGGTTTATTTTTCCTATTTTCAGATTTTGGCCACGCATCTAACTTTAATAAGTCTTATGCAGATCAAACATCTCAAGATTATAGTTCTGTAAAAAATGAAGCTTTAAAATTAGATAAAGCCATAAAAGCATTTTTAGCTGACACTTCAACTGACAATTTAATATCCGTAAAATCTATTTGGACTGAAGCTAGAAAAGCTTACTCTCAAACTGAAATTCACAGATTTTACGGTGGCCCCATTGATGATGAAGATGGTCCTGAAGGACTAATCAATGCCTGGCCACTCGATGAAGCTTACATTGATTACGTCAAGGGAAAGCCAGAAAGTGGTATTATTAGTATGACATTAAAGTATCCAAATATAACTAAGGATCTTTTGATTGAACTGAATGAAAAAGATGGGGAAGCAAATATTTCATCAGGGTGGCATGCTATTGAGTTTTTATTGTGGGGACAAGACTTTGATGATTTCGGTCCAGGCCAAAGACCATTAAGTGATTTTATTATTGGTCAAAATTCAAATGCTTCACGTAGACGGGATTATCTGAATGCCGCATCAGAATTATTAGTTGAAAACATAGATCAAGTTTTAATTCAGTGGAATAAAAATGATCCTGGGTCTTATTATAACGAATTTTTAAATTTACCAGAACCAGAAGCCTTAACTAAAGTGTTCACCAGCTTAACGTTAATGTCTTCTGATGAGCTTGCGATTGAAAGAATCTTTGTCGCTTACGATACACAATTTCAAGAAGATGAACACTCGTGCTTTAGTGACACAACCCACTTCGATATTATAAATAACTATCTAGGAATTAAAAACGTTTGGAATGTAGTTTTAACTTCAACAAATATACAAATTTTGGATTCAAACCTTGTTGCCAAAATTCAAAGTGAACTTGCAAGTATAGATTTAGCACTAAACAAATTTAAACCTCCCTTTGATCAAGCTATTTTTGAAACCGGTCAAAGAGCCATTTTGTTAAGTGTTGTCGAAGGACTTCAAAGAACTGGGGATTTATTTAGAGACGCTGGATTAAAACTTGGGGCCAGCCTTTAGCTCATGATTTTAATTAAGAATATATTTTTTATAGCTCTAAATTTTGCTGTTAACTTAGCAGTGAGCTTAATAGCCAGCACAACCCAATCTTACGCCAACGATTCACCTGGGGGCACATCGTCGTCAAATGATTGGTCTAAGCAAAGCTTTAATCATCCTCTGTCTAATTCAACCAGTCTTGAAAAGCAGTATTTCGGAGTCGGAAATAAATTCTTTAAGCAACCATGGGTTGAATTTCCATCCTCAACCGTGGGACGAGATGGCTTAGGTCCAACCTTCAATGCTGTGGCTTGTGCCGCTTGTCATGTTAATGATGGCCGAGGTATTGGATTTATAAATGATAAAGTGAATTTATCTATTTTATTTAGACTGGCCCAATCCACAACTGAGGGATTAATTCCACACCCTGACTACGGATCACAATTACAGCCTTTGGCACTTAATGGTGTAATAGGTGAAGCGAATGCTAACGTCGTCTTTCAATACATCACTGGGACCTATCCTGACGGTTCAACTTATGAATTAAGAAAACCTATATTTAATTTCACTGATTTTAAAAACTCTGCCTTCGATAACCAAACCCAAATTTCTGCACGAGTTGCTCCACACATTATTGGTCTAGGGCTAATTGAAGCCATTGATCCAAATGAAATTCTTAAAATTGCTGACCCTTTGGATTCCGATCAAGATGGTATTTCTGGTCGTGGTAATTTTGTTTTTGATATTGAAACTCAAAAATTAAGTCTTGGACGTTTTGGTTGGAAGGCCTCACAACCAACTTTAAAACAACAAAATGCAGCCGCGTTTATTGGGGATATGGGGCTGACAAGTTTTTTATTTCCAGAACAGAACTGCCCCCTTGTACAACTGGATTGCCTGAATGCTTTATTTGAAATTCCCTATGAGGTCGAGGATAGGGTTTTAGACCGCGTCACCCTCTACACACAACTTATTGCTGTTCCTAAATCTAGAAATTCTAAAGAGCTAGATTTTATTGAAGGTAAACAAATCTTTAGTGATATTGGGTGTGTGAAGTGTCACCAAGATAATTACTCTACGGCCAGAGTTCATTCTATTGAAGCCCTTCGTGATCAAAAAATTAGTCCCTATAGTGATTTTTTACTTCACGACATGGGACCTGATTTAGCTGATGGGGTCGTAGAAGGTTTGGCTGAAGGCTATGAATGGAGAACACCACCTTTGTGGTCTTTGGGTTTAATTCAAACTGTGAATCGACATTCAAATTTATTACATGACAATCGTGCCAGAAATTTCGAAGAGGCCATTTTATGGCACGGGGGCGAAGCTTTAACTATTAAAAATAATTTTATGAATTTACAAAAATCAAAACGCGAACAGCTACTTTATTTTATTGAAAGCATTTAGGTTTTCGAATTTTGATAAATTTTAAAGATATTAGTTTTTTTGAATTTGAAAATAAATAATTAATAAAGGTGGAAACAATGAAAAAAGTTTTAGTGATTGGGGTGATGTTTTTTAGTTTTGTCGTCTTTGGACAAAACCTAAGTGAGCTGTACAAAGAATTTATTCGACGAGATTCAATCGTCTTTAACCGAAACGAAGTCAAAGTGATGAGATTTTTAACGGACTTAGACGCAGAGTTCGATTTAAATAGTATTAATGCGATAGAATTCCCCGACACCACAAATCCGTCGAAGTTTTTAATTCAAACCCAGAACAAAGATCTTTGTATTGGAGACATTGATGGCCGCTTACTAAGATGTAAGAACGCCCTTGGGATCACTTCAATTCAGTTTGATGGAGACTCGGATTAAACCTAAAAAAACGCCTTAATTTGATACATAAACCCAAAAAAACCTTTTTAACCGTGCAAATTTGAAGTATCATTTCAAATATGCACGGTTATTTAGATAGAAATATTATAGAAGCAAGACTTAAAGAGCTATTAAAGAACTACCCAATCGTAGCCCTTTTAGGTGCTAGACAAGTAGGAAAATCAACTTTAGCTAAAGATGCTATTAAGGATACGACCACTAATTCAAAATCAGTTTATTTAGATTTAGAGCTTCCAAGCGATATGAATAAGCTGACCGATCCAGAAGCTTTTTTTAGTATGAATTCAGACAAACTTATTTGCTTAGACGAGATCCAGTACGCTCCAAATCTTTTTCCAATTTTAAGGGGCGTTGTTGATCAAAGAAAAAAAAATGGACAGTTTTTAATTTTAGGAAGCGCATCTAGAAATTTAATTCAACAAAGCAGTGAAACATTAGCCGGAAGAATAGCATTTCTAAATATTACGCCTTTTTCAATTTCAGAAATTGACCCCAAAGACTTTCATCAACACTGGCTTCGCGGTGGTTATCCTCTTAGTTTTTTAAGTCCAAGCGATTCGCTCAGTTTAGATTGGCGATACAACTACATTCGAACATTTTTAGAACGGGATATTCCGTCACTAGGTTTTAATATTCCGTCTAAAAACTTAGACCGACTTTGGCAAATGCTCGCGCACTTACAAGGACAAACTTTAAACAGCTCGAAGCTTGGTGAGTCTTTAGGTAAGACATCTCACACAATTAAAAACTATATTGATATTCTAGAACAAACATTTGTAGTCAGAACTCTTTCACCCTACGAAGGGAATATAAAAAAAAGATTAGTTAAATCTCCCAAAGTTTATATCCGGGACACTGGCCTTCTACATGCTTTGTTGAATATTGAAACGATGAATGAACTTTTTGGCCATCCCATCTATGGTCATTCCTTTGAATCTTATGTTGTCGAAAATATTTGTTATAACTTGCCTCGCTGGAACCATTTTTTTTATCGAACAAGTCGTGGTGCTGAACTTGATTTAGTTTTAGAAAAAGCAGGAAAAAAAATTGCTATTGAAATTAAAACATCCACAGCACCAAAACCTTCAAGAGGATTTTGGAATGCCTGCGAAGACATAGAAGCTGATGAAAAATATATTATTGCCCCAGTGAAAGAAAGCTATCCGCTAAAAGATGGCGCTAAAGTTATAAACGTAAGTGAATTTTTAAATTTGATGGGAGTGTTGTAGTTTGGAAATCATAATAGACATACTTGGGATCTTGATAGGAATAATAGCGATTGTGGTTACGATCTATTTATATACAAGAAAATCAACACAACAAATATTAGAACACAAAGAAAAAATTAAAAGAATTGCAGATCAATTAATTTTCGAAATCCATAGGGATAATCTCAGAAATAAAATCATCCTTGTAAATACATATAAGTATCCTAATAAATATTTATCTAATAAAGAGAGTATTTTGGGTTATTCCTCTATTAAAGGAGAAATTAAAGCTACTAAATTTGATGGAGTTTCATTTTTCGCCTCAACTCCAATGGAAATCTACAGAAACAAAAAAGATAAATTTACTTTTAAACCAAATGGAACTGAAAAATTCAATATTGTATTTCCAGTAGGTACAATACCTTATGAATGGATCACTAATATAGATTTGGAAGGCGATGAGTATGATGGTTACCCTATTTTTTATTGTAAATTTAAAGGTAATATTCCATGGAGAAAGTTAATTAAAATCCCACTTGGTTTTCCGTATAAATATGTCGAATATTTCACGATAAGGGATGAATTCAATAAAAACTCTGACACACCAGATATGCGCTGGCACAAATTTCAAGAAAAAATTTTAGATAATTTTTAATATAAATTGGAGGTGGTGACCGGATTTGAACCGATGTAGGTGGATTTGCAGTCCACTGCCTAGCCTCTCGGCCACACCACCACCTAAGGCAATATATATTCTTGAAATTAGCAGTTCCATGGCCTGCAATCAAGATGAATCCACCTGCGGTGGGCGCTACTGCAAGTTTTGAAAGCCATTGGAGGTCCATTGATAGGCCTCGGTCATGGCGGACTTGCTTATTTTTTCGTCTAAATTAAGTTCGGATAAGGTTCTGGCGACGCGCCAGAAGGCAAATTTTCGTCTTAAGGATCTTCTAAACTCATAAACGTTCTGCATCCATGGGGCTTCAAGATCTAAATAAATATTTTCGATATTAAGTTTTCGATTTTTCTGGAACCGGCCTTTTTCAATTCTAAACTGTCTAACTTTTTTTAAGTGCACATAAATGGATTCTGTATTCATGTATCCGTTTTTAATTAATTCCTTTCGATCTAAACCTATCGACGTGCTTTTTTGATAATCTTTGAGCCACAAAATATCAAATCGATCAACCACAGGACCAATCAGTCTATGAATATAGGACTTACAGTTTTTTAAAGACCTTGAACAGTTCATCGCATACCCTTTGCCATTCCAACCCCCGCAAGGACATAAATTTGTGGTCGCCAGCGCTTGAAAATCAGTTTTAAATTTTGATGAATGCCCCAGTCTTGAAACTTCAACTTCGTCTTCTTGCAAGGCTTCCCTTAAAACTTCAATGGCTTCTTTTTTAAATTCTAAGAACTCATCTAAAATCATTATTCCGTGATGAGCCCGTGACACTTCACCTAATTTAGGTGGCACACCCCCACCAATTAAAGATATCTTTGGTGTTGAATGATGGGGCTGCACTTGGGGACGCCAGCAAAGGCCTTCGGGGTAGATGTCTTGGATCTCTTCAAATTCTGATAAACTTGGATCTTCGGTTAAAGATAAAATTTGTTTAATTAAAGTGGTCTTACCACATCCTTGTGGGCCACCAATAAGGGCTGAGTGTTCACCTAAAGCCAAAATTTGAATTAATTTTGCATCTTTAGGATTCCACATCAAATCTGATATTTCTGGTTTTTTTAAAATCTCGTCTAATTGAATTTTCGAATGCAAATGCTCTTTTAAATTTTTTAATTTTGATAAATTAGAAATCCTAAAGTGATCATAAAGATAACTTTCATCAGACTGACCAGATAAAATGGGTCCATGCCAATCATAAAAAGTTTTCTTTTGAAGTCCTCTAGAAAGTTCGACTTCGCCAGATAAACTTAAATCCCCAACAGCAAGTAAATTTTGATTTTTTAAAAATTCTAAATTTTTAATCTGTTCAGTTTTAATTAAAAAGGCGACTGCAATTGCAAATTCTAAGTCTTTATTTAATTTTTTTAAACCCGAGGGCTTTAAATTAACAACAACTTGCTGCCCCCTAGGCCAATCAAAACCATGGAGTAACAAAGCGGATTTAAGCCTTAAGACCCCTTCCTTCAGCGACGAATCCGGAAGTCCAATAATGGTGAACTTCGGCAGTCCTGGAAGCAGGCTGACTTCAATTTCTATATATCTGTTTTTTTCATTAGAGAAATCTGGTGCATATATTTTCATGCAGTTCAAAATGCAATTTTGTAATTGGATTTAAAGACGTTTAATTGGATCTTAAACATGATATTGATTTTAGATGATCTTTATTTCGGACAAATAGTTTGAATTATCTTTTGGCTTTGAATCTTAAGTTCATTTCATTTAAAAAATTTCTAGCACTAAACGCCACTTTTTGATTTTCAGCACAAACAATATGCTTACCCAAAAGGGATGAGATATTCACATAGGGTGTACACTTTTTTGCACGGCTTGGGGTTCTATATTTTGAATCCCCCCATATTTTTTTAAAACCTCTTTCGATAGTTAAAGCATCTTTAATAGCTATTTGTTTAACTAGAATTTTTTTATCTGTTTTCCATTTTAAAATAGTATTTTTGTGATTGCCGATATCTTTTAAAAATTTAAATTCATGAGTTTTCACTTTATCTTTATAGGTCATCACATATAAAGTTCTATATTTAGGTGACTTCACATTTTTTTGATTCCGTTTTTTTGTATTGGTATTCGTGATTGATCTTTGAGTCGCATTTGTAACAGCAAGTGTTTTTTTAGGCAGCACTTTTGGTAATGCTTTTGCTGTCGAAATCACGTTCACAGGTTTTTTAACTTGTGAATAGGCGCTCACTGGAAACATTAATGCGAAAATAAATATGAAACCAGTTAGCAAGAAACCTATCTGTAATGCACCAATATGTAATAAACCTAAACGATACATCATTGAGTACCTTCATCTGTATCATCAGCGTCTAAATCACTCTTAGGTGATACTGAGGTTTGAGGTTTTAGTTTTAAACCGCAGGTTTTATATTTAGATGACTCACCTGCACACCCAATCAAACGCCTCATATTTGGGTTGGCTCCATAAATTCCAGAGCAACGATGATTGTTTGGTGGGTAATCCCCTTCTTGGGTCGACATGATTCCATTCACAAGATGTGAATTTTCAAAGCTACACATATCGCCCATCGCATCTATCAATGCTTTTCGTCTTTGAGTTGGATCACTAATTTTAGCCAAACGGCGCGCTAAAATTTCAGACGAAATATAATCTGCAAGCACTTCGTCTTTCATAGTTTCAGACATATTAAGTGAGCCGTTTTGCCTGTAACAATCAAATAACACATCAAACTTTGAATTTAAATCACCAAAGCCCTCGTAAGCTGTTGAGCTAGGTGAAAATTTGTGACCGGCTTCATGGGCTAGTGTTGAATAAAATATGTTTGGATGAGCATCTAGAAGACCCCAATATCCAGGCATCATTGTCACTTCGGAATCACTTGAGTAATTCATAGAATTTGCAGTTAAGGTAACCGGCGAATTGTAAACGGCATTTAAATCATAAAAATAACTTGAACTTAAATCACCAAAAACTGTTTTGTATGTTTGGATATTACTTTCCATAAAACTAGTTTCATCTTTTAAAACCACCGTGCCATTTTCATTTATCCTGTAATCTGAAGCCGGTGGTTTTTTAACAGTTCTTAAACTAAAAGCAGTCATTGACGAATTAAACGTTTCGGCATTTGGAGAATTCGGATTTATTTCTGAAAAAATACTTTTAAGTTCACGATTGACTTCATCAAACTGTGTTTGTGCTCTTAGCACATTTTCTGGACTGTAAAAACTATTTATTACTGTTTCAACGTAGGGTCGGCTTGTCTGAACTTCAGTCAAAAGATCGTCACCAATTTGATTTAATTTATTATTTTGAACATAGACGGCAAGATCACATAAAGCCGCTTCTGCTGATTTTTCTGTTTTAAATGGAACAACGTAGTTGAAGTTTTGAATCACAAACGCTTCCGCTTTTGTTCGCTGTTCGGAATCTGGTAAACGATAAATCTCAGAGACTTCAGATCGCAATCTTAGCTGGTCCCCGCACTGACTGAAATTATTATTTATACTAGCGAATCGGGATTGATTTGCTGTATCAGCACACTTTTGAGCCACACTAAATAAGAAGTCATTTAGATCTGAAGTAAAATATTTTTGTACGGCAGCATAATGCCGCGTTTGATTATTACCACTAATAGATTTTGTTTCACAATCGTCTACACCTAAACCTAAATCGAAAGCTAAGCCATCTGGACCAGATGAAGCTTCAATTCCAGCTTTCGAAAGTCGATCCGCCATGGCTTCATCAATACTTGAATAGCCCATAGCTGTTAAAGCTCGTTTTTCTGCAAGCTCTAGAATTTCAGACGTGTCTTGATTTTGTTCTTGAGTCACATCTTTCAATGATCCATCGGAATTAATACAAGCCGCAGAAAATAAGTCCTCGCAAATTAAATTTTCAGAGGGTGTTGAAGCCAAGCCTCTGGTTGATTTTAAATTTGATTTTGTATTATTATTATGACAAGAAATTATTCCAGAAAAAGTGATAGTAATAAGTGTTAAATAGAATTGGGGCTTAAGCTTCATACCAATCTCAGATTATCATAGGCTCTTTAAAGTTTGACGGGCGAACAGAAATTTAAAGACTTTAGGCTGGGCTGGAATTTTTCTATAATTTCATTTTAGAAAAGGGATGTTTGTCGTCGACCTCTTGCTTAAGCTTAGAGGTTTTAACTTGTGTGTACATCTGGGTGGTTTGTATTGACGAATGCCCCAAAAGCATTTGGATACTTCTTAAGTCTGCCCCTTTTTCTAAAAGACTAGTTGCGCAAGCATGTCTGAGTTGATGCGGATGAATCACCTCATCAAACCCTGCAAGGGCTGACCAAGCCGCAAACCAGCGCCACACATCAATTCGTGTCATATGATTGCCACGTTCATTTATAAATAAAAAATTATTTTCATGAGTTTTAATTAAGTTTGAACGATGATTTTGAATATATTTTTTAACATCTAAAAGTAATTTTTCTGTTAAAGGAATTAATCGCTCTTTGTTTCCCTTACCGATAAACCGAATGTGAGCTTCTTCCAAATCCACATCTTTAAGTTCAATTCCAATTAACTCACTGACCCTGCAACCTAAACCGAAAAGCAGAAGCAACAAAAGTTGATTTCTTGATGTTTTAGAATCTGAGTCTTGAATTTTTGAACTTTGAAATAATTTTTCAAAAACAGAAATAGATATGGCGTCGGGCGCCGCTACGTTTACTTTTGGTAATTTTAAAGAGCGAAGTTCATTCGAAGGCAAACCTTTGGATTCACAAAATTTAAAGTAGGTTCTTAAACTACTAATAAATCTGGCTTGGGATCTTTCGCCTAATCCCTGTTTTTTTAGAAAGGCATAAATATAGTGAATGTCTTTGTGTTGCTGACTAAACTTTTCATAAAGTTCTAAGTCACGACGGTAAGACAAAACTGTGTTTTTACTTCGTCCTCTGACGAATTCTAACTCTTCAAAAAATTCGATCCATAAAGGTAACATAGAAATATTATGTTCCAATAATATTTCCGAATCAAGTTTATATTCTTTAGTTTGATGTTTGATTTTAATCTAAATCAAACATGCTTAATGAGCTTTAATTAAACATGTTTGGATTAATAAGTTTTAATTAATAAGTCTCATAGAAAGTTTTAGATTTGTTAAGATCCGTAAATTCACCTAATTTCACCCAGTCGGTATCATTAGAAGGGTTAGTTTTTCTATTTACTAATTTACCATCTAAAGAAATCTGGAACCGACAATCATAAGGGCCGCGGGATACATACCAGCATTGTCTTAAAGGTGCGGATTGATTTTTACAGTCCCAAAGACCTTGTGAATTCATAACGCAATCATGAGTCACTAGCTTTGCAGTTTCTAACACTTGCCATTTTCTAAACCAAACAGAACCAGACATAGTGTCATCAGGACCCAAACCATCACCATATGTAAACACACCATCTACAACTACGACTAGAGCTCCGTACTCACCTTGAAATATCCCACGCCACATTGGATCTCCATTGGATTTAGTGGTCCAAAAGTTATTATCTAAAGTGGCATAAGTGCTTCCACCAGTAGAAAAGTAACGATTAATTTTTTGGCCGTTAGATTTTTCAAATGTAAGGATGATACTTCCACCTTGACGCTCATTTGATGTACCAGGAGTTCCAGCAACATCGCCTAAGTCTGCATGAAAATATGTTTTTGAATACAGCTTACCGATTTCCGAGTGAACATTTCTTAAGTAAACGCCGGCCCCATTTTCATAAGATGGATCACCATCAACATCGTCATCATCGTCGCCGTCATCAATGTCCCCATCTAAACCTGAGTTGTCAGAAGATTTTTTATCTGAACTAAATCCCCCACAAGCTGTCATTGAAAAAGCTAGCATTGCGATTAACACGTAATATAAGTAATTCTTTAATAAGCCCACGTTTCCCCCTAGACCTAAAACTATATGGTAAGGATTGCGAGTTTTAAGCCAAGACCCTTGTTCTTTAAGTGAATGATAACACTTGGTTTTTTTGATTAACTCCTCTTAAATCTTTTAAAACAGTGTCTAATCCGTTGACAGCCAAAAAAGAGATCGACACCAAATAGCACAAATAGTGCCAGGTTCTTTTTGCGATTTTAAATATCCGAGTATGGGATTTAAGTGAGCTCGTTGGCATGAAGTCTTGCGTTTTTTGCAAGACGAGTGACAAGGCTTGCCTCACTTAAATCCCATACTCGGATATTTAAAATCGCAAAAAGAACCTGGCACTAATGGATTGGGGGCTATATCGTTTAAAATAGCTTTAATTCGCAAACGGAACCTGGCACTATAGGGTCTAAACCTGGCTAAGGAGAAGTACTATGTCTCAAAATAAGACGAAAAATTTGTATGTAAAAAGTTTATTGATTTTATGTAGTCTATCTTTTGGATTTTTAGGTTGTGAGCATTTAAATAAATCCCATAATCACAAAGTTCAGTCTGAAGCCCATGGTGACGTTGTTATAGAATCTAGAAGCGGCAACAAGACTGTGAAAGGTCAAATACATTTTATGTATCAAAATGAGATCCTTAACATGACAGCTAAAATTGAAGGTTTAAAACCAAACTCAACACATGGATTTCATATTCATGAAGTTGGCGACTGTACGGCCTTAGATGCGACAACTGCCGGTGGGCACTTTTCACCGAACACGGGTAATAAACATTCAAGCCACACAGATCCTAATCGTCACGCTGGAGATTTAGGAAATATTAAAAGTGATAAAAATGGAGTAGCAGAAATTAGCCTTACACTTCCAGGTTTAAACTTAAGTTCATCCGACAAAACTTATTCTGTGCTAGGACGAGCAATTATTGTTCACGCGGATCCCGATGACATGGTCACTCAGCCTACTGGGAACTCAGGCGCAAGAATCGGGTGTGGGGTTATTAAATAATTTTTTTTAAATAGCTCCAAAGCTCTGCTTTGGATTGTTGATCTGTAAGCAATTGATTTAATCCAAAAGTGCGAATTAATTTAAAACTCTGATGATTTTCAATTTCTGTTTTTTTAAATTGATTCGAAAAGTAAATTATAACTTTTAAATTATTATTTTCTTTGTATTGATTTAAATCTAGATCCTTAGATTGAACTTCTCTGATCATAAATTCTGTTTTATTTATTGCTTTACATATTTTTGAAACCAAATCTTTTTCTTTGGTTTCATCATCAAATGGATCAACACAGATTATGGTATCGTAATTTAGATTTTGGCTTTTTATTGTGTCATTTTCTTGTTCACGAATTTGACCTTTTTGGTTTTCACTCATGATCACAAATCTTGGAGTCTTAAGCATTTTTTATATGTATCACTTTGTATTAAAATTTCCAAAGGGCTTTCTATGCTGGGTTGGGAAAAAGCTGTTTTTTCGGCTTCCATGCTTTTGATAGACTTGTTTAGCTTCAGTTTTAACAGCGCTTGAAGATCGCCAGCCATAAACCTTTTCTTTAGCCAAAGAGTAAGCGATCTTGTGATCTACAATAGGTTTTGGATAATCTCGGCCTATTATCACTCCAGACATCGTTTGCAGCATCGGCGGAGTCAATTGCGGCTGGTGAATAGAAGATTCATCTAAGCCTTCTAGTTCTGGACAGTATCGTTTTATAAACTCACCCGTTGGGTCTTGGTCTAACGACTGCTTAATTGCAGAGTACATACGAATGGTATTTATCCCCGTCACACCCGACTGCATTTGAATTTGGCTGTAGTGTATGCCGGGTTCAAAATCCGTAAAAAGTCTGGCTAAGTGTTCCGCGGGCTTTTTCCAGTGAAGCCACAGCTGATAACTAGAAAAGCTGATCAACAAAGCCCTCATTCTAAAATTAATCCAACCAGTTTGAATCAAGCATCTCATGCAAGCGTCAATGATTGGAAATCCAGTCTCACCCTTTGACCACGCTTCAAAAAACGCTGGATTAAAATCATTTTCTCGCATGCCATCAAATCCTGAATTCATATTTTTAAATTCAATTTCTGGTTCTGATTCTAGTTTTTGTATGAAATGACAGTGCCACCACAGACGACTTTCAAAAGACTTCACATTCCTAAACCATTTTTTAACTTCTGGATCAAAGGGATCTAGTTTTGATTTTTCTTTTGCAATTCGGTACGTGATTTCAGTTAAGGACATTGTCCCCCATGCAATATGAGGACTTAAACGGCTGCAATCTTCCATAGCCGTTCTAGGTGAAGACATCCCTTTTTGGTAATTTAAAACACGTTCTGACAGAAAAGATTTAAGTAATTGTTCGGCTGGTTTTCGACCACCAACTTGTAAATACGTGTTTCTACGATCCACCAGACTTTCAGGTTTTAAATTTTGATCATTAAAAGTTTTTAAAATTTCATTTTTAAAATCTTGATTTTGAGATTTTAATTCAGCTAATGATGTCCCCACATCTATTTGTGATTGGGGTTTTAATTTTAGTGGTCGTGGTTCGCTGTAGGGCTTTCGATTAATAATTTGAATTCTTTTTGCATTCCAAAGATCTCTATTTTTTAAACCCCTTAAAATTGCAAATTGGTCCCACTCTGACCACTGAATAGAATTATCTTTACACCAGGATTTAACTTTTAAATCTCTTTGGTAAGTCCACCATAGGCCGGTTTCTCTGTGGCTTAATAAATTTTTAAAATTAAGTTTTTCTTTTAAACTTTTAAGGACATCTAAAGTGTCCCCTTTTAAAATAATCAGTGGAATATTGTAGGCAATTAAATCTTTTTCTAATTGAACAAGAGAATCGACTAGAAACTGCAAATGATGATTTGAATACTCAGGACTTTTAATCCAATCTGGCTCAATAATATAAAGACCTACTGTTTTACCCAATTGCGAAGCTTTAAACAAAGGCCCATGGTCTGTGACCCTTAAATCTTTTTTAAACCAAACAATATTCATAAAAAGAATACTATCTCATCCAAGATGGTTTTCCAACTTGAGAAGATTCAGATTTATTTTTACTTGATCCAAAGATAGGTTTAGATGATTTCACATCATAAATTTTTTCCGGTTTTGATGAATAATTATTAGTTTCTTTTTTAGACGTTAAAGTGGAATAACTTCCTCTGTTTGTTGTTGGCATAGCACTTCTTGGTGATGAATAGCTTGGCGCTGAAGATCCCTTAGATTTGTTATTCCAAAAAGAAGGCTTACTTCCGTTGGAATTCCCAGATGGACTTACTCCAGTCGGAGCACTTGGATAACTTTTTGGTGAATCGTATTTAGATGGACCAGAGTTATTACTATTATTATTGCTATTATTATTGCTATTATTACTGTTTCTACCACCGCCCCACCAACTTGGTTTTTTGTTACCTATATTAGAAGGAGGAGGTGTTGAATTATACCCACCACTATTTCTTGGGACATATCTGTCTTTATTTGGATTGTAAGATCTTGGTGATGACGGCGTAGTTACACGACCATCATGTGTGTAACCAGGTCCTTGGTATCCACCATTATTTCCATGATTATGACTTGGTTGATTATGATTACTATGTTTATTCCAAAACCCAACACCAGATGGCGGCCTGTAGTGATAGTCGGATCTGTGATTTCTAAAGTAATAATCATTAAAGTAATTATATCTATATGTGTTTCTTTGATCGAATTGATAAACTAATGGGGGCGCGATGTAAGTGGGACGGCAATCATATCTTAAATCCCTGACGATACTTGCAGAGTGTGACCACGGAGACACTTCATAAGCATACATACCCCGATCTAAACAGTGATTGTAAGCCAGCAAATAAGCATCGGAGGCGTAGAACCTAGGACCAACCCTGACGGTAACAAAGGAATTGTCGTAATCTAAAATTTGCGGATTTATATCTAAACCCACTCCCCCAGACACATAGCCATCATTCGTCATATACCCATCAGGTGTGACAATACAAGCTGACGTGATGTTTAAGATCACAATTAATACCAGACTTAAAAATCCTATTTGGCGTTTTATTAAACGTTGCGCAAATTGTAGAATACATTCTTGTACTGACTGTTGACCTGAGTTTGATGCTTTCATCTGAAGGCTCCTTAAGTTTTAATCGATGTCTTTTAATCGACTAATTAAACCAATTATTTAAACAACTTTTAGAGTTGTTTTATATATAACAACTAGCGACCTAAAAAGTTTCTTAAATCTGGATGGCTGTAACACAATGGACTTTGGTTGGATGCGTATAGATTTGAATCACTCATGACCTGTTCAAATTCATTATAAAAAGCATCGAATAAAACCCCTGCCCCATCAAACTGAAATTTAAACATTCCATCATATTTGCCACCGACTTGTAGGACCATTTGAAGCTCAACCTCAGAGGCTGTTTTCAAACCATCGTAACGTGTAAAAAGGGAATAGTTACCTCGACCATCAGTTGTAAATTCATCGGCTGTCGCACTTTGTGAGCTCATCAAAGTACTTAAGTACTTCATGTGTTCGCCTTCACCATCAAGATTATTAATTACACCATTACCGGCTTCAGCTTCGACTGTAAAATATTGAAATACACCTTGGGCCTCTTCAACGGTAACATATTTAACAACTAATTGCTGTGCTAATGGGGCTGTTGCAGTTTCGCAGACAAATAAATACACTTCATTTTTTTCTAACTGAGCAAAGGAATTAAATCCGATTAAACTAATTAACGCTGTAGCCAAAATATTTTTTAATGTTTTGCTTTTCATGATAAGACCCTTTGTTTGATATTAAATTGTTAACTCCCATGTAGTTAACATCCTAAAACAAATAAAGTTTCAAATTGATAAAAAATAATGGGAGTTTGATTTTTTCTAATTTAATCTAGGCAGAGTGCGCGAATACGAATCTTATCAGTGTAACTCGCAAAATTATGGCTGGTGATATATTTTGTATTGATCCCAGTGATTTCAGCGTTAGGACAAGCCGCCATTAGTTTTTGACGAGCGTCTTCGACGTAATCATTATTAAACACAAAGCTTAAAATAACATTACGTTTAGATTCAACATTAATGAACCTGGCGCCTTTTTGTTTACCTGGAAGTATGTCGCTCATGTGACTAAAGTGAACACTGTGAGTGCAGCCGGAAAACATCAACCCTAAAAAAAATAAAGGAAGAATTTTTTTAAACATTTCTAAATTCTCCTTTTAGTTTGTACAAAAACCTTGGCTAGTCACAATCATTCTATGAGCAAGAAAATACCAGTACGTTTCGTATTTAGATGTAATACCTGTGATTTTTCCACTTGGACATTGCTCTTGAAGTCTTGGTGTTAAATCTAAAATAAAATCGTTATTGAAGTTAAAAGCCAAAAACACTAGTTTAGACACTTTGGCTTGAACAGGTTTATTTCTGTCTTTAGGGTAAGACGTCATAGAGACACTGTGTAAAGCGGCACAACCTGTAAATGATAGCGCAAGAAATACAAGACTTAATTTTTTAAGTAAATTTGATTTAATCAACACAATACCCCCTAATGTTTATAATTTCCCCAGATATGTAGGGGTATTGTCTAGCTTCACGGATTGAAGTTAAACCTGTAATTTTACCTTTTGGACATTTTGATATTAATTCATCTAAGACAAAATCTGAATAACGATCTGTAAAAACGGGCAAACCTGTTCGAGGTCCATAGTTTGTTAACGCTAAAATGAGTTCAGCCCCGGCGATCTGATCTGTTGCAGACTTAGATCCACGATTGACGGCGTTTTGTTTTGCAATAGATAGACCCGTCTGAGCCATTCCCTTAAAGTCAAAAGCAGTTTCGCTGACTTTGACATCAATCACACGCCCACGATCTGATTTTTCTACATCTGCCACTTGCACATGGTACAAAGCCGCGCACGAACAAAGGCCTAAATATAAAAGTAAAAATATTTTTTTCATATTCTGATAACACTTGGATTTAGATAAAGTTTCAAATTATTTTTTTAATGCACAGACCCAACAACTTCACAAAACCGTCCTAATTTTAATAAAAGAAAGTTTCACATAGAAGTTTCAAATAGGGTCGTTGGCATGAAGCCTTGCGTGAAAGGACTTTTTTAATTTCAAGGATCCTTTAAAACATTTAATAGGGGAAGCCTTGTCATTCGCTTTGCAAATAGGCAAAGCTTCATGCCAACGACCCTATTAAATGTTTTAAAGGATCCTTAAAATTAAAAAAGTCCTTTCGCTCAGCAAGGCAAATGACAAGGCTTCCCCTATTTGAAACTTCTATGTGAAACTTTCTTTTATTAAAATTAGGACGGTTTTGCGAAGTTGTTGGGTTTACGCATTAAAAAACAATATGCTGCGTTGAGGTTCATAAAGTTAAATTCTAATAGATCAGGCCTTTGTAAAGATCCCTAAGAAAGTCAGAAATTGGCATAATCTTAACTCCATCACGAACTAAGGTTTTATCCCCAGTATATAATCCATACATACCTTCTACTTTCAACTTGTCGCTATCACGAAGATCTTTCATCGGAGCTTCCCATCTTGGATCCCACTTCGGAGAGAGCTTTGTTTCAATCAAAAGAACAGAAGCTTTTCTTGAAAGAGTGGCTTTACGAAGCTGCACTACGAAATCGATTTCAAGACCACTTGGAGTTGAATAATAAAAAATCTCACGATCTACGTTAAGCATATCATTGTAACATCGCAGTTCATGAAAAATCATTGTTTCTAAAGATCGTCCAAGCCATTCCCTTTCTGCATGCTCATCAATTAAACCCGCGGCCGCTCTAGCTACGCCAGAATCAAACCAGTAAAATTTTGCATGACTTTTTTCTCGAACTTTAGCTTTAGGTCGATAAGCAGGAAGCCAATGACCTATTAATGTATCAATTAATATAGAAAAATAACCATCGACACTGGGGCGCGGAACTCCCGCTTCCGACGCCAAATTACTTAAATTTGTAACTTGGCCATTCATGATTGCCGCCACTTCAAGAAACCTGACAAATGGTTCTATTTTTCGTACATGACCTTCCTCTTGTATTTCTTCTTTAAGATAAGTCGAAACGTAAGACTTTAGAATGTCTTTGCGAAGGTCCGGCTTATTTATGACTAAAGGCAAACTACCAAATTGAAGGACATTCGAAAGATCGAAATCTTTACCTAACTCAAAAGAAGATAATGTTTCCATCCGGCGAGTGATGGCCCGACCCGCCAACAAATTTGCACCCTGACGCTTCAACTTCCTAGCTGAAGAGCCCGAAAGTGCAAATCTAAATTTATTTGATTCTATTAAGCTATGAACTTCGTCCAGCAAGGCGGGAACTTTTTGAACCTCATCAATCCAAATCCAATCATTCTTTTTTAAATTCCCTGATAAATCACGAAGAAGCCCTGGGTTTTTAAGAAATTCAAAATATTGCGTAGATTGCAAAAGGTCTATCTTTAAAGACCAATCACGAGATTCTTTTAACCACGTAGATTTACCAACTCCGCGTGGTCCGAATAAAAAAAATGAGTCTGTTGGTGGAACTAAAAATCTTTTATAAGATGCCATGATTTTACCTACATTTAATAATACAAAACATAATATAAAAATGCAAGTTAATTTTACATTATGATTATTGTGACTTCATTGATTTAATAGCTACAATAAGTCTGAGTTTAGTTTAATCATGGTTCGCTCGATGTATGCGTCCGCACTTTTCTAGGGATTGAAGATTTTGAATAAAACATTGGCGAGTTTTTTATCAATTGAAGGTGTGCTCATTAATTCTTCAAGAGTGGCGTTTTTTAAGTGCTCAGTTGTTGGGAAAGCCTTGTCTAACTCTTCCCGTTTTTTAGGACCTAGTCCTGGAATATGATCTAAGATGCTGGCCAGACTAGATTGGTCCCGAAGCTTTCTGTGAAACTCAATAGCAAATCTATGAGCCTCGTCCCTTAAAGAAACTAAGATTCTAAAGGCTTCGGTGTTTTCTCTAAAAATCACTGGGTTTTGTCGACCTGGAAGATAAAAACGTTCTTGGGTCGCAGCTACATCTGCTTTTTCAAAGGAAGATTCTGTTCTTGATTTAGCTATCCCCACAACAGGGATGTCCGAGCGTCCTACATCAGCCAAAGCTTCACAGGCCATCTTTAACTGCCCCTTTCCCCCATCGACAACAATCAACTGGGGATCAGGTAATTCTTTATGAGCAAATCGTCTGGATAAAACCTCTTTCATGGATTCAAAATCATTAGGCCCTTGAACCGTTTTGATTTTATACTTTCGGTAATCCTCTTTACTGGGTTGACCATCAAAGTACACCACTTGGCTACCAACACTTTCGTAACCTTGGAAGTTTGAAATATCGTAACATTCAATTCTTCGTGGAAATTCTGGAAGTTTAAATTTTTCTTGTATTAATTTTAAGCCTTCATCTTTTTTAGCTGTCATTAAGGCTTGCTTTTCGAAATGAATTTTCGCATTTTTTTCGGCCATTAAAATCAATGACTTTTCTTTTTCATGGGGCACATGATCTAAACTTACTTTTTTATTAGAACGGCTTTCTAAAACTTTTAAAAATAAAGTTAAAAGTTCACGTCCTAAATCGATTGGAATCACAATCCGGTCTGGGACATAATTGTCGTCATAGTAATGATTTAAAAACGAAACAAACCAGTGGCGCTCGTCATCGTATTCAGCGCCCATATTATTTTTATTAAAAAAGTAAGGTCGGCTTCCGATGACCCTGCCTTTTCTGACTGAAATGATTTCGACAAGGGAACCTGATTCTTCTGTGAAGTGCGCCATTAAATCAATATCAATTTGATCTGTTGACACGACAGTTTGTTTTTCTAAAATGGACTGAATAGATTTTATTTGGTCACGGATTTTCGCTGCGACTTCAAAATTTTCATTTTTTGCAAAGGTCAGCATTTGCTTTTCTAAATCCTTCACTGTTTTTTCTTGCTGGCCTTCTAAAAAAGCTAATGATTTTTTTATACCTTTACCATACTTGGCCTGATCAATCAGACCCACACAAGGAGCCGTACAACGACCCATATCGTAAGTCAGACATGGCCGCTTTCTGGTTTTCATAAATCCATTGCTACAGTCCCTGACTAAAAAAGTTTGATTTAAAAATTGCATCGTGATTCTAACAGCCAGTGAATTTGTGTACGGGCCATAGTAGTAGGATTTGTCGGCTTTGACTCGTCTTGCAATATAAAATCGGGGGAAGGCTTCATTCAGAGAACATTTAATATATGGATACGCTTTGTCGTCTTTAAGTCTAATATTATATTTAGGTCGATGCTTTTTAATTAACGAGGCTTCTAGTAAAAAAGCTTCGACTTCTGTTTGTGTGACAATGTAATCAAAACGATCCACTTGGCGCACCATGTGTTTCACACGACCAGGCATATCCTTGTTGGATAAAAAGTAGCTTTTAACGCGATTTCTTAGGCACTTCGCTTTACCTACATATATGATTATATCTGCGGCATTCTTCATCAAATACACACCGGGTTCTTTGGTCAAATTTGAAGTAATGTCCCGAAGTTCAGACAGTTTTTTTTGAGCCTGTTCTGTTGAAAGCACAGAAAGTTTTACTTTCTTATGCGGCTGCAAATCTTTTCTAGAGTCTTTGTTTGGACCGTCACTGACATCATCATTTGAGTCCTCATTAAAATTTTCGCTTGAGTTGTCGAAGTTGTTATTCATCCAATTATAGATTCTGCCACTGAGTGGCGGCCTGTGACTAGAAGAAACTTTTGTTGAACTATTTTACCAACCTGATTAATTAAGGCTGTTAACTTAAAACTTGTAGAGATAGAGACCGACTTTAAATGACCAAAACAGTTTTATTTATAAGTTTGATCTGTTGGAGTGTGGTTTCACATTCAGCCCAGGTTGCGTTTTTTAAAATGTTTAATAAGAATGGTCAGTTGGTTAATTTTGAAGGCACCTATGGTCATTCTGCCATTCGATACAAAGGCCAATGGCTTCACGCCCATCCTTATTATGGAATAAAACTATCCCCAGACTTAAAAGCTTTTGGATCCCATTTTGTAGTGCTAGAAAATCCAAACTATCCCGAACCTTCAGATGAGTTTGTTATGCGACAGCTATCAATGAAATTTAATATTTTTGCCAGTTGGGACAGTCCCCTTGAAACTTACTGCTCTAAATTAATCGGTCAGGCTTTAAAAATGAATCCAACTAAAATGAGATTTAAGTCAGAAGACTGGCGAAATACAAAAGCTTTAAATCACAAGGGACAATTAGGTTTATCACCGACTGATGTCTATTGGCATGCCAGACGAAATTTAAGATTTAAAAAATTAGATGTTGGAATGCTAAATCCGAATGAATTTTTAATACCAAATATCAAACAACATCAAAATACGTGTGAATTGTTTTTAAGATAAAAATTAATAAAATATGCCTGCCTTAGTTTTAAGCTTTAAAGTGTTGCATAAATGTTAAACTACCCAATAAATAAATTTTTAAAATCTCAAATCAATACATGATATTTGAGTAATAAACTTTTTAATCTTAATTTAAGGTTTTTAACTACCGAAAAAGTAATATGAAAAAATCATATTGGATTCTAAAAAAAAGACATAAAGCTTTACTAAATATGTTGTTTTGCTTACCAATATTTTTTCTTTTTCAGAACTGTGGATCTGAATTTGATCTTAGTGGTGGTCTAAATACTAATGAATCTATATTAACAGATACTGTAAGCAACACTGTTCCCGGAACTCCGGGCGTAATTAATTTACCCGTTAATCCACCAACAACTATCATCATCGAAGACGATACTGCTCCTGATGTTCCGACGATCCCAGTTGTAATCACTCCCGTAATAATTCCGATTGAAAAACCTAAGGATATCGACTTAAGCTGGACTCCTATTATTACTTCTAACAAAACACAAATTAGTGTTGATGACTTTCCAGTAAATACTACAGTCAATAGAAGAAATAGAATCAGAACATTTTTTGGTCATCACAATTATTACAATAAACTCAGCTTTTTTTATAATAATTTAGAAGATGTATATAGAGAGTTTAATATAAATCCTGAAGACATACTAACTTGTGAGAAAAGACATAGACAGATCTTAGAAAGTACTTTAACTAATTCTTCCTTGAAAGCTAAAGCAAGAAATTATTTTTGTGAAGGAACTTTTAATACAAATTACTGTAAACAGAAACAATATAAAAAAGTATATCTGAATTACTGCTTAGATCCTAATGACACTTTAGATTGGCTAGCACTTCAAGCGACACTTTTAAATGCCAATAAAAGAACAGTCATTATACCTGCTAAGCGAACATTTAATATTAATCAGGTTCTTATAATTCCATCTGATACAAAAGTAGTCTGGCTAGGATCTGAATCTGCAAAATTTGAAGGTAGATCTTATACTTTAAAAGATGCCTCATTTATTAAATTTAATGAATTAAAAATTAATGGTTTTAACGGACCGGAGCCACTAAAAAATATCCGAGGTCTTGGATACTCAACAGGAACTGTTGCAACTGTTGCTAACATGCCCTTTGTATATTCGGGGACTACCGCGACACGAAAAACAGGTACTACAAAAAATATCGAACTTTTGTTTCCACATATTGATGGCAGCAATTTTAAAGGTGAAAATGGCATTAGCTTCGCTCAAGGTGTTGAAAATGTAACCGTTATAGGCGGACACATAAAAAACATTAAAATGAATTTCTTGAAAGGAGTAGCTTGGGCTGGTGGAAAAGCAATTCAGTGTGAAGCCGGGTGTCGTGAGGTCAAGATCAATGGTATTAATATCTCAAATGCTTATATAGGTATAAATTCCAGCGCATTTAAAGAATATTTTCATCTCACAAACGGCTTACTATTGAGTTCAGATCTATCAGTAGATGGTATTTTAATGGATGACGTTGATCTTCCTATAAATGTTATGAATGATTTTGTTGATAAAACTGGTACACAGAAATTAAGAGTGAATAACTTTCTTATTTTAAATAGTGGCAGAATGACCGATCAAATATATTATGAAAAAATAGAAGTTCAAAGCGCTGGAAGATTAACTAAAAGTAATCATACAAGAAATAACCGGTTTTCAAATATGTTAACTGGTAAACTCATAGATCAAGTAGCCACACAGTTACAATCCAATGCCAAAAGCTATGATTTAGGAACGATCAACAGTCGTGGGGGCTATAATACAATTTTATCAAACGGCAGGATTTCAAACTCAACTGAATATGGTGGGATTGAAGAGTTTATTAGTGGGTATGGAACTCAGGTTAAAATTGTAAATACGGAATATTTTTTACCTATAAATTGTGATTTAAATGGAAATTTAGACGGCTGCTAATAATAGCTCAAATTGATTCAATTTTTTTATACGTTCTCAGATCGAAACAATAATTGATCAATAGCAGCTAAATAGATCAAAAAAATTTATATTATAAAGATTTACATTTCTAACTAATATTAGACTCAAAAAAGACCGATATTAATAGTGGTAAATATAAAGGAGCAAAAATGTTTAATCAAATGGGATTTTCAATAGCTCAAGTTGTGGTTGCTATGTCAATCATGTCGGCTATGAGTTTAGGCTTAACTTCAATGATACAAAACCAATCCAACACTGTGTTTTATCTTGAAGATAAAATGTCTCATCAAAACTTAAAAAAAGAAGTAGAGAATTTACTTAATGACTCTGCGGCTTGCACTGAATCTTTAACAAATATTACAGTGCCAACTGCTTTGCTATCTGCATCTCCGAATGCTTCACAACCATTTATTATCAAAGATAAAGCCGGCGCTGTTGTTTACGACGTAGCAAACACCACAAGAAATAAATTTGATAGATTAAACATTTCAAATATTAAAATTCAAAATGTTGATATTTCTGGGGCTGCTACGACTGGAAAAATAAACATTGTTATGGATGTCAGAAGACAAAGGGGTCCTGCTAACACCAATCAGGCCTTACAAAGTGTTGTCATACAAAAAGAGGTCACTATTGATGGCACTCGAAATGTAACAGGTTGTGTAAATACTGGCGACGATGCGCTAAATTCTTGTTTAACAAACTTTGGTGGCCGAAATTTTGGTGGATCGAATCCTACGTCTGTTAGAATTCCAGCTGATGCGAAGGTAATTAAAGTCACAGCCGGTGGAAGTTCTTGCTCAGGGAGTGGGGGTGGTGGCGCGGGTAACAGGTGGAGTGGATCCGTAGCTCCGATGACAGTTACAGTTCAACTCAATGGTAAAAATTCTGTTAATAACAGACCACTAGTTGGTGGGGGTAATGTAAGCCTGGTTAATATCCGCGGCAGAAATCAAATTTTATATAATAATGCACCATTGATTGAATTAGAGCGTTGCAGTGAAAACTCTAATGTTCACACGGCATTATTTAGTACTAATATTGTTCCTACCTGTAACAATACTGGAGATTTTAGATCGGGCGCAGGGATTGGCTTTGGTACAGCACCCAATACAGTAACATATTGGAAATAACAGTTAAAAACGATTTTGTTTTTCAATTATTATTCCGTTTAGTTCACCAGAAATATCCTTATAAACACATACTAAGAAATTGGCCACAGGATTGGCCTTTGGTAATTCGGTTTCCATGATTAATCCGTAAACCATAGCTAAGCACTTGCTGGGATTATCATTAGGCCCAAGTTGTAAATATCCAATGTGAGCAAAGGTTAAGGGCTCTCCCGTATAAGGATTATACTGGTACTCATTGATCACAGTTTCTTTAACAACAATATCAATGTCGGGAAGACTGTATGCAAAAACAGAACTAAAGCTCGTAGTTAAAATTAATAAAATAAAAAATATTGAAATTGATTTAATATTAAATAGAAATTTCATAAGCCCCCGCTGATGTATTTAAATCTATTACTCCCCAGAATCTCTGATTTCAAGTTCTAAAATCTGTAAGCGCTTCATCTCGTCACGCACTTTAGCTGCGGCTTCAAAATCCAAGTCTGCAGACAGCTTCTGCATTTTCTTTTTTAATTTGTTTATTTCTTTTTGCAACAAACTGGGCTGCTTTTCATATTTCTTCACTAAAAACTCAAATTCAAAGCCATCATCTTGAGCCATTGTCGGATCATAGACTTCCATCAAACCACGTTTTACTTTTTTGAAAATGGTTTTAGGTGTGATCCCGTGTTTTGTATTGTAATCCCGTTGAATATTTCGCCTGCGGTCGGTTTCAGACACAGCCTTTCTTATGGATTCCGTGATGACATCCGCATACAGAATGACTTCCCCTTCGGAGTTTCTAGCCGCACGTCCAATGGTTTGAATTAAAGATCTTTCGGACCTTAAAAATCCTTCTTTGTCCGCATCAGTGATCGCGACCAGGCTGACTTCTGGAATATCTAAACCTTCTCGAAGTAAATTAATCCCAACTAAAACGTCAAATACACCTAATCTTAAATCACGAATGATTTCGGTTCGCTCAACAGTTTTAATATCACTGTGCAAGTACTTCACTTTGACTTTTTTTCTAGAAAAATAATCTGTTAGATCTTCCGCACTTTTTTTAGTTAAAGTCGTGATCAACACGCGGTGATTTTTTTCAACTCGTTTGTAAACTTCAATAAGTAAATCATCTAACTGATTTTTTGCGGGCTTAATGTGAATGATTGGATCAATTAAACCTGTTGGTCGAATAATTTGTTCCACAATACTTCCCTGGCACTTTTCAAATTCAAAGGGGCCCGGAGTTGCTGACACGTAAACTGTTTTTCCAGTTAAGGCTTCGAACTCTTGAAAGTTTAGGGGTCGATTGTCTAAGGCGGATGGCAAGCGAAACCCATGTTCGACTAAAGTTGTTTTTCGAGATCTATCCCCACGGTACATGCCACCGATCTGTGGGATGGTGACGTGGCTTTCATCCACGATAGTAATAAAATCTTTTGAAAAGTATTCGAGTAGCGTGGGCGGCGCCATACCTGCAGGTCGGCCTGTCATGTGTCTAGAGTAATTTTCAATACCAGGACAAAAACCCATCTCTTCTAAAATTTCAATATCATTATAGGTGCGTTTTTCTAAACGTTCGGCTTCGGCGTAACGTAAATCTTTTTTTAAAAAATCCAATCGCAAACGAAGCTCTTCTTGAATATCTTTGACGGCCGATTTGATTCTTTCTTGAGACGTCACATAATGACTGGCAGGATAAATTGAAACCTGATCCACATCCGATTTTACAAGACCACGAATGGGATCGACCCATGTTATTCGCTCGATAAAATCCCCAAAAAATTCGACCCTTAAAACATCATCTTCTTCGTAAGACGGGTGCACTTCGACTAGATCGCCCCTGACCCTAAAAGTTCCACGGTGAAAATCCACATCACTTCTAGAGTACTGAATTCGAACAAGTTCACGTAAAAAATCATCCCGCTTCATTTTAGAATTGGAATTAATATGGATCATCATATCTTCATAAGATTCAGGGGATCCTAAACCATAGATACAAGATACGGAGCTGACAATGATCACATCCCTTCGATCAAATAATGATCTGGTGGCCGAGTGTCGCATACGATCAATATGTTCGTTGATGGCAGAGTCTTTTTCAATAAAAGTGTCCGTAGAGGGAATATAGGCCTCAGGCTGATAGTAGTCATAATAGCTAACAAAATATTCAACTGCATTTTCCGGGAAGAAGTCTTTAAACTCAGAGTAAAGCTGTGCCGCTAAAGTTTTATTTGGAGCCAAAATTAACGCAGGCACATTTAAGGTCTGAATGATATTGGCCATCGTAAAGGTCTTTCCAGAGCCCGTGACGCCCAGTAGCGTCTGGTGGTTCATCCCTTGTTCAAAACCTGACAGAAGCTGTTCAATCGCACGAGGTTGGTCTCCTGCAGGACTGAAATCTGTTTTCAGTTGAAAGGCCTTTGTGCTTTGGTTTCTCATTTTGATTCCCATGACTTACCTTATAGCTCACTTTTGTTAATTTATTTAAGAAATAAGTGTTTTTTAATGAATTCTCATTTTAGGATAATTTTAGGGTTTAAAATAAGGTTTTATTAGCCTTGAATTACATATAGTCTAACCAATACAATTTTACATCACACTCGTTGAAATATGAATTACAATTAACTTAGAAAACCCCTACAGTTATATTATCGAAAAAGGAAGAATGAATATGAAATCTAAAATTATTCTCTTTCTATTAACTACTTTATTTTTTAATTTTTCATATTCAACCAACAGTATTTTGAAGTCAGAAGAACCTAAAAATGCAGTAGAATTAACCGGAGTTTTAAAAGACAGACTCCAAGGCGTTGTCACTATGGTCAGGCGCTTTGAAAACAATCAAGTTTCTGGCGGCGGCTATAAATTTAATTCTGACAATAAAGTTAATGACCCATCTACGATCTGTTCCAATCAAAAAGCAATTGAACTAAGTCCACCGGCTGAAGTCGTTTGCGGCGGAACACTGATCGCTGGAGATTTGGTGCTTACAGCTCAACACTGTTTAGATAATGGATTAAATATTAAATCAGCACCCAAACCAGACACAACTGAAGACGCTTTGGAAGAGGCCACCGACTGCACGTCGATGTATTCATTTGTTTTTGACTACACCGAAGGTCGCACTGAATTTAGCCCCAAAGAGGTTTACTATTGCCAAGAAGTCGTATGGCAGAGAAATATGAATGGAACAGATGTGGCGTTGATTAAATTAGATCGCCCAGTAAACAAAAGAATCCCTATTCCAATAAATAAATTAGGCGGTCTTCAAGAAGGAAGCGCAGTCACTTTAATTGGCCCCCACTTCAGCCAATCCTTAAAATCTTCGACAGGACTTGTTAATTTAGCATCCGATCAAACAATTAGCATAGAATCTAAAATTGAACTTAAAGCCGAACCGACTCTAGATTCTAAAATTGAATCTGATGCTTCGACACAAGCACCGGCAATAGCATCAACACAAACTGAGACTATCAATCCAGTATGTTCCAGTAGTATCTCAGGAAGCCCAGTTTTAAATTCAGAAGGTTTGCTTGAGGGTATTTATTCATCGACAGTTTCAACAACATTAACGTCCCAAGCCTCTACTACAAAATTAAATCCAACAACAATCACTTCTGAAAACAATTTGCTACAAGCCTTTCCTGAAACAAAAACCACCACAGAAAGCCGAGGCACATTTACACCTATTAAATATTTCATAAATGAAATAGCACAATATCTTCCAAGCGAAACAATGAAAATTATCCCCGCAGAATCTATTCCAATCCATTCAGAGTCAATTCCCGTTCGTGCCCCAACGGAAACTTCTCCATCTATAGAAATTAAATCTGCCCAGCCAGATTCCGCAACTAAGAAAAGAAGTGATTTTAAATCGTATAGATAATTTATTTTAGTTTTCGATTATGAGACTTAATTTTTAAATTTTATTTTAGATATTGATTTTTAAATTTCTATAATTTTAAAGTTATTGAGA
>JAYUKW010000020.1:0-45346 GCA_043764155.1 Bdellovibrionales bacterium
GGTAACGGTACTTTGTGCTAATTCAACTTATTCAAGACCTGTAACATTAAGTACAGGTAGTGGATTAAAAACAATAAATTTAATTCAAACAGATTTAGCTGGTAACGTTTCACCAAACCGCACTTATACAATTTCAGTTGATACGACAGCACCGCTTGCACCAACAATCACGTCGCCAGTCAATGGAAGTACGGTTGGTGTTGTAGCCCAAACTGTTGTAGGTAGCTGTGAACAAGGTGCTGTAGTCAGTTTAGTGGGTGCTATTGTTGGATCTCCAATCACTATGACTTGTTTAGCCTCTAGTTATTCAAGAGCAATTACATTAGTTTCCGGAAGTGGATTAAAAACAATAGGTGTGTTTCAGACAGACTCTGCAAATAACATGTCTGCTATGGCTTCGGTCACAATCACTTTAGATATGACTGCGCCGTCTGCACCGACAGTCAGTTCTCCGGCTAATGGAAGTGTTGTTGATAGCGTGGCGCAAACGATTCTTGGGTCCTGCGAAACAGGTGCGACGTTAAGTTTATCCGGGGCTTTAGTTGGATCGCCAGTTACGGTTTTGTGTAGTGCCTCTTCATACTCAAGATCAATAACTTTAGTATCAGGATTTGGTTCAAAAGTTTTGAATATATCTCAAAGAGATGTGGCAGGGAATATTTCTGTGAATTTAAGTGTCACGTTAAATTATCAACAAGCAGAAGCCATCGATACTAGTGCAAGTCAGTACTTTGCGTGTGATGCTGCGGTCGCAGGTTCAAAAGATTTACTAAAACGTTTATCCAAAACAGAATACTTAAACACATTACAAGATCTATTAAAAACAAAATTGACTTCGGCTGAAGTCACATCAGTAATGTCTAAAGCAAGTGTAAACTCATCCATGATTCCGAACGACACATCTGGTAAATACACAAAGCTTGATCAACGTATGACCGAGACGCATATTGAATCCTATTACAACACCTCGCAGGATATCGCACAAGAATTGAATGTAAGTTATAGATCTAAATTTTTTGGTAGTTGTGTCTCTGCCATTGACGCCGCTTGTGTTCGTGCATTTATTAAATCTTTTGGCCGCATATCTCTAAGACGACCAGTAACCAGTGCAGAAGAAACTGAAATATATAATTTTTATGTCACACGTGGAGCCACCGGCCTTCCTGATCTAGTAGCTTATTTTTTAAATGCACCAGAATTTTTATATCATTTAGAAAATCAAGGCGTGCAAGCGGGAACGCAGCGTTCAAAAATAACGTCTTATGAAGTGGCGTCACGACTTTCCTATTTATATTACGAGTCTATGCCCAATGCGTATCTGATAGATTTAGCAAATCGTGATTTACTAAAAAATAATACAGAGGTTGCAGCCGCTATTGATCAGTTGTTTATTTTAGAACAATCCAGAATTAAAAACATGTGGAGAGGCTTTAACAGACAGTGGTTAAAAATAGACAGTAAGCCAGGGTTTACTTCGACACCACAAATCCTAACCTTAGCAACACAAAACGGAATCTCTGCACCAACGACGGCTTTAAGAACCGATATGGTGGATGAGTTGTTAACCCTAGTCGATTACTACACGTGGGATCAACCACAGGGTGGTTTTGATGAAGTTTTAACGTCAGATGTCTCGTTCGCAAAAACAGCGGATTTAGCTAAAATTTATGGAGTCGCCCCTTGGGTTCAAGGCCAGGCTTTGGTTAGATTTCCAGCTTCAGAAAAGCGTTCAGGACTTTTAACAAGAGCGGGAAGTGTTTACACAGGAACTTTCAGAACCAATCCAATTAAGTTCGGAGTTAGAGTTATAAATGATTATTTATGTGATCAAATACCGAACCCGCCACAAGATGTCATTGATGATGTGACACGTAATTTAAATATCGATCACGCAAATATCACAGAAAGAACATTAGTAGATCAGATGACGAATCAACCAAAATGTATAGGTTGTCACAGTTCAATAAATCCTTATGGATTTGCAGCAGAGACCTATGATTCATTTGGAAAGTACAGAACACGATTTAGTGAATACAAGTTTGATAATGCGGGGGCTGTTGTCAGAGAATTAATTACGGATTCAAGATCAACAATCAAGCTGAATGGAAAGAGCATAAACATAGTTGACGCTGTGGATATGAGTTCAGAGATTAGTAAACGAAGAACGGCGCACGCGTGTTACGTAAGAAACGTTTTTAGATACGCACACCGAAGATCAGAAGTGAACGAAGCTGACGAGTGCGAGATGGGTCAAATGTATGATGTGTTAAATGATGAAGCCCAAGGTGGAATCTTAGGGATGATGAAGTCCGCTGGAACTAGAAACTCGTTCTTTTATAAAAACTATTAATTAAATACGTTAGTGTCCGCGTTCACTGCTGAACTTTTTATGGTTTAGTGGTGGATGTCTAAATCTAGGCTGGCTTTGACAAAATAGGTGTTGAATAAATTAGTATCTATAAATACGTTTAACGTATGAACACAAATTCAATCAGCCACGATCTTGCTAAAAATGTTGTTAAAGCATTGACCGAAATTTACATCACTTCAAAAAATAGCGAAAATGGATTAGGGCTTGTTGGAGATGTTCTTTATGGCATTTACAAAGTTGTCTTAATTTCTGATGGTCAAATTTCAAATACGATTTTAGATTTTAAAAACCAAGTTGATTTTATCGATTGGTTAAAAAAACAAACTGATGAGTCCTTATCTTTACTGATCGATAAAAATGAATCTTTAAAAATAGGATTAAAAATATCAGATCTGATTCAAGCAGTAAAAGCTTATGAGCTTAAAGCTACAGGACAATTGCCAGGTCCTTATAAAATTTTAGATCAAAGAGGGGATTCCTATTATAGTGTCCCGCCAATTCATTACAGTTGTGTTGAAAAAGATTTAGAAGTTTTTAATGAGGCTTTAAAGCGCTCGACTAAAGTTGAAAGATTAGAAGCTGTTGCAAATGGAAATAACGCTTTAAGTGCCGCCTGTGAAAGTGGATTTTTATATGGGGCCGAAGCGTTGATGGAATCTGATGGACTTTGTTGTGGTGCTAATTCATATTGTAAATGTCTTAGTCTTGCTATTAAGTCTGGGTCTACAGACATAGTGAAGTTATTTAAGAGTAGTGTTAAAGATGAAGTGACTTTTTTAAAAATGCAACCTCCTACTTCTTATTATTCCTATCCAGAGCGCACCACAATGGATTCACTGGGTTTGCCGCCACTTAAATCTTCGGCTTATTTAAATGAAGCTCTTAAATCTGAATATTCAGATTTAACATCATTTCAAATTATTCGATTTATAGAGGCTTCACCAGGTGTGAACCTCAATCAGGTAGACATAGATGGATTTACGCCATTACTTAGATATTTGGCCACTCATTCGGTGGACTTGATGGTGGTGGAAAAGTTCTTAGAGTTCGGTGCCGATTTAAATATTTTAGTCGGTAAAAATAAGTCTGCGCTAGATCTGTTGGCGGGCAACCCATCAATTGCTTCAAGAAGTTTAAAAGACGTTCGTCGTTTAGTTTATAAAAGTGGTATCAGATCAAAAAATAAGTCTTTTTTTAAAAGGCTGTGGATAAACTTTTTGTCATGATTTAAAATTTTAGTTTTAAAGTCACATCCTAAGACATAATTTTTTTTAACTTTCATATGTATTTCCCATATTTTAATCTATAGATCTAGAGCCGTTTAAGGAGATTCCCAACCGTTGGAGTGACAGACTGCCAAAGTCAAAAATTTTAATCCTTCAGAATTCAATACTGTTGTTGATTGAGTGACCGAAGCAGATGCTTTTTTATAGAGATCTTCTAAAGATGCAAGCGTACGTTTTGATGGCTCTTGACCTAAGTAAAAAAGCTGATGAACAAGATAAGGAATATGATCAGATTCTTTAAGAGCTGAAATCAACTCTAGATTGCCTTCAATATTTTTTTGAACTTTTAAGTTTGAAGCAAAATAATCACATATTGAAGACTTAAGAACGGATCTAAAAACGTTGGGTGACGGAATTAAATCAGCAGAAACATCTTCGGGATCAAGACCAGAACAAGAGAAAACCGCAGTAGGAGATATTGAAATACTTTCTGGATTTGTGTAAATGCAGCTTCCACCAAAATAATCAACAAAGCGACGGACCGAAGCGTTTATTCTGTAGTTGATAACTTTATTGTCTTCACTCGTATCGTCCCCATGAATACCAATCGACGACAGTTTAGAAGCAATAAAATGTCGATCTGTTAACCTGAGTTTTTCCTCAATTTTTTCTTCGACTTTGACCCACTCGCCGTCTTTCACCACAAGACCGTCCACAGGACGCCACGACCCTTTGTGGGGATCTTCAGAGCTGAGTTCATCATAGGCCACAAAAGAACCAAAATTTTCACAATTTTGAAATAAAAATAGACAACTTAAACCCGCTGCAAAACTTGCAAATCTTAATTTTGTAATAGACGTCAGTTTTATAAATCGAACCGGGACATTTATCATGCGACCACCTTGAGTTTAAGACTTGGATCTGCCAACTGAACTTTTGAATTGCTAAGACGAAGTAAACTGGGGCTGTTGTTTGCAGGACTAGGGACACCAAGCATAGATGCGATTGATGAAAGCACGTTTCCTTGAGTCAATACAGCTGTTACCCCATTGATTGTCACTGGAGCTCCAACCCCCCAACTTCCTTTGTAATTCGCACCGTGTATTCCATGGGCCATACCATCTTTATAAATTCGACCAACGATGAGTGGAGCTTCAACCATTCCAGAAATTAAAACCGTGTTTGAAGCTTGCCATCCGTGATCCGCTCCGAAGCCATCGGCTCTGGGTGAACGACAGAAGTCACCGTTCAATCGAATCACTGTTTGATCAAAATTAAATCCTGCAGATTCAGTTTTTAAAAATTTTCTGAATTCATAAAGACAGCTGCTTACACTTCGGTACATCAATGCATTTGTTAAAGTTCGAAGCATAATGCCAGTATTGTGCTGATCATTTGTAATTGTCTGACGAGAGGATGAACCACTTTCTGTTGTTTGTAGCATAGTCATTGGTGTAGGGATCCGTGTATTCAAAGCCACTGCATATTTAGAGTTCGCAATAAATTCTGCAACTGCAAAAACTGACGACATAGCAACACACGTGTCTTTTGTAATTATATCTCTTAAGTCCTGATTGAAACACTGCTCTGTTGAAGAGACAGAGTACTGATTGTTTCTAGCAGTTAATTTTCCAATAGGTTTATCTAAAAACCCATTGAAGTTGTCTTTGTCTGTGCAAGCAAGCTCAGTCACATTTTTATATTTTGCGAGTTTATCGGCCCATACCGTTGCAAAATCTTGAGCAGAACTTGCTACAAGCTCGATGGCTCCGTCATACGTGTTTTTCATGGTTAAAGTGCTTGGTGATCTAACCCCAGAATCGTAGTTCATATTATCCACTGCATTTTTAAAAGATTCACTCAACTCATCTTTGAGGTTTGAAAATGTGACCACTTGATTTTTATTAAACTTAGCCATCAAGTCATTGATTACATTTCGGGTCATTGAATCTGCTAGAGGAGCACTCATTTTACCTTTAGCGGATTGAAATGTGTATGTGGAATTCATTTGAATCGTGTTGAGTGGTGAATCCGTGTAATCAGACAACATTCCCGCCATCGTAATTCCATTTCCTTCTTCTGATTTCACTTGAGACATCGGATGACCAGGGCTTGCCGTTCTTACACCTTGAATGACAAGCATATTTTCCATCAAGTCATAAATATTTTTAAAGCCATCAGATGTTGGCATTTTTTGTCCCCACATCCATGGGGCATGAATGTTGTGGCCAGGAACCTTGAATGTTTTGTAAATGGCTTCGTCAAATCTGTTTCCGTTACTCGATCCGTAGCATGTTGCAAACCCTGCGCTCTCGATGACGTTATTTCCAGTGGCGCTGTATGGATCTAAAAATAAATCATAGGTGGCTCTATCGGGGGCTGCTCGAAAAGACAAATTAAAATAAAATTTTTGTAATGTAGATTGGGCCATTGCTTCATTTTGTGATTGGGAAATTGCTCCGCGGATTAAAAGTTCCAGGGGACTTAGAGTCATACCCATTGCAGTCCCACCAAAAAGAAATTTTAAAAAATCTCGACGATCTGAACTCATATTATTCTCCAACCATAAATTTTGAATCTTTGTAGATATCTGACGAAAGAATACTCTCAACAACACCCATAGGGTTTTGATTCGCTTTTAAATCTGTACTTAAGCTTTTTATAGCTTTGGAATAGCTGTGACTTGGTTCGTAAGTGACTCTTGATATTGGAAATTTAACTCCAGTGAAGTGCTCTAAATATCTGCTTGCTGTACACATGTACATGTCATTAAGACCAACCATAAGATTTCCCAACGCTTCGATATTTGCCACATCTCGGTCTATCAATTGACCCGCAAGAGTTCGGTAATAAAACTTGCCTCGAGGTGTTTGAAATTTATAATTTGAGTCTCCATTGCTTTTCCATGCATAGGGCGTGTTAGTAGATTCTGTCTTATGAAAAATAGGAAGTGAAGTTCTGTTCAAATCACGAGTTATGGTTTCTGTGTTGTAATTTCGAATCAATCCACTGAGCTGATCCATGCTGGCATGGCAGGAAACGCAACCGCTTGTGGTTCTAAATGCAGTTGTTGAGCTTGGGGCAACGTAGGGATTTGAATCAGTTGTTGTGTTAACAACTGGTAAATCTTGGCATAAAAAATCTAAAAAAATTGCACGTCCCCAGCGACGAGGCATTTGAACCGCACCGTCCGCATCTAACCCACGCTCTGCTGTGGCTTTCATAACATAGTTTCTATTTCCTAAAAGTCCGCCGCCCAAAGATCCATTGACTATGTGTTGACCGGCATTACCCCGAATGTTTGTCACGGTGAGTTCAATATCTGGCTTAATCCCTTCAAGCAAACCAATTTGAGGAAATTTCAAACCAACAAAAGGAACCAAAGTGGTACCTGTCGTAGTGTACTTGTAATCTTTGGCTGCAACTTTTTGGAATGGAGAGAGTTCTGGTTCGCCATCTGAACGAATAGCATCAAAAGACTGTGTTCCTGAAAATATATCAGAAAATTTATAGTTAGGATCAAAGAGAGCTTTAGTATAAAATAATCCACCGGGGCTTGATTCATAAATATCTGAACTGTCTTTGTTGTCTCCTTCAAATATTTTATTTTCGAACCAACTAGAATGTATTTTAAAAAAAGTATCTAAAACTTGAATTCCTTTTTTATTTGTTTTCAACAAGGGTCTGGCGCCATTTAAAGTCGCTAATTTTAACATATCTTTGCAAGCTTGAATTGCGCTTATTCTTTTATCTAATATATCTTTAAGAATGATATCATTTAGTTTTGGTGCTGTTCCAGTTAAGTGTGCATGACAACGTTGGTAAAGCTCAATGTCAGATATTGGAGCAGCAGAAGAGCTTAAAGTTAAACACAGAGATAAAAAAAATAACGAAACAAAAGCAGAGTTTTTCATATTAAACTTGTCGGAAATCTGCCAATTTAATATAGAAGGTAACTTATTTTATGGCTCATATTGAGACTAAACCGGCAAGTGTTACGTTTTCGTTGCCATCTGACGTACTGAATTTAAATACTCTTTTACCAAACACCTTCTAGTGATAGAAAATATGTATAAAAATATCTTCTTTAAATTTTAAATAAATAAATTTTATTCTGCGCCGTTATCAATGAATGTCCATGCTCTTGGACCCAACAAATTAGATCTCGCAGCCAAACCCGCAGGTTGATACTTCGCAGGAATAGTACCAACAGCAAGGCTGTTAAACGGTGAAGTCGCATTAGCCATGATTAAAAAGTTAGTATAATTTAAATTATTAATCGCAGAACTCCTAAAAATTTGATTAAGATTCGAACAGCTAACAATGCTCCAATTAACTGTGTTTGGATTTGCCGATACAGCATTTTCAAACATAAAATTTAGATTTGTTACATTAGTCACGTTCCAGTTTGTAACATCGGGATTTGCGATTGAAGAGTTTTGAAACATACGATCCATGTTCGTCACATTAGATACATTCCATAGACTCACATCAGGATTAGCTATTGGTGTTTGGTAGAACATATAACTCATATTTGTAACTGCTGATACATTCCAATTTGTGGTGTTTGGATTTGCGCTATTTGCCTTATAAAACATATTTTGCATATTTGTAACTGCTGATACATTCCAATTTGTGGTGTTTGGATTTGCAAGTGGTGCATTAAAAAACATGTATCCCATGTCTGTGACTTTCGACACATTCCAATTTGTAGTGTTCGGTGTAGCTACGGATGCAACTTGAAACATACCATTCATATCAGTAACATTCGAAACATTCCAATTTGTTGTGTTTGGAGTAGCCACTACAGCGTTCTGGAACATGCCATTCATAGAAGTAACGTTCAAAACATTCCAATTTATTACATTGGGATTTGCTAAAGGTGTATCAGCAAACATACCACCCATATTTGTAACATTTGAAACATTCCAGTTTGTTACATCAGGATTAGCTGATAAGGCACCCCGAAACATCTCTTGCATGGTGTAAACGCTTGAGACGTTCCAGTTCGTAGTATTTGGGTTTGCTAAAGATGTGTATGCAAACATGTATCTCATCTCTGCAACGTTTGCGACATTCCAATTGGTTGTATTAGGTGTCGCGGAATCTGCATCTTCAAACATGAACTGCATGTATTGAACATTCGATACATTCCAAAGGCTAGTATCAGGATTTGCAAGAGGAGCGTCTTTAAACATCGAGTCCATATTCGTAACATTCCCAACGTTCCAGTTTGTGGTATTTGGATTTGCAACTTGAGCTAATGAAAACATATTGCTCATATTAGTAACGGATGAAACATTCCAGTTTGTAGTGTTTGGATTTGCAGCAGTAGTATTCGAAAACATCATTCGCATTGTTGTAGCAGAACTAACATCCCAAAAACTAACATTTGGATTTGCACTAGCCGCTAACTGAAACATACGTTCAAAATTTGTCACATTAGAGACATCCCAATTGCTGACATTTGGGTTGGCATTACCGGCGCCGTAAAACATACCCTGCATACTAATTACGTTCGAAAACTCTAACCCATCGTTGACAGTGATATTAACAAGTCCACCGCAGTATTTAAAAGCCCAATCTAGATCTTTCCAACCTGTGTAACCCATCTGAATCACATTTGTAATGTAACAAGATCCTGGAGCAACTGAAACGCGTCCATAGGATTCAATAACTCCGGTCATTCGAACTGTATAGCTTCCTGCTGTTAAATACGTATGGTTGATGTCAGGATCTATATTAGAAGTGACAGTTGTAATTGGACTTCCATCACCCCAATCTATTGTGAAATTAAATATATTTCCTGCAGAAAGCGGTAAGGTCACGTTCGTATTATTTGCAGGGATTGTCCACTGGGTGATAAAAGAATTTGGTGGTGTAATTTGATACGTGATATTTATTGTATTAGACGCAGAGTTGTTATTTGTTGCCACGTCCTGAGCCCGAGAGGCTGCAACACTAACACTCACAACACCCACACCAGCTGGTGTGACTTCGATCGTGTAAACAGATGGGCCGCCTAAAAAGTTTGTGACGGACCCATTAACAACAGTGATGTCTGTGCTGATAAAGCCAGTGACGCTCTCACTGAATGTCACTGTGAATGGAATTGGTGAAGTGGATGTTGGACTGCCTGAACTGCTAGTGATCACAACTGTTGGCACTACAGTATCAAGTGTTATAGAAATATTTGTTGCAGGAGATATATTTCCAGCGATATCAGTTTGTGTCGCAGAAATTGCCTTTACGCCGTCACCAGCTGTTAATGTGACTGCTCTTGAATACGCTGAACCCACACACACTGCAGTTACTGGCGATCCTACAATAGACCCACTGATATTTACAGTCGCTCCTGTTTCACACGCGCCGATTATAGTTTGAGCCGTTAAATTTGTTGAACTTCCATTTGTCGGTGAAGTTATTGTAGGTGCTAAAGGTGCAGATGTGTCTAACGTGATTGAAATATTTGTTGCAGGAGATATATTTCCAGCGACATCAGTTTGTGTCGCTGAAATCGCTTTCGCCCCATCACCAGCAGTTAACGTGACAGCTCGTGAATATGTTGAGCCAGCACAAACCACTGTCACTGGTGATCCAACTATAGCACCACTGATATTTACATTCGCACCAGTTTCACACGCACCGATTACTGTTTGAGCTGTTGTGTTTGTTAAGCTTCCATTGGTAGGCGAAGTTATCGTAGGGGCTAAAGGTGCAGTTGTATCTAAAGTAATAGTCACAGACACAGGTGGTGACGTTCCAGAAATATTGGTTTGATTAACACTAATAGTTTTTGCACCATCTGCCGCCGTTAATGTAATTGGCTGATTGTAATTTCCAGCGACACATAAAAGGCTGACTGGAGTTGCAAGAATATTTCCTGAAATATTAACATTCGCACCGGCTTCACACGTTCCAACGACATTTACAGCCGTCGTGTTTGTTAAAGTTCCATTTGTTGGCGCTGTGATTACAGGTGCAAGTGGCAAAAGACTGTTTAAAGTTATAATCACAGAATCCGTAGGTGAAATATTTCCTACAGAGTCTGTTTGTGCTGCAACAAGCGTTTTTAAACCATCACCGCTAGTTAAATTGATGGCTCTAGAGAATGTCCCACCAGAACAAGATGTTGAAATAGGACTACCAACCAAATCCCCAGTTATTTTTACTGATGAGCCAGTCTCGCAGGTTCCACTTATAATTTGAGACACAGAGCCAAAGGTACTTCCGTTAGCTGGTGTGATAATAACTGGCGCCAATGGAACGACAGTGTCTACCATAAGATTGGTTATTGCGTCTGCTGAAAGTACACTTTGTGTAGCTAGAAGATCAGTGGGTCCTTGAGAAAGTCCAATGGATGATAAATCAGTTGTACCTGTGAAGCGCATATCTGTGCAAGGCAATGCAACCGTCGTAAGGACTGGACTACCGACAGAGACCATGACCGTTCCAGCCTCAACGGTGCAGGTTCCGTTTAAAGGGAAAGACGAAATATTGCTCGCATTCACATTAACAACATTTTTCCAAGCGATTTTAGTTGTAAGGATTGTTGAAAAGTCTCTAGACCCAATGACTTCACCACAAGAAATCAAAAAAACTGGAAGAAGCATAAAAACGAATTTTAAGTTTTTTGTCAAAATTTTCGTCAAAAACATAAAAGACAAATTCATGAGCAACCTCAGTTTTAAATATATGAATATATTAATGTAATATTCACTTTAGTCTTATCGACGAAAGATATGAGTTATATAAGTTTTATTTTATTCGTGTGTGTTTTTGAGACATATATAAGCATATGTGTCTCAGACTGAAAATTACTTTTTTCTTGTTTTAAAAAACATCTAAGGCCAGCGTTTGTTTCTGATTTTGACTTCAAATCCAATTAAATTTTCAGTCTGATCATTCTGTATATTTTCAAAGTTACGAATTCCATAAAAGACACCCAGATTTACTTCATGAGTTTTAAATAATTTTTTTAATGTCACATCAGCGCCAAGCATCAGTCCCAATCCACCTTTAGGTTTGATGGAGCTACTGCCTGCGAAAGGATATTCAATCAGGCCTTTAAGTCGTGAGCTGTAATTTTCGGAATCATAAAACTTATAAAGACCACGACCTGAAACCCCTAAAATCGCAACTTTTTCCAAGAAAATATTTAAACCTTGAGAAATCACAAAACTTTCTTCACCATAATTTACATCAAAGCCTAATGCCCATCTATTTGCTGATTCGTAATCTAAATTTGCTGAAACTTTCATAAGATCTGGAGTCGCCCCATCCCAAATAAATATTGGGTTATTCTCGATTCTATAGTTTTGTAAACTGTATGCGCCCGAACCACCCAACCAGAGTTTTTTAGTTAACTTATATTGGTAACCTAAAGACACGCTTTGGTTAAAGTCGGTGACCCAAATGGCTTTAAATCCAATTCTTTCTGCGACCAATTCATTATCCGTTAGTGCCCAGCCCAAAAAGTATCTATGTCTCTCCGAAGGTTTTCGAATTTTTTTAATTTTTACTGGCATTTCTACTGGAGTTTCTATAGCGGGCTCAACTAAGGGCTCAGTGCTGATTTCGTTCTCTTCAACGATAGGCTCTGAAACCACAGGTTCTAAAACCACTGGTTCTGGTTGGGCTACGGTTTGGGGTTCCAAAACTTCTGTGACATAGTCATCGACCTTAACGTTTTCTACTTCAATGATGTAAAACCGTTTAGATTTTTTTGCAGCTAGCACAAGTTTTTCAGCTTGCTCTGCAGTCAAACTGTAAACCGTCGCCACGGTTCGTCTGTTTTTTGCTCGTCCTTCTTCATCACCATTAGACGCGATTGGAGCATCATAACTGAACCACTTTGTTTCAATGCGATCCCCAGATACATTTCGTTTTTCCATAAGGAGTTTGACTGTGTTTGCGCGTCCCTTGGAAAGCTCAATATTGATATCGTAATCACCTACAATGTCAGTGTGACCCGAAATTAGAAACTTTGAGTCAGGTAACATATTCGCAATACGTTCGAGCATCTCTATAACTGCCAGGTCTTTTTTTTCAACATGCGACATCGCCGTTTTATAATTAATTCTTAGACCCAAATGAACCATATCTGCTTTGGATTCATTCGAAGTTAAAATCAATCCAAAGAAAAAAGAAACTGAAATCCAAAACATGGATCTTAAATACGTTTCAAAAAAATATTTTGATATTTTTATACTCATCTACACTTTAATATCGGAAAAAGTGTAATACTCGCTTAGAAAAAGCTTTGAAAACTAGCCTTTAGTTCTATTCTAAAAAACTTAGGATTAATTACGGGATGAATCACGTAAGCTAAAACTTTGGTTTAACTCAAATAAGGTTTTTGTTTATATAGTTTAGCAATGCCCGCACAGACGGCCCGATCATCAATTTCTTTACTTTAAAAAAATTGGATTTTTACCTTTGATTCAATCCTTTCATAGGACTTGGTTCTGTTTAAGGGGGCCAGACCATACCTCCATAATACGGAGGGTGTTACCCCCCCCCATATGCTTTGCTGCCTTTCAAACTTAAAACTTTATTAGATAAACTCATGCTTTTCTATTGATTTTTCCATTTCATGCTGATAGTTTATTTACTATCAGCATGAAAGTGGCACAGCTAAAGACCTTTATTAAAGAATTAGAAGAGTTCCCGAAAGAGACTGTCGAGGACATTTTTTCGATTGTAGACCGTTTTATTTCAGGCGAGAGACTAAATAATAAAGAGTTTAAAACTTTTAAAATTGATAAGAACACTAAGATTCAGGAATTTAAAGTAAAGGATGACAAAGGAAACTGGAGAGCGATTTCAACGATTGTAAACAAAGACACACTAGTTTTTGTTTATGCTTTTCACAAAAAGTCTCAAGCTTTGTTGGATAAGGATAAAGATGTTATCCGAAAACGAATTAGGAGTATTGAATTATGAGCACAGAAAAACTAAAAACGATGAATATGAAAGAATTGGCAGAAAGCTGGGGAATTGATTACCAAGTTTTTCAAATCAAAAAAGAGCTTATTGGGTCTATCAAAGACGTTTGCGAAAAAGAAAACATCAGTCAACGAAAGCTAGCTAGCATGGTTGATGGGTTAACCCAAGACCGCGTGTCCAAGATTTTCTCTGGCCAAGTCGGGCACATGACCATTGATAAAATGGTTGAGATTTTGACAGCACTACATATTAAACTTGAAGTGAAGACAAAGAAAACTAAGGCAGCTTAAGTTGGTTACTTTTGTAAAAGGCGATTTATTTAGTTCACCACTCCAGGTCCTAACGAACACGATTAACTGTGTTGGTGTAATGGGTAAGGGTGTAGCTTTGACTTTTAAAAACAAGCACCCAGAAATGTTCGCAGACTACAAAGCTAAATGTGATCAAAAGAAGTTAAACCTGGCATTCCTTATCTTTGGGAAAATGACCAAGTTCAAATTCTAAACTTTCCGACAAAACGGCATTGGAAAGAAGAGTCTAGGATTGAAGACATTGAATCAGGTCTTCAATATTTATCAGAAAATTATGAAGCTATGGGCATTCAGTCTATTGGCATGCCCGCGCTTGGTTGCGGTAATGGTGGGTTAGACTGGTCTGATGTTGCTCCACTAATCGAGAAACATCTTGGACCAATTCCAGGTTTAGATGTGTATGTTTTTGCACAACTAGTTCTAACCTCTGGCAACAAAGTGGGTTATGTTGAATAAAAAGTCAGAAAAATCAGATCAAGGAAGACTGCTATTAGAAGAGTTCAACCTATTGGGTCTTGATGTCGAAGACATATTATCTTTGCTTCAAGCCGCCCTCGAATACCGCCAAATACAAATAGACTACGATTTAAATAAATGGGAATTTTCTATCGATCAAGATGAAGAAGTTTCTCCAGTTTGTGGGCTATTTAATTCTAAACGTACAAAAATCAAGACCATTGAATTGAATTATCCTGGGCATAATTTTTTTCATCGAATCAATTTTTTAATTCAATCACTCAAAAATCCTATTGTAACTAAAGTTTCAAGAGTAATGTTTTCAAATAAGCTGCTAACTGGATATGTAGAGGTAAAAGATCACTTTCGTATATATCCAATTCATGAATGGGTTTCGATAGTTGATAGCGGAATCGTACCTTCTCAAATGATCATTGGCGGACATGATCACAATATAGATAAGTTCGGCCCACCTTTTCCAATCATAATTGAAGTGGAAGTTGATGTTTCTATCGAACATCCCTTATTTATCAAGCGTCGTAATACTAAACTAGACTGCTATCAGTATATTGTTTCACTTTGTATTCGAGGAATTTCTCCTATTACATTTTTATCACAAGACCGAATTTGGACTGGGCATTTTAATTTAGAAAAAACTGAATTTGCTTATCGATTGGCTAACTTTGGTATGAATACAGAAGATGAACCTTCATTTGATCGCTATGTCTCTGAAGGTGGTAAAGAGTCTGTTTGGTACGATGAGGAAGTTGATTATCTAGATGCTTTACTACTTGGTCAGAAACTTATGATTCCGAAAAATGTTTTTCAGTTCTTCAAAGAATTTGAGCAATTGGATGTTGAAAAAAAACAAAACTTTATTCGAGCAGCCTTTTTGTTTTCTCAAGCTGAGTTCTTAAAAAACCATAATGCTGAAAGCGCTGTAACTTATGTATCTGCTATTGAATGCCTTTTTGAGAATGAAGAAGTCATTCGATGTGAAACTTGCAATGTTGAAAAACTAAGTTTAAGCGTGAAATTTAAAAAATTTATGGAAACATTTGCGCCTACCTCAGAACATACAATTAATAAAAGAAAAAAAATGTACGATACTCGCTCTAAAAGTGCGCATGGTATTCATGTTTCAAGAATTGATGGAGAAGCGGGTCAAATTTTTGGTGTGAGGATGAACGAATATTTGTTTTCTTGTTTGACTAGAAAAGCCCTGTTTAATTGGTTAATGAGTAAAAAATAATTAGCTATTTGCAACTTTTTATAATTTAACTCTATCCTTCATAACCCCATCAAAATAGCTTTTTGCAAGTTGATCTATATCTACTAAATCCATTTTATATGGGAAGTTTGAATTTTCCATATTATCTTTAATGGTAAAAATAAAACCTCGTGGAAGTTCAGAATTTTTAGGGACCGAGTACAAAATATCAAGATCAGAAAACTTTTTATGATCTTCGCGGGCGCGTGAACCAAATATCCAAACTTCAACTAAGTGACTGTGTAGCGGTTCGATAAGAACCTCACTTAAGATCTTAAGTTCAGATTCTGTCAGACCATACTTCATGTTAATTTAAGTTTTTTAAGTAGCATATCCGCCTCAGCTATGAACTCAATGGCTAAGAAAAATACTTTTTGAGCCACATCATCATCGTAGCTATGTGAAGATTGATTTCTGGCATCAAGAAATTCAAACCAATGGTTTACATCTTCAATAAGGCCCCATCTAGCCATTTCTCTAATTGTATCTTTTGGTGCAGAAGATTGAACCCCTTTAATTTTTAAAGAGACCTTCCAAGCAAGCTCAAATGAAAATTCAAATCTTTGAATAACTGCATCGCGAATTATTTTTTTTTTGAGTTCTATTATTTCCTCGTTATAGAAATTAAAGGCATCTTTAAGTGAAGTGAGTGCTTTTTCATACTCTTGAATTGATACTCCCAAAAAAGCTCCCCATATTCGTAACTAATATCTTAGATTTTATAATTGTGTATGTGCAAATCAGTATTAAAAATATAAATATCTTAAAAATGGGGCGACCGACGGGGTTTGAACCCGCGACAACAGGAATCACAATCCTGGGCTCTACCAACTGAACTACGGCCGCCACAAAGTAAATTTTTTAAAGAACGAAACAAGAACTTATGACACAAAATAAAAAAAATCACGAGAAGATTTTGTCCCAGCTCGTGATTTTTTGATTTAAAATGGTTTTTAAGTGGGTTTCAGACAGAAACCCTATTTTAAAAATGCTAAATATTTAAGACGGCTTGTACCAACATCTTGGTCGAATGCCGACCTTATCATTGTTTTTTTCATTACATGTATTGTAATTTGGATCGTCTTTGTCTTTACGGTCTCTGTAAGTGATGCGGCATAAAGCGCCTTGGAAGTAGGTGTCGGCTCGGCACTGACCAGCGGGATGTCTGAAGTCTAATTTACTTACAACATTTGTTGTTGGGGTTTTAAGACTGATCTCTTTACTCGCCATCCCCTTAAAGATTCTGCCAGCTGTGTAGCCCGCCAAAGACGCTCTTAGGCATATGTCTTGGTCTTCTGATTTAGTAAAACTCTGATCGCAACTTGATTTTGCAAAAGCAAATTCAGCTTGAGGATATCCAGTTAATTCTGGACTTTCGATGGCTAAATTCATCCCTTGGCCTTCAATCACTAAATGTCTAAAGCACTTTAACGACGCGTAGTAATCCGATTCCCCTTCAGCGGCCGCCCAGCTTTCTGATCCTTCTAAGAATAAATTAGAATTATTGGGATCACGTTCAGGCCAATAAGGACGACCAGCCAAGTGATGACCGACTTCGTGGCAAGCCACTAACCTTAAAACATCTGTTGTCATCTCTGGATGGCGTCCAAGGCCGCCAAACAAGGTAATCTGTCTATAAATACCGTAAGGAAGTGCATAGGCATTCACCGAGTTATTATTCCACAATCTTTCAACAACAAGTTTTGCGCCATTTTCAACACTATTCACTTCGAACTGCATGACAGCTTCAAATTCATCTAACACCAAATCAAATTCTTGTTTGGTTAATCCCCCTGATGTTTTTGCGTTTTCTGGAAAGCTCATGTCATTTTCAGGAAAGCAAAATGTATGATGTCGGTGCGAGACATGAAATGAGGTTAAAAATAATAAGGATAAAGAAATAGTAATCAGTTTAGTCTTTGTTGTAGACATAATTTGAATCATGAAGCCCCCTTCAATTAAAAAATGACTGAATCTTTAATTGCGCACTAAGTTGGCATTGTCTGACTACTTATGAAGGATTCTGGCATCTATAAATTTTGCTTATAATATGAGCATATATTAAAGTCCAATTTATAAGCACTTAAATTGACTTGGGTTTTTAAAATAAAAATAGTAAATTCAAATTTCAATTCTTAAGTCGAGCACTAAAATCTGTTCCCAAGTCTTAAGACAAACTGCCAGTTAAATCGCAAGGATGTGTCTATGTCTCTTTATCAATTATGGACCAACAGCAAGTGTCCAGAATTTAAATTTTCCAAATCACCTGTTCAAGAGTCTGGGGACATCATCGTTATTTCAGATCAAAAGAAATTTATTTTAGAAGAAGCACAAAAATATTTATCTGATTTGCAAATGCAAAATTTAAAAAAACAAGATCAAATAAATTATTGGTCTTATCCTACAGCCAAAAATCAAATTCATTTTTTTCAATATAAAAAAATGCAAGACGTGAATTGCGGTGGCTTTGAGTCTTCCGATTACAACGCGTTTAAAAAGTTTTTTGGATTGAAGCTTGGACTATGTGAAACTACATTTAGTTTAATTACCGATCATAAATTTGATCTGGCTGAAGTTTTAGTTGAAGCCTTTTCTGAAAGCGTATGTTCAGTCAGTTACAGTTATAAAAATAAATCTAAGCCCCAATTAAAAATAGGATTAGATGCAAAATTTCAAACAACATTTAAAAATCATTTCGTTAAGGCCCAGGCTTTAACTTTGGCGCGCTTCCTTGTTGATCTTCCTCCGAATGAATTAAACCCAACAACTTACGCCGACTTTATTAAAGATATTGTTAAAAATTCCAAAACTTATAAATTCGAATCGATTTCAAAAGATTTAGAAGCTAAAGGTTTTGGTTTGATTACAGCCGTGGGTCAGGGGTCTGATCATCCGCCGCAATTGGTTCGTGTGACGACAGCTGGATCTAAAATCTGTTTAGTTGGTAAAGGAATCACTTTTGATACTGGTGGATTAGATTTAAAACCGTCAAAGTTTATGCGTAATATGAAAAAAGATATGGGTGGATCGGCCACTGTCGTCAGTGTTTTGTATTACATTGTTCACTCTGGACAAGATCATAAAGTTGATTTTTATATGGCACTGGCTGAAAATTCAGTGGGTGGAAATTCCTTTAGACCGGGTGACATCCATACTGCCGGTAATGGTTTAACTGTTGAAATTGACAACACCGATGCTGAAGGTCGATTAGTGTTAGCTGACGCCTTATCGTGGTTAGGTCAGGGACTTGGTAAAGATAAAAAAATTCCAGAAATTATTGTGGACGTAGCGACCTTAACTGGGGCCATCAAAGTTGGACTTGGATCGTACCTCGGTGGACTGTTTTCAAATGATAAAAAATTAAGTGATGATCTGTTTGAATCTTCAAAATACACAGGGGATTTTTTGTGGCCCATGCCGATGCCTTACTGGTCTGAAGCTGAAATGACAAAATCAGATGTGGCGGACTTAGTGAACTCATCCCAGTCAGGATATGGTGGGGCCATCACAGCGGCGCAATTTTTAAAATTCTTTGTACCAAAAAATACCAAGTGGGCGCATCTTGATATTTACTCTTGGGTCGAGGGTAAAAAAGATGTCTTAAGACAAACCGGCGGATCGGGCCAAGGAGTGATGGCCTTGATTGATTGGATTGAAAATTCAAATTGAATTACTTGTCCTTGCATAAACTAAAATGCAATTAAGTTAATACTAATTTATTTAAATAAATAAATAATTTAAAGTTTTCTTTTAAAATACTTTTTAATGCTTTTTTCAAAGAGTGAAGGGGCATAGGTCGAAAGCCAAACCCCAAACCGCTCTGTGCCTGAAGGCATCAAAACAGTTTGATCAGATTTAATAGCGGACCAAACTAAATTCGCCCAGTCTTCGGCAGGCATGCTTTTTAAAAAACTTAAATCCATGTGATCGCCGTACTGATTAAAGATATCATCGTACATGTCCGTTTTAACACCGGGTGTGATTAACAGTAAAGTTGAAAGTCCAGTTCCTTCAAGTTCTTGACGAATAGAGTCTGTAAAAGCCACGACACCTGCTTTGGATGCGGCGTACGTGCTTGCACACGGCATGGACATCTTTCCGCTGACACTCGCGTTGTTAACAATCTTTCCAGATTTTCTTTTTAACATTGAAGGCAGTAGCAGGCGTGTTAAAATGACAACAGCGGATAAATTCACATTGATCATTTGAAATATTTTTTCAGGATCTTGCTCTTCAAGCAGGCCACCAGTTAACAGTCCGGCATTATTGATTAAGATGTCGATATTAAGTCTTCGCTTTTCAATTTCCGAAACAAGCAAATGTATATTTTTTAGTTCGCTTAAATCAAAAGACAATTGAATAACATCTTTCGCTCCTAAGGCTTTTAATTCTTTTTCTGCGGTATCAGAATTTCGTCTTTGAACTAAAATTAAAGTGTTTTTATCTTGAGCCGCTTTTTTTGCGATAGCAAAGCCAATTCCAGAAATTCCACCGGTGATTAGTGTGGTTTTATTTAATGAATTATACATATAAATCCTTAAGCCAGTTTTTAGATAAGTTTTTTTGGCAAGTTACTAATCTGTATCTTTACCTATATATTTTAACTTATATATAAAGATTTCCTTTTTTATAAAAATAAGTTTTCAGCAAAAAATAAGTGATAAGAAAGATAACTCCTGAAATCAATGCGTCTAAAATTAAGCTTTGCCAAATGGGTGATTTGATTTCGGCTAGACCCATTTTGGAAATGAAATAATAAGTGCCCGGCAGGGCGTAGCATCCAAAAGCAAAGCAAACGAAAATATTATTAAAAACAAAAGGCATTGTTCTTAAAGTCGATGACATAAACAAAGCCCAAAGTGGAATTAACCATAGTGGAGCCATCGGTTGTGAATTTTTAATGATAAGAGTTCCTAGATAAGCCTCTCCACTTTGAAATAGCCACCCTAAAAGTCCCAAAATAGTTATCAACAGAAAGACTTTAATTTTTTCCCTTGTCGTTAAAACTTCATAACAGAGCCCTATAAAAACGATGGGATAAACTAAATTATCATAATTGTTTTTAAGACAAATAATGGCTAAGGTCCAAACTGTTAAAAAAACAATGAGGGCTAAGCCTTTTGATTTAAGTGAAATCTTACCTATAAAATTCTCTTTCGTGATCACAAGTTATAGACTATTATATGTTCCATGTTAAAGACACTATTTATTTTTGCTATATTTTTACCTTCATTTCAGATTTTTGCTGAACAGTTATTTGGGGAAGCTAGAAGTAAAGGTGTTCTGCTTTACACCGAAAAACATGACGTCATTGAATTTAAAGGCATGATTAAAAAAATTAATTCTGACTACTTTAAAGACGATAAAAAAATTGGCTTTAGGCAAATTGATTTTCCTGAAAACCATTATGTCCCAAATCTAGTATTTAAAGATGAAAAATTTAATGATACGTATTCTGTCACCGTGAATGGTCTTCGCGGAGTTCTTAAAAGCTATATAGATAAAATTGAAAAAACGACGGAATTTACCATATTAGATAATATGGTTGTTACCGATTCGATTTCAAAATACATCTATGACAATTACAATGCGCTTATGACAGAAACCAGAGTTCTGAAGTGTCTTTTGCCAAGGTCCCATAGATTTATTGATTTAGTAGTAAAAAAAGAAAAGTCTAAAAACGGCGATGAAACCACATTTTCTATTCAACCCAAATCTTCAATTCTAAAATTATTCACAACAAAGTCTTACATCGTTTACGATAACAAAACTAAGCTGTGGAAGAAGTATATTGGCTTTTCTAACTTAAAAAATAAAAAAGGAAAAATTGTACTCGTAGAGATTAAATATGCCAGGTCTTGAATTCTAGGCTATTTAATTAAAACTTTCGAATTCATCATATGATTTGTGTGTTAACTTTGTAATCAGTAATTATTTTTATTTATTTATTTATTTATTTATTTAACTTTAAAAAAGGAATTGTTCTTGAATCAGATTGTAACAACATTTTTAATTTTTATATTTCCAATTAGTCTTTTTGCCCAAGGAGCAATGCCCGTGAACCAGAAGTGCGCCAATAAACCTAATTGTGTTTCAAGTTTTGATGAAAGAAAAGATTTTTTTTACCCTCCTTTAGAAGGGGTTGAAGGTCCTTGGGAAGGCTTAAAAAATAAAATAGAATCGAACTTAAAGTCTTTTTCAAAAGTTAAAGTTCACGAATCTAAAGATAACTACTTGCATCTTATCGTCACCACTTCGATTATGAAATTTAAAGATGATGTCTATTTCTGGTGGAATCCACAACTTAAAACTTTAAGTATGAAATCCGAATCCAGGGTCGGACATTGGGATATCGGTGCTAATAAAAAAAGATTGAATCGATTTGTTAAAAACTGGAATTAAAAACTCAGTGCAAGCCGTAGTCTCTTTTTTGATTCTAATTGTATTTTGCGGCCAAGTAAAATCAAATGACGAAACTGATTTACAATTTGAATCTTTAAGTTCTAAGAGCTCGGTTGATTTTAATGAACTGTTTGGACCTTTGTTAAATCTAGAAAATGAAAAGCCATATGATTTTAATGAGTTACTAAATACTTCTAGTAAACCAACTCACTCTGTTTGGGTTCTGTATCAAAAAAACTGTAAATCTTGCCATCAAATGATGCAGGAATCATCTAAGTGCCTAAAAAAAAATAAAAGTTTAAAAATTTATTTTGTAGGTATTCTATCAAAAAAACAGACTTTGCTTCAGGTTGCTATAGATCACAAAGTCTACAAATTAGCTTGGTATTCGAAGCTAGATCTAATCAAAAAATTAAATTTAGATGTCACGCCTACAGTGTTTTTATTTGAAAAAAACAAGCTTTTAAAACGTGTAGAAAGTTCTATGAGCTGTAAAGAAATTAAAAACTTATTCAACAAAGTGAAAGCCTCTTAAAGTAACTTTTAGTATTTAATTAATATTTGCCAGCTAAGGATTTACAATCTGTCTATTTGTATAGCAATTTGCTTTACTTAATTTATCTAATTGGACGTGTTTTTTTATTTAAATTCATGTATATAAACAAAGTATGAACATTTCAAAAAATGATGATTGGATAATTGACGCCGGCGACTTGGTTTTAGAAAAACGAGCAGATGGTGCTGAATTAACTGAAATTGAGAGGTTAGTTTACTGTCTTTGGGTGGCTGATTATTCAATGAAAAATGCTGGTGATTTAGAAGCTGCCAAAGATCTTTATCCCAATTTTATGAATGAAGGCTTTAGCATTGCAGATAAACTTAAGCTTAAAAACTCATTTCAATTATTTGCTAAAACACAAAAAGATTTTGAATCTAAATACTTCGAGCAATTTGATTTAGTCTGCGAAGAAATCAAAACACAGTTGTAATCGATAACAACTCTTCTTTTTATCAAACTTTTTATTTAAATGACTTAACAAAAACTTCTCAAAATAAAATTTGAGTTATTTAAATAAGTTATGTTTTTTGATGTGTTGAACGACTTTGGCTGGAACAAGTTTTTCCCAGGCAGGATTGTTTTCGCTTAACATTTTCCTGACTTCTGAAGCCAGACGAGTCACATTGACTTCATCACAATCGGATAAATCTTTAAACTTGCCGTTATTAAGTAGATATTGAAATAAAGGGGCTACCTTTTCAGGTGGAAAAAAGCTTTTCGTATTCGCACAGATTTGATCCGTTTTATAAGGGTAGACATAGACGCAGGTTTTTAAATCAAAAAGTTTGGCCGCACTTTCGAAAAGCCCACCATCTAAATCCTCATGTTTTGATTCATCAATAAAGTAATCTAACTGATTACCACCAATCACCATACCCAAAGGTTGATGAGTTAAGGTTCTTAAATACTCTTTCAGTTCGTAATAGTGAACAAAGTCACTGATCAAAACGGCAACACCTAGTTTTGATAAGCAATCCACCCGATCTAAAAAATCTTTTCGATCTAAATCATCATTTTGCTTATTGTGATTTAGTTGTTTCATGGTGATTTCAAATAAAGATACCGGTGGTGTGTTTGAATTTAAATTAAAATCTAAATTAAACTGTTTAAGCCCGGATTCAGAAATTTGTAGATTTACATTTGTAACAGGTCGAAAAGCCCCGCGCTGAACGAATACCGCTTGATCATAGATCAAGTCCCCAGGTTGGATGACATCACCACTGGAGTTAAACATCACAGCAGGCGTTAACTTTTGTTCGATTAATTCTAAGCACATTAAACGATTGTCGTAGTTTTTAAAATCTGGACCAGAAAAACGAATCATATCAATGTCGATACGGCCATCACTTAGGTTATCTGTTAAAGTACTAATAAATTCTTTGGGATCTGAACTTTTAAAAAAACAAGAGTGAATCAAATTTACGCCAAGGTGACCTAAGGCTTCGGTTTGTTGAAGTCTGGTCTTGTCTTTCATATTTACATGTAAGACCACTTCATTGGCTTCAGTATTGGGTTGCATTTGAAATCTTACCGCCATCCAACCATGTCGTCTGTTTGTGGCTACAGTGTCAGCAAAGACGAAAAACTTTTTTTGATCTTTTAAATGCTCTAAGCGATCAGATAATAATTCATATTCGTGGTCTAGCATCTTTCTGACACGAGATTGACACACATATCGACCGGAAGGTTCTTTGCCGTAAATCTCGTCGCTAAAAACAGTGTCGTAGGCCGAAATAGCTTTAGCAATTGTCGCAGACGCGTGACCAGCAACAAAAAAATGTCTGGCGACCTCTTGGCCGGCCCCAATCTCAGCAAAGGTTCCGTATGTTGACGGATCAGAGTTAAGTTCAAACGCTTTTCTTATAGAGGGTAAACACGATTTCAATTTTTCACCTTTTTTAGTTCTTCTTCTCGAAGATCTTTTCTTAAAATTTTACCAACATTGCTTTTGGGAAGTTCGTTTCTAAATTCAATCACATCTGGTGTTTTGTAACCAGTCAGGCACGTTTTTGCAAACGCCTTAACTTCATCAGCCGTTAAATTAGTATCTCGTTTAACAATGAAGACTTTTACTTTTTCTCCTGATGCATCGTCAGGAATACCAATGGCGGCCACTTCTAAAATTCCAGGGTGACTCATAAGTGCGTCTTCGACTTCGTTAGGATAAACATTAAATCCTGAAACTAAAATCATATCTTTTTTCCTGTCGACAATTTTAAAAAAACCCTCTTTATCGACAACGGCGATGTCCCCAGTTTTAAGCCAACCATCTTTTCCTAAAACAAGAATGGTTTCGTCAGGGCGATTCCAATATCCTTTCATCACTTGGGGACCTTTAATGCAGATCTCACCTCGTTCGCCTTGGGCGACTTCATTTCCATTGTCATCAATAATTTTACAATCTGTCGAAGATAGTGGAACACCGATATGATCTAACTTATTTGTGCCATCAATAGGATTGCAACAGGCCACAGGAGAAGTTTCTGTTAAACCATAACCTTCAATAATAGGTAAGCCTGTTAATTTTTGCCAGCGGGTACAAACTGCGTTTTGTAAGGCCATTCCACCGGCTACAGAAATTTTTAATTTTTTAAGATCAAGATTTTCAAAATCTTTATTATTCATTAGGGCATTAAATAAGGTGTTTACTCCAGTTAAAACGGTGAAGTGTTTTGTAGCCATTAATTTAATAAAGGCTGGAATATCTTTTGGATTTGTTATTAAAATATTTTTTCCGCCAAAATGTAAAAAAGCAAAGCAGTTCACTGTTAAAGAAAAAATATGATAAAGGGGAAGCGGTGTTAAAACCACCTCTTCGCCTTTAGTTAATAAAGGTTTTTTCCATTCTAGAATCTGCATCATATTGGCGGCAATATTTCTGTGGGTCAGTTCGGCCCCTTTTGCAACACCTGTTGTTCCCCCAGTGTATTGTAAAAAAGCGGTGTCATTTAAATCAATTTCGGGTGCATTAAATTTCTTGTTGCTTCCTTTGTTAAGGGCATCATGAAAATCAAAAGAACCACTCACACGGTTTGAAGGCGGTAGTTTTCCTTTGGCCTTAAAGTCTTTTTTAGTTTTTAAGTTTAAAACAAAATTATAGATCAAGCTTTTTGGAAATCCTAAAAGATCACCCACTTTAGTAGTGATAATGGTTTCAATGTTCACTTCGTTTTTTATATTATTTAATTTGTGAGCGAAGGGTTCAAAAATCACAATCGCTTTTATGCCAGCATCTTTAAATTGATGGGCCATTTCTTTTTCTGTGTAAAGGGGATTTGTGTTCACAACAATAAGTCCCGCTTTGAGTGCACCAATCATCACCACTGGATATTGGAGCAGGTTCGGAAGCTGAATTGCTATTCTGTCGTGTTTTTTAAGACCCAAAAAGTTTACTAGAAATGAAGCAAAATTATCACTCATTTTATCAAGCTCATTATATGTTAAGGAGCTGCCAAAATTTTCAAAAGCGACTTTGTCTTGATAGGTTTTGACTGAGTCTTTAAAAATTTGAGGTAGACTTTTTAGCTGTTTTTCATTAATTTCCGCAGACACGCCTTTTGGGTAAGCTTTAAGCCAAATTTTTTCCATATTAAATTCCTTCGAGATTAAATTTAGTTTTATTTTTAATATTAATAAAAATAGAACTTAATATTTATCAATTATAGTGACATATTAATCTTTGTTTCGGGAGGAATAAACTTGAGTTTAACTCAATGGATTACAGACAGTGTTCAGCAATATGCATATCAACCAGAAATGGTGTATTTGCTAGTAATTTTTATTATGCTGATCACAGGTTTTGGCGTTCCCATTCCTGAAGAAGTGATCATTATCACAACTAGCCTTATGGCCTACATGGCATTGAATCCTGATCAATATCCACCTCCTGAGCCCAACGCTCGGGGCATAAATGTTTATATTTTAATGACCGTTTGTTTCTTTGCTGTTTTTTTTAGCGATTTAGTGGTGTACACCATCGGCCGGCGACTGGGCCGAAGCATGTCTGATAAAAAATGGTTTCAGAATTTCATTCAACCCAAATCTTTTAAGAAAGTTAAATTTTGGACTCAAAAATATGGCTCTGCTGCTGTCGGTGTTTTTAGATTTTTGCCGGGTTTAAGATTTCCAGGACATCTTGCGTGTGGTGCTTTTGGAATTCCTGCGTGGAAATTTATGTTGATTGATGGGGCTGTGATTTTAGTGACTATTCCAACACAGGTTTATTTGATTGCTCAATACGGAGAAGAGATCATTAATTTCATTGAAAAGTTTAGGTACATCTTAGCTGGAATTATTTTGTGTGTTCTGGCTTATGTTGGATACAGCGTTTACATGAATTACTTATATTTGAAAAAAAGAAATTTAAATCGGTTAGATAAAAAACAGACTGCTATTTAATAAGAAGAATAAATTTCATTTTACAATTTAAATCCGCTAAATAATGAACATACAGAGATGAAACTTGAACACGATCTGGTTTTTTTGGATCTAAAAATTGGCTGGGATATTACTTCAAAATAGTTTTTGATATTACACTTAAGTCTTTTGAGTTCAGTTTGTAAACAATCGGAATCGCCGTTTCAATTTCAACGTCCATGATCTTTTCACCATTTAAATCTTCAAGCTCCATGATTAAAGACCTTAAGCTGTTACCGTGGGCCACAACTAAAAGATATTTACCACTTTTTAATTCAGGAGCAATAGATTTGGTAAAGTAAGGAAGCACTCGTTGTTGGCACATTTTTAAAGATTCGCCCAAAGGCATTTTGTCTAAACCTAACATTTTGTATTTTTGAAGTTCAGTTAATTTTTGAATATTTGAATCTTTATTAGAAGATTTTGGCGATAGGCTGTCATTATTGGACTCAATATCTACTGTATTCAGTAAAGGTGGAGGGGTGTCATAACTTCTACGCCAAATCTTAACTTGATCAGCACCGTACTTAGTTTCAGTTTCTTTTTTATTTAATCCCTGAAGGGCCCCGTAATGCCGTTCATTCAATTGCCATGCTTTTGTCGTTGGAAGCCAAGATAATTCCAGCTCTTTTTGAATGATCCATAAGGTGTGAATTGATCTTTTTAAAACAGATGCATGGCACTGATTATAAATGATATTTAATTCTTTAAGCTTTTTGGCTGCACTTAAAGCTTCAACTTGACCTTCTTCGGTCAAATCTACATCAACCCAACCCGTGAAGCGATTTTCTAGGTTCCACTGGCTTTGACCATGACGAATTAAAGTTAAATAAACTTCATTTTGTGCCATAAAATTTCCTTTTAATTTGTTGTCTTGATTATGGATTAACAACATTAAAGATGAGTCTAAATTAAAACTTTACAACTTGCAAAACGACTATTGAATTCCCTATCTTAATCACTTTCAACGTTGAAAGTGATTGCCTGTATTGTCAGCTTTGTAAGAACTTGGTTTATAAACACCAAATGTTTTTTCAGCTCTATATCTATTATGACTTGAACACAAAAGTCTTAAATTACTTTCCACATTTGATCCGCCTAATGAAAACGGATGAATGTGATCAAGTTGGAGTTGAAATTTTGAACCACATTTTTTATGTGTTTCTGGATGAATGTAACTGCAGCACCCATTATCTCGACGATAGACATTTGATTTTATTAAAGCAGGAATATATCTGCTTTTAAGATTAAGATTAGGATTAAGTTCTGAATCAAGTCTAGGCTTGAGCTTTGAGTCTTTTTTTTCAACTTTTGGTTTAAGTTGTTTTAAAGCTCTGTGGCACAAATGATCAATAAGCTCGTGGTAGGTCATTTGTGAATTTACATGAGACAGCAATAACTTTAATTCATCTAGTCTTTGTTTTTGCTCTTCATTGAAGATTAATTTAATTTCAGTTAAGTCTTTTGAAACAGATCTAACTTTTTCCGAAATCGTTTGAATTTCAGGAGCTAAGCTCAACAAATGCTTTTCAATATCGCGACTGGATTTGTTTTCAACCTGAGTAATTAACTCGGATTTTGAAAGCAAGGGCACGATTCCCGATTTGAGTTTTGTCGTAGTGCTGGGGCGCAATTCTAAATCAGACTTAAATGTAGTCACTAAATTTAACTTTTCTTGCTTTTTTAGCTTTTTAAAAAAAGTTTGGACTTGAGCCGCTGCATTTAAAGTTAAAGCCCCAGACTTAATTTTTTCCTCGATCTGAGGCAATTCTTGTAATAATCTTGCCGCTTCAATTCTTCTATAGGCCGTGCTTTCTGAATATCCTAAATCCTGCACAACGTACTCAAATAAACTACCAAAGCCAATTTTTAAAAATAATTTTCGCTGTTCAACTTCTTTCAAGTGCTTTAAAAATAAGATTTGAAGTTTTCTGTCTTCGGAAGAAAGTTGTTTCATTCTAGTCAGCAAATCATTATTACTCAGTCTAGTGATTTCGGTTTTTTCTAAAGATTCAAGTTTATAAGTTTTGATTGTCTCTAAGTTATTAAGTTTATGGATTTGAATGTTTTCTTCATGATTCGCTTTTGATATATTTGTCATTGAATATCTCCTTTGTTTTAAACCTCATTAATCTAAATTTGATTATACACGAGGTTTTAAAAAGTCGATTTATTAGCTTTTTAAATTACATTTTAAAATCACAAATTCAATTTAAAACTTATGTAAAGCGCCTTTAATTGGCTTTACATAAGTTTTTATTCTTAGGCCACCAGGCTCTATATATCAAAAATAAAAATCAGTTATAGCTGTAATTAGGAAGTCAAAAAACGTGTCAATAGTTATTTTAAATATTTTATATTTTATATTTTTTTAATTATTGTATAACTATTTTTTAGTTTATCAAATCGGTTGAAGTTTTATTTTTTTTACGTCATTAAAGAATGAATGAAGTTAATTGCTGCTTTTAATAAATACTTTTCTTATTAAACTGCTTTTTCTGGTTTTCAACGTTGAAAGTAGAAAAAATATTAATAATATTGATATAAAGAGATTCGAGGCTTCGATATACTTCTTTACTTGAGGTGAAAGCCGTTTTTAGTCAAACTACGAGAGTCTATCAAGAAAGCGATAAATTAATGCAATACCAAAAAATACAAAAACTAAGTATCCCCATAACGTGAGCTCTATTCCAAGTTATGGAGAACACATCTGATGGGTTTGCTGCCATGGATTAAATATATTGTTTCTGAAGTATTAGAGTTCTTTAATGTGTGCATGAAACTTTACCAATAGGAATTAAATTAAACACCTTCTAATTTAACCTAAGGTTTTTAAAACAATATCAACTAACTGATCTGAATCTGTACTTTTAAGTTCAGTCCAAAACTTATTTTGTGGCATCATGCAGGCCGCAATTCCCTCACTGCAATCCCCTAAACAGCCGGAATTATTAACGCGCACATTTTTCTTGTAAGCTTCAATGCCAAGTTTCTGAATCAATTTGGATTTCACTTCGTCACGCAATTTTTGACCACCTAAAAAGGCGCAGCCCGAATTATTAGTGCAAATAAATAGTTGGGTTTTCAAGTCTTTTGATTTGGTTTTCATAAGGTTTTTATAACTTGATTTGACTTGAATGACAAAAATTCAAATTCGGATTTGATGAATTTTTTGACATTGAAACTCAAATAAATGCAAAACACCCTAAAATATTTAAATTAAAGTGTATTTTGAAGGATGGGATTATATTTTGATGGAATATGTAAAAGCTCTGAAGCAGTTAAATCTGGAATTAAAGCTTTACCTTGGTAAGAATTATGAAATTTAAACTTATCAATAATACTTTGAAAGGTCTGCATTTTAAGCTTTGTCCAATCCGGTGCAATTAGCTCGTCGTGCCTAGAAGCTAAAGCGGCAAGTCTATGAACGGCAATGTCAGGCCTTAAGTTTTCAACAAACTTCACTACAAATTCAGCGTATTCATTTAATTCAATCGGTGTAAATTTATTGTCAAAATAAAGATTAGCAAGTGGGGTGTCTTTCAAGACATGTAAATTATGAAGTTTTACATTTGAAATTGGCAGATCATTACAAATTTTTGCGGCTTCAATAACCTGTCCAGGGGTTTCCCCCGGCCAACCAAACATTAAATGAAGTCCTAAATCTACAGATGTATTTTCACGAATTCGTTTTATGGCTTTTATTGTCGTGCGACTGTCATGCCCTCGTTTCATAAATTCTAAGTGGGGGTCATGAAAACTTTGGGCCCCAATTTCAACCGACACATATTTTTTTTCATGAAACTCTTGCCATAAATTAAATAATTTTGGCGATATGCAGTCGGGGCGAGTGCCTACAACAAATCCCACGACATCGTCAAATTCTAAACAGGTTTCAAATTGCTGTCTTAGGGTTTCAATCTTTTCAAAGCTGTTGGTGTAGGCTTGAAAGTAAACTAAAAATTTTTCAGCTTTAAATTTTTTCTGAATTACACTTCTAAATTTTACGATCTGATCCCTAAGATTCATGTTAACGGCTTCGGACCTGGCCGCAGACCCCCAGACATCACAAAAAATGCAGGTCTCCATACCTTTTAAGCCACGTCTATTAGGGCAATCATCCACCGTGGTCACCGGAATTTTATAGACCTTAGATCCAAAAATTTGGTTGTACTTTTCACTGATGGGGAAATAGGGATTGCCTTTCCAATTGAGTTCGCTCATAGAGTTGATATGGTTCTAGATTCAAATGCCAGTCAAGTCGATTTTCCATATGAGTGGGTGATTACTAAAGACCAATCTTACACCTTAAAGTCTAAAGCCGAAAACACTGAATGGATGCATTCTTTACACGGGGCCTATTCGGAAAGCCAGTTCATTTATGGGGACGCTTTAAGGTTGGCTTTAAGTGAATTTGTTAAAGCAGAAATCAGTTCAAAAAAGATTAAAATTATGTCCATGGGATTGGGTCTTGGCTATGTCGAGCTGATCGCTGTATTTGAGTGTTTAAAATCCAACCAGCCCTTTGAAATTGTATCCTACGAACTTGATCTACAGCTACAAGACCTGTTTAAATTTAATTGTGAACAGGGACTTAAATATATATTAAATTTAAAATCAACAGATTCGAATATTGAGACACACTTCTTATCTTTTTTTATGAAAGATTATGGATATGAAATATTAAGACAAGGTTTTGATTGTATTTTGGATTTACAAAATAGTGTGATTCTAAAACAAGCCCTGACCAAAACTGAAATTATAAACAACGAACAAAAATTTAATGTTATTTTTTATGATGCGTTTAGTTCCAAAACTCAAAGTGAACTTTGGAGTGATGAATTTTTAAATGAATTTATTTTAAAATTTTCAGATCAAGATTTTTGTGTTTTTGCGACCTATGCTAAAGTGGGTGAACTTAAACGAGCTTTAAAAAGTAATAACTTTAAATTTATAGAAAAAAAAGGTTTTGCGTATAAACATGAATCCTGTCTTGCGATCAGAAGAATTTAAATCTGAAAAAGTTAAAATGTCCCTATGTTGATGTGAACTCTATTTAGACTTTCACCCCTAGATTTATCTTGATCCAATTTAAAGCCCATATCTAAAGTGACGGCTCCAATTGGAGTGTCGTACCTAAAGCCAAATCCAGCAGAATCACGGTAAGGGTCTTTTAAAGAAATTTGATCGATTAAAACAGACCCTCCATCATAAAACAAAGACCCCCATAATCCTTGTGCTAGTGGAAGTGGAAATCTAATTTCTGATTTAAGCAGTCCAAAGTAAGAGTTGTTAGGGATAGATAAAACATCACCTCCGCTGGCGCCAATACCACCTGAAGTGTTAATTCCTAAGTCAAAGTCAGAGGGTATTCTTTCATTCACTCCATCACTTGGGTCATAACCGCGAATGGTTGATGACCCCCCTAAAAAGAAAGCTCTACTTTTTGGGAACCGATCAGTCCCTGCACTTAAATTTTTAAGCCAGCCCCCCCTGAACGTGTTCACCAAAATTAAACTTGGACTAAGGGATGTGTATTGTGTGTAGGTTCCCTCAGAGCGAACAAACTCAATATCGTTTGATGTGCCCTTGGCAATGATTTTAGTCCCCAGCTTCGGTGAGCCATACTCTGATTGAAGACGAATAAAATAGCCCTTGGTGGGTAAAAATAAATTATTTCTATGATCAATTTGTAGTGTTGGACCAAAAAATCCAATCTGTTCTCGAATTTCCGGATTACTGTCATTGATCTCGAATTCTTTGTTAAAATCAATACCTAATAAAGTCCAAGAGGCTTTTATTCTATTACTAAAATTATTTTCTATAATAATATCTAAACCCAGGGATCTAAATAAAGTCACACTGGTGCTGGTGATTTCAAAGATGTTTTCAGAGCTGTCTACACTTAATCGTCCTCTAATACTTTTGTGAAATACGTAGGGTTCAGAGTAAGAAACAAAGGCTCTATATTCAGGATAGGCATTTTCATCAAGGCGTGATTGAAGTTCTAGACGAGTGTTAATGGCCCGCGCTGTTCCTCCTAAATTTTTATATAAAACCCCTGCATAACCCCGTAAAGATAAAGCTCGTTGATTAAATCTGGAACCAAATCCCAGCTGAACAACCCCAGGTTTTTTCTCATCCAATTCAACGCTGACAGATCTTGATGAATTGGTTTTTTCATTGACATCATCAAATCCAATATCGACTTTGCTAAATAGTCCACTTAAATTTAATTTTCGTCTTGAAGACTGAATTTTTTCATTTGTAAGAACATCACCGACTTCAAAATCAACAATGTTTCTTACAACGTACTTTTGAGTTTTATTTAAGCCAACAATATTAATGTCGCCCACAATTACTTTTTCACTTTCTACAATTTCTATGACTATGTCCGCTTTTCTTTTTTCGGTATTCAGTTCGACAAAGTCTTTCTGGTTGGGATTTATTTCAGCCTCAAGGTAACCTGTGGACAAATAGTAATTATAAATAGATTTGATTCCAACTTCTAATTTATAAAAATCTAAAATTTGATTTTCTTTAAATCCTAATAAAACTGATAACCATTCTGAATCGACATTTTTATTTCCTACAAATCTAATATTTCTTATTCTAGTAGGGAAACCTTCAAAAAGATCTAAGAAAATATCAACTTTATTTTTAAAATTAAGATTTTTTTCAATTCTGAGTCCAGAGAAAGTGGCTTCTAAATAACCAATATTTTTCAGATGAGTGATTAAATTTTTAATCCCGTTTTCAATATCTAGTTTAGAAAATTTTCCACCTTTAACGAGTTTAGAACTTTTGGTTTTTAAAAAATTAGTATAATAAGATTTTTTCTTAGAAAATGTTCCATTAATATTAATTCGATCAAAAGAATAAACTAGCCCTTCGTCGATCTTAAAAACAAGGCGAATTAAATTATTGGACTTAAATTCTTTATCATCTACTGTGACTTTGACATCGTTGTACCCTTTTTCACTGTAGGTTTGTTTTATCCTTAAGTTCAAATCGTCTTTAATCGTCGCGTCTGAACTGATTAAATTATCTAAGTCGATTGAAGATTTAATAAACCTTTGGCTTAAGTATAAATTTCCTTCCATAAGAATTAAATACTTCGATGTGCTTGTCAGTGTTATCTCTTTATTAATTTCATCAATCATAACTTTTGCAGTTAAATAGCGATCTGATTTTAATTTTTTTTCAATTAAGGCTGTCAATTCGGCTGCTGCTAAGGATTTGTTCTTTCGTACAAGGCTTTGAACTTTTTTTTGAACAGTTTTTGAAGTCGAGATCACAAGCCATTTTTTTTGAATTTTAGATGGTGTGTTTTTGGAATTTGCTACGTGCTGATCTTCGGCAAATATTAAATTATTGAAACTCAAAATTATACTGAAAATCAGCGCCAAAAACGTTCTCACCATTAATAAGCCGGGCCCTATTAAGTGAAGTGTCGTTATCGAGGTCGTAATTTTCATATAATCCTATGATAGATAACTTTTTATTAATCTTGTACTCGCCGCGTGCCGTATTTTTTTGGAATGTTCCAAGGGTTCGGCTGCCAGATACCGAAAATTTTGGACTTAGCTTTTTTTGCACTACAATTTTAGGGCTCACGTCTTGGTTTTCATAAGATGAGGTGAAGTTAAACTGAACACCAAGGCGGTTTTGGATGTCTTTTGCGAATCTGTTTTTTAAAAAAATGCCACCAATTTGATATCCAGTCTGAGTTTGCTGATCTCCAAGGCTTATTTCTTGATTTAAAGAGTTTGAGTCCAACATACCCAAGGCTAAAAATGAAAGAATTTGAGCTTCAGACAGTGTTGGTTGGCTTGTAAATGCGATGTCAGGGGCTGAGCCCGTTCCCTGAATGACCATTCTGATGTCATACTCTCGCTCTAGAATATCGACAAAATCTTTAATTCTGGCATTAGCGTCTATACTGATAACCCCTTTTTCAGGGCTCACGGAATTAAACGTCACAAGGCCTGAATTCACATTAAATCTGTTATCTTGAAATATAACTTTTGAATCATTTAAAAGCCTAATTTGTCCACTAAAAATGGGTAAAGATGATGATCCTTTAATATTTAAATCCGCATTGGCGCTGCCATCAAGGTAGGTGTTGTTAATAGTAATCGGTTTTAATGTTTTTACGTTTAAGTCAAAATTAATGGCGTCGGATGCTAGTTTTGATTTCGGTAAAAGCTGGCTAGGTAATACCGTATAAAGTTCTGAATCTTTGGATTCAAATTCCTTTTCAAAACTCCCTTCAATAATTTTAAAATCACCACCCAAGGTATACGGAAACCCCATTCCTTTAACATAAAAATCACCAGAAGCGATCGTCTTTACATCCTCTGGGATATTTAAATTAACCCGATCAAGTTTGCCCTTCAAATCGACCCCCACCGCGTTTTCAAAAAAGATTTGGCCTTCACCGAAAAGGCCTCCGTTCGCAAAAGAGCCTTCAATGTCGTCAAGTCTGATGGTGTTTCTAAAAAAATTTAAGTTTGCTGTAATATCTCTGAAACTATGAGGCAAGTTTTCAACTTTAAAACTTAAATTTTGTATTCTTCCCGTACCACCTAAAAATGAAAATTCAGGAAGAAACTTAAATTTGGTATTTACTTTTAAATCCCCTTGAATCTCTTCAACTTCGGGCAGAATGGTTCTTAAAAAGTTTAGACTTATATCACCTTTAATATAGTTTTCATTTTCACTTAAAAATAAAAAAAGGTTATTGTTATTGTTGTCAGTAAAGTTTGCCACACCAATCGGAAGACCTTGGTTTAATTTAATCAAGGCGGACTCTTTAAGTTTAAGACTATTGTTTTCAGATGTGATCTGAACTTTAGATAAATCAAGTTCGCCGTTGACTTTTTTAAGATCAAAATTTGGAGCCTTCAAATTAATTTTGCCGGAAATCTTGGTATTAGATCCTACCTTAGATATTTTGGAATCAAATAGAGTCATGAATTTAAAGGGATCAAGATCGATTAAATCCATTACGATTTCAAATGGACCGGATTCATTGTGAGGAATTTTTGCAGTTCCGTCTGCTGAGGATCCAAAAAAAGATCCTGATATTTCAGAAAAATTTTTATGAATTTTAAAATCAAAAATAGATTTACCTAACTGAGTAATATCTTGATCTATATTAGCAGACTCAAACTGGCCTTCAACTATAGGAAGCAAAATAAAATCAGTAAGATGAAGTTGAATCTGACTTAATCCTGAAACCTGTAGCCCCAAATCTTTAATAGCCTCAACTCTGGACAAATTTATTGAATCCGCTAAAGCAATAATATCAATTTGTCCATTCGGATCAACAGTACCTTCGACGTTAATCTTATCACCTAAAAAATCCAAAGTGTTTTGGGTTTTAACTTGTCCTTCATTGGCCATAATATTTATGTCTAAATTTTTATAACGATCTTTAAATATAAATCCGTCTTTAAATTTAGCTTTAATATCATATGTTAATTCACCTAATTTAATTGGCCCTTCGGCCTTCACGCTAAACTCGCCTTCTCCGGACAGATAAATAGGTGGAACTGCAATTTTTTTTATTGCAAATAGAATATCTTGAATCGAGGCTTTAGGTGATGTTGCATCCAATTTAATTCTAGAATTTCTAATATCAAATTCAATATTAGAATTAACTAAAGAGTCATTGATTATGTGTTTATTATTTGTAAAAGATAAGATCTGTTTAGAATAAGCCACGTCACTTGTTGTTTGACCTAGGTCATAATTAAAGAATTCAAAATTGGATAAGTCCGCTTTTAAATTTATTTCACCCCAAAGTGAGGAGCCCCGAGTGGTTCCTCTTAAGCTACCAAAACCTGCCAAAGGGATATTAACCAAAGAGTTAATGTCAGAAAAATTAAAAAAGTCAGTTACGTATTCAACATTAAAGCCTTTGATAAAATCAACAGACCCTTTGAAAGAAACATGTGAGTTTTTGAAGTCATTGTTCGCTTGAAAATTAAGATAAGAATCATAAATTGTGGTAGATCCAGAAAAAGTGTTTGATGAAACATCAACTATTATCGACTCTTTGGCTTTCTTTAGGTTGCTCCATACTGTTATATTTTTAATTTCACCTTTGACCTGGCAATTCAGTTCTATTTTGGGAGACACAATTCCACGGCAGTCATAATCCATTTTTGCTGGCATATAGACTGGAACATTTTTTAAACTTAAATTTTCAACTAAAAATCCACCCAATTCAAAGTCTTTGACTTCTCCTTTTGAAGTGACACTAAATTCTTTATTGTTTTTTTCTAATAGAAATGCTTTCGTCTTCAAAACCATATTTTTGTTTTTAAGTTCAATAAAATTTGATTTAAATTTGTCTTTCGATATAAGTCCACGGGTTGAAAGCTTTTCTGCGAAATACTCATTAAATCTAAAATTTTCAGCTTCTAAAGTTAATTCAATTTCACTGGTCTTTTTATTTAAACCCTTAAATGCTAAAATCTGAACCATGCCTTCTAATTTTTTAATTTTTAATTTTAATAATTTTTCAAAAATAGGTTTGAAATTTGAAATATTTATTTTTGAACTTAGGCGAATGTCGCCAGTTTCAAGGTTGCTTAATTTTAATATATCTTGGTTAAACGGTTTACTTACTTCAAATCCGATTTGAAGATTTGAATCTTCTGACCCGATGCTGAGTTGCTTGAGCTTCGTATTGTTTTCGCTTATTTCCAATGCTAGCCGGTTGATGTTGATAAGCGGCATATCTTCGAAGTTCGTCACTTTGTTAAAATCAGAGTAAATATTTATTTGATTCCATCTTTTTCTTATTTGAAAAAAGCCAATTCCAAAATGAATTGAATTATAAACTACATTTGAATCTTCAACATACAAATTTTTAAGAGGAATTTGACTAATATCGGAATAAGAAAATTTAATTTCTTTTTTGGGTTCGTTGGGATCTTCAATAATTTCAATATCTAAGCCACTTATAAATAAATTTTTAATTTTAACATCAAAGCTTAATAATTTAATTAATTCAGGATAAACACGGATTTTTTCTACTTTTAATTTTTTAATATTTTTATAATTTTTAAGTGACACTTCAACATCAGTAAATTCTAGTTTCGGAGGAATCAAACCAAGTCTTAGTGCTTTAAGATTAAAATTTTGAATTTCGCCAGATTTTTTAACCTCTTCAACTATAAGAATTTTAAGTTGTTGTTCTATTTTAGGTTTATAATAAATATAAGCTAAAACAATTAGAAGTGTTGTAAATATTAAAACAATATTTTTAATATTTACAAAAATAAGTAAGGATTTAATCTTAAGCCACTTCACTGTGTCTTTGCCATAGATTAAGGAAAAAAATGGTTTGCTTAAAGTTGGGTTTAACTTTTGCGATGGACTGTATAATTTCTAATGCATTGGCTTTATCATTTAAATTCCATAAACAAATAGCACTGAAGTAGTAATAATTAAATTGGTCATCGGCAGTTTCCGTTTTGTTGGATTCCTTAACCTGTGAAAGCGCTTCGATATATCTACGTTTTGAAATTAGCAGTTCAGTGTAAATCCAAAAGTATTTTTCTTTTAAAATTTTCTGCTGATCTAAAATTTGAATCACTACGTCTTCTTCGCCCGCGAGTAAAAAAACTTCCATCAAATATTCTTTTTGGTCTTCATTAAAGTAGGATTGGATGGCATTTAAAACTTCTTCAGCATTAAATAATGGTGTTCGTCTTTGGCTGTCATAGCTATTTGATTTGTTCTTTTCATTCACTAGGGATCTATTGCTTTTATCAATAACTCTGGCTGCTTCTTTTTCGAAGTACTTTCCTTTCTCTTCAATGAAACTGGGGTCATCAGGAAAGGCTTCAATTAATTTTTCTAAAGTTTTTTTAACTTCAACTTCTAAGCGTTGTGATCTGGCGAATTGTAATTTGTCTACAAGTTCTTCTTTCGTCTTTAAATATTTTTTAAGATAAGTATTGTATTGTTCTTTCAGACTCAATTCATAAAACTCTGGTCTAATCGCAAATGGGCAAAGGTAATTTTTGAAGTAGGGTTCGTGTTTGTGAAGTTCCATGAACACGGAGTTATTTAGATTTAAAGTTGAGTGATGACTAATAAAATATAACAGTGCGTCTCCTGGAATTTTTTCTGGTTTTTTTAAGCAGCATAAGAGTAACTGTTTTAAAGCTTCGAAGTTTTGAACCTGACATAAAAAAGTTGAAATTCTTGAAATATCTTTTTTTGAAGTCAGTTCAATCCAGCTTGAGCTTTGAATTAAATTAAATGTGATATCAAAAATATCAGATTCAGATCTACTCGATTTCTTAATGGCATCAAAATATGAACTCATAGTAAAACTTATCGGATTAATTTTGAAATTCTTGTGTCTTTTTAACTCTTTACGGCTGGAACATAAACTTTAGTCGAGCTGATTTTTAAAGGGCTTATTTTTGTATTACTCTTTGGATACTCTTTCAACATAAGTGCCTTCAACTGTATCAATCTTAATTAAATCACCTTCGTTGATGTGAAGTGGAACTTGAACGCTGGCGCCTGATTCTAAGAAGGCTGGTTTTGTTGTATTTGAAACCGTATTGCCCTTAAGTCCAGGGTCGGTCTGTTTAATTTTTAAAACAACATGGTTAGGGAGATCAATAGAAATAGCTCTGCCATTAAATAAAATCATATTCACCTGAAGATTCTCTTTTAAGTAAAGGCGAGAATCACCCAAAACTTCAGAACTTAAAGAAAATTGCTCAAAGTTTTTTTGATCCATAAAATTAAAATGCTCGTCTTGATAAAGATAAGTGACATCTCTGAATTCGATATCTGGGACTTCAAATTTTTCACCACTTTTAAAAGTGCGCTCTAAATTGCTTCCAGTTAAAATATTTTTTAATTTGGTTCTCGTGAACTGATTTCCTTTGCCTGGCTTCACATGCTGAAAATCAATAATAGTGTAAGGGCTGCCATCAATCATAACTTTTAAATTTTTCTTAAAATCTGAAGTAGAGTACATTTTTTGTCCTGTTTAGAAATTTAGTTTAGTGTGCGTCAGTCATCCTAAAAATAAACGCTAGTAAAGCCTTCGTTCTTCAATTTGAATCAAAAGCTTATTTAAAACCTTTAATTGCTGGTTAGCTTTAGTGTCAATCTCATTTATATTTTGGCTTGAGTCTGCAAATCTTTTCGACAAGAAAATTTGTCGTCGTTGAAGCTCCGGACTTTTGCCAATTCTGTCAAAAGCTTCTGTTAATGTTTGCGAGGCTTTATCGAAATCATTTCTAGAAATATAGGCATCGATTAAAGAAACATATCTATCTAAATTATGATTCGCAATATAGCTTTTAAGCGGTGGTCTTTTTTCCAGGCTTGAAGATGAAGAGTTGGAAAGTTGTTCTAGGGGATAGGTGACTAAAACATCTTCATTAAAATCTGAGGCGCTTAAGCTTTCTAGTTTCTTAACCATTTTTTTTGCAAATTCATCTAAAGGATCTAAATAAAGCGCCATTTTAAAGACCTGTAGGGCTTTACTAAGCTGCTTTAGACGGATGTATGTTTCCCCTAATAATTTATGGGCTAAAAAATTATCTGGCGAAAGTTCAATGGCTGTTTTTAAATACGAAATTGAATCCTGGGATTGATCTTGATCGATTAAAATTCGAGCTAAAGTCACCATGCCACTCGCAAATCCAGGGTGTTCGGCAATACCTTGGGACGCAATTCTGAAGGCCGTCTCCAGTTCGCCAGCCTTTCTATAGGCCTCTGCTAAGGGAGCAAAAATTTTAGAAGAGGTGTCACGGTCAAAGAGCTCTTGATATTTAATAATTGTTTCAGAGATTTTAATTTTTTCAACAGCTTTTTCTTTAGCTTTAATGTTGCTCTGATCCTTCATCCGATCACCAAGTCGATTATTCAGTCGGTTATCCATAGGCTCCATATCCCTTATCTCCTTATCTATATTGGCATTTGAGTTGAAGAAGGGCAACATTCAATGTTGATTCCAAGTTGAAACCAAGGTTAGCATTATATTTGAAAATTATGAAAAAAAATGAACCTCTTATTATCCTTGGTGTTGATCCCGGTTCTATTCATTTAGGATATGGAGTAGTTTGTTTAAATGGCCAGCAAGTTGAATATGTGGCTCATGGGGTAATTTCCAATCCTAAATTAGATCCTAATCAAAGACTGGCTTTCATCAGAGCTGAACTGGATTTAGTTGTGGAAAAATTTAAACCCAACATGGCTTCAGTCGAAAAAGTTTTTTTAGGAAAAAATCCGCAAAGTGTTTTTCGTTTAGGTTTAGCTCGCGGGGTCGCTTTGGCTTGCATCGCTAAACAGTCGACTGAAATTTTTGAGTATTCTCCAACACAAATGAAAAAAACCATTACCGGCACGGGTCATGCTGATAAACCCACAGTGGCGCGAGCTGTCAAAAATTTACTAAAATTAAAAATAGACTTGGAGTTTGATGCCGCAGACGCTTTGGGCTTAGCTTATATGCATGCAAGGGCTTACTCTGCCAAGATACAACTTTCGCAATTAATAAGACTTTAAAATTATTAAATTTAAAATTGGACTAAAATATGATTTCAATGTTGCAAGGTAAAATTTTTGATATGGAAGACGGAGTTTTACATCTTGAGGTTCAAGGTGTGGGCTACTTGGTCTTTGTTCCAAATGGTATTTTGGCTTCGACCCATATTGGTCAAAGCTTACGACTCAGGATTCACACCCATGTCAGGGAAGATCAGATCACCCTTTTTGGTTTTGAATCCAAAGTTCAAGAGCAATTATTTCATTCGCTACTTAAAGTGAACGGCGTCGGACCAAAAGTGGCGATGGGAATCTTGTCAGCTGCTTCTGCACAAAAATTTCAAGAGATGGTGGTCAATAAAGATTTAAAAGCCTTAAGTAGTCTTCCTAAAATTGGTAAAAAAACTGCAGAGCAGATTTTACTTAAGATGGGTGAGCTCGATTGGTCAGAGAAAAAATCTGGTGTCATGACTGAAGATCTTTTACTACCTGAAATTAAAAAGCTAAAAGCATCCTTAGTGAATTTAGGCTTTCCTATTTCTGAAGTTCAGACTGTAATTTTAGAAATTGACCCCAAAGACAGCTTTGAAAATAACTTTAAGAAAAGCTTAAATTTACTGAGCCAAATCTAATGGAAGATTTAGAAAAAAATTGGACTCAAGGGTCCTACGACGAAGGTAAAGATCAGAACGTGGACCGCGCTTTGAGGCCCAAAACATTTGCTGATTTTCCAGGCCAAGAACAAACTTTAGAAAAATTAAAAATTTCAGTTCAAGCTGCGAAAAGTAGAAAATCAAGTTTAGACCATGTGCTTTTAAGTGGTCCTCCTGGATTGGGGAAAACGACCTTGGCGCAAATTTTAGCCAACGAAATGGAAGTGCCGTTTAAGGCCACTTCAGCCCCTGCGATTTCTAGAAAAGGGGATGTGGCCGCCATTTTAACAAGTCTAGAGCCTAACTCGATTTTATTTATTGATGAGATCCACCGACTTCACAGTGACATCGAAGAGTATTTATATTCGGCCATGGAAGATTTTTTTATTGATCTGATCACGGGGGAAGGTTTAGGCGCACAATCTATGCGCTTTCAGATTTCACCGTTCACTCTAGTCGGGGCCACGACAAGATCAGGTTTACTAAAAGCTCCTTTTCGTGACCGGTTTGGAATTCATGAGCGACTACAGTTCTACACTCCAGAAGCACTAGTTAAAATTATTGAGCGCTCAACAGATCTTTTAGATATTAAAATGGATCCTGAAAGTCGAATGGAAGTCGCAAAAAGAAGTCGTGGCACACCCAGAGTAGCCAATCGTTTTTTAAGACGTATTCGAGATTACGCCGAAGTGAAAGGTCAAAAAGTTGTAGATAAAGCCTTGGCTGACTTCGCATTAAAACATCTTGAAGTCGATGAAATGGGTTTGGAGCGAATGGACCGTTCATATCTTTGGGTCCTTAAAAATAAATTTGCAGGGGGGCCAGCAGGAATTGACACTATGGCTGCGGCTTTAAGTGAAGAAAAAGACACACTTGAAGATGTCTACGAGCCTTTTTTAATTAAAGAAGGACTGATTCGAAAAACTTCTCGCGGACGAGAAATCACAGACGCCGGAATAGCCCATCTAAATTCAAGTGATTTCATTGATTTTTAATCTAAATTCTGATTAATTTAAGCATGTCATTTCAAAGAACATTAAGTAAAACAGTTATTATTGAAGGCATTGGTCTTCATTCGGGACAAAAGGCGACAGCGCACTTCGTTCCTGCTCCTGCTTCGTCTGGTATTCATTTAATTAGAAAAGATTTACCCGGTGACCCCACATTTAAATTAACACCCGAGCAAGTGATGGCGACCGACATGGCGACAACGTTAGGGCAAAATCAAAAAACAAGTGTGTCGACAGTTGAGCACGCCTTGTCTGCTGTTGCCGCTTTAGGAATTGATAATTTAAAGATTGAAGTGTTTGGACCTGAAATGCCTATTTTAGACGGCAGCTCAAAAATATTTTTTGAAAAATTATCTCAGGCTGGATTTTACGAATACAAAGAACCAAAATATTATTTTAAAATTCAACATCCTGTTAAAGTAGGTAACGATCAAAAGTACGCTCATATCTTTCCTTACGGCGGACTAAAAATTACAAATACGATTGATTTTGCGCATCCCAGTATTGGCGAGCAGCATTATGAATTTGAACTCAGTCCAAGATCTTTTGCAGAACAAATCATGTCGGCCAGAACTTTTGGATTTATGAAAGATGTTGAAATGTTAAGAGCTAGGGGTTTAGCTTTAGGCGGAAGTTTAGATAACGCTGTGGTCTTGGATCATGAAAGAATCTTAAATCCGGAAGGCTTAAGATATAAAAATGAATTTGTTCGTCATAAAATTTTAGATGCTATTGGCGACATGATGACATTAGGTCATCCCTTGTTAGGGCATTTAGTTCTTTATAAATCGGGTCATGATTTGATGAATCAATTGATGAAGGCCATCCTAGAACAGAAGTCGTCGTATTCTATTTGCCAACTAACAGAAAACGATTATAACTCAGGTATTAAGCTAACAATTTAAATTAAAATTTAAAATAAAAATTAAGTTAAAAATTAAGCTAAAAATTAAATAAATCTTTGAATATAAATCAGGAGGTCTTAAGTGATCATAGGTGTTCCAAAAGAAATTAAAATATCAGAAAATCGCGTAGGCTTAACAGAAGCTGGCGTAAGACAACTCGTTTTAGAAGGCCACAAAGTTTATGTTGAAAAAGACGCAGGTCTTGGAAGCTTCATTACCAATGAAGAGTATGAAAAAGCAGGCGCTAAGATTCTTGCGACTAAAGCTGAAATTTATAAAACAGCTGAAATGATCGTAAAAGTAAAAGAGCCTTTGCCTGCTGAATATGATCTTTTAAAAGAAAATCAAATCATTTACACTTACCTTCACTTAGCGGCTGAACCTCAATTAACTAAAATTTTATGTCAAAAGAAAGTTAAAGCTGTGGCTTATGAAACGATTGAAGCTCCGGATGGAAGTCTTCCTTTGCTAGTTCCAATGAGTGCGGTTGCCGGAAGAATGGCCACCCAAGTGGGTGCTTTTTATCTTCAAAAAGATAAAGGCGGAAAAGGTATTTTATTAGGTGGAGTTTCTGGTGTTCACCGTGGTCGCGTGACTATTTTAGGTGCTGGAATCGTAGGAACAAATGCAGCTAAAATGGCGGTCGGCTTAGGTGCTGATGTAACTGTACTGGATGTAAATCAAAAACGTTTAGAATATTTAGATGATGTATTTCAAGGTCGTTTAAGAACTTTATATTCTAACGTTTCAAATATTGAAGCCTGTGTCAGAGATTCAGATTTATTGATCGGTGGTGTTTTAATTGCTGGGCGTAAAGCTCCGAAGCTTGTAACAAAAGAAATGATCAACACTATGTCTGAAGGCAGTGTTGTGGTCGACGTGGCTGTAGATCAGGGTGGTTGTATTGAAACATGTAAGCCAACATCTCACCAAGAGCCTACGTACTCAATCAACGGTGTGATTCACTATTGTGTACCTAACATGCCAGGTGTTGTGGCGAGAACATCCACTTACGCTTTAACAAACGCGACTTTTTCTTACGCTTCAAAAATTGCAGCCTTAGGAATCGAAGAAGCTATCGCCAACGATAAATCTTTACTAAAAGGTCTTAACGTTTACAACGGCTACGTCACTTACGAACCCGTTGCCCGCGACCTAGACATGGAATACCGCCCTTACAAAGCATAAGGTGCCAGGCTGAATTCAAATTGCCAGCGCAACTCCGCGAATTGAAAAAATAGCCAATCTACGGCTACCTAAGATTCGCAAAAAAACAAAGGAGTT
>JAYUKW010000021.1:0-12160 GCA_043764155.1 Bdellovibrionales bacterium
GACTCACGACTCACGACTCACGACTCACGACTCACGACTCACGACTCACGACTCACGACTCACGACTCACGACTCACGACTCACGACTCACGACGAATAAAAAATATTTTTTCTGCAATCTTTTGTAAACATAATTTTTATTTAACACAGAGCATTTCTTATTGATGTTTATTATGCGAATTATTATATTGCCCCTATGCAGTTGTCTTTGATTCCCAAGAAAAATTTAAAAACTTTTGAGTCTCTTAAACACGGAGGTGATCTTCGTAAAAATAAAAGAAAAATCAAACGACCTCTTTTGCCAAACAAAATCACTCATATAGTTTTTAAATCTTCCAAAGCAAAAAATAATTTAAGCTTTTATAAACACAAAAATATAATTCTTAAACTACTTCGCGAACGTTCTAAAAAATATAGCATTGAAATTCTAGATTTTGTGAATATGGGAAATCACTTACATATTAAAGCGAGATCTAAAAATCTATCTAACCTTAAAAACTTTCTTAGAACCTTCCCAGCCCTGGTGGCCAGAAAAATAACTCAAGCAAAGAAAGGATTTAAGTTCGGAAAGTTTTGGGATCACTTAGTCTTCACCCGAGTTTTAATTTCAAGCTTTGAAATCTTGGGCCTTAAGGGGTATTTTGAAGCCAATCGAATTGAGCGAGATAATGGTTATGGCGCTCGACTAGATTATTTAAATAGCTTTAGAAAATACTTATTTAAGATAAGAACAAATACAGCTTAATTATTTGGTTTTGTCAGCAGGAACTCGATTCGAAGTTTTATTGTTTTTTTGTGTCACAGTTTCATCTTGAGATGGAAGCGCTCTTGGATCTTTAGGGTTTTTTAACTCAGCCTCTTTTAGTTTTAAAACTTTAAATTCTATTCCAGACTCAGATGATGCTGATGCAAACTCAGCCGCTCTGTTTTGATCACGAACATCACAATCTAATATAAGATTTCTTTTTTGAGTTGATAAAAATTTAAAGTTAACAGACCCATCATCTTTTGAAATAGCGTAAATGATATAATCATGAGGAGCTTTGATAATTAGGCTTTCTTTAACAACTTCAGCCGCACAGATTCTACAATTCCCATTTATCCCTGTACAATATTCTCCGGCATTAATAACCAAAAACTTAGCCTTTTCTGTAATTTTAAATGTTGAGTTAACAGGAATACCATCAACTCTTAATACATTTAATACTTTTAAATCTTCAGGACTGGTTGGAGAGTAGTACTCTTGAGCCAAGGATATTCTAAAGCAAAGCACCGCTGTTACTAAAACACCTAAAAATTTCATATTTAGACTCCTATGAACATAAGACTAACTATACTGAGTTCTGCAAGGGTTGTAAATAAAACCTAATGTATCTACAAAATCACGACTCACATTACGTCTAGTTTAGTAAATACTCTAAGTTAATCCTAAAATATTTAGTTAAATCTTTACAACTCAAAACACATTACTTTCTGAAAGAAACTTCAATTTTATATTTTTTATTTGATTTAAAAACTTCAGGGTTGATGATTAAAGATAATCCTTCAATTTTATATTTTTTAATTTCAACTCCATCAACTTTAACAATCAAGTCAGATTTTGGAAAATTTGGAAGTTTGAATTCTGTTTTTGTAAGTTTCTCAACTTCCTTAATCAAACTTTCAAAATACGGTGTCCAATCTGATTCACAAATATTAAACATCTTGCCACCTGTTGCTCTGGCCATGTCTATATAATGAGATCCAACCCTATCAATACAAGGGCTGATCGTCTTATCTAAACCAACAAAGCCAAAAACTTTAAGTTGGTCAATTTTTAAAAATCGAGCGATGGTGTTAAAAAAAGATCTTGCACTCACTTCAGAATTGTCATCAGTGACAAAAACTAAAACTTTATTTGAATTTGGTCTTAGACTTGTACCCATCATCTTAGGCAAGAGCTGAGTAAGCTGAGTTAAACTGTCGTAGCTATTAATAAATTGAGCAATCTGTTTGTAGCCTCTATCAAGAGCCCAGTCAGATAACTGAAGTCCTAACGAACCTTTATCATGAGTTATTAATGTAAAATTAAGTTTAGCTCTGTCTTCAAGATCCAGCAGGAAACGGCTTAAATTGTCCCTTATAATTTGAACTTCTTCTTTCATAGAACTAGAATTGTCCACGACCCAAATCATATCAATATTTGCAGACGTGTTGATGTCTCTTTCAAAACTAAGACTGACTGGATCAACTGCATCCGGTGTTACGATAGGATCTGTTAAACTTTGAAACTCGGATTCTGTACAGCTTGTTAGAATTGATGAGATTAAGCCCAAAAATATAATTTTTTTGAAAACTGAAATCACAAAAACTCCTTTAGTTTAAGTTATGATTATTTTATTAACTGATGTTCTTAGCGGATAAAGCAGGACTTTAGATGAGTCCATGCGAAGCTCTTAAAGCTTTTTCGATATAAAAAATTAATATAGGCTTAAAAATACAATGCTCTGACCTAATTCAGTAAAAAGTGTACTTTTTATTTACACAGTCTATTGCATACTTTGCGACACCTTTAACCGTAACACCCAAATCAATAGGTCATTAAATTAAAAGCTCAAAGAAAAATACAGATTCAGCTGATCTGAATTAATTTTTTCGTTGTCTTGAGAAAACATATGGTTTGTGTATGACATTCCGTAATGGGCCCGTCTTAAATTACTTAAATTGTAATTCCAGTCGACTGATAATTTTACACTTCGTTGAGCAAATGGGTCTGAATAATCATAAGGTGTGATTTGAAGTTCACCGGCATAGCTGTTCTTGGCTGAACGATAAAATTCTGTTCGAACTCCAAGATTAGAACCGTATAAACCTGAAAATCCGAATGGGCTGCCGAAAGAAAATAAATTTACAGTGGATGCGCCTAAAGTAAACCTTGTTCTATATTTTGGATTTTTAGTCATTTTAATTAAATAACTTAAACCTGCGCGGGCTTCAAAAAACTGTGGGCTTTCTTTAATTGGGGATGACGTATATGTATAAGCCGTAATATATGAATCAGCAAAGTATCCTAAGTTATATCCTTTTTCAGGGCTGATGTACTTGGCCCCTAAAAGTAAAGATTGAGACACAAAAGTACCAAAACTAGATTGTCTGTAAACTAAAAATGAATGTCCCACTGTAAACAAAACAGAATCAAACACAGATACCATCTTGTACTCTCTGGCTTCAGGTGCGAATAAGTATAAGGTTTCAGTCTGAGTTTCTCTTTTGGGACCAACAGCAGTAATAGACATCGTGCTGATTCGCGATCTTAAATAAGCATACACAATGTGCTCGCCCAATTCATTTACTTTTCTAACGGGCTCTTTATCATTTAAGAATAATGTCCAACCCGGTTTATTATAATTAATTTTCATTTTAACTAGAGGTCTAAAGTTTTCCTCTTGAGGTACTAGGTAAACAGGAACTTGTTCCGCTAAAATTTCAAGGCCGTCTAATTTTTTGTCCGCGCCTTTATCTCTTAAAATATGGGCGACCCACATTAGCTTTTGTGATTTTAATATTTTAGGTGGTTTTTCTGGCTTCTGACTTGGATTTTTTGTTGCATCCACTTGAGCTAAGGCTTGATTTAAATTTAAAGATAAATCTAAAGAAAAGTTTAGAGGTAGCGCCAGTATTATATAAAAAATTAGATTTCTCATTCACTTTAAGCGTCTCAAAAACTTAAAGCGGTGACAACCTTGGATTTAGACAACGTCAGTGATCTGGTACTAAATCCTTAGTTTTAGTCTACGTCAGTGATCTGCGACTAAAACGCAGGATTAAAAAAGGTCTGTGCTCTTTTTAGGAAGCAAAGTGGGTAGACCCTTTAATGGTCCAGACCCACCTGTCTTATTTTTCTTTACATTATAAGATGTGGGTTCACGCCTTTCAACGCTATTATCTTTATTAGGCGAAGAGTAATAAAGCGTAAAGCCCGCATAAATACGTTTTGGATTTTTAATCAACTGCGGATTATTTTTCCAAATGTCTTCCCAACGATCAGGAGTTCCATAAAGTGTCTGCGAGATAGACTTTAGTGTATCCATCTTACGTATTAAATATGGCTGCCCGTCACGCTGAATATAAACATACTTTACGTTTTTTATAGTTAGCTCTGTACCGACTTGCATACGCTCTGGGCTTTTCATTTTATTTTTATTAATCTTGTAAATATCTTTCCATCTAAAATAGTTTGCATACTTTTCAAATGCAATCTTCATCAACGTGTCACCTAAGCGAACGATGTAACTCACAGTTTTTCCACCTTGAAGTGGCGGCAAACTTGAACCTGAAATCTTATTTCTGAAATTAAGTGGTCCTGATTTTTTTCTTTTTAAAGATAAAGCTAAAGGTCCAGAATCTTCCTGAACCATTAAGTCATCTTCTGACAGCACGCCGTCACCATCTGCATTTTTATTTTTAGTTTTTTTAGCAATGTCTAAATCTTCTTCTGACTCAACTGAGGGCGTTCTTCCACCATTTTTTTCAGACTCAAGCATCTGCACGATCTGTTCGTTTCGTAACTGACAATTGGCCAAATCTTGTTCTCTTAAATTTGAACAGTCTTGCACTTCGGGATAGGCTTGACCAGCTTCTTGTCTTGCTGCCAGCTCTGTAGAAAAATTTTTGAAACCTCTAGAATACGATGGATTGTCACTATAAACCAAAAGGCCATCTTCACTGATACGCTCAATGTCTTTTGCGATCTCGACCGGAATAGGCACAGCTTGGTTCGCACCATTGCCCACACGCTTACGAAAACCAGGATCTTCTAATCCTGATTTTGAATTAGTTGATGAACATCCAGATGTCAAAAGTATGACTGGAGTTAAGAACAGAAAAACAAGTAATGATTTTTTTAGCTGATTTACCATGACTATAATCTCGGTGAATCTAGCTATCTTATTGATGTCCTAGACCCGAATTTTAATCGAATCTAGACTTCAGTTGTGCGGAATAAGTTTGACAATATTTTTAAATATTTAAATCTGTCTCACTCTCAACCACTTTTCCCGGGGGAAGAGGTGGCACAGGTATAAATTCGGATGATTTTAAGACATTCATTAAAACATATGCTTTTTGATCTACTTCAATATTGGTCCTATTTAATAGCTCTTTGACTTCGTCTCGTTGCTTTATCAACTGCTCGTATTGATTTTCTAGCTGTAAACGCTGAGGACCAAAAACATTTGATTTAGTCATTAAAACTTCAATTTTAGAGATTTCTCTTTCTGTGATTTTTAAATAAGGATTCAAAGGATTAAGCTCTTTAGTTGTTTTAATTTCACTAGCTAACTTATAGACTTGTTTCTGAATTCCTTCTTTTTGCGAATCCACCCATCTAGAGTATAAATTCAATTGCTCTTCTCTTTTATTCAAACTTTTAATCGATACCTCTAGCTCTAAACCTTTTTTCTTAACCAAATCATATAAAATTTTATTTTCTTCGGCTTGCTTATCAAGAAGTTGTTTTTGTTGGTACAAATTGTCAAAATTTTCGCTAGATTTTACAATTTTATAACTGTAATCAGCTAATTGAAGTTCGAAGGTTTTAATTTTCTCTAATAGCTGCTGTTCGTTGCTATTGCCGTTCAAAATTTCATTTTGCTGAAGCTGAATTTGCTCTTCGAGTCCGGCGATCTTTGTTAATAATTTACCATTAGTTCCAACACTATCTTCCAATTCTAGTTCTTTGGCTTTAACCTTACTAACTAAATTCAGCTCTTGATCTAAAAAGTTTTGTTTTTCAGACTTTAGATTATAAATTTCATCATCCTTTTGTATTAACTCTTCAGCAAACTCAACCTTTTTAATTTTAAGATTCTCTTTTAGCTCTTCATAAGCAGACTGAATCTCTTCAACTTCAAAGTTAAATTTATCTTTTTCTCTTTGAAGCTGCTGATTTAGCTCTTCTGTTTCTGAATACTTCAAGCTTAAAATCTGCATTGAAGATTTAATAGCTCCTATTTCAACTATTTTATTCTTTAATTCATCTTCTAAACCTTGGACTTTTTTAACTTCATTAACTAGGTTGTTTTTTACGGTTTCCAGTTTAATATTCAGACTCGTAATTTCATCGGTTAAGTCTTCATTTCTTTGAGCGTATGATTTTCTTTCTAAAATGATATCATCAATCATTTTTTGCTTTTGTATCATGTCTTGTTCACGCTCAGAAAGCTCAAACTTTAAATCTTCTATTTTAGAATTAAGAATATCTTTTTGATCTTCCAAATCTTGTTTTTGATCCAAATTTTTTCGTTCAAAATCTACGCGGTCCCCGAGTTTAGATTCTAGGGCGACTATTGTGCCTTTAGCATCTGAAACCATAGCCTTATGCTCATCCAATTGAGTCAATGCTATGTCTAATTCGCCTTCTAATATCCCCATTTTCTCTTTATTAGTGTTCAATTGCAGACTTAGGGACTCAATTTCGGCATTTAAATTCGATATCTTATCTTGCGATTCACCTATTTTTACTTCTGAACCAGACAATTCATCTTTAATCATTTGGAGTTCAAATTTTAGACCATCACGCTCTGTCGTGATTTTCTGGTTTAAGCTTTCTAACTCTGAAACCTCTACAGCACGTTGAATGACTTTTTCTTTAAAGTCATTTAATTCACGCTTAACTTGATTATAAATTTTATGAGTCTCTTTTTTTTCTGCATTGGCTTTGTCCAAGTCTAAAAGTAAAGATTCATTTTGTTTTTTTGTAGTGGCATGTATTTCTTGCCCTTCATGCGAGGCATGACGAAGTTTAGTATTTAAATCTTCTAAATTTTTAATATTTTCTTGCGAAACAGCATACTCGTTTGAAACGGCTCTAACAGTCTCTTGAAGTTCAGTTCGCTGGGTAATTAATTTTTGTATATGAGCTTCATGCTCGGATATAACAGAATTGTATTTTTGAATGATTGTGCTGTTTTCTAAATCTAGAGATTTAATAACATTATGCTTAGCCACAAGCTCTTCAAGGTGAACTGAATTCTGTTTTTTCATCTCAGCAATTTGTTCTGTATAACCTAAAATATCAGATTGGAGCTTCGCAACTAAATCTTTGTTTTTATCTTTTTCTAGATGAGCCGTATCAATGTTATTTAATTTTTCTGTTAGGTCCGTAATTGTAGTTTGAAGATCTTGAATGTGAATACTTTTTAAATCTAAGGCTTTATTTAGCTCTGAAATTTTCTTTTGATTCACAATTCTGTCTTGTTCGAACTTTGAAATAAGATTTTTATGTTCTACTAAAGATTGTTTAAGTTGACTCACAAAACTTTCTTTTTCTACAGAAACTTTTTTTGTTCCTCTAACTTCATTCTCTAATGCCAATAGCTGATTTGAGGTTAAATTCAAGTTTTTCTCTAAATCTTCAGATTTTTTTACCAAAATATTTTTTTGATTAACTAAGTGATCCTTTGACTGCACCGCTTCAGATAGGCTTTTTTTCAAATTTTGAACTTCCTGAGACGACCTATGATTATCGGCCATAAGTTCAGTCACATATTTCTGCAATTGTTCTTTTTCAGAAATAATTCTATTTGATTTCGCTACAAAAAGCTTTTCTTTACCATCTACCTTTTCAGAGATTTGTGATTTAAATTTTTGTAATTTATCAGCAAAAGATCCTGTTAATTCTTTAATTTGAATCTCTGCTTTGTCTGACAACAGTTTTAACTTCGCAAGCTCATCTTCTTTTTTTCTTAAAACTTCTGATATTTCTTTTAATTTTTCATCAGAATGAAGTTTTTTTTGACTCATAACTTCAAATTTTTGATTCATTTCATTCTTAACACTCAAAAGCTCATCGACTCGTTGCTGATAACCTCTTTTGACGTAATTGATCTCATTTTGACTCTCTTGAATTTTTTTATTCAAAAACTGAATTTTCTGTTCGCTTTTTGTTAATTCACCACCAAGCTTTTGTTTCTCAGCCTCAGTATTCTTTAATTTGTGAGCATTCACCTCATGGTCTTCAATAAATCCAGTCAAGTCTTCAACTATGGCTTCATAATTCCAATCAACGCCTTTTAGTGCTTCCTTAATTTTATTAAGTTTTTGGTCAGCACTAACCGCAGTTGTTTTTTCTTGAACTAAATTTGAACCCGATGTTCTTTTTTCCATAGCAAATCCCTTATTATATTTTTATTCAAAATGAGTTAAATTTAAGCCTTCTCTAGGTGGCAGCCCAGAGGATCTATTATAATTAATTTTCATCAATTCAGTTTGCGATTTCAGATACGAGGTTTTAAGTTTTATATCTTGTGACAACTCGCTGATTTGCTCTGTAACACCCGACGCTCCGCGACCATCTAAAATATGTTTATCTTGCATAACATGAAGCTCAAAAATCATTCGAGTCACACTTCCGTAAGCTTCATACAAAGACAAATAGTAAAGCTTTGATTTTAACTCTTCTGATTGAATCTGCTCAAACAACTCGACAATTTTTTTCTGAGCCGACAACCAACTTGTGGAAAATGTATTCCAACCCGAGTTTGATTTCGAACTGATCGCACGATTGTAGCTATTCATTGAATTTTGGTATTGGTCTAGTAAGGTATCACTCAAATCAACTAACTCATCTAGCTCTAAATTAGCACTTTCTCTTGAACTTAATTGAAACGCCTTTAAATCTTTTTTATAAGTTTCTAAGTTAGGAATACCAAAACTAAAGACTGATGAATTTAAAACTAGATTTGACTTATCACACGTTAAGCATGTCACAGTGACATCATATTTTCCAGGCGACAAAAACTGTCCAGAGACCCCTCGAACGGGCTCTGTTTGAAAGTAATGACTAGTTAAAGTCATTTCAATTTCCTTTGAAAATCTGAATGTACCCATTAAGGTTTCAGGCAGTCCATTGATGTTAATTTTAATTTTAGAACCTATTGGTAGGTTCACACTACCAACAAAGATGGGATCTTTTAAATTTGCATCTTTTTCTAAAAAAATCATTGAAGGAGCGTTTGTGTTTTCAGTAATAGCTGCGTTTAAAGTTAATTTTTCTCTAACATCTTTTGAAAGCTTGTTTACAAAAAAGTCTTCATTCGATCCAAAAAGGGAAATATAAACCATGCTTGAAACAAAAAAAGCGACTAAAGCACCTAGACCTAAACTGATGTATTTTTTCTTTTCTTCTTTAATACCAAAAATAAATAAAAGTTCGTTGTAAAGCTCATTAAGTGATAAACCTAATTGACCAAATTTATCAGTTATACCACTTTGAACTTTCTGCACATTAATATTTAAAATTTTAGTGCCAATGGAGTCTTGGAAGCTAACTTCGGTCTCCTGAAATTTAATTCGATCAATAGGACCTAACTGGGCTTGAAATGAAAAATCATTGTCAGATATCTTTTCAATTTCTTTATGTCCAAAGGATCTAAACGCTTCGATCGTGTTTATTTGAATCCATTCAGTTAAACCCGGTCTCCAAATGTAATGCTGATTTGAAAGCAGTCGACTTAATAAAAACTGACTTATTTGTTTTGTATTCAGTGGACCAAAATGTCGTGTTTCACGAAAAATAAACCAATCACCTATTTCATGCCCTTGTTCAATTACTTTTTGATTCTGTGGCAACTCAATTGAGTTTATGTTGTTTACAGTTCTAGTTGAACCTAAAGCAATTTTTGTATTATTTAAATCCATATTTGAACTCTGCTTTGTAGTACTCATCACTAATAATGTTATCAAACATTCAATGAAAGACTAGCAAGGGATATAGAAACCCAACCTAAGTAGTTATTATTTTTATTTATTGGGGTTTTGGCTTGTTTATTATGGTTTCAAAGAATTTTAAGTCCTAAGTGTTTAAACTAAATACACTTAAGAAATAAACTTCGTTTAAATTGGGTGTTTATTTAAAACTTTGATAATAACACGTCTGTTTTGCTCTTGGTTTTTAGCGATCGCAATTCCCTTAACGTCTCGGTTTGGAAGAACTGGTCGAGTATCCCCTAGACCAATGGTCAGGATTTGATCTCGCTTAAAATTATATTTTTCAAAAAGTCTAGCTATTACGTTGGCTCTTAAACTTGAAAGCTCCCAATTACTAACGATCACACCACGATTTATCGGTGTATCATCAGTATGTCCTTCAATTAAAAACTTTTTATCCCCAGTCTCTTTTTTTAAAACTGTTAAAAGTTCTTTCATTAGGACATCTGCATTTTCTTTTAATAGAAACGATCCTGATTTGAAAAACAAAGTCCCTTCAAAAGTAATATTAATACCCGATGGCTGAATCGTAATGTTGACTTGATCTTCAAGACCTTTTGATTTGATCAGCTGTTTAATAGCATTGCCCGCAGCCTCAAAAGGCTCGACCACTTCGCCACCAAAATAAAGTGCAGTTTGTTTACCCACGGCATTAAATTTATCTTCGTCGAATTTAGACATTGAAAGCATGAGTGCAAAAAATCCCATCAATAGCGTCATCATGTCCGCGTAACTGATAAGCCAGACACCTTCCGTGTCCATATGACCACCAGAATGTTCGTCTATAACAACAAGCTGTTCGCCACCGTCTTCATGTTCTGAATTTAAATCTTCTGCGGCACTCATGAAACTCCTTAAACTAAATTATAGTAAAATATAATTAAGCTGCTTTTTTATTTTTTGAAGTGTCAGACGGTTTACTTCCCGATTGTTTTTTCAAGCCATCTCTTTCACTCGGCAGCAAATAACTCTTAATATTTTCTTCAACTAGCAAAGGATGTTTCTTCGCTCTGATCATGCGCATTCCATCTATGATCATTTGACGTGTGATTTTATCCTGGCGATTAAATTTAGATAAGTTTTCACCAATTGGAATAAAAATAAAATTGGCGACAGCAATACCATATAAGGTGGCCACTAAAGCCACGGCCATTTTAGGACCTACGTTTTTAATGGCGTCGGCTCCGCCAAGACTTTCCATCAAGCCTACCATTCCAACAACAGCTCCTAATAATCCAAATGCAGGGGGAAATTTAGCAAGGGTTGTAAACATATTTGCGTCTTCTTCATATCTTTTGAAGTGAGTGGCCGCCCTTTTAGCTAAAATCAAATCGATCTCTTTTTCTGTTAAACCACCATCTATAGTCAGCTCAATAGCCTCTTTTAAGAATGGAGTTTTAATGTTTGGCATCGCTTTAGCTAAATAGGATTCGTCATTTCTGTAGTTAGAAGCCAAATCAACGATTTCAGCAATAACATCAGAGTATTGCTTCTGAGTGCTTTTTAAAACTCGGCTTGCAAAAACTTTACATAGCATAATGATATTTTTAGTGGAAAAACTAATCATGGCCGCAGCCGCAGTTCCTCCAATAACAATTAAGCCCGCATGCCAATCTAAAAATACCATTGGGTTTTTAGTAGATGTTAAAGCAATCGCCAAAAACACAAATAAAGCTAACGCCAACCCAGATGCAGATGATTTATTCAAAGCCAAACTCCTTGTTATCTTTAATTTTTTCGGCTTTGGTCTGATTATTCCCAAGTCTAGAAATGATCTAGGAAAAAGATATTAACTGTCTAGTCTTTTGTCTTATCAAAAATAATGTTAAGTCTATATATATGGGAACTAAGCAAAAAAATAGATCTGAAAATACGACTTCCGGATCACACATTTTAACTCCGTCAATTTCTGAATATATTTCCGAACTTCTTCGCGGGTCTGGATTAAGAATGACCTTGCAAAGAAAAGCTTTAATCGAAGAGCTTGAAAAATCTAAAGTAGGTTTATCTATTAAAGATATTTACAAAAAAATGAATTCTAAAAAAATTAAAATTGATGAGGCTTCTGTGTATCGAACTGTCGAAGCTTTAAAAAAATTAGATCTTGTACACTCTTTGTCGGATGGAAAGTTCAAACTGTGTTCACACATCGCTTGCGACCAAAGCTTCCACTTAAGTTTAATTTGCACCTCTTGCGGCAAAGTCACTGAACCACATTTAAATTTAAAAAATGAAACTCAAATTGCAGAATCATTAAATTTGCACTTAAATCAGATTAAAAACATCCAAATCAACTTCACCTGCACCACTTGCCTTAAAACCCTCTGACCCTTTTTTCTGTCTATTTTGCGTCAAAAATTCCAAAATATATAGTGCCAAGTTCTTTTTGCAAATTTTCAATTAACACTAGAAT
>JAYUKW010000022.1:0-41931 GCA_043764155.1 Bdellovibrionales bacterium
CGGCGAGCGCAATAGAATGGATCCGGCCTGGAACGCCTCAGCGTTTTTACGGCCCTAATATATGCCAAAAATGTTTGGAGTTTAAACGAACATTCAAACCAGGAGATCCAGATGGAAGTTAAAACAATATCTATCGATTTAGCAAAAGAAATATTTCATATTTTTGGTGTTAATCAAAATAATGAGATTGTTATCAATAAAAAAGTAACCCGCCAAAATTTTTCTAAACTCTTCATTAAACTTCCTAAAATTGAGATTTTTATGGAAGCCTGTGGCGGCGCACATCACTGGGCTCGAATTTTTAGCGAAATGGGCCACACAGTAAAACTAATAGCCCCTCATCATGTAACTCCTTATGTAGGTCACCAAAAAAACGACAAAAATGATGCAAAAGCAATACTAGAAGCTTGTCGAAGGCCCGAGGCTGTTTTTGTTGGAGCTAAAGAAACATGGCAACAAGATTTTCAAAGCATGCATAAAGTTAGGGATTTAAAACTAAAACATCAAATCGCGTTAATAAATCAAATTCGAGGTTTAATGATGGAGTATGGAGTTGTTATCTCAAAATCTCATAAGAGTTTTAGAGAAAATATTTTAATGCAGCTTGAAGATGTTGAAAATAATTTAACAGACACTATTAGAGAGCTTTGTTTTGATTTATATCAAAATTATTTAATGATAACTCTTCAACTGAAAATGATACTAGAAAAAATATCAGAAAAAAGTGAAACTTCAAGTTTTATACAAGCAGCTCAAAAAGAAATAAAAGGTGTTGGACTTTTAGCCTCGTCTCGTTTTTTTGCATCTATTGGAAATGTTGATCAGTTTAAAAACGGCAGACAAGCTTCGGCGTGGTTAGGTTTAGTACCAAAACAGCACTCATCCGGTGGTAAAATAAAACTAGGGAGAATAACTAAACATGGAGACAGCGATTTACGAAAGTTTATTGTTCAAGGAGCAAGGGCGGCTGTTGCTGGGGCATCAAGAAAAATTAACCCAGATAAAGATGAATTAAAAATAAGAAGATTAGTAGAACAAAAAGGATTTAATGTTGCGAGTGTTGCAGTTGCAAATCGGAACACTCGCAGGATGTTTGCAATTTTAAAAAAATATAAAAATGAGGCAAGTGCATAAGAGCGGAGATAGAAAATTAACAGAGGTCAGAATTATCAAGACCTGTAGCAGGATGAGACCATAAAGGGTCGTGAGCGCAATTAGGAGATAATTAAAGACGTGCAAATTCTATCTGGGCACAGGTTAAGAACCTGAGAGCCGAATATACGTACGCACTTATTTTTTTAAATCTGTTCTTGCGCACCAGGCCGGATCCATATACATCCTGCTTTCGTGAGGTCTAATTTTTTAAGTATGTGTCTTAAATAAAAATAAATAGATTAAGAAATGTGGAAAACAAAGTTTTTGCAAGCCTGTGCCAAAGCCACGGCATGCAGAGCTGTACAGCTTTGCATGTGGCCGTCGTATGTTCGAACCTTTTGAATCTATGTGAAGATATAATATTCTTTATAAATTTGAAAATAATTATTTAAATTTCGAGCGAATCTCTTTAACGATTTGGGCGGCTTCGTCTTTGCCGCCTAAACCGAATGCGATTCCGGCAGCTAAGGCGATGGAACCTAAAATCAGTCCAAAGGCGATGTTCACGATTTCGTCAGCCAAGCCCATGCGCTTTAATGACATGGCCCCTACTAGGATTAGAATTCCAGTTCGTGCTAGCAATGACAAAATGTGAGAATTAGGCGCCGATGAGGTCTGAATAGTTTTACCCACAAGGTTGGCAGCAAATAATCCGATTCCAAAGATCACTAGACCAAAAATCACTTGTCCTGAAAACAAAGTGACATCTTTCACAATACCAGAAATATCATTTAGACCTAGTTGATTTAAAGCTTCGATGGTTGCAAAAAACATCACGGCGTAAAACGCGATCACACCGGCGACCTGAGACGGCGAAACCTTAGTGTACGACACTTCAAAGCCAAGTTTTGATAACACATTATTAAAGCCTAAACCTTCTAAAACTTGGGTCACAATTTGGCGAGCAATGTTAGCCAAAAAATAAGATATAAAAACTAAAAATATGGCATACAAAAAACTTGGGATAGCTAAAAAGAATTGGTCTAAAACCAAAATAATTGGTTGAGTGATCGCATCTAAACTTAACTTTTTTAATGCTTCAATAAAAACCAATAACAAAACCATGGCATATGCTAAAGTTCCTCCCAATTTTGAAAACTTGATTCCACCTGTCGCCTGATCCATTTGGATTTTCGCAAAGGCAGAGTCCGTTCCCAAAGAATACAGAAGACCTGTGATCACCTCTTTGATAATCTTAGCCACAAACCAACCCAGCGCGATAATAATGACAGCACCAAAGAAGTTAGGCAAAAAAGCCAGCGCTCTTTCAATCATGGCCTGAATAGGTTGGCTCATGTCACTGAGTTCAAGACCTGATAAAATAGCAGGAAGAAAAATTAGAAATACAAAACCGTAGCCCATTTCGCTGATGGACTTAGTGAAGCTGAAATTAACAGCTTCCCCAGCGTCTAGTTTGGATCCGATTCTTTCATCTAATTTAAATTTTTCACCTAAAAATAAAATTCCTCTTTTTGTAATCCAAGCTGCAAAAAGACCCACAAACAATGGAATCATGGATTTAAAAACAATAAAGGAAAGAGTGCCAATGGTTCCCAGCACATGGTCGAAAAAATTATCTACTTCAGTCAAATTCGCTATTTGCGATGAAACTTTAAACAAAAAAATCAAACCCACAAAAAATAAAACGCGGGCCACAAGCCTTTCAATATCCATTTTAAAAGCTAAAGTTTCAAAATAGTAATTCAATTTTAATTTACCAAGAATGTGTTTTCTTAATATAAAAGCCATTAAACTTAAAAACACCCAGCCAACAATTAAAACACCAAGGGCGATGACAAGATTAATCCACTGCTCTTGAAAATACAGATGAAAATTAGCCATGAACTCTTGCGTTTCCATACAAATCCTTTTTTAAATTTATAAAAATTAAATTCATTTTAAATGCTTTTTAATTAATATTATACGAACTCACTTGATTGGAAGTAAAACAAGCAACATCAAGACCCTGTTAATAATACAACGCATTATTAAACTTGGGGTTGCTTTCCCCTCGCTTTCTCTTAGAAATAACAGAATGGAAATTAGAAATATCGCAATTATCGCCCACGTGGATCACGGCAAAACAACTCTCGTTGATTTTTTACTTAAACAAAGCGGAGCTTTCAGAGACAATGAAGCAACCGAAGAACGCATGATGGACTCTATGGATCTTGAAAGAGAACGTGGAATCACTATCGCAGCTAAAAACGCGTCTTTTATTTACAACAATGTTAAAGTGAACATTGTGGACACCCCAGGACATAGTGACTTTGGTGGTGAAGTCGAACGTATTTTAGATATGGTGGACGGAGCTATATTGCTAGTCGACGCGTCTGAAGGACCACTTCCGCAAACACGTTTCGTTTTGAAAAAAGCCTTAGCCCAAAATAAAAAAATTATTTTGTGTGTGAATAAAATCGACCGCAAAGATCAAAGAACTGATGTTGTGTTAGACGAAGTCTTTAATCTGTTTATTGATCTTGAAGCCACAGATGAACAAGTAAATTTTAAAACCATCTTTGCTATTGCCAGAGAAGGTAAGGCCTCACAAGACTACGAAAAAGTGACACAAACAGACAGCCTAAAAGAGCTTTTTGATCTGATCATTTCTGAAGTTCCACCTCCGAAGATTATTGAAGGTGCTCCATTTCAAATGTTAATCACTAACATCGGTTACAACCCCTATGTCGGTCGTTTAGCGATTGGACGTATTCAAGCAGGTTCCGTTAAGCTTGGGGACAGACTGAGTCTTCATCAAGAAGAAGGTAAAATCCAAAGTTACAAAGTGACTTCACTTTTAGCTTACAGTCGAAACCAACAAGTGGAAGTGAAAGAACTGACTGCTGGAGATATTGGTATTTTATCTGGCTATGAAGACATCATGATTGGGGACACAATTTCTGCCCTTGAAGTCACCGTTCCACTTCCAAGAGTGAACGTGGATGAACCTACTGTTGGTATTTTCATGTCTGTTAACAATGGTCCTTTTGCTGGTAAAGAAGGAAAGTTTGTTACATCTAGAAAAATCAAAGAGCGTTTAGACAAAGAATTACTAACAAACTTATCTTTAAAAGTAGAAGCCACTGAAAATGCGGATACATTTAAAGTTATTGCCCGCGGTGAACTTCAGATTGCGATTTTATTAGAACAGATGCGCCGCGAAGGTTACGAAGTTTTAGTGTCTCAGCCGCAAGTGATTTACAAACAAGAAAATGGCAAAAAGCTTGAACCATTTGACTTGGTTTACATCGACGTGGAAGAACCTTACTTAGGAACTGTGACCCAAAAGTTACAAATGAGAAAAGGTATTTTGACTGAAATGAACAACAAAGGTCATGGACGAGCAACCGCTGTGTTTAGAATTCCTGCCCGTGGTTTGATTGGTTACAGATCTGAATTTTTAACTGATACACGTGGAACTGGATTATTAAATTCCCAGTATGATGGGTATGATGAATACCGTGGTGACATTCAAAAACGTTACACAGGACGAATGGTGTCTGACCGTCAAGGTAAAGCCACACCGTATTCACTATTCCATTTAGAAGATCGTGGAGCTTTATTTATTGATGGAACCGTCCAAGTCTACAAAGGCATGATCATTGGGGATTACAATAAAGGTGGCGAATTGAATGTGAACGTATGTCGTGAAAAGAAACTGACCAACGTTCGGGCATCAGGAACTGATGAACACATTAAGCTAAGTCCAATTAAGCCCATCACAATTGAAAGTTCGTTAGAATGGATCATTGAAGATGAGCTGATTGAAATCACGCCCCTTAATGTTCGTCTAAGACTTAAAAACTGTAATTATTAATTCTTTTAAACCTAAGATTTTGTATTAAAAAAAGCTGGCAAATAATGTCAGCTTTTTTTTTGATCGACTGAAATCCGGACATCTAAGGTTTAAAAAAGCCCAGAATTGATTTTAAGAAAAATTTATCTTTGCATAATTATCCCAAACAAAACCATGAGGGGATATATGCGAACTAAAAACAGATTAAAATTAAATTCATATTTAAATCAAAAACATAAGATAAATTTGAATGATAAAAAAGAGGCTTCAAGATCTGATCAAGATTTAAAATCAAAAGTTAAAAAGCTAAATTTTAATTATCGCACCTTAAACTTGGGCAGCTTAAAAATGTTTTTTACAATTGAAAACAACGAATTGGTTTATAAATTTATTTAAACCCAGATTTATTAAATTAAAAATTAAGTAGAACGACCTTGAAGGGCACGTATAGCTGGTGATTCTGAACCGTCATAGTTGTAAATACAGCCCCCACGAAGCTTGGGCGCCCATTTACACCACTTATCAAGTGGCATACCTTTACAACCTTGTGTTGTATTCCCGGCGTCGTAACTGATGGGATGTAATCTAGCATCTCTAGCTTTATTATTTGGGCAAAGCCTTGGATTGGCCTCGCCGCCCAAATTGTCATTATACCCAAGCTCTAACCCAGATAAATAAATTCTGTTGTCTTGAAAGCCTGAATTTAAAGCCCCACACTGCGGCCATGAAGACGGGTCCCCCGTATCAGGGTTTTTCGTGTCGGCCCGGTAGTCTGAAGTTCCCATTTTGATAAAACCATGGGGCGATTGGTGCGAACCACAGTCGTTGCCTACGCCGTCGCTACCACGTCCCCAACCTTCACCGGTTCTGAAGCTATCCATGATGGTGACTTTTCCACTAGAATCCACTTTCACGATATGAGTTAAGTTATTTGAAGTTCCATTTGAAAAATCAGAGATCATTCCGTACTTTGCTTCATTGCTAGAAGCGCGGCAGACAGCATTATTCTTGGCATAGAGTTGAAAGTGCTGAAGAGCTTCTGCCAATGATCCTTCACCTTGAGCAAAAGACGCATTAATTGCAGACAGAGGCCGACCCTGAAAGGCACGTCTCTCGCATTCAACACATGTTCCAGCTTCTGTATTGGAATTGCCGCTGAAGGCATTGCCTAACCATCCCATTGCTTGGGATTGGTTCATTAAAATTAAGTTTAACAATATTAGTAGCAACATTTTCATCCTAATTATTATCGGATAGTTTTGGTGAATTGATAAGATCAAGGCTAAAAAAATTATTAGATTTGTCTAGACCTAGGTATTGGATTTAGGTATTGGATTTAGGTATTGAATCTGGATGTTGAACTTAGGTATTGAATCTAGGTTTTGAATCAAGGCTCTGAACTTAGGTTTTTAATTTAAGTTTCAGATTTAAAATTATTCTGCGCCTTCTTGGTCTGTAAATGTGTCAGAAGATCTTACAGGGCTCACTTCAGAATCTAAACGACTACGATTGTCGCAGTACATTCTATAGAAAGTTTTATTACTTCTGATACGACTAATTAAAGATAATGCGGCCGGTGTTCCAAGTCTTTCTTTTTGGACCACATTTTGGCGATCAGAATCCACAGTTTGTGAACTAATAAAATGACCTGTTTTTGTTTCGCTCGAATCACCAGATTTAAGATCATTATAGTCGTCCATAGAATCCAAAATATCATCGACCAAACCATCTGTTAACCCACCCAAACCAGGTCTATTTTGAAGGACGACAGATCTTTGAACTTGGGTGCCAACAATGAATTGAACCAAATATTTATTTTCTGAATCCGGTCCATAAACTTTAATGCGTTTCTGTGTCGCAAAATTTGTAGAAGGCATAGTGATGTCTTGATTTAATTTTAAAGTTTCGGGCGCATAGTGATCGTAAGAAAAACGACACTGTGATTGATCTCTGTTGCAAGAGTACGTGTATTTACTTATTTGCGGATCACCTAAGTACGCAGCTCCAAGTCGGTCTTTGACACCCAAGGATTGGAACAAAGTGGTGATCTGATCAAAAGGTTCTACTAATGATTGGGTGTGCCGAGATGAATCACTAAACTCTTCTTCGGATAAAGAAATGCGTGAGCACATTTTACTATTGTTATCGACAGCGATCACAATGGATTGATTGATAACACTATTTTGTAAATTTCTTTGAAGACTTGATTGAACCATTTTAAAGTTTTCAATTTCAACCAAAGAACATCTTGAATTAGGATCTTGTTGTTTAGTGAAAGCGGTATTCGAACAAATAGTTAGTTCAGCTAAGTCTAAATCACCGTCATCTTGTTCTGGTGTTTGAGTTGCTACCGCTGGGGCTTTCACCGCAGGTGGGATAACTGGAGGTTCAGCTATAGGATTATCGGTTGGTTTAACTTCATCCGCAGATGTTTCTGAAGCCATATCTAATCCTTGCGTTTCTAGTTTAGCGCTTTCTGTTGCACCTGAACCCATTAATTTTGAATCTTTGCTTACAACGCGCACTTCACTAGATGTTGGGTCGACATATTCTAAGTTAGTTTCAGGGATTAGAAATTCAGCTCTTCGGCCTTGAGCATCTAAAAAAATATTTCCAGAATTATCAACACCGTATACGACTCTTAAATAACCAGTGACCTGACCGTCTTCGTTTACGGATTGTTTTCTTTCTACATTAGGCACAAGTATAAAACGGCTTGCTGCTGACAGATCTGCATTAGATTGAAAAAACGTATTTGAAGATCGTTCTGTATTTAAATCCCTAACGTACGAATCTGAAATCGAACTTTTCAGTGACATCACAACAGAGTCTCTTAAGTTGGAGTTATTAAAATAGTTGTTGGGATTTGTTAACAAAGGAGCTGGTTGAGTTTCCACTGTGGTGGGATCTATTGCTGGTTCGTCACCGGATTGAGTTTCAGATTGATCGTCTTCTAATGAGCCGTTCGAATCATCTGATCCAGCGTCTTCGTTTGCTGCGGCTTCAGCTGCTCGTCTTTCAACTAAATTTCCAAACCCAAGAACTGGCGGAGCATCATTTCGAACAACAACTGGCCCTGAAGCCACAATTTTTGTTTCAACTGGACCATCACCACTAGCAATATCATCTTCTGTGGCAGCGGCTTCAGCTGCACTTGCAGAAACCAAATCATCACTTTGATACCTGGTCATCAAAGCTAAGAACTGTTCGGTTTTAACAAGTTCTCTTTGGAAAACTTCTGACGTGTAGCCCTGGACTGGGGGCCTGCTGACATCACACATGTTATTATCTGACAAATCACAGGATTCGAAGTGAGCCCTGATAACTTGTTGGTCATAAACATTCGTGCCTGAAGATTCAAACTCTAAAAAATTAGCTGGAAATCCATAAAATTTAGTTGTATCAACTGTGCCATCGCTATCTACGGGATTAACATAAATCATTGGCATTAATGAGTTGTTATTATCGATATAACCATAAGTTCCTAACTGGGCATTTGTGGTGAATGCAAATCGAGTTCCCGGTGTGTAAAAAACGTCATCTTCTAAATAAGTTGGGCCCGCATTCTCTGCTTCCGGATCTGGTTCAAAAATCATTGCTGGAAGGCTCATACCATAAGGATCTAAAAGTCTAACAAATTGAAACTCAGAGGCCACATCATTTCTGGCGAAAGACGTAGCACTAAATACTAAAGTCAGAAATATTTGTATCATCAACAATGGATACATGCGCAGTAGCATAAGTCTCTCCCCACTATTAGGTTACGAGATAATCTTGTGTATTAAAATATCTAGAAGTTCTACATCTGAATAACTTTTAAACGGTGATAAAATTCGTGATCAATCAAATGAAGCAGAATGTAATTAAGCGTTTTAGGTAAAAAAATTATTTTTATAAAAACAAATTATTTATTTATTTTGTCTCAATTTGAAACGTTAGGCATCAAGGATAATTTGGGTGAAAGCTGATTTGATTAAAAAGAAGCTGATTAAATTTAAAATAACCAGCTTTAAAGATGTTTTTTTAGAGTTTCGACGATTGTGTTGAAGATTCGTATAGTACCCATTTTTTATTTATACACAGATACTTATTCGTATAACCATCTGTGTGTGACGAGGCCTGTTTGCTAGATGTCACCGTTGAGCCTTCAGAAAAAGGCGCTTTTCCAGAAATACAATTTGCCATAAAGGTACATCCCAAACCACCACTTTTAGCTGGAGCTGTACCTGGAGGGTATCCATCACACTGCCCAGCCGTGTCGTTCATAGCGGCGCCTTCACCTATCGCCACGCAATCACTGATTCTGCCAGTTGCATTTGAAGTCACTTGTAAGGGGATAGTTTGAGGCTTCAAACTGTTTGGCCCGGCCGTTCTTTGTCTTGTTAAATCAACCACTAAATTCATTCGACCTGTGCTGTTAGGTGCCAGAGGCACATTCACATTTTGCAATCGAAAACCATTAAAATTGATACGATCGTAGACTTGATTGTTTGTATAGGAAACAACATTTGTTGTATTTTTAAGGTTAGGAACATTTTGATTTGCGACAACATTCAAACCTCCAAAACTGTTCACACAGGCTTGAGATGAACTCAAATCCAAAGTCATAATGTGCTTTAGATCTAAAGCCGCCGAACGATCTTCTATGTATCCAACCGTTCCATTCATCTGACTGATCATAGTCGCAAAAGCCAGTCCGATGGCAGACATTATAGATGCCGCAATGACAACTTCTAATAAACCGAACCCTTTTTGAAAATTAGTATTTAAAGAATTTTTAGATCTATGTGAGCTCATTTTATCTCCTAAAAAAGAAGTTAAAAGTACAGTTAATTATCGGTATATAATTGGGCCATCTTTAGTTCATTTAATGACTTAAATTGGGACAATTGACGTGCAATGAAATAAAACTAATCTAGCCTAACCAGCCGCCATAGCTCTTACCCTGTTTTTTTAACGAGTACATAAGTAAAAAGAAAGCCGCTAATAGCATCCCTACACTCAGCCATTGCCCGCGGGTTAAACCCATCAGTTGATATCCAATAGAGGCGTCAGGCATACGATACTGCTCGCCTATTATGCGAGCAAAACCGTACAAGCCCCCGAAAGCGGCAGCGATCACACCAGGTTTTCTGGGTTTAAGCCAAATCAGATTTAAAACTATAAAAACTAGCAAGCCTTCAAGCACAGCTTGGTAAAGCTGTGACGGATGTCTTGCAGTTAAAACCCACTGTAAGCCTTTTAAGACTTGTTCATTCCCAGCTAACACTTGGGCCTGAATGTATTCAATAAATTGATTCACATTCCAATTAGAATTTAAGTTAATTCTGTAGTCTGAAACCCACGAAGACCACACTTGGCTTGTGGCTTCAATCGTAATCTTGGACCCATTTCTTGGGGTAGAAATTGCACCTAAACTTTCAACGAGCGCTCCTAAGCGGTCTAACTTTTGTGGTTCATAAGAGGCCCATTCACGAAGCTCAGATGGAAATTTCACAGCCCAACTGATTTTTGATGCGACCTCTCGTCCATAAAGTTCTCCGTTGATAAAGTTTGCGATCCGACCAAAGAAAAACCCCAAAGATCCACCTAGGACTGTGATATCAAGGCAATGTAAAAAATTAAGTTTATATTTTTTAGCAAATAAATAACAAGCCACAGACACCCCTGCGATTCCTCCGTGACTGGCCATTCCACCCTTGTGAACTTCTAAAACACCCCAAAAAGGAAAGCTTGATCCAAATTCGGTCAGTAAATGTGGAGCATAAAAAACACAGTATCCAACTCGGCCCCCGATTAAAATTCCAAAGGCCATCCAAGTGGCAAAGTCAGACAGCATCTCTTCATGGATTTGCATTTTGCCTTTTTTAATGAGTTTTAAAATTATTGCATATCCCAGTAAAATTCCTGCCAAGTAAGCCAGCCCATACCAGCGCACACCAAACTGATCAGAAAATTGAATTAAAAAAGGATCGATATTGTGAATGTAAGTATTAAAAGTTTCCATAGGTCATTATTGACCTAAATGATTTGTACTGGCAACTTTTGACTATGAATCCGAAGGTGAATTTAAAAACACGGCTGAATCTTGAAGCTAATCTTGAACTTAATTTGGTTTTGGCGAGTTCATCTAAATACCGTGCCCAATTATTAAAAGAGGCTGGATTAAATCCCCTGATCATCAAACCTAAGATTGATGAAGACGCAATTAAAATTGAATTTAAAGATTTAAGCCCACTTCACGTTGCCCAAAAACTAGCAGAACTAAAGGCCGAAGATATAGTTGCAAACACGAATTTAAAATTCCCTTTTATTGTCATTGGGTCTGACCAAGTTTGTGTTTTCGATAATCAAATCTTTGATAAACCTGGCACTTTTGAAAGCAATTTTACTCATCTTAAAAAACTTCAAGGCCAAACCCACAAATTAATCACGTGTGTGTGTTTGATTTATCAAAAGGATAAAAATTCAAAATCACATAGAATAAATTTTTTTGATCACACAGAATTAAAAATGAAAAGCTTAACTGATGATGAAATCAAAACTTATCTAAATTTAGACCAACCCTATGATTGTGCCGGTGGCTATCGTTTTGAATCCGAAGGACATAAATTAATGACTGAAGTTTTATCTGAAGACAAAACAGCCATTCAAGGTTTACCTATGGTAGCAACTCTTAAGCATCTTAAAAACATCACCACCCAACTTGGTTGCGAATTGATATAAAACACTATTATTTTAAAAATTAATTTTTATTTAACAATATTTTAATTTCTTCAAGCCCAACCCAAACGGGTGCAACCCTTAGACCCTCTTGATTTTGAAAATCTCCAACATCTTTTTCAGTCAGTTGATAGCATGGAATATCTGGAAATTTTTTTCTTATAAAAAAAAGAGTAGGGCTTATTTTTTTTTCATTTAACTTACATTCAATAAAACATAATGGTTTCGAGTCTTCGGTAATAACAAAATCAATTTCTCTTTGATCTCTGTCTTTATAAAAACAAAGCTGGAGGTCCCGACCTTGGGTGTCTTCTAGGAAGTGAACCCATTTAATTAAGTGGCTGGCGACGAAATTTTCAAATCGTGCGCCTTCGTTTTTTACTAGCGTCCAATCAAAATGATAATGCTTTTGCTCTTTTTTAACGGCTTTAATTTTAGGCGAACCAAAAGGCTGTATTCTATAAATAGCGTAAAATCTTTCAAAAATATCAAGCCATCTTTTTGCAGTTTTAAAGTCCATCTGTAAATCTTCTCTTAAAGAGTTAATTGAAAGTGGGCTTGCAACTAAATCCGGTAATCGTAATAGCATCTGTTCGGCTTTTCCAAGATCTGAAATAACTTCGATGCTTGAAATATCATCCTTAAGAATTCGCATGCGATATTCCCGAGACCATCTTTGAGCATCTATTTTATTTCCGCCAAGAAAAGGCTCTGGAAATCCACCAAGATTCAAAAGATCTAAAACCGTATTTTTTTTATATGAATTGAGCTCATCCATTGTGATTGGATGAAGTCGTAAATAGTGATAGCGCCCTTGTAATGAATCTCCGCTATAACGGTAAAAATCCAATCTAGCGCTTCCTGTCACCAGAATTTTAATATTAGGCTTATTTTTATCGTATAGACCTTTCAGATAATTGCGCCAAGATTTGTACTTGTGAATTTCATCAAATATAAAAGATTTTAGCGGTGGCAATTCATTCTTAAGAATTTTTTCTCGATCTTCTAAAATATCCCAATTCAAATACGACTTTGGAGGCATAATGGACCTTGCCAAAGTCGTTTTACCCACCTGCCTTGGTCCACCAACAAAGACCATTTTCTTTATAAGGTCCTTCTTAATTTGAGAGAAAAGATATCTTTCCATAAATCTATTATCCTCAATTTTGGACCCTAGTCAAATTTTAACTCCTCATTATTGGATTAAAGTCCATTTTTGAGGATTTTAAAAAACAATCTAAGGAATTTCTAAATTTTTATTTAATAGCTTTATATTTTTATATATTTAAATATTTAAACTAGATCTTCTTTGAATTAATATAAGGCTCGTTGGCATGAAGCATTGCTCGTTAGTTTCATAAATTTATTATTTTAAATTAAAAAGACCTTAAGCCATTTAAAACAGGGCAGACCTTGGCATTTGCTTTGCAAAAAAAGCAAAGCTTCATTCCAACGAGCCTATTTTAAATGGCTTAAGATCTTTTTAATTTAAAATAATAAATTTACGAAACTTACGTATGCAATGCAAATGACAAGGCTCGCCTTATATTAATTCAAAGAAGATCTAGTTTAAATATTTAGATATATAAAAATATAAAGCTATTAAATAAAAATTTAGCTATTCCTTGGATTTTTTTTAAGAGGCGATTAGAAGGGAATGAGCGATTTGGTCTTCGGGTTTGATGTTGCTGATTTCTTTTTTATTAAATTTGTAGGACTCAATGTAAATGGTGACTAGGTTTTTATCGAACTGTGTTCCTGAATGAGTTTTTATTTCTTCGATGGCTTTTTCAATTGGCATAGCTTTTCTATAGGGACGAGTCGTAATCATGGCATCGACTGCATCTACTAAAGTCACCATACGAACGATTTCTGAGATATCTTTCGAGTTTAAACCATAGGGGTAACCACGGCCATCTAATCTTTCGTGATGAAGTTCTACGCCTGGTGCAATATCTTTAAAAAAAGATTCAAACATTAAGGGCTTAATCACTTGAAGACTTTTAACTGGATGCATTTTCATCATGTGCATTTCTGGATCAGTTAATTTTGCGGGTTTAAATAAAACGTTATCTGGAATCCCAACCTTGCCCACGTCATGAAGAAGACCTGAATATTCTAAGACTAATTGCTGATATTCATTTAATCCGGCTGCTTTACCTAGAAGTCTTGCACTTCGTCCCACTCGACAGCAGTGAAAAAAGGTATAGGGATCCTTGGCTTTGACCGTCTCAAGAATAGATTTCGTAACTGCCTTGGACCATTCAGGTATGTCATTCCAACTCATGGGATTTGACCTCGCAGGTATTTATCGGGACGAAAGGCTTGAAAATTTAATAGAATATTAAAAAATCTCATCTTGAGATGAAAATATGATCAAAAGCTCAACGCTTTTTTAACAAATGGAGCTGTGAAGCTTTTCTTATCACGGGCTAATTCTTCAGGGGTGCCAGTGAACGTAATGTCGCCCCCCATCTCGCCGCCTTCGGGGCCAAGTTCTAAAATGAAGTCACAGTTTTTTAAAACATCAATGTTGTGTTCAATCACAAGAACTGTGTTGCCTTGATCAACTAATCGATGAAGAAGCTCAATTAATTTTTTAATGTCTTCAAAATGTAAACCTGTTGTTGGTTCGTCTAAAATATAAAAAGTTTTTCCAGTTGAACGTTTTGAAAGTTCACGGCTGAGCTTAACTCTTTGGGCTTCGCCGCCGGATAAAGTCAAAGAGCTTTGACCTAATCTTAAATAACCCAAACCCACTTCATCTAAAGTTTTTAATTTTACATAAATTTGATTTTGATTTTTAAAAAAGTCTTTAGCTTCAGTGACTGACATTTCTAAAATATCAGCAATGCTTTGATCTTTAAATTTAATTGTTAAAACGCTACTATTATATCGTCGCCCACGGCACTCTTCGCATGGCACATAGACGTCGGTTAAAAAATGCATTTCAATTTTAACTTGGCCGTGACCTTTACAAGTTTCACATCTACCGCCCTTTACATTAAAACTAAAATGACCTGGTTTAAAACCACGAATTTTAGCATCAGGTAAACGAGCAAATAAATCTCTAATTAAAGGAAATAATCCAACATACGTTGCTGGTGTTGAACGGGGTGTTCGTCCAATCGGACTTTGATTGATTTGAATCACTTTGTCTAAGCTATGATAGCCAGATATCAAATCATAGGGTTCCGTGAACTTTTTAAAACCGTAAACTTTTTCACTTAAAGCGGGATAAAGGGTGTCAATAATTAAAGTGCTTTTTCCGCTTCCAGAAATACCAGCGACCCCAATCAGTTGTCCCAATGGAAGGCTAACACTGACGTTTTTTAAATTATGCCCACTGGCATTGTTTAAAATCAAATCCCCTTTTGTTTTTTGCCGTCTTGTCTCTGGATAAGGAATTTTTTTTGCATGAGATAAATACTGTCCCGTTAAACTTTCAGGATTATTTTTTATACTTTGTAAATCCCCAACAGCTTTAATTTCCCCACCGAATTCCCCGGCTCTGGGGCCAATATCAACTATGAAGTCTGCGCTTTCCATGGTCTCTTCATCGTGCTCTACGACAATAATTGTATTTCCACGATCTTTGATTTCATTTAAGTGACGGAGAAGTTTATGGTGATCTCTGGGATGCAGTCCAATAGAAGGTTCGTCTAAAACATAAAGGACGCCAACCATCGAAGCGCCAAGTTGGGTGGCCAAACGAATCCTTTGGCTTTCACCACCGGATAAGGTTGATGAGGTTCTAGATAAAGATAAGTATCCTGCCCCAATATTTTCTAAGTACTGCAGACGACTTAAAATTTGCTTCACAATTTTTTCACCAACAGCTAGATCTCGGCCAGATAATTTTAAGTTGGATAAAAAATCTTTAAGCTTAGTCATCGACATCATTGAAAGTTCAGCAATATTTTTTTGATTTACAAAAACGCTTCTGGCTTTTTGATTTAAGCGGGTCCCAACACACACTTCACACGCTTTCAAATGCACTGGCACTTCATCATCTTCATCCGAATGTGTTTCTCCAATGTATTTAAATCTGGCCACTTGGGATTTTTGCCCGTCCATGCCATCAACTAAAACTGTGTCTTCTTGAATATCAGTTGTACCTAACCCCTTACATTCTTCACAGGCACCTCGTGGATTATTAAAACTAAAATGATTGGGATCTAATTCAGGAAAACTGTATCCACAAATAGGACAAGATGAATCCAGTGAAAACAAAGATTTTTCATTCGTATCTAAATACACAACCGACACTAATCCAGACGCAATATCAAAAGCCCTATTCAAACTGCTTTTAATTCGGTGGCTGTATTTTTCTTCCACGGGAAGCTGATCCACAAGCACATCAATGTTGTGAGGTTTTGTTTTAGCTAATTTTGTTAATTCAGAAAGTTCGACCCAGGCCCCGTCAATATAGGCACGAATAAATCCTTTCGACTGCCAGTAAGAAATTTCTTTTTGGAACTCGCCCTTTTTTTCGTTTGCAACCGGGGCTAAAATTTGAATTTTTTGTCCCAAATGCTGACTTAGAAGTTGACCCAAAACTGTTTCAACATCAGAGGACTTCACATCTAAATTATGATCAGGACATTTAGGCTGACCTACTTTAGAATATAAAAGTCTAAGGTAATCGTACACCCCAGTGATAGTGCCGACTGTAGATCTGGGGCTGGTGTTATTGGTTTTTTGTTCAATAGCTATCGCGGGTGTTAACCCTTGAATGGATTCCACATCAGGTTTTTTAAACTGAATCATGTACTGACGAGAAAAACTAGAAAGCCCTTCTAAAAATCGGCGCTGTCCCTCAGCGTAAATAGTATCAAAAGCTAAAGAGGACTTTCCACTTCCGCTAAGTCCAGTGATTACAATCAAGCTATTTTTAGGAATATCCACAGACACATTTTTTAAATTGTGCTCGTTAGCCCCTTTGACTCTGATATAGTTTTTCATGGGATTCCTATGTTAGCTTTAAAAAAAAATAACAAGGCGCTTATAAGCGCCTTGTTTCAAATCCAAGTCGGAATTTTTAATCTACTACTTGTTTGCGTATTTTGAACGGCATGAGGCATTGCCACACACACCGTATAATTCTAAAACGTGGCTTGTTAAAATAAAATCGTGATCACTTGCGACTTCAAGCTGAAGTCTTTCGATGTGATCATTTTGAAATTCCACAATTTTTCCACATCCGACACATGTTATGTGATCATGGTGATTGTTGGGGGACAATTCATACCTTGCTGGCATTCCACCCATTCTGACTTCGGTCACATATTTATTATCAGTTAATTTTCTTAAAAATCTATAAACTGTCGCAAATCCAATCTCTGGATGCTTTTGATTCACGATCTCGTAAACTTCTTGAGCCGTAACATGAGCTTGACCCATATTTAATGCTTCTAAGATCGCAAGTCTTTGTTTAGTTACTTTTAAACTCATCTCTCTGATCATGCGTTTGAAAGCCTTGGAATCCAGACGTTCTCTGGTCACCAGTTCTTCTTTTGGATTTTGTTCACCGCGAATGAGTGCAGGTAAACCATCGCTACTTAAATGCTCACTTAAATGATTGTTACCAATTGGTAACTCTTTATATAAACTTTGCATAATTGCTCCTGTGTTAAAAACACTGAAATTAATATTTTTTAAATTAAATCTTCTTTCCAAACTTTGAAGTTTCACTCACAGCATTGTGTGAATGTAAACTTTCTAAATGCTCTACTCGTAACCAAAAGTCTTCAACATCATGATCTTGCTGAAGTGTTGAATAAATGTCTCTTGCTGCATCTTCACAGAACATTAAATGGGTCCCATTAAGTCGAGCAAATTCCTGTTCATCTTCGCGTTTGACGGCAGTTTGAACAGGGGTCTTTAATGTGCTTTCTAATATATCAATATATTTTGTGTAGTCTAAATCTAATGTGTTATTAATTTTTAGTCTAACCAAAGCTTTACTTCTTTGAGCATGAGGAGTTGCAACAATGGACTTTTCTTGTTCAAGCCAATTTGCAACTTCATCTATTGAAATTTGTTTCTCTGATCCAAAATCAGCCAGCCATTTATTTTTAATCAACTGGCGAGCTAAAGCTGCAGAGCAAGGACACGTGCTGGAGTACATCACTTCAAATTCAAAAATCTGATTCAATTTACCATGACTGTCTAACTCCCAATTTAATGTCATTGGGTAATGTCTTAGTCCCTGAAGATCGCTAATGAGGGCTTTTCTTTTTATAGGTAATTCAAAGTGCAATTGAATTTTAGCTTTGTTACTTCGACCGTCTTGGCTGGAAACCATATCGTTAAGTAAGGATTTAATATTTGCGGCTGAGGCTGATTTATTTTCTAAGCCTTGAGTCGCAATCATATAGATCCTGGACATGTGGATACCTTTAGCCTCTGGATCAGTAAGATTAACGTAGATGTTCGCCTTAGCAGGCAGATTATAAATTAAATCTTCTGATTTAAATTTAATTGAAGTTTCAACTTCGCCCATGCCCACCCAATCAAGTGGAATAAGAACTTTGGATTTCTGTGCTTTTGTCACATCTGGCATCGAGTTATTTGAAATTGAGTCTAAGTTTTTCATTTTTAAAACACCTTTGGTGAATTGCACCTGATGCGCTGTTTGTTAACTTTAGTGTTAGAATAATAATTTCAAGAACTTCTAACATTGTATTATGATACTGACACCTATTATAAACTAAGTTTAAGACTTATTAAACCAGTTCAATGAATATTAAACTCCTAGTTTCTCAATTACAAGTCATTTTCATTAAACTTGGACAAGGTGAGTAAATTTCAGCTTTTAGGCTGTCCAAGACGGACCAAATAGATTCAAATTGAGACTATGAAGATTTACAAAAATTAAAATGCAGTGAGTTGGTCATAAATAGTAAACTCACTTAAAATCAAACTTTTAAGGTCCAGCCTTCGTGAAAAAAAGCAAAAAAAATCATATTTTAAATGGATTTGTTTTATTAGTCTTTGCTTTACTTATATTCGCCTTTTTTTATTTCGGTGCCCATAAGTACTTAACTTTTCAGGCTTTAAAGGAAAACAACCAGGTTCTAAAAACGTGGTCAGCCGAAAATGTATGGCTCTCTGCCGGCCTATTTTTTGTAATTTATGTCGTCTGCACTGCTTTAAGCCTTCCTGGAGCTGCTATTTTAACATTAGCTTCTGGTGTGATCTTTGGATTGGGCCTGGGTACATTGCTTTCATCTTTTGCTAGCACTTTAGGCGCTGGACTTGCTTTTTTAGGCGCTAGGTACTTTTTAAAAGATTGGGTTCAATCTAAATTTGGTTCTAAAATTAGCAGCATAAATGCTGGAGTTGAAAAAGAAGGGGCCTTTTACTTATTTACCTTAAGATTAATGCCCGTGTTCCCATTTTTCTTAGTCAATTTGCTGATGGGTTTAACTCCTATTAAATTTTGGACCTACTTTTTTGTTAGCCAAGCAGCCATGCTTCCTGGAACTTTGATTTACGTCAATGCAGGGACCCGATTAGCTGAAATCACATCCACAAAAGATATTTTATCGCCATCACTAATTATGTCTTTTGTTTTACTAGGAGCGTTTCCTTTAATCGTGAAAAAAGCATTAAGTACTTTCGCAACCAATAAATAATAAAGAAATCATAAATAAATTTAAATTAAGTTTTCTAGGGGAAGATCATGAAATTTAAAAAGCCGAAAAAATTTGAATACAACTCTGTGGTGATCGGAGCAGGAAGCGCAGGGCTTGTAACGTCTTATATAACGGCCTTACTTAAAGCCAAAGTGGCTTTAGTTGAAAAACATAAAATGGGGGGTGACTGTTTAAATTCAGGGTGCGTCCCAAGCAAAGCCTTAATTAAATCTGCAAAAATTTTTGGAATGGCGAAGAATGCAAAAAAGTATGGACTAAAAAGTGTGACCATTGATTTTGAGTTTTCAGACATCATGAAACGAGTGCAAGAGGTGATTAAAAAAATTGAACCTCATGACTCTGTTGAAAGATATACAGGCCTTGGCGTTGAATGCATTAAGGGCAATGCCCTTATCAAATCCCCATGGGAAGTGGAAGTGAACAGTCATATCCTAACTACGAAAAATATTGTGATCGCCACTGGAGCAAGCCCTTTACTTCCCAAATTTGAAGGATTGAAAGATATAAACTATGTGACCTCTGATAATTTATGGCAAATAAAAAACCTGCCAAAAAAATTAGTGGTTTTAGGTGGCGGGGCCATTGGATGTGAGCTTAGTCAGTGCTTTGCTAGATTTGGATCTGAAGTCACGCAAGTTGAAAGGTCTGAAAGATTAATGCCCAGAGAAGACATTGAAGTGTCAAACGTGATTGAACAGAAGTTTAAATCTGAAGGTGTAACTATCTTAACTGGATTTTCAGCTAAAAAGTTTTACAAAAAAAGTGATCAACAGTATTTAGTTGTCGAAAGTGTAATGGGCGAAATCAAAGAGATTGAATTTGATGTTGTCCTGATTGCATTGGGTCGAAAACCAAATACAGAAAATATAGGTCTTGAAACTTTAGGTTTAGAACTAAATATTAACGGCACATTAAAACTTGATCCCTATTTAAGAACACCGAAGTATAAAAATATATTTGCATGTGGCGATGTGGCTGGACCCTATCAGTTTACACATATGGCGGCCCATCAGGCTTGGTTCACATCGATCAACAGTTTATTTCAGCCTTTTAAAAAATATAAAGTGGATTACTCTGTCGTGCCATGGGCCACATTCACCGATCCTGAAGTGGCGACGGTGGGGATAAATGAAATGAATGCAAAACTACAAAATTTAAATTACGAAGCGACAACTTATTCATTAGAAAAAAATGATCGTGCGGTTGCTGATTCTGAAAATGAAGGATTCGTCAAAGTGATCACGAAAAAAGGAACTGATAAAATACTGGGCGCGACCATCGTATCCCCGAGCGCCAGCGACATGTTAATTGAATTTATTTCAGCTATGAAACATGGTTACGGTTTAAATCGAATCATGTCTACAATTCATCCCTATCCTGCTAAAAGCGAAGCCAATAAATTTGCAGCCAGCACGTGGAAGCAAAAGCATAAACCAGAGTGGGTGTTTAAGTATTTGGAACTGTTTCATCGCTTTCGACGATAGATCTTTTATAAGTTTTCTAAATTCTCTTTGGATTTTTAAATAGGCTCGTTGGCATGAAGCCTTGCTCGAATTTAACACAAATTTATAACTTAAATTAATATCTACTTAGACATTTATAATAGGCGAAGCCTTGTCATTCTCCTTGCAAAGCTGGAAAAGTTCCAGCGAACTGGTGAGAGGCGGAGCCTCTCGAAAGCCAGTGAGCGAAATAGACAGCGGCAAGGCTTCATGCCAACGAGCCTATTATAAATGTCTAAGTAGATATTAATTTAAGTTATAAATTTGTGTTAAATTCGATACGTAAGGCCGAATGACAAGGTTTCGCCTATTTAAAGATCCAAAGAGAATTTAGAAAATTTATGAAAGATCTATCTTCGAAAGCGATGCAACATTTCTAAGTTCACAATATGTTTAACCATTTAGCTTAGCACCTAATTGTAAAAAAAAAGCGATTCAGAATTGAATCGCTTTTTTGTTTTCTAATTAGTTTTAATTTTTATATTATTAGAATTAAAACTGGGATTGAATCCATGGAGTCCCTTCCGGGGCCACCACTGGAGTCACAAAAGGTCCACCATTGCCAAAGCCTTCCGAAATGTCTTGTGTACGACCTCTGAAACTTGGAATTAGATTTTGACGGTTGTGCATTGAATTTAAATGCTGACCGAAATGATCTTGAAGCCGCATGTTCTGTGCATAGTTATCAGGAAAATGTCTTTCCATAAATCTTTGCACTGGAGTTTCAAAATTTCCATTGGAGATATCAGATCTTGTTAAAGCCGACTGAAGTAATTGAGCCCCAAGTTCTGCCCCGCCCTGACCTAGTAAAATAGATTGGATGGTTCTGAAGTGAGCCACATACTCTTCTTGATTCAGTTCAAAATCTCTTTGTGTTAAATCAATATCTTTAAATAAAGCATCAGTGGCTTGACCGCTATTTTGAACAAATCTTTGATTTAATACCGCTTTTAAAGGGATAGAGAGTTTAAATTTCGGATTTTTGCTTTCATTTTGGATTGCCGTTTGCATAGCATTAAAAAAGCCTGGAATATCTTTGTTCATTTCGGCCATTTTAGAAGCTAACTGCACCTGAAGCTCTGAAGCATCAACTCCGGCTGCAACTCTGGCATTGATCTGATCAACCAAAGATTTAAAATAATAATTGTAAGCCGCAAAGTCATTTCCAGTTAGCATAGAAGCTAATTGGATCTCAAAAAAATCAACTTTTTGAAAATCAAAAATTCTTTCAAATTCAGCAGCAAACTCTAAATACTTTTCAGCAGTTAAATCAACAACAGCATCAGGTAAATCAGAAATTGCGTCTTGAAATTTAGGTTGGGTTCTAGCGATCAAATCTGTTTTTTGTGGAATGACTAAGTCTAGATAGAAAAAACCCATTCCCGCATTTCTAGAAAGATCAGAATAAGCTCGAGCCAAAACCATAGAAATTTCATTTTCTTTTCTTATAATTAAATAACGCCCCGAAGAGATTGGAATCGCAATACCGCCCTCAGCCTGCAAACTTTGAATATCATCTTGTGATAGGTTATCAATAAATTTTCCGTACTTTGTGGCTCTCTGAGATGAATCAACGAACGGATTGTTAATTCCTTGCTCTAAGAAATTGTACATTAAACCTATGAATGGTCCTTCAGCTTCATACTTATTAAGTAAAACTTGCTTCGGCACATTTAAACCTAATTCAGGCTTAGCTTTGGCTAATCTTTGAAGATCAGGACCAAGATCAGCACCACCTAATGATCTCGTTAAAACCATATTTTCAAAGGCTTCATAGAAATCTGGTTCGTCCAACATGTTAGGCTGAATGCCTTGTAATAACCCAGCATATCTTTGACTACGCATAGTCAAAAAAACTGTAGCATAAAGTCGATCATTAAAAGTTCCAGAAACATCTAAAATATCTTCATAGGCTTCTTTTCCATCAACTTTAAATTTAAAATCATTTAAAGAAAAACCAACATCACCAATATAATCTAAACCTTGAGACTGAATATACTTTTGAACCAAACCTTGAGAGTCCTCACAGTTCGCAATAATTGCATCAGGTGATTGACTGCGAATCAAAATTCTTATTTTTTCAAGCTCTAGTAAAATGGGTTGTGTCGTTTTCTTATCAAATGTCACACAGTATTTGTTATTTAAAAAAGCGACATCTGTGAAAAACTTAAAGATTTGATCACGAACTCCTAGGTACTCTTTAGCCCCAAAAGTTGCATCGTTTTTAAGTTCTGCTAATTTCCTAGCATAAATCGCTTTATCAAATTTTTCTAAATACTCATTTCCTGCTCCCAAATGATCAGCTAACTTATATCTCCATTCATCATAGAAGCGTTTTAGACGATTCATAGTATCTAATCTTCTGTAGACATTTCCAGGATTCGCACGATCAAATCGAGTTCCATAAACTACCAAATGTTCGTAGTAATCATTAATCAAACCATCAACAACTTCTTTGGGATTTGTTCCGTAATCATGTCTTTGGCAAAGGGGATCAAAACCAAGTCCATCAGTTAATCCGTCACCGGCTTGATGGTCTGTGCAGTATTTATATCCTCTTAATGGACCAGTTGCAGATACGTTTGCAGGTATACTTCCTTCAAGCCCAGAGTCAGTGGCCTTATCGTTTCCAGTTAAGTCACGAATATTTTTCGCTAAATTGGGTCTATCAGCAGAGTCCACTTCAACTTGATTTGCATAACCATAACGAATAGCCGCAATGTCATAGTGACCGGGGAAATAAAGTCTATCTTTATCAGATGGAATATATTCCATTACAGTTGAGCTTTTCGGAAGCTTAAAATCCGAAACCACTGTCACATTATAAAGAGTTTTTATTTCATCTCTTGTGAAGAAATTCTTAGGATCAGCAGAGCCGTAAAAATTATGTCTTAGCCCTAAGTTGTGACCCATTTCGTGAACAACTGTAGCCAAAATTTTATCTGGAATAAGTTTATTCATGCACGATTTAATAACTGGGAAGTCTTCTGAAGATGCAATGTCAGGACTAGTTCCAGCGGCTGCAGCTTGAGCTAACTTTAAGTTTACAAAGTTTTGAACTTCAGGACATTTTTCACGGATATCGACATCCATATTATTTAAACTAGCAAGGGCCGAAAAATTTTCAGACGTCATACGAGATCTGAAAAAATCTGGTCGATATTTTTCAATCAATCTTAAACGGCTATCATAATCTTGCTTATTTTTAATATCACCTGAAGAATAAGAATCCCCACGAACAATTTGATCCGTTTGTAAAATACGATCACTAATCAATTGAACATATTCAACTTCACGCGAGGTTGAATTAAAGTCTTGATAATCAGCATAAAAATCAAATATTTGGTTTGAGTTGTTAGCGCCGTATAAATTAAGATTATTTAAATCTCTGTTTCTGTCGTAAACACCAAAGTGATAAAGCTCTGCGACGTAACGTCTCATTTGGGGAGGAATCATCTGAACAAGTTTATTTCTAACCCCTTCAAATGAATCTAATGAACGACCTAGAATTGTGCTTCCGCCAGTGATTTCAGAAGGCAGTCTTCCCGAACGGTCTTTAAATATTCCCAATCGGCTGCTCATGTACTCTCTGATTTCACCACTAACGATAGATCTAAATGGGGCAATGTGAAGATTCATTGTTGTATTAATCACTTCACCCGAATACGGATCAACAAGGGATGGACCAACTCCAAGTAAGTTAGTCGCCTGAATTGTATTCAACATGTTGATGGAGTTGTATTGTAAATCCCCAAGTGGGGCATCAAAACATACACCCTTTTTATCGACTTCAATTAACTTTACACCTTTAGGTGCACCTGCGACTTTAAAGGCAGAATCCCAATACTTAACCGCACGTCGCCCGACTTCGCGGTAATTGATTTCGCCACGAGAGTCTAAGACTTCACCTAAAGTATCATCGCCAGCAGTTCTACACTTTCCCCCATTGTCTTTTGGAGTTAAATCTGAAAAATAAAATACGACATCTTTATTAGGATTATGTCTTTGAATTAAAATATTTTTTTCAAAGTCTTCTTCTCTGAAATCTTCAGCAGGTCGACGTAAGCGAGTTCTGACTGTTGGAAAGTATCCAAACACTTCACGATCTTCTTTGTAATGACGACGAGTCTGGTAGCCCCTTGGTTCAGCTTTTAAAAATGAATATCTTAATCTTTTACCGTTAGTGTTATCTTCAAATGTTAATGAAAAACTTTTTTCACTGAACATCACTTCTTTAAGAAATCCAGTACTTGTCGTTCCCATTGTTCCAAGTAAGGAGAATTTACTTTCAAGAATAGTTTGAATTGTAGATAAGCCTTCAAAATCAATTTTTACATAAGGGGCTTCTTCAATAGAAATATTTGGAATTTCAACTTCAGTTAACTGTGACCCTGAGCCTGAATCTTGAAGCTTATAGTTTTTACCAACCGCTGGAATCGAAATCACGGGACTTAAATTCAAAGCGTCGTCGTCACTTAGCTCTTCATCGACGGCGATATTGTAACCTTTAATAGTGTTGGCGTATCTAAAAAGTTTAATTTTAGATGCATTTTTAAAATCCGCATCGAAAGATCCACTGATAAATCCAATTGAAGTTTCGTTACCAGGCTTTGTATCGACAACACCTTCAGAAAAATACCATTCGCCGGTGAAGTAATCGGCTGGGTAAACGTCACGCTTATCAGCAACAGGTGTGAATTTCTGAAAACCTTCGTCATTCGGATTTATACGAATGTAATCCGCACAAGAGCCACATGATGTGTTTAATGATCCGTCCTCATTAAACTTTAAAACAGCAGTAACGTATTCATAAAGATTTGTTTTTCTTCTATCAGCATTTAAAGATCTTTTCTTTTTAAATGTTTGTAATGTGTACCCACCTAGTGGGACTGCATATTTATCATTACCTAAATTGTCAGAGTAAGGCCGTTCGTGGTGAGTGATCTCGTCTTTATTCACAATCTTCATCATCACTAAAGCTGTTGGAGTCAGTTTGTATTTAATTTCGTAAGTTGTGTTGGGTTGACCTAAGAAATCAACTTTGTCTGTATTACGGGTTAAGAGCGGGGCATCCGTTTCAAAACTGACTTTATCTAAAAAGCGAATATTATTGACGCCGTCAGAAACAGCTACTTGATTTACAATCGACATACCTGACGCAGATACATCACCCGATGTTTGAGCCGAATATGATGAACCATCAATGTTATAATAGTATAATTCTGGTCTTTCTAAAGATGTTGGAGACACATCAACAAAGTTATTCGTTGGAACAACGTAGGTGGCTTTAAGCGAAGAGATCGCGACTAATCCACCAATAGACGCATCGGCCTCATCCCCTTGTGAACTTCTATTGGGGTGTTGCTTCACGCATCCCACAATGGCTATGAAAACTCCGAGCATTAATAAGTTTAAATTTTTCATTCCCTTCCCCTTTTGATAACTTTAAAAAACATAAAAAATTATAATTAAAAACTAGTGATCACGCCTAAACCCATGCTCGATGTTTGGCTATCAAACAGAGCATTGTTGGTAAAGACACGATCACGCCACCCAGCAAAAGCAGTTAAACCCAGTTTAGGATTCACTTGGTAATAAATATTACCCGAAGCTCCGTTCACTGGAACTGAGTTCGAATCGTAATCCCAACCATTATAATAAAATCCAGATACAGTTAAATAAACATTTTTAATAACTGTGGCACGAATAGCACCTGCTAAGATCGCAGCAAAAGGTATGTTTTTCGTGAACCCATCTTTATCTGCGGTTTCAAACTGGTGGTAACTCAAGGTCACTCTTGGTGAAAAGATAAAAGTGAAACGACCAAGATTTGTCGACGCAATTAATGTCTGTGTTAATGCCCCATATGTTGAAGAGTACTGAGATGTTTGTGAAACAGGTGCCCTGTAACTTAAACGCGGAGCAAAGTTTATGACCTGGCCTTTAATAGTTACAGGATTTAAAGATGGAGCATTCCAAACCACTTCTAAATCCTCAAATTGCCACTGACGAATGTCATCCGTATTGCCGTCAAGTGGATGATTATATTCGGCATTTAAAGTGATTGAGGACTTACCTAAAGAATAATTACCAGAAAAGTTATAGTTCCCAAAGGATTCTGACAAAACATTAAATCCAGTCCCGAAGGACATTCCTGCGGAGCCAGAGAATTTTTTAACGTAAGCCTTAGACTTGCCTTTGTAGTTAGGAGATGTGGGATCATTCGGGTCCGTCGATTGAGAAAATGCGGATTGAAACGAAAGCAATAAAAAAGAAGCCAAAGTGATTTGTTTTAAAAAAGTAAAATACAATTTAGACTTCAAATCAGAATTCAATTTACACTCCCCCCGGATATTTTAAAAAACTTAAATCTGTAATTAAATTAAAATTCAAAAAATGAATTTGCAAAAAGATACAAACAATTAGATTTTGAAGCAAAGAATAATTTCTCTGTGAGTCACAAATACCGAAAATAATTACGTTTTATGCTTTGCTGCATAATCTTAGGTTATGACCGACTAAACAATAATCTTGCATTGAGATCGAAAATCTTAAATTGTCTTAAATTTGATTTAAATTTAACCATTCTAATTATGAAATCTTAAATTAAGTTTTAACTTAAGTTTTAACTTAGATTTTAATTTATATAGCGAGATCATAAAGTAAACGTATACGGCATAAAGTCTTTAAATACTTTCACATGTTTCACTTCGTGTTCAGTGCAAATAATAATTTCTGTTTCTGGAGTCATAAATTCAGACATCACTTGCAAACACAATCCACAGGGAACATCCCCATCTTTTGTAACCAAACATAATTTTTCAATTTTAGAATCAGGACCCATTTCAGAAATGGCCTTCCAAATCGCAACCCGCTCTGCACAGACTGTAGCCCCATAGCTTGCGTTTTCTATATTACATCCAGAAAAAACGTTTTCAGAGCACAGCACAGAAGCCCCAACTTTAAATTTTGAGTATTTGGCGTAAGCCGTGTTGTACGCATTGATCGCTTTAAGATGCATTTCATGAACAGACATAAGCTTCCTTTTTTTATATCTTAAACACGAATCAGAAATAAAATCAGGCCTAATTTGTGACATCAAATTATGTCAACAAATTGAAATATTAAATCAGTTAAATTAAGATAATATTCATTGAATCAAAACTATAAAAAAATAATGATATAAGATTGGGGATATACTGTTGTGAATCTTGTTTTCATTTTTATTCTTTTTTTACCTTCATTGACGTGGGCTGCATTTGTTAATGCCTGCCATATCGAAGGTAATTTTGTTCATAAAGGTAAGGTCATTTCTAACTCTGATTGCGTCCAAAGAAGTGGCGCAAATTTAGCTGAACTTAAAGAGATATGTAAAAGCTTTTCTGAAATGCCAAAATCACTGGGTGTTCCGGCATCAAGAGTTAAGTATATCGAAAGCTGTCCAGAAAAGTGGCAAGGAAAATGTCTTAATTCTGCTGGATTAAAATTAGATTATTATTATTATAAAAAAACACCAACCTCACTTAAAGAAGTTGTCATGACCTGCATGATCACCGGGGGAAGGTGGGTCAAGAGCGACTGGTCGCTTTTTAAATAATAAGTTGGATGTCTGGTGTTTTAAATATATGTATTAAGAACTTTCAAATGGGATTTATATAAAATGAGCACTCTTCAAATTTTTAATACTTTAACTGGAAAAAAAGAGAATTTTAAATCCATCACTCCAAATATAGTAAAAATGTACTGCTGTGGGCCCACAGTTTATGATCAACTTCATGTTGGAAATTTTAGAGGGGCTGTTTTTTACAACTTCTTAAAAAACTGGCTTGAAAAATCTGGTTATAAAGTCACTTATGCTTACAACTTCACGGATATTGACGACAAAATTTTAAAACGCTGCCAAGATGAAAATCGAGATTTCAACGAAGTCATCGAGACTTACATTACTGCTTTTTGGAATGATTTCGATGCTTTAAAGTTAAAACCTCATGATCTAAATCCACGAGTCACCGAAAATTTAGATGCCATTATAGATGTCATATCAGACTTGATTAAAGTTGATGTGGCCTATGTTGTTAAAGGTGAAGTTTTTTATTCTATCGAAAGATTTAAAGAGTACGGTAAATTAAGTAACCGAAAACCAGAAGATATGATTTCAGGGTCAAGAGTTGAAACGGATCCAAATAAAAGAAATCCACTCGACTTTTCACTTTGGAAACCAGCCAAAGCAGGTGAAATATCTTGGGCCTCGCCTTGGGGTGAAGGCCGACCTGGCTGGCATATTGAATGTACAGCTATGGTCTTTAAACACTTAGGGGATCAAATTGACATCCACGGCGGAGGTTTAGATTTAGTGTTTCCTCATCATGAAAACGAAATCGCCCAAGCCGAAGCCTGTTCCCATAAAAATTATGCGAACTACTGGGTTCACAACAATATGTTTACTTTTGCTGGAACAAAAATGTCTAAGTCTTTAGGTAATGTCTTAACGATGAAACATTTTTTAGAACAGAACCATCCTGAAGTTTTTAAGTATTTAGTTTTATCTTCACACTACAGATCCCAAACTGAGTTTTCTGATAAAACCATTATGAATTCCATCACTGGCTTGTGCCGAATTTATGAAGCCTTAAAAAATGCAGATGACTTCATGTCAAAATCTTTTGGTCCAACACATTTAAAAAATCTTGAAGATTTTAAATTGAGTTTAAAATCTTTTGAAGGCCAAATCCACGAAGCCTATAATGATGACTTCAACACATCCAAAGCTATGTCTTATATATTTGAAGCCGTTAGACTTTTTAATACTTTGTGCCCATCGGGCGCCGCAAAAAATGCCGAACGATTTATAATGGCGGAAAAATTTAAGGAATTCATAATCAGTAATGGATTAGTATTATGTTTATTCCAAGAAGACCCAATCACTTTTCTAAAAGCCATCGATCAAATTTTACTTAAGCAACTAAACATTGATGAAGTCCGAGTCATTGAACTTATGACTCTTCGATCCGATGCCAAATCAAAAAAAGATTTTCAAGCCGCCGATAAATACCGCGCCGAACTGACCGCTCTAAGAATTGTAGTTAAGGACACATCCACAGGTTCTACTTGGGAAGTCGACAAGAAATTCAACGAGTAATAATTGTTATTGGATTTATAAAAAAATACACTTTTTAATTTAATGCATAGACTACCCATAGAGCTTTGCATTTCTAATTATATTTTCATAGAATAAAAACTAATCAAACCTTTGGAGACCTAATTTATGAAAAAATCTAAGAAAAAAACCAACAAATTACACGTCAGAAGACTTTTAAAGAAAAAAAAGAGAAATAAGCGTAACCAAAAAAGAAAGTAGTTCTTTCTAATCTAAGTCTAATCTAAGTCTAATCTAGGTCTAATCTAGGTCTAAAATTACGATCCTGTTATTTTAAAAGCTTGTTTCTAATTTTAATATGTAAAGACTATTTTTATTTAAGATACTTTTAAAAAGCGAGTTCGTTTGGCGCGCAGCTTGCTATGCAAGCAAGTGACAAAGGTATGTTTGAGCCTTTTTTAAAGTATCTTAAATAAAAATAGTCTTTACATATTAAAATTAGAAACAAGCTTTTAAAATAACAGGATCGTGATCCGACAACCGGCCCATAAAATCAGAATTAATATGCATTATTTCTAATTTTGCACAGCCATTATAAATACGATTGTTAACAAAAATAAAATCTATGGCTTGACTGTTCCCATTAAAATTTATTGAGTACCTATTTCCTTTAGGCAAAGTGTAAATCATATTCTTCAAATCTTTTTCATTATTAGTTAAAACACTCAAAGAGCCCTCTTCGGGCAGGGCATTAAAATCCCCCAAGACCACAATATTGGCTTTTGAATTTTGCTGTTCAAGCCAACGGATGTACTCATTAATCTTTGCTGTCATCTCTGCACGTTTGAAATCTGAATTTGTTCGTGCAGGCTGAGTATTTCCCCAAAAATCAATATCACCTAGTTTAGAATTTAAGTGATTTCCAATAAGATAAAGTTTTTCACCGGGTTTATTTAAAATATCAAACTCGACGATTACACTTCGTCGGACATTCCTAAAAGCTGAATCATTGGGGTATATTCGTCCTGGATTGCTACTTAGAATTCCATCTTTTTGAACAATGGCTTGATCCCCAATAGATCCATCACTGCGCGCTTCATAAGATAGTTTATAATTATTGTAGAACATCGAAACCCTAATGTTTCCACCGGGCTGGCCCCCTTCGGCATTTAAATAAGGATCTACATTCACAAACTGATAATTACGATGAGGACACATGGACTGCAAATAACCACGAAGTCTTTTTAGAGTCTCGTTAGCATCTTGATCATCACGAAAAGAAATTCCATTATTATCTTGGATTTCAACAAGATTTAAAACATCTGGACACTTAAGGTTGTAAGCCATAGACGTGGCAATAACATCTAAACGATCTACTTCGTGCCCTGATAGATTTTCTAAATTATATGTTGCAATTGTTATTTCATTTTCTGTTTCAGAAACAAGCTTTGTAATTCCACGCTCTAGAACTGGGGTGACTTCTCTTCGATGAGTCCGTTTAGAAAATGCGTCTTGCGCTTGAGGAAGTACAATTGAGTATTCGCCGCCACCAAAAACATTTTTTTGGTAGGTCATGACACCTTCAATGCGCCCAGATATTTCATCACCCACATTAAAAATATAATGAGCTGCATTTTTATCTTTAGGAACAAGCCCCTCGTTATTAGATAAATGATTTGTAGTGATCACTGTGATTTCAGGATTAAAATCTTCAATTAAAGGATTGGTTAATAACCCATTCCTAAACGTAAGATCCCCTTCTGTGTGTTCATCTTTAGCGATGACATATAAATTTAAATAAAACTTATCTGCCACTTCAATAAGGTCTTCGTTTCCGCCACGAAATCCTAAAATCTGAAGATCATTCATGGCGACTCGCATACCTTCTAAACTTTCCCAAAAATCGATCCCGTCAGATAGTTTTAAAGATTGCTTACGCATAACCGTTCCACCATAAGTGGAGATTCTTGCAGTTGGAATTTTACGACCTTCACGCCCTAACAAGGTAGCTACAGGTAATTTTTTAAGTTTTTCTTCTTTAGGTAATTTAGAATCTGAAACAATTTTATAATTTGAAATATCCCGAAGCGTGGTCTCACCCATTCCATTTTTTCTTATGTCCTCAAAAACAACACCGGTGACTTCAATTTCGTCCCCAAGATCAAACAGCACATTATTTGATGATATAAAAACATGAATACCTTCTGATGAACGGGGGTCATTGTCTGGAGTTATAGATTGAATATAAACATCATGACCAAAGGGATACCAATCCGCAGCCCCAAAGGCCGTAACGATACCACGAGTTGTAACCGTCTTACCAAATATAGGCGATGTATGAGTCGTTCCTTGAATTTCTGATATCTTTTTAAAACCCAAGTCTTCAGCAAAGGTTTTCCTGACGACGGCTCTTTTTTGTTTCCAGTAAGGATATCTGATATTCATAGATAAGTATTTCTTAATACTATCCCTAATGGACTGTTGATATCTTTCACGTTTAAAATTAAAGTTAAATCCATTTCGATATTTATATCCAGGAAAAGCTGATCCAAAATAAAAATCGTCACTGACTGCAATTCTATAATTTTCTTCGTCCTTGATAGGATATTTTCCATCAATCAAAAAGTTAGTCACCGTGATGAAGCCACCGTTAATCGTAATACTATACTGAATTCCATCGACTTCCATTTCCGTGTCATATGTTTCACGAACACGATCAACAATGAAATCTTTAATTCGACTCCCCTTCATAGTTCCAAACAAAAGTTGATCTTGAGGTCCACGGGGAAAGTAGTCCAAAACCCTTTCAATTTCTAATTCATTCATATTGGGTTTAACTTCAAAAATATCATTTTTAGAAAAAAAAGTTGATGGTAAAAAAACCATATCTAGATTGTTAGCCCTACGAACGGCTGTAGTTACAAAGTTTCCAATTTCAGTAGAGGACTGAAATCTATTTTCAGTGGAAAGAATGGTGGCATTTTGCAGTTGAGAGCTGGTCACCTGATTGGCGTCACAACTTATTAACAGGGCGGATAAAAAAATTAAATATAAAAAATTAAATATGTTTGAACTTAAAATATTATGATTCATTCACTGCCCACTTCTAGGCTACCAAATGTCCATTCGACAGTCCCACCATTGCCGTTAAAGGCCTGGTATCTTAAAGACAATTCAATTTTCTGATTTAAAAATTCTTTAGGTAGGCGAATCCACGGACTTAACTCTGGTTCTTTTGGCATACCATCCCTGAAAACACCTTCCGGTAATTCTAAATTGGTCCATGCCGGATCTTCTGCTTTTCTAATTTCTATCCTAACAACACGTGGGGACACATTTGGGTCTTTAAAAAAGAAAACCTTTTGTTGCAGTCGAATTCTAGCATCTGTTTTTCCAGTCAAATCAATTTCTGGTAACACTAATCGAGTGACACCTGTTAAAATCGGATTTCCGTTACCGCCAAAACCCGTTATAACAAAACCGTTATCTTTCTTTTGCCAGTTCGGAGCATTGGCTTCGGCTTCAATAACAAAGTCTTTAGTGACTGATTTAGTAAAATCAACAAAAGCTAATCGATATTTTTCGCTAGCATCTGGTAACTTATAATCAATCTCTGCTACAGTAGCATCTTGACCAATCACTTCTACAGATTCAATCGCCCAATTCAGTTTGACGTCCTTCATGGCTTTAAATCTAAAAGCCAGCACGACCTCTTGGCCTAAATAATTTTGCAGAGAAAAATGATTTGTTAATGTAAATCCAGTTGAAGTTGGAGCTGGGTTAACAGCAGCTGCGGACCCCGAAGATATCAATCCTGAAGTTGAAGTTGTGGCGACTTCGTTTACTTTTAATGAAGACCTTTCCAAAACTTCCCATTCGGCCTCTAATGGAGACACCCCGCCTTTAAAGTTTTTAGAAATTAAAATTTCGAACTGATTTAAGTTTTGAACATTAAAATTATCTTTTTTAAAGAACTCTACAATTTTTAACTCTGGTCCAACAAGTTGTGCTGGAATATCTAGTTTTGGCGAAAGTAAAAAAGTATCGACAGCGTCACCATCACCTTTGGATTCAATGACGGCTTTTGAATTTTGAACTTTAAAGCTTTCGCCAGGAAATTCTAAAGAATAGTTTTTATAAAGGCCTAAGCCCGCACCTTGAAATTGCTCTTTGTATTTAACTGGATCTTCTTTGATTTTTCCAGCTCCATTTAATTCGAAATCAAAGATCGTCCATGAGTAATACTGAGTAAAATTAATTCCACGAGTATCAAATAAAAAACCAATGGCAATTTGTCGTTCTTTATAGGGCGTTAAATTTGTAAATGGAGTCCAAGCATCATCAAAATCACGACCCAATGGAAGATCGTTCAAATCATACTTTACTAAAACTTTTCTATCTGAGGGATAGCTTTCCGGATTGTCACCAGGCACATAATCTAAAAGAATATAAGTTTTAAACACAGAATTAATAACTTCACTTAATGGCAAAACATTATTAGGCGCCACGACTAAATACGATCCAAAGTATCTAAAGCTTGGATTAGCCACTTCGGTTAAATCAAATGGTCTAGATATCATCCAACCATAAGACCCATCCCGACCTTGAGCTCTGGCTTTAGGTAAATCTGTTTGAAAGTTTGTAAACCATTTGGCTTCATCGTTCGGTTTTCCAGACTTATCAGCACCAAAACTTGTGAAGGTCGGTTCAAGACCAGAGGTGCTAAAGTTATGATTAAAGATAGTCCATGCTTCATTGGATTCATCAATGCCTAGCTCTTTTGCGATTTCAAATTTTAATAATCGTACTTGATTAAAGACTCTGTCGAAACGATCTTGTTCAACTTCTAAAATATGAAAACTTTCATATTGTTTAATGGCATCAACAAAAGCCCTGTGGATTTGTCTTTTTTGTTCAACTGATCGATCACCTTGTCTAGACAAAGAAAGCAAACCTGATCGGGCACGTCTCATAGCATTGTTTATAATAATTTTTTTGCGCTCAGGGGTGTTTTGAAGAACTTGCTTCATGGAAATAGCCACTTCAAGATCTGTTAAATCATCTAACAGATGTTTATGTTCTGGATTTTCGAATGAAAAAACTTGGGCACTTTGGTCTTTGTCACTTGAACAACTTATAAAACATCCGAGGTACATAATAGTAATCAAAAAAAATGTGAATGATTTATTTACATTGATCACTTAATATATCCCCACTTAATTTAGTGCTTTATTAAAACTTAAAAAAGCACGACTACACATTCTTAAAGTCTAAACGTTCTAGGTCCTGTTCTCTTGTCGAAGAAGTAAGCGACGTTAATAAAAATTAAAAAATCTTGGTTTTTAAATCCACTTACAATGGCTTCTTCTGTAACATCATTTCTATTCGAAAATACATCATTAGCCGCGATCAAGTATTCAAATCTTGGATTGATAATAAAATTATCTTTATAAAAATAAGCACCAAAACCAATTCTATGTAGTCCACCGTGGGACTGACTTTCGTCATTGGTTCTTAGGTTGTGGGCTGATTCACGGTCTTTAAATATAAAATTTTTATCTTGAAATTTGTATGACAAATAAGGTGTATAATCTTTATTAACAATACCAAGTTTAAGTGACCCAGCATAACCCCACTGACCTACCCAGTTCTGAATTTCACCATTACGGTCTTTATAAATTCTTTGTTGAGCATCAGCACCGATAGGATCACTGATTTGGAACCAATTTGTGGATCTATCTAATCTATAAGGTTGAGCCCCACCTTCAGATGCCACGCCTTCAGCTTCGATCATAAATTGACCAACACGGTTGAGTGAATAGATTGAAGCCGCTGACTTCAACAAGGCCCCTGTTTCTTTATCTTTAGTGTGACCTACAAATTGAAATGAAAGGAAGTTATCTGGAGTTCTATAAAGACCACCAAACTTATATCCTATGTCTTCTCTTCTAGCCCAACTAGAACCTGAAGCGGTATCAGTGATATCGAAATCAGGATCGTTGGGATACAAGTAACTGGCAGAACCTAAACCTACATAAGTAGAAATACCCTTCGTTTGTTCTTTATTAAAATCAAAATATCTTAGTTCAAAGCCTGGAATGGTCTTCATCGCCACACGATCTTGTGGATTCGGTGTCACCAAAATATTTGAGGGCGTGCCATCAACAAAAAAGATTCGGGTCACGTCATTGGTTCCAAATTCTACGCCAACTCGTCCGTTAAAGTTGAACGGAAAAAACAGCATTTGATATTTACTTTTAAATGTATAACTTAAAAATGTATTTTCAGAATCAAGATCTGGTCCAAAAGTGATTCCGCCTTGGTCATCGTTAGTATTTAAATCTAAATCAATTTGTCCTATTAATGATCCTAACTTGTAGCCTGCACGTATCTCGAACTGGGACGTTTTATTATCAAATCTGTTTTGATCAGGTAAGGTCGAAAAACCGAATGAAGTCCAACCATGTTCGTTGAATTGATATCTAAATCTTGAAGTCAGCTTAACCTGATCCCCGATCTGGGTTTTTTTAGATTGGCTATAACCAATTTCTTCGTAGTTAAAAAGTTCCATTAAAAACTTTTCTTGAGTCTGAACGGGGGACTGGTCTAAAACCGTACTGACTGGGGGGGCTTGTTGGGCAAAAACAAGGGACGGAAGAAAAAGAGCAAAAGCAAAGATCCATTGAGAGAGTAGCAACGTAAAACACCCCTATTTTTAAAACTCGAATTTCTTCAAACTAAAGCCCCACACTTCTATGAAGACGAGTTATTTTAATGTTTAAACGATACGACTGCGGCTAATAAAACAACAAGAAAAAAATTTAAAAGCTCTGACCCACAGCAAGATTTGACACAAGCCTGACAAAAAAATGCATCAATTATCTTCAATTATAAAAAAAACTAGATTTTTTATTTTTTTTTAATTTTAAAATGGCCTGATTATATCCGTATTACGGCTAAAATGAAGACCTGTGCTGATTTTTAAGAATTTATAAATATTAGTTCTGTTTGCAGTATTTTTTAAGTTAAGGGTTTAAAAAATAGTTGTTTGTGATTTTTTTGTTTAACATTCTAAAAAGAGGAATTTATGAGTCTACGAGTTAAGAATACTATAGGTCTTATTTTTCTGTATTCATTTGTAATCACTCAGACTCCATTCATTAAATCTATTTATTCTAAAGATATAACTTCAGAATACAAAATTTCAGTGATGACTTATAATTTAGAAAATCTATTTGATACAGTAGATGATCCCAAAATAGACGACGAAGCTTATTTGCCCCTTATTTATAAAAAAAATAATTTTTTAATTCAAAAAAAATGTCAAAAAATTAAAAATCCAGGCTATCGATCTGAATGTCGAAATCTTGATTGGACTGACAAGGCTTTAAATTCAAAAATGAACCGAATATCCGATGTTATTTTAAAAAGTCATTCATGGCATGGACCTGATATTTTAATTTTGCAAGAAGTTGAAAACTTAAACGTACTGGAAAATTTAAGAATTAAGTTTCTAAAAAAACATTACCCTTATCCTGCTATTTTAATTGATAGTGTCGACCCTAGAGGAATTGATGTGGCTGTTCTTTCAAAATTTAAAGTCCAAGGCCGACCCAAACTTCATCCCCTAACATCAAGGGGAATTTTAGAAGTAGAGCTAGGCTTACCGGATAAATCTAGAGCTTTTGTTTTTGCAGTTCATTTTCCATCGCAACGATCCCCTTTTAAAAAACGAAAAGTGGCCTTAGAAAAATTAAATCAGCTGATGAATGAACGAACTAAAGATGGTCTTGTAATCGCTGGTGGCGATATGAACATTACTGATTCTGAATTAAAAAAGCATAAACCTTTCGATATTTTTAAAAATGACTTTCTGATTTCGCATATAGATGGATGTAAAGACTGTAAGGGAACTTATTATTACCCACCAAAGAAAAGTTGGTCTTTTTTTGATGTGATTTTGGTTTCAAAAAATTCTGTCGGCTTAACCAAAGATTCAAGTCCATCTTCAACTCAATTTAACCTATGGCAAGCCGATCCCAAAAGTATTAAATTATTTAACCAAAGCTTATATCAAAATAATAAATATGGTTCGCCTGAAAAATTTCACTTAGGTAAAAAACAGATTGGGGTTTCTGATCACTGGCCCTTGATGTTAGAAATTTTTAAGAACTGATCCCGATCAAAGGAAACTTTTAAATAAGACCCGTCTTGCCACTTTGCAGTCAGGTCGTTGATGTTTTCAGATTTAATAAAACCATCTTGGCCCCCAAGGTAAACCAAATAGTTTTCATTAATGTCAGATGTGTCTGTCATCCAGCGTGCCTGAGCCCCGAATGTGGCTTTTCCTGTAATTGTTGAAAGACTGTGGGAGGCCTTCATTAAAGTTTCATTTCCTCCAGGCCAAGGACCTTTAAAAAAAGAATAAGGGAATTTAAAAATCTTTAAATTCCCCAAGGGATGCTTTAAGACTAAAAGATGAAATTCGCCCCAGTTTTTAAACTTTTCTAAAGCGTAAATAGCTTTTGCTAAATAAATATTATATTTAGTTTCAGTTAGAAACTCGGTTTCGATTAAGGACTCAGTTAAAAATTTTCTATAATTAAAATTTTTAACTAAGACATCGAACATCTTATCTTTAAGATCAGGCGTTGGACTGTCTTTTAAAACTAAATTTGAAATGATATCTTTTGACCAAGCGGCGACAAACACTTCAAAGATGAGTGCCCCTTTAGATTCGATCTTGTAATTGCCATCCCAAGCTTCTAAATAAGTAAAAATCTTTTGATCTATTTCGCTGACCCATTTTTTTTCTTTAATATAATCAACAAGTTTATTTTTTAAATCATAGGCCGTTTGAGAGAAAACATCTTTTTGGATCTCTTTAACATCTTCTAAAGTGATCTCATTTTTTTGGCTTAGCAAAAACTCCATACGTTTTTTTCTATCAAGTGGGGCCTGAAATAAAGACAAGGGTTGTCTTAATCCTGATGTGAAATCATTGGCACTGACAACAATATTATTTTTAGGATTGTACTCAGACGGCAAAGCTAAGGAATTTAAGGACTCGTTTTTAAAGTCTTCTTTTTGATAAACCATTTTAAGTTCGCTGACTTGGGGCTGTGTTATAGCAACAACCTTGCCTATATTACCAAGTTTATCCCCGTAAACAAAAGTCATTCCCGCAACGGCGTAGGATTTAAAAGCTAACTTAAAGTCATTAAAGTTCTTGGCTTTATTTACTTGCATAAATGTTTCAAGTTCGTTTGAAGGCTGATACCCTTGCCATCTAAAAACGATATCTTCAGTGCCGATTTCAGGAAAATCTTTTGATCTTAAAACTGGATATCGTCCTAGCTTGTAGGTTTTAACTTTACGGTCTGGCCAAAGACGAACATTAATATTTTGAGTGGTTTCAATAATTTTTTCTTCATCACCTAAGCTTAATAATGTCGGAAATGTACTAATCCCCCAAAGGTTAGTCCCACCCCAAGCTATATCCAAGTTTCGCCCTATCACTGGCAATGGAAACGAAGGAATAATGTACCCCATAGTTTTATATTCTGGCGAATCTAAAATTACAAAAAGCCAAATATTGGGAATTACAAATCCCAAGTGAGGATCAGAAGATAAAACCGCAGACTTAGATTTTGTTTTTTGCCCGTGAACCACAAATGCATTACTGCCGGCTTTGGTTATAGACTGGATATGTTTAAAAACACTTGAAGTTGAAAGCAGGGTTGGGTTAGGTTTAATCGTTGATTGAAATTTTGAAACAGTTTCTTTTTTTTTGCTTTTTAAATTTACTAAAAACTCATCAAAAAAGTCTTTTTCATTTACTTTTAAGGACCATATTTTATCGACCTGACCGGAACCTGCAATCTCTAGAAGCTGAGATAACACCATCCAATTCACATCAATAGATGTAAACTTAATAATTCGAACTAAATCTAAAGCAGACCAATCCTGATTTCTAATTCCTAAAATTTTTAAATCTGAAGATTTTTTACTGACCTGTTTTAAATAATCATTCATTCCACGTGACATATCCGTTAAAATCTGAATCGAGCCAGGGGACATTTGAGCTAAACTTAATCGAGCCGCGTGATCGAAATCTATAGATTTTAAAAAACGATCTAATTTAATGCTGACGGGTCCTGCCATTTCAGACAAGGCGCCCATTGATATCTTTCTGTAAATCTCTAGCTGACTTTGTCGAAGGTGCATTTGCACAGCACCTAAAGTATAAAATAGATCTTCTGAGTTTTCAGCTTTAATTCTTGGAATTTGATTTTCAGTCCAAAGGACTTCAACTGCAGACTTTGTATTTAATTTTAATTTTTGAAAACTTAAAATACGATTTTCTGTCGAAATTTCTTTTTGAAAATATCCACACCCAGATAAAAAAGCAAAAAAGATAAAAATACATAATTTCATTAGTAGTTTGCTTTTATAAAACTATAAATATTTTTTTGCAATTGAGGTGTGCCTTTGGGATTCATGATGTCACCGGCAATAATATGATTTGTATAACTGGAATCCGCATCCATTCTTTTGTTGGCTTTGATCTGCAAATACTTAGCGTCCATGGCATTTAAATCTAAAATTTCATCGTTTTTAGAAAAAGCCAAATATGTGGGCGTGTAAAGTTTTGAAAAATCGGTTTGATTTGCAGCCATTGTGATTCGCATCACTTCTTTTAAAATCGAAGACGGATACCTTGTTGTCCAAGCGATTCTTTGCTCTTCATTAATAGGCTCGAAGGATCTTTCACCTTTAAAAATATAATCCGCAATGTACCCGCCATAAAATCCTGCAAGTATAAAGGCTCTTTGATCTTTTAGTCCAAAGTTGGGCGATATTAAAATCAACGAGTGAATGTTGTATTTCGTATTTCTTGCTATTAAGGCCGCAAGACTTCCGCCTAAACTTGAGCCCATTAAGATCACTCGATCCCCCGTGCGTGCGGCGACTTCGACACATTCAATGGCGTCTTGGATCCAGTCTTGTGCAACAACGGTTTTTAATATTTCTGGGTTTTCATATCCATGACCTTTAAGTCGAGCGAAGAATAAATTAGCACCTAAAAGTCGGGCCACATTGGTCACGACAGGTTCAATTTCTTTTCTAGAGGCTGAAAATCCATGAATATAACAGATACCGAACGGGGCTTTGCTCATTTGACCAACATATTTTTTTTCAACTTGAGATTTAAGTCTATCTTTAATGAAGGATGGATCCGTCACAAGGTCTGAAAATTTTCGGCTAGTTAAATCAATATTGTAATTAAATTTATTAAAATAAAAGGGTGTGCCCATAAGTAGAAAAATTTGTATTGGAATCAAAAGTAGAAATAATTTTTTGAGTACAGATCTAAAAAGACGTCTGAACCCATTTTCAAAATGAAATTCCTTGATTCTACCGAATATACTTTTAGACATAGAGTTGAGTATGACTGATCTAAAATTATTCAGATAGATCAATTGCCTTTAAGCTAGACAACCAGCTAGGTTGGATTTAAAAAAATTAACGCAAAGAACGATGGACGACGTAAAAAGCTTTACTTAAGAATAAATAATGGATAAATCTACCACTGATCTTTGCTGGAGCGGTAGTTTAGTTGGTTAGAATGCTGGCCTGTCACGCCGGAGGTCACGGGTTCGAGTCCCGTCCGCTCCGCCACTTTAAATCTGATATCAGAATTCAGATATCGGATATCAGATATCCAAACAATCACTTAAATGTCTGAATTTCAGATTTTAGTAGCTTATACAAACTTGCCCCAAGTTGATCGGCCATTTTATGGATTTGAGAACCTTCGACCTGAGCTAATTTAAATATAGTCTGACACTCCCTCAACGATCCAGAGTGTTAGTGCCTACTACCCTTTTCGGATGCAATGCATCCGAAAAGGGTAGTAGGCTGAATTCAAATTGCCAGCGCAACTCCGCGAATTGAAAAAATAGCCAATCTACGGCTACCTAAGATTCGCAAAAA
>JAYUKW010000023.1:0-116305 GCA_043764155.1 Bdellovibrionales bacterium
GTAATAGTAATAGTAATAGTAATAGTAATAGTAATAGTAATAGTAATAGTAATAGTAATAGTAATAGTAATAGTAATAGTAATAGTAATAGTAAAGAAACCAAATCTATTTCTGATACGTTTATGGATGGTGAAACTAACAATTTTAATATAGAAAACATAAGTAATAATGAAGACTTAAGTTTTAAATTGTGTTCGGCGGACAAAAATCTAAAGCATGTTTATAATTTAGCATCAAAAATAAATTTAAAAATTAATGAAGTAGAGTCAAAAAAGAACAAATTTTATTGGCATAAAGTTATTACACCTTTAAATGAGATCGAGATTATTTCAAAAATAATATCTATCGAAAAATTAGATATAAATAAATGTCAATTCATAATTCCGAAGAAAAGACCTGAATATGCAAAAACGCTGGAAGTATTTCTGTCAAACTTTTTTGACATAGACTTTTTTGAAAAAAAGCTAAATGACAAATATTATGAATTTCAAAAAATAATTAGTGAGTGTATAAAAAAAATAGAAAACTCTAACTTAAAAAATTTTTTGTTAGAGGAAAAAAATAAATTTGATAATTATCTTGAATATAAAAATAAAACAAAAAATAAGTTGGATGAAACCAATAGTGAAGATCTATTAGGTTTAAATAAAATAGAATTTATTGATGAAAATTTAAATTTTTATGATTTTGTGAGTCAATCTTATAAATTGATTGATGGGTTAAATTATTCAAATAAAAATTCTGGTTCTGGTTCTGGTTCTGGTTCTGGTTCTGGTTCTGGTTCTGGTTCTGGTTCTGGTTCTGGTTCTGGTTCTGGTTCTGGTTCTGGTTCTGGTTTAAATATGAATAGTGTTTCAGATATTTCAAGTGCTGTTGGTTCTGATAAAGTATATAAATTAATCGAAAGTCAGGTGGATTACTTAAATTGGTTAGATTCGTTAATATTCAAAATTCCTGACTTTTTAAAATTAAATATAAAAAATTGGCTGTTGTACATCGATTCATTAGTAAAAATTAAGATTCAGCAAAATTTAATTTTAAGTCCACTAAGTATTAAATTCTTGGAAGACATTGAGTATCAGGAGGGACAAACATATTTTATTTTAGGATGTACTCAGCAAAATTATGAGGCCTCAACATACTCATATCTATCAGATTATGAAATTGATAAGTTAAAAATTGATTTGGGGTTTAACTTTGAAAGCAAAGAGTTCTCTGAGAAAATTTATGATGATTTTAGATATTTAACTAATAAATCATTTGATCTTAGTGTGTTTTTTCTTACACCTCAGTATTCATTGCTATCTGAAAAGGAAAATGACCCTAAGTTTTTGCATCAACTAAAAAATGAAAGCGCAATTGAGTTCTATGATACTAAAAATAAAATATTAAATTTTGAGTCCCAAGATATAGTTTTGATCAATAAAATGAATTTTAATAACGAAGATTTGATTCAATTTAAAAGAAAAAAAGAATCTGCATCTTCTATTGATAAGTACATCCGATGTCCTTTTATTTATTTTTCAGAATATATTCTTGGTTTACAGTCTGATGAAGAGCTGGAGCTCGAACCAAGTCCTAGATTCAAGGGATCTGTATTTCACAATGTTTTGGAAAAGTATTTAGACAATAAAAATTTAGATGAAAAACAAGTCGACAAAATGATTTCGCTGCAAATACAAAAAGAGTACTCAGGTTGGAAAAATAGAGATTTAGTTGAGCTTCAACTGAAAGGTTTTACTTCTGCTTTTGTAAAATACATTAATAACGATATTATAGAAAAAAGTGATCAAAATCGAAAAACAATTAGTAAAGAATTTGACTTTGAGGCCTATTTTAATTTAGACCAACTCAAGTTTTCTTTAAATAAGAAGACTGAAAATGATGTCTTATTTAGAGGTAAAATTGATCGCATTGATCAGATTGAAGATAGAATTTATGTTTTTGACTATAAATCTTCGAAATCAAGCTCTATAAATAATTGGAAAAAAGATCTTTTGATGCAAATGCCGCTTTATGGTTTGATGTTCGTTGATGGAGTAATCCCAGTCCAAGGAGAGCTTAATCAGCTTTCATATATTAATTTTAAAGAGGAGTTTAAAGCCTTTAGTGGTTTAACATTAAAGAATAAGGATAAAAAGTATAATCTAGGTTTGTATTTATCGAAAAATAATTCAAGAACTAATATTGACGATTTTAAAAATGAGCTGAATCAGTTTCGCCCTCTTATTAAAGAGATAATCTTAAAAGTTAGCTCAGGATATTTTTCTGCAGACCCTTTTGATAAAAATAAATGTGTTAAATGTGATTGGAGGGATTTGTGTCACGCCAGCCACTTGAATTAGATAAAAACCAAACTTTACAAAAAAGTTATATGGTAATGGCTGGAGCTGGTGCCGGGAAAACGACCCGTCTTGTAAAGCACATTGTGGAGAATTTTTTAAGTTTTAAGAAAGAACATCATCGTTGGCCTCGGATTGTTGGTACAACTTTTACGAAGAAAGCGGCAAGTGAAATACAAGACCGGGTTTCACTACTATATAAAGATTATGAAGACGCCGAAATTTTTGATTTTGCATATTCAAGCCATTTAAATATTGGAACAATACATAGTTTGTGCTTTGATATTTTGAGAAAAAAAGCACAATACTTGGGTTTTTCTAAAAGAATTAAAATTATAACTGCTGAAGAAATCAAACTTCAGAAAAATAAGATACTTTATGAAGTTTTAAATTCAGATTTTAAAGAGTTATTGTATTATTATAATTTTAGTCAAATCACATCAGTAATTGAGTTCTTTGAATCTCATCAAGAAATTGAATTCCAACCCGTTGATATTTCTTTTCAGAAAAAATTAGCATTAGATAAATTTAATCAATTAAAGTTTTCCTTTCAGGAAAAGTTTGAATTCATTAATTCTTTAGAGATTCCAAAGAAAGCTGAAAAAGGATTTGTTTACCTTAACCAGCTGAACCAAGTTTTTAATGAAAGTGAAGATCTGAGAGAAATCTTTGTTTTTTTTAAAGATAATAAATTTAATAAACCACCATTTAAATTTGATCTAATAGAGGAACAAAATGCTTGGCTTGATATTTGGAAATATAGAAATGAAGTTAAGACTGAATTAGAAAAAAAATATTTTAGTTACTTTGATATGTCTTCATTTTTAATATTATCAAAAAATGCAGTTATTTTTAAAAATCTATTTAACACTTACCTTCGGCAAATAGTTGATTATAAAAAGTTAGAATCAGTTATTGAAATGTCTGACATTGAGTTTTTGACTTTAGACCTTCTAAAAAAACATCAATACCAGTGCAGAGATGTTATGGATCAAGTTGATTTCTATTATATTGATGAGTATCAGGACACGAGCTTAGTTCAAAAAGAGATATTTTCTATTCTTTTAGAAAACACTTCTTTCTTTAAGGTTGGAGATCCTCAACAAAGTATTTATTTATTTCGAGGCGCTAAATCTTCAATTTTTAAAAATGAATTTGAAATAGCAGAAGAGAATGAAAATATCCATACTGAATTTTTATCGACAAATTACAGGTCTTCTAAAAATCTTCTTTTGGCTGTTAATGAGATATTTCAACATATAGATCCCGATAATTTTAGAGAAATGATCCCCTATGATCAGGTTGAAGACAACACTATTAGATTTAAAGTCATTCAAGGGCTAGATGAGGTCACAGAGCTTTCAAAAGCCTTAGAAATTATTAAGGAAAAAATTTCTTTAGGTGTCAATTTAAGTGATATTTGTGTTTTAGCAAAAACACGCGCCATTTTACATAATTTAGAAATTGAACTACAAAAAATGAATATCCCTTCTGTCTCTTTGGTCTCTGGGAACTTTAAAAATCGTCCTGAAATCAGGGAATGTCTGGCTTTCTTATCTTTTCTTGAAGAACCGAATGATGATAAAATGCTATGTTCACTTTTTCGTAATCAAAGCTTTAGGTTAGATGATTTAGAGATCGTAAAACTAATGTCGGCGGCTAGATCTAAGAAGGCATGGTCCTTGTGGGACTTTTTGAATAAAGAGCAATTTTTTGATAAAAATTTAGATAATGAAAAATTTAGTAATCTGCTTGGCCTAAAAAGTTACTTTGATTTATATAATCGACAAGGTTTGGCTGAGGCTTTTAAAATTTATTTAGTTAAATCTAAAATTCTATTTATTGCTAAAAACTCAATTGATTTAAACCGAAGACATTCAAATCTGATTAAGTTATTAACTGAAATTTTATCAAATAGTCTGGAATCAGCAAATTTAAGTTTATCATTAAAATCAATTTTAATTAAAGATTCAAAATCCCAGGCTTCAGAAGCTATTTTTTCTGATTCTGATCAAGGTGTAAGACTAATGACAATCCACGGATCAAAGGGATTAGAATTTGATGAAGTGATAGTGCTTGGTTGTCATCGGAAAGGAAACTTAACTTACTCACTTTGTGTTGAATTTGATGAAAATGGTCGTTTTGTCATTCCGTACAGAGATTTTGAAAAAAACATAACAATAGGTGGCCCTCTTTTAGGCTTATCTTCTAAGCTTCGAGTAGAAAGCGAAAGGCGAGAGATTTTAAGATTAATTTATGTTGCTGCAACTAGAGCAAAGCATAATTTATATTTACTTGGACAAAAGAAGGTCTTCGATAACTCTATATTCAAAAATTTAGGACTTACGAACTCAAAAAATTTTAATTACATCGATTTGATTGGTGAAAAAACGAATCCAACTTTAAATAATACTAGCGATAAATTATCAAATACTTCGGAAGATAAACTGGTTATTTTAGATTCAAATTCTGTAAACATCGATTCTGTAACTAATATTGAATCGGATGATGACACTGACAATAATGAAGACGCTTTAGAGGGTGTTACTATTTTAGAACCAAATAGAATTTGGGATGAGATATCTTATTTAAATCAACAGATGATTTTTGGTCAACCAATTGATCCTGAAACTAATTCAAAATTAGTTCTTTTAAATAATAATATAAAAAGCTTAGACCCGATTGAAAACATAAGTGTGACGTCACTAATACATAGAATTAAAAAATTAGATTCAAAAATAAATTATAAAGTTATTCATGAATCTGAATTTCAAAAACTTGATATAGAAAAAATTAAATTACGAAACTCCAGCTCATTAAGACCTTATGGTTTTAAAAACATGAATATCCTGATTGGAGAAATCTATCATAAGTATCTTGAGCTTTTTGCCAAAGGTGTTTCTAAAGATTTTTTGAACATTAGATTTAAATCTACTTATCTTGGTGATATGACAGATATTGGGGTAACTCTAGATTCAATGTTAAAAATTAATTCGCCTTCATTTAAAGAGTTGTTAATTAGCCCTAAAATAGAATGGGGATTTAATTCACTGGTTACATCAAATATTTTAATTTCCGGTCAAATTGATCTTTGGGGATTCGACAATAAGGGAGTGATTCATATTTTAGACTATAAAACTGGAGAGTCAGGCCTTGATGATAAAGCAGCTCTTCAAGTGTTAATTTATGAATTAGTTTTAAGAAAAATCTATCCAGAAGCAGAAATAAAAACTCATATAATGTATTTGTCAGAAGGTAAGATTAAAACTTTAAAATTTGAGCCCGACTCAAATTTAAAAATGAATCAATTATTTGAACTTATATAGTGCGTAGCCATAGGGGCTAGTCAGGGTCACAACTTGGGATTTGGTTTCTGATTCTGGTGTTGGGATGTTAAATCTTAAAAGATAACCTTTGTGCCAAAGCGTATGATGCTCGTAAATACTTTCCAATTTATAAGTCTTATTTGCATAGGCAACAAATTTGCCAGGATACTTTGTCCCATCTATTTCTAAAGACGCATTCCAACCAATATCTTTCATAGTTAAATTGTTAAGATCTCTTTTTGGTGTGAATGAACTAACAAAAAATACAGTCTCTTTAGCCATGGAATCAATAAGTTTAGTGCGTTCCTTGTCAGCCTTTTCTTTTTCCCACTGACTGTAGTTCGCTTTGATTTTAAGTTGTTTGATCTGAATATCCTGATTTAATCTTGTAAGACTAATATCAAATTTGTTATAAAATCCATCGTACTTTCTTTCATGATCCGTGTTTTCTCGGACTGCTTTTTTGTAGTCACTCATATCGGGCATCTGCCATGAAGGATCAAGCTGAGTATTTAAAGGAGGACTTGTGCAAGCAGAAATAAAAAAAATTGGAACTAAGGCTAATTTAATTGCGGTGCTGAATTTTGTTAAATACATTTTATTTGTTTCCTATTACAAATTCGCGGATCTGTTCAAAAGCTTTATTTTTACTTAAGTCATTTATGATTTCATGTCCAGACTGAGGGAAGAGTTCTAATTGGCAGTTTGAAAAATTCTTAGCCATATTTTGAGACGCGGTAGAATCGCAAACCTTATCATTAGGAGAAAGCATAAATAAAGCAGGATTTTTAATGCCTTTAATTTTGCTTTGGATAAGTGATGTTGTTTCTTGAAGTTCTAGAAAAAGTTTCACAGAGATTTTTTTATGTCGTAATGGATCTTTAGAGTAATTTTCAATAGCTATTTCGTCTTTAGTTAAATCCATATTGTTAATTTCATTATAGAGCGAAAATCGTGGTAAAATCTGTGATAGACCTTGTGCCAATGTGATTTTCCATTCAGGTATTTCGACATTAATATTAACCAAGGGGTTAGAGAAAATAATCTTTATATCCTTCGGAATTATTTCATTATAAAGACTTTTAAGTACAATTAGGCCTCCCATGGAGTGGGCAAATAAACTCAATTTTTTAGCTTTAATAAGAGATTGATTTTGTTCTAAAACAGCCTGCAATTGCTCAACAAAAATTTCAAAACTTGGGACATAGCCCCTTTGACCAGAGCTTTGGCCATGGCCAATCAAATCATAGATATGGCAAGTGATTGATTTTTCAGTTAAGGATTTAGCCATGTTTGCATAAGACGACGAGTGCTCACCTAAGCCGTGTACTATAAGTAGGTGCTGACCATCTTTATCTAGCAAATCTGGGGCCCAGGTCTGTGTAAAAATATCGTATTTTTTAAACTCAAAATAGTGCTCAGTATTCTTCATTTAGAAATCCTTCTTCTGCAAATAAAGTGTAATCGAAGCCATAAGTTGAACTATAAGTTAAAGCATTAATTAAACTACAGAAATATAGTCTACATTATGATTTAGGCGGCAACGACTCTTTTCAATGTTTTTTGTTTTTTTGGGAAAGTTTGTGTTGAAATGGCAGCCTCGGCTTTCTTTTCTGCCAGAGGCCGACAAAATCATGAGCTTAGAAATTAAACAAATATTAGAAAGCTCTGTAAATCCGGCATCAAAAATAACGTCAGGATCAGACTTTTTCATGATTTCAATTTCATGTTCAAAAAATACAACTTTTTTTAAGGCTCCGTCCATCAAACTCTTGGATCTGACAATCCCCATTCTGTTCCACATCATGCGACGAACTTCTTCCCACAAGGATGTGATATGGAATTGAGTTTCAGGTTTTAGTGCGCTTATATTTAGTAGGTTTTTTTGATCTTTATGGGTTGATTCACTGCTCATAGATTCGGAACTTATTTTACGAAAAGCATTTTCAGCAGTAGCTAGGCATTCTAAAAGAGAATTACTTGCTAAGCGGTTTGCCCCATGTAAACCAGTGTCTGCGCATTCGCCCAAAGCAAATAAATTCTTGATGTTGGTTTCAGAATTTTGATTCACAGTGATCCCGCCACAAAGATAATGGGCCGCAGGAACTACTGGGATGGGGGTTTTTAAAAAATCAATTCCAAGCTCTAAGCATCTCTCATAAATTTTTGGAAATCTCTTTTTATGATCTTCATTTTTCAAATAAGATAAATCCAACCAAACGCATTCTGAGCCAGAAGTTTTCATCTCTTGATCAATGGCTCTGGAGACAATATCCCGCGGAGCTAGATCTGCTAAAGGGTGGTACTTAGTCATAAAGTATTCTCCTTTAGAATTAAGTAACTTTGCCCCTTCGCCTCGTAAAGCCTCTGAAATTAAAAAATTTCGAGCAGCTGGGTGATACAAACATGTGGGATGAAATTGTGTAAACTCTAAATTTGAAAGTTCGGCCCCAGCTTTGTAAGCTAAACATAGGCCATCACCTGTGGCGCCGCTCCAATTAGATGTATATAAAAATGCTTTCCCCGTGCCACCAGTCGCTATTAAAATATAAGGCGCATAAAATTCATAGTCATGTGTTTGATCAAAAGCCTTAATCCCAATGCACACATTTTTTTCAACAATCAGTTCTGTAGCATGAGTATGCTCTTGCAAGGTTATGTTGGGGTGATTTTTGGCGACATCAATAAATCGGCTGTGGAGAGCTTGTCCTGTAAAATCATCAATATGCAGGATACGGCGCTGGCTATGACCCCCCTCTTTACCTAAATCAATTTCATTATTTAAAGAATCAAATTTGATTCCTAAGTCTTTAAGTTCACCCATTCGGGTTGGCCCCTGTTCAATGATTTGACTAACAGATTGAATTTGGCATAATCCATCACCGGCTGTCAGAGTGTCTTTGATGTGATCTTCAAAAGAATCTGAACTTGAAGTGACCGAAGCCACCCCACCTTGAGCGCGCCAAGTGTTAGCCTGAATTAACTCATCTTTACTTAATACTAAAACACGTCCTAATTTTGCTGCTTTTACAGCAAAACTTAAGCCAGCAAGACCACTTCCGACAACAATGAATTTATATTGCATAGACATTAAACTATCTACAGTGTTTGGATGATGATCAAGATAGTGACTTTATGCATTATCAACATTGCATCTGTGTTAGCTAAAATATCCACTTAAAATATACAATTAAAGAGTAAATTTAAAAATTAAGTTAATTTATTCAGTTAAAAAATGTTGTAAGAGTATGCCGAATAAAAATGACGTGTGAATTTAAGCTGAGGATGAAATGAAACTATTTAATTTAAAAACTATATTAATTTTAATTGGATTTATTTGGGTCGCACTAAGTTTTTTATGGTTCAGCCAAAAACAAACACACCAAGCACTCATCACTAGCGCAGAAAAAAGTCTTGAGTTTACGAAGCTAGATCTAATTCAGAAATCAAAAGACTTGAGATTTAAATTGGGTCAATGGGGCTACAACTACCAACTGGTTAAAACTAAAGGCTCTGATTTTGATCAGGACTCTTTTATGGCTTCTGAATTCGAGAGCATTTATTTCTTTAAACTAGAAGACAATGAGTTTAAACCTCAATGGTCAAAATCAAAAGACTTGGCCACGGTCGCAATTCCTAAATCTATTAAATCAAAATTAAAAGCGTGGACCAAAGAAAAATTAGAGACCCAAGATTTTCTGTACTTTTCTGATGACCCTTCACCCAAGGGGTCCAAAGTTTTTTTTGGATTTATGATTAAGGATGAGTCTATGGGGGAAGGTTTGCTGTTAAGTTCATTGGATTTTAATTATGTTCAATTGATTCCAACTAGCTTAAATGTCTACTTAATTGATACGCAGGGAAGATTTTTATCTCATCCTCGCCGGGAATATATTGGGCAATCCGCATCCAGATGGCTTACGTCTGAGACTAAAAATATGTTCACAAAATCAATGCCTGCAGGATTTATTAGTGCTGAGCTGATTTATAAACAAAAAATACCAGCAATTATGTCTCAAGCGTTTGTTCCAACTTTTGTTATGTTTTTGGGTTTAATGTTAATTTTTGGTGTATTGATTTTTGATATTTATATGTCATCGCCATTTAATTCTTCTATTAAATCTACAATCGTTCAAACAAATTGCGACAGTAATGGTTCAGGTAAAGACAACTACGCGTCTGTTTTAAAATTAAATGAAGTCAGAGAGTCGTTAAATAAAATGTCCTTGTTGTCATCTGCCCTTAAGGGCAGATTGGACTTAGCCTCTCTTGAAAAAGCAGACCAGACGTTATTTTCAGACATTAAATCTGACTTCGAACAGTTAGATCAAATGTTGGACAGTGCTTATAAAGTTTCTCAAAATAATAATTTTAATGAGACCGCTATAAATAACATTCCTGATTCAGTTGGAATGTCTGTCGATAACAAAATAAAAATAAATTCGAACAGTCCATTCGTGAGTCAATTTAATTTTGACGACACGGCTAAGGTTTCTGAATTGAGTGCTGGTAAAAAAGTAGATCCTAAAGTTAATCAAAATTCAGACTTACTAAGTAAAGAGCTTGAAGAATCATTAAGTGCTATGAAATCTTTTGATGATCAAGATTTTAATTTTGAAATCGGATTAGAAGAATTTGATCTGGGCGAGACTGAGTTTGATGATGAGATGCTAGACGACGAATTAAACATTGGTTCAAGTCATGAAGAAATAAATCAAAAAGGCGTCGTCTTTCAAGAGTACATAGGTGCTGATTCTGAATCAAATGATTGGGCTAAAATCATTGAAGAGTTGACTGATGAAATCAACACAGCCCCGCTAAAGCCAACTCAAAGTCAGAATGTCAGTGGATCCTAATTTTTTAAATTCCACAGATACGGATGATCTTTCTAGGCTTGAGTCTTGGACATTACAGTTATATTCAATTCAACATTTTGATGAGGCGATCAAAGTTTTTTCCGCAGAGATCTATGAAGGCCTTCAGTGTCGAAGTGTTATTTTTTTTAAATACTTAAAATCTTTCAGTTCAATTTTAGCTACTCATTCGGAAGGAATTGCGTTTTCAGAAATTAGAGGCCAAGGACTTAATTTCTCAGAAGATAAAAACTTTTCACCTATTCGTGATTTTTTAAGAATTAAAGAAAATCCATCATTTCAGACTATCATGTCTAAAATTTTACCCCATCACGATTATGTGATTTCGCTTTGTGTAGTTAAGGGAGAAGTAAAAGGTTTGTTTGTTTATATCGATATTGAACTAAAATCTTTAGAGAGACCGTATTATAAATTGGCTGAAAGAGTTTTATCGCACTGGTTATCAGAAATAATTTTATTGGAGCAAAACCATAATTTAAATAGGACAGAAGAGCTAACCGACCTTTTAAATCGTCGTGTATTTATAGATTACTTGGCGCTAGAAGTTGGACGAGCCCAAAGAATCAAACATCCTGTATCATTAATACTTGTTAGAATAGACAATTTACAACATTTAAAATCCAAATTAAATCTGGATCGTTATCACACGTTAATTAAAATGGTTTCAAAAATTCTTCTTCAATCCACCAGAAAAACTGATTATGTTGGTTCTCTGTCAGAAGACGAGTTTGGTCTTTTGTTGCCTCACATGAGTTTAAAAAATGCTAGAAACAAATCGAAACTAATAAAAAACACATTAGAGTCTTCAAAATACTTTAGTGACACGAATTTATCTTTAGATGTCCACTTTTCTATTTGTGTTTCGGAATATCCGCTTTTGGCCCATGACTTCGAAGATTTACTTTTAGCATGCTCACAAAAATTAATGATTGAGCCCCATATGGGTCAAATTATTGAAGTTGTAAAAAACGGAAGCTTTCAGCCAGACTTTAAATACACAGAAGCTGAGCCTCAAAAATGAAAGAATCTTATATAGAAATAAACGTAAAAAATCTTCAGCACAATTTTAAATGGTATCAGTCCCAATCATTAAATAAGTTTCAATGTCCAATGATAAAAGCTAATGCTTACGGGGTTGGCTTGGATTTAGTTTTTAGTGCCCTAAAATCGCTTAAACCCTCCGCCTATGGAGTAGTTAGACTGTCAGAAGCCTTAAGTATTAGAAAAAAAGATAATGATGTTAAAATATTGATGTTTAATCCATGCGATCAAGACGATTATAATGTTTTGATTGATCAAAATATAACGCCAGTTATTTCTTCTTTTGAATCAGCTTTGATTTTAGAAAAAGCATTAAAAAATAAAAGAATAAATCAATTTGAAGTTCATATTGAAGTCGACACGGGTATGAATCGTCTTGGATTTCGAATTCATGAATTGGACCAGTTGTTTGCTTTTATAACTAATAATAGTTCGATAATTATTAGCGGTGTGTTTTCGCATTTTTTGAAAGCTGATGACTGGCCAGAAAAGTCAGGGCGATGTTTTGCTCAGCTGACCATGTTTGAAGAGGTCGTAAAAATTTTTGATACTCTTAATAAAAATCATTCAGAATCTATATCAAAAAAAGGATTAGATTTTCACTTATCTAGTTCAAAAGCCTTCAACGATTCTGGTTTGTCATCTGAATACAATGACAGACTAAAAAGTTTTGGTTTAAGGCCAGGTCTTGGTCTTTACGGCATTTCACAAAATAATAAAAACTTAAAACCAGTTTTAAGTTTAAAGTCGCCCATTGTGAGTTTGAAGTGGATTCCAAAGGGGGAATCAGTGTCTTATGACGGAGTATGGGTTGCTGATAAAAAATCTTTAATTGGTGTTTTGCCCATTGGTTATGGTGATGGTTATCCTAGATCATTAACAGGAAAGACTTATGTTTTAATTCATGGTCAGAAAATCCCTGTGGTAGGCTTAATTTGTATGGATTTCTTGATGATCGACTGCACATCAGTACAAGATAAAGTTAAAATTGACGATTTGGCTGTCGTTTTTGGCCAAGAATCAAATCGTCTTTCCCTGTCTATTGAGGACTTGTCTGACAAGGCTGGTATGATAACTTATGAATTCATTACAGGCTTAAGTGCTCGTTTAAAAAGAGTCGCTGTCGAGACTAATTAATTTAATGGAGATTTTTTTTGTTATCGATTTTAAAACTAGAATCTTTAGAAACACTTTTAGTGACCTTAGGTCATTTTTTTATTTTTGCATGGGCAGGGATAAAATCAATTTTTCAACGGCCTTATCGTTGGGAAGATTTTTTTAAACAGTTAGAATTTGTCGGCAATAAATCTGTTTTAATTATTTTTTTGACAGGGGCATTTACAGGACTTGCCTTATCGCTTCAAATTTATTTAGGTTTTAGCATGGTCGGAGCCCCTAACCTTGTTGGCCCCACAGTGGCTCTGGGAATATTTCGTGAACTTGGACCTGTTTTGTCAGGCTTAATTGTTGCCGCTAGAGCGGGAGGTGCCATGGCCGCCCAGCTTGGAACCATGCGTGTGTCAGAACAGATTGATGCGATTAAAGTCATCGGCGTTGATCCAATCCAATATTTAGTTGGTCCAAGAATTTTAGCATCGTTTATCTCTTTACCTTTGTTGTGTGCTTTTTTTGATTTTGTTGCCATGGCGGGATCTCATGTTCTTTGTGTCTACGTTTTAGAAATTGATGCAGCCATTTTCTGGGATAAAATCAAAGAGTGGATCAATCCAAGTGATGTGACCCAAGGCTTAGTGAAGGCCGCTTTTTTTGGATTATTTTTTTCGATTATTTGTACTTACCGAGGATATTACACGACGGGTGGAGCAAAGGGTGTTGGGGAGTCCACAAATCGCGGTGTGGTGATTAGTATGGTGACCATCATTATTTCAGACTATGTGTTAACTAATTTTATTCGTTTATACTTTCAGGTTTTTAGATAGATGGGTGAAGTGATGCCAGAAACAGCTATCAAAATCAGAGATTTAAGAAAGTCCTTCGACGGCGGAAAGGATTTTGTTTTAAATGGCATTGATCTAGATATTCCCAAAGGTAAAATTACAATGATCATCGGGTTTAGTGGAACCGGTAAAAGTGTTTTGATGAAGCACATTTTAGGTTTAATGGCGCCAACTTCGGGTTCAATACAAATTTTGGGAACAGAGCTTCAAGATATGACCTCACAGCAAAAAGCTAAGTTCAGACAAAAAATGGGAGTGATGTTTCAGTATGCGGCTTTGTTTGATGACATGTCCGCCTTAGAAAATGCATGTTTTCCAATTAAAGAGCACAGAAAAAGTTTAAGTCTTAAAGACCGTAATCTTTTAGGTTTAAAGAAACTTGAGATGGCAGGATTAGATGCAAAGCATCATTATAAAATGCCAGGTGAATTGAGCGGTGGAATGCGAAAAAGAGTCGCGCTAGCCAGAGCTATAGCGCTGGACCCAGAAATTTTGCTTTATGATGAACCCACGACAGGACTTGATCCTATTTTGACAGAGATGGTGGATGAACTGATAAAATCAACTCATGATAAAATTGAAGGGGCAACATCCGTGGTGATTTCCCACGACCTTCATGCTGCTTTCCGTATTGGAGACTTTGTAATTATGTTGCATGAAGGTAAAGTGTTAATGAAGGGAACCCCAGATGAGTTTTTAAAGACGGACCATCCGTTAGTTGAAAAGTTTGTTTCGAAGGGAGTAAGGAAGCAATGAGATCTACAGAAATTAAAGTGGGCTTATTTGCTTTAATCGCATTGGCTGTGATTGTTGTCATGAATATTAAGCTATCTAAAAATCCATCAGTTTTAGGCGCGTCTACAAAACTATTTTTTCTAGTCGAAGATGCGAGTGGATTGATTTCAAATACCGCAGTCAAAGTAGCTGGGGTAAAAGTGGGGATTATCAAAGCGATCTCTTTAGAAAGCGGAAAAGCTAAAATTGAAATCCTTGTACAAAGCGGTTTAAATCTTACAAAAAGTGCGAAAGTTGAAATTGTTTCTAATGGAATTCTAGGTGACAGGTATATCTCTATTATTGGTGGTGATCCTACAGATGAAGTTTTAAAATCTGGTGGGCAAATAAATAACATTGTTGTGTCTGGTTCGTTAGGCGATGTGATGAGCGAAGTTAGTAAAGTCGCGACAGCTTTGCAAGAGGTGGCGTCAGCGTTGAAATCCGCCACTGTTGATGGAACTGATGCCACGCCTATTGGTCGAATTGTTGTGAATATTGAAAGACTGACGCAAGATTTAGCTGAAGTCACAGCTCAAAATAAAGATAAAGTGAATAATGTAATTGATGGGGTTGAAGAGCTCACAGAAACTTTAAAAATTGCGTTCGGTGAGCAAGGTCGTGAAGAGTTCAAGCAAGCTTGGGGGAATGCAACCCAGAGCATGGGAAAACTAGATAGATCCTTAGCAAACATCGAACAGGTCACAGGCAAAATGGCTGATGGTGAAGGCACGATTGGTCGTTTATTAAATGATGAAGAGACGGTGAATGGAATTAACAAAGCAGTAGATAATTTAAATCGTGTATTGGGTGGAGCGTTAAACTTAAGAACCACTTTTGACTATCACTCTGAATACATGACTCAAAGATCAGATATTCAGTCTTATGTTGGACTGCAGATTCAGCCAGGGTTGGACCGCTATTATTATTTAGGTATTGTTCTTGATCCATTAGGTGTGACAAGTGACTCTTCGACAAGAACTTCGACGACGACAACCCCTCCGGGAACTACAATTGAAACTGAAATGGATAAGAGCAGAACAAAACTAGACGCTATTAAAATAACAGCTCTATTTGCAAAAAACTTTTATGACTTTACATTTAAAGGCGGACTGATTCAGTCCAGCGGTGGATTTGGGGTCGACTATCATCTGTATAGACAAAAAATCAGTCTGTCGGCAGAAGTCTTTGATACTAGAGACACAAACTTAAGAATGTTTGCAACATGGAGGCCTTACAAAGGACTTTATCTTGTTGGTGGCGGTGATTCTATTTTAGAAAGAGAAGATAGAGACTTTAACCCGTTTGTTGGTGGAGGTTTGTCCCTTACAAACGACGATATAAATATTTTTGCTGCACAGTTCTTTAGATAAAAAGTGCGTCAGCCGTTTGGAGCCTAACGCAGTTAAAGTGCGTCAGCCGTTTGCGGCGTTTGTAGGACCCACATATTTATATTATATATTTTATTATGAAACGAAATATCCTAGTCAGTGTATTTAATAAAAAAAATTTAGAAATGCTTTCAGATGTTTTTAATAAAACATCTGATGTGATTATCAGTACTGGCGGAACGGCTAAGGTTTTAAGAAAATTGGGCTTTGAAGTTAAAGATGTCGGTGATCTGACTGGTTTCCCTGAAGTGATGGATGGTCGGGTTAAAACCCTTCACCCTAAAATTCATATGGGATTACTTGCAAGAAAAGACAACGAAGAGGACATTAAAACACTTAAAAAATTTGATGCTGAATTCTTTGATATCGTGATTGGAAACCTTTATGATTTTGAAGCTGGATTAAAACAAAATAATTCTGAAGATCAACAGATTGAATTGATAGATATTGGTGGACCTTCGTTTTTAAGATCAGCAGCTAAATCATTTCAACGGATAACAGTGATCTGTGATCCAGATGATTATGTTTTATTAAAAGAGCCTTTATCTTTAGAAAAAAGAAAATGGTTAGCGGCAAAAGTATTTCGTCACACCTCTTATTATGATTCACAAATTGCAGAGTGGATGTCTTCCGAGATTTTAAAAGAACATACTTTTGGAACTAAAAAAGTTGAAGAACTGAGATACGGTGAAAACCCTCAACAAAAAGCATACTGGCTTAAAAATGCAGAATTAGGGCTTCACAATGCTGAAGTTATTCAAGGTAAACAATTGTCCTGTAATAATCTTTTAGATTTAGATGCTGCTGTCCATGCACTACTAGAATTTAAAGGGCCAGGTGTGGTTTGTGTGAAACATACGAACCCGTGTGGGGTCAGTCTTGGAAAGGATTTACTTGAAGCGACAACAAAGGCTCTAAAAGCAGATCCTCTAAGTGTTTTTGGTGGAATTGTAGCTTGTAACCGTGAGATCACTGAGAAAGAAGCCTTATTATTTAATTCCATTTTTTTAGAATGTATAATTGCCCCTAGTTTTAATGAAGAAGCACTGAATCTTTTTAAAACTAAAAAGAATTTACGTTTATTAAAATGGCCCAAAATGATGGACTACAAATCTAAAAAATTACTTTTAAGATCTATTTCTGGTGGGATTTTGGCTCAGACAACGGATCATGTTCAAGTAGACACTCAGAACTGGAAAATTTTTGGTGAACATCCTAGTCAAGACATAATGCAGAGTTTGATTTTTGCTTGGAGAGTATGTGCGCATTTAAAAAGCAATGCGATCGCAGTTGTTTCAGATTTAACAACAGTAGGACTTGGAATGGGTCAAGTCAGTCGGATTGATTCTGTTGAGCAAGCTTTTAAGAGACAAGAAACACATCATCCAGAAGCTAAAAACTTAGTGGTGGCCAGTGATGCATTTTTTCCGTTTTCAGATTCAATTGAATTTATACATTCCAAAGGCGTGAAGTGGATTGTGCAGCCAGGTGGATCAATAAAAGATGAAGAAGTTATTTCCAAAGCTAAGCAATTAGGTGTTACAATTTTAATGACAGGTGAAAGACACTTTAAACATTAATAGGGATAAATCTTTTGGAAAAGCATGATGAAAACACACAGTGGGTGGTTAAGTCTTCATCCCAGATACTTGGACCGTTCACAACAGAACAAGTCGTTGAGCTCATCAAAAAAAAGAATGTCATTCCAATTGATGAGATTATTCCGGAAGGTGGTAATTGGGCTTATGTCCGAGATATTTTAATTTTTCAGGCTGCATTAACTAAACAAGCAAAAACGGCTGGTGTTGAAGTTACCAAAACTCAAAACGTTACTAATACTTTTACGGATGATATGACATCCACAGAGCTTTTAGATGACACAGAAGAGCTGTCCCATATTGGTGTTATAGACAGAACAAATCCGAATCCTAAAATTCAACCCATCCGATCATTCCAGCTTCCCAAACCAGGAATGGATGAATACATTAAATCTAAGCCTGTTAAGGATAAATCTTCATCCACTTTTATTTACACATTTATGCTTTTGATTATTACAAGTATTTCTGTAGGTTATTACTATAAGGATTGGATTTTAAACCAAACATTGAAATATAATAGTTCTCAGGTGATTAAAAAATCTCAAATGAGTTTAGCAGAAGGGGATTACAAATCCGCCTATGGAAGTTTTCAAGAGCTAAATCAAATTGAAGATTTAAAATCAGAAATCAAAGGCTTTTATGTTCAATTTGCGGCTCTTGTTTTAAATCAAGAGCGACAAACTGTTTATGCTCGAGAACTACTCGAAAAATCTTCGGATGAAATTAAAAAGTCTCCAGAATGGCTAACTACGATGGGTTTGTCTTATTTAATTGATCAAAACTATTCCTTAGCCCAAAAGTATTTAAATCAGAGTGTAAATATTAATCCTGACTTTTTACCTGCATGGATGAATCTTGGACATTTATATTTCAATCAAAATAAATTTCAAGAAGCCTGGGATTTTTATTACTCAGCTTACCTCCGTGGTTATTCAGAGGGGCACGTAACAGTATTTATGGCCTTGTCTTTGATTGAACAGTGGAAAATCAATAATGATCAAAGATTATTAAATAGAGCCTATGATTTATTAAATAATTTTTTATCGACAAGTGGTGATCGCAGGTATGTGAATCAAATTTTAAAATTATGGCTAAATAAAAAATTAAACTTAAAAAACTCTGTGGAATTTAACCAAGAGATATCTAGTTTTATTGAATCAGATCCTTACATCGCATCTAATTTTAGATTAAATATTTATGAATTTAGTTTAGAAAATAAAAGATTTGAAAATTTTTGCGCTAATATATTTAAAACTTTACTTGCTAAGGATTTAAACTCTCTTTTATTTAAAAGCACGTGCTACTTTAAGTTAGGTTTCGTTGGTCGAGTCACTGAAGAGCCAATTGAAAAGGCGGAAGAACTATTCCCAAAAGAAACTTTAGTTTTTGCAGTAAAATCTGTTGTTTTAGATAATGTTGATGAGACCTATCAAAAAAGTTTGTTGATAGGTCGTGCCTTAAGTTCGGATGTAAACGCTAAATATATTTTACCTCTTATTTTGCAAGCTAGATTCTGTGAACAAAAAAATGATTTAGTTTGTGCAGCAAAATATTGGAACTTCGTTTTTGAAAAAAATAAACTAGAAATTGGGGCTTATGTTGGTTTGTCAAAATACTATGCAAGTCAAAACGATAGTGTTAGGTCAAAGCAGTGGATTTCAGATGGAATCTTGCTTTCACCATCGTATAGACCGCTTTTGGCTTTAGATAAATAATTTTAATTTAATAGGAATTCTAAAAACTCAATGTTGGATTATTTAAGTGCATATAAAAAACTTGATCCCAGTGCTTCAGGCTACTTGGAAATTGCTTTGCTTTATCCGGGACCAAAAGCTGTTCTTTTACACCGAGTCGCGCATATCTTTTATGGTATAAGATTTTACTTTGTAGCACGAATTTTTTCAGAATTTGCTAGATGGATCACAGGTATTGAAATACACCCTGGGGCTACAATTGGAAAGCGATTGGTGATTGATCATGGAATGGGTGTTGTTATTGGCGAAACAGCTATTGTAGGTGATGATTGTTTAATTTTTCACGGAGTTACGCTAGGTGGTACCAGTCAGGAACGTAATCATCGCCGTCACCCAAAGATTGGAAATCGCGTGATGATCGGTGCAGGAGCAAAAATCCTTGGTGCCATCGAAGTCCAAGATAATGTAAAGATCGGTGCCAATTCAGTTGTTACCACCGATTGCCCTCCGAACTCAACCATAGTCGGAATCCCTGGCCGCCGAGTTAAATAATTCGGTTTCAATTTAAATTGTTAATCATTAAAGTTTATATCAAGTTAATCTTAATTTTAAATATCTACTTAAGAATCAATTCATATCCGCTTACGGCCGCAGGAGCCTATGTCTAGCGCGCTTCGCTGGCGCTTTCCCTGCTTTCGCAGGCTCGTCTCTTGTGTCGCATCACTTTGTGCTGCAACACAAAGATACGCCCAGCGCGACCACTGACATATAAATTGATTCTTAAGTAGATATTTAAAATTAAGGTTTTGGGTTAAAGCCGATGATGAAAGGGGCTTTGGGGTTTTTGACGTTTTTTAAAATGGTTTTTGGTGAATCGAAATAATACTCTTGATCTAGTGATGTAAGACTAGCACCAAAATGAATTCTTGATGTTCCTAGAAATTCATTCAAGGATTCAAGTGTAGCTTTAAGTCTGTAGGGGGCTTCTAAGAAAAAGATGGGATGAGGTTGGGCTTTTAGGTTTTTAAAAAATGTATCTCGGTCTGTTTTGTCTCTTGGAGGAAATCCAAGAAATGTAAATTGATCCCAGCGTTCGCCCATCATAGAAATAAATGTCATAAGACTGCTGGGGCCAGGCAAGGTATCAATTTTTACTTTGTGTTCCCGACATAATTTTACCAAATCTGCGCCTGGATCACAAAAGGCGGGGGTTCCGCAGTCCGACATCAGGCAGACATCTTCATATTTACAAATTTCCAATAGTTCTAAAATCTCTTCTTTTTTGGAGTGCTCGTTTAAAAAATACATTTTTTTATCACGAGGTGAAATTTCTAAATCAGTTAAAATTTTGCGACAAGTTTTGGGCTCTTCACCTATTATAACATAGGCGTCTCTTAAAGCCTTAAGGGACCTTAAGCTAATATCATCCATATTTCCAATAGGAGTTGAAATCAGTTTTAAAGACATAGCAGAATACCTACGTTCATAAATACTCTGGTTTTAGAGTCAAAATATTGGGATTAATTTCTGCACGTCCAGAGTTTACGCTATCGATATAATAAAGCTTAATGTCAGGGGACTGATCCCAAACTGTGTTTAGAATGACAGGTTCATTTTCAAAAAAGTGAATTTCGGAAAATTCATTTTTTAATTCTAAAATTTCATCTAATTTATATTTATGATCTAGCATTTCTTGATCAGGTTTTAAAATAAGTTTGTTTCGATGATCTGAAATAGGAAATCCAGTGTTTTTTAATTGTGTATATGTACCCACACCCATTCGTTTAATATCTCGACCAGTTAAATAATAGACTGGAGAAATTAAATCTAACTTTTTAACAAAGATTAAGGCTCCAGGATACATTTCGTCTAGATGTAAAAAATCTCCTGAAAAGAAATGAGTGTTCCAGTGCTTTTTTATAGCTTTAACTAAGTCTTCGTTGTTGCCTTCAATTAAAAGTCTTAAAAGTCCAGGCTTAATGCCCCAGTCATCAGAATTTAATTCAAATTTTAAAAGTAAACTTTTAAGCGTTTCATCTAAAGAAGAGTGTTTAGCAAAATGTCTTACTATTTCTTGGTTTCTTGGAGTGACATCAAATAATGTAGAATCAATATCAAAAATAAAAACCCTGTCAGAGCTAGGTTTTAAATTAAGTAATGAGTCTAAAATATTTTTGTGATTATTCATTAAATCTTCTCTAAAAATATAGGTTTAGATTAAAGGTCTAGCTATAAGCTTTAATCGCAAAAGCCTTCATTTGTCTAGCCCTTAAGCGATTAGAACCGTCTTAAAATAATACAAACTTGTGCGTGAACTAAGCTTGGTGCCAAATCCGACACTAAAAAGGTTAATATTATTTTGTAAATTTCCGATATTATCTTGTTATGCAAAATGACATGTCTCAGTGGTATATTTTAAAAGATGGTCAAGAGATTGGTCCATTGTCGTTTTATGAAGTCATTCGACTTATAAAACAAAATAAAGTGCATTCTATGGATTTTATTAAAAAAGAGGATGCCAAATCTTGGAGTCAAGTCGCTGATATTTCTGATTTTCAACTTCATAAATTTAAATCCTTGTCCGATTCAGTTTTAGGTCACAGAGTTCCACTTTCATCGAGAAGAAGATACGACAGATATAAGGTTGAAGTAAAAATACTTATCAATCATCAAAACGTAAATATTTGGGCCGCTGTGGATGAGTTAGGTAATGGTGGAGTAGGTGTTGAAACAATTTATGGCCTTATGGATGTATCTGAAACCATGAAGGTCCATATTAAAGTCAATGATATCTCTATTAATGCATTAGCCAAGGTTGTAAGTAAAAGGGATTGGAAAAATCCATCAGATAATACTTTTTTATTTAGATATGGACTTAAGTTCATAAAATTTGATTCAAAGTCTGAGCTATTACTTAATAAAATTACCAAAGAATTAAAACTGAATTCTGATGAAGCTGCGTAATAATTTTTAGTAGCAAATGTCTCATATCAATCCCAAAATTATTTTAAATAGTGTTTAACTTCTGATTACAGACCTAGGGTTTAGTTACAGTTTACAGAGACAGACTAAACCTAAGTATTGAAATTCATATTTTCAATAATAAATTCAATTTTGTATTAATTTAATTCACTAGCCGTCCGAAACAAATACTGAATGATATTAATGCTAAGGAGCTAAACATGGGTGAAATGATTAAACATTTGTCAGAAATAGAAAGTGCAATTTGGGCGATTGGAGTCACGGGTTTATTTGCCTTAGGAATTTCAATTGAAAGAGCAAGAGCCTTTTATTTAAAATACAATCTTAAGTCTGATACTTTTATGAAACAGCTAAACAGCTTGCTTTATGCAGACCAGATTGAAGAAGCGATTGCTTTTTGTGATGCAAACAAACAAAGACCAATGGCTCACATCATTAAGGCTGTATTAGAAAGAGCAGATCGTGATGAAGAATCAATGAAAAAAGGTTTTGAAATTGCTTTCATTGAAGTGATGCCTAATTTAACTAAACGTTTAGGTTACATTGCCTTGTGTTCTAACCTTGCAACCTTAATTGGTCTTTTAGGTACGGTTCACGGTTTGATTATGGGATTTTCGGCGGTTGCTGGTGCTGATCCTTCACAAAGACAAAGTTTACTTTCATCTGCGATTTCACTTGCGATGAATGCGACGATGATGGGTCTGTTAGTTGCGATTCCATTCTTAGTTGTTTTTGCTGTGTTGAGTGCAAAAAAAGATAGTCTTCTTACTGATTGTGCTGAAAATGGATCTAAGGTTCTAGATATTTTAACAAGTCGTATTTACAGAGAAACAGAAGCTGAAGCAAAGAAAGCCGCGTAAGTAATAAATAATCTAGCTTATAAATATATTTTATAAGCTTAGTTTAAGACTTAAATTAAACATAAAAATTGATTGAGGAATTTATGGGAATTGTCGACGATATAATGGAAAAAGAGCATGATCTGGATGCAGAAACTCAGTTAAATTTAAATCCCCTTTTGGATTTAATTTCAGCTTTGATTCCAGTGTTACTTGCCTCTGTATCTTATGTCAGTATTTCTGTACTAAATGCGAAGGTTCCAGTTTTAGGTGAAGCTCAAGTCGCAATTGAAAAAAATGTACAAGAAAATAAAGAGAAGAAAATTGGATTGTACGTTGAAATTAATGGTGAAAACTTTATTCTTATGAATCTAAAACAAGGTGATAACGTAATCACGTCTTCAAGAGTTCCTGCAAGTGAAGATTTAAAAGTTGATAAAGTAAAATTCGTATCCGAATTGGTAAGAATCAAAAGTGAGAATCCAAATGTTTTCAGAGCCAGAGTTAATCCTACTGAAAAAGTTGTCTACGATAACGTAGTTGCTTTAATAGATATGATGAAAGTGGCCCCAGGCGGTAAAGAGTTTCCAGTAACAGATAAAGAAACTGGAAAAACTTTTGTTACTGAGGTCATGTTTGATGACGTTACGTTTGGCAATATAATGGGAGAAGATGAGTAATGTCAGTTGTAAAGAAAATGCTGAAAGACGCACAGAAGACGAAAGATTCCCATTTAAATTTAAACTCTCTTCTAGATATGTTAACACTTCTAGTTGTGTTTTTAATGAAATCCATGTCGGCCACGGTTCTAAATCCACCGCCACCAGAAATTAGATTACCAACGTCTTATGTTGGTGACGAACCAAAAGAGGCATTGATGATTCAGGTCTCGTCTAACTACATAACTATAAATAATAAAAAATTAGTTGTATTGAAAGACGGAAAGTTTATTGCTGAAGATCTATCAAAAAATGATTTATATTTAGTGCCTGCGATTGAAAAAGAACTTTTAGAAGAAGCTGAAAGAAGTAAAAATATTGAAAAACAAACAAAAGAGCTATTTAAATTTAAAGGAACGGCGTTTATCCAGATTGATAAAGGTATCGAGTATGCAACTGTTAAGCGAATTTTGTACACGTCATCTGTTGCGGGTTACGGGGATATGAAGCTCGCGACTGTAGGAAGCGGAGAATAGTATGATTAAATCATTACTTTTTGTATTTCTGATTTTGTTGAACGTGACTCAAGCTCAAGAGGGTGCGAATAAACCAGTTAAAAAACCGGTCGTTGAAGTCGCTCCAACGCCTAAATTAAATCAAGTTGAAGAAGTAGCGACAGAAGTTTTAGCCTCAGGTAACGAGCAAAAAGCGATTGAGCAGTTAAAAATTCTTCTTGAAAAATATAAAGGTACAGCTACTGAAGCGTCATTATTATTTAGATTGGCTGAGCTTTACATGAATAAAGCTCGTTCTTCTAGAATTTTTGAAATGTTCCAAGATGACACCAAAGATGGAGAAGATGGAACGGCGGCCAGTTTTATTCCTAAAAACGTTGTTGGAAAAGAAAAGTTATTTATCTTAGAAGCAGTCAAAGTTTACGAAGCTATCGAAGAAAGCCATCCCACATTTGGTCAATTAGATGCTGTTATTTACAATAACGGATATGCGCATTTACAAGCAGAAATGACGTCTGGAGCAGAACTTGTTTTTACTAGATTATTAAGAAACAAACAACTTCGTGACTCGTCTATGATCCCAGATGCTTTACTTGCATTGGGTGAGATCGCATTTAAAGCGAATAATTTTCCAAAAGGTTTAGCTTTTTTTGAATTGATAAGAAAGTATCCTGATTCAAAAATTTATCCTTACGGAATTTATAAATCGTCATGGTGTCATTACAACATGCAAAGTCCTGATAAAGCCCTTGGAACAATGGAAGAAGTTGTAGCTATTGGACATAAAATTGAAAAAGAAGCCGGAGATCTAAAATTAGATATTAGAAAAGAAGCCCTAGGTGATATGGCTTTGTTTTTTAGTGAAGCAAAACCTTCATCTGATGCGATTCCTTATTTTATTAAACAAGCTCAAAATATAAACCCTACTCCGTACCTAGAAAGATTATCAAAAATTTACAACAAACACGGTAAAATAAAAGATGAAGAGATGATTCTTTTGGGTATGGTTAAAGAATTTCCAAATAATCCAAGACGTCCGTTTTTCCATAAACGTTTATCAGAGACTTATAATTCACAAGGGCGACTTTCTGAATCTGTAATCAACTTAGTTAAGTTTGATAAATCATGTGATGACGTTATTAACGCTGGTGTTGAAATTGATGATCCAGAAGTCATGGAATGTAAAGAGACCGTAGACATCTATTCCATCAATACAGGTAAAGAGTGGGTCAAAACATGGAAGAAATTAAATAGCGAAAAACATGCAATCGCTGCAGAACAGGCTTTTCGTGTTCACTTAAGAGAGCAATTACCAAAAGCTGAAAACGCAGAAGCTAGATACGTTTTTGCAGATATTTTATTTCATTTACAAAAATTTACGGATGCCAGTCTTGAGTATGAAAAGGTGGGCGCATCTATTGAAGATAAAGACAAAGCGCATGATGCAAGATATGCAGCTTTAGTGTCACACGATAAAGCCGTTAAAGGTGAGTGGGACGATGTCGCTGAAGTTAGACTTAAAATTTTGGCTGAAGAGTATTTATCTAAACACCCAGACGGAAAACATTATCTTGATGTTTCCTTCAAAGTGGCGTTGCTCGATTATACTAAAGAAAAACTGGATCTAGCATTACCAAGATTCTATTTACTTGGTAAAAGATTTCCAGAAGAAGATAAGGGTAAAAAATCACAAGATTTATATTTAGATATTTTAAACACAAGAAAAGACTATATAGCTTTACAAAACGGCGCGCTTGAGTGGAAAGGTTTAGAAAAAGACCCAGCCCGTAAAGCCAGCTTGCAAGTTATTTTTGAACAAGCCTATTTTTCGCATGTACAAGTGTTAGTCACAGCTAAAAAATATGATGAAGCTATTGATCTTTATAGAAAATTTGCAACTAATCATATGGATTCGGCTCTTGCAGATGAAGCGCAGTGGAACGTTGTTGATCTTTACATCAAGAAAGAAGACTTTCCTGGGGCCTCTTCGGCTTATGTTGATTTCTATAAAAAATTTCCACGTCATGAAAAAGCATTGGAAGGTTTAATACGTGCCGCAGATTTATATGAACAAATGGGTATGCCGTCACAAGCTCTTGAAGTGACAAAAATACTAAGTGAAGCAGATCCAAAAAACACTGCGAGCTGGTTATTGTTAAGTGGTGATTTTTACGCGGCTTCGGGTAAGTACTACCAAGCCATTAATGAATTTAAATCTATATTTTTAAATCCTAAGTTCGCGACCCAAGGAAATTTAACTGATATTGCAGGGCAAGCCATCGACAGAGTCATATTTTTATCAGATCAACTCTCTAAACAAGAAGAATATTACGCCGTACTAAGAGAAATGGCGGCAAGTAATGTTCCTTCCATTTTCTCTCCTGCGATTTCTACGTATGCTGAGAATTTAAAAGCTCGCGGTAGTGATTCAGCTTTAGCTCAGTGGGTGTCAACGGGATTAAATAGAAATTTACTTGCTGAAGATCGTGCAAAACTGAATTACTTGCAAGGAACCTTAAGAGAAAAAGAATATTTGGGCATGGTTGTTAAAGATTCAAGTATGAATGTTTTAACTAAAGACATTGAAACAAAAAGTAGAATGTTAGGCGCGGTTCAGGCCTCGTATCAAGCAGCAACTAAAGGTGGCGACGCATATACGACCACTAACAGTTTAGTTGGTTTAGCTGGACTATACCAAGGGTTTGTTACTAGTTTGAATTCTATCGAAGGTCCAAAAAGCTTTGGTGAAGATGAAAAAATGGCCTTGAAGGACGAGCTAGCAAATATAGTTTTTCCCTTTGAAGAAAAGGCCGTTGAAACAATCGATACTGCTTTAAAGTTTGCACGTAAGTCTGATTTACGGGACGGGTCTATTGGCAAAATTCAAAGAATTCTAGATAATTTAAATATGAAGAAAAGAAATCTTTCATCCATTGAAACCTTTCTTCCAGGTCCAGTATTCGCAAATGACAAAAGTGACAAGGGAGCCAAGTAATGAAAGCTCAAAATGTAAAACTAATTAAAGAAGCGTCAAAAGCTTTATTTTTAATAGCCTTTCTTGCCGGTTGCGGAAGTACTGGCTCTGGCCCGTCTACGTCATCAATAGGAAAACGAAAAACTAATCGTGTGTCTGATATTGGTCAAAAAGAACTGGCTGGTGATTTAAATGAACGATTAGCTAGATCAAGATTTTACACAGAAAATAATTCTTTAATAAGTCGTCTTAATAATGATTCAATAAAAGACAAATGTGAATTCAATGCTGAAAAAGATTATAAAGACTGGGGTCGAATGTTAAGAGTCGGCTTCGCGTGTGTAGAAAAAAATGATTGGAAAACAGTAAACCAAATTGGACAGACTTTTTCAGTTCGACACATCGATGCCCCTTGGGGAGCTTACTTTTTATCTTTAGCTTCTGAAAAAGCAGGGGATATGCCCAGAGCCATTTGGATGATTGGTCTTGCTGACAGAAAATCACCAGATAATGCTATTATTGAATTTCAAAAAGCCAGACTATTATGGCTTCAAGATCAAAAAGATGCAGCCTTTCAATCTGCAAAAAAAGCATTAGATTTAGATCCAAAACTTTCTGAAGCGGCTTTACTTATGGCCCAAGTTTATTTCAGTGATTATGAATTTGAAAATGCTCAAGTGTATTATAGAAAAGTCATCGATTCTAATGACGAAGTCTTTATTGCTGTTCTGGGAATGGCTGAAAGTTTTGCTCAGCTTGAAAAATATAAAGAAGCTGTTCCGTTTTATATTAGATCTATTAAATTAAAGAAAAACAGAATTGATTTGGCTTATGTTCTTGCTGATATTTTTGAAACTAAAATAAAAGATATTAAAACTGCACTATCTTGGTATGAAAAAATCAGCCAAGTTTTTCCAAAGGAAACTATCTCTAAAGAAAAAACTGAAGTCATGAATAAGATTGCTTTTTTAACTTCAAAAATTGAAGAGCAAAAAAATTCTGGAAAACAACAGGCAACTAAAAAAGAAGAAAAACCAAGAGTACCTGCCGCATCCGCTGACGATGCTCTAAATAAAAATAATGCTCCAGCAGAAAATCCAGACGGGGGACAATAATGAAAAAATTAATTCTAACAGTATTAGTTTTAACATTTGGAAGTTTAGCTTTAGCTCAACAAAAGCCAAAAAGAATTGATTTTGATGGCTTAGATGTTGATGGAGAAGTCAGAACTCCAGACGGCCAATATATTTTACAAAAAAGTGGTGTAGACTTTTTGCCAATTTATGAAGTCAAAACAGAAATGCAAAATGAAATTAAAAAATCAATTTATTTTTTGAAATAAGATCACGTGAGTTATTTTGTGGGAGTCGCAAATGGGAATGATTGAATTAAGAATTATACACAAAAGTGGAAATAAAAAATTAAACTTCTACCGTGTTGCACATAGCAGTGATGTTATCACTATTGGCTCATCTCATAACTCTAAAATTCGAATTATTGACAGTAAAGTTGATGATATTCATGCCACGATTGAACAAAGACATGGCAAGTGGCATGTCGTAGATCTTTTAAGTAAGCATGGAACTTGGATTGGGAAAACTGCTGTGGATGAAACCCCTATTGATTCAAAAGTAACGATCAATTTTGGTGACAATACCCTGCACGTTGAGCCAATTACTATCACGCCGTTTGAAATCTATTTAAAAAATAAAAATATTAATTTAGATGGTAAAAACAGTATTCATTCCCAACAGGTTGTTCTTTTAAGAGGATCAGAAATTTTAAGTTCTAGTATGCTTAAAGTGGGTCAAAAAATTCAACTCAGATACGCTGGTAAAGATCTTACTTTTGGTGCTGCTGATTCTGATAAATGGTTAGAAGATAAATTAGATAAAATTTCAGTTAGAAGAAGAAACGTTAAATCACAAATTTTTATAAATCCAAAGCCAGAAAAAATCATGGATTATTTCCCTGAAGATTTAATGAAATCTTTTGGAATTTCTTTGGGCCTAGCTGTTTTCTTTTTCTTAACAGCCTGGTTGATGCCAAAATTGATGCCTGCCTCGATTGAAAAAAACCAATACACTCAGATGATTTTCGATCCTGAAGTTATTAAAAAACAGCAGCAAGAGATCAAAGAAAGTAAGAAAAAATTAGAAAAGAAAGAAGAGAAAAAAGTAGAAGTAGCCAAAGTTGAACCAGTTAAAAAACGTCCTGTAGCTTTGCCAGTTACAGAACAAGCTAAAAAAGTGGTGACGCAGTTAAAGTCGTCTGGCCTGAGTGATAAGATCTCGCAAATTGCGGCCATCAGTTTGTCTTCTGACGCCTTGTTAGAAAGCGCTGGAACAAATGTAAGTAAATCTAGAAATCGTTCATTTGCATCTAAAGGTGTCGCTGTAAAAGGTGCGACACTTTCAAAAAATGCAGGTTCGTTTAACGTCACATCAGTTGCGACGAACGGAGTTCAAGGTGGAACAGCGGCTGCAGGAAAACTGGGTGGTTTATCTGCGGGTGGTGTTGGCGGCGGCGGAGTCGTTGATGCGATTGAAGAAGAAACTGAAATCAGTGGTGGTATAGATCCGGCAATTATTAGAGATGTTGTACAAAAAAATATGGGTCGAATCAGATACTGTTACGAAAGAGAATTGGCTGCTAATCCTAATTTATATGGAAAAGTGAAATTAGCCTGGACCATCACATCTGCAGGAACTGTTGTTGGACAAAAAATTGAACAGACAACAATGAAAAACAGTATGGTCGAGGGGTGTATGTTAAGAATTGTGGCTCGTTGGAACTTTCCTAGACCAGACGCTGGTGGGGATGTGATCGTGGCCTTCCCGTTTTTCTTTAAGGCTAACAATTAAAAGTGTATATTATTAGAGATAGAATTTTAAAAAATAATATAAACTTAAACTTAAAGGATAAAGGGGTATTTAGAATGAAAGCAACAATGATCGTCACCATGATTTTAAATTTATTTATAGGAGCACACGCTTTTGCTCAAGCAGAGCCGAAAGCAGCCGCACCACAAAAAGTAGATACAAAAAATATCGAAGAGAAATACTGGCAGCCCAGTGACCAAAGTTATTCAGTTGTCCAAAGTAGAACTTATGCTAAAGAGAAAAAATTTGGAGTTTCATTATTAGCTGGTCCAGTTTTGATGGATCAGTATGCGCAGGGATTTAATTTTGATGCGGCATTATCTTATTATTTCACTGAGCGTTGGGGAGTAGAACTACAAGGTTCAGTCTATTCGTTATCTGATAATGAAATCACAAAAGACATCGTTGCCCTTGGTGGTAGCCCGGACTTTGGTAGAGTTAAATCATTTTACGGTATGATTGCAAGATGGGTTCCTTTTTATTCAAAAATGAGTTTCATGGGAACAAAAGTTGTTTATTTTGATATGTCCTTTGGTTTAGGTGTTGGTCTAATGAATTACGAGCAGTTCACTGAAAACGGAACTTCAAATGAAAAAATTGGTCAATCAACAAATTCACCAGCAGTTCAATTTGATATCTCTCAAACATATTTTATAAATCCGAAGTTTGCAGTCCGAGTCGATTATAAAATGAGATTTTTCAATGAAGAGATCTTGGCATTTAACGACAAAGGGTCGGGCGAGTTAAAGGGTGATGTTTTTGAAACTAAATTAAGCGATGTCTCTTCACTAAATGTTGGAGTGACTTACTATTTTTAATTAAAAAAGTTTGGGGTTTGATTCTTATGATCACTCCCCAAGGATTACGGGAGTTTAAATATTATGACTAGAAATTTATTGTTCATAACCCTGTTGTTAAGTACTTATTTTTCTATAAGTAAACTTGAAGCTAAGCCCGCAAATACTGTAAAGCTTTCACGTGAAGCAGAGCTTTATGGATATGATTTTTTACCAGTTAAAACGTCGACTCTTCCTATTTTTGATTTTATTAATAAAAATGTAAAACAAGGTTTAGTTGTATTTGAAGTCAAAGGCGGCGTTCCTAAATTAGAAATTGGAAAAGAACCCATTTTATCCGCTCCACAACAAGTCACAGTCGATTTAGATCCATCAAAGAGTATTAAATTTAATGATTTAAAAAAGTTACCACAAAATCCTTCACCATTTCTTACATTTGATTTTGCACAAGTTGAGCCGGTTGATACTAAAAAAGCGAAAGAAGACACAGGACTATTTAATGACATAAAAGTCATAGAGCCCCAGCTTGTAACAGATTTAAGACCTACATTGGCTACGCCAACTCAAGTTGAATTAAAACGTATGCAGATGGAAGATAAAACGGAAAGAGATTTTTTGTTTTTATCTATCCTTTATCATGATCAACAGGCTTGTTCTGAAGTGATCATGCTTTCACACTATTTATTAAGTAAAGGTTTAAATAAACCTGAAGTTAGATTTTTTCTTGGTTCATGCCAACACAAGAAAAAACTTTATTCTGAATCCGTTCCACTTTTGGCATCTGTCATTGTGACTGGTATTGATTACTACACACAGCAAGCTGTTGAACATTTACTAGACGATTTGCCAACAGGGTACGAAGCCATTATTGCCGATGCCTTAGCGCCTATCGAAGTTTACAGAAAATTAGATCAAAAACAAAAAGACTTTTATAACTATATATTAGCTAAGGGTCGCTTCATTGAAGGTAAGTTTTTAGACTCATCTAAACTTGCTGAAATTGTGTCTTCAAAAAGCAAGTTCTATAAAGATGCGCAGTTTTTATTGGGTGCTTCAGAGTATTTAAGAGAAAACACAAAAGGTGGAATCCAAATCTTAGCGTCACTCTCTACAAAATTCACTGAAATGGAATTAAATACTGATTTATACAGTTTAACTCAGATCACATTAGCAAGATTTCATTTTGAATTAGCACAATATAAAGAAGCCATCAAAGCGTATGATAAAGTTTTTAGACAGCATCCTTTGTGGTTTGATTCTTTAACTGAAAAAGGCTGGACTCAAGTTCGTCTTCAACAGTATCCAGAAGCGATTGGAAATATGTATACTTTGCATTCTCCATTTTTTAAATCTGTTTTTAAACCAGAAACCTATGTTATTAGAACCATTGGTTACCTAAACATGTGTCAGTTCCCAGACGCAGATAAAACATTAGCCTACTTAGAGGATGTTTATCCGACCTGGAGAACTTTAGTTTCTGAGTACTCAGAAAAAAAGCTTTCCTACTATAACACAGTGACTGGATACTTAAACGGAAACTCACAAAAAGATGTGGATGGTTTGCCATTCCCAATCATCAGAGAAATGGCCAGAGATAAAGAATATATTGTTATTCAAAAGAAACTAAACAACATTATTGATGAGATCGCTTTTTATAATAATGCTGTGAATGAAATTTTAGCTATTAGAAACGGTATTAAATCCGAAATGGCAATTTCAGAAAGCATTGTTAAAGGGTTAGAATCCGACATCATAAGTTTAGATAAAAGAAAGAAATTTGATCAGGCGAAAAATAAGGAAGACGACTTGTCTTTAGCCAAACAAAAACTAATGACTGGGGCTTACAGATTAAGTTTAATTGACCAAGGATTTGTGAACTACAGAAAGCTAACCGGGGATTCAACTAAGCGAGTAATCCAAATCAGAGACGCCTATATTTCTCAAGCAGAGGCGGCTCTAAAAGCATCTTTAAATTCTGTAGATAATAAAATGGCTAAAGTTTTAAAGAACAACGAACTTTTAAGATATGAAGTTTACGCGAACTCTGGAAAAAACATCAGATTTAGATCTGCCGGAGGAAAAGTAGTTGGAAGATCCCAAGCCTCTATTCAAACAGCAAAGAAAAGCGGAAAGGGTAAAGATTATGGTTGGGAATTTAAGGGTGAATTTTGGGCAGATGAGATAGGTAAATTTGTATCGAATGTAGAAAACTTGTGTCCTAACAGATAATTTTAAGAACTTTTTTAAGGAGTAACTCATGAAGACAATTTTAAAAACAATAATCGCTGTTGCCGTGTTATTACCAGTAATATCAAATGCGCAGGTGGATATTGATAAACAAATGTTAGTGATGAAAGAAAATGTTGATAATTCAACCCATAACTTTGACCGAAATAAAGAAAACATGGACACATCCGCCAATAACGTCAAAGAGCTTTCAAGAATCTTAAACGACCTAAGTAAATATAAACTACAGGGCGAAAAAGATTTAAAAGTTGCAAATGACAACATGGAAGAGTTATCCAAAGCTAAACAAACTTACGAAGGCTTTATTAAAGAAGAAGCTGATTTCATTGGTTTAGAGCAACAGAATATCGAAAAGTTAAAAGAAGTCACAAGACGTGTTTTGACTAACATTGATCAAAGAAAAAAGAATATCTTAGCTTATCAAAGTTTCGTGGATAAAGTGGATTTAAAGTTAAAAGAGTGGGACGTAAATCAAAGAAAGGTAGCGTCAACACTTGAAGTCATTGACGCAAAATCTGGGGACACGACTAACGAAAGAAGTGTTTGGTTAGATAAAACTAAGCTTTATAAAGATGAAGCCTCTAACTGGGCAAAGCAAAAAAAGATCTCTGAAGTGAACTATGATATGTTCACAAAAATGAGAAAAAAATAATTTGAATATTCAGCCCTGAGTCATTCTTAAAATCCTAAGTGAAATCCTTAATTTAGTTAGCTACCATTTTAGGTAGTTAACTAGGACATTAATTTAAGGGGATTTTAGTAATGTTATTCAAAAAAATTCAGTATCCATTATTTTATATCGGAATCTTTTTTTCCGGCTTTTCAGCTCTTGTTTATCAAGTTGTTTGGCAAAGATATCTGGCAATTCTAATCGGATCTGAAGCAAAATCCAGTTCTGTTGTGATCTCTGTTTTCTTAATTGGCTTAGCCTTGGGGTATTTCTTTTTTGGAAAACTAATGGAAAAAGATTGGACCCGATATCAATCGATGAAGTTTTACGGATACATTGAACTGGTTGCAGCCGTTTACGCCTTGTGTTTCCCCATCATGTTTCAATACTTTAAAGCCGTAAGTTTTGCTGGACCTAATTATTTTGTGTTTGATATTTTTATTGTTGGAATGTGTATTTTGTTTCCGACCTTTTTAATGGGAGGATCGATTCCTATTTTAACGACAGTCTTGCCAGATGCTCCAGAAAAAGTGAATCCAACTCATGCAAAAATATATGGTTGGAATACATTAGGGGCGTGTTTAGGTGTCTTTTTAGGCGGCTTTTATTTAATTCCAGAATTTGGTCTTCCGTATTCCATGTTGATTGCAGGAACTATTAATTTTGTACTTTCGTTTATTTTTTTAGCTAACACTTTAGAAGGTAAAGCGCATCAGACCCAATCAGTTAAAAGAATCGATAATGTTTTATCGACAAGTATGGTTTATCTTTTAGTTTTTGTTGTCGGTGTCATTACGATCAGTCTTGAAGTGGTACTAATGAGATTAGTGGGGCTTTCTATTGGTTCCAGTAACATGGTCTTTCCAATAGTTTTAAGTATATTTATTTTTGGTTTGGGCTTAGGAAGTTTAAATCTGCCAGACCTAAAAAATTCTGATGGGCTTTATTTTCGATTAACCAGTGTGGCGGCTCTTTGGACTTTAGTTTTTTTAACTGTTCCTTTTTGGGGAGCCTGGGCGTCCCAAATTAGAGTCAGCTTAACTATGCTTCCCACTAATTACTTTGTGTTTTATTTTTTATTACTTATCATGTTTTTTATTATATTTTTTCTACCAGTTTTTTTCCTAGGCCAAGTTCTACCCATTGCTTATTCGTTGTTGGATAAAACCGGTGAAGACTACGGTAAAAAATGTGGGTATTTATATTCTTTTAACACCATCGGAACCGCCGTCGGTGGAATATTTTTTGGATACTTACTTTTGTATTTTGTGAATTTAGAAATGACGTTTAGATTAAACATACTGATACTTGCGGCCTTATCAGCTAGTTTTTCGTTAATAGAAAATAAAAAGAAATTTAGCTTAGTGGCGGCCTTAGTGTTTGTTTTTATCCTATTTCCTAAATGGGATCGAACGAATCACATCGTTGGTGTTTTCAGAAAAGTGACACCAGATAATACTATGTTTAAAGGTTTATTTAATTTAACCAAAGACGATTTAAAAGAAGTGCAGTTTTTCAATGATGGTCCAAACTCTACGGTCTCAATTCTAAAATATCCTAAAGTTTTAAGTGAACAATCGACAAAAGAGACACTAAAGACTTTGGGTCTAGAAACAAGTGTTGCCGTCATTATGAATGGAAAATCTGATGGGGACACTTTGGGTGATTTTTCGACTATGTACTTTACCGGGGCTTTGCCCTACTTTTTTTCTAAAAAATCTGAAGATATGAAAACAGCCGTGGTGGGTTTTGGTACAGGACTATCTGCGGGGGTGCTGGCGCAAAGTAAAAAAGTTAAATCTATAGATTTACTTGAAATTTCTTATGAGCTTCTTCAAGCAAGAAAATTTACAAAGGGCGCTAACTTTGAGGCAGATGATCATAAAAAAATTAATTTTATTCACACTGACGCCTTTCGACACTTCACTAGATATAAAAATAAATACGATCTGATTGTCACTGAACCATCAAATCCATGGGTCACAGGGGTTGAAAATTTATTCACGAATGATTTTCTTGAACTAGCGAAATCAAAATTAACCGACGATGGTATTTTAGCCATGTGGTTTCAAAGATATGATTCAGACAATATAGTCGTTAAGGCTATTCTTGAATCCGTCGTTAACAATTTTAATCATTATGAGGTTTATGAGATCGGGGTTGGGGACAGTTTAATTTTAATGTCCAGTCAGCCTATTGAACGAACCCATTTTATTTCCAGAGCTAATGAGCCTATACATAAAAAAGTTTTGACGTATCTGAAGATTAAAAATCAAACTGATTTAAATTTGATGAGAAGTTTAAATGAAAAAGCAGTTAAGCTGGCCAGTCTTGAAAATAAATTAGGGGTCCACAGTTTAGAGTTTCCTAAGTTATCCGATATTTCAAATAAATTTAGATTTGAAGGGCGACTAGCCAATATGGATAACTTAATTGATATGGAATTTGATTTATTGTTAAATGATTTGCCAGAAAACAAATTGGCTTTTCAATCCGTGATTAACCGCAATGAAGACTTTAAAGAGTGTGATATAGGAATGGGATTTAATCATTTCTGTTCGCGAGTTCACTTTATGTTAAAACAAATAATGAATTATAAAAATAGTTCGAATACTTTTGATCTACAAAAAAGAGTGAATAGCTTTATGACATTACGAAGATATGGTTATGTCAAAGCTGACAATGAACTTATTCAAAAATCAATTCTAGATAAAATTGAAAAAATGAAAATTTTTGACGACTTAAATAAAAAAGTATTAAGCGATATGTTTAAATTTGCATTAATCGATAATATCGAGCCTGACGCTTTAAATAAATCAATGGATCAAATTAGAATTAAATTTGGCACAAAAGATTTCCAATTTATGAAGGACGAATTAGTCAGAATTAAGCAGCATATTCAGAATGCAGAAGGTGTAACAGAAAAACTAGTTTCTACAAATTAAGTTTTTATTATATTTCGTCTAATTTAAGAGTCTAGATTTTTGTATATATGTATATCTCAAATAGAGGCGGATGGTGTTTCAAAATACGTCATTCTGTACCTTTTTAATCTAAAGCCAGGCTTAAGTCTTAACTTTTCTGATAAATCCACCGAATATACTCAGTTAATAAAAATGTGCGAGGTCTTAAAATGGAACGTATTTTTAAAATTAAATATTTAGCGATGTTTCTCTTAATCCCATTTTTAAATGGGTGTGGGGCAAGTAGCGGTTCAATATCGGTGCTTCCATCTCTAGATCAGTTCAAACAATCAACAAATGCAGATATTAAAATTGATATTTTGTTTGTTATTGATGATTCGGGATCGATGTCACAAGAGCAACAGGATCTATTTAACAACTTTAAAAACTTTATAAGTCTGTTCTATGATAAGGGTTTTGACTTCAGAGTCGCAGTGACTAAAACTTCTGCTTTTGGAACAGCTGTTAATTGCAAATTAATCGCGTCCCCATTCACTACTAAAACTTGCACCGCTGCCGAATATGCAAGTGGGGCTTATATATCAACAGAAACAGGATTAACACCAAAAGAGTTCCGCTGTGGTTTTGGAAATAATTGTGGTGTAAACGGGGGCGTGGGTTTTCAAACTCAAGTGCAAATCGCAGGAACAACTGATCCAGATGCGCCAGCAAATGATCCGGCTCCTCAACTTAAAGCTACAGTTGGTAATGGAACGCCTGCACAAGGAACAGACCATATTTTAGCGTCATCAAACTTAACTAAGACCCAAATGATTGATAAGTTCAAAAAAAATATTGTTGCAGGCCTTAACGGAACTGGTGATGAGCGTGGAATTGAATCTGCAGAAACTGTTATTAGAAACATGAAGCAGTTTTATCCTGATCCAGCTAAGCAGTTTCCACGTCCTAACTCACATTTAGCTGTGATTCATCTAGGTGATGAAGGTGATGGACCTTTGCCTAACGATATAATATTGCCAGCTACGACGTCCACTGCACTATACGGTTCTAACAGAGGTGGAAGTAGTACGACTTCAACACTTGGATCTTTAAGAAGTACTTTTATCAATTCCAATCCAAGTTATGCACCAATAGTATTGGTCGTAAATAACAACCTTTTTATTGCAGATCATTTGACTTCAGTCAGAAGTTATTTGAATGCTTTGAAGTCGCATCATGCGGTTCCTGTTCTACCTTTGGTTTCAACGGCGACAGTATCAGTTCACGCGATTGAAGATTTGCCAAATTCTTCGAATATTCCTGTATATTTATCAGCCGCTTCATTCGATGGATTGAATTCAGCATCAAATACGTCTGGAAATGGTATCGGTTATTTTCAAGCCTACATGGCGGTTCAAGCGGGCGGCTTAGTTTTAAGTAAGAGCAGTCCTTTTGGTCCTTCATTATCTTTGCTTGGGGATACGATTTCATCTCTAGCAAGTTTTTTCACTTTAAGCGAAACATTAGATGCGCTAGCTATAAGTAACCTAAAGGTTTATGTAGAAGGAATAAATAGTAATAATCCAATTCCTAATAACGCCACCAATGGATACCAATACGATCAGCTGACAAATCGGATTACATTTTTTGGTTCTATGATACCGCCTCAAGGCGCATTTATCGGGACGATCTACACGTGCGCTACTTTTAATTGTCAGTAGTCTTCACAAGTTCTTATATAAAAACTAAATAAAACCTTGTAAGGATAACTTACAGGGTTTTATTAGTTTTAACTTATAATAATTTTATATATAATATCCGCGAGCTGAGTTCTGTTATTATCCTAGATCCCTTCAACTCAAAATGAAAAAGAGGTGTTGTAAATCCCTAACATCAAATTAAAGCTAAATTAAAACTAAATTAAAACTAAATCTTTTTTCTTAATAAACTTAATTGGCTTAAGTAACTGTCTTTAATAAATCGTTTTTCTTCATCAATTCTAAAAATAATCAAATCAGGATTTTCTTTTGACGAGGAAATACCTGCGTTTGGGCTATACCTAAACTCACGATAATCCAAGCCTACCCCGCGTGAAGATTTAGAATCAAACTCCAAAACTATGACTTGATCATATTGTATGTGCTCTTCACTACTTTTTGGCAGGATTTCAATGTTCTCTAACAGCTTTTCAACTGTTGTTATATTTTCCAAAGGACGCAGTCCAATTTGAAACAGTTCAACCCAATTTTTATATTCAGGTTTTAAATTTAAATATCCATGGGGATTTATAATTGTTGGCGGTATGTAATTAAATACAGGCATTCCTCCATTTTGTAATTCAAAGGCTTCTTCCAATAAATTTGGAAACTTAAATTTAAACTTTTTTTCAACAGATTGAATTTCTTTTTTAAGTTGCGTGGTCAAATCTAAGCTAGAAATAGATAAGCCTTGATAGTTAAGCCAAAAATTATCGACTGTTGGGATTAAGGGGCTAATACTTTGGTCCCCAATCATGGGCTTTTCCCAAGAGTTATTAAATTGAAAGTTTTGTTTAAAAAAAGCTTCAATTGATTTAAATTCAAGACTATTTTTATTTGCCGGAATTTCAATGCCATTAACTTCTGTTATTGGGGCAAGATAATCAAGGCTTTCTATTAATAAAACTTTAGGATTTACTAAATTTTCTGTGGTGGTGTCGTTTTCATTTTCATTAAGTTTTTTAGAGTAATCCAAGATCAAGGCACAATCAAAATGGGCCGCGATGACCAGCATTTTTTTTGAGTTTGGATATAAAACGCTCCAATGTTCTTTTTCATCTTCAAAGTGCAATTGATCCGCTAAATCATAAAGTGAAATAATATTTTTAGTTTCAAACAAATAGTCATTAGGAACTTTGCATTTTTTGTTATTAATTTCAAATGATCCTAAACTTAAAGGCCCTCCATCAGAAAATGAATACAGATCTTTAAGATAAGTAGGTATTAAAACAGAATATTTAGCTTCGATAGATTCCCAATCCCTTGCGGTTGCAACTTTTGATTTAGAATCTGCAGTCCAGGCCCAGAATTGATTAAGTATTAGATTAGTTTGATCAGGTTTATTTTTAGTATTTAGTCTTGAATCATCTCGGATATATTCTGCGCGTAAGCTTTTAAAAAAATCATCAAACGAATCAAATTGAACTCTGGCTTTGATCGCAGGAAACTCTATATCAGCGATTAAGACCTTTGGATTTTCAGAGCTGTCTCTAAAATCTAGTAACGTATGATCTTCGTATCGATTTGTAAGAACAAATATTTTATCGTAAGTTTTAATAAGTTTAATGTCACTTTCAGAATAGGCTTCTAAGTCTTCATACTCCTCAAATTGCTGAAGAAGTGTCTTCCAATCTTCAAGTGGGCGAATGTCATTGTAGTCATTAGCAAAAGCAGACGTCCAGTCATCCATATTGACCTTGGCCGATTTAAATTTAGGCACCCAATACGTCGGCAAAGACCCACCGTTATATATTTTAAATAGTTCACGAACTAACGAGGGCAGTTTAATCTGATGTTTAAGCTCGAATTCATCTAAAGTAGAATCTTTTAGATTTCTTCTGAATTTAAGTGGCTTTTTTCCTTCTAACCAATCCGGTTTTGTCATGGCCTGTTGAATGTAATCGTACTTAGAAAAATGCCGACCGTACCAAAAAATTTCAATTGTTGGCCCAGTAATACAGAGTTTAAAATCAGGATCGTCAGACATATAAAGATGGGTATCATCCACTAATTTTTTATCTTTCTGTTTAGGTTCTGGACTTAAGCCACCGAAATTATCTATACCTTTTATATTGGGATAATACTGACTTGATGCCTTAAAAATAATAGCAATCAAGATAAAACTAGAGGTTAATATTAAATGAGTCAAAGAATCTAAATTTACTAAATTAAGCTCTAAAGTGAAAATCAAACCAAATCTTATTAATAAACTTAAAATAAAAATAAAAGCGACTAGAACCATCTGAACTAAAGATGTAATCACTATATTCTTCGTAAACTGAACTAAATTCATCTTTGTATAAAATGTCAGTTTTTCAATTATGTATAGAAAAGTAAATAGCGCGGAAAGGTAAAAATACATATTTAAACTTGGACTTGAAATTAAATTATAAAAAGTAAAAACAATAAGTAATAAGCCAAAAAAAAATTTCAACAGGCCAAACTTTGTATACAAATTGAAAATTCTCAATTTTTTCCCCGATCTAATTAAATTATATTAATTTTAAAAAACGATTTAAATTTAGTTTAATTTAAGTCAAAATTAAGTCAAACGAAGGGTCTTCTTCAAGACTCTGGGCAAAGTTTTAATATCTAAAATAATTAAATTATTTTTGCTTGTAATGTAATTTAAGCTCATAGACAATTCAGATAGAAACTTTAGATAGATAATTTAAGCAGTTACTTTAAGTAGATGATTTAGGTTAAAATTTTAAGTTGAAACTTTATAAGTACCGCTAAGTATTTTATCATTTAACTAGGAATGACATTAATGCAAAATTTAAAATCCTACTTTTATATTATAACTGTTCTTTTAACTTTAAGTTTTTTTTACTACTCTAATAAAGTTCAAATAATGAGCGATACTGGTCAAATGTCTCCTTATTTTAAAAACAGATTCTGGAATAAAGGAGTTTTTTTTCGAACCTGGAGCGGGGACGGGCTGGGTGGAAGCTATTCATATGAAAAGTTAAATACAGTTGATACTAATTTTAGCGTTCTTGAAATTGAAGTTTTAAGTCATAACAATAAAGAGAAAATAGCGATCGGTAAGCACAAAGCTGATTTTTATTTTCGCACACTTAAGCTTCCTTTTGATCCGACGAACAACAATTGGAAAGAGGCCTTTAAGCTATTCGGTGATAATTTAATAATCGTGACAAAAAGTGAAGTGTATCTTTTAACAAATAAAACTTTTGTTCAAATTAAAGATGCCAATGCCAATGACTTTGCCAAAGTAGGTGGATTTGATACTTCAAATGAAATGTTTACGGACAAAATTAGATACTTTGAAATCGAGTACAAAGAAGTCAAAAATAGCAATGGAACTGTTAATTTGATGGGTGTCATTAAAACAAAGCCTGTTTCATAACTTAATATTTATTATTGCAATTCATGTTAATTTGCTAACTTACTCGGAGCTATAAATATGAAAAACAATGAATCGTTGAGGCTTGTATTAAATAATATTGAAAACCAACTAAATTTAAAATTAAATAAACAAGATATTCATTTAATTTTAAAATATCTAAAACAATTAAATGATCTAATATTTAATCCTACCTTGATTGTAGATCCTATCTTTTTGCCAATTTTAGTTGAAGTGGTTTCTCGGTGTGTAAACCTTGTAAAGGATTGCACCAAAGACGCAGAGTGGTACTATCATTGGAATGTAAATTGGGTTTCGCAGGACTATTTGGAAAGGATTTTGGTATTACAATCTCTTAATATTGATAAATCAGTTCTAAAAACTAGCTTGAAAGAATTTTTTAATTATTTATCATCGACAACACAAAAAGAGGGTGTTGAGCAAATAAATAAAATCACTATTAAGATTTTCAAGTCATCTTCCGAAGTTGTTAAGGATGTATTTAAGGATTTTTTTGATTCAAAATTAATATTATCCTTGATTGAGCAAAATCACGTCCCACTTATAAAAAAATCAATAGAGCTTTTAGATAACAACAAAATTGATATTGAAACATTTAATTACTGTCTAGCCAATTTGGATACAAAACACTCTGTTTTTCAGAATGCATGCTCAAAATATATTGGACAATCTTATTCATTCAGAGACGAGCTAATTGATCACCAGCTTCCTGATTTTAACTCTACGGCTAAATTAATTCTTGAAAAGCATATTTCAGGCCATCATGTTGCAGGCGGTTTTCTAAATGGCATTTTAGATTGTGAGCCTCTAAATAGATTTTATGAAGTCTTGAATATGGCCAAAGAAGATTTTAATTTATCAGATTGGTTAGAAAAAATCGCAACTCAGTCTTCCGACAAAGATCCTGATGTTCCCGGTACAACTCCATTTTGGTTTTATATACATGAGTACTACGACAGTGACCCTAATTTTGTAATGAAGTTGATTCAAAATAAAAAATACTGGCTTGCAATGATGTGCGCAACAGAGCATCAAGACTCTTTTGATATCATGCGGCCATGTCTTGAAATTTTAAAGAATTGTGAAGACCTCGATATTTCGTCCCATACTGAATGGTATCTTAAAAAGATTCAGGGTGAAGCCTAACTATATTTTTTTACAATAACTCATTATAAAATCCATTAAATACAGACTCTTTATTACTTATCAAATCCAAAGTCCTTCCAGACTCAATCAATTTCCCTTGTTCTAAAACTAAAATCTGATCAGACTTCAAGACGGTTGTAAGTCTGTGGGCAATCACGATGGATGTCCGGCCCACTAAGACTTTATCAAAAGCCATTAAGACTTTCTGTTCAGATACAGAATCAATGTTTGATGTGGCCTCGTCTAGGATCACAATCTCAGGGTCGTAGATCATGACTCGGGCTAAAGCGATCAATTGCTTTTCTCCGGCACTTAAGTTCGCCCCCATCTCGTCGATCTCATCGTCTAAATTTAAATTTAATCCTACAAGTTTTAAAACGTCTTTCAATTGATCATCAAGCCCAGTGTGTAATGCGTCTTTGTTTCCGATAGCGATATTAGATCTGACCGTGCCTTTAAAAATAAATTCTTCTTGTCGAACAACAAGAAGCTTCTTTCTTAATTCTGATACATAAAAGCTTTCAATGGGCTGACCTTCAATAAAGATGCTTTGATTTTCTGTTGAGTAAAACCCTTGAAGTAAAGACACCAAGGTGGTCTTACCACTTCCTGTCCTGCCCACAATTGCATTTTTACTTCCATGTTTAATTTTAAAACTGACAGATTTCAGCACATCGACTTTTTTATCATATGAAAAACTTAAGTTTCTAACTTCAATGGCAGATTCAGAATCAAGTTTTAAATTTTGATTATTTTTATTCTTTGAATCTGTGCGAACGACATCTAAACGTGTGGCTTTATTTATAGTGTCTGTTGTTTCCACGGTTCCATCTTCAGTCTCTTCATCAAAAAGACGAATGATCCGCTGCGAGCTAGTGATTCCATTTTGGATTTGATTGTATTTTTCTAAGATAAATCTTAATGGCCTAAAAAAACCTTGAAGCATTAAAATAAATGCCCCGATTTCTCCTATGGTGATCGCTTTTAAATTAAAAAGATATAGCCCCACACATAAACTTATAAGGATTGAAAACACTTGAAAGAATTCAACCACGGGCCAAAGAAGCGCAAAGTAAGTCACAGACTTTAGTTGTAAATCCTTATATTCATCGACACTTTGATTAAAGTTTTTAGTGATCAGATCTTCGCCGCCGTAAAGTTGAATGATCTGAATCCCATTTAAATTTTCTGCACTAAAGGCGTTGATCTGAGATAATTTAGACTTAATATAAATAAACTGCTCACGGATCTTCTCGCTTAAGATTCCCGCCGCCCACAGCACCGGGGGTAAAATTAGAACCACTGTCAAAGCCATAGGCCACGAAATATAAAACAAGGCCCCAAGGATTGAAAATATTTCGATCACATTAATGAAGGCCCCAGATAGTCCATCTGAAAATAAATCCCCTAAGCTTTTACTGTCGTGAGCAATGCGAGTCACAATTCGCCCCGACGAATTCTTATCAAAATAAGAAATCTTAATTTTTTGAACATGGTCTAAAAGATCTCGTCTGACTTCAAAAAGTATTTTTTGGCCAATGTAACGAAATTGAAATGAAATTAAAAAAGATAAAATCGCCCTTAAGGCATTACTGATTAAAAGTGCAAAACCGCAGTAATAAATATAATTAATATTTTTATCTTCGATCCCATAATCCACGGCCCAACCAAATATTAAAGGAATCAAGCGTCCAGAAATAATAAAAACTAAAATTAAAACCACCAGGCCATACAAAGCTAATTTGTAGGGCCTAGAGTAATTAAGCATAAATAAAATATAATCTTTAAGGTCTTTCCTGGCTGAACTGAATTTAGAGCTCATATCAAACCTTCTTTTGATTTATCTAATTGCGAAGATGATGGCTTAGATTCAGAGCTTACTGAAGAGCTTTCTTTTTGTGAGCTATAAAGCCCCCGATAAATCGCGCACCTTGCATACAAAGTTTTATGATCCCCAATATCTACAATGTGGCCTTGATCTAAAACTAAGATCTTATCCACCCAGTCCAAACTTTGAATCCGGTGAGAACAAATAATAAAATTCATTTGGTTTAATTTTTTCTTTTCTTTTAAGTTAGAAATAATTTTTTGCTCTGTTTCAATATCCACCGCACTTAACGTGTCATCTAAAATCAACCACTGGGGATTTAAAGCCAATCCCCTCGCTAATGTTAGACGCTGGCGTTGACCCCCGGATAGACCCTGGCCGTTCTCTTCAAGTAAGGTTTTCGCTTTTAATGGCATGCTACTAATTTCAGATTCGATGTGGACTTGTTTTAAAAGATCATCTGAAAGAGTTTGTCCTAGTGCATTCGTATTTTTATTTTTCGAATCCGTATTTAAAGTCGTATTAAAACTGCTAGCTAAATCTGCGTCCGCAAAATCTAAAATATTATCTTCAATGCTTTTCTTAAATAAAAATACTTTTTGGGGCACAAGGGCCGTGATTTTTCGATAGTCAAATTTTTTAATTTCATCAATCGGATGTTGATCATAAAAAATTTGTCCCTCGGTCGTGGGTAAATGTCTTGCAAGCAATTGTACCAAAGTGGATTTGCCCGATCCCACAGATCCGACAATGGCCATGGATTCAGAAGCACCTAGGGTGAAATTAATATTTTTTAATGTCCATTCCGAATGAGTTTTTAAATTCATATTTTCGGTGATGTTGTCCAACTCAGATATTTTATTTTCAATTGGATGTGTCAAATATTTGAAGCTTAAGTTTTTAACTTGAAGGGTTTTGCCTTTCGTAACGTCAACATGTCCATCGTCAATCCAATCGTCTTTTTCTAAAACGTTCTTGATCCGGTCAAAAGACGAGTCCGCCTCTTTGTACATCATGAATGAAAATCCAAGGGCGGTCATAGGCCAAATCATGCGTTGTAAGTACTGATAAAATGCAAAAAAATGTCCGACGCTGACTTCACCTGACACCATTTTTTTTGCACCCACAAAAAGTAATGTGGCGGTCCCGATCATCATAAAAAACTCTAGGGTGGGTCCAAAAATCGATTCGATTTTATCGACTTTGATGCCGTAATCTTGAAGTTTTTTATTTGTAGGATGGAATAAATGCGACCTCAGGCGACTTAATCCCAAAGATTTAATGACCTTAATTCCCGAAACTGTTTCCTGAGAAAAGCTGGTCATCTCGCCGTTCTGATCTTGAAGATTTCTGTAACTTAGGGTCAGCAAGCTTTCAAGTTTGTAAACAACAAAGGGAACAAGAGGCATCAAGGCCAAGCAGTACAAAGTCCAATGCACATCAATCATCATCATCAGCGGAATAATCGCGATAACATAAATGATAGCATCAAAAAAAATCAAAAGCCCTGGCCCAATACCCATGCGAAAATTATCAACATCTTGTGTGATCAAGGTCATCTTTTCGCCGGTTGGAACTTTGTGGTGAAAGTCTTGGCCCAAATTTAGCATTTTACTAAATAAAGTCTTTCTTAAGTCCGCGGCCACATTGTGATGAAAGTAGCCAAAATATATTCGCCATAAGTATCTAAACAGAGCGGTCCCAAAAGAAACGCAGAGCAACAAAAATAAATCTAAGGACAAACTTTTAAATGTGGCCGTAGCCAATGCGTCAATGATTTTACCAATCAAGTAGGGGCTTAAAATATCAAATGCATTCGTGAAAACTAAGGCGATGGTTCCAAGCGCAAAAGATCCTTTATAGATCTTAATATAGTGAATAAAAGGATGCTCTAGCCACTTGTGGGATATGTTTTTCTTCGGTTTCAAAGGCATCATTGGACTATATTTAGAACAGCTTACAGATTCAACCTTATTTGAAACAGGTTCTAATCTTTTCTTTTTACTTTTGACGTCACGAATTTTTGTGTAATGTTAATAAAAACATATTGAGAAATGCACAAGGACACCAACTGATGGATGAACGTCGTAAAAAATCTTTACAAGATCTAGATTTAGAATCTCAAGCGAGTCAATTTGCTTTAACTACAAAAATTGATGCCTTGGTGGCATGGGGAAGAAAAAATTCTCTTTGGCCTTTGCCTTATGGAACAGCGTGCTGCGGAATTGAACTTATGTCTGTGATGGGACCTAAATATGACTTGGCTCGATTTGGTGCAGAAGTCGTAAGGTTCTCTCCACGTCAAGCGGACCTTTTAATTGTGGCCGGTACGATCACAGAAAAAATGGTTCCTGTTTTAGTTAATGTCTACGAGCAAATGCTTGAACCTAAATATGTTTTATCAATGGGGGCTTGTGCAAGTTCAGGTGGTTTTTACCGAGCCTATCATGTGCTTCAAGGAATTGATAAAATTATTCCGGTTGATGCTTATGTACCAGGTTGTCCTCCAACACCAGAAGCGGTGATGGACGGCGTGATGACGATTCAACGCATGATCGAAACCAATCATCCAAGACCTTGGCGTAAAGTCTGGAAAAGACCAGAATTTTTAAAAACACTCTAAGTGTATTTTTATTTTAATGGATTTTTTAAATAAATAATTTTTATTTTTATCAAGGGTTTGGCAAAGGTTGGGACAGTGGAACTAGAAGCAATAAAAAATAAATTAATACAAGATGGTGCTGCTAAATCTATTCGTGAAGAGGTTCAGTTTGGGGACCAAATTCTTTATGTAGATTCAAAGGATATTTTACCTGTAATGAAGTCCCTTCGTCAGATGAAATTTGATTTCATGATGGATCTTTGTGGGGTGGACTTCCCCGAAAGAGAAAAAAGATTTGATGTGGTTTACCAACTTTACTCGTCATCCATGAATCAACGCTTAAGAGTAAAAACTCAAGTGGCTGAAGGCGATACGGTTGAATCCATAACCCCTGTTTGGAAGGGGGCCAATTGGTTTGAGCGTGAAGCTTACGATTTAATTGGTGTTCACTTTAAAAATCATCCGAATTTAAGACGAATTTTAACTCATGAAGAATTTGTAGGTCATCCACTGCAAAAAACTTACGATGCGGATCAACAGCAGCACTTGTCTCAGTCTCAGCCCGTACACTTCGATCCAAGTTATAAAAATGCAGACATTGGCGGCGAAAATTTAGTGCCTCTTAATATTGGTCCATCTCATCCGGCAACCCATGGAACTTTACGAGTCATGGTGGCCTTAGACGGTGAAAAAATCGCCAAAGCCAATGTTGAAATCGGTTACTTGCATCGTTGTTTTGACAAGATGGCCGAAACCCATCCCTACAACCAAGTCATTCCCTACACGGATCGTTTGAATTACTGTTCAGCGCCAATCAACAACGTCGCTTACTGTGCCACGGTTGAAAAACTTTTAGGTGTTGAAATTCCACCGAAAGCCCAAGCTTTAAGGGTTATTTTATGTGAACTGTCTAGAATTATCGATCACATTGTATGTATTGGGGCTGCGTCTGTGGACTTGGGTGCATTGACTGGATTTTTTCATTTATTTACTTACAGAGAAATGGTTTACACACTGTTTGAAAAATTGTGCGGGGCCCGCTTAACCGTGTCGCTAACACGAATTGGTGGGATGGCCCAAGAGCCCCCGGCTAATTGGCATAAAGAGGTTTTAGAAACTTGCGACAAGATTGAAAAAGGAATCCAAGAACTTGATATCTTAGTCACTGGCAACAAGATTTTTATTCAGCGAACGTCAGGTGTGGCTCCGATCACAACTGAAGAAGCGATTCGTTGGGGCTATACGGGCCCATTACTAAGAGCAACCGGTATGGCTTACGATGTAAGAAAAGCCCAGCCCTATTATGGTTATGATAATTTAGATTTTGATATTCCTGTGGGAACTACGGGCGACCTTTACGATCGTTATTTAGTCCGCGTTGAAGAAATGCGTCAGTCCATTAAAATCATTCGGCAGGTCGCAAAAAATATTCCGGAAGGGGATTACACCATCCGAGATAAAAATATTGTTTTACCAGAAAAGAAAGATGTTTACGGAAACATTGAAGGTTTGATGAATCACTTTATGTTGGTGATTCATGGTCTTCGTCCACCAGTGGGCGAGACCTATTTGGCTCATGAAGGGGCGAATGGTGAACTAGGTTTTTACATTGTCAGTGATGGCAGCGGAAAGCCTTACAGAGTCAAAGTCAGACCACCCTGCTTTCCAATTTATCAATCGTTTCCGGAGCAAATCACCGGAGCATTGGTTGCTGATGTGGTTGCTGTTTTAGGAAGTATGAATGTCATTGCCGGGGAGTTAGACCGATGAGTAGCGTAGACACGATAGAGACAAGTCGCTTTGGAAATTCAAATTCAAACGTAGCAGAAATTTCAGGTGCAAAAGAAGGATCTGGTAAAACCTGGATTGGACCTAAAGAAAAAGAATTTATTTTATCTGAACTTAAACGCTACGAGCATCATTACTCGGCGATCATTCCTGCGCTGTTTTGTATTCAAAATATTTATGGTTGGGTTCCACCGAAATCAGTCACTGAATTTTCTGAAATTTCAAAAATTCCAGAAGCTCATATCAGCGAAGTTTTAAATTTCTATACGATGTTCAACAAGATTCCAGTTGGAAAACTTCATGTCCAAGTGTGCACGAACTTATCATGCGCGATGAACGGCGGGCGAGAGCTTGCAGATCATATCTGTAAAACCTTTGATGTGAAGTACGGACAAATCAGCGCTGACGGTTTAGTGACAGTGAACAAAGTGGAATGTTTAGGCGCATGTCACAACGCCCCTATGATGCAAATTGGGGACAATTATTACGAAAATTTAGATCATGATTCAGCAATAAGTACAATTCACAAACTGGCTAAAAAATAAGGGCGACAGACGAATGGCTGCTAAAGAAATAAAACTACTCACAGAATTTTATCACTTAGATGAATACCGTTATTTAAAAGGCTACGAAGCCAATAACGGTTATAAAATTTTAAGAAAAGCGTTAAAGATGCAACCGCAAGAGATCATCAACGAAGTGAAAGCTTCGGGTCTTCGTGGTCGCGGTGGGGCAGGGTTTCCTACCGGTGTGAAGTGGGGCTTTTTACCTAACAACGACAACACGAGATATCTTTTATGTAATGCAGACGAAGGCGAGCCTGGAACTTTTAAAGATCGCATGATGATGGAGCGGGCTCCTCACCAATTAATTGAAAGTATGATTATTTCAGCGTTCGCTATTAAGTCTCCCAAATCATATATTTATATTCGCGGGGAATACGACGAAAGTATTCGCGTTGTCACACAAGCTTTAAAAGAAGCGTACGATGCGGGTTACTTGGGGAAAGACATTTTAGGTTCTGGATTCACCCATGACATGGATATTTACGTTGGAGCTGGTGCTTACATCTGCGGTGAAGAGACCGGAATGATCTCGTCACTTGAGGGATTAAAAGGTCAGCCTAAATTAAAACCACCATTTCCTGCAGTGCAAGGGTACTTAAAATCACCAACCATTGTAAATAACGTGGAAACTTTAGCGGCCGTGATTCCTATATTAGATAAGGGTGCTGCGTTTTATAAATCCATGGGGACAGAAAAATCGTCCGGAACAAAATTATTTTCCGTCAGTGGATCTGTAATGAAACCAGGAAATTTTGAAGTCGCACTTGGAACTTCGCTTATGGATTTAATTGAACTTGCCGGTGGACTTAAACAAGGTCGACGACTTAAAGCCGTAATCCCAGGTGGATCTTCAGCTCCGGTATTAACTGCGCAGGAATGTTTGTCTGCTAAAATGGATTATGAAGATTTAGCAGCGAAAGGAAGTATGTTGGGCTCAGGGGCTGTGATCATCATTGATGACTCCCATAGTATGGTGGATTTACTTGGTGTAGTGATGCACTTTTATCATCACGAAAGCTGTGGTCAGTGCACACCTTGTCGTGAAGGCACAGGCTGGTTAGACAAAGTGGTGAAAAGCATTGTCAAAGGCCAAGGTCGCATTGAAGATTTAAATTTAATTTTAAAAGTAGCTGAACAAATGAAAGGTAAAACAATCTGTGCCTTGTCTGATGCTGCGGCTCTACCTGCAATAAGTTTTGTTTCTAAATTTAGGGACGAATTTGAAAAATACATTCTTGAAGGCCGAGCTCCGATGGGGGAAATGATCCATGCCTAAGATTACGATTAATGGAAACGAAATTGAAGTTAAGGACGGCTCTACAGTCATCGAAGCTTTTAAAAAGTCTGAACAAGACATTGCCCACTACTGCTGGCATCCGGCTTTATCTATTGCTGGTGTGTGCCGGCTTTGCATGATTGAAGTTGAAGGCAATCCAAAATTACAAATCGCATGTAACACAGTTGTGACCGAAGGCATGAAAGTGTCGAACCAATCTGAAAAAGTAAAAGACACTGTTCGTTGGGGTATGGATTTTCATTTGATCAATCACCCTTTGGATTGTCCTATCTGTGATCAGGCGGGCGAGTGTGGTTTACAAGAACAATACATGAAGTATGGTCAGCATGATTCCAGCATGTCTCAGTCTAAGGTTAAAAAAAGTAAAGTGGTGGATTTAGGCGAAAAGATTGTTCTAGATTCTGAACGCTGTATTTTGTGTTCTCGCTGTGTCAGGTTCACTGACGAAGTGACTAAGACTAACGAGCTTGGAATTTTTAATCGCGGAGATCACAGCGAAATTGGGACCTTTGGGGATAAGAAATTAGAAAATGATTATGCCATGAACACAGTAGACATTTGTCCTGTGGGTGCATTAACATCTAAAGATTTCAGATTCCAGCAGCGCGTGTGGTATTTAAAAGACGTTGAAACTACATGTCCTGGCTGCTCTACAGGTTGCAGCGTAAAAGTGTATTACAACAATGAAGGTTTATTCAGAGTGAAGCCCGTTGAAGATGCGTCTGTTAACGGATATTGGATGTGTGACGAAGGTCGCCCCCTTTATAAGTTCGCCAATCATAAATCTAGAATTAAAACATTTATGAAAATTCAAAACGGCACACCAATGCCGGTGAATTTTAAAGATGTTGAACTTGAATTATCAAATATATTTTCTTCATCTGAAAAAGTGGCCTTTGTTTTAACGGGTCAAAACACCAATGAAGAGTATTCAGGCCTTAATACTTTTATTAAAAGTGCCAATGCAAAGTCTGACATTTACTACTGGCAGAACAATGTAGACTCATTTGATAGTTTTGATGGCTTACTTAAACGTGGGGATAAAAACCCAAATACGAAGGGTTTACTTAAAAGTTTCAGTTCGATGAAAAAGTTATCTGAACTAAATAATTCTGCCGCTGAAACCATTGTGGTTTTTGCTCCTGAAAATATTTTTGTTTATCCTGATTATGATCAAATCATTGAAAGCTTAAATGCGTCAGGTAAAAAAATAATATTTGTGGGTTCACAAACAACAACCCAGTTGTTTCAAATGCCTGAAGGTTCAATTTTAGTGCCTGCAAAAACATTCTTTGAAAAAAACGGAACGTTCACCAATTACAATAATACTGAACGCAAAGTAAAAAAGGGAATTTTATTAGTCAGAGGGGCCATCGATATCTTAGAATTCGTGGACCTTTGTGAAATGAAATTTGAACCAGATGCATTAATTAAACAACGTAAATTCAACGAGATGGCCAAAGAGAGACACGTTCTATGAGCACTGTAGTCGTTAAACGAGAAAATTTAAATTCTAAATGGTACTTGCCTGGAATATTAAAAGGAATGGGTTTTACTTTTAAAGTCATGCTTAGAAACTTAAGCAACAAAAAGAAAATGCCAACTTTAAATTACCCTGAAGAAGTTTATGAATATGGTCCACGATTTAAGGGCAATCATATTTTAACTGTTAAAAAAGACGGATCACTTCGTTGCACAGCCTGTATGTTATGTGCGACCAACTGTCCCGCAGACTGCATTACAATTGTAGCGTCTGAACACACGGACCCGGAAGTTGAAAAATTCCCAATTCACTACGAAATTGATATCTTACGTTGTGTCTTTTGTGGCTTCTGTGAAGAGGCTTGTCCCGTCGACGCTATCCGCATGGGCCCAGAATGGCAGACCGCCGGTATTAACGGAGCGTCCTTCAGTTACGACATAAAACACTTAGCACGACGCCCAACCCTAGACGGCGGTATCGTGACTCGTTTAGACGACAAAGAAAGGCACAAAGAAGGGATCTAAAAGGTGCCAGGTTCCGTTTGTGAATTAAACCGCTTTAAATTGATATGAGTTAGGAACCTTTCTAGCCTCGTGCTAAGGTTTAATGAATGCAAAAACTTCGAGGTATTGTTTTAAAAAAGATTCCCTTTCAAGACTCGGACTTGATTATAAAGGCTATCTTATCTTCGGGCGAAAAAATCACTTTGTTTGCTAAGTCCGCCTTAAAAAGTAAAAAACGCTTTGGTGGGGGGCTTTTAGATCCCTTAAATTATCTAGAATTTCAAACAGCTCCAAAAAAAACTGAATCTGAATTTTTATTTTTAAATGAAGCTCAGATGGTCTACGACTTTCCACTTTTAAGGACAGACTATGACCGAATAAAATTAGCCTTATATTTTTTAAAAATTTTAAACAAAGTTGAAATTTCAAGTTTAGATGACTCTACCCGAGTTTTTGATTTACTTCTACACACCTTAAGAAGTCTCGAAAGATGTAAAAACAAGTCCGTCTTAAAAGCCATGTTTGAACTTAAATTTTTAAGTCTTCAAGGGGTTTTAGAAATGACCCCGGATCTTGATATTTTTGTGAAAACATCTTTATACGAATGCGATAGTATTAGAAACTTAAGCCAGATCGAACCCGTTTTAAGGCGAAGTTCGTTTGAGCTTGAAAACTTTATTGAACAGTTATTTGAGGTTTAAAAAAAAGAAAAGTTCCAGCGAGCGCTGGGGGCTACGGCATGCTTCGCTGTACAGCTTCGCATGTGGCCTTCGTGCGCACGGAAGTCCCAGCAAAGCGGACTGAACAAAGCCGCCCAAAGAACGCGAGTGAACTAGACAGTATATAAGTAGGCCCACCCCAAATATTTTAAAATATACAATTTGACTCGATGTCTTAAATATGAGACATTAAGGTGTGATATTTATCTTAAAGCCTTGCCAAAAAGAGATTAAAGATCTTCCCTTGGATATCAAAGAAGATCTGTCGGATGCTTTAGCAAGGCTTGAAGAAGGGCATAAATTATCTTTACCACTTTCAAGGCCAATGTTTTCTATTGGTAGTTTAGTATATGAACTACGATTTAAAGATAGAAGCGGTATTTATCGAATTATTTATCTAATACATTGCTTTAAAAAGAAAACTGAGAAAACCGCTAAGTTAAATATCGAAACGGCAAAACAAAGATTAAAAGGAGTTTTGAAATGAAAAAAACATCAGCAAAATCACTTTCTAAAAAATTAGGAATATCTGAGTCTAGAGCTGTTGAGTCTATTTTAAAAGCGAAACTTATATCTGCAATTATTAAAACTTTGGATTTTGAAGATATCTCACATGCGGATTTGTCTAAAAGATCTGGCGTGCCGAGATCTGCGATTACTGGAATTTTATCTGGTAGCTTACAGAAAGTGACTATTGACCGTGTTCTAAGGCTTATTTCGGCTTTAGAGCTAGAATTAGATGTCAAAGTCAGAAAAGTGGCGTCTTTGAAGCGAAGGTGTCAAATTTTTCTTTATTATATTTGACATGATTTGATACTTAGATGAATATCTAAGTATGAAAATTCAACAAGTGTTTGAAGCACTAGCAGATCAGAATAGAAGAAAAATCCTAGAGCTTCTTAAAAAAAATGAAATGAGTGTGGGTGAAATAGGTCTACATCTTTCGATAACTGGGGCTTCGCTGTCCCATCATTTAAATAAATTAAAAAATGCAGATTTGGTTATATCTAAAAGAGACGGGCAGACTATTATTTATGCTATTCATACTTCTGTATTTGAGGACGTAGCCTCTCTTGCAGCAAACTTTTTTGAGATTGGGGGAAAAAATGTTAAAAAAAATAAAAAATAACTGGTTAAGTTATATATTAATTATAGGAACAACTGGTTGGGCTTTTACACAAATAGACTCTTTGCCGGATCTAATCCCAAGTCATTTTAACATTCATGGAAGTCCTGACGAGTATGGTGACAAATACATTAATATTGTACTTCTTCCTTTAATAAATTTATTCACAATTCTGTTTTTAAGTTTTAGCTCAAAAGTCTCGCCAAAAAATTATGAGATGAACAATAGTCAAAATCTAATTAAAATTTTTAATCTAGGAATAACAGTTTTTCTAATGGCAGTGTATTTGGGTGTTATTTTAGAGGCTAAATTTCCACTCAGCGGAGCTTTTGCTAATATTATTATTCCAGCACTAGCCATATTCATGATATTTATAGGCAATTATTTTGGAAAATTAGAACGGAATTTTTTTATTGGCATACGCATTCCTTGGACTATATCTTCTGAGGTGAATTGGTTGAAAACCCACCGTTTTGCTGGAAAGATTTTTGTTACTGGTGGACTTCTTTTGTTTATGATTTCGTTATTCAAGCTGCCAATATGGTATGGTTTTTTAGTATTAATTATGGCTTTAGTGGCTTCTATTGTGTTCTCACTTTATTACTTTCTAAGATTTGAAAGGCAAACTTAAAGAATAATAGATTAAATGGAGTTTGTAAATTATGAGTTCAGGATCAATACGAAAGAGTAGAAAAATCCTATTCCTTGATCGTGATGACACGATCATTAAAGACTTTGGGTATTTAAATGATCCGGATCAAGTGGTTTTGCTTGAAGGCTTAATTCCGGCGTTAAAACTATTTAGAGATCAAGGGTTTGAATTTATCGTGACGACGAACCAATCCGGTTTAACACGTGGATCAGTTCAAATTGAAAACTTAAAATTAATTCATGATAAAATTCAATTTCAGTTAAATCAAAACGGAATTCGAATTTTAAATTTTTACTCTGCTCCGTATTTACATAATCATATGCGACGTAAACCCAATCCTGGTTTAACTTTAAACGCGATGTCTGATTTTAATGTAAATATCAAAAATTCTATTTTTGCGGGTGATAAGTGGCGAGATCTAGACGTGGGATATAAATTGGGCGGAAAGACTATTTTGGTTAATGCTCTTGATGATCAAAAAAGTTTATTCACTGAATTTAAACCTGATTTAGTTTTAGAAAATTGGTCCGATATAAAAGAAGACGTCTTGACGACGTTGTTAATTAAAAATTCTACTAATATAGGTCAAAACAATTCTTTTTCAAAAATAAATATTAGCAGTAAAGATGGTTTCAAAAATAATTAATTTAAATTGAACAACTGGTCTTCGGCTTGATATGCTATTCTAGAATAGTAGCTTTTATCAAATTCGTTATCTGCTAATTCAGAAGCTAGAATATAGAAATAGATTGAAGCTTTAAAGAATCTATCGCTTTTCTCTGAATACGGATTTGACAGTAGTAAAACAAGGGCGATGTTCACTTCATACTCTCTAATATCTTTTCCTTTGAATATTAAATAATATAAAATATACCAAATCTCTTTTTCGGTAAGACTTTTTTGATCGTCCAAAAATCTTAATAATAGGCGATTAATAAATTTACTTTTTAGAGTTTTATATTTGTATGAAAACAGAGGTATGACATTTCTGGAAGAGATGTTTCTCGACACCAAATCGTTTGAATACACAGCTAAGTTTAATTCCTGATCTAAAATTGGTAAAATTAAAATATTATTTTTTAACCCAGTTTCAGATTTTATTTTATTGGATTTTAAATAGGGTTCGCAGAGATTTGAACCTGAATCTGTAAGACCAATTGAAGATGTTAATAAAACAACAACCAAAATATTTAAATACATTAAGAATTTAATTTTTTTATGTGATCCAAGCATTGGATTTTTTAGCAAAGATTGTACCTAACATTAAGATGTCTAGGATTGAAATGAAAATATTTAGGATGATTAATGGGACCTTAAATTTTTAAATAGGGGGTGAAATTCCACTTATTTGCTTGAATCCGACAGCGGATGAAACTCTTCTAAACTACTTAACAACTGTTCACGGTCTAAATGGGTGTAGCGCTGGGTCGCAGCCAATGATGAATGTCCCAGTAGTTCTTGCAGATGACGTAAATCTGTTTTTCCACGAAGTAAGTGAGTCGCATAGGAATGTCTAAACATATGGGGGTGGACTGGTTTATGAAGCCCAGCTTTTAAAGCGCGCTTTTTAATCCAGTTGTAGGCTGTTCTTGGATTTAAGGGTTTTGATCCATATAAATAAGTTTCATCATTATTAATATTTTTTTGAAAGAACTCATTTAAAAATTCCGGCATAATGGCAAATCGATCTTTTTTGCCTTTGCCGTGAATGGTGATTCTGGAATTTTCAAAATCAATCTCTTTAATTTTAATTAGACAGGCTTCTTCGGTTCTTAATCCACAGCCATACAAAACCAAAAAATTAAACAATTCGTTTTTAAATTTATGGGGTTCACTTTTAAAGTCCGACATCACTGACTTAAAGTAAGTCATGACCTCATCTAAATTTAGATACTCAGGCAGTCGTGAAGGTATTTTGCTAAACGAAGTTAATAGTAGTGGATCTTTTTTAATCAAGTTTTGCTCTAAGCACCAGTGACTGAAATTTCTTAATGCTGAAAGCTTTCTACGTCTGGATGGGGATGAAAGCTGAGACAATTTAGACTTCGAGTTCTCGTAAGAAAATTGGATAAGTTCATGAAGGTTAAGTTCAGCTGATGGAGGTTTAATTGTATTTATCTCAATTTTTAGACCGGGCAAATGTAAGATTTTCTTGTAAATCAGGGCGTTTTTTAAGCTGTTTAAGTAAAAAGAGCCTTCAAGGTAAGGTGAAAAGTACTGATTCAAGTCCGAAGTGTAGTTCAGACTAGTTTTGACACTAAACCTACCTGAAAAATGTAGATAATTTAAGTACTTAAGTATGTTTTCAATCAGTGCTTGTCTTTCCATTTTAATGTGATAAATTCCCCTTTACTGTAAATATTATGCTTTATTTAAAAAAAATTCTTGCATATTTTTCAAGCATAGGGTACTTAAGTCCTAACGCTAGGTATCATCTTGAGACAGATCATATGTAAAAAAGACTTAGCCATTAACTTAGTGGTTTTAAAACCATAAGGAGCCGTACGTATGTCAGATTTTTCAAAACCAACCCCGCTTTCTGTAGGCGATCAGACCCGCTTTATTCCTAGAATAGAGCCCTATGTTCAAAAGAAAGAGATCGTTTATAAATCAGAGGTCATGGACCAGCTTATGAAGATGGTAGACCGAGTAGCTCCATCTACAGCCACAGTGTTGGTTTTAGGTGAAAGCGGAACAGGTAAAGAGCTTATAGCTCAAGCCATCCATGAACGTGGTCAAAGAAAGAATAAACCCTTTGTTGCCATCAACTGTGGTGCTTTAAGAGAGACTCTTTTGGAGAGCGAACTTTTTGGTCACGAAAAAGGGGCCTTCACAGGTGCCTATGCTAGAAAGATTGGTTTAGCTGAAGCCGCAAATGGTGGAACTTTATTTTTAGATGAGATCGGGGAATTAACACCTGGGATACAGGCTAAGCTTTTAAGATTTCTTCAAGAAGGCGAAATCTTTAGAGTCGGTGGTAAAGAGCCAATCAAAGTCGATATACGTTTAGTTAGTGCCACGAACCGTGAGTTAGATAAAGAAGTAGCTAAAGGTAATTTCAGAGAAGACCTATACTACCGCATCAACACGATTGTTGTCAGTGCTCCACCATTAAGACGTAGAAAAGAAGATATCGGTATGTTGATCGACTATTTTTTAAAATATGGATCCCATAGATACTTAAATCGCGGAATGTCTGTAAATCAAGAAGCTATGGAAGTACTTTTAAAGTATGACTGGCCAGGTAACATCAGAGAGCTACAAAACGTGTGTGAAAGATTACAGATTTTGTCTGAAGGCGAAATCATCACACCAAAAGATTTGCCTGATTTCGTAAAAAATCCAGAAAGCAAATTCATTTTGGAAGATTACGATTCAAGCATTACGATTCATGAGCTTGAGAAAAGATATATCATTAAAGCGTTAAATCACTTTGACGGTAATAAAACTCAAGCAGCAACAGCTTTAGGTATAACGATTAAAACTTTATACAATAAGCTTCATGAGTACGGTGAATTCGATCGTTTTGCGGTTCACACAAAAGTGCCTAACTAATCAAATAATTATTTTCTGACTTAATTTTGAAAGCCTTCACTTAGTTGAAGGCTTTTTTTATGATGATACTTATGGATTCAATAATTTCTGCATTACTTTCGACGGAAGCACTCACAGCCCTTTTAACTCTAAGTTTAATGGAAATTGTTTTGGGGATAGACAATATCGTTTTCATTGCCATTCTAGTTGCTCGAGTTCCCCAAGAGCAAAGGGAGTTCGTTAGAAAAGTAGGGATATTTTTAGCTCTTATCATGCGTTTAGGCTTATTGTTTTCAATTTCATGGGTCATGGGTTTAACAGAACCACTATTTACTATATCTCAATTTAATTTAAATCTAAGTTTTTCAGGGCGAGATATAATTTTGCTTTTGGGTGGATTATTTTTAATTGGTAAGTCCACATTAGAAATTCATCATAAGGTTGAACTGATTGACCACCAAGAAACTGAAAGCAGCGCTGAGCAAAATAAAAAAAATATTAACAAAGGTGTCAGGTCCATTTTAATACAAATAGTAATCCTAGATATAGTTTTCTCCTTAGATTCTGTAATTACAGCTGTTGGGATGGCGAATCAAATTTCGATCATGGTTTTAGCTATGGTGATTGCGATGGGCGTAATGTTGGTTTCGGCTAAAGCGATTGGGGATTTTGTGGATTCAAATCCTGCTTTAAAAATTCTTGCGTTATCGTTTCTACTTTTAATTGGAGTTATGCTTGTCGCGGAATCCATGGGAACTCATGTAAATAAAGGCTATATTTATTTTGCGATGGCCTTCGCTTTGGGTATTGAACTTTTAAACATGAGATATCGAACAAAAGCGGTATCTCTTAAAAAGTAATATATTATATGAAGCCTATTTAAGATTTTTTAAAATAAAAAATTATTTGTAATGAGCTAGTAATAATCGTCGTCGTCATCGTCGTCAGATCCGTCAGGATCTAGTGTTGTACTTAGATCTTCAAACATATCATCTTCGTCATCATCATTTGAATCATCTAGGTCAGATTTTTCAAAACTGCTGGAGGTCGTATCCGAGTAATCAAAGATTTCGTCGTTATCAGTTTCATCGGTTACGTTTTTATTTTTATTTTTTTTGTTATCAACAATAAATGGATTTATAGGTTCAACATGGCGAGAATTCTTTTTATCAAAAAAATCCTCAAGATCCGGGGCTTTTGGTTTATCATCCTCTTTTGGTAGAGTTGTGTTTTTAAGATTTGCTTGTGGATTGTTCTTTGCCGTGATCCCTTTAATGTCATTTAAAATATTTAATGTTTCTTTACTTAATGTTTTTTTTGAAGACGAAGTTTTATGTGTAGATAATTTTGTAGGTTTTGGTTTAGCTTCAGTTTTTGTAACCTTTTTAAATGCAATTTTTGCATTTAATTTTTTATTAGCTACTTTTTTTGTTAAGGCTTTAGATTTTACTGAGCTTATTAATTTTTTTATTGGTTTAGTTTTTAATTTAGAATTAGCCTTAGATTTTTTAGCAGTCTTAACGGATTTTTTCACAGCCTTGAGGGGTGCTTTTTTTATTGATTTTTTTGCAACTGTCTTTTTTGAGCTTTTCTTTTTTGCTTTAGCCACTTTAATCCCCTTCAAAAAATGCACCTAGATTTACCTATTACTCATATTCTATTTTTAAATTTTTAAGTCGCAACAAAATAACGTAAATACCTAGTCGATGTCTGTCCCATGGTCTGTTATTTTTTTTAAAAGAAAAGCGAATTCCTTGGGGTGACTTTCCATAGGGTGATGGGAAGCATCAGGTATCTCTTCGTAGTCTAGCTTCTTATTTTGTCCTATAAAGTTATCGAAGTTAGATTTTTTAACTAGATGGTCCTTATTACCCCAAATGAAATGATAGTTCTCGACTTTAGTTGTGATCAATAAGCTTTCATCAACACGTGCTATTAAATGCGTGTATTCAATCGAGGATTTGAAATGCCTTATGTGTCTAAATTTGCTTAGGATTATAAAAACTTGTTTAAATGAAAATCCTTGATGCGCAATTCTGAAGTGTCCAATCGCAACTAATATGGGATTTACAAGAAAATTAAGACCATAGGCTAGTACACTGAATTTATATAATGGTAAAAGTAATATTTGTTTATTAAATGGGGACGCGACCACAACGCATTTTTTATAAAATTCGGGATACTGGGTCGATGCTAAATAAGCCACCAAGCCCCCAAGTGAGCAGCCTACAAGTATAGGATTTTTTAAATCTAGCTTTTTGCAAAATCCATAGATCAGATGCTCAATTTGCATCGTCGGGGCATCTAATTTTTTAGATATACTTTCACCCATTTGGGGTAGATCAATCGAAAAGTATTCCGCGTCAGGGTCTTTATATTTTAAAAAACGATCCCAGCAGTGTAAGTTTGAAAACATTCCATGAATTAAAATGATCTTTTTTGATCCAGATCCGGTACGTTTGAAATGAATTTTATACCCATCGACTTCAACAGTCTCAAATTTTTTAATAAATAATAATGATATTAGAATTCCAGAAACGTGTAGTGCTAAAAAAGCTAAAATTAAAAAAACAACCATAATTTTATTCTATTTCTAAAAATCTGCAAAACAACATTTCTCCAGACATGTTAAACTTTGTCAGTTGGTTTTGCTTCAAATGGGGACTGCAATTTAATCCCAATGTGCATTTAACTTCATTCAGGTTAAAGTGCGAACAGTCTTCACAACTAAAAATAAGCTTTTTTAAAGAAATATCTTCTGGCCGTACTCGTTCTGGTCGAATTGAGGATTTTTTCATAGGCAAACAATGGCCCAAAACTTGACTTAGAGCAACCAGGCCACACTTTTAAATTATTATAATTTGCACATGGAGGCCATATTGGAATTACAACAAGATAAATTTACGGTAAAAACAAGGGAAGCTCTAGCGCAAGCGGTTCAATATTCAATTCAAGGAAAATCCTCCGAAGTTGCAATAGCCCATTTTTTACTTTCCTTAAGCTCTCAAAAAGACACAATTTGGACTTATTTCACAAAAGATTTTTTTGCTGAACTAAAAACAAAATTAGATTTGGAAATTAATAAACTTTCTAAGCTAAGTGCTGCCCCAGATAATATTAGAATCTCATCCCAGCTATCTGTATTTTTAATGTCGTCTCAGCAATTTCAAACTTTACTTCAAGATGAATTTTTATCAACAGAACATTTTTTACTTCAGTCATATGAATCTATGAATGTTGTGGGACAGTACTTAAAAAGAAAATTCAAAAACACGGATGAATTAAAAATTGCAATTATGAATTTGAGAAATGAAAAAAAGGTGACGTCTGATCAACCAGAAGATAGCCACAAGGTTTTAGACAAATACTGTAAAGACTTAACTGAATTAGCAAATGAAGGAAAGCTTGATCCTGTTATTGGGCGAGATTCTGAAATAAGACGAGTGATTCAAATTCTTTCACGAAGAACAAAAAACAATCCAGTTTTGATTGGTGAACCTGGTGTTGGTAAAACAGCGATTGCTGAAGGATTAGCATTAAGGATCATAAACGGCGATGTACCTGAAGGCCTTAAAGGTAAAAAACTTTTAAGTTTAGATATGGGTTTATTAGTTGCAGGTGCTAAGTATAGAGGTGAATTTGAAGAGCGTTTAAAAAACGTTATCAAAGAGATCACAGACTCCAATGGTGAAATTATACTTTTCATTGATGAAATTCACACCTTAGTTGGCGCTGGTAAAACAGATGGAGCGATGGATGCGGGTCAGCTTTTAAAGCCGGCCTTAGCTCGCGGAGAATTAAGATGTATTGGAGCAACCACTTTAGATGAATACAAAAAATATATAGAAAAAGACAAAGCCCTAGAGCGAAGATTCCAATCCACATTAGTTGAAGAGCCTTCTGTTGAAGACACAATAACAATTTTGAGAGGTTTAAAAGAAAAATACGAAGTTCATCACGGTGTAAAAATTAAAGACTCGGCGCTTATAGCAGCTGCAAAATTAAGCGACCGTTACATTGGATCAAGGTTTTTACCAGATAAAGCTATTGATTTAATTGATGAAGCCGCAAGTCAGTTGAATATTGAAGTCCATAGCGTCCCAAAAGCCCTTGATGAATTGAATCGTAAAGTGACTCGAATTAAAGTTGAATTAAAAGCCATAGAGCAGGAACAAGAAGTTCTAACAACAAAAGAAAAGTTTGAAGACACTGAAAAAATAAAAATATTAAAAACAGAACTAAATTTGTTGTTAGAAAAACAAGAAGTTTTAAATTTAAAATGGAACGCAGAAAAGGAAGGCATCCTTGCGGTTCAAGATTTAAAAACTGAAATTGAATCTATTAACAATCAAATTCTTAAAGCAGAGCGTGATACAAATTTAGAAGAAGCGGCAAGACTAAAATATGGTAAGCTTCCTGAAAAAGTTAAACTCTTGCTCGAACTTGAAAGTAAAGATCGAAATGAAAATGAATTATTAAAAGAAGTTGTTGGGCCAGACGAAATAGCTCAGGTGATTTCTATTTGGACCAAAATACCTTTAAATAAATTAACTGAATCTGAATCGGAAAAGTATTTAAATATTGATCAGTTACTAAAAAAAAGAGTTGTTGGACAAGATGAAGCCTTAATCGAAATTGCGTCTGCCGTTCGAAGATCTCGTGCAGAAATTTCTGATCCCAATAGACCTATTGGGGCTTTTTTATTTTTAGGTCCAACCGGAGTTGGTAAAACAGAGACAGTCAAAGCTTTAGCTGAAAGTCTTTTTGATTCAGACAACGAAGTCATTCGAATTGATATGAGTGAATATATGGAAAAGCATTCTGTCTCAAGACTTATTGGAGCCCCGCCAGGATATGTTGGCTATGAAGAGGGTGGTCAATTAACAGAACAGGTTCGAAGAAAGCCGTTCAGCGTGATTTTATTTGATGAAGTAGAAAAAGCTCACAAAGATGTATTTAATTTATTTCTACAAATTTTTGATGAAGGACGTTTAACAGATGGGCAAGGTCGTGTCGTCGATTTTAAAAATACAATTATGGTGATGACATCGAACTTAGGATCTGAATATTTGTCAGATCCAACCTTAGATCAAAATAAAAAAATTAAAAGTGTGGACGCTATTTTAAAATCTCATTTTAGACCAGAATTTCTAAATCGACTGGACAGTGTTATTTATTTTAATCCACTAACCAAATCAAATATCGAAGAGATAGTCGGAGTTCAAGTTTTAGCATTAACAAAAAGACTTAAAGATAAAGGCATTGAACTTGTCATTGAATCATCTGCGACGGCTTATTTAGCCAAGAAAGGCTATGACCCAAATTTTGGTGCAAGACCCTTGAAGAGATTAATTGATAGAGAAGTCTTAGATAAGTTGGCCACTTTGATAATCTCAAATCGAGTCAAATCTGGCGATAGAGCAATAATAAGTGCTAATGATCTAAGTTTGGTCGTCGATATTCAGCCATCGTAAAATTCAAATCTGTAAATTTTTTATATAATTTTTGTTTTAATTTGATACACGACCAAACTAAAGTCTTAAGACCAAGGTTTAGTTTTTATACAAAACACCGATAAAGAACTATGAAAAGGTTAGCTCTTTATCAAATTGTAACAATGCTACTCCTGTTGTCATCAACAGCACGTGCTGTGAAATTTGATATTAAAAAGGGTTTTGTGTATGAAGAAAAAGAAATTGAAGCCCAAAAAACAAAAATAATCGAAGACAAGCTTTCTAAACCCATGGTTAAGGTTGTTAGATTGTTTAATAAGGATAATAAAATATCTGATCCAAGTTTGCAAAATTTAGATCCTCAACCACAAGAAATTGAATTCGCAGTTATCATGGATAAAACAAAAGACATTAATACAAATCATGAAAATGCGGCCAGAGAAATTGCAAGTTTGAATGGAAGTATGGATTGGATTGGTATTGAAAAAAATCTTTTAGAAGTTGAATCTCAATTCGGGATAAGATCTATGCCTGTGGTTCAATTCACTAGTCCCGATAAATTAGATAAAAATTCTTTTGCCCATAGGGTAGAATTCCTGGAAATTAAATTAGGTATTGATGCAGAAAATAAGCAAATCACGTCTATTCCTCAACGTCTAACGACTATTAAACAGAAATTAAACGTTGAAACTGAAGTTATGGGATTGGATTTAAATATATAATTCTGTTTTCTGCAAATAATTGAATTTGCTTGACCTTTAGGCTTCATTTGGTAAAAAGCTAAGAGTGTTCACAGGTATAGTTGAAAATTCTTCTGAAATCATTGAATCCTATAAATTAGATAATTCTGTATATCGCATTTCAGTCTTAAAACCTAAAGACTTCTTAGATATTAAAAATGGCGATAGTATTTGTTTGAATGGTGTTTGTTTAACAGTCGTCCATTTTGATCATGACATTATTCAGTTTGATCTAGGACCTGAAACTCTACAGATCACAGGCTGGACAATAGATTCTATAAAAGAAAAATCTGTGAACTTAGAACGCTCAATGAAGTTTGGCGACCGAATTCATGGTCACTTTTTAAGTGGTCACGTCGATGAAGTCGGACAAGTTGTATCTACTTACGCTGAAGGCAATGCGTGGTACTTAAATGTTTTATTATCTGAAAATTCTAAAAATTATGTTTGGAAAAAAGGGAGCATTGGGCTGTCAGGCGTAAGCCTTACTGTGAATGAATTTGATAATGACACAGCTTCAGTCTGTTTAATTCCCGAAACATTAAAACTAACAAATTTATCTGAATTTAAAATAAACGATGCCATGAATATTGAATACGACTGGATGGCGAAGGCTTTTTACAATCAAGCAAAAAACTGGAACCCAAAAGGAAATCAGTGAATCAACCACAAGAGTTAATTGAAGACATCAGAAACGGAAAAATGGTGATTCTCATCGATGATGAAGATCGTGAAAATGAAGGGGATATTATTTTGGCGGCTGATTTTGTCAGTCCTGAAAATATTAATTTTATGATCGCAGAAGCTAGGGGATTGGTGTGTTTGGCTTTGACTGAAAAGCAAGTCAACCAATTGGAATTGATACAAATGGTGCCTATGCATAAAAACAACTCTTCCAATCAAACGGCATTCACAGTCAGTATCGAAGCCACAGAAGGAGTATCCACTGGAATTTCAGCAGCTGACCGCGCACATACCATCAGAGTAGCTGCACACCCAAATGCCAAAGCCAGTGAGGTTTCGACACCGGGACATATCTTCCCAATTATGGCTCGTGAAGGTGGAGTTTTAAAGCGCGCTGGTCATACCGAAGGCAGCGTGGACTTGGCAAGACTTGCGGGTCTTAATCCAGCCGCTGTGATCTGTGAAATCATGAATCCAGATGGAACTATGGCTCGAGTGAATGATCTTAAAAACTTCGCACTAAAACATAACTTGAAGATTGGCACTATTGTGGATTTGATCAAGTACAGACTTAAAACCGAAAGTCTTGTTGAACTGGTTGGCGAAAATGAAGTTGAAAATAATTTTGGAACTAAAATTAAAGTCTCAGTTTTTAAAGATGTCTTAACCGGTGAAGAGCATTTAGCTTTTATGAAAGGACATATTGATGTGAATCAGCCCATCACTGTCAGGATGCAGTCCCAAGATATGATTGATGATTTGATAGGTGGAGTCACTAAATCACATAGTAAAATTAAAAATTGTTTAAAATACTTTGAACTTAAAAATTCTGGCGTTTTAATTTATATACAAAAAAATCAAATTTTAGAAAAAAAATTAAACTACACGGAAATTGATTCTAGTATGGATGATAAGAACTTTGGTGTAGGTGCTCAGATTTTAAAAAAGATGGGATTAAACAAAATCAACTTAATTACCGACACGCCTAAGAATTTAAATACCCTTAAGGCTTTTGGAATTGAAATAGTATCCAACACTTCATTTGCTGAAATTAAAAACGAGCTTAATTCTGAACACTCAAAAAAATATTTTCCTTTAGGGTCATGCAACCAATGAAAGCTGGAATAGCTTGGGCAGAATTTAATCAGAAATACACTTTGGCTATGAAAGGGGCAGCCCATTCTTTTTTAGTTTCAAAAGGCATCGAAGAGATCTGCGAATTCCAAGTCCCAGGGGCTTTTGAGCTTGGACTAGGGGCTCAGCATCTTATTCTGAAAGAAAAATGTGATTTTGTTGTTTGCCTAGGTGTTGTGATTCGTGGAGACACGTCACACTACGATTACGTTTGTAAGGCGGCTCAAGAAGGCTGTCTTGAGGTGTCTTTAAAAACCTCAAAGCCTGTTGGCTTTGGAGTGCTAACAGTCGATACTTTTGAGCAGCTGTATGACCGAATTTGGGGCGCTAAGGGCAATGTGGGCGAGCATGCCGCTAAAGCCGCCTATCAAATGGCATTACGACTTAGGGAGTAGTAAAATATGGGCTTCTTGTTATTCCTATTCACTGTAGACATTTACACCCTCATTTTCCAGTTGTACTTTAAACTATGTTAGAAGATCAAAGACGCCGACGGGAAATTTTTAGTTTAGTTCCAGTTATTATTCTGTTTGTTTTTTTGACATGGTTTCAGTTTCGTCTTTTTGCCATCAGTGACACCTTACCATTTTATTACGCGATATTCTTTTTTGGACTTGTGAATGTAAATTTAATCATTTTTTTAGTTTTGTTGTTCTTAATTTTTAGAAATTTAGTAAAAGTTTATTCTGAAACTAAAATCCCCATTTTTGGTCGCACGTTAAAGGCGAAGCTAATTATAGCTTTTTTTACATTCGCCTTTGTTCCTACTTTTTTAATGTTCTTGGTTTCCATTTTTTATATTAATAGCAGTTTTGACAGATGGTTTGCCTTAAAAGGAATGGGGATTCTAGATGACTCAATTCAGATATCAGAATTGTATTACAAAAATATTAAACGCGAAGGTTACTTTTTTTCGCAATTAGTTTTTGAAAGACTTGAAAATAAAAAATTAAACTCAAATTTAAAATTAGATATCAAAAATTTATTATCTAATACTCCCGTTGATGCCATCGAAGTCTATGATTTAAATAATAAAAATAGGTGGCTGGAGCATATCTCAGATCAAAAAAAAGTAGTGATTCCTGAAATTGATCAATCTGAAATTGAAAAAATTCAATTAGACAATCTCGAATCAAATTTAAACTCAACTTCAAATTTAAATTCGAACATAAGTTCAAGTATTAGTTCTGATATTTCAGAAGGAAGATTATTAAGAACGCTAAAACTGTCGAAGGATAAAAAATATTTAGTCGTAGTGAACCGCCTGATTCCTTCGTTTTTAGTCGATCAAATCAATAATATTATTGAATCCAGAGACGATTACCGGGGTTCAACACCTTTTGAATTCCCTCTGAAAACCATCTACATTATAACTTTGGTTTTAATGACTCTTGTGATTTTATTAGGCGGCACTTGGTTTGGTCTTTATTTAGCAGGACAACTGTCTTCATCTTTAGAGTTGCTTGGACAAGCCACGCAAGAGATCGCGAAAGGTAAATATACACCAATTCAAATCAATACCGGCAGCTACGAAGTGGAAAGTCTTGTTAAAAATTTCAATGTTATGTCTCAAAAACTTCAGGAAAGTACAGATGAAACGGTTCTTGCAAACGAATCTTTGCAATCTACATTAATTAAACTCCAAGAATCAAAAAACTATATTGAAACGGTTGTTGAAAACGTTTCTACCGCCATTATCACAGTGGATAGAGTTTTTGAATCAGACAATGACGAATTTGAACATTCCAAAGACAAAGTGACTTTTCTTAACCGAGCTGCAAAACATTTTTTTAGAAGTCGTGGTTTAAAATATGAAATTAAAAATAACGAAATTATCTTGCCACGAAATATTTTAGATATTTTTAAAGAACTTAAAGTCAGTTCAGAAACTCCAGAGGGACTAAAAACTCAAGAAAAGCGATTGTCTGTGAATGATAAAATTTTAAATTTAAATTGTGCCTTATCTGTTCTGTATGACGAAAAAAATCAGATCATTGGATACATTTTTGGTTTTGAAGATGTCACAGTCTTGGCCAATGCCCAACGTGCTGAAGCTTGGGCTGAAGTCGCCACTCGTGTGGCTCACGAAATTAAAAATCCACTGACGCCAATTAAACTATCTGCCGAACGCTTACAAAAAAAATATCCCAATATTGACCCTCAAACCTTTGAACAATGTACGCAAATGATCATACAGCAGGTTGATCTTGTTAAAAACTTGGTCAATGAATTTAGTTACCACGCTCGTTTACCAAGACTTAATTTAACAAAAGGGTCTTTAAATAAGGTTATTGAAGACAATATTTGGATTTATCAGCAAAAATTAAAAACCCTTGAAATTAGTTTCTTTGGTGATTTTGACATCCCTGATTTCTTTTTTGATTCTGACCAAATGAAGCGAGTGATCATTAACTTGTTAGATAATGCTGTGGATGCTTGCAAACTAAGGCCTGAACCCAAAGTTTGGGTTAACACCAAGCATATTCATGATTTAGATCAAGTCAGGGTCGAGATTATTGATAATGGTCCAGGTATTTCTAAAGAAAGCATACACAAGATCTTTCAACCCAATTACACAACAAAAACCAGTGGAACTGGGCTCGGGTTGTCTATTGTAAAAAAAATGATAGAAGAGCATGGAGGAAGTATTTTTTTAGAAAGCGGGGCCGAAACCACTATGTTTTATTTCACGCTTCCAATACGATCATAAATAAATTAATCAAAAATATTTATTAAAAAAAAGGCAAAATGATTATGAAAAACTCTGATGTAAAAATTTTAGTTGTTGATGACGAATCTGCAATTCTTGAGGTTTTGTCTGCTTCTTTAAAAGATGATGAATTTAATGTTGAAGTGGCCTCGCACGGTGTTGAAGCCTTAAAGATGTACTCGCAGTTTCAACCCCACATAGTCCTACTTGATGTATGGATGCCCGGAGACATAGACGGTGTCGATGTTTTAAAAGACATTAAATCTAAAACTAAGTCTGCTCATGTGATCATGATGTCTGGACACGGGACTATTGAAACAGCTGTTCACGCTGTAAAAAATGGCGCCTACGATTTTGTTGAAAAGCCAATTTCATTTGATCGTATTTCAATTTTAATTAAAAATATCATCGCCTTTGAAAGCGAAAGACAGGGCAAGGAAAATTTGCTATCTCACATCCAAGCCAGCCTAAGACTTATTGGTGTCAGTGAAGAGAGTCGTCGCATCAAACAGCTCACCACCAAGATTGCAGCGTCTGATAACTGGAGCCTAATTTACGGTGAACGTGGCACAGGTAAAAGAACTATTGCGAAGAACATCCACTTCTTAAGTCATCGTGGGGCCTCTCAATTTGTTGAACTTAAATGTGCAAGTATTCCTAAAACTCTTTTATATGGAGAAATCTTTGGTTACGCCAAAGACTCACAGCCAGGATTAACCCAAGATAAATCTGGGGTGTTAGAATTAGCCCACAAAGGAACATTGTATTTAGATGGTCTGGAATCCTTATCCGACGAAGTTCAGCAGGCCTTAATTCAACTTTCTAAAACAGGAAAAGCCAAAAGATTTGGCGGTGGTGATCTTTACACGGTGGATGTTAAAATTCTTTTTGGAACCGACAAAAACATAAAAGATCTAGTGAAGATGGGATCTTTCCGAGAAGACTTATATTTAAGAATTAATATGCAACCTCTAGAAATTAAATCTTTAAAAGACAGACTAGAAGATGTTCCCGTTTTATTTGATCATTTCGTAGATGAGTTTTGTCGTAAAACTGGAGCGCAGAAAAAATTCATCAGACCCGAAGCTCTTGACGTTTTAAAAAGCTACAAGTGGCCCGGAAACGTCGCTGAACTTCAAAATTTAGTAGAACGCGTTTACATTCTAGCCGATCAAGTCACCGAAATCGGCGTTGAAGATTTAAGTTACGCTGGAATGACATTAAGTGGAAAAGCCGGCGCGGTGTTTAACAGCTTCGGCAACTTTCGTGAAGCCCGTGCTCAATTCGAAAAAGAATTTTTACTGGCCAAAATCGAAGAGAACAATGGCAACATCAGCAAAACCTCCGAAGCTATAGGACTTGAAAGAAGTTACTTGCACCGAAAAATCAAAGCGTTCGGCATCGAAGTGAACTAGTCTTTTAAGTTAATAAAAACGTCCTGTAGAAAGACAATCAAACCTCAATTTGAAAAACAATAAAAAACCAGAATGTAATAAAACTCTGACGTCTTAATCAAAATAAAAACTATAACTATGATGCTCCAGATAAGTTTTATTTGACTTGAAGTAACAAATTTAGACTTTTGCCTATAATATTGACATTTTTTGTAAATTATGCTATACTTTAGTCCGGCAGGATTTAACCACCAAAAATTAATAAGGAGAAAGGTAGAATACACATTTAACCATTAAGAGGAGCAAAATATAATATAATTTTAAATACTAAAGCAATAAGTGGACCTCACTTCAGAGAGATTCACTCGTTTAGAATAAGAGAAGATAACACAGATTTGTTAAATTATACTTTTAGCTATGACTTTGAGACTTTCCAACATGGATCAATGTCAAAACTAAAAATTATTTACGAGCTAACACTAAAAGTAGGTGTTGGCGATTTAAACCAGCGCACGTACGAGATTGAAAAAAGTGAATATGATTTTTATCAGCCAAAATTTTTAAAATGGAATGGTAAATTTACTAGAATATTTGATTTCATCTTTGATATCTCTCGGCCTCTAGAATTTTTATTGGCTAAATTAGTAAAATAGAAATTATACATTTTATTAGAAACAAACTATTATTTTATCTAAGAATTAAAAAACAATCTATTTCTGATAAACATTACTAATTTTTCTGTAGAGATACACCCGTAGAGGTGTGTCTCTACGTATTCATCGATCCCAAACAATTTAAAACTAATACTTGCTAATATAACAAATTCGTTATATTATAATTTTGATGGAATTAATAGTTCTTAAGCAAGCGAAGCGCGAACTGAAAAATGCACCAAGAGATGTCATTGAAGATGTTTTCGCTCTTTTTGAAGATTTAATGGCAGGCAAACATCTTAGTATGCCTATTTCTAGACCCCTTCCATCAATTGCAAAGGGACTTCATGAGCTCAGATTATCTGGAAGAGCTGGCGAATACCGAGTGTTTTATGTCATTCTAACTAGCATTGCAGTTTATGTTTTGCATGCGACTCAGAAGAAGTCGGAAAAAACCGATAAGCAGACCGTAAATTTAATAAAAACTAGATTAAGGAGTTTGGATTTATGAAATCAAAACCAGAAAAATTTAAAACAGCCGCGGATTTTGGTCGTGCCCTTGGGCTAAGTGATGTTGAAATAGAGCTTATTCATCATAAAAAAAAGTTGATTGAAAAATTACGTAAGGCTCGCGAAAAACAAGGTCTATCTCAAGCGGAGCTCGCTGCAAAAGTAGATAGCAAGCAACCTGCCATTGCACGTATGGAATCGGGCCAAGTCAGCCAAGTCAGTTTGGACTTTTTATGCAAAGTTGCTCTTGTACTAGAAGTATCAATTATTATTAGACCTCACGCCGCTTAATTTCATGTAAGGCTTTTAGTTTTTTAATATAAGTGCTTCGTTCAGTCGGTTGATGGAGGATACTTTTTATTCCACTGGTTTTCAGCTTGATCCTTCGACAAGCCTTGGGCTATTCGTGAAGCAATGAAGTAGCGGTGGTAGAAGATCGAAGTCACAAGATATAGCAGCAAGCTTGTGATTCCTGTCATAAAGAAGATGTACATAATCAGGTGCGATCTAAGAATAAATTTGGACAGTAAAACACAACCGATGCAAATGACAAACATCCAGACCCAGCCCTTAGAGATCTTTTCCCAATAGAGCTCTTTATTTTTTATACTTTTTTTCATTAATTTAAACTCTCCATCTTTACTGGATCATATCGAAGATCAGATCCACCTTTTTTATCTTGATTTGAATTTGCTCAACTGGCAATTTAACACATATGAAAAAAATGTACTGGTCTCAAAGTTTTCTAAAAACACTTAAAGATAATCCATCTGATGCCGAAATTCCAAGCCACAAACTAATTGTGCGCGCAGGCTTAGTTAAAAAAGTGGCCCCAGGGATTTTCACCTATGGACCCTTGGCTTTAAGAAGCTTAAGAAAAATCGAAGCCATTATTCGGGAAGAGCATGACAATGCGGGTTGCCAAGAGCTTTTAATGCCCATGGTTCAGCCTTTAAGTCTGTGGGAAGAAACCAATCGTTCGGGCATCCCTGAGCTTTTGAAGTTTAAAAATAAAAATGACCAAGATTTCTGTCTTGGGGCGACTCATGAAGAAGTGATTACGGATTACGTTCGTAACGATGCGACCTCTTACAAAGATTTACCCATCTGCCTTTATCAAGTTCAAACCAAATACCGTGATGAAATCAGACCCCGTTTTGGTTTGATGCGCGGCCGTGAATTCATCATGAAGGACGCCTACAGCTTTGACGAAAATGAAGAGCTTGCCAAAGTAAGCTATCAAAAAATGAAAAAGGTGTACCAAAATATCTTTGACCGCTTAGGTTTAGAGTACCGCGTGGTTCAGGCCGACTCTGGGGCGATTGGTGGAAATCTATCCGAAGAGTTCCAAGTTTTAGCTAATATTGGTGAAGACTTACTTTTAGTTTCGGACTCTTCAGAGTTCGCAGCCAATAAAGAAATTTGTGCTCGTGTTTATAAAAAAACAGATTTTAGTTCTACATTAACTTCAAAATTAAAAGACTTTACTGAAAAGAAGGAGTTCGAAACTCCAGGTTTAGCCACCATTGCAGACCTTGCTGACTTCACAGGAATTAAATCAGAGTGCTTAGTTAAATCCTTATTCTTTAAAGATGATAAAGGTAAGCCCTTTACAGTGTTAATGCGTGGAAGTGATGAGCTTAACCCGATTAAACTTAAAAAAGCTTTAGACTTAAAAGCTGAGCCTCAAATGTTGACAGAACAAGAAGTTATAGCTTTTACATGCGCAAATCCTGGTAGCTGTGGACCTCAAGGTCTTAAAGGGGCTGTTTGGGCCGATCATTATTTAAAAGAGTTTACACATTTTGTAGTTGGTGCAAATAAAACAGGTTACCACATTCAAGGTTTACAAAATGGCGTAGACTTTAAAATTACAAATTACTTTGATTTAGCATTTGCTCAAGCGGGTGATGCAAGTCCTGATGGTAAAGGTGTTTTAAAAGAAATTCGTGGCATCGAAGTAGGCCATATTTTTTATCTTGGTACAAAGTACAGCAAAAGCATGAAAGCCATTTTTCAAGATAAAAATGGAAAAACTCAACCTTTTGAAATGGGCTGTTACGGAATTGGTGTCAGTCGTACCATGCAATCGGCTATTGAACAGTCCCATGATGAAAACGGAATTGTATGGCCTAAAGCCATCACACCCTTTGATTTTCACATTGCAGTTCTTGATCCGAAACACGAAGGATTAATGAACTATGCCAGTGCGTTGACTGAAAATTTAAATAAACAAGGCTTCTCGGTTTTAGTCGATGATCGTAATGAACGTCCAGGTTTTAAATTTAAAGACGCCGATCTTTTAGGTTTGCCCGTGAGAATCACTTTAGGACAAAAAGGTTTTGAAAGTGGTGAAGTTGAAGTGGTCACTCGTTTTAATAACGAAAAATCAACCTGTGATTTAGATTCAGCCTTAGGTTTTTGTTTAGATAAATATAAATCATGTAAGTAGATTTAAATTTAATATTACCTTAAAATATTTTTAATTTATAGTGAAAGGGAATTGATGAAAAATCCAATTTTTTTAAGTTTAGATTTAAACAGTTGGGATGAAACTCATGAGCTTTCGGAATTACTAAAAAACGAAGTGGGTGGATTTAAAGTCGGCCCAAGACTAGCTATGAAGGCCACGTCCAAGGATTGGCAAAAGTTAGCTGACTATGGGCCGGTCTTTTATGATCCTAAGTATTACGACATTCCCAACACTATGCTTGAATCCATTAAGGCCTGTGTGGATTTAGGAATTAGCTATTTAACCATTCATGCGTCGTCGGGTTTAAAAGCCATGACAGAAATAAAAAAACTAGAGACTGAAATAAATCAGTCCCACTTTTTTAAAATCTTAGCCGTTACAGCCCTTACAAGTTTTGGTGATGACAACCCAATTCCAGGTTTTAAGGGACAAAATATAAATTCAGTTGTTAAAGACTTAGCTGAAATGACTTTGAAATCAGGACTGTCAGGATTAGTCTGTTCCGGCGAAGAAGTAGAAGCCGTATCAAAAATGAATAAAAATTTATTTACTGTGGTTCCAGGTATTCGTCTTCAAGAAGATTCTAAGGATGATCAAAAAAGAGTGATGACTCCAAATTTGGCCATGTCCAAAGGGGCCAAGGCCCTTGTTGTGGGACGTCCTATTATTCTGGCTCAAGATCCACTCAAAGCAGCCAAGCAATTTAGCGCTCTTTGCAAATCTTAATTTAATTTGATATTTAAATTTATATGAAAAAATACAACAAAGTCCCAGAACTCAGTTTCAACAAATACACTGAAGGCTCGCCAGAAGAAAAAACAAAATTCATTCAGGATCTTTTTGAGGGTTTAAAGTATTACGGATTTATTATTCTAAAAGATCACCCTATTTCAAAAGAAACATTGGATTTAGCTTATAAAAAAAGTGAACAGCTATTTAATCTGCCTGTAAGTCAAAAAGAAAAGTATAACGTCGGGGAGAACCGCGGTTACACGCCTTTTGGTGTTGAGCATGCTAAGGACTCTAAAGCTCCAGATTTAAAAGAATTCTGGCATGTCGGTCGTGAACTTGAACCAAACAACATTTTAGCTGCCACTTATCCAAAAAACGTTTGGCCTGAGGAAGTTTCAGATTTTAAAAATATTTATTTAGATTTATTTCAAAACTTGGATCAAGTCGGCGAGACTTTGCTTGAGGCCTTAACTTTTTCTTTAGATATTCCCCAAGATTACTTTAAAAAATTAGATCAAGATGGAAGTTCTATTCTTAGACTTTTGCACTACCCACCACTGGCGAAAGACACCGATCCTAATCGTGTTCGGGCCGCAGCTCATGAAGATATTAATCTGATTACTATTTTAGTTGCTGCCTCGACATCTGGGCTTGAACTTTTAGACCGTGATGGACAGTGGCTTCCAGTTGAAACAGATAAAAATAATTTGATCGTAGATGCGGGCGATATGTTAGCTCGAATTACTAATGACAAGATTCCATCCACGACTCATAGGGTTGTTAATCCTAAAGATGGGCAAAATGTCAGTCGTTATTCAATGCCTTATTTTATTCATCCTAACCCAAACTCAATGCTTCAAATTATTCCCAGCTGTATTGGGAATGGTGAAAAATACCCTCCGGTTAAATCTCATGATTTCTTAATGCAAAGACTTAAAGATATTGGTTTAGTAAGCGCAAGCCATTCTGAGAATAAACCCTTGGGTTTAGTAAGCGTTAACGTTTCTGAAACTAGACTGACCACACCGTCTACTCAACCCATAGACATGGTGAATCCGTGAATGATAGATCAAGACCCAGCATAGGCACCCCTCATAGAATTGTTGTCGGCTGGCACTCTTGTTTGGAAGCTATTAAAGTTCGTCCACATCAGATTACTAAAATTTATATTGAAGACACCAAGTTATCACTTCCATCTCAGAATGAAAATTCAAGATCTGATCAAAGTAGATCAGACCTTAAAGGTAGAAATAATAAAGTTCAAAACTCTTCATCTAAAGATAAAAAATTTAAATCAAACGACCGAAATGCGGCGCCTAAATCCAATTCTGGATTAAGTATTGATGATAAATTTGATTTTTTAAACAAAGGCTCAATCAAATCCAAAGTCACTTACAAACCAAAAGGTTTTTTTGAAAAGTGGGGAACAGGTCATCAGGGCATTGCTTTAGAAATTGATTCTTTAGAGCCTGTTTTAGACATAGATAAAATAAAAGACAAAAAATCAGTTTTGGTGGCCTTAGACGAAATTGAAGATCCTACTAACTTAGGAAATTTATTAAGAACTAGCTGGCTGATGGGCGTAGATGCACTTTTAATCACTCAAGACCGCAGTGTGAAATTAACTCCACAAGTTTGTAAAATTGCGTCTGGTGGAGCCGAACACGTTCCGGTTGAAATTGTTCACCCTTTAGCTAACACATTGGAAGATTATAAAAAACTGGGCTACTGGGTTTATGGTTTAGACGCAAATGCTGAAAAAAATATTTATGAAGTTAGCTTTCCTGATAAAGTAATTCTTGTTGCTGGAAATGAAGGCAAAGGTTTAAGAAAAACAACCTTAAATGTCTGTGATGAATTTGTAAAAATCCCCCAAGTGACAGATGTTGCTAGTTTAAATGTGGCCACATCTTTAGCAGTCACACTATCGCAAGTTCAAAGAGCATTTCTTAAAGTTAAAGATTAAATGTTGACGACTCCGAACTAAAAAAATAAAACTATTTTTCTTTGAAAATGTATTTTTAATTTTTAAAGTGAAAAAGTTAGTATATAGTTTTGTAAATTATTTGATGCATATGCTTTCGCTGGATTAGCTCAATTGGTAGAGCAGCTGATTTGTAATCAGCAGGTTGCGGGTTCGAGTCCCATATCCAGCTCCATTTTTTAATTTTTAAAATCCAGAATTAATAACTGGGATTTAAAAGAAAGTTTTGTTCTTTTATATTTTATTTGGAGAGATGCCCGAGTGGTTAAAGGGGACGGACTGTAAATCCGTTAGCTTATGCTTACGTAGGTTCGAAACCTACTCTCTCCACCAAATTTTTCTCTCTGAGCGGGAGTAGCTCAATTGGCTAGAGTATCAGCCTTCCAAGCTGAGGGTTGCGGGTTCGAGACCCGTCTCCCGCTCCACTTTTTTAAAAAATATTGCGCCCATATGGCTCAGGGGTAGAGCACGCCCTTGGTAAGGGCGAGATCGTGAGTTCGATTCTCACTATGGGCTCCACTCTATTTATGACGCTAAACGACTAAGTCCGATTAAAATAAATCATTAAGCTTATAAAATTTCGTGACCTTTACATTTTTAAGTGGCAACAATTTATTATTAATTACGAAATTCGAATGAAATCCTAACTCTGGATCATTTTTTATTTTGATAACTATTTATTTTAGTGTATTTAAAAAAAACAACTTATTAACGAAATGCTAGGAGGACATAGTTCATGTCTAAAGAAAAATTTGATCGTTCGAAGGAACACGTAAACATTGGAACCATCGGACACGTCGACCATGGTAAAACTACTTTAACTGCTGCAATTACAACTGTAATGGCAAAAGCAATGGGTAAAGGCGTTGCCATGGCCTATGACATGATCGACAAAGCTCCAGAAGAAAGAGAGCGCGGGATCACTATCTCTACAGCGCACGTTGAGTATGAAACTAAAAACCGTCACTACGCTCACGTTGATTGCCCTGGTCACGCTGACTATGTAAAAAACATGATCACTGGTGCTGCTCAAATGGATGGAGCTATCCTAGTTGTTAACGCAGCCGACGGACCTATGCCTCAAACTCGTGAACACATTCTTTTGGCTCGTCAGGTTGGTGTTCCCTCTCTTGTTGTTTTCATGAACAAGGTGGACCAAGTCGATGACTCTGAATTGATTGATCTAGTTGAACTAGAAATTCGTGAACTTTTATCCAAGTACGAATACCCAGGTGATGACATTCCAATCATCAAAGGCTCTGCATTAAAAGCCCTTGAAGGTGAAGATTCTGAAATTGGAATTCAATCTATATTTAGACTTATGGAAGCTGTTGATAAATATATTCCAGCTCCCGAGCGTCAAGTTGATAAATCTTTCCTAATGCCAATTGAAGACGTTTTCTCAATCTCTGGTCGTGGAACTGTTGTCACCGGTCGTGTTGAGCGTGGTATTGTTAAAGTCGGTGAAGAAGTTGAAATCGTTGGTATCAGACCAACAGTGAAAACAACGATCACTGGTATTGAAATGTTCAGAAAACTTCTTGATCAAGGTCAAGCTGGTGACAACTGTGGTTGTTTACTACGTGGTACTAAAAAAGAAGATGTTGAGCGTGGACAAGTTTTATCCAAGCCTGGAACAATTAAGCCACACAAGAAATTCCAATGTGAAGCTTATATTTTAACAAAAGAAGAAGGCGGACGTCACACTCCATTCTTCAATGGTTACCGTCCACAGTTTTACTTCAGAACCACAGACATTACTGGCATCGTAACTCTTAAAGAGGGTGTAGAAATGGTTATGCCTGGGGACCGTGTTGAAATGACGTGTGAACTTATTGCCCCTATTGCGATGGATAAAGAATTAAGATTTGCGATTCGTGAAGGTGGCCGTACTGTTGGTGCGGGTGTTGTAACAGAAATCAAAGAGTAATTTATTATATTAAAGGGTTTGAAAATCAGACTCTTTTAAATAAAATTTAGATGTTAAACATTTTAATGCCAAAGGGTTTGTTTTTACTCTTTGGCATTTTAATTTAAAGTTTTTAGTTTGAAAGTTTTTACTTTTGGTATAGGGTAGTAGCTCTAATTGGTAGAGCGGTTGACTCCAAATCAATAGGTTGTGGGTTCGAATCCCTCCTGCCCTGCCATTTTAAAATTTAAATTTGAGGTTAAAATTAATTATGGATAAACAGAATGTAAATAAAGCAGTCACTTTCGGTTTTGCAATTGCGGCTATGCTTGTCTGGTGGGTTTCTGGAGTTCTTTTTCAGACATTGGCTGCGGGTGTTCCAGCTGTTGCTAGTTTGAAGGTACACAACATCGCAGGCATTGAGCTTTATCAAGTTGTGCTTCCTCTTCTTGTAGCATTTACTGCGTTTTTGTACTTACAGCTCAGTTCAAAAAGAAGACTTTGGGCCGAAGAAGTTGTGATGGAAACAACTAAAGTTGTTTGGCCTTCCCAAAAAGATGTTCAGGTTTCAACAGTTGTTGTTTCAATAATGTTGATTGTTTCCGGGGTCATTCTTTTTGGTATGGATGCTCTATCAAGTAGTGTTATTGATTACATTTTAGGTCGTTAATTTTAAGTTTTTAATGGTCTTCAATTGATAAGTTAATAGGGTCTATAGTATTTAAGGCCAGAATAAGGATTAAAATTTATGGATAAAAAATGGTACATAGTTAACGTTCAAACAAGTTGTGAAGCTATTGCAAAATCGGCCATTTTAGAACGCGTAAAATCTAATAAAATGGACGAGATGTTTGGTGAAGTCTTAGTTCCTACTGAAAATGTGGTTGAGCTTATTAAAGGACAAAAACAAACTCGCGCTAAAAAGTTTTTTCCTGGTTATATTTTTGTTCAAATGGTGATGACTGAAGACACATGGCACCTAGTTCGTGGGGCGTCTAAAGTCACTGGTTTTGTTGGAACATCGAGTAATAAGATGCGTCCTCCAGAAGTCCCTGAAGAACAAGTCCGCCGAGTCACACAGCAAATGGAAGATGGTGCCGTCATGTCCAAACCAAAAGCTAATTTCACGGTAGGTGAAACAGTCACTGTTGTTGACGGTCCATTTAATAACTTTACAGGCGTAGTTGAAGAGATTAATGACGATAAAGCTAAAGTTAAAGTGTCAGTCAGTATTTTTGGACGACCTACTCCTGTTGAACTCGATTTCATTCAAGTTCAAAAAAACTAAATCACCAAAAGGTGCCAGGTTCTTTTTTCGAATCTAAACCGGACAATCTGCTCATTTTAAATCTGATCTTTAAAAGATTTAGAATCTATAGATATTTTTATTGACATAAGTTGACTTCGTTAACGTTTTGGCAGATTACCATTGATTCAGTTTAAATTTAACTAACCACCCATTTGAAATTATTTGAATGGGCTTGCTAGGAGTGGGTCATGGCTAAAAAAGTCACAGGTATGATAAAGCTACAGATCCCGGCAGGGAAAGCGAATCCTTCGCCTCCCGTTGGACCGGCACTCGGACAGCACGGTGTAAACATTATGGATTTTTGCAAACAGTTTAACGCAAAAACCCAGCCATTAGGTGATACGGTTGTTCCAATCATTATCACTGTTTACGCCGATCGCTCTTTCACGTTTGTCACCAAATCAGCGCCGGCATCAGTGCTATTAAAAAAAGCCGCTAATATTAAAAGCGGATCTAAAACACCTCAGAGCGCAAATGTGGGTAAAGTCACATTAGCTCAGGTCAAAGAGATAGCTAAAGTTAAACTTAATGATCTGAATGGTATCAGTTTAGAAGCTGCTGTTTCTCAAATCAAAGGCACTGCAAAAAGCATGGGCCTAGAAGTCGTTGAGTAAGGGAGCGGATGATGTCTAAAATAGGAAAAAAATTAAAAGAATCTAGTAAAAAAGTGGATAGAAACAAAAAATACACATCAACAGACGCTGTCGCTTTAGCTGTAGAAACAGCACCTGCAAAATTTGACGAATCTATCGACGTAGCAATAAGACTTGGTGTTGATCCAAAGCAGAGTGATCAGCAAGTTCGTGGTGCGGTTGCTCTTCCTCATGGTCTTGGAAAAAAAGTACGAGTCCTTGTTTTTGCAAAAGGCCCTAAAGAAGCTGAAGCGAAAGCTGCGGGTGCTGACTTTGTTGGTGCTGACGATATCGTAGAAAAAATCCAAGGTGGTTGGTTAGACTTTGATAAAGCTCTTGCGACTCCTGATATGATGGCCACCGTTTCAAAAGTAGCTAAAATTTTAGGTCCTCGTGGTTTGATGCCTAACCCTAAGGTTGGAACTGTCACTATGAACGTAGGTGCTGCTGTTGAAGCTGAAAAGAAAGGTAAACTTGATTTCAGAGTCGACAAAGACGGTACAATTCATGCGACGATCGGTCGTAAATCAATGGGCAAAGAGAAGTTAACTGATAATTTCAATAGCTTGATGCAAGCTTTGCTTAAGGCGAAACCGTCTTCTAGTAAAGGGATCTATATGCGTGGAATTGCAGTGTCTTCGACAATGGGTCCTGGTGTAAAAATCGATCCAATGGAGTTTTCTAAATAATTTTATTTTGCAATGCTGAATTCGGACGAAGAAAATAGGTGTCCTAATTTATGAACTGAACATATAAATTTGCTCAGTGAAAAATTACGACTTAATGTCCTATCGAGGGTGGTACCTCCGCTAGAATTCAGTAAATCTAAAAAGGAGGTAAAAACTTGATTAACACTAAAGAAAAGAAAGCTGATTTAATTAAAAGTTTGTCTGATAACTTTGCGAAGTCAAAAGCATCATTTCTTGTCGATTACAAAGGAATGAATGTTGAGCAAATTACGTCACTACGTAAGCAGTTGAGTGAAGTGGGTGCGTCTATGAAAGTAGTTCGTAACACGCTAGCAATTCGCGCGTTATCTGAATACAAATCTGCCAATGATGCTTTAAGTGACAAGCTAGTCGGAACAAATGCTTTTGTATTTGCTTTTGAGGAAGCGAGTGGTCCAGCGAAAACAGTTTCAAATTTCGCGAAAGATATAGAACACTTTAAGTTTAAAGCCGGTATCATGGGTGATACTGTTCTTGATTCTCAAAGATTAACATATCTATCTACTCTTCCAGGTAAAGACGAGCTTAGAGCTAAGCTTCTTGGTACATTACAAGCGCCAATGACTCAATTCGTAAGAGTCTTAGCAGCAGTTCCAGGTGGATTCGTAAACGTATTAAATGCTTATAAAGATAAAAAAAGTTCTTAATAATTTAAATTCAAAATTCAAGGAGTATTAAAATGTCATTAGATAAAGAAAAAGTAGTTGAGTATCTTTCAAATCTTCCAGTTATTGAACTAGCAGAAATGATTTCTACATTAGAAGAAAAATGGGGCGTAAGTGCTGCTGCTCCTGTTGCTGCCGCTGTTGCCGGTGCTGCTGCAGCTCCTGCTGAAGAGAAAACAGAGTTTGATGTTATCTTAACAGACGCTGGTGCAAGCAAAATCAACGTTATTAAAGAAGTAAGAGCCGTAACTGGTCTAGGCTTAAAAGAAGCTAAAGATTTAGTTGAAGGTGCTCCTAAGGCAGTTAAAGAAGGCATCACTAAAGATGAAGCCGCTAAAATTAAAGACATTTTAGAAAAAGCTGGCGCGAAAGTTACTGTAAAATAAATTTTTTAAATTTTTAGATGGTCTTAATTTGAGTTTTCTCGGGTTAAGACTGTTTAATTTTAGATTTAAGTTTTAAAATCATATGAATTTATTAAAAGTTGATTTAAAGTTTAAGCCTAAAATTTAAACCAAAAAAATATCAAAATATTCTATTTAAGATTAATTGTTAAAATTAGACTTAAAAAATAGAAGGAACTAAAGCTTACGCTTATCCAATAAAAACGAATTAAAAAATTAGGAGACAATTCATGTCAAAAAACTCTGTCACAGGATCAAATCTTAGATTAAGAAGATCTTTTGCAAGAAACCCAATCGTTATTGATATCCCGAATCTTATTCAGCTTCAGAAGCAGTCTTATGAAGACTTTCTGCAGAAGGACAGTGATCCAGATCGAAGACAAGACGATGGTTTAAATGGTGTCTTCAAGTCAGTATTCCCAATTTCTGATTTTAACAAAACTGCAAGTTTAGAATTTGTAAATTACACTTTAGAAGCGCCAAAGTATGACGTTGATGAGTGCCGCCAACGTGGAATGACTTATGCGTCTCCAGTGAAGGTTACACTTAGACTAATCGTCTTTGAAGTCGACGAAGAAACAGAAGCCAAAAACATCAGAGATGTTAAAGAGCAAGAGGTCTATTTAGGCGAAATGCCACTTATGACTCAAAATGGTTCCTTTATTATAAACGGAACTGAGCGTGTGGTTGTATCCCAACTTCATAGAAGTCCCGGTGTATTTTTTGACCATGACAATGGAAAATCAAGCACAAATGGAAAAATTATTTATTCAGCTCGTGTCATTCCTTACCGAGGGTCATGGTTGGATTTTGAATTCGATCAAAAAGACTTATTATATTGCAGAATCGACAGACGTCGTAAATTTCCAGCTTCAATAGTTTTAAGAGCGTTAGGTTTCTCTGTAGAAGAGTTATTAAACTACTTCTACGACGTAGATAAAGTTGTTTTTGAAAAAGGAAAATTCTACCGTTATATAAATATTGAAAAAATGTCGGGACAAAAAGCCTTATCAGATATCTCTGATCCTAAAACAGGAGAAGTGTTTGTTAAAGCAGGTCGTCGTATTACACGTGCTGTTGTTAGAAAAGTTAAAGATGCAGGCATGGAGCGCATAGAAGTTTCTCCTGAAGATTTAGGTGGAAAAGTTTTAGCTAAGCCGTTGATTGACATGACAACTGGTGAAATCTTGGCAGACGTAAACCAAGAGATCAGTGCATCACTTCTGGAAGTGGCCGCAAACGCAGGAATCAGAGATTACTCTTTGATTTTCTTTGATGGTTTGAGTGTCGGTCCTTACTTAAGAAACACACTTTTAATTGATAAGGTGAATTCTGCTGAAGAAGCTTTACTAGAAATTTATAAAAGACTAAGACCTGGTGAGCCTCCTGCAGTTGAAGCGGCCACTGGATTTTTTGATCGCCTTTTCTTTAACCCTGAAACTTATGATTTAAGTGAAGTTGGTCGTTTAAAAATCAACCATAGATATAATATTTCATTTGAAGACACTCCTGTTGAACACAGAACATTAACTAAAAATGATATTATGTTTACTGTTAAAACCATGATTGATCTAAAAAATGGTCAAGGCGTTGTAGACGATATTGATCACTTAGGAAATCGTCGTGTTCGTTCAGTGGGTGAGTTATTAGAAAACCAATATAGAATTGGTTTAGTTAGAATGGAAAGAGCTATTCGTGAAAGAATGAGCTTACAAGATATTGATACAATGATGCCTCATGATTTGGTGAATGCAAAACCTGTATCTGCTGTTGTTAAAGAATTTTTTGGATCAAGTCAGTTGTCTCAGTTTATGGATCAAACAAATCCACTTTCTGAAATTACACATAAACGCAGACTTTCTGCTCTTGGACCTGGTGGTTTAACTCGTGACCGTGCTGGATTTGAAGTGCGTGACGTGCATCCAACACATTATGGCCGTATTTGCCCCATTGAAACTCCAGAAGGACCAAACATTGGTTTGATTGCGTCCCTTGCAACTTACGCTCGTATTAATAAATACGGATTTATTGAAACTCCATACCGTGATGTCACTGATGGTAAAATTTCTGCTGAAATTAAATATACATCTGCATTAGAAGAAGCTGGACACAGAATTGCTCAAGTTTCCAGAGATCAAGTGGGTGTGAAAGAAATCACGACTGAAAAAGTAAACATCAGAAGAGATGGTGATTACGAAATCGTTGAAAGAGATAAAGTCACATTAATGGACGTTTCTCCAAGTCAGTTGGTTTCTATTGCTGCATCTTTAATTCCATTTCTAGAACATGATGATGCGAACAGAGCCTTAATGGGTTCAAACATGCAACGTCAGGCCGTACCCCTTTTAAGATCAAAAGCTCCACTTGTTGGAACTGGTGTTGAGCGACTTGTTGCTCGTGACTCCGGAACCAGTGTTGTGACTTTAAATGATGGTATAGTTGAAGAAGTAGATGCGTCTAGAATTGTGGTTCGCCGTTTTGCCAAAGGTGGCGAATTGGGTGGAAACATCGACATTTACAACTTAACAAAATATCAAAGAACAAATCAAAATACATGTTTCAACCAAAAACCGATTGTTAAAGTTGGGGATGAAGTGAAACGTAATGATGTGATTGCTGACGGTCCTTCGGCAGAACTTGGTGAATTGGCTTTAGGTCAAAATATCTTGGTCGCGTTCACTCCTTGGATGGGTTACAACTTTGAAGATTCAATTTTAATTTCTGAAAGATTAATTCGTGAAGATGTTTACACATCAGTTCACATTGAAGAGTTTGAATGTGTAGCTCGTGATACAAAACTTGGACGTGAAGAGCTTTCAAGAGATATCGCAAACGTTGGCGAAGAAGCTTTAAGTGATCTTGATACATCTGGTATTATTCGTATTGGTGCTGAAGTCAAACCAGGTGATATCTTAGTTGGTAAAGTGACACCTAAGGGTGAAACTCAATTATCCCCTGAAGAAAAACTTTTAAGAGCCATCTTCGGTGAGAAAGCTGGGGACGTTAGAGATACATCATTACGTGTTCCATCAGGTGTTTACGGAACTGTGATTGATGCTCAGGTTTATTCTCGTGAAGGTTCTGATAAAGATGAAAGATTAATGTCGATCATTGAAGATAAAAAAGCCAAATTAGAAAAAGATTATGGTATCGAACAGAACGTTATTAAAAACAGTGCTCTTGATAAAATCAAAGCTCTAGTTGTTGGTAAAACAACAACGGGTGAATTACTGAATGAAGATGGAACTAAAAAACTTTTAGAAAAATCACAGTTAATTGCTGAAGACGATATCGAAAGTATCCCGTTTGAACTTTTAAGTTACATTCCTTTAGATGCAAAAATTGAAGAGCAATTGTCTCGTTTAGTGGATTCTGCTCGTAACCAATTAGATGCGATCAAAATGGTTTTTGAAGATAAAAAAGATCGTTTGCTTAAAGGGGATGAACTTCCTCCTGGTGTGATCAAGATGGTTAAAGTTTACATTGCGATTAAACGTAAACTTCAAGTTGGTGATAAATTCGCCGGCCGTCATGGTAATAAAGGGGTTATTTCTAAAGTTGTTCCAGCTGAAGATATGCCTTACTTAGAAGATGGAACTGCGGTCGACATGGTTTTAAATCCATTGGGCGTTCCTTCTCGTATGAACATTGGTCAGATTTTGGAAATACATTTAGGTTGGGCAGCTAGAAATCTAGGTCGTCAAATCGGTGAGATGCTTGAAAAATTTGATTCTGATAAAATTAAAGCTAAGCTTCAATTGGTTTACAGCGGTGACGAATTTAGTAAAAAAATTGCTAATGCTGATGAAGATTCAGTTCGTAAAATGGCCATAGCTGTTAAAGATGGAGTGCATTTAGCCACTCCGGTTTTTGATGGTGCCAGAGAAACTGATGTTAAAGAGCTTTTAAGAAAAGCAGGCGTTGCAGAGTCAGGTCAGTCCACTTTATTTGATGGACGTACAGGGGAAAAATTTGAAAACCCTGTGACTGTTGGAATCATGTACATGTTAAAACTGCATCACTTGGTTGAAGAAAAAATTCACGCTCGTTCGATCGGTCCTTATTCACTTGTGTCTCAACAACCTTTGGGTGGTAAAGCGCAGTTCGGTGGTCAAAGACTTGGAGAAATGGAAGTCTGGGCGATTGAAGCATACGGTGCATCTTATGCATTACAAGAATTCTTAACTGTGAAGTCAGATGACGTCGCGGGTAGAACTCGTATGTATGAAAGTATTGTTAAAGGTGAATTCGTACTTGAGCCAGGATTACCAGAATCATTTAACGTTTTAATTAAAGAGTTACAAAGTTTAGCTCTGAATGTTCAAATGGTTGAATCTGGTTATTTAACAGAGGACGGAGATAGCGTTTATAAATCTAAAGCTGAACTTCAGTAATAGATTTTGTGGACCTACGACAAAATCGTAGGTCTTAAACATTGATGTGTTTTTTAGAAATTTAAAAATTTAAAATTATAAGCGAGGTTGCCCTTGAAAGATTTATTAAACTTTTTTGACAAACCAAAAGATCCATTAGCTTTTGAATCTGTTAGAATCTCACTAGCTTCACCTGAAATGATCAGAGAATGGTCTTTTGGAGAAGTAAAAAAACCTGAGACCATTAACTATAGAACTTTCAAACCAGAAAGAGATGGTTTGTTTTGTGCTAAAATTTTTGGACCAATCAAAGATTACGAATGTTTGTGTGGAAAGTACAAACGTATGAAATACAGAGGTGTTGTCTGTGAAAAGTGTGGCGTTGAAGTCACTCAATCTAAAGTTCGTCGTGAACGTATGGGTCACATTGAATTATCATCTCCTGTGGCACACATTTGGTTCTTAAGATCATTACCAAGTCGTATCGGTAACCTTTTAGGTTTAAGCTTAAAAGATGTTGAGCGCGTCCTTTACTGTGAAGCTTATTTAGTCACAGACCCTATGGAAACTACGTTAGAAGAAGGTTCTGTTTTAGGTGAAGAGGCGTATCAAAATGCACTTAACGAATTCGGTCCAAACTTTAAAGCCACAGTGGGCGGTGAAGCTGTTCTTGATTTGCTAAAGAAAATTGATTGTGATTATTTATCTAAAAAGTTAAGAATTGAGCTGAAAGAAACAAAGTCAGAAACTCAAATCAAAAAAATCACTAAACGTTTAAAAGTTGTAGAAGCCTTTAAGGGTTCGATTAACAAACCAGAGTGGATGATGATTCAGGCTTTACCTGTAATCCCACCAGATTTAAGACCTCTTGTCCCTTTGGATGGTGGCCGATTTGCGACGTCAGATCTAAACGATCTTTATCGTCGTGTTATCAACAGAAATAATCGTTTAAAAAGACTTCAAGAATTAAACGCACCAGATATCATTATCAGAAACGAAAAACGTATGCTTCAAGAAGCGGTTGACGCTTTATTAGATAATGGTCGTCGTGGTAAAACTTTTACTGGTCCAAATAAGCGTCCATTAAGATCTTTAAGCGACATGCTTAAAGGTAAACAAGGTCGTTTTAGACAAAACTTACTTGGTAAACGTGTGGATTACTCTGGTCGTTCGGTGATCGTTGTTGGTCCTTACTTAAAGCTACATCAGTGTGGTTTACCTAAGAAAATGGCCTTAGAATTATTTAAACCATTTATTTATAATAAATTAGAAGAGCGTGGTTTTGCGACGACGATCAAACAAGCTAAGAAATTAGTTGAAGATGAAACAGTTGAAGTTTGGGATATTTTATCAGAAGTGGTGAAAGAGCATCCCGTCATGCTAAACCGTGCGCCGACACTCCATAGACTTGGTATTCAAGCGTTTGAACCAGTTCTCCATGAAGGAAAAGCTATTCAGTTACATCCATTAGTTTGTACTGCCTTTAACGCTGACTTTGATGGTGACCAGATGGCCGTTCATGTTCCTTTGTCGTTAGAAGCTCAGGTGGAAACACGAGTTTTAATGATGTCGACGAACAATATTTTATCTCCAGCCAACGGAAAACCAATTATTAATCCAACACAGGATATCGTTCTGGGTTGCTATTGGATGACAAGACTTAGGCCAGGTGCCAAAGGCACAGGTAAAACTTTTGGAAGTGTATCTGAGGTGATTTATGCTTATGAAGCTGGACACATTGATCTTCAAGCTCAATGTAATGTTAGAATTCAAGGTAAAATAAGAGACACAACTGTTGGAAGAGCTATTTTTTCTGATGTGATTCCACAAGGTGTTCCATTTGAAGAAGCCAACAGAACTTTAGGTAAAAAACAATTAGCTGAAGTTATTGATAAGGCTTTCAGGATTTCTGGTGGTAAAGCTACAGCAATCTTAGCTGATAAAATTATGCAACTTGGATTTAAATATTCAACTAAAGCCGGAATCTCTATTTGCTTAGATGACATGACTATTCCAGTAAATAAAAAACAAATGATTTTAAATGCTGAAAATGAAGTGGCTGAAATTGAACACCAGTATGACGAAGGTTTAATTACTGACGGTGAAAGATATAATAAGGTTGTGGATATTTGGGCTCAAACTGGGGACAAGGTCGCCAAAGAGATGATGAAAGGTATTGAAAAACAAAAATTCATAGTTGATGGAAAAGAAATTGAAACTGACAGTTTTAACTCTATTTTCATCATGGCCGATTCTGGAGCCAGGGGTTCTGCAGCTCAGATTCGTCAGTTAGCAGGTATGCGGGGTCTGATGGCGAAACCATCAGGTGAAATTATTGAAACTCCAATTGTAGCTAACTTCCGAGAAGGTTTATCAGTGTTGCAGTATTTTATTTCTACTCACGGAGCTCGTAAGGGTCTTGCGGATACAGCTTTAAAAACTGCAAACTCAGGATATTTAACTCGTCGTTTGGTGGATGTATCTCAAGACGTAGTTGTGACTGAAAATGATTGCGGAACAAAAGGTGGAATGGAAGTTAAACAGCTTGTTGAGGGTGGTGAAGTGATTCAACCTCTTGGCGATCGTATTTTAGGTCGTACGGCTTTAGAAGACATTTTAGATCCATTCAACAATGAAGTGATTGTGGCTGCAGGTGAAGAGATTGAAGAAGCTGCTGTCACTCGTATTGAAGAAGTGAATGTTGAAAGTGTTATGATCAGATCTGCTTTAACTTGCAGAACAGAGCGTGGCATTTGCGTGAAGTGTTATGGACGTGATTTATCACGTGGAACTACGGTGAACCTTGGTGAAGCGGTTGGTATTATCGCAGCCCAATCTATTGGTGAACCTGGAACTCAGTTAACGATGAGAACCTTCCACTTAGGTGGAACGGCATCCAGAGCTGTCGAACAGTCTGTTCATATCGCAAGAGTTGATGGAACTGTTACATTAGAAAGTGTAAACACAGTTGTTAATAAACAAGGTAAACTTGTTTCTATGAACAGAAACGGATTTATTGTTCTTAAAGATACAACAGGTCGTGAGCGTGATCGCTTAACTGTTGTTTATGGTACTATTTTAAATATCAAGAGTGGTGATCAAGTTACTAAAGATATGGTTCTTGCTGAATGGGATCCTTACTCTAATCCTATCGTTGCAGAAGTTTCCGGATTTGCAGCATTTGAAGGGATCGAAGAAGGTCAGTCCTTAACTGAGCAAGTGGATTCTGTGACTGGATTTGCAACTAAAGTGATTACTGACAGTAAATCAATGGACGAAAAACCAACGGTTTATGTTGTTGATAAAGCTGGAAATCATATCGCCTTAAAAGGTCGTGATACTGAAGCCAAATACATTCTTCCTGTTGGAGCTCAGTTGTTGGTTTCTGAAGGTGAAGAGATTCACTCAGGTGATGTGGTTGCAAAAATTCATAGAGAAACATCTAAGACTAGAGATATTACTGGTGGTCTTCCACGTGTGGCAGAATTATTTGAAGCCAGAACACCTAAAGAAGCTGCGATCATTACTGAAATTGACGGTTATGTATCTTTTGGTAATGACGTCAAAGGTAAGCAACGTGTTGTTGTGACTCCAGAAATCGGTGAACCAAAAGAATACTTAATTCCTAAAGGAAAACACATTGCTGTTCGTGAAGGTGAATACGTTAAAGCGGGTGAAGCTTTGATGGATGGACCGACTGATCCACATGATATTTTAAAAGTATTAGGTGATAAAGAATTAGCCGCATACCTTGTGAATGAAGTTCAAGAAGTTTACAGACTTCAGGGTGTGGGAATTAACGATAAGCATATTGAAGTGATCGTTCGTCAGATGTTGAAAAAAGTAGGCGTAGAATCTAGTGGTGACACTGAATTCTTAAAAGGTGAACAAGTCGAGAAGTACACTTTCGAAAGAAAGAATGCTGAAGTTGTGGCTCAAGGTGGAGAGCCAGCGGTTGGAATTCCACTTTTATTGGGAATTACTAAAGTATCTTTGGGTACAGAAAGTTGGATTTCTGCAGCCTCTTTCCAAGAGACTACAAAAGTTTTGACTGAAGCTGCTATTCAATCAAAAATTGATAATCTTCAAGGTCTTAAAGAGAACATCATTATGGGTCGCTTGATTCCAGCAGGAACAGGAGTTCCAGCTTACAAACGTTGGAAGCTAAAAGTAGAAGAAAGAGCGGATGCAAACTCAGGAGCCTTATTGTCAGGTGGAATGGCAGCCTCTTCTGGAACTTCAGCTCAAAACCAGCCTGTAAGAGGATAGCTTAAGTTTTAATTTAAAGTATTAAGAGGTTTTTTAGACCTCTTAATGCAAAGTTGCTTTAATTTTTAGCTTTATATTAAATTTTAAAGTTAGGGATAGTGAGGGATTTTTTATTGACTAAATTAAGAGTGAAAGGTTACTTTCCGCTCTTAAGAATAAAAATCTAAATTAAAATTAGTGAAAAAATTGTAGTTTTTGATAAAAAAATTGATTTAAACCATAAAGGATAATGAGAACATAATGCCTACGGTAAACCAGCTCATAAGAAAAGAAAGAAGAGTTCAAAAAAACAAAACCACTTCTCCAGCACTTCAATCGTGCCCACAAAGACGTGGTGTTTGTACTCGTGTTTATACAACAACTCCAAAAAAGCCAAACTCAGCATTAAGAAAAGTAGCTAAAGTTAGACTTTCAAATGGTTTCGAAGTGATCTCTTATATTCCTGGTGAAGGTCACAACCTTCAGGAGCATAGTGTGATTTTAATTCGTGGTGGTCGTGTCAAAGATCTTCCAGGTGTTCGTTATCACGTCGTTCGCGGTGTACTAGACACTCAAGGTGTAAATAACAGAAAAAATTCAAGATCGAAATACGGAACAAAAAGACCTAAGGGTTAATAAAAGGAATTCATGTCAAGACGTCGTAAGAGTGAGCAAAGAGAAGTTTTACCAGATCCAATATTTAATGATGTGGTTGTTGCAAAGTTTGTTAACCGTTTAATGTATGACGGAAAAAAAACAACGGCACAAAAAACACTTTATGATTCTTTTGAAATTTTAAAAGAAAAAGTTCAAGGCGAAGAGCCAATCAATGTTTTCAAAAAAGCTGTTGAAAATGTTAAGCCTGCATTAGAAGTTCGTTCACGTCGTGTGGGTGGAGCTACGTACCAAGTTCCAGTTGATGTTAGACCTCTTAGACGTTTAACTTTAGCTATGAGATGGTTAGTTGATAACTCTAGAAACCGCGGTGAAAAATCAATGGCTGATAAATTAGCTGCTGAAATTGCAGATGCGTTTCATGGTCGTGGAAATTCGATCAAGAAAAGAGAAGACGTTCATAAAATGGCCGATGCCAACAGAGCCTTCTCTCATTACAATTGGTAGAGCCGCCTGCAAGACGAAAAGTTCCAGGGAGTGCGTGGGCGTGCTTTAGCCGCCCGAAAGCACGAGTGAACTAGACAGATTTTAAAATAAAAAAAGATCCTAACCCAGGATCTTTTTTTTTGTTAGGGTATTTAGATTATGTCTAGTTCACTCGTGCGCTTTTCGGGCGGCTAAAGCACGCCCTCGCACACTCGCTGGAACTTTTCCACCTGCGGTGGGCGGAACTTTTCCTGCTGCGCAGGGCGATTACTTTTCCAATGCCGCTAATAAATCCACAACTTTTTGATCTTCTTCAGATAATTCATCTTTTGTAGAACCATTAATATCGGCTCTTAGATCATCAAGACTTCCTTGAGAGTGGGCATCAAACCCGTAAGCGGTATCATGTTCGTAAGCCACTTCATGATCTTTAGATGCCTTTTCAAAATGATCCTTAGCTATCGTAGAGTAAGGATTTTCATTATGATAAGAATAAACAATTTCTTTTTGGTCTTTAGATAAAGCATCCCAATTGTCTTGGATATAGCTTGGAACGGCACCTAATACTCTCTTCTTGACGGCTTTTGATGCCATTTGAACTTCAGAAGCCAATGTGCGTTTATATTCTTTAATTGTTTTAGCAACTAATTTCTTGTCGTTAATAGATTTGTAGCGAGAACGAACAATAGCCTTTTTTAAAGGGCGAATAACAGTAGCCTTTTGGCCTTTATCAGTTAAGCCTAAGTTATCATCTAAAACCGCAAAACCTGTTTGGCTTATTAGCAATATTGAACCACTTAAAATGAAGGTTAACAGATTTGTTTTCATACGTACCTCTTAGATTGTTAGTAGCAAAAATGAGTCCAGAAAGGGGCTATCCTGGCGGATTCTATGGACTAAAGCCTAGTCACTGACTACACACTTAACAGTAATCCGTAAAATTGTGTTTCATTCGGAGAATGGTGCTTTTTTGAGGCTCTGGCCATAACGAAAATAGCCTCATAAGATCTAGGTAATATCAAAAATTTTGATTAATTTTTTTGTCAGAGTTAATTTAAAAATTAGATTTAAAATTCTTAGGTTTTTAAACCCAATTTTTGGTCCAATTTGAAACATAAATTTTCAATAAGTGAAAAATTATTAGTCAGTTTTAAAAGACAGAAGGCGTAGTCTATTGCATTATAAGAGGGTCTAAAGCATCAATCAGTCATAAACGTTTTTAAATTCTATAAGGTTGATGATTTAAATACAAAATTTAAATAAGACTAAGAGAAATCTAAGATAAAGATTAGACGAAGTGTGGAGGTCGGTATGGCATTTAAACAAGTCATGAAAGTAGAAGACTTAAAATGGACTCGTAATATCGGGATCATGGCTCATATTGATGCAGGTAAAACTACAACCACTGAACGTATTTTATTTTATACTGGTAAAACTCACAAAATTGGAGAAGTTCATGACGGGGACACCATCATGGATTGGATGGAGCAGGAGCAAGAGCGTGGGATCACCATCACGTCGGCTGCTACCACCTGCGAATGGAAGAACTACCGTATAAACATTATTGATACTCCTGGACATGTGGACTTCACCATTGAAGTGGAGCGCTCTTTACGAGTCTTGGACGGGGCTGTGGCTGTGTTTGATGGCGTGAGTGGTGTTGAACCTCAATCAGAGACAGTCTGGCGCCAAGCCAATAAATATAAAGTTCCAAGAATTGCGTTTATAAATAAAATGGACCGCGTGGGTGCAGATTTTTTTGCAAGTTTAGAAAGTATTGAAAAAAAACTTCAAGGTAATCCCGTGGCCCTTCAAATTCCAATTGGCAGTGAAGAGCATTTTGTTGGAATGGTAGATTTACTTTTAATGAAATCGTATGTTTGGCCAGTAACCACTGAAGACAAGGGCCAAGCCTTTCAGATCCAAGACATCCCTGAAGTTTTAAAAAGTGACGCAAAAAAATATCGCGAAATTCTAACAGAAAAAATTTGTGAGACCGATGATGTCTTAATGGAAAAATATCTTGAAGGGACTAACATAACAGATCTTGAATTAAAATCGTCTTTAAGAAATGCAGTGATTGAAAATAAAATCACTCCGGTTTTGTGCGGCTCTGCTTTTAAAAATAAAGGGGTTCAGCCTTTGCTTGACGCTGTGTTGGATTATTTACCATCACCGTTGGATCGACCCAATGTCATTGGTTTTGATCCAAGTAATGAAGATAAAAAAATTGAATGTAAAACGGATTTTGAATCGCATTCCGCGGCTTTAGCTTTTAAAATTGCGTCTGATTCATTTTCTGGATCAATGACTTTTATTCGGGTCTATTCAGGTGTCGTGACTGCCGGTGATAATTTACTAAATCCTAGGCTTCAAAAGAAAGAAAAAATACAAAAGTTATTTAAAATTCACGCCAACTCCAGAGAAGAGATTCAGGAATTAAAAGCAGGCGACATTGGCGCGTGCATTGGGCTTAAGCTGACTGGCACTGGAGACACATTATGTTCTTTAAAAAGACCAGTGACGTTAGAATCTATTCAATTTCCTGATCCTGTGATTTCGGTCGCTATTGAACCAAAAACGTCTATAGATAAAAAGAATTTAGAGATTGGTCTTGAATCTTTACTTAGAGAAGACCCCTCATGTAAAGTGCATGAAGATCCAGACACAGGCCAAACATTATTATCCGGAATGGGCGAGTTGCATTTAGAAATTTTAGTGGACCGTTTGTTAAGGGAATTCAAAGCGCAGGCCAACATTGGTCAGCCTCAAGTGTCTTATCGTGAAGCTTTAACCGCACCAGTGAAAGCAAAAGCAAAGTTTGAGCGCCTTATTGGAGCTACAACAGAGTGGGCAGAAGTCGAAGTGATTTTAACTCCTCAGCCGAAAGGAACAGGTGTCGTTTATCAATTTAACAAAGTGAGTGATGCCGCGATTCGGGACGAATGGAAAAATTCCCTTAAGGTGGGGGCTATGGACGCCATTCAAATTGGTCCCTTAGCTGGTTATGCACTTATTGATGTTAAAGTAGAGATCAGCCAATTGATTTACGACAAAATGCAAACCACAGAAGGGGTTTGTAGGGTGGCAGGGGCTCAGGCTGTCAGAAAGGCATTGCAATCAGCTAAGTGTGAGCTTTTTGAACCTATCTTTAGGTTGGAAGTCATCACCCCAGAGAGCTTCGTGGGGAATGTTGTTGGAGATTTGAATTCCCGTCGTGGTAAAATACATAATTTAAGTTTAAGGGGCCAGCAACAGATTGTTGATGCCGAAGTGCCACTGGCAGAACTTTTTGGATATGCCACTGACATTAGATCTTTATCTCAAGGGCGCGCCAGCTTTGCTATGAAGTTTGAAACCTATGATTCCGTCCCTAAAAAAATTCAAGATGAGCTGATGAAAAGAATGGGACGGATGTAATTATTTAGTTCGTTCGTGCTTCTTTTTCTAGTTGAGAAAGCTTACTTGTCATGTCGTCAACCTGGCCTTTAATTTCATCACGTGTTCGCATTAAATTATCTATATCCGATTGAGTCTCTTGTCTGAGGCGAACCACTTCCGGTTCGTATGTGCGTTGGGGAATTCTTGATAATTGCTGTTGCTTATCAGAAAGCTTATCTCTTGTATCATCTAGGTCCTTAGTCGCTTTAACCAAATCATCTTTTAAATTTGCAATTTCTTCTAAAACGAATTTTTTACGACCCCGTGAAAAACCTTTCGCAAACGCAGCCTGACCACCACCTGTACAAATTTTTGCTTCTTCCCCACCATCAATAGCCACCTTATAACCATTGTCAGATGTGCAGTACTCCTGAGTTCCTTTGGCATAGCCTTGATTGTAAGGATTAATCGAAGAGCAGATGGCTTCTTTTTGTGCGCCGGAAAATGCGGCTTGATGCCCCTTATTGTAATTACAAAAAGATGTTAGTCCTCGTTGGTAACCAGAATCGTAAGCTTGACCATCAATATTAATTTTCTTTTTTTGACATCGAGACGCGTACACCCCACCAGAGTTATTTTTACCAACCGATCCATCAGTATAACCTTGAGAATCCCAATTCGTGCCTTGGCATTTTTCTGCAGTCCATGTGGCACATCCTGCTAAAAATGAGATTGTACAAAATGTAAGCGCAACTAATGTAGTTTTAAAAATAAAAAAGGTTTTCATGTTTCTCCTGTGAATTTGAATTTGAATTTTTAAAAGTTTATAATTTTTTATTATATAAAGACCAACAAAGATGTCACATAAAAGTTTCTAGTCAAAAATTAAATTATTTTTTGGCCAGAAATAAAAACGGACTGAACGTGATGACCTTTAAATAAAGTATATGTCTCAGGATGTATTTTATATTCAGGGTGATTAAAAAAAGACCAAAATGGGGCTTTGGAGTAATGGCTAATAAAAAAAGGTTCTAGAACTAAATCTTCTAAATAATTAAGGCCGGGAGGGCTTACCGGGGCGTCACTTCCAAAAAAAATCTTAAATCCTGAATGATGTAAATCAGGCCAAGCCAAAATTTGAATTTCTTTCTTATTTGATTTGATATGGTTTAACTGAATTTGATCCATCAAGTAATGACTAGGCTGAAAATGAAAAGTGATTTTGGATTTATCTAGAAGGCGTAGTTTTTTTAAAATCTGAAGAGTTTCAGTATTAATCAGTTCGCAGTGCTCTAGATGTAATTGGGTTTTAAAAAGATCTTTTACAATAAAAAAAGATTTTATCACTTTTTCAACAGCTAAATCACCAATCGTATGAAATGAAATTTCTAAATCTTGATTTGAAGCCAATAGTAATAAATCTTTAATTTCATTAACGGAGTACTTACTTTTGCATTCGAGCGGGTTGGTGTCCACTGTACATTGTGAGAAAGTCCCATCAAGAAAAATTTTTATTCCACGATGAATCACCTTGGACTTTTTGTGTAACAGAATATTTTTTGCTTCGGTTGAATCTTTAATCAATTGGTCCACATTTTGACCAGAAAAATCTGAATAAAAAGTCTCAGGAAAAACAGTCAGCTGTTTGGTTTTTTCTAAACTTAACAAGCTTGTTAATTGATTCAAATCACTGGTTAAGTCCCTGAAGTGAGTCACCCCAGACTTTAGAAGTGTGGTTTGGGCTAAAAGTAAATGGGACTCGGTGGTTTTATGATCATCATGGTTGTTTAAATCTTTCAAATTTAAGTCATTATAAAATTCATCAAAGTGCTTTCGGTGCTCGTCGTTAAACAGACATGTGGATTGATAATAATTAAATTGTGTTTCATCAAGAAATTGATTTGAATTGTATGTGATTTTTATATTTTTGTATTTTAAGTTTTGAAAGAATAAATTTAAAATAGGTCCATGAACTAAAAGTTGATGGCCATCTTCTAGAACAAAGTAGAAGTTCGATGAGCTTTGAATTTGATTAAATAAGTCATCTAAAATTTTTAAATTTTGAGTCAGCGTTTTTTTGAGTCCAAAGCCTTCAATAAAACTTTTTGAGTTAGAATTATGATCGGATTTTAAATTACGAATATAATTATTAAGATCTTGTAAAGTTGAGATTTGATTCAAATTGTTTTTCGCTAAATACTTTCCAATGCCTTCAAAATGCAGGTGACTGTCATAAAAACATGGAATTGAAAAATAGTTTTTAAGTTTAAAAACCTTTTGTTCTTGTGGGTTCATAAGCTTCAGAGCTATCATTCTGTTGGTTTAGGAACATGGCTCCTATTGTCACAGCTAAGACTGCTGAACCGATGTAAATCCATTTGTTAGTAGATCTTGGTTTTTTGACCTGACTCTGGCCGTCTGAATATTTTGATTCTGGAAATGTATTTAAAGCCCTGTCGGAGGGTCTTAAATTATAATTTGTGTTACTAAGGTCTGAAACGTCTGGATTTGATTTTTGTGGTAGATTGTTGGGCATTGATTTTGAACTTTGAGCTTGTTTATCTTGAGCGATAATTATTTTGTCGGACATAGGAGTTGTTATTTCTTCTAGATTATTCCTATTTAAAATTAAAGACGCGGATATGGGTTCGCAGTCGGTTGAGCTGTAGATATAATAATTTTCAAATTTTAAGATTTGATCAGAATTTAGTTTTATATCAGAGCTTGTTTCTAAATTTTCACACAGACCATTAAATTTAATTTCTACAGGTTTATAACCAGAAATATTTGAGCCTTTAACAAAGGCCACTGAAGGAAGAGATGTGTCTGAAATAAAATCTAATCTGTAAAGCGAATTTTTATTTACTATGGAAATATTTTTAGAACTATTAATATGAATTTGATTTAAATAATCTTGTTTAAAGTCAGCTTGTTTAAAATCAATGAGTTCTTTTGATTCGTTGTTGACAGAAAATTTTGATTTTGGATTATTTAAGTTTAATTTTATATATTCGATTTGATTTGTAGAGGTTTCAAAACGTATTTTTTCGAAAGTATTTTTTAATCCTATAGGCGTTAGGCTTGAGCTAGGCCTTAAATCTGAGGCAAAATCTAAAGCTTTCTGAATCCAAAGTTTTTCTTTGTCTTTTTCAAGTTGGGCCAGTCTAAAATAACTTTGAAAAATAGTAGATTTGGTATCACTGCCCCAGACTTCAGCCAGACCAAATGAAATTATTTTTTTGTAAGTATTTATGGATTTCGTAATGTCTTCATCTAAAAATTCAACTTCGGCCAGGATTTTTAAATTACTAATGTGAGAAGCTTTATTTTTAAAACCTGTCTTTTGTCTATCATCAGGTCTATCACTAGATATATTATTAGCTATGTTATTACTTATGCTATCAAATGTTGATTTGATGTAAAAATTATTTTCATTCAAAAAATTGTAATAATCTTTGGGTTCGGCGTCTTCAGACATAATTAAGATTTTTAGATTATCTTGGTTTTTTGCATTTGCAAATTTTGTAATTAATGGATTCGTGATCAAACAAAAAGCTATTATAAATTTAAAACATATCGCCATAATGAACTCTTTTTTGACCTTTTTTGTTAATAACCAATTCGCTCTTATAAAACTGTTTTTTATTTAGAGTCGCAAAATACTTAGGACCTCGTTCTAAAATCGGATCTACGAAATCATTAGGCACGATAATTCCAAACTGATCAGGGTCAAGCGGGGCTCGTAGAATTCGAATTTTTTTCACAATTTTTTGACCCTTTTTGAAATCAGAGTCCATTTTTTTAACACTATAAAGATCAATCCATCCAAAGCTCTCTATCATAGAGCTTAACGACCTTTGGTTGATTAGTTTAATAGGTATTAGGGAGTGATCCTCGGGAATGAAGGTTGAGGCTTCAATGGACTCGTACGGGGCATCTAGAATTTTAGGATCTGAACCAAAAAAAATATGAAATAAGGTCAGCGTTACAAACGACAATGAAATCAGGGCTACAATTTGAAACCCTTGAGGATTCATAATGTACAGATTTTGAAAGTAATCATGGAATTTTTTTATAGTCATATTTTTTTATCTCTCGAAGTATTGGTTTTTCTTCTAAAATTTGTAACTTAAAGAACAGCAATATGGGGACCATTACAAAGGCAGTAATTATAAGGAGCTCAATAAAGGAGTGTCCGGATAGGAGTACTTGATTTGGTACACGTGTCCTTTGGGTTTGATATGACTGCCGCATTGACCCTCCATGGGTTTTGTAGTTAGTTTAGTTAAACGAATTGGGATTTTTATAAACCAATTTACAGTTATGTCTTGTTTATATTTTAGATTCACAGGATTGAAGTAAGAGGGACTGAGTGAAAGTTTTGGTTTAGCGATCAAAGAAAAAGGGGTTTGGAATGGGCCTCTTAGACCGGGAATTTTTAAAAGTTGAAGCTTGGCCTTAGTTTTTGACTTAACAATAATGAAGTCTTGTTTAGTTTTAAGAGCAATCTGTTGAGATGTTATAATTGCAATTTCAGCGGCAATAGCCGCAGCCATATAGGGATTGGTCGCTCGTGATAGTCTACTTAAAGCCCTAAGTCGCCTTTGTCTTAATCTTTTGGCTTTAGGATTTAAATTTTTGAGTTGATTAAAGCCATGAACTATTTCTTTTTGAGCCTGGTAAGTAAAATCTCGGCAAAGCAGTTGTTGCTTCATTTTACTTTTCAAGAGAATTAAATTGGTGCCAAGCCCAGTCACCAAAAAACCAAGAATTGGAAGCAGCAAAAGAAAAAAAATTAAAACCTGGCCCCGGTCACTATTATTGCTTTTTGAAATACAAATTCTTTTTTTAAATACGTACTTAATCTTAAAGTGGCTTTCTGACCCCGAATTGTTTTTTGCCATTTCACACTTTTTATTCGAAATAAAATCTGTCCTTGTCGGTGATGTTTTAAAAATAGTCGATGACAGGCTTGATCTGACTTTTGGCTTTCGCGACAAATAATACTTTCGGTTAAACAGTGTTCTGACCATAATTTCATCCAGAAAAAAATAAATAGAAAAAAAATAACCTTAACTAAAACGACAATTATAAAAAAACACATCGTCGATTCGATTAAGGTTTGACCCATTTGTGATTTTTGAAAATTATTTATCTCCAGGTGCCGCTGCCTTTTCTAGAGTTAGAAGTGAAATCACTTAAGTCTTTCTTTTTATAAAGATTGGCATTCACAGGATTTGTTTTTATTTCACTGCCGTTGCCACCTTGTAAGGATTGAGTGATATTTGCAAATTGAATTGAAGTGACCTCGCCTAAAGTTCGAACTATGCCGATGGAAGCCACAGCAATAATGGCCACCAGAATAATATATTCAACTAATCCCTGTCCTTTTTGCTTTGTTTTTATGAAGTTGCTTTTCATTTTAGCTCCTTTAAGCTTTGATGTTTGAAGCTCAATAAATTGCAAAAATGTAAATTTCATGAAATGAATTTTATACGCTAATGAACTTGGAATCGTTGAGTTTACGAATTATATGTCCGGAATTTCTAATTATATTAAGAAAAAGAATTTCTAAAAACTTTGAGTTTTTAATGTTAAATAAAATATATATTTAAATTTATAATTGAATAGAGGCTAAAATCTAAGCTTTTTTGCTTTTCTTGGCGGCCGCCTTTAATTCTTTGGCTTTAAGTTTTCTTTCGATCAAGAGGCGATCAACGATGTCGTAGGCTTCTTGTCTTAGGTCATTTTCAAATACGAATCTGTAGAAACCTTCGATTTCAGGGCTTTGACGTAGCTTTTTAATGTTAGTGGGTAAACTTTCAGCTTGTACGAAATCAATATTACCGTCATTTGCAACTTTAACTTTAGCCATGATTAAAAACCTCTTAAATTAAGTAATAACTTAATGTAAACCTTAAGGTCAATCCTTCCTCAGGAGCTTCATGATCTTACTTGATGGTAAAAAATTATCTTTATTGAAATATGAATCTATAGCCTTGGAAGTTCAAGCGTTCGAAAATCAATACAAAAGAAAACCAAAGCTTTCAGTTATTATTGTGGGCGAAGACCCAGCAAGTCATGTTTATGTGAACAACAAGCGATTAGCCTGTGAAAAAGTAGGCATGTTGTCGGAAATAATTCGGCTGGATCAAAATACATCTGAGACTATTTTAAAATCAAAGATTAAAGAGTTGAACGAAGACTCAAGCGTCGATGGTTTTTTGGTGCAAATGCCTTTACCTGTGCATTTAAAAGATTTTGAACCTTCAGATCTGATTTCGCCGATAAAAGATGTTGATGGATTAAGTGCATTAAATATGGGTCAAATGGTAACGAGTAAAGCTTATCACGAGCCCTGTACTCCTGAAGGGGTCATGGAACTTCTAAAGCATTATGAAATTTCATTAGCTGGAAAAACAGCTGTTGTTGTCGGGCGAAGCCAAACTGTGGGTTGGCCAATGGCCTATATGCTAACCCGCGCTCATTGCACTGTGACAGTCTGCCATAGCCAAACCCCAAATATTTCTGAATGGACTAAAAATGCGGATATTGTTGTTGTTGCTGCTGGACGTCCTCGATTATTAGGCCCAAAAGATTTTAAAACTGGAGCTGTGATCGTTGATGTTGGAATTCATAAAAATGATAGCTTTGGTGGTAAAGGCTTGGTTGGTGATGTAGACACAGCGTCCTTAGATCCAAAAAATGTAAAAGCCATTACACCAGTTCCTGGTGGTGTTGGGCCGATGACTGTGGCGCAGTTGATCGAGCACACCTTAAGAGCTGCCAAAATGAGAGAAAGTCAGAAGTAAATTAACATCATCGGGCTCTATTTTTATTTTAAATAATGAATTATAAAATATTTAAATTTAGAGACTATTATTTTTTCTAACTTCTAGAATGCATTAGGACTTAAAATGAACACTTTGATACAAAAAACAGCACTGAATGAATCTCACAGAAAACTTGGTGGCAAAATGGTTGATTTTGCAGGTTGGGATATGCCAGTTGAATACTCTGGGCTCAGGATTGAACACATGGCCACAAGACAACACATAGGACTATTTGATGTCTCTCATATGGGGGAAGTTCGAGTAGAAGGTCTTGATGCGGTTTTATTCCTTCAAACTATTTTAACTAATGACATTTCAAAATGCGCTGTAGGGCAAGCCCAATACAACATGATGCTCAACGAGCAAGGTGGAGTCATTGATGACTTAATCATTTACCGCATAAGTGAAAATAATTTTTTAGTTGTTGTGAACGCCTCAAACAAAGACAAAGATTTCGCTTGGATTTTAAAACAGTCCAAATCATTTAAAAATTTAAAAGTGCAGGATGAAAGCTCCGACTGGGCTCAAGTTGCAGTTCAGGGGCCTAAAGCCGTGGAGCTTACGCTAGAGCTTTTCCCGGAGGCTAAAGATATTAAAAAATTTCGTTTTAAAACTTTAACTTGGGGTTCGTTAGAAAAACCAACGTCATGGATTGTTGCTAGAACGGGCTACACGGGTGAAGATGGATTTGAAATTTATGGTCCCAATGAATCTGTCGTTCAACTATGGGATGCTTTACTTCAAAAAGGCAAAAAGTTTGAAATTTTACCCTGCGGCTTAGGTGCAAGAAACACTTTAAGAATTGAAGCCGGTCTTCCCTTATACGGTAACGAGATCAATGATCAAAAAAAACCTTTAAACATAGGAATGAATTGGGCCTTAAAAACTGAAAAATTGGATGGCTTTATTGGGCAAAAACCATTAGCCCAAGATATGAAAACTAACAGTGGTGATGCGTTAAATACTTTAGTGGGCTTACTTTCACTTGAAAAGGCGATCCCTAGGGACGGCTATCCAGTGTTAAGTTTTGACAAAACTCGCATAGGAACAGTAACTAGTGGTACCTTTTCACCCAGTTTAAACCAGCCTGTTGCGATGGCCTTAATTGAAAAGTTTTACAGCAATGAAACATGTTTAATTGAAGTGAGAAAAAATTTAGTTGAAGCAAAAATTGTATCTTTGCCTTTTGTGAATAAAAAGTAAGTTATATTTAGGAAGATAAATTATATATAAAAATTAAATTTTGATATGTATTTAAAATGAATCATTTAATTATAGGAGCTAAAAATGGCGTATCGAGTACCGGAAGAATTATACTACACCAAAGATCATGAATGGGCCTTAGTCGATGAGAACATCGTTACAGTTGGAATTACCGATTATGCGCAAGACACACTAGGGGAAATTGTTTATGTAGAACTTCCAGAAGAAGGCGACAAATTAACACAAAATGTTTCTTTTGGAGTCGTTGAAAGTGTTAAATCTGTAAGTGATTTATTAGCGCCAGTTTCTGGTACGGTGATTGAAGTGAACTCGGCTTTAAATGAAAATCCTGGAACTATTAATGACGATGCTTGGAATGATGGTTGGTTGATTAAGATTGAAATGGACACAGAAAAAGAACTTGCGAGTCTTATTCGTGCTCCAGAATATAAAAAACTAATTCAAGATTAATTCCCATGAGGAGAGTATGAGTTTATTAAATTCAAAATCTAAATTTAAAAAATTTGCTTTTATGTATGCGTTTGTTTCGACTTCAATATTTACTGCTGCAGTAAATTCTAAGGCAAATGCAATAACTGTCGATTTAGAAACTCAAAATTTAATTATTGATTCTATTAGCATGGAATTAGTTAAAAATTCTGCCTTAAAAGACCCTGTGGATGGCTTACCACTTGGTCTTGATTATTCTAGTATTGAAATTTTAGGACAATCTATAGAAGTTGATTTTGATAATTCTTCGACTTTGACGACGTATCAAGTTTCAGCACCCTTTGAAACTATTGATGGTCAGGGAGGCACTATTTTGTGTTCAGCATTTATCAAAGAATCCAATGTAGAAAAATCTGCTGAAAAAGCAAATTGTTATATAAGCGAGCCCATGTATCCAGATGATGGATCTAGTGATGATTTGATTGATGAAGATCAAGGCATATAAGCTGACGTCTTATAATTTGAGTTTATTTTATTTAATTTTTTTAGTGTATTTTTTTTGTTGTTAGGTTAATTTTCTTATTCAATATTTTAATTGCCCCGCTGGTGAAATTGGCAGACACGCTAGACTTAGGATCTAGTGCTGAAGGGCGTGGGGGTTCAAGTCCCTCGCGGGGCACCATTTAGGTTCTCCTATTAATCGATATTTCCGCAAAAATTGGTAAATGGTCTGAGTTCACAGAGTTAAATACTTTGATTGTGCTCAATGTAAATTCCTTGCTTAAAAAAATCTGATCCAAGGGGTATCTCATAAAAAATAATTTTTTTGATGCTGGGAAAGTACTATAAAAACCTCGACCTCGTCGTGGGTCTTTTAAGTTAGTATCTCTTAAAAATTTTCTGGTTGAGTGAGACCAAGCTACATCATTGAAATCTCCAAAAACAACAACAGGTGTCTTTGGATTGGACTTAATCCAAAGGGACGCTTCAAGCAGCTCGTTGTCACGCTGCTTAGAAGTGCTTTTAATCAAGCCGGGCGGGCTAGGGTGCAGAGCTATAAAATTAATATTTACGTTATCAATTGTTATATTAAAAAATACTGACGGAATTCTAGCATCAGTTAAAAATTTTATTTCAGGATCTAAAAGCTCATGCTTTGAATATAAAAGAATACCGTAGCCATTTTCTTGAGGTTGTAAAATTTGATACCTATATTTTTCTTTTAAAATTGAACACGCTACAGACCAATTTTGGTCAGTCTCAAGTAGTAAAACCAGATCAGGATCAGTTTCGTGAATCATACTAAGAGTCATATTGTAGTCTTTATTATCAATAAGAATATTAAGACACAGAATTTTAATATGTATATTATTAATTTCTTTATTTAAAGTCTTAACATCCATTTTAAAAAGCGGTGTGTAAGGTGCTATTCTATAAATATCTAATCCAATCGATAAAATAATTGAGGCTAGCGAAAAATTAAAGAGCACTCTTTCATCTTTAAAAAAAATTAGGATTAGCAATAATGTAGTATTAACAATTAAAAATTGAATTCGAGGAAAATCAAAAGCTCGCACCATCCAGTATTTTGAAGTGCTTAAAGGTAAAATCGTCAAAAAAGATGTAATTAATGAAAAAGTATAGATTAAGAACAAAAGATATCCTTTTATTAATATTTTAATTTAAATAGATTGAGATTCAAATTTCATTAAACATAAGTAACTATTATTATTTGATTTTGTAGTGGTTGATGTACCGATAAAATTATACTTCTTCACGCTCAAAATAACATTAAGTTCAGCATAGATAATATTTTTAGATTTGATATGAAAATCCCAACTCGTTTCAATATTTAGAGGTTCATTGTGATTTTCATTTGATTTTGGAAATATGTTATTTATGCTTCTTACATTTTTTAAATTTAAGCTAGAACATCCTTTAGTGGACGAGATGCATTCAAGATGACCATATATTGTCTGGTTAAATTTAGGTTTATTTTGTATGGGCACCATTTCTACTAAAAGGTTGTACCCAAGATCATAATTGTCCACTTTAAATAGAGCTTTATAAAGCGTTTCAATAGGTAGGAATTCAGAGAATTCTTCTTTATCTTTATCACTCTTTTCAATCGAATTATCTATATAGCATTCAACAGCATAAATCGGGGATTCTATAAAAGTATTTTTTAGATCATCAAAGCTTAAATCTGTGGAGATCTTTAACTTTTCAATTTCTTTTCTGATATAATCAACATTTGATACAGTAGGCTCAAAACCCATTAAAAAATTAAAATTTAAGGAGATACACATAAATATAAAAAAGATTAGATTTATTATTAATGTCATAAAGTTAGATGCACCTTTGTAGAATGTCCTAGAGAAGTTGTTTATCTCTAGGACGTAATATGAATATATAAGAATTAATCAACTTTATTTTTAATTTCAGTCGCTTTGGTTGCCGTTTTATCCTTTAAATTTAAAACTTCATTTTTACCTTTTTGCGATACGCACTCACCTTTTTCATTAAAAGTCTCGCAGGCTTGGTTTTTAGCGGCTCTGTAATTTCTCTTTACGGCATCAGCCGATTTATTTTTAACTGTTTCTGCTTTTTCTAATGTGGATTCTGCAGCGAATGAAATAATTGTAGTCAAAAGAACACTGGCTAGAGTTAATAGTATTGTTTTCATGATTTTTCCTTTTTTAGGTTAGTAATTAGTAAATTAGTTTTTAACAATAGATTTTAAATTTTGAATGTGTTTTTTCTGAACAGGAATAAACTCATTTTTAATTAAATTTTTGTCTTCTTGAGTTAATAAATCTGATTCGAGCATTTGCACATACTGATTTAATCCATGCTCTTCACCTTCATTAAGTGCTTTTAAAGTCGCTGTGTCGCCTAAAGCTTTTGCTGTTCCGATAAAGGTGCTTACAAATACGCCCCAAACTCCTGATTTATCATCTGGAGAATCATAGTCAGCTTTGTCCACAATGTGTTTTTTTAATTTATCAACAGTTGATATATGTTCAGAGCATATACTTTTAATTATGCTCAGTTGCGAATCATCTTTAAACTTTTCAATAACTTGCTTGTAAGCTTCGACAGCTGAAATTTCTCCTCTCAAAACTTTGTTGAATAAAGACACAGAATCTTCTTTCATGACATTTTTTCCTGCATGAATTTCCGAATTAATCATATTTTCGTTGCTCTCATTTTTCATAATTTTTTTCCTCAATTTAGATATTTAATAGAAATAGTTTAAATATTAACTATAGTTTTGTGCCTCGGTATCTTCCAAATAGTAAAGATACAACAAAAAGTACTAAAAAAACTGCAAATAGTATTTTTGCGATTCCAACAGATGTTCCAGCAATTCCACCGAAACCTAATACACCTGCTACTAATGCAATTATTAAAAATGTGACTGCCCAATTGAGCATAAGTTCTCCTTTGTTAAAGTGATTATTTATTTAATTACAAAAATAATCTTAAACCTTACAAAGTGCGTTTAATTCTTTGTTCCATGATTATATTTGTAGTTAATTACACAAAAAAGAAGTAAATATTAATTTAATGAAATATATATGTAATTATATTTGGATTAATTTTAAATTTTTGGAATATAGTTTAATTTTGGACTTACGTTTAAAATTAAAAGTTATTCTTTTGATTTTAAATAAATTCGAATATCTTTAGCAATGATTTTACAACCATCCAGGTTTTTAACTTTTAATTCATCTTCTAATTTAAATGCAAGGATTTCTAGATTTAAAAATCCATAAGGTCTAGAAAATCCTTTCCATGAGTGGGCTAATTTAGCTATTGAATCGAAATTTTGATCAAAAATAAAAGACTCTAGTTTTTCAAGATCTAAATACCGATTTACTATAAATTCAGGGATAAATGGTTCTAAGCCTTTTTCAGGCTTTTCAAAAATGCTTTGCATTGATAGAACTTATTGATTTAATAAAGGAATGTCACCATTTTTTGATTACAATGATTAATTTATAAAGGAATTTAAATGAATAAAGTTCTACTGATTGAAGATGATCAAGAAATATTTACTATAGTGAATCAAGCGATTGGGAATGTGACAGATATAACTTGGTTTAATAATATTACAGATGCAAAAAAAGAACTTAAAAATCAAAAATTTGATCTTATTTTGTTAGATATTGAATTACCAGATGGCAATGGAGTTGAGCTTTGTTCAGCAATAAGCTCAGAAAACCCTAATCAAGCTATATTCCTTTTAACCTCAAACACTAAGCTGTCTGATAAAGTCTTAGGATTTAGTGCAGGCGCTGAAGATTATATTACCAAACCTTTTCTAATTTTAGAATTTAAAGCGCGCGTGGAAGCTAAGCTAAAAAAAATAAATACATCAAATCGTTTAACTTCTATAACTAAATGGAGGCTAATAGAAATAGATAAAAATAAGCAAGTTGTTAAAGTTTTCCATCAAGTTAATTTTAACGTTATTGATTTAACACATATTGAATTTAAATTACTTACATATTTATCTGATCGACCTGATATTGTTATTCCAAGAGACGAGATTTTAAATGAAATCTGGGGCAAGGATGTATATGTATACTCTAGATCAGTAGATACACACATAAGCAAGTTAAGGAAAAAACTTGGATTAGCCTCAGATTATATTAAATCTATTCACGGTACTGGATACAAATTTTCCGAACCCAATCAATAACTTAAATTTAAATTATGCCTTTTTATTATTATAAATAGACATTAAAAATAATAATACTACCGAACCTAAAACGGATGCAATTAAACTAACTGGTTCGCTGGCTTGATATATATTTAAAGCTTGTCCTGTCCAAGACGCTATCACTGCTCCGCAAATACCTACTAACGTTGTTAATAGAAACCCCATTTTGTCATCACCAGGTTTAACAAATCGTGCTAATGCTCCAATTAAAAAACCAATTAATATACTGTAGATGAAATTCATTTTAAGCCTCTATAAAATTTTAATTAATTAATCTTAATTGAAATGTACTTGTTTTAATAGATATTGATTCCATTTAGCATGATTAATTATGTAGAAATATACACATTTCATAATTTTACGGTTTTAAGAGCTACATTTATACATATATGATTTGGTTTGAATGTATTGATTTTACTTATTTATTTTTTTCATTATAAAGCTCTTTACTTAAGATTTAAATCTAGTTAATCGATATATTAAGTTATAGTTATAGTTATAGTTATACTTTTTAAGTTTAAGGCTAAAAATGTTCTCTGAAAAAAATCTTGATAATACAAATCTACCAAATAAAATTGATGACATTGGATTTAAAAAAAGTTTGTTGAATATTGTCGGAATACCTTCAATATTTTTTATAATATCAATGTTATTCACTCATTTTCAGTTCGAGTATAAAGAAAATATTAGGAAAGAGATTAGTGAGCTGATTAAACTTAAGTTAGATGTTTCTGAATATCTGCGATACTTTGTGGATATGGAAACTGGTGTTAGGGGTTACATAATAACAAAAAATCCAAAATTTTTGGAACCTTATTTGGAAGCTATAAAATTAAAAGAGATTATTAAAAAAAGAATTTATATAAAAACTTCAGAAAATTATCTTTTGCAATTAAACTTTAATCATCTTGTAGATGCTTCTGATAATTGGACTTATAAATATCCACAGTTAGCTATAGATAAAAGAAAAAATAATGCTTATTTAAGTGATGAAATAAGAAACGAAGCAAAAAGTGCATTTGATGTTATCAGGAACGAATTTCGTAAGCTAAACTCGGATATTGATGATTTAAGTAATGATTTAGATAAAAAAATGCAATTTGCAAATTTCATTACATACTTTTTAGAATTTATTTTAATAATTTCATTCATAAGTTTTATTTACTTTTTATTAAAAAAACAATTTAATATTCTTACGACAAATTATAAAAATATTGCAATCCAAAATGTTAAACAGTTGGATAAATTGGCAGAAGCAAGCAATCTTAAGGATTTATTTCTTGCAAATATGAGTCATGAAATAAGAACTCCTCTTGGCGCTATTTTAGGTTTTATTGATTTGGCGTTAGAAGACGAACATTTGAAGCCAGATACACGTGGACATCTTAGCTTTGTCAAAAGAAATGGCTCTCACCTTTTGAACTTAATTGATGATCTTTTTGATTTATCAAAAGTTAACTCTAATGTTATTGAAATTAATTCTGAGAAAATTGATTTGTTACAGGTTTTATTAGACGTTAAAAATAACTTCAGTGCTATTATTGATAATAATAAACAAAATATTAAATTTGTTATTATTGATGATATTCCAAAAATTATTCATGCAGATGTTTTAAGATTAAAGCAGATACTAATTAATTTACTTTCTAATTCCATTAAATTTACCAAAGTTAATGGAAATATTAATCTAAAGATAAGTTTTATTAATGAGAACATTATCTTTGACCTTTTTGATGAAGGCATTGGTATCCCAGAAATTAGTAAAGACTTGATTTTTAATACTTTTCACCAAGTAGAAAGTGGTCACTCAAGAACCTATTCAGGATCTGGACTTGGATTATCTATATCAAGAAAACTAGCTAATTTAATGGGTGGAAGTTTAGAGCTTATTTCTAGTCAACTAGGCGTTGGAAGTCTTTTTCGTTTAATTTTGCCACAAAATTTAAGATCATCAGAATTGTATTTCAGTCAAAATGATTTTGAAACCTACGATATATTCTTTAAAAATCAAGAATTAGAAACTTTAAAAACCAATACCTCTATTAAGTTACTAAAGGATAAAAGAATACTGTTGGTCGAGGACTCGAAGGAAAATCAGATACTATTCAAAATATATTTAGATTCTGAAGGGGCTTTAGTAGATATGGTAGATTCTGGTGCCGATGCCTTTAAGTTCGGTCTAAAAATGAATTATGATATTATCTTAATGGACATTCAAATGCCAGGTATCGACGGTTATCAAGCTTTAAGATTACTCAGGAGCTCTGGATATCTTGGAAAAATTATGGCTCTCACCGCACACGCAATGAAGGGTGAGAAAGAAAAATGTTTAGCTGCTGGATTTGATGGATACCTATCAAAGCCTGTAAATAAAATTAAATTTATCAAATACATAAAAGACTTAATAAGCTAAAACCAAAAATAAATGTTAATTGTATCCAAATCTCTAAATGTGTAGATTTTTATAAATTATTTCACCAGCGAATCATTCATTTAGCTCAAAATTATAATACCTTGTTTTATCGAAGTGATAAAAAGTAAGTTTTTTCACTAAAAATCAAAGGAGTAGTAATGGATAAGGTGTTTTTTAAAATTATAAATAAGCTTAAGAGAGGTCTTAATGTAAAGACTTTTAAAATTAACTTGAAGGAGAATCTATGATTAAATTATTTAAGTATTTACTAATTCCTGCGTGTTTAATTTCAATTTCATCTTTTGCTGCGCGCCCAACTGATGGCGAACTTATCTTATCAATATTCGGCGTCGCTAATGAAAGTGTCAAAGAAGCGCAGACTGATAAAAGAGATAATAGTATAAATTACGGTTTCGGTGCTTTGATTGAAGCTAATATGAATAGTTTTGTTGGGATTGAAACAGGAGGTATTTTTGTAAAGAGACAATATGAATACGGAATTTCAGGAGCAAGCTTAGTGCAACAAGTGGATAGACTTCACATACCTGTACTAGCTAAGTTTTGGCCGACAAACTTCATATCCATAGGTGTTGGGCCTTATATATCTTTAAAAACTGGTAGTGTTAAAAATACTTTAGAAATTGGTAGTTTGTCTGGATCTATCGATACAAATGCAGATGATGAAGTCGAATTTGGATTAGACGGGACCGTGGCCCTTAATTTTAGTGTGGCAGATAAAACAGGAATATTTGTTGAAGGACGTTATTCAAAACCCTTTGATGAAGCGGCTGACACAGAATTTGAAGCTTTAACAGCCTTAGTTGGTGTTAAAGTCTCACTTTAATTAATTTATTAAAACATATATGATTCGATAAATTCGATTCATATATGTTTTTTATTACTCTGCTATTTGTGATTCCGAAGATCCCTGACCAACACCTGGAGAAACAGTAGCACCCTGAGATCTTAAAAGTCCGTTCGAAATATTCAATTCTAGATTTTCATTACCACAGACACTTCTTGTGAGGTTTTTAACACTGCTCACGGCTGGAAGAGTAAACTCCGTTAAGAATTCTTCTTTAAGGCTCCACTCTTTAGTTTCAGCTTTTCTGAATTTTGTAGTAACAACCTTTGTATTAATATTTGTTGAAGAGTTTAATCTAGCTTCGATAGACTTCCACAAGCTTTCAATTTCAGTTCTAGATGGATCGTCACTTAAGATTCCTTTCAATCTTTTTGCTGTCTGAGCAGCTTTATTAATATTATTACACTTGTCTTTTTTTGTTGTTTTGCACGCAGGTAATTCTAATGCAGAATTAAGTGTTCTTATTAAAACTGAAAGCCTTTCTTTAAGAGCAAAAATTTGATTTTTAAAATCTTGAGAGTTGATATTTTCATCCTTAGACTTATTAAGAATGTCAGCAATTAAAACATGGGCCCCAATATATCCCGTGTCGTCTAAAAGCTCTTCTTTTGTTTCGCCTTGAATATTTCTTTGAACAACTGCTTCTGTCCCAGATCCTAGAATTGCAACACGAATATTTGTTCCAATGCAGGCTTAGGATAATGATGAAGTAATAAAAGTTAAAATAAAAACTTTGCTTTTATTCATATAATTTGCTCCTAAAGGTGTTATATCGGATATAAATAAATTTACCTATAACGGAATATAGATTCATTTAAGATTACGTAGACTAAAATAAAATGTCTCTTTTTGAGACAATTTATTTACAACTAATATTATTTAATTCAGATCTTAAATTTTTTAAATCCCAACCTCGGCACCTAAAGTAATTACCGGAATAGTTGCTGTAAATGGTCTTGCATGGCTTGGTCCTAAGACCGATGTTTCATCTGTAGTTAGATACTCAAAGTAAATAAAGAATTTTTTCGTTGACCGAACACGTATTCCAGCTGGAAAACTAATAATATTAGTGCCAGTTCCAAAATAGGCTTTTCCTGGAAATCCTGCTCCGGGTGAAGTGCAATTCTGAGTTTGTAGGACTGAATTTGATTTATCGACAATCTCAATAGTCGTCGTTTCAGGACACGTGACGGCTAAATACTGTGACACAGAAGGTAGTAAATAAAGTTTATCCAAAAGAGTAAATGGAAACAGCGCATAGGCTGCGTTACTGTCACCGTCATTTTGAACGACAGCAGAGATAGGATTACTGGCCACCACACGAACAGCTAGACCAGAGCCTTGTGTTCCAGCACCGGTGACAACGTTTAATCTTACCCCACGATTTAAAGTAAAGTTTTGAGTAGTGCCGTTAGAAAAAAACAAACTAATATTAGTTGCATTCGTCGTTGTAGAAATTGAAAGAGTATTCGAAATGACACCAAAAACTTCCGTAGCGGTTGGAGCTAATAATGTTGGAAAGTTGTTTCCAACAGAATGAAAGGCTAAGAATCGACTTGCTGAAGTCGCATAGCTAACTAAATTTGCTGTTGCTAAAACAAAATCAACAACGGAATTGGCACCTACGTTCACATTGGTATTTGAAATCTGAGCCCCCCCAGTATCAAATCCAATCACGTTCACCACGATAGTAGCTGCATTTGGATTATAAAAAGTCCAAGTCATATTGCCAGCTACAGTAGGGTAGCTAAAGCTTGTGCCTAACATTTTAAAAGAGGCAATGCTATTTCTAGCATTAGTAGAATTGGCCCTAGCGGTGATAGGACCATTGGTTAAAATGGGGCCCCTTGATGCCGGTGTGATCACAGAGGAGTCGTTGGCGTTCAAAGTTCTTACTGCGGCCGCCGTAAAAGTAATTGGGTTTGCATTTATATATGAACTCACTTCAACACTTTCTGCCACCGCTTTCATTTCAACATAATGTGCCCTTGCTACAGAATAAGTGTAGGTACCTAAGTAATCTTCAGTTGTCAGAACATTAGGCTGACAGTAATACATATTCACTTGATTGGTGTTGACCGCGGGGACCTTGATAACAAATTTTGAATTTCCAGATAAATTTAAATCATCAGTGTGATGTGTAATTAAATTTCCGGATGTGGTTGCAAATCGAACATCTTCTGCGTTTGATCTGATATTTGCATAATTAAAATTTAAAGTAGTTAAATTCACTTCAACGATTTGATCCACAACTGAAGTCGTAGGTGCTAAAGTGATGGCACGTCTGAAGCCAAATAATCGATAAGCTTGAGATTGCGAAGAGCATGGAGAAACATTCCCTGCTGAGTCCGTGTAACGAACACGAAATTCGTAGCTTTGGCAGGAATTAAGCGAAGGAATGGTAAGGTCTGCTTGAATTTCAGAAGGTAAAGTCGTTAAGGTTGATGATTGTGAAATGATCGCAGTGCACGCACTGTTACCGTATAAAACAAAAGAGCTCATATCTAGTGGAAATCCATTTACTCTTAAATTAATTGTATTCGTAAAGCCCTCAACTGTCGTGGGATTTGTAAGTGTAAATGTCATTGTGTCGTTGGCTTGCGAGTTTTTAGGAACATTAAATGAGATAACGTCTGCTGTTTCATGACTGACTAATAAAAAATAACCTGTTGTTGAATCGGGGAGTGAAGTTAGATTGTAGGTTCGAGTATAAGTTCCACCTGCTAGGCAAAGGGTGTTTTGAACCGTGTTTACAAAAAATATCTCGACATTAAATCCAATCTCGCTACAAGTACCACTCACAACAAACGCAGATTGATTCGCCTGATTGATCGTACCACCTAAAATTGGCGTCGTAACAGTCAATGTGGCTGCCCCTGGTGTCCCCACCAAAACTGTGAAGACATCTGAAGTTAAATTTAAAGTTGCATTTTGATCATTAAAAACAACTTTAACACTGCAAAGTCCAATGTAAGCTGGATTTGCATTAAATGTGATTGTACCATTGGCAGAATTAATACTTAAAGCACCATGGTTATTGCACGGATCACCCGGTGTTGTAGGATTGTCAAAACTGTAAACACCAAAGCCTTCTTCATTGGACTGCACTTCGGCGTTGGTTCTTAAAATAATCAGTCCGCCGCCAGAGGCAATGGCCACATCTGAAATTAAAAGAGAGGGCCTTAAATTAAAAATAGTTAGTGTTTCTGTTCGTTCTAAACTAAAAACAGTGCCATCAAAAACTCTTAATCCTAAAATGCAAGATCCAACTTGGTTGTCATTTGGGGTTCCAGTAATTAAACCTGAAGTTATATTTATTGTCGCCCACGCACAGGTATTTGAAGAACCTAAACTGTAAGTGTAAATATTTCCAGTGTCTGGATCACTCGCTGACGCCGTTACGTTCATCGCTACATCTTGAGTTAGATTTAAAGGAGCTGAAATTAAAACTATCGGGGCATCGTTCACTGAATTTACAGTGATCTGTGTTTCCGTGAAGACAGTGCTGTTAGGTAAACCCAAGCCGTCAGCATAAGCCACTGAAAAACTACAAACTCCATTAAAATTTAAATTCGGTTTAAAACTCAGCTCACCATTCACAGTATTTATTTTAAGCGAACCAACACTAGAGCAAAGCGGTGAACCTAAAGTAAACGAATCGTTTAAAAAATAATTTCCAATCGCATTTGATTCTTCGTTGGCTTGAACTTGTAAATTTGTTAACACGACAGTTAGGGGTG
>JAYUKW010000024.1:0-40747 GCA_043764155.1 Bdellovibrionales bacterium
TATTAGGGCCGTAAAAACGCTGAGGCGTTCCAGGCCGGATCCATTCTATTGCGCTCGCCGCAGGCGATTCGTGCCAGAGCGCATGGATGCGCGTGTCTATATTTTTTGGATATAGAGTAATTAATAGTTTCTTGTAGAAAATAAAGTTAGCAAGCTGCCGTGCCAAGCCGAACTCGTTTTTTAAAACATATAATCCCTTTAAAAATAAAAAAGATTTTAGATTTAAGTTTTTTATGTTGATCTAGATTTGGCGGTCAGTGATGTCTTTTAAGAAACTTTTCGAGACGTTGCCGTCGATGTCGATGAATTGGGGTTTGGTTTTTAAGTGATTCTTATGGATGTCTTGGATTAGATTTCTAATCTCTTGGGATGTTGTGGCGATGTTCACGGCCATGATTTTTGAGTCGGGTTCCACTTGAATGTTTTTAAATATGGCGGCTTCTCGGTTGTTTTCGTTATAGGGGCCGACGATGACCGGGGTGTTACAGACAAGGGCTTCCATGACGCTGTGGACTTTGTTTTTAAAGGAGCCACCAATAAATGCAGCGTAGCTGTTGTAGTAGAGACGTGGAAGCACGCCGAACTTATCTACGATTAAAACATCGAAGTCGACATTTAGTTTTTCGAAATTCACTTTAAAGTCCCACTCGCTTAAAAATTTAACGATGTAGCCTTTTTTAGAAAAAAAAGATTTTATATTTTTAAAAAAAACGTCGTCTGTTTCGTGGGGAACTAAGATCAGTTGACCAAATTTTTTATCCCACGCTGTAGATAGAAATACAAAATCCTCGGGCCAAATTGATCCTGCAACAAGGGTGGGCTTTAAATATTGAACTTTTGGATTTAGTGATAATTTATGTTGAACTTGATCCCACCTGGAGTCCCCGTGAATTATGACATTGGCTTTGGGATATATGTTTAAGATATTTTTTTTATCTTCATTGGTGACGACACTTATGATGTCAATTTTTTTATAAAGCCAGCGGTAATATAGTTTTTTAAAAATATTTTTTATTGGCACTTGGGTTCGAGAAAATAGAATCACTGGTATTTTTAAATTTTGACATTGGGTGATCATCTCTGGCCAAAGATCAGTCCTAGAAATAAAAATTGCAGCTGGACCGGTTTGTTTTAAAAAACTACGTGTTGGACCTGGTAAATCCAAGGGTAATGGTATGGCCTCATCAATTTCTGGATTGGTATTTATAACGTCAATGTAAGAATTAGAAAAAAAAGTCATTATAATTTTGCAGTCAGGTCGCTGTTTTTTTAATTCCCTAATTATAGGAAAAGCATATTCCGCTTCGCCCGAGGCGGCGTGAAATACAAAAGTTTGGTTTTTAGAGCCCACCCTTAAGTTTGGCGTTATGTTTAATCTATAATTTAAGCTGGATCGTCGTTGAGCCTGTTTCATTCGGATGGAAAAGTAGGCTCTTGTCTCTTTTAAAAAAATTAATTTTAGAGGCAAAATAAAGATAAGATAGAAAAATGAAAGTAGCCTATAAAAAAATATCATTTGGAAATTGTAAACCACATCTACTTCCGCGCGTAGCTAATTCCAAATGAGGTAGAATATTTAATGTAAATATTTAAATCATCATTTAACTTACTGTTTTAGGTCTAACTCAATCATTTGTTATTAAATTTAAAATCCTTTGAGGTTCATTTTTTAAGCTCATTATTTGGTTGAACTCAAACCCAGTGTTGTTATCATGAGATAAATATTTAGGTTCAATTATATTTTAAAAACGTTTAAAAGGGGTGTTTATGAATAAAATGATAAATTTAATAGCCGTGTTGTGTTCTGTATTTGTATCTTCGCAAGTTTTCGCTATTTCTGCTGAAAAATGTCAATCCACAGATTGGTTTGCTGTAGGTCGCGATGCTGGAGCCAAAGGGCAACCTGCGGATAAAATTTTAAAAGATCAAGCGGCTTGTCAAAAAAAAGGAACGGAAATCTCTTTAGACCAGTTTAAAAAAGGTTGGGAAATGGGCATGAGTCAGTACTGTGGCCATGACAATGCGTATCAACTTGGATTCAAGAAAAAATCAGTTTCTAAGTTTTGCCCCATTGAATATAAATCTGACTTCGACCAGTTCTACACTTGGGGTAAAGAGGCTTTTGTCCTAGAGAAAAAAGTAAAGACAACGGAATCAAAATTAAAGGGCAAGATTAAGGATTTAGAATCTGCAACTAAGAAAAAAGAAGGCTTAGAAAAAGACGTTAAAAGTCTAGAAGAGCAATCTAAATCACTAAATAAAGCTGTTGATTCTATTGAAAGTCAGATGAAACAAAAAAGAGCGGCTAAAAAAAATAAATAAAAAAAGTTTAAATTTAGATCTGATTGCTTCAGAGCAATCAGGTTTTGTTCTCAATATCAATTTATGATTGATATTTCTTAATTCGAATATTTATATATAAATATGAATTCATTATTGGCTGATACTAACATCATGTTTAAGCTTCAGCTTTTTTGCTGTTTTTATTTAACAGGTCTGATTTGGACCATTCAAGCAGTTCATTACCCAGCTTATCATTTCATTGATGTCGAAAAATTTAGTGCATATCAAGACTACCATACTAAATGGATCACACCGATTGTGGCTCCATTTATGATCCTAGAACTTTTAACCGCAAGCTTACTTTTGATGTCAGGCAAGAATCAAACCTTCTGGATCATTAACTTAGTTGGGGTTTTACTTATTTGGGCTGCAACTTTTGGTTTGAGTGTTCCTGCGCATAATACTTTGATGAAATCTTATGATTTTAAGGCCGCTCAATTTTTAATTTTAACAAATTGGTTTCGAACATTTCTTTGGTCATTAAGATCTTTTGGGCTGTTTTATTTTTGGATAGGTAAATAATTATGAAAACTGCATTACTAATTCTTGGCAATCAATTGTTCCCAATGAGTCACATCAAAAAATTGAAATTTGAAAAAATAATTATGTTTGAAGATTTAGGTCTTTGTGAGCATTTTAAATATCATAAACACAAAATCATTTTTTTCTTATCTGCTATGAGACATTATAGGGACGAGTTAGTCAGCGCAGGGTATGATGTTTATTATGTTCAAGCCGATGAATCAAAATTTAAAGACAGTTACGAATCTAAGTTAACTGATTTTTTTAAAAATAATAAAGACTTTCAGAACATTATTCATTTCGAAATTGAAGATAAATTTTTTGAAACTTCAATTAAAGAGTTAATTCTAAATTTAAAATTAGGTTTTCAAGAAGTCTCGTCCCCTTTGTTTTTAGGCTCTAGGCAAAATTTCAAAGATTATTTATCAGGTGTAAAAAAACCTTTCATGAAAACCTTCTATGAACGAGAAAGAAAAAGACTTTCCATTTTAGTTGATAAAAACAATAAGCCCGAGGGCGGATCATGGAGCTACGATTCCGAAAATCGAAAAAAACTTCCTAAAGATGTTGTTGTGCCAGAATTTAGTCCTGCTTTAGCCGACGAGATCACTCAGGATGTGATGTTTCAAGTGGAAGCTTTGTTCCCCGATCACCCAGGGGATGCGGAAAATTTTTGGATTCCAGTCACAAGGGAAGAGTCCTTGAAGTGGCTAAAGATCTTTATATCTGAACGACTGCATCAGTTTGGTGACTTTCAAGATGCCATCACAGATCGAAGTGATTTTGTGTTTCACTCTATTATTTCGCCAATGTTAAATGTGGGATTGATTTTGCCAGACGAAGTTCTTGAGCTTTCAATTAAAGCCTACACAGACAGTGGTAAAAAATTATCTTTAAATTCCTTAGAGGGATTTGTTAGACAAGTCATGGGCTGGCGAGAATTTATTCGAGGTGTTTATCAAAACTTTGATGACCAGCAGTCCAAAGTTAATTTTTGGAAGCATCATCAAAAACTTAAACCCTGTTGGTACACAGGCGACACCGGGATTCCAGTTTTAGATTATTCAATTAAAAAAGCTGAAAAGTGGGGTTATAACCATCACATCGAGCGTTTGATGGTGGTGAGTAATATGATGCTTTTGTCAGAAGTTCATCCCCAAGAAGTTCATAAATGGTTTATGGAGATGTTTGTCGACAGCTCTGAGTGGGTGATGGGTCCCAATGTTTACGGTATGGGCCAGTTCAGTGATGGGGGGCTATTTGCGACTAAGCCCTACATTTGTGGAAGTAATTATTATTTAAAGATGAGTTCATTTCCCAAAGGGGATTGGTGTGATGTTGTGGATGGTCTTTACTGGCGCTTCATTGATAAACATAAAAAGTTTTACGAATCCAACCCTAGAATGGGAATGATGGTTAAGATCTTAGAGAAAATGGATGGGACCAGAAAGAAAAGAATCATTAAATTGGCCGACGATTTTATTGCTCAGGTGACGTATTAGTTCGTTTTTAATCTAGCCATTACGATAAATTTAAAACTTATAAATTTAAAATTCAGATTATTATTCTGCAATTCCTAAATCATCTAAAGTTGTTGTTTCAATCACAGGTGGTGTCAGGTTGATGGTGTTGTTAGATAACACTGCTGGATCTAAATTATTGACCGAACCGGCTAAGTTATTGATGGCGTCAGTTGTGCCTTTACCAACACCGACTGTGTGATTGACGTTAACCTCATGCTTCGTATTTTTAACAGATTTACCTAATTTATTTGCTGCAATAATAATGGCAATGGCAATCAAGGCTAAGCCTCCAAGAGCAAACCATCCACCAAAATTGGCATCCGCAGCTTGAGTCATAAATGAAATATTGATCAAACACATGTTAAATAACGAATTTGAATTCAAGTTGTACTGTGAGTTTTTTGTTGCTGAGTCTTTAGCTACACGGTTTTCAATGTCGGTGAGCAGTTCACTTAACACTTGGCTTTGATTTAAATCATAGGCCTTGTCTTCAAAAACCATTTGAAGGTCTTCGATGGGACCTTTAATATTTGCGGTGAATTGTCCCTTGGCGCTTTTCAAAATAAGTTCAGAGTTTTTTCTTTCAATTGAAAAGCCACTGTCATCCACTTTTTTTGAAAGGGTCAAAAGTCTTTGGTAGATGTCTTGAGGTAAAATTTTTGAATACTGTTTTAAAGTAGGTTGAAGCTGAGCTCGTTGAGATTTGCCTTTTAAAAATTCTAGAAATGAAGTTGGGTATGTTTTAAGTTCGGCTTTCATTTGTTCAAGCGTTATTTCTGTTTTAAGCGCAGACCCACCTGTTAAGTTACGACTTTGAACATCCACCGCTGAGGCTGGAATGCGGGACTGTTCAGATGTAATTGTATCTGCGCCACCTGGCTTTTGATGGCAATTGATCAAGGTTAAAGTAAATGCGACCAGTACGACTTTGGATATGATCAGATTATTCACACTTAAAATATATTCTAATTTCGCTTCGAAAAGAATTTAAAAAGCATAATATTAGGATATATTCCAGACTTTGGTCCCTTCTATTAAATGTGTGTTTTAACTGCTAAAGTGAAAAATCAAATCCGAGGTGTCTATGCTAAATATTAAGCTAAATACTAAATCTAAATGGCTAGTTTTTTTTCTTTTACTGTTTTCAGATCCGGTGCTAGCAAAACTCATATATGTAAAAGGTCAGCTCGGAATGTCAGTGACAACAGATGGGTCTATAGATGGCACTGATGTGAACACCAAGCTTGCAGCCCCATACCCAATCACTTTAGGACTTGGAGTTTATGTGACATCAGTCAGTTCACTAGCTTTAGAATTAAATTATGAAACGACTAAAATTGACGAGCTTCCACCTTCAATAACTGCCATTGGATCAGATACACAAACACAAGTGTCTGCGATGTTAAGTTATTATTATCACACACCTAAGCTTTTTATTTTAGAGCCCTTTGTTGGTGCTGGGGCAGGTTACACCCAACTTAAAATTCAAAAAAATGATTTCGAAGGAGAAAGCTTCACATGGCAAGCCACCGTAGGCACTGATATTAGCTACAGTGATTCCCTTCAGTTTGTTATAGAGGGCCGAGTTTTCAAACCAGTGGATATACAATTAACGGATGAGAACAACGTGGACGTGGGTGAATTTAATACCACCCAAATTAAATTGCTCGCAGGAATTAAGCTTAAGTTTTAGTTTAATTTTTAGTTACCTTTTAGTAACTGTGGCCAAAGCTCCATAGATAAAAAGGCAACATCCCTTGAAAAAGTCTTAAAATGAAACAAATATTATTTAAATATATTGAATAATACAGCTGTATTTCCGCTAGACCAAAGCCGATAAGTTCTTGTTCAACCAATCCGGAGCGTGTCATGAAAAAATATTTAATGTTGTCTTTTGTTGTGGTGTCCACTTTTACATTAACAGGCTGTTTAGAAGAAATATTAGCCTCCCTATGTAAGAAGCTAGCGAGTAATAATTCAATTATTGCTGTGCTTCAAACGACAAGCGACTATTCAGCTCAGTTCGCACTTCTGACCTACACTAATCAAACTAGCTCTGAGGTTTTAATAATATCAGATTGCAACAGAAATAATTTTGCCTTTCCCAACGGAGAAAGAAAAGTGAATTCTGGGGTTAACCCTGCAAATATTACTTTCGTAAATGTATTAGATGATGTCAGTAATAGTTTCTTTTTTGATACTAATGGAACACCAAAAACAAATCAGTTTTCGTTACAGGTTACATTTTTTGCCAGTTGTACTGATTTAGAATCAAGTATGAGTCCAAATGTAGTTGGTTCAAGTGCGGCGGCTACACTGACTTGGGAATCTGCATTGAATCTTCCACAAGAAAATATCCCATTGATTGGCGAATGTGAAATCTCTGGTCAGTCTGCGGTGGTGGTTGTTCAAGATTTATAACAGATATCTTCAACATAAATATCTATTTAAAATAAATAGATATTTATGTTATTAAAACACCTTCGGAATATAATTCTTTTTTGGTCTTTGATAGGGCTCAGCTTTTCGCTGGGCTCTGTGTTTTTCAAGGTAGGGAATCCCTGTGACGTAAGTTAAAAAACAAAAAATAGCTAATGGTGAAATTAAACCTAAAGTGCCGTACGTGAAGGGTAGGGACAGTAGCCCAAAGCTCAACCAAATTAAAATCTCGCCTGCGTAATTGGGATATTTGACATACTTCCAAACTCCACCAGTAAAGGTCACATTTGACTGCAAATTTTCCTTAGGATTTTCCTTAAAGTTTTTCTTTTTAAAAGACCGGATCTGTTCGTCGGCAACTATTTCAAGACTCAGTCCTAAAATAAATAATCCCAGCAGAGGAACATTCCAAAATGGGGCGGACCATCCAAACGAAGGTGAAAACAAATACACGTAAAAACACGACGACATTAAAACTGAAGCTGAAAACTGAGTGAACACCAACCTTAAAAAGATTTGAAAATTTAAATTTTTCTTAGGCCAAGTTTTTGAAAACTCGGTGTAACGAAAGTCTTCTTTTAAACCTATGGCCCTTAAGCCTAAGTACAAACTTAATCTTAAAGCCCAAACTAAGACCATTAAAAATAAAATAATATTGCCGTGGCTAAAGCCCTTAAAATAAAAGGCGATAAGGAATTCAGGTAAAAAACTTAAAGGCCAAAACATGTCGATATAAGCCATCTTTTTGGTTTTTAAAATTAAAACATAGCAAGTTAGAAAAAGTAAAAATTTTATTAAAATCGAAATAAGCACAAAGCGGATCATTATTGTCGTCCTTTAACTTGAAATTCCCCAATAGCAGAGTCGCTCATTTATTTACTATTGTTTTTAAAATTATCTTTAAATATATTTTAAGGTACTTTTTGATAATTTTCATGATAAAAAAAATCATGGGTTATGATTCAAACGATTTCTATACTAAAAAGGCCAAAGAGCAGAACTTTGCAGCTCGCTCTGTGTTTAAATTAGAAGAGATGGATCAGAAGTTTAAAATATTTAAACCCAATCAAAAGATTTTGGATTTGGGCGCGGCCCCAGGGTCATGGTCTCAGTATGCCTCTAAAAAAATTGGTCCGAAGGGATCTTTGTTAGGTTTAGATTTAACCAAAATCATAATCAAACTTCCAAATGCTCGATTTTTACAAGCTGATATTTTAAAAGACGACATCTATCAGCTTTCCAAAGACACTGGATTTGAAGACGCCCTTTATGATGTGGTGATGTCAGATATGGCCCCGAACACCACCGGAATTAAAATCACGGATCAAGCTAGGTCTTTAGAGCTTTGTGAAATGGCGCTAAATGTGGCAGATCAACATCTAAAGAAAAACGGTGCGTTCATTTGTAAGCTTTTTCACTCAGAGGACTTTAAAACCTATCAACTTCGTTTGAAAGGAATGTTTAAGCGGGTTGATGTTTTAAAACCAAAAGCCACCCGACAAATATCCAAAGAGATATTTTTTATTGCCATGGGCAGGCTATAAAGAAACATAATATTTGGTGATACATCAGGGATTGCTGCGATTGATATAGCTGATACTCTAGCTTTGAATAATAAAAATAATTTACTATTTATGAAAATTAAATCTATAAACTACGATCTGAAAATGACAAAGGACACTCAATATGAAAAAAATTATTTACACAAAAAACGCTCCACATCCAGTGGGTCCTTATTCACAAGCTTTAAAAGTGGGGGACATGCTTTACTGTTCTGGACAGATTCCAATAGATCCTAAAACGAACGAAGTTGTAAAAACGAGTATCGAACAGCAAACAGAGCTGACGATGAGCAATGTGGGTGCGGTCTTAAAAGAAGCCGGTCTTGGATATCAAAATATTGTGAAGACCACCATTTTTTTAACTGACATGACGACTTTTCCAAAAATGAATGGAATTTATGAAAAGTTTTTTAAAGAAAATCCACCGGCTCGCTCATGTGTTGCTGTCAAAGAGTTGCCTAAGGGTGTTGATGTTGAAATTGAAGTCTTAGCAAGTTTTCTTTAATTTTCTATGAATTGGATTAAATCCACAAAACTATTTTTTTTGCTTCTCCTTATATGCCTGATGTCGTTTGTAGGTTGGGTTTTATTTGAAGCCTTAAATTTAAACCGTAGAGATGTGACCTCTTGGACAACTCCATCTAAAGGTGATTGTGCGGTGGTTTTAACCGGAGGCCCAGGGCGAGTCAGGGCGGGCTTTGATTTGCTTCAGCGTGGGGACGTTAGAAAACTTATTATTTCAGGCGTAAACCCAAACGTGACCTTAGATGAAATCTTCCCCCAGATAGATATTTACCCCGGAGTTCAAAGGTTTAATGTCTTACTTGAAAATTATTCGAGAACCACATACGGAAATATGATTCAAAGTGTACCTTTACTTAAAAGATTAAGCTGCAAAAAAGTGATTCTAGTGACGTCCCAAATCCATATGCCCAGGGTGCTAGTTCTTTTCAGTCGCTACTCGAATGAGTTTGAGTTTGAAGCCCATAGTGTTTATGCTGAAAACAAATATAGTGATTTATTTTACGAAGCTTTAAAAAAAATATTCTATAATGTTTGGTTTTAAGCAAAGAAAAGTTCCAGCGAAGCTGACAGGGCGTGCTTTAGCCGCCCGTTCAGTCAGCGAGTGAACTAGACAGAGTAAAGAAAAGTTCCAGCGAAGCTGACAGGAGTTTTAATTTTGGTACTTAGACTTTTCAAAGCGTATTTTTTATCCAAAAAATCTGGCAGCACCGTTAGGCTGATGTCATGGTTAAGCTTATCGGCTATGGCTATCGGCGTGTTTGGACTGATCTTAGTTTTAAGTATTATGGCGGGGTTTAACGATAATATTCGGGATCGACTTTTAAGTTACGAACCCCATATTGTGATCTACTCTAAAAAAAATCAGTTAAAAGAAATCAAGCAGAGCCTAAAAAATAGCAACATTGCCTTTGATGAAGTTTATAAGTTTGAATCTCAAGATGTGATTATCAGGTCGGCCCAAGGAAGCTTTCAAGGGGCTGAAGCTCGTGGGTTTTCACCCCAAAGATTATCTGAAGTCATCAAAAACAATTTAGTTCGATTGGACGGCAAACAAGGCTTAGATAAAAATGAAATTATTTTTAATTTTGATTTGGCTAAATCTTTACGTGCCCTAGAAGGCGACTTTGTGGATTTGATTTCGCCAAGCACTTTACTTCAACCTATGGGTTCAGAAATGAAAATCAATTCATTTCAACTGGCTGGAGTTTTTTTTACTCAACTGACATCGACTAAAAATTCTAACACTGTGATTTACTCTTTGGATTCTATGGTGACCCCCGACAGTAAGGGTCTAAAAAAAGGCTACGAGGTGGTGCTAAAAGATCCACTTAAATCGACGGATGTTAAAAACTTATTTTTAAAATTAGGTTTTAAAGATATCGAAACATGGCAGGAACGAAACTCAAGTCTTCTTTTTGCATTGAAGTTAGAGCGCATGGCTTTAGGATTTTTTTTAATGATGAGCGTTTTGATCACCAGTTTTTCTATGATGACCGTACTCCTTTTATTGCTTCATCAAAAGCGTCAAGAGATCGGAATTCTAATGGCTATGGGTTTATCTAAGTCTAGGGTCCGATTAATTTTTGGAAGTATGGGCTTGATGCTAAGTTTTCTTGGAATTCTAATTGGTTTTGTTCCAGGATTTTTAATTGCTAAATACATTCAGTACAATCCACTTAAAATTATGCCAGACGTCTATCAAGATCCGTATTTACCAGCTCGGGTGGACTTGCCATTAATTCTTATTGTTTTATTGGTCTGCATTGTAATTTGTTTTTTAAGCCTAATAGTTCCGCTGATTAATATTTCAAAATTAAATCCAAGTGCAGCTCTAAAATCTTTGATTTTAGAGTAAATATACTTATTGCGCGCCAGGCACATCTTGTGTTGTTGGTAAGGCTTTTGGAATTTTATTGGTTTGTGTTTGTGTCTCCGGGAAGCTTAGAATTGGAGCGTTTGTAGGACGAGGTAAGGTAGGTAATGTTCTTACGGCTTCTTGAGCCGCGTGATGAGGATCATTAGGATTATAAGATGTTCTTCTCGCCGCACACATAGCGCTAGACGGCATATTTAAGTTTAATTGATTGGATTCGCCGAACAGCTGTCTCATGAACCGAAATGCTTTTCTACACCCTTCGCTTTCAGACTCTTGAAACATTTGTGGCATTGTAATGTAAGCGGCTACAACCTCTGCAAACTCTTCCGTAACATTATTATTTTTTCGATAATCATCGCGTGCGTATGAAGTTATTCCGCAGCGGTCTTCACCCGTATATCGTTTGTAGGCATCGTAAGTTGAATTTCCGATTGAATTTCCGGTTGAATCTCCGCCTTCAAATTTTGAACCACAAGTTGTGCCACCAATATAGTGTCCTAGTTCATGAGTGATTAAACCAATATTATCTTGTCCATTCGACTCAGATTGTCCAAGCATTCCCGTCATGTTTTGAATGCCGCCATCAAGTTGTATTTCATCTTCAAATCGTCTTGAATTTGAGGCCTTATTTGTTCCAAAAATAATTTTTATTTGTGCGCCATTTCTTAAATAATCAAAAGATTTGTCTCCAATGTTTTCTAATGCAGATAGGACGCGAGCTACTGAAATTACTCGAGGGTCGTTTAAGTCTGTAAAAGCAATAGTATCAGAAGCAGAACCAGCTTTTTTTGGAATCGAACCCGTAAAAAGACTTATGTTATTTCTGGCTAATAAGCTTGGAATATTTTTTGGCACTTCATTCGGAAGACATTGTCCAAGTGCGGCTGCTGCATTCAGTTTGATGAGGTCATTACATTTGTTTTGAGTGGCTTCAGATGAATTACATTTGTAAGCGCCATTTGTTATTTGCGAATATAAATTAAAAAATAAAATTACAGTCATTATTTTTATCATCTTATTTTATTATCGGATAATTATATTTAATTATGTACCCATTTAGTGTTTCAAAATGAATCAATTAATTACTTAATTCGTGTTTACAAAAAATCTTTATTATTTTTTTTGATCAAATAGAAATGCTTTTTTAATCTCGCTCAGAATAGGAAAAATTGGACTTGATCTAGGTAAGTACATTTTAATATATTCAGTTTGAACTTGTTTGTCTAAAACAGAAATCTCGTCCCATAAGCTATGCGTTGATTGAAGGCTTAATCGGGGTCTAGAGCTTACTAGTCCAATCAGCTGACCAGTTTGATAGTTTATGATTGGCCCTCCTGAATCTCCGGGAATCATATCGCATGCGACGGGAAGATAACGAGTAGATAATGGTGACTCATCTATAATACTTCTTTCAAAAGAGCTGAATAGAGAATCAGAAGAGCCATAGCTTCTGCAATCTTCATCTGTAGAGAAGTTAATATCTACTTCACCGTTTTGACCCGGTACACCGTCTGTTAAAGAAGAGAAGAAAGCTAATCTAGTATTAAAATCGATTTCCGCTGAATCGTCTAAATTAATTCCTATAGAAATATCTAGGTCAATTTTTTCTAATTTAACTATGGCAATGTCATAATTAAGATTCAGATAAATCATGCGTTCGCATTTTAAATAAATATCTAATAATCTTAAATGCACTTCTCTGCGTGGAGAGTCCACTTCATCTGGGTATGTGAAACATAGTTTTTCAGGATCATTTAAAATACTTTTTTTTAGTTCAAGATCAAAACTTGAAATTTTATCTAGAACTAAGTGGGCTGCTGTGAAAAAATAATATTGCCCATTTTGGTTTAAAAGTATTCCAGATCCTCGACCTAATCTTCCGACTGAAAATGCTATTTTTTTATAGGACTCAGGTAATATATTTATGTTGAAATCATATATTGAGTTTCGAGTGTAATTCTGACCTACTTGAAAACTTTCGGCGACTTCAAGTTTAGCTTCAGACCTAAATGTTATAAAAGCACTGAGTGTGGCTAAGGCACACAAGGCTTTCAAAACAGTCGTATTTTGATTCTGTAACTTGAGCATACATTTAATATGCAATTTAAGTGCCAAGTGCAGAAAACTGAGCTTAGACAGTATATAAAGGTCTTCATATAGAGTGATTCATTCTGAGACAGTAAAGGCAATACCCCTATGTTTTGGATTAGTCCGCCAAGCCTTAAGTCTGTTCAAAAGATCAAACTAGAATTATGAAAATTAGTTTACTATCATAAACTTATAATTAACTGATAAATATTGGAATTATAGAACTTTAACCATTAACAGATTTTGTTTTTAGGTCGAAATAATAATATGAAAACGAACAAGCTTTTTGCCTTAATCAGTTTAGTGTTTTTTGTGGTGCTATATCAAAACTGTGCCTTACAGAACAAAACCCAACACCGTGAAGTTAGACTTCAGTCTGAAGCCAGAATTGAAGTGTCTGATCAATATGGAAAGTCTTTCTTAAATTGGAGCTTTAATCCAGGGCCAGAAACAGTGGTTGAAATTCAAAATAGAAATAATGCATTCTGTAAAAGAGGTTTTATCTTAACAAGTCAGTCAGAAAAAGACTGGCATTATGCCTTTTCAAAACTTAAATCTAAAAGAAATATGGCTTCAGATGGTATTACTCAAAATATTAAAATTAAGTACAAAGGTGCAAGTATTGATTTGTCGAAAGAGGATTCAAAAGAATTTTTTGATCTGATGGATAAAACTAAGCGCGATCACAATATTAAAATCACAGAATGTTCCGGTAAGAAAAAATGGGGCTTTAAAAAAATTAAAGCTGAAAACATGATTGTGACAAAATCGAATTCAAAAGTGGTTCAAACGTTTACAATTGAAATTGTAAAAGGCGACCGTATTGAAATGAAGTTAGAAGAGCAACCTATTCAAATTACAAAAAACCAAGACGACACATTCTGCACTTATACAGGAATGACTTACGCACCTTCCGTAAAACTTCTAACTGCGATGTTTAACTTGGATGAATTTAATAAAAATGAAAATTTATTAGGATCCAGAGGGATTGCTAGTTCAGTTGATAAATCTATGATGATTGAAATCGACAACAAAACTAAAATTGCTGTCGACACTGAATCCGGACTTGGACAAAACTTAATGGAAGTCATCGGTCAAATGAGACTAGCCAAGTTTGCTCAAAAGACGTGTGGGTATACATATTAAATAAATTTTACTAATCAGACCTTGCTTGAATCTTGTAAGGTATTGAAAGCTGCATTTTAATTTTGGTTGACATATGCTCATAATTTATAAATTATGAGCATATGATAGCCAGAATTTTAGGATCAGAAATTTTAAAAACTTCTAAAAGTGTTTTACTTTTAGGTCCACGCCAGGTTGGAAAGTCCACATTGGTCTCTTCTTTAAAGCCAGAGATAAGTATCAATTTATCAGATGAAATGGAATTCCTTCGACACTCTAGTAATCCAGGTGAACTTAGATCTTTAATTGAAATACATAAGGCAAAAACAGTTTTTATAGACGAAGTTCAACGTTTACCAAAAATTTTAAATACTGTTCAAGCTTTAGTAGATTCTGATAAAAAAATGAAATTTTATTTAACAGGCTCCAGTGCTCGTAAACTTAAAAGAGGTGGGGCCAACTTGTTACCCGGCAGAGTTTTGAATTATAAACTAGGTCCCTTAGTCAGCTCAGAACTGGCATATAAAATGGATACTATGAAGGTGCTTAGCCAAGGTTGTTTACCAGAAGTTTATTTAGGAAAATCTGAAAAGCTTGGTAAGAATATATTACGCTCCTACGTCGCTAACTATCTTAGGGAAGAAATACAAGCCGAGGCACTGACTCGAAATCTAGACTCATTCGCTAGGTTTTTACAAGAAAGTATTCTTTCAACGGGACAATTTATTGACTATAGTAAACTTTCAAAAAAGGCAAAAATTTCTAGACACTCGTGTTCTCGCTATTTTGAGATTTTAGAAGATACTTTAGTTGGTCAACGCATACTTCCGTTTGAACCCTTAGTTGGTTCGCTTGATCTGATTAAGCACCCTAAGTTCTATTTTTTTGACAATGGTGTATTTAATGGTCTGTTAGGAAATTTTGTGGCTAGTTTAGATCGAGTCGGAACCCTATGTGAACAGCTGGTCTATAATCAATTGATTCATTCTAGCTGGGCACATACTAAAGATATTGAGGTGAGCACTTTAAGAACACGCTTAGGGGAAGAAGTAGATTTTATTGTGAAATTAGAAAATCAAGTTTTTGGAATTGAAGTCAAACATTCTCAAGATATAAATACAGATTGTTTGAAAGGACTTCTGTTTTTTGATCAAAACTTTCCTAAAAATAAAGGGCTTTATGTTTTTCATATGGGAACAAAAGAAAAAAAGTTTGGCAAAGTTTGGTCTTTACCTTGGCAGCAAGGTTTAAAAATACTGGGTCTATAATCTAATTATATTGCTAAATCTATTTTAAACTTCAACGTCTCTTAATGCCGAATTCAGCGAAGTTTTAAGATCAGTCTTTTCGTTTCTCAAGCCAATGATTAAAGCACTTGGAATCATATATGTTCCGCTTGGAAATTTTTTGGCAGATTGACCAGGAATCACAATTGAATTTTTTGGAACAAAACCGCGGTGAATCTTTTCTTCACTTCCCGTAACATCAATGATCCGAGTGCTCCCGGTAATTGTAACGCCTGCCCCAATAACAGCGCCTTCTTCAATCAAGGCTCCTTCGACGATAATGCTTCGGCTACCAACAAACACATTGTCTTCGATAATAACAGGTGACGCCTGTAAGGGCTCTAAAACCCCACCAATTCCAACCCCTCCAGACAAATGCACGTTAGCCCCAACTTGGGCGCAAGACCCAACGGTGGCCCATGTGTCGACCATTGTGCCTGAACCAACAAAGGCCCCAATGTTTACATAGCTTGGCATTAAGATCGCACCTGCACTGACGAAGGCCCCTTTACGAACAATTGCGTGGGGGACAACTCTGACGCCTTCAGCGCCAGTCCAATTTTTTAAAGGAATTTTATCCACGAATTTAAGTAAGCCAAAATCCATGACCTTCATTTTTTTAATTTTAAAATAAAGTAAAATAGATTTTTTAATCCATTCTTGAGTGACCCATTTGCCATCCATTTTTTTGGACACTCTGATTTCGCCTTGGTCTAAAAGATCAATCGAGTATTTGATGTTATCAATATCTTGTTTTGAAATCGAATCAAATTTTAGTCCATTAGAGACAGCCTCATAACAAGCTTCAATGCTGGTTTTAAGCTGGTCAGTATTCATGACTTTGTTCATGACATTTTGTTTTGATTCGTTCATAAAGTTAATCCTTTCAAGTTTCTTAAAGTAAAATTTGTTTTTTTATCAATTATAAAATATATTATTTTTAATAATATATTTTATTTACAAAATCTTTTTTCACACGCGGCTAATGCTTTCATAAGTGCAGGCACGTGCACATTAATGATCTCTTCTTGGTCCATGCCTTTTTCAAATTCATAAGTTAAGGTTGGGATTTTTCTATCTGTCGCCCCGAAGGCTCCAAGGCTTCCAGGTGTAGGATAACCAATGTCGGGGACAATTTTATATCCTGTCATTTCTGTTAAAACGTCTTGAATTTGGCTACAGTCGCCATTGGTATTTAGCATGGGCTTCCAGCTATGGAGAGTAAATATAAATTGAAATTCACAGGAATCTAAAATTGTCATCAAGGCTAAGTTTTCAGGCTCACTTAAAGGTTTTTTGCCAGGGTAGTATCTAAATTTTGTGAATTCCGGGGACCAATCTTCAGTTTTTAAATTTCGATTTAGATCTACACCGTTCGCATTCTGGCGTGTTTTAGCAAACAGCCCATCGGGATTTAAGCAGGGAATCAAAGTTAAATTAAATGAAAACGGGTAGTGATCAAAAATAGACTGAAGAACACCTAAGCTTGCAGCCACACCCTCGGTTTCGTCCCCGTGGACTCCGCCCAAGATTAATATATTCACTTTGCTTTTTTTATTCCAGATGTGCGCCAAGATAGGTTTTTTCTGAACAGACTGGCCGATTATTTTTGTTTCCATATGTATTTATACAATCTGGTGTAGATCAATCAATTGAAATTTTATATTTTTCCAATCTGGAAATGTTTTAAGCACTAAAGTCATAAAATGTGAAGCCTCGTCAGTTAAAAGCAGTTTGATTTCTGGCTTTAAATCTAAATTGTCTTTTGAGTTGGCTTTGGATGACTTTCTGCCAACTTTCGAATTGTTAGTTTTTAGATCAGTGGCCGCTATGATTTTTTTTGTTTTGAATGCGGTCTCGAGTTCGTCGGATAAGGCTTTCGCAGAGTCTACAATATTTAACTTTAAGTTTAACTTTGAACCCTGTTTTACAATTCGAGCTTCGATGGACTTACGAATAAAAGGATAGTGAGTGCAGCCCAAAATTAAAGTGTCCACATCTGTGTCTTTTAATTGATTTAAATATAGATCAATAATTGAATCTGTGATGGGACTGTCCCATAGACCTTCTTCCACAATTGGAACTAAAAGGGGGCAGGGGACTTGAAAGGATTTGATTTTTGAATCTAAGTCCTTTAACGCCTTCGAGTAGCTTTCTTGTTTAACTGTTGCACGTGTAGCCCAGATCGCGATTTTTTTATTTTTTGTTGTTTCAAAAGCCGCTTTTGATCCCGGAATGATCACGCCAAAAATGGAGATCTTAGATTCAATATCAATGTCTTTTAAAACTGTAGACGCCGAATTACACGCCACAACCACGGCTTTAATATTTTGCTTTTCAATTAAATAATTTATATTTTGTGTGACATACCTTTGAATCGTGGTTGGGGATTTAGACCCATAAGGAAGTCGTGCGGTATCGCCTAAGTATACAAAGCTTTCATTCGGGAACGTTTGGATCAAATGATTTAAAACACTTAAGCCCCCAACACCGGAATCAAAAACTCCGATTGGTCGTGGGTCTAAATTTAATTTTAAATTTGATTTAGGCATAAAAAATCACAGCTTGTATTTGAGTTTAGAGTTAAAAATCACTTTAAATTATAAATAAATTTAGTACTGAGATAAACCGTGGGCGCGACTTTCAGAAAATCCAGCAGAGGTCATTCTCATGAAGCTGGCGTTGTCTCTGATTTCAGAAATGCTTGAGGCATTTAAATAAGTCATTCCACTTCTTAATCCCCCCATTAGCTCTTCGATCACTTGGGTCACGGGGCCCTTCACTGGAATTTTTGTTGATTCGCCTTCAGCGGCCATTCCCTTAGGAACTCCACCGCGCCAACTGGCTTGGGCAGATTTAGATGCCATACCACGATAAAGTTTATGACCCTTTTCAATTAGTCCCGGAGTTTCTAAAGTTCCAGATAATAAAGATCCCAACATCACACAACTGGCTCCAGCAGATAAGGCTTTCACAATATCGCCCGAGGTTTTAATTCCACCATCGGCGATTACGGGAATATCAAATCTATCTGCCTCTAAGCTGCACATCGCAATGGCCGTCATCTGCGGCATCCCGCAACCCGTGATGACTCGGGTGGTGCACATCGATCCAGGTCCTATTCCCACTTTAATGGCGTCAGCGCCGGCGTTAATTAGATCTGCTGTTCCGTGCGGTGTGGCCACATTTCCGGCAATCACTTCGATGTGATTCCATTTAGATTTAATTCTTTCAATCACTTCAAGCATGGCCAGGCTGTGACCGTGAGCGATGTCGACAGTTAAAACCGGAACGCCGTGTTCGACTAAGGCTTCTGCTCGTTCCCAGTCGGAATCTTGAACACCTATGCTGGCTGAAAATTCGGTAACGCCTGACTTGATGATGGTTTTGACCTGTTCAATCTGATTTTCGATAGACATAAAGCGATGTAAAATACCAAAGCCACCCATTTGGTCTATGGCGATCACCATGTCTTGTTCGGTGATGGTGTCCATGTTGGCAGAAATAACGGGCAGATGTTTAGATATTTTTTTAGTGATTCGGGTCGAGAGTAAAGGGTCTCTGCGGGACCGCATGGTGGATTTATTTGGTACTAATAAAACGTCATCAAAAGTTAATCCCACATCTGGCAAATCTTTTCTGGTAAAAAATCTAGACATTTTTTTTCTCCTTAGAAAAAGTCCAATATAAATAAATATAAGTTATAATAATTAAAAAGGTGTAAATTAAAATTTGTATAATCCTACCCGAGGGCTCGTAAACCAGATGGGCATGATCAAAGCTGGTGTCCAAAATTGCAGGAACAATAAAATAAAATATCGCGAGGAAAAGCAATGGACCCACTTTAAATCCAATTTTTTTTGATGAAATAGTAAGTGGATCTTGGGTGCGATCATCTAAAAAGTTGGGGCTAAAAAAAACGGCCATTTCGCCGAGCGAGTATTTAAGCATCATCACAAAGCCTGGAATAATAAGTAGCAAAAACCATAGCGTTGAGTGAATAACGATTCTTAAGCGGGTGGCCAAAAACTCAGAAAAGTATTTTTTAAAAAAAGCCACAAACCCTTTAGGCTGAAGATTAAGTCCTTGGCTTAGGCCGTAGCAGATAAAAAAGGCTACAAAAAATGAATGAGCTCCCCAGAGTAAACTTTGCCATAAAATTTGTAGGATTTGAGGTTCTACCGAAGGAAAAAATCTATACAAGGGCAAAATGTCGATAAACACATAGACTAAGGCTGTGGCCAATAAGGTTCCCACATAGGTGAAGTTAGGTAGGGCGTGGATGATGGTTTTTAAAGAGACAGATTGCACATAAACAAGGGTAGCTTGGCTAAGGTCTTAGGGCCAAGAAAAACCCTTAAAAACTCACAGAATGACGCCGATAGGCTATATGTGAAAACTCACTTGGCATTTATTTTAATTATTTGGTTTAACGTTTGGCTTAATCTGTGTTTAGGCTTCAGGGCGCAGGCACAGACTTTTAAGCTTGAGTCCGAAACGTCTGACGGGGAATCAGCGCAGTATGTGCCTCGTCCTTCGCCATCTAATTTAAAAGCTAATAAGGCCAGAAGGGCTTCTGAAAGTGCGTCTCGGGTGCAAAAAAATGTGACAAATCCAAGTTTGATCCCCAATTTAGGTGGAACAGAAGCGGGCGTTACGGCTGTTGGATTTTCAAATCAGTATTATTACACTCCGGGCGAGACTCGGAATCGACCTGGAAACGCTTCGCCGACAGGATCTACATACAGAACTTCTGATCAGTTTTCTAACGGAACTAACAGCTCCGGATTCACGTCTGCATTAGGAATTTTGAATTTATTTGGTCAAGCAACAATTTTGGGTCAAAGAGTTGCCCCGCGCGCAGGACAGCAGCCTATGTTCTATGGAGAGTGCAAATGGTGTCAGCCTAGAAACCCGTCTTCGGGATCATCTGGCTCAGGTGGAAGCGGCGGGATTGGCGGCGAAGTGGCTGGTGGGGATGGATCAAATGGTGGTTCGGCAGGATCAGGTGCTGTTACGGGGGGCGCAGTTGAAGACGAAGCTGTCCTTGCAACTCATAATCCAGCCTTGATCAGACAGCTTGTTAAAAGTGAAAGTTTAGATGCGTTTGGTGATTTAGACGGCGAAGCCCAGCAAGCTCGGATAAATGATGTGATTGCTTCACTAAATCAGTTCGGCGGATTGGTTCTACGTAACACGGAAGAGTACACACAGATGTGTCCCAATTTTGAAAATTTAAATCCAAATCAAAGAAAAGCGTTCATGGTTTTTTTATATTCAGAGATTTTTAAACAAACCACTAATTACAATAATGAAGCACGCACAGAAGTTAGTATTGATGGGGTTAAAACCGCTCGACTTGGACTGTGTCAAATTGAATTTAATGAAGTGAAGTCTTTGTACGAAAATATTTATGACAGGGATTTTACAACCACCAGACAAGAGTTTGAATCCGATTCTTTTGCTTTTAATCCTTTAAAAAATATTAGTATATGTTCTGCCATGATTTTTAACCGCACCGAAAATCCAAGCGGTGGCGAAAGACCTTTAACCCAAATGTTTCCTGACGTTAATTTTTCGCCCATTCAAAGCTCGCTTCGAAGTTTAAGTTTTTGCGCTAGTGGGGCAGGAGCCGTGGCAACTCAATAATTTTTTTAAAATCAAATTTATAATTTTGTAACTATCTGTAACTAACCAAATAATATCAATTGGATTTTCGCGGTTTTTTGAATTGGAATCTTGTTGGGTGACAATTTTTGCTCTTTTTTCAACTTCAACTTCAACTTCAACTTCAACTTAACATTTTTCAGTCAAATAGGTTTAATTTAAGATGAGCCCTATTCAGCTAAAATTCTATTTTGGTCCATAGATTGCAATTCTTAATTTGATAAAAAAAATATTAAACCCAGTACAATATACCGAAAGGTTTGATCAAAGGAAAATTATGAAAATATTAACAATTTTGATGTTTGTTTTTTTAATCTCAAAAAGCTTTGCGGTGGACAATGGATTTTAAACTTGTAAAAATCACTAATGTTGAAATTGCCATGGAAGAGGGCGGATTTCCAATAAATGTTTACAAAGATAGAGTAGAGTTTCCAGCTTCAAATAATGATCCTGCTGAAATTTATAATTTTTCGGCTGAAGGCTCCCTTTTTTCGGATAAAGTTATTACTGATGACGAAAAAAATAATGGGCTTATAAGCCGTAAATACAAATTTTTCAGATTGGCTGACGGATCAATCGTTTATGAATCGGAAAGCAAATGGGATGTATACGATGATATTGAAGTAGTTGAAACTGTTCTAACGAAAATTTCGGAAACAGAATTTACTATCAACAGTTTTTCTGAATTCAATGGGATTAAAGATTTTTCTGATAAAGTACTTTGCACCAAAAATGAAATGCTTTTAGGAAATCTAAATCTAAATAAATTAAAATTATTTTTATAAATTTTTACCGTAGCTGTATTGAATTTGAGTTTGTTAGCTAGCTAGCTAGTTAAAAAGTAACCTAGTTAACCCTGTTTTAAACTCCAAGATTTACACCACTTATATTAGGCTGTCTCATTTCGAGATTTATGCCTAGTTGCCGTTCATACGTCTAATGTGTTTACAGTCACACCTTCCCTGCTTTGCATTAAGTTGGCTGGATTATTGTAATAAATAATACGTTAAAACTAAGGGAGAAGTATGAAAAACAGGAGTCAGTTTATCAAGGGAATCTCGAATGCTACCGCCGTTTTAACACTAGCTTCGTTTCAGGTTTCTTTTTTTATGAAACCATTTAGCTCTGATAAAATTCACCGAGAACTTGCCAATGAAGGCGCGGTGAATGCACTTATTACCAATGGGCATGGTTACGATACTGAAGCCCTTGAAGGCCGTCCACCAGCCGTAGCTCCAATATTAACAAAGCTACCTAGTGTTCCTATAAACATTTGTAATCAATTCTTAGATGAAGATGTTCGGCTTTGGTCAGAGGTGGCATCTATAGCTCATGATTCGATCACTAGATCCTTTCACTCAGTATATGAAGTTGTATCAAAAGATTTTTATGAAAAAGGTCATTATAAATGGCTGTTAGAACTCGGGTTTCGATTCCCAGATGGTAAAATGAGCATACTAGTAGTACCACATCTTTCTGAAATTATTAAAAATTATAATTCTATAATCAAAAAACAAATAAAAATGTACAATCTGACTCATCCCCGAAATGAGCATCTAAAAAATGAAGACATTATTTCAATTGGCTTTGAGTTTGGAAATGATAAAGGTCAGTATTTAACATTGAAATTTGGAGCACCAATACCAAAGGGATATACATTTTCTGGAAGATTTACACCTGGTCAAAAACTTTATAAATCCTTGAGCCAAGGGCTTTTTCCTTTATCTTTTGGTGAATTTATTTTTCATGATCTTGCACATATAACAGGATATCTTGAACATCCAAACTATATGGCAGCTTACAAAAAAGTTGCTAAATTTATTACATCAAAATTTAATGGGTTAATAGCAAAAAATCACATTGGCTTATACGGCCGGGTTTCCTATTTTAATGAAAGCTTAGTTCTTGTCTCGAAAGAACAGTTAAATCGACATCTTCAGTTTTTTTTATTACCAGAGGAAGTAAATTTTAACAAAAATGGATTTGATATTTTTCTACAGATACTATCTAAGATTCAAGAACTTAACTCCGAAGAACTCATAGTAAAAGTTGAAGATTTTTTAAAAATTGTTCCCAACCTTGTTTTAGAATTAGGAGGGGGTTCTAGAGATGGTGTTCTTTCTGCAATCGTACCTGATGAGTTTCATCAGGTTAATAGGTTAATAAAAACTTTAGAATCAACAATCGAAAGTTTAAGAAAGAATCAAGATAAGAAAAAAATATCTCGGAATAGCTTTTTCTCAGATCTTGTAGACAGTAGTACTTATGACTTACGAATTTATTTTGCTAAATTTCAAACGGCTCTATTTTTGTTGTCCAAAATAAGTCCTCATGATTGGGCCGAACTCATAATTAAAGAAAAATACACCGATTCAATTGTAAGTGATTTTTTTAAAGTTATTTCAATCTACCCCACCAGTTCTATGCAAATTAGACTATCAGAGGCTAATAAAGACCACACTGACGGATGGTAAATACATTTTTTTGTATTTTAAAAGTTGAATATGTGACATTAAATTATAAGGTTAGATTTATAAAGCATTAATAATGTTCTTAAGAAAGTAAATTAAATCCAAGATTAAAAAAAAAGCCCTAAGTTAAATTAGGGCTTTTTTAATTTTAATGTTTTCTAAGTTTGTTAGTTAGATAGCTAGCGAATTAATAAGTACTCTAGTTAACTAGGTTAACCAAATTAACTAGATTAGCCTTGTTTTAAACTCCAAGACTTACACCAGCCATTGGGTTTCACATATCCGGCCATAATCAATGAACATTTTCCGCCTTCTACACCATCAATAGCTGCGAAAAATGCACAGTTTTTACAATTTTGATTAGCTCCTGCAATGCCATTTTTTTCTGTTTTTTCAGCTGCTGGAATTTCAGCGGCGTTATGTTTGTAGCCTAGTGCTGTCGCTGTCGCGTCTGTTTCAGAAACTAAAGCTAAGGGTTTGTCAGCGGCTGGGGTTGTTGCCGCCGCATCGGCTTCTGCGCCTAATTCGCCAGTCACATTGGCGTTTGGATCTGCTTTCTTGCTACAAGCTTGAGCCACAAAAGCGGCTGAACCTATCGCAATCACTTGAATTAACTTTCTTCTGTTTACTAACATGGCTGATCTCCTTAAAAGAGTGTGTTTAAAGTTTCATTATCAATTCGTTTTCAATTGTAATCACGGACAGGGCGTATCACAAACATATCTTCGATTTGAAGATTTGTATCATAACGGAAGCGCCAGCGAAGAGCGCTGAACGGAAAGAAAAGTTCCAGCGAAGCTGACAGGGCGTGCTTTAGCCGCCCAAAGAGTGCGTGAGTGAACTAGACATTATAAAGAAAAGTTCCAACGAATGCGCTGGGCGTGCGTAAGCCGCCCAAAGAGTGCGTGAGTGAACTAGACAGAGCTGAAACGGAAGTCCCAGCGAAGTGGACTAAACGGAGAAAAGTGCCAGACGGAGGTGTCCTTAAAAAATTTCGGAAGGTATTGGTGCCACGAACTATCATAGATCAACTAATCTGTAATAATTTGCTAATAAAAAGCCTCCGTAACGGAGGTATAAAAATAGGCATATTGAAAATTATAAAATGTGGATCAAATTAAATCATCACACCTTTAGTATTTTCGGATTTATTTGCCCGCTGTCCAATTTAAATATTCTCTTAGTTGTCTTAATTGTGGATATCCTCTGGCTTGAAGTTGCACTAAGCAGATTGAAAAAAAGGAGCCCTACCAATGTCTAACCCAATGAAGTACATTAAAGATCTTGAGGCGGTTGGTTTCATGAGAAATCAAGCTGAAGCTCAAGTACAAATGGTTTTGGATGCACTCGAAGGTGATTTAGTGACGAAAAGTGATTTTGCAGTTTTTCAAGAACGGATAGAAACTCGTTTTGAGCGAGTAGAAAATCGCTTTGTTCAATCGCAACATTATATTCAGAGTCAAATCAAAGAGTCGGAATTTCGTATGATCACGAGACTTGGTTTTCTCACAGTCAGTGCTGTTTCCATTGCTGTGGCTTTACTTACTTGGTTGATTAAAATCTAAAGAAACGCGCTATTAAACCACTCGACAATATTTCGAAAAAAACTTCCGTTGGGAATTGCGGGACCCTGACCGCCATTATTGACTCCGGCTGTTCGAACTTCATTGCCTAGGTAAGGCATTTGTACGCTATTTCTGAAAGCTTCATTTCTGGATACGGCGTAGTCAATGTTCGCCATACCTGGTCCATATATGCGGTTGGATGTATCGATATGAAGGACAAGGCTGCCTTCGCCGTAAACGCCGACCCCAGCCGGTTTCCCAAAGCGTTGCCTCATGGCCAAGGCCGCTTTAAGGGCCTTGTTTTTTTCTTCCACGCTGCAAAATTCAATATCAATAGCAGAGGCATTTAAATGTCGACTTCCACCCGCGCCGCCAACAGCACCGTTATAGGGTTCTGGTCTGTACCAATTTCTGATTTCGCACACTTTGCCGTAGGCCGAAAGACTTTGAGCAATCCCTAAAAGTTGAATCCCTGTTTCCCATGAGCCTTGGGGTGGCATTAAAATAAAGTTCTGCTGAGCCCCGTAAACTCTATTGAAGGCCCCTCTGGAATCTGGGTTAGGGTCCGTGGCCTCTCTGCAAAACTGCTCGCTAATTCCACGTGAAGTGCATTGCTGAATAAAACGTGATTGATTTTGTCGGCTATGCTGACTGGAAGCGGAGGTGGTTGATGTGCCCGCTGGAATGCCGACTTCATTTGATGCATACGCTTGGTAATCTAAAATGGCGAAGAGAAATAAAATTTTAAACAGATAAGTCATAATTATCCCAAGTTTAAGTTTTGGTTTATTTTTTCAAACCTAAAGCTAGGATAGCGTAGTTAAAATTATTTTTTAAGTGGGCTACTGTCTAGTTCACTCGCGCTTTTTGGGCGGCTTCGCACGCCCAGCGCTCTCTGGAACTTTTCTTGCTGTCCAGCGCGCTTCGCTGGCGCTTTTCCAGCTTAAAACCCGCGTTTACGAGGTTGTCCCGTGTGGATCGGCAAAGGATCTTGGATCGAATACATGCCTGGGAATGTAGGTAAAATCTTTCCATAGACGTAGCTTAGTCTTGATAGCGAGTAATCATACAAACGATCTTGATCGATTTTTTCACCCTCTTGACCGATTTCGCGGCCTTGCATGGTTTTAATAAAGGTATTGAAATCACGCTCTCCGCGCAAAGCCAAAAGCCAAACGTGATTCAGTAAATTCACGTCATCTAACATATCCCCAGCAGTGAAGTGCTGTGTGACGTAGTAATAATTTTCACGAACTTTCACTGGCGTATCAGTGACTTCGCCTTCGCAAATAAAATAACCACGGCTTAAAGCTTCACGAAGTCCGAGGTGTCTTGAATCTACACCATCGCTTAGTTGCAGGTGATCAAAATGCATAGAGTTGATGGCTTCAGGTGTGAACTGAAAGCTTAAACACTTTTCATACTCTTCTAAAACGATGTCTTCTTCTGCTTTTTGAATCACTAAAAAAGAAGCCATACTCACGTTCGTGCTGGTAGATAAAGTCACCCCATGGCCCGTGCTATAAGTCTCTTGGCCAATCACAAGTCCTGCTAAAGCTCCGACTCCAGCGCCAATGACTGCACCTATAGGTGCAAGCGGACCAGCAGCCACCGCTCCAATGTAAGCCCCAATTCCCGCAGCTGGAAGTCCAAGTAAAGCTCCGCCGTTTAAGCCTAAACTTGCAACTGTGTTCGTGTCTTTATAAGTTCCTACATCAAAACCAACGCCAACGTTGAGGTTCGTGTTTTTACCAGCTTTATGTTCATACGCGCCAGTCCTAACCACCCGTCGTCTTCGATCAAATGTAATGCCATCTATAAACACGCGGTCTATAGGTTTATTATTAAATGCCACTTGATCATTTAATTTTATGATGTCTTCAAGAACAGTCTCTTTGTCGATATGATGAATTCTAGAAAAACAATACTCTAGCAAATACTCTTCAGGTGTTTTTTTAGCAGTAGACCAAATACTCGATCGATCAGTAATAAGATTTTCACGACGTAGGATCATAGAAATTTGATCCGTCATCACTGAACATATTTTTAAAGATTCTAAAAGAGTTAAGTTCTGGGCCCCATCGGTCAGCCACTGCTTCACATGTTTATCAGTAACCTTGGGCGAAAAGTCTGAATAATTGTCTTCTAAAAATTGACTTGATTGCCCATGATATCCGTTGCCAATGCCACGATCAGCATAAGGTAATCCATTCACCCAATGATCATCTTCAGAAGGTAAAAATCCAAATAGCTCACGCTTGGTTCGATTCCATAAAGGCTCTAATGTATTTTCTCTAGTTATGGTTTCATTTAAACGTTTTGCTCTGTGGGGCGGACGAACATAAAAGTAACGACTTAAAAGCTGAGCATCATCAATTTTATTGACTGCATTTAAAAATTCATTTTTTGCAGTCACATTTTCTGTTTGGGTTACGAAACACTCGCCATTGTCAGTTAACAAATTACAATCTGGTTTAAATTCTTTTAAAGGTTGGTCCGTTAAAGACACATATTCTAAGTTAAACGCACGCACATATCGTCCGATCTGAGACATGACTTTCATCTCGCGTTCGTACTGCTTTTCATTTTCTATATGCATAGGGATAATGTCATCCACATGCAGATCTTTAAACGGAATTAATGAGTCATGATAAGCGGACTCTTCAAATTCACGGTTGTTTGCAGGTGGAAGTAAGGGCACATAAATCTCTTGGGAGTTGTCGATTCGCCCTGTGGCGGCCTCATCAATTTTATCTGTAGGTCGCATCTCTGACATATTGTCATTGGCTACAAGCGTACAAGGGCCAATGAAGGTTCTCTTAGCTAAGCCAGAATCTTCTATATATAAATTTAGGTCTACAAGTGGTGTCAGTGGATTGTTACTGTAGTTATTGACCTCTAGTGCATCTAAATCATTTTTGGTTACAGACAGGCCTAAACCAAAATCATCTAAAAAGTGCTGCATGGTTGCCAAGTAATCATAATAAGATGGTTTTTTACTTAACTGCTCTAGAGGAATCGGTAGTAATCCCTTATCGTCTTGAGCTTGAAGTTGCCCCTCTTTCCACGTTTTTTCATAGCCAGTCCAGTAATTTTCAATTCTAGAATGCAACGTATTTAGTTGTGTTCTAGCTTCATTAATTTTAGCCATAAATTCTTGCTCAGGCAGGTTAATCACTTCTTTATATGTTTCAGAACTTCTAGCCGCTTCGGCACTTCCTAATCTTGTTTCAAGACCAGATAAAATTCGGTCTCTTTCTGCATAGTCTAAATTCAAAGCGTCTCTTTCTGCATTAATCTGCTTTAAACCTTTGGACATAGAGGCTTTTAATTTTTCAGCTTCAGCTAAATGTAATACTCGTTTTTCTTCAAGGAATTGGGCTTTTTCTTCAGCGGTCATAGTTTGAGTTTTTAAGGCATAGTAGTCTTCAACTAATTTGTTAAGCTTAGCATCAACAATGTTGTCTCTCAAAAGTTTATTCTCATCTATGGTTTCAAGCTGAACCATAATGTTGGAACGAATGCTCATCATTCTAAGATCACGCATAGAAAATTCTAAAGGTGTCGTGATTCGACCGGCTTGAACCCGAAGTAATTTTTTGATGACAGTGGTGTATTGACCTTTTTTCGCTTCTCCATTGCAAGACACGGTTTCAAGTCGGTAGCCAACTTCAGGTTCTTTAGTCGAATCATTGTCGTCAGAACTGTCTTCTGGATAGTCATTGGAAGCTGCTATTGGGGCCTGAACTGGCGTAGGTTTCATTAAATCTTCATCATCTTCGATGGGACAATTCACACTTTTATTGGGTTTGCTTGGATCAATTTTTATTAAACTAGTGTTGTTTTGAAATGGATCTAAATAATATTTAACTAAGGCGATTTTAACTAAATAAATGCCGTTTCTTAAGGGTTCAAACTTACGCCCTTCATTGATTGTGTTTCTCTCAACCAAAGGATCTAAGGCCATAACCACAGCTTTATTAACATTTAAAGTCAGATATTCATCGATCACATATCTAAAACGAATGGTTTGATATCTAAACGCATCAATCATAAATTCGGGTGAGTTCACAGATCGTTCCGAAAGTTCTTGGTAATACGCTTCTTGACCGCGGGTATCCACACCAAAGGTCCATCCAAAGTCCCAGGGGTTCACGGCTATCTTCTGAGAAAATTTGTATCCAGAAACAAGTTGTGTGATTTCAAATTCAGGGAAGAAGTACTGCTCTGGTTTGTAATATAAGTGACTTAATTCATCATTCCAGATCAAGCGTCCATTTTCATCAGTGCTTTTGGTCTCTTCTGTGCTGGTTTGTAATTTTCTGATTTTAAAAGGTTGAAGTACGACGGGCAAACCAGTGATAGAATCTTTAACTATTGTTGTAATTCTGTACATTAAAGTTCTTTGAGTACTGGTTTCACCAGACTTGATTCTAACAAATCTTGGGTCGAAGTAATCGAAATAAACAGGATTTAAACTTCTTGCAAAACCTTGCGCTTTTAAATTTTCAAAGCCTGTTGCAGTACTTACGAACTGTCCATAATTAAACTTTTTATTTGAAAAATCACCTTCCACTTGAGTGGCGACACCGGTCTCTAAAATAGATCTAAAAGATCCAATATTATGAAGGCCTTCATAAGCTTTGAGAGGATAAGGTGTGGACAAAGCTTCAAGTTTTAGTGCTAATTGAATTCGACCCATGTGAATTTCACGGATTAAGTCAAAATCTAATGTTAAAGACAACATACCGCTGTTGGTGACAGTGACCTCTTGAGGCAAAACATCAGGTGTTAATAACGTGTGCTGTTTTGCATTTAGTCCTACATTTGTGCTGACCAGCTGTGCAAAAACTCGAAAGCGACCAGTCGTTAATTGAAATGGTTCTGGGGATCCTCGTAAACTTTTGGGTTCGATGTAAGGCTTCATCCGTAAAACCATTTTTAAGGTTTTACCATTTTTTAAATCACGAACGGGGATCAGATCAAAATCTAATTTTGGATTTAATAAAATTTTTGAAGCCGTGTCATCGTTGTTGACGAAGCCTCTACGAAGTAACTCTTCATCAGATTCATTAATGATTTGATTGGCGGCAATATTTGATCGGGACAAATCTATCACTTCAGCCGTAGGCTCGTTTCTGTAAGAGCTCCAAGGGTTCACGGCTAATTGGATTTGAGTTTCGCCTTTGTAGCTGCCCATGCTTCGAAGGCGTCTGGATTTTTTTAAGTACATAGAATTGGACGCAAAATTAAAATCAATAATTTCTTTCCAATTTAAACATCCTAAATCATCGGTGAAACTTTCATAAGCTGTTCCATTTGGTTCGATGACCATAAACTTTTGGCCTTTAGGTAATTGCTGATTAGTTGCTCGTCCAATTAAGCATGCGCGAAACTCATACGTTTTTTGAGTTGGAAAAGTCCAAATGTTATTTTTGTTCTCTTCTATAATATTACCTTTAATTTCTAAAACTCTGTAATCCACATTCTGATTTGTAGCGGAGTTCGATTTTGGCTTACTCACACCACGTAAACAGCCAACGCTGAAATTCAGGGTGACTAATAAAAAGAAAGTTGAGGCTATATTTTTAGAATTGAACACTAGGCAGCTCCAACATAAATTCCAAGGTTCTTAAATCATTTTGTACGGGATCGGGTTCAATTAAATTGGCTTGAATATAATTAGCACTGATTCCAAATCCGGAATTAATAAAATTAACTTTTAACTTATAACTTAGGCCTTCTCGGTTATTTCGACCCAAGCGAACATCACTATAAAGCGCTGGGACAGAATCTGATTCTGCAAAAAAGTAAGCCAAGCTTGGTGTAATAGAAAAGTTTTTAAAGAACACATCTGCACCTACACCGATCCACTGTGAACGTCGTCTTGAGCTTGGGGCTTTGGTGTTATCAATCATTTGAAAATTAAGATTTGGTGCAAACCTAGCATTGACCAAAAAATCAAATTGATAGCTTTGCGAAAACCCATCGAATTGATACAAAAATTGAGATTCAGCCGATTGAACCCCCTGAACTTCGTTACCCAGTCGACCACTTTGAAAAGCAACAACAGAAGGCAAATCATTAAATGTAAAATGATGAACTTGGCCTTTAATTTTTAACCATTCTAGCGCATTTAATTTAAAATCAAAACCTTGGGTTAAAAAAGAAGGCATAGCTTCATTTTCTGTACGGTCTGTTTCAAAGCTGACAGAATTAGGTATGCTGTACTGAGCCCTTATACCTAGCTGAAGAATATCTGAAAAATTAAATTCATTTTTAACTTGTAAACCAGGAAATGCACGGTTTTGAACAAGCATTGGAGTTTCAAGGTGATTTTGATTTAAGGCCCCAACTTCTAAAGCTAAATTTTCTATCGGTAAATAGCTTAAAACCAGTTCGTTTAAATTTAAAGAATTAAATGAGGGATTATCAAAACGAGTTTGAACACGGCCCGTGCTTAAGCCGATTAAGCCTTGAGCGGTAAATTTTAAATTCTTTAGAAGATCAATTTTAACCGTAGGTAAAATAGCCAACTGAATTAATTTGGACTTGTCTTGAACTTCATCGAAACTAAAGGCACTAAAAAAAGTATCGATCGTTGCTTCTGATATATTTAAACGAGATTTAAGATCTGTGATTTTTAAACGACTTTCAGCGCTAGAACTTTCTGATGTTGTTTTAGTGGGTAGTGGCGCATAAATTTGTGCAAAGCCGCTGTTTGCAAACAAACAGGAGAACGTTAAAATGGTAAAAGTGACAACAAAAACAAATTTCAACTTTTTTACCTCAAATTTATTTTTTAAAAACACCTCTTTAAATTCAACTTAAGATTAACTTCAAAAAAAATTAAATGCTCTTTTGAAGAACGTTGTAATAAACAGATGTTCTATCCTTGAGTCAAGTGCAATAAGTCGACCAAAAACAAAGCGTTACTTCAGTTGTTCTAGTTTAATTTTAAGCCCTTGAAATCGGATATTTATAATTTTTAAGCTGTCAAAATATTAGCCAGCTGAACTAAAAAAACATGGGTTAAACACGAAAAAAAGGCAGTCTTCTATTAAAACCCGCTCTTTAAAGCGGTCTGTATGTTATATTCGTAGATGGTCTTGTTTTTGCTATATATGGTCATCCGGGGGCGGACTTGAAATTAAAAAATAGTTTTTTTATTTTCACCATTATTTTACTAAATTTATTTTTAGGCCTCAATTTGTCACAAGCTGTAATGGTTGCGACCCTAAATGGCTTCGAATCTGATGTGATCGCTGACGGTCGAAATGTTCATGTGATTGTCGCTGGATACGGCGGAGATATGGGAAGCCTGACCTATGAAATGGCTGTGTCCCGAGCCAAAGTTTTAAAACGAGATTTCCCGAATGACAGAGTCGTGATTGTAGGATCTACGCCCCAAGGTGCAGGGCCCACTTCAGAATTTAGTCCAAATTCGCTTGAGATGAATTACGATATTTCAGTTCGTTATAGGTCTGAAGACGAATTAAAAAATCGTCGAAATGACCAGTATCCTCTGACTGGGGATTATCTTTCGAGTGTTGTTTTAAATTTGCTAGTTCCCATAGATGATCGAAATCGTATTCAAGCTCAAAATCCAGAAGCTTATAAAGAAGATGGTGTTGGCACTTTAAGACAAGCAATATCTAATCGTGAGGTACCCACCAGTGGACGAATTGCTTCAGTAGATTTCATGACTCATTCAAGTCCTGTTAGTGGAATTTTTCTGCATGATGCAAATCAATTTTATCGTCCCACAACAAACCAGGATACTTTGTTGACTGATTTTTTAAATCCCAGAGGTATGTCAGTCAATGCTGAAGGGAATTTGGTTGTAACAAATAGACAGCAAGCCCTGAAAGCGTTGTCATCGCAAAATTTAATTTTAAATTCTATGGATCAAATAGTTGATCAAGATGGAAAGCCCGCAACATTAACTTTCCCTGTGACAACAGCAGAAGGTGTGGTTCGAGGTTACAGTGTAGATTCTGATGGTGGGGTTTACAGATTAATTACCCTTGATGATGGGGACAGAATGTTAAAAGCTGAGTCCGAAAACTTAAGTGCTTTAAATGGTCTGTTCACACCGGACGCGTATGTGAATGTGTCTGGATGTTCAGGTGCATATGGACTAACAGAAGACTTATCAAAAGTCTTAGGTGTGCCAGTGAATGGATCGGCAACCGGGTCTTTAGTTGAAGTCATGGATGAAAACGGAGACTTTTATTATAATTATCCGGCGTCTAATCCTTATGGGGACGGCGAGCTTTCGGATTCGCAATTTTCATCAAAGGGGCATGCATTAAGCCCAAGTGATGATCGACCTGTCATTGGGTTAAGACCAGATCAAAGGCTTTACTATGGGTATTGGGGTGACTTAAGAGAAAGTGGGGCCAATTTTATTACGTCTTCATGTTATATTCGCAGTCAGGAACCAGAAGCCACAGAAGATAGAAAAAGATGTGAAATGGGTATGGCTCGAAGTATGGAAGATGCGTTGACTGCGACGAATGTCGCTTTGGGGCAGAATTTATCGTTCGATGATTTTACGAATGTTTTAATAGAGCGCATGTGCCCAGGTGGATTCAGCGAGCGTGGGTATATCAGTGAATCTGAAATTGAAGTGAATGAGCTAAGCTCGCTCAGACAAGGGTGTGTGGCCGCAGTTCGAAGTTTGAGTTATTTAAATAAAAATTGTTCAAATCAAGATCCAAGATATGTTGATTCATTATTTCAAGGGGAAGTACTATCGGGACAAAGTTCCGAATGTATAGCTAAAGCCAATCAGTTTATTGAAAATCACAGATTTTTTGTCCCACTGACTGACAGGTTGGGACAGACTTTATTTTGTTCACTTGAAGGCGGCTGTGATGTGGAGCTTAAGAACTGCAATGTAACAGATCAAGAAGAAGGTCAGTGTTTAAGTGTAAACCCAGATGATCATTCCCCAGATTATAAAGCGTGTATGATGACAAAAAGGTGCGAAATTGACTCTAGTCAAACGCATGCTAGTAATCAAAATAATCCCACGTTCATGAGATACATTCAAAACTACATGAATGGCTTTAATCATTTACAAAAGTATCGAAATGGTCAGTTGCAGTTTGTCACTTCGCCACCGGGGCCGACGTCCACAGAAGAAGGCACAAGGTACAAACACAGAATGGGGCAGGGGGATCAAAGTCTGCAACTAGATGAAATTCAAAACGGAACTTACTAGATAAGATCACTTCTAACCTTTGGGCTTGTTGATAGCCGAATAGTCATCACTTAAGTCCTGCCAAAGTAAATATTTTTCTAGTTGTAATCCTTTATAACACGCTAGAATTAACTTATGAGTTCTAGTCCTGTCTGGGCCTTTTTAATTGTATTTGCCCTATGCTCTGTTGTGATTTTTTCTGCGCCTGCGTACAGCGCTTCGTTTGTCTTAGGTAAACAGTATTTATTGAAACAAAAAAAACAAAATTCAAGCTTAGTTTGGTATGCGGTCACTTTTGAAAGATCAATTGTAGGTGGATTGAAGTTAACTTTGAAAGTTTATTCTGAAAAAGGTCAAAGCTTAGAATTCCTAGACGACTACAGAGATTTTGTAGCCGATGACATCGCTGAAAGATGTATTTCTAAATTTGCCATGACCAATTATAACATGGATTTTGATGACACTAGAAAAGGAGCTTTGACCTTCCAAGTGAAATCCGTCAGTGATGTGATTTATGTGCCATTAAAAGTAAAATATGTAGATGGCTTTGAAGATTACTTGGTCCGAATTCGAATTTTAAATGGCAAGTTTGCAATTTCAACTCGTCCCTTGCAGCAGGGAATGTTAATTACCCCTGATGAAAATGCAGTTGAAAATTACAGAGCTGATCAATTAAAAATAAAACAAGATCTAGATAAAAAAGCAGAAGCAAAAAAAGTAGCAGAGGATGAAGTTAAGAAAAAAGCTGAAGCAAAAATGAAGGCCCAGGTTGAAGAAGCTAAAAAAGAAGCACCCAAAGTATTTGTCAACGAAGAGCTTTTTGATCCTGCCAATGCCAATATGGATGAGCTTTTAAAAGAATCTGAATCCGAATTTAAGGACAAAGAAGACAAAGCGCGTGGGATGATTTTACCAACGGATGTCCAGGCCCCACTTGAAACAGAGCAGCCAATAGATGGGCCCGCGAATGATCCGACTGATGAATCAGCTAGTGGAACTGGAAGTGCAGATGGTGTTCCACCTAATTTGGATTCATTAGACAGTATTTTAAATGAGATCCCGGCACCAAAAAATTCGGTCATCGCACCGGTTGATCAAAATACGAAAGCCCCTGTGTTTGAAAAGTTAGAAGACTTTGATCAACCCATCACACCGCTTTTAAAAGACGATAAAACTAAGCCACCATCCACTAAGTTTGAAGACAACGAATTGGAAATTGACGGTTTTGAAGACGCCTTAAAAGAGATTGAGCGCTTAGAGCAATTAGAAAAAAATAAATAAATTAAAATATTCTTAAATTTCATTTGCTATTAAAAAAATCAACACATAAAATTTAATTATGAATAAATTGAAAAAATATATATTTTATAGTTTTGTATTAATAATATGTTTAATCGGTATTTCTAATTGCTCTTCGAGTGACAGTTCATCAGGTAACGAAAAAACATTTTCGCCAACTAAAGTAAATTTAAGTTCCATATCTAACTTGGGTGTTTTTGATCCAGCTCTTACTTTTGATGCCGGCATCAACGAACTTTCCATGAGCTACTCTGCTGTCGACACCTCGTTGCAATTAGAGTCTGGACAACGTGTTGTCTCTACTCGTTTAGCAAAGTCCAATAATAAAGGTCTTACTTGGACTGACCAGTCCGTAGTGATCGGTGACAAGTTAAATGTGAACTTAAGTTATCCGGGTTTACCTAGTTTGGGTGTTTGGCAACATGAAGTTTCGAATCTTATTTTTGATCCTAGTTCTGTGAATTTAACGGATAGATGGAAACTGTTTAGCCATCATTATTTACAAGTTAAAACAACTGATCCTGGGGCTGAAAGACGATTTGAGCATGGATGGATATCTTATAAAAAAGCGGCATCACCTGAACTTTTAGCAAGCGCTACAGAAGTTAAACTTTTTGGTGCAGCTGGTTATAATTCTGCAAATGACATGTTGAATGGAACTACGGGTTCTCCTGTCGCGGGATCACCAGTTATAAATTTGCAAAACCTAAATACCGACTTAAATAATTGCCTTATTTTCACAGAGCCAGGATTGCTTTCAACATCCATAAATCTTTACCTCAGCTTAGTTTGTGTCGAGGCTTCCAATTATAAAATTATTTTACTAGGCTGTTCTCAGCCCTGTTCTGTCACCTCGGGTTGGTTTTACATTAGGACATTGCTACAAAACAATGAGGCTAATGATTTAGGTTATTTAAACTTTTCTGCAAGCGAATTATTTTCTTATCAAGGGGATTATTACTTAGCTATTTCGCCTGAAGGAACAACGGGTGCTCCGGGAATTTACCATGGATGTTACATTTATAAATTTTCGAATTTAGCTACTGGTGTTTTAGTCTCATCCACCACACCAGTTAAAAAAGTTGAAGGTGCTATCGGTTCGTTCAATGGGGCATGTAGCTTTAATGAAAACTCGACAGATGGTTTTTATTATTCTGAAGCTAACCCCTCGGCTACAGATCCTTTTCAAATATTTAGAGTTAAAGTGACGCCTTTTTTATAATTTACTTTATTCTTATATTTACTTGTAATGACCCATATCAATACAGTTTAAGTCTGCAATTTCGCAACTTTTTAAATTTAATTTATTTATTTTCATTTTGAGATCTAGATTTCGAAGATATTTACCGAAAAATTAATATGCAAAAAAATATTTATAAATTCTTATCGATGTTTTTGGCTTTTGGACTGATCTTAACGTATCAGAACTGTGGTGAATTTACGACCAATACAGAGTTTGGTTCGGTCAACAACATAGGTGAGGAGTCCTTTATTTCTCTTCAATGTAGTGATCCTAGTAATATTGGGACATCTAATTTAAATCGCTTAAGTCGAGCCGAGTATTTAAATACTATTTCAGATTTGTTTGGCAGTTCAATTTTAACTTTAATTAGAAACGCTACTGATCTTTTGCCTACCGACAAATTTGAAAGCTTAACACATTTTATGGATTCCAAACCATCGGCCTCCCACATCGAATCTTACCTGAATTTAGGTTTAGTTATTGCAGATGAAGTTTTAAAAAGTGCTAGTTTAAAAACAAAAGTTTTTGGAAACTGCACAACTAATAATGTGGCTTGTACGAATATATATTTAAATTCATTTGCAGAAAAAATATTTAGAAGACCTTTGGCGGCTGCTGAAAAAACAGAAGCTCAATCTGTATTTTCTAAAGGAACATCTACAGACGAATCCTTAAAGTTGGTTTTAGCCTATCATCTGCAATCACCTGCTTTTTTACTTAAGCTTGAATTTGGAAGTGCAAATACAGATCAATCCATTTTTGATTTAACGGCCTATGAAGTCGCGACTAAGATTTCTTATCAGATCACTGAAAGTACGCCTGATGATTTATTATATAATTTAGCTAAATCAGGACAAATTTTAGATCCAACTGTTTTAAGAACAGAAATAGTAAGACTATTTTCTACTCCTAGAGGTAAAAAAACGATTCAGTATATGTTTAGGCAGCTTCTTGAAATAACAGAAGTCCCAAGTTTTACTGGATTTCCTGCCGCTGTAAAATCTGGTAAAAACATAACTGGTCTTGGACAAGCTATGGTTGATGATTTTGAGCACTTTATTAATGATGTCGTCTGGGACAAAAAAGCAGGGACTAAAGAGCTTTTTAGTTCAAATCAGTCTTCGACTCAACATTCAGAGTTACTAAAAATTTATCAACGTTCGGTCGCAGGTGTTGGCCCTTCAAACAGATTAGGTTTGATCAATAAAGCCCTCTTTTTATCATCAACTAGTGAGCGTACAGATTTAATTAAACGCGGAGTTGTGGTTCAGCGAAATTTACTTTGTAAAAGCTTACCATCGCCATCAAAAATAGATTTATCAGACAGAAATAACGAAGCTATACCTGCGCCAGAGCAGCCCAACTTTACTACTCTTGAACTGGTTGCGCATCAAACTAAGCCTTCTGCGTGTATGGGATGCCATTCTTCAATTAATCCCACTGGTGCTGTGTTTGAATTGTTTGGTCCTTTCGGTGAGATCAGAAGTAAAGAGTCCACTTTTGATCTTACTGGGTCTTTTGTTAAATCCATAGATTTAAGAACTAAATCTGATGTGCCGGTCACTTATCAAACTAACCAGACTTTTAGTAATTCTTTAGATATGGCTGAATACTTTGCAGAATCTAAACATGTCAAAGCCTGCTTGAGTCAGAAAGTTTTTGAATACATGCAAAAAAGAAATGCTGATAGTGCGGATGACTGTCATAAACTAAAAATATTTGATGAATTAAACACTGAAAATGAATCCTTACTAGAAGCATTTGTTTCGTCAGTTGGAAATAGTGCTGTTTATAAGCGGAGAAAAGACTAATGAGCAATATAAAGAAGCCAAACAATAAACAAAACAATAAACAAAACAATCAGCCCAATATTCAGATGCCTAGTCAACTTAATCGTAGACAGTTTTTAAGCACTAGTGGAGCCATTTTATTACTGCCATCCTTGGTGTCTTTGATGAGTGTTGATGAAGCTAAAGCTCAAGCGGTGATTACGGGAACTGTGAAGCGGGCTATTTTTACTCCGACATTATATGGTGTGGACCCAGCTTATTTATATCCAGATCTGACGAACCTCACGACTTTAAGTGGTGCGATTCACACGTCTTATACAAGTCTATCTAGTTTACCATTGGGTAGAATCTCAAAAATGATCGGACCGGAATTCAATTCAATTCGACCTAAAATGAATATCATTGAAGGGTTGGGTATTGCGACAGATAATTTTTATGGACATAATTTTGGAGTCTTAGCTGGTGTTGGAAATGACAGAGAGCCAACAATGGGAACAACGATGGATGTGCTTTTAGAAGAATCTCAGGTTTTTAATCCAAACAAAAAAGCGGCGATACGTGTCACTACCAACCATACTGGTATTGGGTTTAGTTTTAAAAATAAAAACGGAGTACGTACAACTTTCCCTTATAGATACGGTGATTATTATCTATTTAATTCCATGTTTGGAAATTTCACAGCGAACCCCGTGACAATAGACCGTACAAATATAAATAAAAAAACATTAATTGATTTGGTTTTAAGAGATATAAACACACTTAAAAACCATAAACGTATTTCAAGTGGTGATGTTCAGTTAATTAATGAATATTCAAATAGAGTTCACGAAGTTCAGCAGCGTATTATTGCAAATACAGTGACTGTCGCTCCTGCTTGTACGAAGCCTAATATAGTCTTACAGCATACAAATCCTGAAGGTGAAGGATATCACTTCATGTCTTCCGCAAATATTAAGTCAGTCGAAAAAATGTATGAAAATATTTTTGAAACCATTGCGATTAGTTTTGTGTGTGATCTGACAAGAGTTGTTGTCATTGGAAATGAGCAAGTAGAGGATATTCCTCGTGGAAGTGGGGACGCACATAACAGACTTCACCACAGTGGCAATATGGATCAACAGATGAAAGATCAAGCATGGTTTTTAACCCAAGTGTCTAAACTTGCGACCCGTTTAAATAGTCAAAACGACCCAATGTCTACATCAGGAACTTTACTTGATAACAGCGTTATTTTTTACACCAACGAGCACGGTAACGATGGTCATCATAATGTGAATATGCCAGCGATCACTTTTGGTGGTGCGGGTGGACAAATGAAGACGGGTTACTATATGGACTATCGTCAAAAACCAATATGGAATAACAATGGCTATAGTGATGATATTGGGCGTCCGTATAAACAGCTTTTAATTACAATGATGGACGCCTTAGGATTACCTCGTGCTTCTTACATGAGTGAAGGTGATGGTAACGGCTTTGGTGAATTCAAACGTTTTGTCCACCATGGTATTGATACCTATGCACCTTATGCCAACGAGCACAATAATAAGCTGCCGTTTTTATAAGAAAAACCATTAGCTTGCACCTATCATTTTAATTTAAGCTAGCTTTACCTCTAGGGTAATAACCCCGCCTGAATTTTATAACGATACCGATTGTGTTGAGCACAAAGGGTTTGAAAGTTACCAGATCCATTGTCACCACCAGCCCAACGAGGTTGGATATGATCCATTTGTAAAAATTTTTTACTTCCACAGGTTTTTTGAGTGGACGGGTCTTTGAACTGGCAACAGGCGTTTTGTGGATCAAGGATAGTGTTTCTGGTTTTTAGTAAAATTTGTTTCGAAAATTTCTTTTTCTGATTATCCATTTTAACATTATTTGAACTCCCATTTTCTAAAATCATTTGAAACTTAAGGGTTTTATTTTCTGAATTTATTTTGATTACTTCATCTATTTTATTTTCTTGTGAATTAGGAATTTGAGTTTCAAAAGAAGTTAATTTAACTTCGTCACAAAAATTGTTACCATCTCTATTTGAATTTGAAATAAGTTTTACTTGAGCTTTCGGTGATCTGCTTTTAATTTCTTTTTGGGCGAGGTAAGTGAACATCTCAGACCATTTTTTATTTGGCACCGCATGGGAAACTAAATTCTGCGCTTGTTCTAACAGCTCCATCTGCTCTTTTGTGAAAGTCATAGCCAAAGTGATGGA
>JAYUKW010000025.1:0-2797 GCA_043764155.1 Bdellovibrionales bacterium
AAGGTAAGGGCTCAACACTATCAATGACTCTTAAGATATCTAAACCAAACTTGGCGGCGAATTCAAAATCTCGTTCATCATGACCTGGGACCGCCATAATGGCTCCTGTTCCATAATCTACAAGCACATAGTCTGAGACCCAAACTGGGATTTCTTTTTTAGTAATCGGATGAATCGCAAACGCCCCAGTAAAGTATCCTGATTTTTCTTTATTCGCTTTACGATCAACTTCACTTTTTTTAGCGGATTGAGTAATGTAATTTTGAATTTCTGATTTTTTTTCAGGTGTAGTGATCTTCATTAAAAGTTCATGCTCTGGGGCGACAACCATAAATGTCACACCAAACAAAGTGTCGGGGCGTGTTGTGAACACACTTAAGCTATCGGACTTGCCCTTGATCTGAAATTTAATTTCAGCGCCAAAACTTTTTCCAATCCAATTAATCTGCCCTTCTTTGGTTCTTTGAGGAAAGTTTATAGTTTCTAGCCCTGCAATTAATTTTTCTGCATAAGATGTGATTTTTAACATCCACTGCTTCATCGGCTGACGGATGACGGGATGTCCACCGCGTTCACTTTTTCCATCCACAACTTCTTCGTTAGCAAGCACCGTTTTTAAAGCAGGGCACCAGTTCACGGGCACTTCTTTTTGGTAAGCTAAGCCGGCTTCGAAAAGTTTTGTAAAAATAAATTGGGTCCATTTATAAAAACTGGGATCGGCAGTTGAAACCGTACGGGTCCAATCAAAGCTGTAGCCGAACGTCTCCATTTGGCGCCGAAAGTTTTTAATTGCTGCTTTAGTTGTGATTTCTGGATGAACACCTGTTTGAATTGCATACTGTTCAGCAGGTAAACCAAATGCATCGTAGCCCATCGGATGAAGAACATTAAATCCTTGGGCTCGTTTAAATCTAGACACCACATCTGTCGGTGTGTAAGAAGCCAAATGTCCGACATGAAGTCCTTGGCCTGAAGGATAGGGGAACATGTCTAACGCATAGTATTTTGGTTTTTTAGAAGGGTATTCAGCTAGGAAAGCTTTTTTTTCTTCCCATACTTTTTGCCACTTAGCATCGACTTCATTATGGTTGTAAGACATATAAGCTTCCTCTTTGGAGGCTCACCTTATAATAAGGTCCAGCCCTGTGTCCAGTTTGTATAAGTTTGACTCGATTTTACAAATATGAATCCGATAAGTTACCCATGAGATTGCCAGTCAATTTAGCTAATAAAAAAATTATGGTTGTGGACGACGACACCGATTTATTAAATTTTGTAACAGCCACTTTAGAATTCGAAGGCTATCAGGTAAAACAAGCGCAGTCTGGTAAAGAGGCTTTGGATTATTTGCAAAATTGGAAGCCCGATTTAATTATTTTAGATGTCAACATGCCAGTTTTAAATGGCCTTGAAACTTTAAATAAAATTAAAAGCACAGATTTTTTTACAGCTATTATTTTTCTAACAGCAGAATCAAAAACAGAACAGGTCATTATTGGATTAGACGCGGGTGCGGACGATTACATGTGTAAACCCTTCAGCCCAAATGAATTACTTGCCAGAGTCAGAGCCCAGCTAAGAATTAAAGATTTGACTGATCAATTGCAAATCGCAAATGAAAAACTACAAGCTTTAGTTGAAATTGATGATCTTACGGGTTTAGCAAATATGCGAAACATGTATGCGAAGTTAGATTACGAAATTAAACGAGCACAAAGGTATTCCAGACATATTGCTGTTGTGATGATGGATATGGATCATTTTAAAAAAGTAAATGATTCGAACGACCATTTGTTTGGAAGTTTTGTGTTAAAAGAAGTCGGCGGAATTATAAAAAAATCCATTCGTGACACAGACATCGGTGCCAGATACGGCGGTGATGAATTCATCATTATCCTAACGGAAACGGATAATGAAGGTGTTAGATCTTTTTGTGAACGTTTAAGGCAAACGATAGAAAAAGCAGAATTTAATAATGGCGAAGCCAAGATGAAACTCACGGCAAGTCTTGGTTATGCTATTGCAAAACCCTTGAATCAAATTCTAGATGCTAGAGCTATTGTAAAATGGGCTGACAAAGCGCTGTATGATTCGAAGTCTAAAGGTAGAAATAGAGTGAGTAGTTATGATCTATCTAACGATTCAGAACTAATAGACGACAATCAATTCGTATCCCACAAAGTAGAAGCCTTTAAAAAAGGCGCATAAGTGCGTCAGCATTTAACAAATTGCGCCAAGGCGCATAGCAATCGATCACCGAGCTATTCTATTAAGATTATAATTCTCTAAGCTTGAATTTCTTTTAGAGTTTAAAACAGGCTCGTTGGCATGAAGCTTTGCTGCTGTCTAGTTCGTTCGCAGGCTTTCGAGGGGCTATGCACCCTCGCCAGCTCACTGGAACTTTTCCAGCATTTGCAAAGCAAATGACAAGGCTTGACCTGTTTTAAACTCTAAAAGAAATTCAAGCTTAGAGAATTATAATCTTAATTTAATAGCCGCTGACAGCGCCTTCACCACGATAATCTGAAGCCCCTTCTAAAAGGCCATCTTTGTTGACTCGGACTCCACACACTTTAGCTACACCAGATATGTATTTGATTTGTTGGCCTTTTTTTTGAAGCTGTTTAATCACAACGGGTGAAAAACGATTCTCTTCTAAATATAAAACATCGGGCGCAAATTGATGGTGAACTCTTGGGGCCATGATTGCGTCTTCAATATTCATTTGATTGTAAATCAAACGGTACAAGGCTTGAAACACACCACTGATAATTCGTGGTCCTCCTGGGGCCCCAAT
>JAYUKW010000026.1:0-9099 GCA_043764155.1 Bdellovibrionales bacterium
ATTCGAACATAATATTCCAGAGCAAGGGATTTACACCCATCATCCAGAATTAGTTTTGGCTGGTGTTTTTTACGGTTTAGGATTAAGAACTTACAGGAAAGAAATATCAGCTTTGAAAAATCATTAGAAAGTCCTGAGTCCTATTGGAAACAGGTGGTGGAAGATTATGTGTGGCACACTAAGCCATCCATTATGAAGTCCGGTGGATTTCATGAAGTCGATGTGAAGTGGTTTGAAGATGGGGAACTAAACATCACTGAGAATGTTTTAGATCGACATCTTAAAACTGATGTTCAAAATAAAACTGCGATTTTGTTCGAGTCCAATGATCCTGCACAAACAAATAAACTTGGTGACAAGTCTGGTACAGAAAAAATCACTTACAAAGAACTTCATCAAAGGGTTTGTCAGGCTGCAGAGTTATTATCAAAAAAAGGAATTCAAAAAGGGGATGTTGTTTGTCTTTATATGTCGATGATCCCCGATCTTTTAATAAGTGTTTTAGCTTGTGCTCGAATTGGTGCTATTCATTCCGTGGTCTTTGGTGGATTTTCAGCTAAAGCTCTAAGTGAACGGATCAATGATTCGAAAGCAAAATTAGTCGTTACAAATGATTCTGGATTTCGCGGTGACAAAGATCTACCCATTAAATCAACTGTCGATGAGGCTTTAGAAAATGTTGATCATAAAATTCAAGTGATGGTCTGGCGACACTCTAAGCAAAAAATTAAAATGAATTCTAAAACAGACTTTTGGGCCAATGATGAAATCAATCCCAAAACCACATCTTTTCCAGCTACAAAAATGATGGCGGAAGATCCTTTATTTATTTTATACACTTCGGGTTCTACTGGAAAACCAAAAGGACTTGTCCACACCACCGCTGGATATATGATTTGGGCCAGTGAAACTTTTAAAAATGTGTTTCAAATTCAATCTTCATCAGATGTTTACTGGTGTACAGCGGATATTGGCTGGATCACAGGTCACTCGTACATCACTTACGCCCCACTTATAAATGGTGTCACCCAAGTGATGTTTGAAGGAATTCCGACGTGGCCTGATGCAGGTCGCTTTTGGCAAGTGATTGAAAAACATAAAGTCACTCATTTTTACACCGCACCTACAGCTATTCGTGCGCTTCAAGCTTTTGATTTATCTTTTGTTAAAAAATCAAATTTAAGTTCGCTTAAAGTTTTAGGCACTGTGGGAGAACCGATCAACGAGGAGGCGTGGCAGTGGTACAAAAAAGAAATCGGAAGTAACAAGTGTCCCATCGTCGACACTTGGTGGCAGACAGAAACGGGCGGCTTGATGATATCAAATATGGCCGGAGTCACTCCAGAAAAACCCTGCTTCGCGACCCTACCCTTACCAGGGGTCGACGCTATTTTGGTGGACGAAAAAAGTAAAGTCTTAACTGCTGAAGATAGCGAAGGCCACTTATGTATTCGTACTCCATGGCCAGGAATGGCCCGAAGTATTTTTGGTGATCACGAACGTTTTATTCAAACTTATTTTACAACTCATCCAGGATTTTATTTCACTGGTGACGGAGCTAAGCGAACACAAAACGGCGACATAAGAATTATAGGACGTGTGGACGACGTAGTGAATGTGTCAGGTCACAGAATTGGAACGGCAGAAGTAGAAGATATTATTGACGAATGCGAAGAGGTGGTTGAAGCCGCTGTCATTGGAGCCCATCATGAAATCAAAGGACAGTGTCTGGTGGCCTTTGTGATTCCCAATATAGATTTTCAAAATAAATTAAATTCAATCGTTATTCAAAATCCATCTCATAATAATAGAATAGACGATATTGTAGTCATGACTAATAAAACTAAAGATAAGGCAGTAGATTTAAGTTCTGATTTAGTCACTGATTTAAATTTAGACTCTAAAGATATTTTAAAAAATATTTTACTTAAAACAATCAACAAACAGCTGACTCATGAACTTGGAGCGATCGCAAAATTAGACCGCATTTATATTGTTCCAGGACTTCCAAAAACTAGATCTGGGAAAATCATGCGTCGAATCTTAAGAAAAATTGCCGATGGCCAAACAGACTTTGGGGATATCTCGACTTTGTTAAATCCTGAAGTCGTTGAGCAGATTTTAAATGTAGCAAAAAAAAATAATGAATAATTTTATTTATTATTTTTTTTCATTAATTTTATTTATTATTTTTATTTATTATTTTTATTCATTATTTTTTTTTATCAGATTGAACAAAAAACAGAAAACTAGTTAATTATCAAACAAATTTTATAATCGGAGTAAGAATGAAACTTAATAAAATATTGAAATTAATAATGAACGTAAAAAACTTGAATGTGTTTTTAATTTTAAATTTATTCATCACGATGGCTTTTGCTGATGAAGGCATGTGGACATTTGATAAATTTCCAGCCAAAACTGTAAAACAAAAATATGGTACAGACATAACAAAAGCATGGCTAGACAACACACGTTTAAGTTCAGTTCGACTGGCCAACGGATGTTCTGGAAGCTTTGTATCAGAAAAAGGCTTGGTTTTAACTAACCATCACTGTGTGATGGGATGCGTGGAGCAGCTTTCAACATCAAAAAAAGATTATATTAAAAATGGTTTTAAAGCTGAGCAAGAAACTTCGGAAATCACTTGTCCTGCACTAGAGGTCAACCGATTGTTAGAAATCTCTGACGTCACAAAAAAAGTTCAAAGTGCGACTCGGAATTTAAAAGGCGAGGCCTTTAACAAAGCAAGAAAATCCACAATTGCTGAAATAGAAAAATCATGCAGCGATGGAAAAAAGGACCTTCGTTGTGATGTCGTTACGCTTTACAATGGAGGCCTATATCATATTTATAAATATAAGCGCTACCAAGATGTTCGCTTAGTGTTTGCTCCAGAAAGTGCTGCCGCAGCTTTTGGTGGAGACCCCGATAATTTTAATTTTCCACGATATAGCCTAGACTTTTCATTTCTTCGTGTTTATGAAAACAATAAGCCATTAAATAATCCCCATTATTTTAAATGGTCCACGACACCATTAAAAGAAAAAGACGTCACATTTGTTACAGGTCACCCAGGTAGTACTTCAAGGCTTTTAACCGTAACTCAACTTGAAGCCCTTCGTGATTATCATTTAATGAAAAGAATTATTTTAATGTCAGAACTTCGTGGTTTTTTAACTGAGTATCAAAAACGAGGCAAAGAAGAAAAGCGAACCGCCTTTACCATGCTTCAGGGCATTGAAAATGGACTTAAAGTTTTTAAAGGACAGCATCAGGCTTTAGTAGATAAAAACTTTTTTAGTAATTTAGTTAAAAAAGAAAATGAATTTAAAAATAAAGTCGCAAAAAATCCGACTTTACAAAAAAAATACGGTCAGTCATGGAATCAGATAGCTGAGTTAACACAAAAGATTTTAGATTTATCAAATGAACTCAACTTTATTTACTCTAATACATTTGGATCTAAATTATTTAGATATGCCAGAACTTTAGTTCACGCGTCTGAAGAACTAAAAAAATTAAATAGTGAACGCTTTGAAGAGTTCGGTGACTCTAGATTACCACAATTGAAACAACAGCTATTCAGCACAGCCCCAATATATAAAAATCTAGAAATGGCTTTGGTTGAATTTTATTTAAACAAAACAAGAGAAGCCCTATCCCCCGACCACCCATTTGTTAAAAAAATATTAGGATCTAAGTCCCCGGCACAAGTAGCCAAAGACCTTGTTTTAAAAAGTAACCTTAATGATTTAAGACTACGTCAGAAATTATTTGATGGAGGCTTAAAATCTATCACAGCATCCAACGACCCAATGATTTTATTCGCTAAACTTATTGATTCGGATTACAGATCTTTAAGAAAAATGTATGAAAATGAAATTGATTCTGCTGTTAAAGCCACCGGTGAAAAATTAGCGGCGGCCCAATTTGAAGTTTATGGAACAGATGCCTATCCAGACGCTACATTTTCTCTTCGTATTTCCTTCGGTCAAGTCATGGGCTTTGAAGACTCTGGCTTAGAAATACCTGCAATGACTTATATGAAAAACACGTTTTTAAGAAACACAGGAAATGATCCTTTTGCTTTGCCACCTTCATGGATAAAAGCAGAAAAAGAAATTTCAAAAACGGCCCCTTTTAATTTTGTAGCTACAAACGATATTATTGGCGGAAATTCGGGATCACCAATTATAAATAAAAACGCAGAAATCGTTGGCGTTGTTTTTGATGGAAATATTCATTCCATAGGCGGCGCATTTGGTTTTGACCCTAAAAAGAACCGTGCGATTTCAGTTCAAAGCGACGGAATACTAGAATCGCTAAAGATAATTTATAAAGCGGACAACATACTTAAAGAACTTCAATCGGTTAAAAAGTAGCCTTCTACTTTTTAACTTAATTTTTATCTTTATTTGAAATTCCGCGAGCGACACTTAAAATAATTCCTAAAATTCCAATGGTGAAAAAAATTGAGTTTAATAGATCACCATTATTCATTTTATAAAACAAAAGCCCTGTCATAAGACAGCAGACAACTAAAAAAGAAACATATAGATTTTTATATTTTGGATTCATAACCATCCGACTTTATTTTAGCATAAAGTTTGCCATCAAAAATTTTACCGTCTTTTTTATAGTGCTTCCTAAGTATACCTTCAAGTTGGTATCCGGCTTTTTCTAAAACCTTCGCAGATCCTAAATTAAAATCAAAAACATTAGCCGTCACTTTTTCCAATTTAAAATTATCGAAGGCAAAAGTTGTTACTTTTTTTACAGCTTCTGTCATAATTCCCTTATTCCAAAATGGCTCTGCCAACCAATATCCTAATTCTGATTTATGTGTTTGGTCTAAAACTAAATCCATAAACCCAATTCCACCACAGATCTCATGATCAAAGAATTTTCTAATGGCCCAATTTGTTGTGATATTAATCTTGTCATTTTTTTTACTTAAATTGTGATTGATCCACCAATTGGCATCTTTTAAGGTGTAAGGATACGGAATCGCTAAAGTCTGATCATAAATCTGTTTGACCGATAAGTATTTCACTAACGAGTCTTGATCCCCGTCTTTAAAATCAGAAATATAGAATTGTTCATTAATTTTGATAATAAAATCAGTTTTCGTCAAATTCAGTTCTGAAATCATAAACAGCTCCAAAAAAATGCTAAACTTTCTTAGTTTTACTTTATTATTAACTCACAAAATTTTACAAATTTTCATTTGTAAATCAACTAAAGTACTTTAATTCTCAATCGAAACCTGGAATTTTTTAACTTTTTGATTTTGACTTTTTGATTTAATGTAACAAATTTTGTCCATTCAACCTGCACTTTAAACAGTTTTAATGTGCTTAAGTGCGAAATACTGCATTAATGGCATTAATTTTTTGAGTATGGATTTTCAAATGTAACGTGCATGAGGTTATTTTTTTTGATTTTATATTTTTTTTATCACCTAATATTTGTAAAGGCGATAACGCTACTTAGCGGATCTTAATCTGTGAATTATTTGCTAGTAGCGCAAAAGAAGCTGTCAAAGATTTAGTTAAAAGTTTTGAAATAGAAGCTCGAATTCACTTCGTTAGTGCGCAAGATGCTGATATTTTAAATTCAAACGCGCCAGATCCTTTGTTTTGGGCACCCGCCTCTCATCCAGATTTTATTCAAATGCCCCATCCTTGTGTGTTTCTTAATTTAGAGAATAAAAAACTATCTAACATCAGTATGAAATTATATAAATTTGTCTTGTTTCATGGGTTTGCTCTTAAAGTGATTGATCGAAATAAAAGTACATTGGATCATTTCCGCAAGCCGCTCCATCAAATCTAACTGATTTGTCACACCAATTTGGATCTTTCCAGATATCAATAAGGTCTAAATAATTTATTAATGTGCTTTCCTTAATCCTTGTTTAACATTGTCAATTAAGGCTTGGGATGCGATCTTTGAATATTTGCCATACCAATCAAACCTCCCAAATTAGGCTTGAACGCTTTGGGACTAAGATTGTCCTTTGGGACGACAGAACTGCGATTTAATTAGCTAATGCCTGGTCAATAAGATAGTTTAATTAGTTATTAAAATCCGTCTCTTGAAAGCCTCGTGGCCTTTCCTCTGATTCATTAAGTTCCACCAAATAATTTCTATTTCTGTGAATCAAAAATTTCTTTGATTCAACATAAAAGAATCAAGATTAAAAAATGGCCAAAAAAACAATCCTCTTTCAAAAAATATTAAAACAGAATAGCAAAGTAAGGCGGTCTAAAGCGGTAGCTGAGCGTTCAGGCAATATTCAACCCATTTATTCAAAGGAAGCAACAATTAGAGCTTCTCAATACGCACGAAGCCTGCTCGAAGCGTCTCTTGACCCTCTCGTCACGATTAACCCAGACGGCAAGATCACCGACGTGAACGAAGCTACTATGAAAGTCACAGGTATTTCCCGCGAAAGCTTGATTGGGTCAGACTTCTCGAACTACTTCACCGAGCCTGATAAAGCGCAGGAAGGATATGAACAAGTTTTCGCCAAGGGATTCGTCGCTGATTACCCACTTACTATTCGTCACAAAAACGGAAAACTTACCGACGTACTATACAATGCATCTGTTTACAGAGATGTGAATGGAATTGTTTTAGGTGTATTCGCCGCTGCTCGTGATGTCACTGCCCAGAAGCTGGCAGAAATTCAGATCGCCGAACAGCGCACACTTGAAACAATCCGGGCTGAGCAATCGAAAACACTGGAAAAATTTCGTCGGATGGCAACTGTTATTCAAGATTCCAATGATGCTATCACATTCCAGGATTTAGAAGGCAATATCTTGGCATGGAATCGAGGCGCTGAATTAATGTATGGCTTTTCAGAAGCTGAAGCCCTTCGCATGAACATCATAGATACCGTTCCGAAAGAATACCAAGAAGAGGCACGTGAATTCCTTTCCTCTCTTAAACGTGGAGAGTTGGTCCCCACACTGGAAACTAAACGAAAGCACAAGGATGGCAAGATCATCGATGTTTGGCTGACTAATACTAAGCTCACTGACGATACAGGAAAATTAACCGGAATGGCCACAACTGAACGCGACATCACTGAGAGAAAAAAATCTGAAGCTTCACTCAAAGAAAAATTTCGTGAGTTAGATTATCTACGTGAGGGACAAATTGCCCTTTCGGAACGAATGCGCGGTGAGCAGGTTATTTCACTTCTAGGCCAAAGTATTTTAAGCCATTTAGTGCCATTTACAAATGCTCAATTAGGCGCATTCTACTCGGTTACCAATGATAAACAGCTTCAACTGGTAAGCGGTCATGCTCTTTCTAAAAATGAAGTATCAGATAAATTTATTGAATTTGGTGAAGGTTTGATCGGTCAGGTAGCGCTAGAGAAAAAACCTATAGTGATTGATGATGTACCATTAAGTTATTTTAGTAAAATTGGATCTTCTCTAGGAGAACTGATCCCCAGGTCACTTTTAATCTGTCCGATTCTTTATGAAGGTGAAGTCACCGGAGTGATTGAGTTGGGCTCATTGCACCCATTTACCGAACATCAAAAAGCTTTTTTAAACCACGTTTCCGAGAACATTGGAATAGCAATCAATACTTCTGAAGTTAGAAAGAAAGTTCAAAAACAAAACGAAGCTCTTAGTAAAGCCCAGATTCTATTGGAACAAAGGGCGAATGAAGTACAAAAGGCAAGCCAATATAAAACTGATTTTCTGGCCAATATGTCTCACGAGATCAGAACACCTATTGGCGCTATTTTGGGCTTCACCGATCTTATGAAAAATCCTACCAACACGGTTGAAGAAAGTCACAAGTACATGGCTGTCGTGGAACGAAATTCGCAACAGCTCTTAAAACTCATTGATGACATTCTCGACCTATCTAAAGTTGAAGCTGGGATGATGACAATCGAGCGTATTCAGTTTTCTCTTGTTGAAACACTGGCTGATTTTAATTCACTCATGGGATTTAAAGCCGCAGAAAAGGGAATTGGATTTAAATTCGTCGGCGCCACGTCCTTTCCTGATTTGATTTGCTCTGATCCTGTCCGTCTGCTGCAGATTCTCGTCAATGTGGTCGGTAATGCGATCAAATTTACTGACAAAGGCCATGTTGAAATCAGCATCTCATTTGCAAACCCTGTCTTGAAATTTACAGTCAAAGACACAGGTGTGGGCATTTCAAAAGATCAAGAATCCCGACTCTTTCGCGCCTTTACTCAGGCAGATACGTCCACCACTAGAAAGTTTGGTGGCACGGGTCTTGGTTTGGTTCTGTCAAAAAAACTCGCTGAAATCTTAGGCGGAAGCCTAAAACTTATTGAAAGCGTTGAGGGCGTTGGAAGCACGTTTCAGATTGAGGTGGATTCGACGTTGCTTCCAAATTCAAAACTTATCGATGTAATTGCACTGACCATCATAGAAGGAGTCCCCCCCAAAGTTCACAAGGATATCCAAGTATTGCATGGTCTCAAGGTGCTTTTGGTAGAAGACTCTATAGACAACCAAATCCTTATTTCCCTCTTGCTGACTAGAGAAGGCGCGGAAGTAAAGATGGTTTCTGACGGTGCTCAAGGAGTTGAGTGTGCTTTAGCTGAAAACTTTGATGTGCTGCTAATGGATATTCAGATGCCCATACTTGACGGGCACGAAGCCACAAAAAAGCTTCGCCAATCGAAATTCGTTAAACCCATCATTGCCTTAACGGCTCATGCGATGAAAGAAGAGAGCGTGAAATGTTTTGAATCAGGATTCACCGAGTTTTTAACGAAGCCCATTCAAACGGAGTCAATGATTGAAATGTTGTCCCGCTATGTTTCTGTAAAATAAGAACCATTGGAATAGATCAGAAATCTTTTGAGAATCTTAAGAATTTAAAAGATGAAAACTCAAAAAGTAACGAAGATTTTATTTTTAGGGTTAGAAAATTAAATTCAAAGCTTTCAACAAAAGCCGTCTGGCACATGGCTTGGTAAATCTAAAAACCCTCTAAAAACCCTCTGACCCTTTTTTCTGTCTAAGTCGCGTTAAAATTTTTTTGAAAAGATGTTAGTTTTTATTTGTGAATTTAGATCTCCAAGACAAA
>JAYUKW010000027.1:0-8943 GCA_043764155.1 Bdellovibrionales bacterium
ACGACTGGCAGACGCATTTCCGTTTAAATCCACTTGCATTACGTTTATTGATTTAAGTCCATTATTAGCACTTAAAGTGACTGACCTAGAATACGCCGATGATACACAAAGTGCTGTTACTGGAGAGCTTGCAATACTTCCTGAAATACTAACTGTCGATCCAGTTTCACATTCACCACTCACTGTTTGTGCAAAACTGCTGACTAAAATGCCTGACAAGGGCGACGCAATTGTTGGAGCCGCCGGGGCATTAATATCCAATGTAATTGTAATCGAAGATATAACAGATACATTGTTTGAAGCATCTAACTGTGAAGCATAAACTGTTTTTAATCCATTAGCTGAACTTAGAATTACAGATTTTGAAAATCCAGAATTTGTACAAACATCCGTGACAGGAGAATTTAAGATATTGCCCGTGAGAGTGATGATCGCCCCGTCTTCACATAAGCCACTAACATCTAAATTTACGCTTGCAACTGTACTTGATATTATTGGGGATAAAAATGTGGGAGCTGGTGGCGCTAAAGTATCAACGCTTGTCCCATCACCGGAACTAATTAAACTTACACTTTCAAATTTTGTACATGACGTTAAAATCAGAATCCATAATATAGAAAATGTAGTTAATTTATATTTTATGATTTTCACTTAGACCTCTGTTTATAATTTATCGGTTACTAAATTCGATTTATTAAAAATCAAAGCTTAATTGATATTTTAATAAATAAAATCTGTATCAATATAAGATTTTAAACAACACTTTAATCGCACTTCTCTTTTTGATACTCCAAATGGAACCTATTTGAATTTGAAAAATAAATTCATAAAACTTTAAATAAACCCATTAAAGATTAAAATTTTTGGTTCCGATCTAAGTATATGAAATACAATCCAATAACTCGAAGACTGTTTTTGCAAGGCATTGGTAAATCAACACTTCTTTTACCTTTGTTACCTTCTTTACTTCCTAAAGAAGCTAGGGCCCAAGCCACAAACATAGCCCCACGCTATTACAGTATTTTTATGCCCTACGGCCCCGTTCAAGATAACTTCTACCCTGCTTCAACAGGTATGACTAAAACTCAAATCTTTCCTGCAAGTACGAAGTTGCCCGCTTATGAAATCGCATCTAAAAATTTAACAACTTCTGCCAACGGTTTTTCTTTTTTGTTCGATAGCAAATTTAACAGTTTCGCCTCTAAAATGTTATTTTTAAGAGGTTTAGACACAAGAGAAAGTGGGCACCATTACGCCGCCGGCCCATTAGGTAATATGTGGGGTGCTCGCCCCACAGAATGGACAGAATATAGAAACATGCCGACGATTGATCATATTATGGCGTATGCTCCTGGATTTTATCCTAATAACGGTGCTGGAGCTATTAGACAACTTGTTGTTGGTAATAATTATGACATGAATTACGGAGAAGGTTTTGCTTATGGTTTTACCAATGCACAAGCTAGATCTGGACCGGTTATTCATTTAGATAATATTTATCAACATAACCCACTGACTTTATTTAATTATGTTTTTGGAAGCTATCAAGCACCACCCAGTATGAGTTCAACACCTATGGTTGATTCTGTGATCAATGCGTTTAAAAAAGTGCGTGATGGCCGAATGATTTCAAGTGAAGATAAAGTTGGACTGCAAAACCACGTGGATTTATTAGCCCAGTTGGAACAAAAACTAAATGCGGGCAATCAGACGTTAAGTTGTACCATACCAGCGGCACCTCGTAGTATTCAAGGACGTCAGCCTTATCAAGGACCATCGGATGCAAAAGCTCAGACTTCTCTTATTAATGATGTGATCTTCGCTGCTTTTAGATGTCAAATCACCCGAATAGCTAATTTTAATTTACATTACAACCATTACGACATGATGCATATTCATGAAGGCGACCCTGGGTTTGATAAACAAAAAGACAATCAGAAAATTCTTTCAGATAATGCCCTAATAGACATAGTCACCAAATTAAATTCATTTACAGAATCTAATGGAAAGACAGTATTAGACAATTCAATAGTTCATTACTTAGCAGCCTCAGGTCCCTATTCCCATTCCCAATACAGTCATCCATGTTTAATTTTTGGCGGTGGTAACGGTAAATTAAAAATGGGTCAGTATATTGACTATAGACTACAAGATAGTGCTGCCAACAAACAACTTGGAGCCTTTTCAACAGGTTTATTACAAAACCAACTTTTAGTTACAATCATGCAAGCCATGGGATTAACACCACAACATTACAATATGGCCAGCCTTGGTTTATTAAGAAGCATCTATCCTTCAACGACTTCAACTTACGGAGAATTTGTTCCACGCGACGGGACTGATAATGATGCCTTCAGATATGTGGATCCTGAAAAAATAGCGGGTCAAAAACTTCCGCTATTATAAATTAAATTCAGCACATAGACCCAGATGATCTGACAGTTCATGCCATTTTGGTGAATCTAAACGGGAAACACTGTGCAGATTCAGATTACGATAATAAATTCGATCTAATTTTAAAAACGGAAAGAGTGTCGGAAAAGTCTTTGCGTGCACACCATGTTTAAACTTATAAGCTTCAGTTAATCCCAAACGCCCATGAATATAAGGACTTAGTTTTTCTTGCCAATCGTTGAAATCACCACAAACAATGAGCGGAGAGTCTTTAGGGACATTTTGTTCTATCAGCTTACAGAGCTTTTCGATCTGTCGCTTCCGCCCCCAAGCCGTTAAATCCAGGTGAACTGTTAGTATATGTAAATTCTGGGTCTGATCCTCGCTCAAGTTGATAATGCCGTGTAAAATCCCTCTTTGTTCCAGACGATGGTTTGAAATATCAAAATTTTCAAAACTAATAAAAGGCCATTTGCTTAAAATAGCATTTCCATGATGTCCACCGCTATTAACAGCATTTTTTCCGTAGGCAAAGTGGGGCCAAATTCCGTCGGCCAAAAATTCGAACTGAGATTTTTTAGCCAGCTCTGGATAGGCGCCAACAACTTCTTGCAAACAAACAATATTTGCCCCTAATTCGACAATACTATTTTTTATTAATTCAATGGTCGCTTTTCGTTTACCAAGTGACCATCCTTTTTGAATATTTAATGTTAAGACTTTAATTTTTCCATTTATCATAATCATAACGAATCACGAAAAAATGAAAGAAGCCAAGTAAAAATGCGATCAAGCCAAGGACGTTTTACTAGCGACTCTAATGTCATCTGTATTGAATGACATCGATCAATCATAAATTGTTTTTCCAAAGATGATATAGAAAGCGTATGTGTAAGAACAATATCAACTTCAAGATCATGAAAAAAACTTCGATAATTCATATTACTAGATCCTACAATGGCCCAGTCATCAATCAGCACGGATTTGGCATGTAGAAAACTAGTTTGATATTCAAAAATTTGTACTCCAATAGTTAAAAGTCCTCGGTAATATGTTTCCGTTAACAATTTCATAAATTTCAAATCAGAAAAAGATGGTACTAGTATTTGTACTTCTATTCCATTATTTCTGGCGGCCAAAATGGCTTTAAGAATCATTGGTGGCGGAACAAAATATGCACTTGTAATCCAGACCCTTTTTTTCGCTGATACCATTTTTTGGCAAAGATTCTTTCGATTCGATTGGCGAACTTTTCGACTGAAATTAAGACGAAGTAGCGACGAGCTGTCAAATTTGAAACTTAATTTAGAGTATTTCAATCTCATTTTATCTGCTCCATCCCAAACAATTTCAAAAGCTTTACGCATTTCTAACACGGTAGGACCGGTCACACGCGCACCGGTCTCTCGATTTAAGTTATTAGTTATATTAAAACTACCTAAAAATAAAATTTGTTCGTCAATCAAACAGATTTTTCTGTGTAATCTACGATTCCAATGAGAAAGCAATTTTAAAATCAAATCCACGCGCAACCACTTGAATTGAGTGAACACAGGAAACAAAAAAGGATGGAAAACTTTAAATTGGACAGGACTGCCGGACAATATTAGATGTATTTTAGAAATTTCAAAAAAGGCACCAAAACCATCCACTAAGACACGAACTTGAACTCCACGATCAGAGGCCAATTTCAGTTCATTTAAAATCATTTGGCCAATCACGTCACAATCAAAAATATAGGTCTCAAGCTCTATTGATTTTTTGGCTTGCTGAATGGACTGAACAAGATCATCGAAGTAACTTTGGTGCTGATAATAAATTTTTTCGGTTTTCCAATTAAAATTATTCATGATCCCTGACTTTTCTAATTTTATTAAACAAACAAAAGCATGTGGGATCTTACTTTAGAAAGACAAAAAAAGATTTTATTTTTATTATTAGAAGTAATTACATTAATAAACCCTCTAATCACCCTTGTTTCAGTTGATAAAAAATAATTTTTATTTTTTATCAACTCGTATTTTTTGAGCATAACAAAATGTATTATGTAAAAACAAAACGAAAAATTAACACAATCAGGAGGCAATAATGTCTGTCCCAATAGAATTAAATTTTGAGCCTAGAAAAGCTGGACCTAAATATGCTAATTTAGCACGAATGCAAGGTCTTATTCCGGTTGTCCTTTACGGGCTTGGTCTAGAAAATGAAAATTACAATTTAGATAAATCAGAGTTTTATAAAAAAGTATTTGGTCATGAAACCGAAATGTTTAATGTTAATTTAGGTCAAAATAAAAATTTAAATACTGTAATCAAAGCTCAGGTCTATAACTCTTTGAAAGATGAATATATACATTTAGATTTTATGCGAGTCGATTCAAAAATGAAAATTGAGGTTTACGTCCCATTAAAATTTGTTGGCGAGCCCTTAGCTGTTAAAATAAGTGGTGGAATTTTAAATAAAACTCTTGATGAAATCAAAGTGGAATGCTTTCCAGAAGACATTCCTTCTGAAATCTTAGTTGATGTTTCAAAACTACAATTGGATGAAAAAATCCATATTTATAATTTAGAAATCCCAAATAATGTGACCTTGTTAAGTGATAATGAAATAACAGTCGCTGTAGTTCATATGAATCATCAAGAAGAGCCTTTGCCTTAAAAAAATTATGTGGACTAAAATTAAACCCAGTCTTAACCTAAAAGACTGGAGTGAACATGAGCTGGCTAGATGTACTGATACTTTCTTTTATCGAAGGGGCAACCGAGTTTTTACCTATTAGCTCAACGGGGCACTTAATTGTAGCTTCAGAATTATTGGGACTTCAGGAAGATCACTTTGTTCAATCCTTTAATATTATTATTCAGTTAGGCGCGATACTTTCCGTTTTATTTGTTTACTGGCGTCGATTTTTACCAAACCTTACATTTTATAAAAAACTTTTTATCGCCTTTTTACCCGCAGCTATTATTGGACTACTGCTAAAAAATAAAATTGATATTGTCTTAAATAATATTTTACTTGTTGGGTTAACAACATTTTTTGGCGGATTTGTTTTGATATGGTCAGATTACTATTTTAAATCTGAAGGACAAGATTTAAAAGACATTCCAGACTTGTCATGGCTAGACTGTTTTAAAATTGGCCTTATTCAGTGCTTTGCTTTTCTTCCTGGGGTATCAAGAAGTGGAGCCACTATTATTGGTGGTTTATCTTTAGGACTTAAAAGAAAAGCGGCAGCAGAGTTTTCATTTTTCTTGGCCGTTCCAACATTAGCGGGTGCCGCCTTTATTAAAAGTTTACAAGCGATAAAGACTATCGAATCCGATCAGGTGTCCTACTTAGCCGTAGGTCTTGTTTTATCTTTTTTATTCGCACTTCTTGCAATAAAAACTATGGTTTCTATTGTAAGTCGCTTCGGATTTAAGCATTTCGGTTATTATCGAATTTTATTGGGCCTTGTGATAATCACAGTCTATTTTAATAGATAAGATTTTATTTGAAGCGATTGAAATTCACATGATAGTGTTTAAAAACTATGTCCACAGATAAAAAAATTACGCCCACGCACGCCCTTACATTAACAGCCTTAGGAATTGTATTGGGGGATATCGGAACCAGCCCCCTGTATGCACTCAGAGAAGCTTTTCATGGCCCTCATTCGATTCCAACGACTCCAGAAAATATTTTTGGAGTGCTCTCACTTATTATCTGGGCTTTGCTTTTAACAATTTCGGTCAAATATCTTTTTTTCGTTTTAAAAGCCAATAACAAAGGCGAAGGTGGGGTTTTAGCATTAACAGCACTCGCACTTCCGCCGCGCGTATTGGCAAAACATAAATGGAGTCAAATTCTTTTATATTTAGGTTTGTTTGGTTCGGCCTTACTGTTCGGTGATGGTGCTATCACCCCCGCAATTTCAATTTTAAGTGCCGTTGAAGGACTTAAAATTGCAACGCCATTTTTTGAACCCTATATCATCCCCATCACGATTGGAATTTTAGTTTTATTATTTTCGTTTCAACGATACGGGACCGCTAGAATCGGTTCTATTTTTGGTCCAATAATATTTACTTGGTTCATTGTAATAGGCTCACTTGGTGTTTACGGTATTATTTTACATCCTAATATTCTTCATGCGCTAAACCCTGGATACGCTTTAAATTATTTTCTGCAAAATGGCTTTAACGGTTTTGTCGCGCTCGGTGCGGTTTTTCTTGTGGTCACTGGGGGCGAAGCTCTTTACGCCGATATGGGCCACTTTGGAATAAAACCAATTCAAAGAGCTTGGTTTTTTATTGCTTTACCTGGTTTACTTTTAAATTACTTTGGCCAAGGTGCACTTATTTTAAATAATCCTTTAGCTGCAGAAAATCCATTCTATCTTTTAGCCCCAGATTGGGCTTTATATTTTTTAGTGGCCATTGCAACGTTGGCGGCCATCATTGCATCACAAGCATTAATATCTGGAGTTTTTTCGCTGACAAGACAAGCGGTGCAGTTAGGATATTTTCCCAGAGTTAGAATCATACACACTGCAAGTCACGAGATTGGTCAAATTTATATCCCATCAATTAATTGGACACTTTTTCTTTTAACCGCGTGGCTGGTGATTGGATTTCAATCATCAAGCGCGCTTGCCGCCGCTTACGGTATAGCCATATCTTTAACAATGGTGATCGTAACAGTTTTAGTCGCTCTTGTGGCCTACAGAAAATGGAGCTGGGGTTGGCCTGCCATTGTAGCTTTCTTAAGTGTTTTTCTGTCCATCGATTTATTATTTTTAACTGCGAACTTAGCTAAAATATCTGACGGAGGTTGGTTCCCTATTGTCGTTGCAGGATTTATTTTCGTATTAATGACAACGTGGAAGAATGGTCGAAAACTTTTATCCCAAAAATTAAAACTTAAATCCATTTCTGTAGATAATTTTTTTCAAAGAATAAAAGATCAGCCATTAACACAAATACCTGGCACGGCCATCTTCATGAGCAGTTCAAATGAAGGCGCACCTCCCGCCTTACTTCATAACGTTAAACATAATAAAGTTTTACATGCGCAAAATGTTATTTTAACTGTGCTGTACGAAGATGTTCCCCGGATAGCTAAAGCCGACCGTGTCGAAGTGACAGAAATGAATTCCCAATTCTTCCGTCTAGTTTCAAAATACGGATTTATGGAAAGCCCAGACATTAACGATATTCTTGCTTGTTCTGAAAAAAAGGGTTTAAAAATAACACTTTCAGAATCGACGTTTTTTTTAGGACGAGAAACAATCATTCCATCATCAGAACCTGGAATGGCCCTTTGGCGCGAACATCTTTTTGCATTCATGTCCAAGAACTCCGCTCGCCCCACGGCCTATTTCAACATCCCGCCGGAGCAAGTCATGGAAGTTGGAATTCAAATTGAAATTTAATATTTAAGAAAGTTAAGGTTTAATATGAATTGTACTTTTAGTCCCGAATTCTGGGGGCCGTTTATTAATTTTTGCAACTAACATATCAATTGCTTTTATGATTAAATTTCCAGAAGAATCCCAACATTCTAATGTGTCAAAGTCCATTTTGATAAGCGACACGTCTGAATTTTCTAACCCCTTAGGAAACCATAAATCCGTCATGGAATTCCAAAAGAGTTTAATTTTTGCCTTAGATTTTGTTAAAGTGCATTTACCTTTGATCACAATATAAATTTTTTGAGACTTATCTGACATACTTACAGATACCATTTTATCATTCAACATAGCATCTACCTGAGAACCTTCTCCACCCGAAATAAAGTACATTGCCGTTCTATCTGCTTCATCAAATCTAGCTATCATGGGTCTAGTTATCACGCCGTCTTCAAATTGTGTATTTAAAAAAGAAACTTGGATGTCTTTCATCTTCAATAGAATTTTTTCGAATTCTTCCGTTTCGACACTATCTACATTGTTCATACTGCGTCACTTACAACTCGATCTTTTTCTAAGACTGAAATGATATTTCCGGCAGGATCTTTGAACCATGCTATCAATGGTCCGTCACCACGAAAAATTCCGTGTTCATCTGTTTCTAGATCACCTTCATAATGTTCAAACTGAACACCATTTGTCTTTAGATCTGCAACCACTTTTTCAATATCTTCAATCGGAAAATTCAATATCGTAAATTGGGCAGGTGCGTGATCCGATTTTGGATAAATCATCACTTCACTTCCACCGGCTAATTTCAAGCTTATTAATCCCATTTCATCCACTTCAGAAACATTCAAACCCAAAGTTTGACCATAAAATTCTTTTGCTTTTTGAATGTCGTCGACAGAAAAACCACTAAAGGCCTCTGAGTCTTTTAAAATTTTGCTGCGTGTGTCTTTTATTTTGTTTGAACGTTCATTGATTAATTCATTTTCCATTTCTTTCTCCTGTCATTCAATTAACTACTTTAATTAAATAGGTTAATGAGCTGGTTAATTAGTTAAGTTAAGTTAAGTTAAGTTAAGTTAAGTTAAGTTAAGTTAAGTTAAGTTAAGTTAAGTTAAGTTAAGTTAAGTTAAGTTAAGTTAAGT
>JAYUKW010000028.1:0-32677 GCA_043764155.1 Bdellovibrionales bacterium
AATTCTAGTGTTAATTGAAAATTTGCAAAAAGAACTTGGCACTATATATTTTGGAATTTTTGACGCAAAATAGACAGAAAAAAGGGTCAGAGGGTTTTAGGCGATTTCATCTTCGTAGCTTGAAAATACGAGTTCAATTTTAACATGACTTAATTTTTTATAAATTTTAAGATCTTGAAAAGGCTCCCACCAATCGTATAAAAATAAGTTTATAGGCTTCCACATAGACACCCAACCTAGAAGATGTAGTCCTTCTTTTAAAAAGGAAGTCCAAAATTCAGGTGACTTAGACTGAACATAAAAAGAAGCGATTATAGCTACAAGTAAAAAAGTAAGCCCTATAAATAATGAAACCAAGCCCCTCTTAAAAACTTGCTTAAGCTTAACTTCCTCCATGTGTGCTTTTAAATAAAAAAAATCTTTAATTGATTTAACAAATACGTCTTGTTTGTCTAAATCAAAAAAATCTTCAGAATGTATTCTTAGTTTTCCAACAAAATCCGGAGTGATTTCAAGAACACAACTTGTAATATATTCCATTATGGAATTATCCAAATCGCGAACGCGATAAGGTGACGGATCATGCTCATCAAATAAATCATCCAAAGTTAAAACTTTAATTTCAATAACAGATTTTCCGTCCTCTATTGGATACCTTAAATCTGATAAAGTTTTGCCTTTGAGTACATTTTTCATTTGATTTCAAAGATATCGCTTAACATAAGCTGACCTTAGTCCTATTCTTTTATTTTAACTCAAAAGAAGATTATAAATTAGAATTTTAATCAGAACTAGATTTAAACTCTACCATTGGCTCAAAACAAGAAGGCAATTATGAATCAACTTAAATTAGATCAACAGTCATTAGATCATTTATTACTTATGGTCTGGGGATACGCCCCAAGACTTTTACTCGCACTTATTACTTTATTTGTTGGGTTCTGGATCTCAAAACGGATTTCAAAGTCATTAATTGTGATTTTAAAATTAAATCAAGTTGATCCATCGCTTGCTAAATGGCTAGGCTCATTTTTATCCATCACCCTAAAAGCTATAATTATAATTTCTGTTGCCTCTATGATTGGAGTCGAAACCACATCTTTCATCGCCGTTCTAGGTGCAGCTGGATTAGCCGTCGGTCTTGCCCTTCAAGGCAGTCTTGCTAATTTTGCAGGTGGGTTGTTGATTTTATTTTTCAAGCCTTTCATAGTTGGTGACTACATCCTTGCTCAAGACGAAGAAGGTTTTGTCGACAGCATAGATATTTTTTGCACCTATCTTCGTACTTTTGATCATCGAATTGTAATCCTACCTAACGGCGCTCTAGCTGGAGAAAAAATTATTAACCACACTCGCCTTGAGAAACGACGCGTAGATATCACTATTGGCATCAGTTATAAAGATGATTTTAAATTAGCCGAAAAAGTCCTAACAGATCTGGCTTTATCTTATTCATGCGTCCTTAAGGATCCCCCACCAGTTATAGATATTCAAAATTATGCAGAAAGCTCAGTAAATTTAGTTATCAAGGTCTGGTGCATGACACCTAATTATTGGGACGTTCATTTTTATTTGAATAATAATTTAAAGATAACTCTGGATAAAGCAAATATATCTATTCCTTTCCCGCAAAGAGAAGTTCATCTTTTTAATCATTAAAATTAATCATTAAAAAATAGTTAGGCTCCATGTGAGTTCTTAAAATGAAATGTAATTTAAAAACTAAACTTCTAAATTAATTTCTAAATTAATTTAGAAGTTTGTTCACGACTGTAACAAATGTAGACAGTGTTTTTTAAAAACTAGACCCAAAACGGCACTTTACAATCTAAACAAGAACTAAAATTGCGAATCTCTAGTCAGTGGACGTAGTAAGTAGACGTAAATTGTTAAACACCTTTATGACTTTTTACAATCCTACCTTCTCAACCAAACAAGTGGCTTTGATTTTATGGTACAAAGAATATATATTAATATTTAAATAAATCAGGAGACTGTAACTTTGAGAAATTTGAAACTCACCTCCTATATGATGCCTCCATATTTAATTTTCTTGGCCCTCTTTCTTTCTTCATGCGCTCATCTTGGTTTTCACCAAAAAAAAGATCCTGTCGTTGACCCCTTTGATGTGCTAAAGACTGATATCAAACAAGAAAACGAAATCTTTCGCAAAAATTTAGAAGAAAAACTGTCACGCGTTATACGAAATGAGATAGTACCAGAGCTAAGAGAAATTAATATTTATTCACGAAGAGCTTTAAAAAAACAAAATGATATAAAAAGTGAAGCCCTAGAAAAAGTCATTATCGGGCGCGTGGAATGGGTCAAAACTATCGACCCTGAAGTTCTATTTAGAGCAAGAATAGACACAGGAGCTCAAACCTGTTCATTACATGCAGAAAAAATAAAAGAGGTCTCGAAAGAGGGAATCCCTTACGTCGAATTCGTTACTATAGATGAAAATGGTGAAAGACATACTTTTTTGAAAAAAATTGTCAAAACCACTATAGTTAAAAGCACCTCTGGAAGCTCTGATAAACGTTACGTGATCCGGCTTGATATTCTTTTTGGTGGCCGTCAGATCACAACAAATGTGAATTTAAATGACAGAACACACTTAAAACATAACTTTTTAGTGGGAAGAAATTTACTTTTAGGTGATTATATTGTTGATGTTTCCCAATCTAGACTTTTAGATAAGTGATGGACAAGTGATGTACTCTTTAAAAAAAATTCTAATTTTTATTTGTATTCTTTTACCCTTAGGGATGATGTTTTATAAAAACCAAAAACTGAACCTTCCCGTTATTCCCAGAGAAGCTTTGGACTACTGGCAAATTGAAATCAAAGCTAACCATAAAAATTTAAGTAAATCCATTTCAGCTGTCCCTAAAGAAATTGTTGTTCCCGTCCCCACTTCAACTTCCACACAAATAATTGGTTCTATTGAATTTTCGCCGGAAAGAAATATAAGTCTGCTTCAAGAAAAAGATGGTGGTCCAGTTTTATTCTTAACTTCGAATGAAATATCGAAAAATGAACAGACCCTGATTACAGCTCAAGTTCAGTTATTTGAGTTAAATCCGAATTCAGAAAATTTAAAAACCGAACCTTTAGATGATTTTGAAAAAACAAAATATAAAGATACCTCTAGCTATAATGAACTTACTTTAGGAGTAGTCAAAAAACTTTCAAGCTCTTTAGTTTTTGAATCAGACACCGAGCTTTCTGCCTTACAAAAATTCTTTTTTTATGTCTCTGATGAAATTGTACTTCAACCCAATGTAGACGGAATAGATGATGTGTTAAGTTTGGCGTCTGGGAGTCTACTTGGCCAAGCACGTCTTATGACAGCCTTAGCTCGCGTGAACCAAATTCCTGCCCGTATTGCTTTTGGAATACAAATTTTAAATCCACAAACAAATAGAAAAAGTAAATATATTCGCGTTTTCTACACCGAAGCCTACATCAACGAGCGTTGGATACCCATAAATCCGCATTACAAATTATTTGGTCAAACACAAAAGCATATGATCGTTATTCATAGAGATAGCGAAAATTACATTGATATTTTTAACAATCGATCAATGCTGTCAATTATGATTGAACCGTTAAAGTTCACTAGCTTTTCATCAGAAAAATTCATACAGCAACTTAAATCTCAAAGCCCATTCTGGTCTTACTTTTCACTTCATCGCTTTTCATTATCAGTTCAAGCTATTTTCTTAGGAATTTTACTAATTCCTTTTGGAACTATTATTTTATCTTTTAGTCGTGTCTTTTTAGGAATTAATACATTTGGTATTTTTACACCAATTTTATTGACATTATTTTTTCTTGAAACGTCTTTTGTTTTTGCATTCAGTTTATTTTTTGTTGTTTTATTATTAGGCTTCGCCCAACGTTTTTTGTTAGATAGGTTCCATATTTTAGCCGTTCCCCGCTTATCCATTTTGTTAACTATGACCGTGATCATTTACACCCTTTATGTGATCTTTGCGGATTCATTAGGCGTACTCAGTGTTAATAATCAAACTGTAAATTACTTCCCGATCGTTATTATAAGCATTTTGATTGAAAGATTTAGTGTTTACTTTGTTGAAGAAGGGTTCTCGAACACGATTAAAACTGCTCTTGGAACTATATTTGTTGCAGCTTTATGTTATGCGCTTCTTTCAATTTACTGGCTTAAAGCCCTTATATTTAACAACCCAGAGTTACTGCTTTTATCGATTGGTTTAAATTTACTGATTGGAAGTTATAAGGGTTACAGATTAAGTGAGTATTTTAGATTTTCAGGCCTTAAAGAGAAAGATAATGTTTAATTACTTAAAAAAATATGGAATTTTAGGGAATAACGCTAGAATTTCAGATTTTATTTTACCCCATAACAAAAGGTCTGCTTATCCCCTAGTTGATAACAAAATAAAAACACATTCTTTAGCATTGAAAAACGGAATTTCAAGTCCAGAGCTTTATTTCACCATCAACAGTTATGGTGAACTTAAAAAACTTCACGAGTTATTTAAAACATTCAAATCCGCAGTTATAAAACCGGCTAGAGGCTCACAAGGTAACGGAATACTTGTTATCAATTCCATTGAGTGGAATGAAAATCCAAATCTAAGTCGTTTTATGACATCCAGAAAAAACACCACTACCTATTCTGATATCGAATACCATGTCAGTTCAATATTAAGTGGTCTTTATTCGTTGAATGGTGAAATGGATCAGGTTTTAGTTCAAGAGAAATTAGATTCGATAGAAGACTTAAAGAAATTAAGCTTTCAAGGCCTTCCTGACATTCGAGTTATTTTATTTTATGGAATTCCAATAATGGCAATGACTCGACTGCCGACACAAAAATCCCAAGGTCGTGGAAATCTTCATCAAGGGGCCGTTGGGTTAGGATTAAGAATTAAAGATGGAACTGTCTCGGGCGCTATCCAAGATAATAAAAACATAACAGATCATCCAGATTTAAAAATTCCACTTTTTGATTTAAAGGTTCCTGATTGGAACAAAGTTTTAATGCTAGCGTCTAAATGTTCAGAATTAGTAAATATAAATTATTTGGGCGTTGATATAGTTATTGATCCAGAAAAAGGTCCTATGCTTTTAGAAATGAATGCACGACCTGGATTATCTATTCAGCTTGCAAATAAGGCTGGACTTATTCCTAGGCTTAACAATGTGAATACTTTTTTAAAATCAAGAAGCAAGCCTTCTAAGGATACGATTATTAAATTTCAAACTAGATATAACTTAGAAGATTTAAATATTTTAGAAAAAGTTAATTTTGGAATTGAAAATTTTTAGCTGATTTTATTCAGAGCTCTACTGAATTCAGATTACTCCACTTTTGCATCTGGTTTGTCTCTACTTTGTTTGGAGTTAAATCAGAAACTTCTTCTGACAACCAAGGCCTTCTTTTGCCTATTGGTTTTTTAAAAACTTCTTTTTCTTCAATTTTTTGAGCATTAGCATTTAAAGAATCATCAGAAATGTTCGGTTTACTACTATTGTCATTAATTTTAATCCCTTTTTTAAGGGCAAACTCTTTCAAATCAGCCATTAGGAATGTCCTTGTTTCCCTTCATAACCCAAAACGTACAAAGTCAAATCCATGTAGTCTTTTGTTGCTGGCGTCGCTCTGCTATCAGAAAAAATACTTTTATTATCTAATGAAGCTTTAGAGATTTCTGAAGAGTATCTGACCATTACGAGCGATAAAAGATTTTGAAGTTTATCGTCTTGAAGAGCTTGCCTCATAATTTCAACACCAACCTTCATTCGCTTGTCAAAAGCTGTAAGAAAACAGGTGGTTTTAATATCAGGAAGATCAAAGGTCTCTAGAATTTCTGTCTTTTCATTCACCGAAATACTTGCGCCTTTTAAACTGTAAGAATCTGGTCTTATTGGAATAATATAATGAGCTTGAAGGTCATATCCTTTCTTAATCATAGATGAGATCCCACAAACTCTACTAATAGTTGAGGTTGATAACTGTGGAGGCGTATCAACTATAATTCTGCATCCTTCTCCAAATCTGGAGATCAGCTCTTTGAAAAGCTTTGCCATAGAATCCTTAATGGCCTTTGGAGAATTTAAATGTTTATCGATATAGATGTTATTAAGGTTAGATCCAATAATAAAAATATTTTCTTCTGGATTTGAAACTCTATAAAGAACCTCATCTAAAGACGCACGTCCTTCGAAGTAATCTAACAATACTGGCTTATCATCAGATATTGCAGATCCGAGTGCCGTTTGTGTAGCAGAAGCCTGACTGTCACAATCAATCATAATAACGGCTTTACTTCTGTCAGTTATCCTTTTTAAAGAGCCTGCCATAGCTAAAATAGTGCTTGTTTTGCCAGTTACACCCACAGTTGAATTTGATAAAATTATTGTTGTTTTAAAAAGGTCATTAAAACCTCTTTTACGGAAATAACTTTCGATAAGTTCAGGTGAGATCCCGGTGATCCTATTGTTTTTTTTCTCAATTAAAGGCTCTTCCAAAGATTTAAACATTCTTGAAATAACTGGCTGTTTACAATCCGCTATTGTTGCAAGTTCAGCCACTTTTACTTTAGATGCATCAAACATTAATCGCCCAATGCTAACTTTATATTAAAATAATTGTTTTAATATTAGCATTGATCAAGATTAAATTATAACTAGACTAGTTATTCTAGATTAAAGGCAAAAAAGCCCATTGGCTATTAACCGAACAAGGCATTGATTGAGTGTTTTAACTAATTACGATGACTATGGAATATGATTATAAAGAGTATATCTAATTTCTTTTGATATATTTTTGTCCAAACCAACATTAACTCTGATTTTAAAAAATCTGACAATTGAAGGAATACTGGTATCAGGAATAACATCAAAACTAGGTTCCCAAACTATTTCATAAATTTTTTCAGACCCAGGTTTTTTTGATTCAGCCAGTAACACTAAATTCATTCCATCTGGAGCATCTACTAGCTCAGCGTCAAATTCTAAATCTGGGAGATAAAGTCTCACATAGACTGGGTATCTAAATTCGACACCTTCTTCAAAATATAACCAACCATTCTTCTCGCCAGTAACATAAACGCCTACAGCATTAGGAGAAATGCCCGGAATCGGATCCATAGGAACTGGTTCAATTGGTGCATTAATGGTTTGTGCCATTAAAGAAATACTAAATATATTCACGATTAAAATAGAAATCATCTTTACTAAATTCATTTTTCCCCCAGTTAAAAAAAATCAGTATATTGGTTGCATTTAAAAAAACAGATGTCATTAATTTACTCATAATGACATTTTATTTAAACTCAGAAACTCAGGTTTAAACAAATCTATAGCTTTTAGTCATAAACTATAACCTTGAAACCCTGATTTAAATTGATTTATAATTTCTTGAAATTCAAAAACAAAAAACCCACTACCAGTAGTGGGTTTTTGTAATAAATAGTTCTTTTATTAACAAGATTAAAAGTTATTTTTTAGAACAAATAGCAAGAGATGTATAATTTGATGGTTTGCCACTGACGACGTCTATTTCTGTTTCATTTACTCTAAAAAGAAATTTTCCATCTTTAGTTTCGCGAAGTTCAGTAATAGTTAACCCTTTGTATAAAACTTCACCTGTTTCTTCATCTTTTTCTTCAGATGAAAAAGTGGTTTTTAAAACATACTGAGTTCTTTCAACCTTGTACTTATCACCATCAGCATCAATCATCCAAACATCTTCGTCTTCGTTAATTAAAAATATTGATTCAATAGTTGTATTATCATCATCATAAACAACAATATACTCGTCTTTTAAATCAAAAACGAAACTATAAGTACCTTCAGATGGATCTTGATCGGCCTCCGCCTCAAATTTACATTCATAGGTTCCATTTGTTACGTCTGCATTCGCAGTAATTGAAAATATTAAAAATAACCCCATTAAAATTGATTTCATAAAACTTCCCCTTTTGTTTGTTATTAATTTGATAAATTATTACCAAACAACAACAACAACAACAACAAGGCGTCCAACCCGTTGTTTAACTAAAATCAAATAATATTTCGCACTTAGTTATAGATTAAATCTGAAAATCAGGGGGTATTTTAAACCTTCTTGATCTATCAACTTTTTGGGGTTGGCTCCAACCTTTCGGCATCTTAATTTCACCGTCATTAACTTCTTTCTTATTTGTCTCAAAAACCTTAATCTCAGACAACCTTAAGGCCTTACTCACTTTAGAAATATTTTGTTTCATGTTTTTAAAAAACTCTTCTGAAGGCTTCATTTCTGAAACAGTGGGATATCATGCTTTATTTCTTGCCTTAAAAGTCCGACCACAGGGGATCGAGTAGATTGCCTTTAAGCCCTTCACAGCATTAAGAGACTCACATTGCTAAAAATAAATTTTAGCGTCCAGTGTACTCGATTGACATAGGCCATACTGTATTCCATCTTTTAATTCTGCGGAGTTAGAAATAATTCTAAGCCGACTTCAACAATATCAAATTTTAGTAACTTAGAGCTGGTTACAGTGTAATAGGTCCCGTTTTGAAGTGTTGATTCTGTGCTCACTTGTGAAGCGTCCTCTACCTGTACTTTTGGCCATAAAATATAGCAAAAACATGGGCTGTTTTATTGAGTTTTGTATAAAAAATACATTTTAACCCTTGTTTTTACTTATTATGCGCTTTACAATGCTCTTTATAATGCGTATAATTATATGTATTAAAGGAGATTAAAATGTCTGCTGTTAGAATGAATATAACCCTCCCAGAGGATGTCGTAGAGCTTCTTAAAGACCATGCTGGCCCAAGAGAACAAAGTTCTTTCATCGCTGAAAGTATTAGAATGAGGTCTGAACAACTCAAAAAAGAAAACCTTATTTTAGAGCTTAAATCACAATACCAAGAAGCATCAAAAGAAGCCTTAGAGATTACCAAAGAGTTCGAACACACTTTAACAGATGGAATTGAGCATGAAGATTTTTAGAGGAGATATTTTTTTAGCCCAACTTGACCCAACTGTGGGACGTGAAATTAAAAAAACGAGGCCCGTTGTTGTCGTCTCTAATAACTCAAATAATGAAATGGCGGGCACAGTAACCGTAGTTCCGTTAACATCTCAAAATACTGACCGGATTAGACACTTTGAAACCCTGATTTTGGCTCTTGATAAGCATTCAAAAGCTAAAGCTGATCAAGTTAGAACTCTTGATAAATCAAGACTATTTAAAAAACTTGGGCAAATCAACCAAGATACAACGAAAGAACTCAATCATGCGTTATTGGTACATTTAGATCTTCTCTAGTTTACTTTAATTACAAACTATAACCTTAAAAATTTGATTTAAAACAAGTCTATTAAACAAAAAAAATCTAAGCGGATTAACTCATTATATCGTTTAGATTGAATTCATTTATTTATTTTATCTAAACCAATTCTAGTTTCAAAATCATCTTCAAAAACATCATTTAAAGTAAAGTAGGCCAAACTTGTCATTTCTTTGAGTTGGTTCAGTCGTGTGGGATCAATTTCTAAAGACTCAAAGGATTCTGTGTCATTTTTTTCTAAAACCTCAACTAAGTTTTTAACATTTTCTAACATCTTAAGTTCACGCTCTTTTAAAACATCAAGTATAACTTCAAGAATTTTTGGATTTGCAATAAAATGTTGGAAAATAGATGGCGGATCAATTTCAATTCGACAAATTACTTTAAATTTAATCAAATCTTTAATTGCAAGACTGATAAGGGCCTTACTCACATTCAAGTGATCAATAAAATACTGGGCGTCTCTTGGTTTTTTGGATAAATAAACCAAACACCAAATACGACCGTGAATAGATTTAAAACCCCAGTACTTCATAAAGTGACCCACAGCGCAGGCTAAGTTTAACTGTTGTTTTGTTATATCAGTCTTATTTGGCATAGTATTTTTTTTTATCCTTTGAAAAGTTGATCTAGAACTTGAGTTCTGAAGTTAAATATTTTTGTGATATCTCTACGGACTTTCCACCCAGCAAAAATCCAACCAACGAGACCCAATGGCAAACTGTAATTCACTTGGTCAACCATAAGTACACCTTCACCTAAAGGCTCAAAACTATGGGTATGATGCCACTTTTTATAAGGACCTTTTTTTTGTAAATCAGCAAATCTATGTGGTGGGTTCCATTCTGTAATTAAGGTCTGCCAGCGCATAGGAATGATTCCGTCTAACATTAATTTATAATTAATTAACGTTCCCACTTCAATTTTATCAGTGGTTTTTGAAACCACTTTAAATTTAAAACTTGGAGGTGTCATTTTTTCTAGATTATTAGCATTAGAAAAAAACGGGAAAACTTTATCAAGCGGCTCGTACACATACTGCTCTGAAATAAATCTGGTTTCACCCAGCTGAAGCTTTGGGATATTTTTTTCAACACTCATTTCAACAGTTTTAAATTTAAATTGATAGCCCAAGTTTTCAATTTTTTGGCTAGATACGTTTTGGGACATTAAAAGATATTTAGCGACTTCACCTAATACAATTCTTAAAGAAAACTTAGGAACTGGTGAAAACACGGGTCTTGAAATTATTTTTCCAATCGTTTGTGTTAATTTTTTATTAGTGACTGGATTCGGCGCAACACCGTTTATAGGTCCCTTTAAATTATTTTCTAGAGCATATAAATAAATTCCAACGATATCTTCGATATCGATCCAACTCATGATCTGCTGGCCACTTCCAAGAGGACCGGCAAGACCAGTTCTAAGCGGAGGAACCATCTGAGCCAAAGCCCCGCCTTGTGGGGACAGCACGACCCCTGTTCTGATATGACAAATTGAAGTCTGTTTAGGATCTAAATAATCAAAGGCTTTTTCTTCCCATCTGCGACATAGTTGTCCAAAGTAATGATCAGCCGCGGTCTCTTCTTCGTAGAGCGGCTGATCACTAGCTCTATAAAAACCAATAGCCGAAGCTCCGATAAAAAACTTTAGATTTTTCGGAGCATTTTTAAGTAAATTGCTGGTGGCTTTAATTCTACTGTCTTCCAAACGATATTTGAATTTTTTAGACCATCTTTTATCGGCAATTCCGACACCAGCTAAGTGTATGATACCGTCAATGCCTTCGAAATGAGACTTATCTAAAGGGCCAGCCTCGCCGTCCCATCTAATAGCCGTATGAGGATAAGGTGTTTTTAAAATTGAGTTTTTAGGATCACGAGTCAGAACCACCAATGAATGACCATTACGAACTAAAGCTTTTCCTAGCTCACGACCTATGAGACCTGTACCGCCTGTAAATAAAATTTTCATAATTCACCTTATATTTACTCACTATTTACTCATTGGATTTAGCCAGAATATTAAGTTCTAATCTCAATCAGAATCTTTTGACATATCATAACTGGAAATCACAGGAAGGTGATCACTTAAATTCAAAAGGGAATTCATATCAACTTTGTTTGTCTTATTTAAAATAAAATAGTCATCAATTAAAGTGTCAGCATACTTAGATATCAAACTTTCATTCATAGTCGATGTGTGAGCTACGTCATCATAAATATCGGTGGATTTTTTTTTAGCTTCTGAAAAAGTATAAATATCTTTTAGTTTTGTAAATGCGTTTTTATTCCAGCGAGTCCCTTTCTTAAAAATGGGTAAAGCTCCGTCTACTAGCAAATTTTCAAAACCCAAATCCTTAAAAACAGGAGATGACCTGCGATCCAAATTAAAGTCGCCCGCAAAAATAAAATCTGTATTTGAAAAGCTAAATCTTAAAGGCACCTCAATCCGTCGTTCAGTCAGATCTGCAAGGATATTTTTTAATCCAAGGACATGCTGTCGGGCGGTTTTAAAGTTGGTGTGAACACATGTCATTACAAAATCAAATTTATACTTCAAAGACTCACAATAAGCCCAATTCACGTAGCGCGGCGTTGGTGTCAAAGAATGAAAGTCAAAGCCAATTGAAACCATTTGATCCTTCGAAGCAGTACATCTGACCTTGTCTGCGTTATAAAATATAGGGCAGTACTCTTTCCACTCACTATTATTTCCTCTTGGTATTGGACTTCGAATCTCAGACCCAAGAATCACTTTAATGTTTGAAGGAAATTGGCTTTGCAATAGGGCCAGGGGTGAATCAAGAACTTTAGACTCAAGATTATATTTTTCGTAAAACTCTTGAATGGAAAAAATATCAATATTTTTTTCAATAAACCAACGTCCAATAAATTTATATATTTGAGTGGGCTGGTTATTCACCTTAATTACATTATTAATTTTTTCTGATGTTGTTTGACGTATATTCCACGTTGCAACATTTAAATGATCTTTGTTATTACTTGAGATCTTTTGAGAGCCAGCAGAAGCAGCAAAAGGGACACAACTCAAAAAGAAAAAACATAAGACCAGTGTTCTTGCCATCATCTGATCTCCCACGCTTTTTCATTTATAAAACTAGCGAGATCAAAATCTTTTTGAGTCACACCTGAAAAATCATGAGTGCTCAGCTCGACCCAAAGCTTATTGTAAACATTTTTCCATTCCGGGTGATGATTATTTTTCTCGGAGAAAATTGCGACTTGAGTCATAAACGAGAACGTTTGAATGAAATCTTTAAACGTAAATTCTTTATGAATGCATTTTTTTTGTGCTGAATAGCTCCATCCAACAAGATGTTGTAATTTCGCTTCTATTTCTTGATTTGAAAGCAAGCCCAAAAACACCCCCTGAAGTGAATACTGTTATTGTAGCCAGAGTTTCTGCATTCCGAAAAGCATTTAATATATTATATTTTCTTTTTGCTTCATGCCATTTTTAGAGTAATCTTCAGTATTGATTTATTAACTTAAAATATTAAAAATCTATTAGTAATATTTAAAACACCGGAGGACTTTATATGATTTCAAAAACTATTTTTAGCCAGCTCGCAGTCATCATCTTTTTCTATGGACACTCCGCCTTCGCCTACAATTCCATAATCAACACTGGAAATGTGACAGAGTCAGGAACATATAAATTGGGATCAGAACTTCAAGTTCTAACTGATAAACCTTCTGGTGCTAACGTTTTAATTTTTATAGATCTTCCTACAAAGTCACAATCCGTGGATTACAGACTAAAAGTTGGAACTGGGGCTACGGACATTAATTTAGGCGTGGCTGCGAAATGGATGCCCATTCCTGACTTACAAAATCAACCGGCTTTGGGTTTCATTTTTGATTTTGATTGGATCAGCGATCAAGTAGGTAATGCAGACTTTGACTACACGACCCTCCGTATGTCGCCACTCATCAGCAAAAGCTTTAAGTGGGAGTATGGGGTCATGACACCCTATGCGGCAGTCCCTTTGGGTTTACGTTACCTTCTGGATGATGCAGGCGCTAATCAAGATGAATTTGATTTTTTTGTTCAACTTACATTTGGAGCAGAGCTTAATTTTGAAGCCTACGAAAATTTAACCTTTTTCGGTGAAGCCGGTTTTGATATAGAAGAGGCCATCACTTACTTTAGCTTAGCAGCTAGATATAAAATGTAAGGTTTCATGTGAATCAGGCCATAGAAAATATCGATTCTTTAAAAAGTACTGATCAAGACCCTGAGTTCGTCTTTAAAAATTCTGTTTACTATTCTCTCATCGAGCTGATTAATGATAACTGTAAAGATCCCCTTTACAGTATGGGCATGTATCATTTTTCTAAACCCGGAAAAATGGTTCGTTCCAGTATTATTTTTAAATTAGGTCGAATTTATAACCTAGATCAAAATATCCTATTGAAGTGGGCCATGAGCTGTGAACTGCTTCATGAAGCCAGCCTTATACATGATGATCTTCAAGACGGCGATAAAACCCGTCGAGAGCAAGCCACCATCTGGTCAAAATTTAGCAAAGCTCAAGCTGTGAATATGGGTGATTTTTTACTAATGCTATCTTATTTACCTCTGGAGCATCTGCCACAAAACTTAACCCCACTTCATTCAAAAACAGCTTTAAAGTTAGTTCAGGGCCAAGCCAGTGAATTTGAACTTACTAAAAATCAAACTTTGAGAGGCCCATCACTAAATACTTTGTATGGGAGCTGTATAACCGACACATACCTTGACTGTGTTCGGGGCAAAACAGGCGCTTTGTTTTCAAGTTTGGCGTCTGGTGTTGCGCGACTTTCAAATTGTAAACGTGATGAAATTCAATTTTTAGAACAGATCTATTTGGACCTAGGCATTATATTTCAAGTGCAAGACGACTTACTAGATTTATTTGGGGATAAAAAGAGAGGCTTTCAGGGATCTGATATTCAAGAAGGGAAGTGCAGTGTTTTAATTGCAAAACATTACGACGAGTACCCAGAAGACAAAATTATGATTCAAGGTATTTTAAATAAACCCAGACAAGACACATCAGTTCAAGATATTGAAAAAATTAAAACTTTATTTTTAGATAAAGGAACTTTAGTTTTATGTTTAGAATTTTTAGAAAACCAAATTGCTGATCTTAATAAATTTATCAAAAAGGACGCTAATTTAAATTTTAATACTTCTATTTTTAATCATATTCAGAAATTGATAGCTCACATTTTAGAGCCTATAAATAATATTTACATCGGATCTGAAATTGACGCCCCAAACAGTTCTCAAAATTAATCAACTTAATAAATCTTATGGTTCTAAAAGGGCCTTGATTAATATAAATCTTGAAGTTAAAGCTGGAGAAAAAGTAGCACTTTTGGGATGTAATGGCGCAGGTAAGTCGACCTTTATAAATATTGCGACAGGCTTAAAATATCCGTCATCTGGCGATGTGTTTGTTTTTAATGAGTCATCACTTTTGTTATCTTCAAAAAAAAAATTAGCTTATCTTCCGCAGACTTTAAAATTTTCAGGCCATCTTAAAGTTAAAGATATCTTAAAACTAGTCGAAGCCCATTTTAATTCAAAAATTAAGGATTCTATTTTAGACCGACTTGAACTTAAACCCTTACTTAATCGCTATTGCCATGGATTAAGCGGTGGTGAAGAAAGGAAATTAGGCCTTGCCACCTGCCTGATCGGGAATAGACCTTTTTTGATTCTGGACGAGCCCACGGCGAATGTGGATCTGGTTGCGAAAAATGAAATACATAAAATTTTATTAGAAACAGTGGCTCAAGAAAGTAAAGCTTTGTTGTTTTCGTCCCACGAAATGGCGGAAGTTGAAAAATTAGCTGACCGTGTGATTGTTTTAAATCAAGGCCAAATCGTAGCTGAAGGCAAAGTGAGTGAAATTAAAAAGTCTTTTGGACTGATGACAGTCACTTTTGAATCCCAAATAGAATCACTGAATTTAAATTCAAGCACAAAGATTGAATTCTTTCAAAATGGCATCCAATCTCTGTTGCCAAATGAATTAAAAATCAAAAATAATAATTTTATAAAGTATAAAGTTTATGGACCCAACAGTGATCAAATCATCACTGAATTGGTGCAAAAAAATATTGATTTTAAAAACCTGGTGATTGAACAGACGTCCTTAGATGATGTGTTTTTAAAATTATGGAGTCAAAAAACGTGAACCTGATTTTTGCCCATTCTCGTTGGATGATTTTAGAGCTGTTACGACAGCCTGCATACATCGTTTCGACCTTAGCTTTTCCAGCTTTATTCTATATGATTTTTGCTGTGCCAGAATCTAAAGATGTCGTAAGCTCAAATTTACTTTTGGCTTCTTTTAGCTGTTTTGCAAACTTCGGTGTTTTGTTTTTACAATTCGGTGTAGGCATTGCTCAAGAAAGAAGTACATCTTGGTATCAGTACTTAAGAACCTTACCTCTAAAACCATATCAAGTGATTGTGGCCCGATTCATTTCAGCGTATCTATTTTCATTTTTATCTATTGGGGTTTTAATTGTCTTGGCTGAAATTTACACTTCTGTATCACTAAATTTAAATCAATGGATCTACTTTTTTTTAGCCCACATGATTCTAGGCCTAATTTTCTGTCTTATGGGATTAACCTTAGGCTACTGGTCCCAGGAAAAAACAGCCTTACCTTTAGGGAATCTGATTTACTTACCACTTACTTTTGCTGGTGGACTTTGGAAGCCACCTTATGTTTTACCGGAAAGCTTAAAATCATTATCTGAGTATTTGCCTACACGCCAGTACGGAGAAGTCCTATGGGCTATAGCGGCAGACACGAATTTAACTTTGATTAAGCCTCCAAAAATTGAAACTGAATATCTTTTAGGTTTAGTCTTTTATGCCTTAATATTTCTTATTTTAAGTTATATTGGGATGAGAAAAGATTATAAACACAAAGCTTAATTTTTAGTTTCAATGCGCTAACGAAATCTATAATAAATAGGATGATATGAGCTTAAATCATTTTGAAACCTACACGTCCTATGTGCCAGCGAGCATTGAGTTATTTAGTGCGCCAGGATTTCTGATTTCAAATTTAGTGATCAGCGGTTTTATTATTTTTAGATATTTTTTAATGGTGTTACCCTTTCATTTTTTAAGATCAAATCAAATTTCAGCCGGACCGCTAAAACCTTTTCAAATTAGAAGTGAAATTAAATATTCAATTCTATCGACTCTATTTTTTAGCTTGTCGGGATATTTGGTCGCTTTACTTTGGGATTTAGGATGGACTCAGATCTATTTAAAATTTGATGACTTCGGTTTTTTTTATTTACCAATAAGTTTTTTAATTTACGGTTTGGTTCATGAAATTTATTTTTATTTCACTCATGTATGGATGCATAAACCAAACATTTTTAAAAAAGTACATTACATTCACCACCAATCAAATCCCACATCTCCTTGGGCTTCTTTTTCTTTCCATCCTTACGAAGGTCTTGTGCATGCTTTATTTTTGCCCCTGATGGTTTTAGTTATTCCAATACATCCCGTGGTTTTGATTTCATATCTTATGTTTATGACCGTCACAGCTATTATCAACCACCTAGGTTTTGAATTATTACCTTTTAAAAAATTAAATCGTTTTTTTATTTCTGGATCTCATCATGGGCTTCATCATAAATTCTATAATGGCAATTATGGTTTATATTTTTGTTTTATAGATAGAATTATGAATACAGAAGTCAAAAATAAAAAGGAAGTTTTGTTATGAAAAAAGCCGTAGTTATTGGTTCTGGTTTTGGTGGGCTGGCAAGTGCCGTTCACTTAGTTAAAAAAGGCTACCAGGTCACTGTGCTTGAAGCCCGAGATCAGTTCGGCGGACGGGCCGGCGTCTTTAAACAAGATGGCTTTATATTTGATGCCGGTCCAACAGTCATCACGGCGCCCTATTTGATTTATGAACTCTTTGAATCTTTAGGCGAAGACCCTAAGGACTATTTTAAACTTCTTCCTATTGATCCATTTTATCGAATTATGTTTCATGATCAGTCTGTTTTTGATTACGTGGGCGATGAAGATCGAATCATTGAAAATGTCAGATCCTTAAGTCCCAAAGATGTCGACGGGTACAGAAAATTAGCCAAACATGCGGAGCGGATCTTTGATGTGGGTTACACCAAACTTGCCGATCAGCCTTTTGATACTTTATCTTCAATGTTAAGGGTCGCACCAGACATGCTTCGTCTGCAAAATTATAAAAGTGTTTATGGGCTGGTTTCTAAATACATTAAAGACGAACGCTTAAGACAAGCGTTCAGTTTCGAGCCTTTATTGGTTGGGGGAAATCCCCATAAGATCACTTCGATTTACTTACTTATACACTGGCTGGAAAGAAAATGGGGAGTCCACTTTGTTGAAGGGGGCACAACAGCCTTGGTTTCAGCTTTCGTTAAAATGTTAGAAAAAAAAGGAGTTACATTTAAAACCAACGCCAGTGTAAATAAAATTGAAATCACTCATAAAAAAGTAAAGCGCGTGATCACCATACGTGGTGATATCTATGAGGCTGATGCGATTGTCAGCAATGCAGACCCAGTCCGAGTTTACCGTGATATGATTGAGCCCAAAGAACGACCCTCAATGTCGAACCGAAGACTGGCTAGAAAAACCCATTCCATGAGTTTATTTGTATCTTACTTTGGAACTAAAAAAACGTATGAAAAGCTGGCCCATCATACTATTGTCTTGGGGCCTAGATATAAGGGTTTACTAAACGATATTTTTACTAAAAAAGTTTTAGCTGATGATTTTAGTCTGTACTTACATGCCCCCACACGAACTGATAAGACTATGGCGCCGGAGAATCATGAATGCTTTTATGTCTTGTCCCCTGTCCCCAATGCTTTAGGAAACGTGAATTGGGATTTAAAAGAAAATGAATACAAACAAAAAATATATGATTTTTTAGAAGAAAAACTTCTGCCAGGTTTAAATGAAAGCCTAGTGTCTGACATTTCTGTGACACCTAAGTATTTTGAATACGATCTTCAAAGTGAACATGGGGCGGCTTTTGGAATTGAACCGAGTTTTACTCAGTCGGCGTATTTTAGATTTCACAATCGCTGTAAAGATATCGAAGGACTTTATTTTGTAGGGGCTAACACTCACCCCGGGGCCGGTGTTCCAGGAGTTTTAAATTCAGCCAAAGTCATCAACCGCGTTGTGCCCGAAGCATGAAAATTGATTCGCCAGAAACTATGATGGCTCATCATGGAAAGTCTTTTTATTTTGCCTCCCAAGTCTTTTCTAAAAAAGTATTTATTAGAATTAGTTATCTTTATGCATTTTGTAGGTTTGTTGATGACACGGCCGACGAGCAGTCCGCAGACTTAGCTTTAAAAGATTTAAATGAAATCACTGAAATACTGACTTCAAAATCAAATACATTAACTGGAGCTAAAATTAGAACGTCAAATAAATTTTCAGAGCCATCGAAACCAGTAGTGAATACCTCATTACAAATTTCAATATCTGATCTAGTTTTAAAATTAGACAATTTTGGAGTCAAAAAAGAACACTTAAACGTTTTAGTGAACGGAGCCTTGTTTGACGTCACCGGACAGATTATAAAGACCAAAAAAGATTTGATTCGCTACTGCTATCATGTTGCTGGAGTCGTGGGTTTAATGATGTGTCCTTTAATTTTAGTGAGACAAAAAAAAGCTTATGCTTTTGCTATCGATTTGGGTATTGGGATGCAGCTAACAAATATTTGTAGAGATATTTTAGAAGATGCAAAAAACAAACGCCTTTACTTACCCGAACAGGATTTAAATCCTTTAAACTTAGATGTTACAACATTAGCACATCAAGGGCTTTCACCGGAAAATCTTAAATTAGTAGTTAAAAAATATTTAGACGTGGCTGACTTATATTACAAGAGTTCTTTTTTGGGACTGGCTTATATTCCATTTCGACCGAGACTAGCTATTTTATTTGCTTCAGATATTTACAGAAGTATTGGAACTAAAATTAGAAAAAATAATTATGAAGTTTTGTATGGACGTACTTATCTTTCCACATTAGAAAAAGTGATTGTCAGTGTTAAATCTGTAATTAAAATCTTTCACATCCGGTTTTGGTTTGCAGGCTATCACAATGTATCACTCCATACTGATATTGAAGACTTGATTTAAATAAAAGGTGAATTCATGACATATTTAAATTTTTTACTAATATTTATTGGTATTCCCATTACGCCACTGATTTACTTAGCTTTTAATAATACACACCAAGATAAAAAATATATTTTAAAAGGCATTTTAGTACTTTGTGGCCTCGCCTTTTTTTACACAACCCCGTGGGATAATTATATTTTAGCTCAAAAAGTCTGGATGTATGGACCCGACCGAGTGATGGGGGTCATAGGATATGTTCCAATCGAAGAGTACGCATTTTTTTTAATTCAAACTGTGTTTTCTGGTTTGTGGACTTTGTTGGTCTTAACCAGAACATTAGAACCAAAATCTATAAAAACGTCCGCACAAGAAATGACCTCTAAAAAGGATAATTCACTAAGTCGTTCCTCTCTTTTAAGCTTTGCAAATGTTAATGATCCTCAAATTAAATGGACCAAGCCTTTGATCACTTTATTTTTATTTGGTGTATTTTTTTATGGGGTTTACGCCCTAACAGAGGAAAAAAGCTTTTACATCGGCTTAATTCTGGCTTGGGCGACCCCTGTTGTGCTTTTACAATTCATAATTGGGGGTCAGCATTTACTTGTAAACAAAAAAGTCTTTTTAATCTGCGCAATGGTCCCGACCCTTTATCTTTGGCTTATCGATTACTTTGCGATTTACGATCAAATCTGGTTGATTTCAGACCAGTACACATTAGGACTGAAACTTGGGGTTTTGCCCCTGGAAGAGATGGCCTTCTTTTTGATCACGAATATCATGGTGGTCCAAGGTCTTTTATTATTTTTAATCATGAGAGATACTGTTAAAGAAGTAACCAAAAAGGTTTTTGGTTAAAAAATTGGATGAAAAAATATGATTGAATTTTCAATATCATTTTTAATATTTTTTCTTTCCACTTTCTTTGCTATGGAGTTTGCAGCTTGGGCCTTACACAAGTATGTGATGCATGGTTTTTTGTGGTGGTTGCACGAAGACCATCATGTGATCAATAAAAAAAGATGGTGGCAATTAAACGATGCTTTTGCTATTTTCTTTGCAGTCCCCAGTTTTTTTTCGATTCTATTTTCTGCACTCTACCGCCTTCCCCTTTTAGGAGCCTTCGGATTTGGGATCATGGCTTACGGCATCGCCTACTTTTTTGTTCATGAAATCATTATCCACAGACGTGTGGAAATCAAAGCTTTAAATAAAGGTATCTACATTCAAGGCGTAAAACGGGCCCATCATGTCCATCATTCCATTCGCACTCAAAATGGTGCTAAAAACTTTGGAATGTTAATCGTACCACTTATCTATTTCACAAAAAACCCACCACTTCGCTAAATTAATTTAACCAAATTATGTTTGCCTGTAGGTTTGCTCGACAACTTAAGTATGATTTGAGTTATTGGCACAGTGTTTGCCTTACAGATTAGATAAAAAGGCGGGGCTTAGATGATAAAATCAATATATATACTTATTTTAGTTATATTTAGTTTCTCAAAAATTAGTGCTCAAGAGTCATTGCCTTCTAAAGCACTCAAAATAGAGACTCAAATTCTTCAGTGGCTTCAAGACCCAAATGGAAAAGACAACTTTGATCGAGACCTTAAAATTTGGAATGAAATAGTTGGCCAACTTAAAGCAAATCCCTCGATTTTGCAGGCTGAAATAGAAAACTACAGGCAATCTTTACTTGAAAATATCAATTCTAAAAGCAATCACCAAGAATATAAAATATTACTGGATCAGTGGAATAAATTAAGTGAATTAAATGTAAAGCTTGAGCTGGAGCAAACTTTTTTGCCAGATAAAATGAACAGCCCAACTCCTTTACCCGAATTGATTCAAAATGCCAATTTAGATGCAGCTGGAAATAAGTTCGACACTCAATTAGATACACCAAGTGATTGGGATTTATTTAGGTCTTCTGTTTTAAATTCAGTTAAAAATAGTCATCCAGATTTCGCATTTATATATTCCGGAGCGACTGGTTCGGAAATCTTAGCCTCTGCTAAAACTTTTGCTATTGAACGCTTACGTTTAGCCGCCTATCAAGAAATGATAGAACTCAAATTATTAGGCCAGATCAGTAAAGCAGATATGGAAAATCAAATTGCTCCGACTGTGGATGAATCTGGTTTAAATTTAGCTATTGGTAAGATTGCCAACACTCAGTTTCTAAGAACATCTTCAGCTCTAAATACATTCGAAATATTTGTCAGAAACAGTTTAATGAACCGTCGGTTTCGGGTCACTAATCAAACACTATTTAGTCAATCCCGTTCTATTGGATTAAAAATGCATTTAGTCCCTGTGATGTGGATGGCCGAAGCCCTAGATATAGCTCAAATGTTGAAAGATCCTTTTGAAGCGAACATTCGTTTAGCTTTTGATTTTACGTTAAGAAAATTCTTAAAAGAATTATTAGCCGTAAGTAGTTTTGCAACTTATACCGACAGGGATCTCATCGCAGAGCAGGCTTTTTTAGCACTAAAAACAGCCCTTAGGACTTACGATAATCAAATGTTTTTAACAACCCTTGTAAGATCTTACGTAAGCACCATGACGCCTTCGGGACACAGCGATGTGAAAGCCAATCTTCCAATATCAAAAAAATGGCATTTTTATTTAGATTTTATACCTGTAATTAAATCCTATTTACACTACAGCAACGGGGCCGTGTCCCTGTCTCGAATTGCTGAAAAGGTTCAAGTCAAAAACAGTTGTGAGCAATTTTTGGACTCCCCCATTATAAGGTAAATGAACTTAAAAACTTTACTGATTCAGTGAATTTAAAACTCTTCGTCAATTAATATTTCGTAGGGGTTAAGTGGATTTGGGGCTGACTGGCTATCCCACTTGTAATTTATTTTTGATCCTGTATTTGAATTCACTTCCGAATTCAAACTTGATCCCGACGTGGGACTTAAGTTTGAACCCGATGTTGAATTTAAGGCTGAACTTAAACTGGATTCAGTCTCGATTTTAAGATCAACTTTCAAATCATCATATTTAATCACATATTTAATACTCACCGATTCATTTTCTAAATTTTGATTTAACGCCACTTTATAAGCTTCAAAAAGTTTATGCATTACATAAACCAATTCCGATGATTTGAAACTCACAGTTTTTTTATTGTGAAACAAAAAGAACTCACCCCTAGGATGAATGGGATTGTTAGAATTTGCATAACACGCATAATCCCAATCCAGTGAATGCTGACCCACTGTAGCTATAATGTAGTGCCCGACTTCGTTTAAAATATTATTTACTAATTCAACGTTTTTATGACCCATTCATATATCTTATTCCACAGACGTTAGAATGAAAATCAAAACCCAAAATATAGACTAAAGTTTTAGTTTTAACTTCACCAGTGCTTTATTGAGCACAAACAACATCGCTTTTAGATTTATTATTTTTAAGCTTGCTGTTTTTATGCTAATTATTTCTTTGCGACCCATACTGTGGCCGGTGGAAAATTCTTCCAGACCTTTTTCTTAGGCTCAAGAGTTTCAAAGCGTTTTTTGATTTCTTGCTGAAAAGATTTAATTTGCTGAGATTGACTAGATATAACAAAGTTATAAAAACTAAACACCCCGCCTGGTTTCAGGATTTTATAAACTTCATCTAAAATTGAGTTCTGAAGATTTGGCTCAAACACAGACCATGGTAAACTTGAAACCACAACATCAACACTTTCGGCTTCAAAAAGACTAGAAATATTTTCTGCAGATTCAGACCGCATTTTAAATGAATTTAATTTTTTAATCTGATTTTGGTGCTTTGGAATAAATCTTGAATTTAAAAACTTAAAAAAAGTCGCATCAATCTCAAAGCCCGTGTAATTATGACCTTCTCCCATCAAGGGTAACATGGCTTCTGTTAAAGCCCCAGTTCCAACACCAATCTCTACAATCCTTTTTCTTTCTGAAACTTCTGAACTTATAGCCATGGCTAAAGACAAGGCCTTGGATGCTGGAAAAATAGTAGATACACCCTTAGGGTTATTCACAAAAGCTTTAATAAAGTGATTAACTGACATAAGCCGCAGTAAATCAGAAGATCAATATCCTAGGCAAATCAATTTAAAGGGATGATACCTTGTGCCGGTGATAACAACGCTTATTTAAAAAACACTAATAAACAATAAAAGCCAACGCATAAACGTTGGCTTTTAAGTATTAAGATTATTTTGATAAAAAAAATAAACTCAATATAGATTTTTAAAATCTACAAATTACTTTTTTAATACTTCTTTAGTTGCGTCTACAGCTTCTTTACCTTTTACAGTTGCAGTGGCTTTAGCGTCTACGACTTTACCTTTTACGGCTTCAACTTTAGTTGTTGTCGTTGTTGTTACAGTATCAACTTTTTCAGTAGCTGATTTTACAGCTGGTGTAGTTGCAGGCTTAGTTGCATAAGCATAGCTAGATACAAGTAATGCAGCGATTAATAGTGTTCTTTTCATAATTCCTCCTAGTGAATTGAATTTGTATTAAATATTTTTATTCGGCCTATGTCTACAATAAGCTGTGACATAGAGCGAAGTCAGACACATTGCCTATTAATTCACGTCCTTAAAATCAGCATCTATGACATTGTCATCATTCGGTTTTCCACCAGCGTCTTTAGATGTAGTGGCCTCTGGGCCTACACCCGAAGCCCCTTGGGCTTTTTGAGCTTCATACATGGCCGTACTAATTTTATGACTCGCAGCTGTTAACTTTTCTTGTGCTGTATTTAATTGATCTAAATTATCAGATTGTTTTTCTAAAACATCTTTAGCCTCTTTAATTTCAGCTTCTAAATCTTTTAAATCACTAGCCGAAATTTTATCTTTGCTGTCTTTAATTAATTTTTCATTTTGGTAAATCAAATTGTCTAAATTATTTTTAGATGTCACAAGTTCACGTTTTTTCTTATCCGCTTCGGCGTTGACTTCAGCCTCTTTGACCATCTTTTGAATCTCTTGATCGGTTAAGCCCGACTTCGCCGTGATTTTAATAGCTTGTTCTTTACCAGTGCCTTTATCTTTAGCTGATACATTTAAAATACCATTGGCATCAATATCAAAACTAACTTCAATTTGCGGCGTTCCTCTTGGGGCTGGCGGAAGACCTGACAACTGAAATTGACCCAAGGACTTGTTATCAACAGCCATCTCTCGTTCACCCTGAAGCACATGTATGTCGACCGCCGACTGACTGTCTGCCGCAGTTGAAAATACTTGGGATTTTTTAGTAGGAATGGTCGTGTTCTTTTCAATTAATTTTGTAAACACACCACCTAAAGTTTCTAGACCAAGTGAAAGCGGCGTCACATCTAAAAGCAACACGTCTTTCACTTCACCCGCCAGAACACCACCTTGAATACTTGCGCCTAAGGCCACAACTTCATCTGGGTTCACCGATCTGTTGGGCTCTTTACCAAAAAAATCCTTCACTGCTTTTTGAACTGCAGGAATTCGGGTCGATCCCCCAACTAAAACCACTTCATCAATTTCAGCTTTAGTGAAGCCAGAATCTTCCATGGCTGTTTGACATGGTTTTAATGTTCGCTTCACTAACTCTTCAGTCAGTTGATCAAACTTTGATCTAGTTAATTTTAGTTGCATGTGTAAAGCGCCGCCAGTAGGGCTCATGGTGATGAACGGAATATTGATCTCTCTTTCATTTACAGAACTCAGTTCGACTTTGGTTTTTTCAGCTTCTTCTTTTAATCTGGCCAGTGCAAATTTATCATTTGATAAATCGATGCCTTGGTCTTTTTTAAATTCTTGAATCATCCAGTCTAAAATCAATTCATCAAAGTTATCTCCACCTAATGATGTGTCCCCATTAGTAGATTTCACTTCAACGACACCATCACCAACTTCTAAAATTGAAACGTCGAATGTTCCGCCCCCTAAGTCATAGATGGCAATTTTTTGATCTTTCTTTTTATCTAGCCCATAAGCTAAAGCGGCCGCTGTTGGTTCGTTAATAATACGCTTAACATCAAGTCCTGCAATCTTGCCGGCATCTTTTGTCGCTTGTCTTTGAGCATCGTTAAAGTAAGCAGGAACAGTGACAACAGCTTCTGTCACTTCGTGACCTAAGTAATCTTCAGCCACTTTTTTTAATTTTCCTAACACAGCCGCGGCGATCTCTTCTGGTGAATACACTTTACCTTGAATATCGAAACCACAATCATTATTTTTCTTTACGACTTTGTAAGGGAATTTTTTAATGTCATTTTGAATCTCTTCGAACCTACGACCAATAAATCGCTTAGCAGAAAAAATAGTATTTTCAGGATTTGTCACGGACTGACGTTTGGCCACTTGTCCCACAAGCATTTCACCATCTTTGGTAAACGCCACCACAGACGGTGTTGTGCGTGCGCCTTCTTCGTTGACGATCACTTTAGGTTCTCCACCTTCCATGATTGCGACCACTGAGTTTGTTGTACCTAAGTCGATTCCAATTACTTTTCCCATCTTGAGACTCCTTTATAATATTTAGATATAAAATTAGAATAAAAAATATTTACTTTAAATTATGTTTGAAATGTGGGACCAAAAAAGTTGAAGTCAAGTTTCTACACAAGACTAAAACCAAGATTTCGGCTTGACCTCTAACCCCTTCGTTTTGGCAATGTCTCGCAATGCTTTTTCTTCATTGGCGTCTATGGATTTTGGGATTTCAACTTTAACGTAAAATTTTAAATCCCCACGTTGCCCACCACTTCTGAGCGAAGGAAAACCTTTTTTCTTTAATCTTAAAACATCATTGGGTGCAGTGCCGGCGGGAATGGTTAAGGTTTTTTCGCCATCAAAGGTTTGAATATTTTTATCAGTGCCTAGAATAGCTTCTAAATAAGACACTTCAATTTGCGAAATCAAATCTAAACTATCACGGTAGAAATTAGGATCTTCTTGCACGCGAAGGACCGCATAAAGGTCCCCTGATGGTCCACCTTTTTGACCCTTGTCCCCTTCACCGTTCACCCGAAGTTGGGTGCCATCAGCAATTCCGGCAGGGACATTCACTGAAATTTTTCTTTGGAAATTTTCACGACCAGAACCTGCACAAGATCCACATTTATTTTTAATCATTTGTCCTGTGCCGTCGCAGTGGTGGCAAGTGGTAGCGAATGAAAAGAAGCCTTGCTTTTGCACAAGCTGCCCTGTGCCACCGCAGTAACTGCAAGTTTCAGGGGTGGACCCTTTTTTTGCTCCACTTCCGTCGCAAGTGCTGCAATCTTTTTCAGCTTCAAAACTGATTTCTTTTGAAATGCCTAAATAAGATTCTTTTAAAGTGACATCTAAAAAATATCGTAAGTCCGCGCCCCGTTTAGGGCCATTTTTTTGAGGTCGTCGGCTACGTGATCCACCAGATTGGCCACCAAAAAAATCACCAAAGATGTCGCCAAAGTGATCAAAGATATCCGATGCATCTTGAAACCCTGATGGGCCGCCATTTATACCATTATTAAATGCAGCGTGACCGTGTTGATCATACTTGGCCTTTTTTTGAGCATCACTTAACACTTCGTAGGCTTCAGCTGCGACTTTAAATTTGTCTTCGGCCTCTTTGTTGTCGGGATTTTTATCGGGATGATACAGCATCGCCATTTTACGATATGCTTTTTTAATTTCATCAGCCGACGCTGATTTAGTCACACCCAAAACATCATAATAATCTTGCTTAGCCATTGAGTTAATCTGAGGCCCTAGCTTTTGGGGTCAAGGTGATATTTTAAAATAATAGCGGGTTTTAGGATTTTATTTTTTAAATTTTTTTTGCCGAAGCCCTTTAAGTCTAATTTCTAGGCTTTCTTTCCAGCTGTTGTCTGGTGAGGACTGGATCATACTTTCTAAAACCTGTTCACTGACTTCTAACTGCCCTGAGCGCTCGTAAAGCTTGGCTGCTAAAGATTTAGTCCAAAGAGGGGCCCCGAAGTCCCCCGCTTGATCAAATAAATAAGCGGCCCGCTGGTCGTCGTTCAATTCAATCAAGTAATGGTATCCAGCCCTGTAATTAATCACCCAATCTGAAGGATATTCTGTTAGGCCCCGGTCAAAAATCACTTTAGCTCCGTAGTCATCGTCTAACAGAACGCTTAAGCCTGTGGCGCCATAAGTGTAAAGGGATTTAAATTTAGGGGCCAAAATAGACGCTTCATCTAAAACTCTAAAACCCCAATTTTTATGACACGTTTTATCTTTATGACAGTTCCATAAATTTTGAATGTAACCCAACCAAAGCAGATCAGAGATAGATTCGTTAAAGCCAAAGTGGGCAAATTCCATCCCTTGGGGCGGGGGAAGGATTTTAACGTTTTTAGTTTCGAAAAGATCTCGCATGTAGAGAGACAGTGAAAAGCAGATCGCGATAAGAAAATAAGTTAGTTTTTGATTCATGCTTAAAATAAATGTGACCACGATTTTGAAACGTGGTCACTAATTTATCAATTAAAAAACGCAATCAGACTAAGTATTAAAAAGTAACATCATTGTCTGCTGGAACTGGTTGTTGCAAAACTTTTAAATTATTGATCGTCCAATAGTCGAACGTTGCATCTGCATCGATATTTCCTCTTGCACCGGCTGTAAAAGTCTGAAGAGGGCCAACTGCAGTAATAAGAGCTGTTGCAGGCGGTAAAATAGCTGCCGCACCAATACCTAAATCACATTCAGGAGACAAGGTACCCTTCACGTTTGGTGCTCCACACTTCAGGTGAGCTGCGAAAATAGGTGCAACGGCTTGATAAGCTAATACTGGGTGTGTTGCAGGTCCAGCAGGAGCATTTGTACCAAAGCCGATGTTGTAGGATAGAGTTCCTGCCATATCATACCCTAGAGCATTGAAATCACCATAATATTGGTTCCATTCAGCTTGGAATGTTTTCATTGTTGTATATATTCCACCTAAGTTAGCTTTGGCTTCACCTTGTCTCGCTTTCTTTTGAAAGTTCTGATACTGAGGCACGGCTACCGTTGATAAAATACCAATGATCACAACAACGATCATTAGCTCGATCAATGAAAACCCTTTTTCATTTCTTTTTGTTAATAACTTTAATAACTTGTTCATTACGTTCTCCTTAATGAGGTTCTTTTTAAAAATTCGAAGGTCAATTAATTAAAATTAAACCTATGTTCTTATCGACATTTTATTCTTTTTAGAAAGAAAAATGCTAGTCCAGTTCTAATAAATAAGACCGCATCATGATTTTCAGTTCGGTGGATATTTTGACTTGCGTTAGAATGGGCTTAAAACTTAATTGGCGGACATATTCTCATAATGGTACAATTAGATTTGATTAGACTAAAGTAACTCGAAGGCCAAAACATGACACGAACCAAGCAACATTCAGGCTCATCGGACCAATTCGAGACTGACAACGTCACAATGACTAAAATCAAGAAGCCGAAGCTGTATAAAGTGATTTTATTAAATGACGACTTCACACCTATGGATTTTGTGATTTATATTTTACAAGATATTTTTAATCACGAAACTGAAAGTGCGATGAAGATCATGAGCTTTGTTCATGAAAAAGGATCAGGCCTTGCGGGACGCTACACCAAAGAGGTCGCAGAAACTAAAATCATGCAAGTCACTAAACTGGCCAAAGAACAAAAATATCCTTTACGTTGTAAACTGGAGCAAGACTGATGCTATCTTTTGATCTGCAACTTATATTACAAAAATCGTCAGAAAAAGCCTTAAAAGAGAATCACGAATTTGTGACCCTAGAACACATCCTAGAGCAATTTTGTTTATCTCAAGAAGGAAACGTTTTTTTTAAATGGGCCAATATCCCCATGCAGCCCATTTTAATTGAAGCCCAAGATGTGATTGATAAAAACTGTCCAAAGAAAATCGGATCACAACCCGACTTAACTTTAGCTGTTCACAGATGTATCAACCGCGCTCTATCCCAAGTTCAAGCCGCTGGAAAATCCAGCATCCAAAGTGCCCATGTGTTGATTGCTTTTTTTGACGAAGACGATTCTTTTTCGTCTTACATTTTAAGTAAAAACAATATTGATCCCCTCTTATTAATGAGCTTTTTGACTGAATCCGAAAACACTGACAGCGCTGGCGAAGTGTCATTGATCAAAAAGTACACCCAAGATTTAAATGCACTGATTTCACAAACCCCTCACCCCTTAATTGGTCGTACTGAAGAACTTCAAAGTCTTTACCGCACACTTCTTCGAAAACAAAAAAATCATTGCCTTGTGATTGGCGCTTCAGGCGTTGGTAAGACCGCTTTTGTGAAAGGATTTGTTCAAGCGGTGTTAGACGAAAAAGTTCCAGACGCTTTAAAAAAAATAAAAGTTCATTCCCTAGAACTTGGCGCTTTGATGGCCGGCACTAAATACCGTGGTGATCTGGAAGAGCGTGTGAACTCTTTATTTAAAGAGATGGAACAGCATACGATGAACGTCGTCTTCATAGATGAAATTCATAATCTAATTGGCGCAGGTCGCACGTCAGGATCGTCTGCGGACTTATCAAATTTATTAAAACCATTTTTAGAAAGTTCAAAGATTAGATTTATTGGCGCGACGACTCCCCAAGATTTTAGAAAGAACATGGAATCAGACCCTGCTTTTGTACGTCGATTTCAAAAATTAGATTTGGAAGAACCCAATTACGCTGAATGCCTTTTGATTATAGAAGGATTAGTCCCTAACTTTGAGGCCCACCATGATGTGGAATTTGATAAAAAATCTGTGGAAATTAGCATCAGGCTTTCTGGCAAACATCTTCATGACCGCAAATGGCCCGACAAAGCATTAGATGTTTTAGATGAAGCGGGGTCTATGACACGCTTGATGGGTAAGAAAAAGGTGTCCTCAAAAATTATTGAAAAAGTGATTGCGAAGATGGCCAAAATCCCAGAAGAAACCGCCGAGCAAGATGAAGTTCATTTACTTAAAAATCTAGAAACCAAAATCAAATCCAAAATATTTGGACAAGACAAATCCGTTCAAGAACTTGTGGGTTCTATTAAATACTCACGATCAGGCCTTGGACCTAAACAGGGACCCATTGGTAGCTTTTTATTTACAGGTCCCACCGGCGTTGGAAAAACCGAAGTCAGTCGCACCTTGGCCGAAAACCTTGGAGTTAAGTTTTTAAAATTCGACATGAGTGAGTATATGGAAAAACACAGCGTGTCCAAACTGATAGGCGCACCTCCAGGTTATGTAGGCTATGATGAAGGGGGCCAATTGACCACAATCATCAGAGAAACGCCGCATGCGGTATTACTTTTAGACGAGATCGAAAAGGCCCATCCGGATTTATTAAATGTTTTGCTGCAAGTGATGGACTCCGGAACATTAACGGACTCCCAAGGAAAGTTAGTGAACTTTTCAAATGTGGTGATCATCATGACGTCGAACTTAGGGGCCAGAGAGGCCAACAAAAACCAAATGGGATTTGTGAAAAACGCAGAGGGTCGCCATACAGATGAAGCCGTGAAGCGGTTTTTTGCCCCTGAATTTATTAACAGGCTGACGAGCATTATTAAATTTGACACTTTACCAAAAGAAAAACTGATTGAAGTGATTCGTAAATTTATGCTTGAACTTAAAACACAAGTCCAAGACAAAGGCTTTGTGCTTGAATGGTCGAACGACGTGGAAGAGTTTATTTATGATAAAGGTTATGACCCCCTGATGGGCGCTAGGCCCTTTCAAAGAACGATTAACGCCCATGTTAAAAAACTATTGGTTGACCCCCTGCTTTTTGGAGAACTTAAAACCAAAGGGGCCAAACCATCGACTTTAAAACTGAGCGTAAAAGACAATGAGATACAGCTTGTCATAGATTAACAATAAACCAATAAAACATGTTTTTGAATCTTGACAGTGCTATTTTTAGATTCAGATTTAATATTATTAAAGCTTTAATTTTTTAAATCTTAAATCTTTGTTAATGACTATTTTATTAAGTTAAATCTTTAATTTTTTTTAAAGATTATTTTATTAAGCTAAATTTTATTTTTTAATTAAATTATTTTTACCAACAGAGGACTTTGATATGACTTTCTTAAAACGAGCTTTCTTTTTTATTCTAGTGAATGTTTTGATCATCTTAACTTTGTCCGCAGTGATTGCAGGACTTGAAGCTTATTTTGGTTTTAACTTAAGTAACAGCTATTCTGGAATGATTGTTCTTTACACGATCTTTGGAATGGGCGGCGCCTTTTTTTCACTCTTCACTTCAAAGTGGATGGTCAAGCGCGCGATGGGCGTACAAGTTATTAACCCCAATACAACTAATGCCACCGAAAAATGGATTTTAACTTCTGTTTACACTTACGCTCAAAAAGCTGGGCTTAAAAAAATGCCTGAAGTAGGGATTTATGCTGCCAACGATATGAATGCGTTTGCGACGGGTCCATCAAAAAATAATTCTTTGGTAGCCGTATCTTCTGGATTAATAGAATCCATGAGCAAAGATGAAGTCGAAGGCGTCATTGGTCACGAAATCGCCCACATCGCCAACGGCGACATGGTTACTTTGACTTTAATCCAAGGGGTCATCAACACGATCTCAATGTTATTAGCAAGAATCATTTCAGATGTGATCGCATCCAAGTTAGACGACAGAGGTCGCGGCGCTTCTAGGTTCGCCATCTATATGGCCGTCAGTTTAGTCCTTGGAATTTTGGGATCTGTTGTCGTAAATTGGTTTTCACGTCACAGAGAATTCAGAGCCGATCACGGTGGAGCCATGTTTGCCGGTCGCGATAAAATGATCAAAGCCTTACAGCGCCTTCAAGCAGGGCAAAATTCATTTAAGCGAAATGAACACTATGAAGAGCCAGCAGCCGTTGCAGCATTAAAAATATCAAGCCCTTCAAAAGGATCGTTTATGAAACGAATCTTCATGACCCATCCCCCACTTGAAGAACGAATCCGCGCCCTTAAAGCCAACTCACTTTAAAGTTAAAAACTGCGAACCTTAATTTCAACCTAAGGTTCGCCACCAACACCAAGCTCTGCTTAGACACACCCCCATCGGCGCCTCTGGTCCCAATGAATTCTTACAAATTTAAAAAATCTTTAAGTTTCTAAGTCTTTTCTTAATTTATTTTTAACTTCAACTTTATTTAAAATTTAATTTAAAGTCCCACCT
>JAYUKW010000029.1:0-32109 GCA_043764155.1 Bdellovibrionales bacterium
GATTTAAATCAATTTAATTCGCAAACGGAACCTGGCACCTTTTGAAGGAGTTCTGATCTATGACTGAATTAAAACGTGTTTTAGGGCTTCCTATGCTGACATTTTATGGTGTTGGAATGATACTTGGTGCAGGGATCTACACTATCATTGGCAAAGCGGCAGGTGTCGCTGGAACCAGTGTTTGGATCAGTCTTATTATTGCAGCGATTGTTGCGACTTTGGCAGGACTCTCTTACGCCGAGCTTGCGGCCATGTTTCCTAAAGTGGGCGGCGAGTATATTTACTTAAGAAATGCCTTTCCTAAAATGAAGTGGGTTGCCAATACCAGCGGACTAATGATGGCCTTTGCGGGAATCACGACAGCGTCGTCTGTGGCTTTAGCTTTTTCTGGATACTTGCAACAGTTTGTTTCGGTGTCTCCGTTTATTATTGCTTTTTTTCTAATGTTATTTTTCACACTCATTGGCATATTAGGTATTGAAGAGTCCAGCTGGATGAACATTCTTTTTACTTCAATTGAAACGTCTGGGCTTATTATTTTTATTGGCTTAGGTGTCCAAATGCCAGAGTTCACATCGGCCCTGGCAACAACAATCACAACCAGTACGTTTTCGGCCAGTGCATTAATTATTTTTGCTTACTTTGGATTTGAAAATATTGTGAACTTTGCTGAAGAAGCTAAAAATCCTGAAAAAACAATTCCGCGTGCTGTACTTTTAAGTATTGCCATTTCAATAGTGCTTTATGTTTTGGTCGCACTGTCGGCGATGGCCTTGCTTCCAATTGCTGATCTTGCGGCGAGCGATGCGCCCTTGTCCGATGCTGTTCGAACTGTATCGCCAAAACTTGCGGGTGTGCTTGGCGGTATTGCTTTGTTTGCCACATCAAATACAGTTTTGATTTCACTTGTTACGACAAGCCGTATTTTATTAGGAATGGCCAGGGATCAGTCTTTGCCAAAGGCCTTCACTAAAATTTCTGAGAAAAGAAAGACCCCTTGGTTTTCTGCTATCATTACTTTTATTGCATGCTGCGCCTTACTTCCATTGGGAGAAGTGGAAGTGATAGCGAGCATATCTTCGTTTTCAACTTTAATTGCGTTTATTGCAGTTCACTCTGCATTGATTGTTTTGAGATTTACACGCCCTCAGTTAGATAGACCCTTTCGTATTCCATTTAATATTATAAAAATACCTGTGTTTCCAGTTCTGGGTGCTATCGCCACTTTTCTTTTACTATTTCAATTTGAAAGAGAGGTGTACGTTGTTGGTGGCGGGTTTTTCTTACTGTTACTAGTATTCCAAGTTCTGACTTCATTTGTGAAATCCAAGCTTACTTAATTAAGTGAGTTTAGATTCATTAATTAATAAATGTGAACTACATCATTAAATGGTAAGCGCATCTGAGGTCCCCAAGTGCCTTGTTCCGTTCCTTTACCTATCGCGATCACCATGACGACCTTGTAATGTCTGTTTAAGTTTAGCAATCTTCTAACGCGAATTTCATCAAAGCCTTCCATGGGACAAGAGTCGTAATTTTGAGCCGAAATAGCCAACATTAAATTTTCAGATGCTAAAGCGGCTGACTTGATCGCGACTTCTTGAAGGTCTCGTTTTAAATTTGGTCCTCGTGGCATTGGTCTAAATAGTCCAACAAAAAATATAATTAAAAATTTAATATAGCCAATAGAATTCAAAAACCCATAGCGGTACATTAGCGGGATCATTTTTTCGTAATAATCTTGAACAGGCTTTGGAGCCTTAGTGCTTATGGCCCAATCCAACAAAGGCTTTTGAGATCGCTTCCATAAATGAGAATTCGCAGTCACAACTATTAAGTCCGAAGCTGTTTTAGCAGCGAATTGAGACAAGCAAGCTTCGACTAGTTTGATCTTCTTGTCTTGATTTTTAACCCAATGAAAGTCCCAAGTCTGAGTATTAGATGAGTTCGGAGCTAGAATCGCAGCTTCCAAGGCCTTATGAATAATAGCCTCGGGAACTTTTTCGTCTGAATAATTGCGAACGCTTCTTCTTTTTTTTACGGCCTCAAAAAAATCCATACACATAACCTTTGTTTACATTTTATTTTTAAAAAATTAAAACTTTGTTGATATCACAATTTATCCACATTGTTCTATAACAGACCAAGAATTTTTATTTTTAGGATCAAAAAAAATGTAAGTGATCCAATTTGCACCTAAGTATAAATCATATTCGTTTTTTTGACTGCTAATTTGAAAAAATAGCTCAGGACGATCTTTGGGTGTTTCTGTTCCTTGAAGCCAAAAGGGCCAGCCAGAAAATTTATTAAAATCTACAGTTAAGACTTCATCGTCATAAGCGCCATCACTATAGTCTGCATTTTGTTGAAGAAGAATTGAATCCTCTAGCCTGGGATAATCATCTAATTGAACTATTTTTTCTAAATAAAATTCTTCTCTAAAAATAGTAATAGGTAATTTTGGCGGGTAATTTTTTATAAAGTCGTTTTTAGTGATGACATGGAATTTAAAATCTCTAGGCCATTTATCAACTTCTGTCATGATTTGTAAAATATGATCAGAACCTAAATAGGCTTTAAGATGTGAGGGCAAATCATCCGCGTCAATTTGGGCAACTAAAGACATAGGTCTCAAATCCTTAAGATATTTATCAAGCTTAACTTTTAAATCTAAGTCCAATTTTTTAGTCACTGGAACCCAAGCGGACTTCTTTACATTTTTAAGGATTTCAAAAATCGGACTTTCTGATCTATTTTTAAGTAAAATCAAATCTTCTTCTCTTGTCGCTTTTAATTCGTAAGGAGCTGGTTTTTGAATCTCTTGAAAAATATGATTGTACGTATTAACTTTGATGTCACCATTTAGGACTTGTGCTTCAAAAGTTTTAACCTCAGGTTTAGACACATTTATGAAAACAAGTTTTTGAAAGACTTCGTTCAATATAGCATCTGTTATATTTTGGCTTAACCAACCCTTGACTAAAGATATAATATCTTTTTCAGCCACAATCGCGGTTGTACCAAATGTAACACCACTGACTAAAGCTGTTACAAAAATCGGTGCGTTTTTAGTTTCAAGTGATGTCAAAATAAACCCGTCAGGGTCTTGTCGTAAAGACGATTTAAGAATTTGCTCTTGGCTAAATTCACTAGATACAGTTCTGAGTGTAATTCCGAATTGATTGAATTCATTAGTCTCGGTCTCACTACTCGCGGAGCCCAATACGTTTAATTTTAGATTTCTATATTTTAAAGACTCTTTTAAAAATTCGAGATTATCATCTTTTGATATTCCAAAAATAATGACAGGCGTTCCAAGTTCAAGACAATTTTGAAGATCTTTATCAATATTAAAATTCATCCTGTTAGGATTTCGAATTCAATTGATCCTGTCAATTGACGCTATAAACAATTAGTCATTTAGAAGTAAGGCTTTGACTCGTTTTGGATTTAGGTTTTTCATATTGATATAACATGCATCATTTTTTTTTATTTAAAAGGAAATAAGTTTTATGAAACTATTTAGCTTTGTTTTTTTTATTGGATTATTTTTTATAAATTCATTGGTAATCGCGGAGACTGCAACTAGACCGATAAATATAACTGTAGCGAAGCCGACAGTTACACAAGCCGCTACTCAAGCAATTCAAATTCCGAGTCTTCCATTAGAAGCTGTGGACTATGTTGATGTCACAAAGTATTTAGGACGTTGGTACCAGATCGCAAGAAATCCGTTGCCCTTCGAGCCATCTGACTGTGTTTGTGCTCAACAGACTTTAAGTTTAAGTCCCGCCGGAGATGTTGATGTCTACAATTCCTGTAATGTCGGTAATCCAAGTGGTCCGCGTCAAGAGATCCGTGGCAAAGCCTACAGTCAAGATCCTATCAAGAATTCTACATTTACTGTCGATTTTAATTTACCAGTTTTAGGTCAATATTGGATTATTGCATTGGCTCAAAATTATGCATGGGCCGTCGTGAGTGACCCGTCAAGACGATCGCTTTATATTTTATCAAAAACTCCAAATTTAGACGTGCAGACTTATGCAAAAGCTTTGTCAGACGCGAGTCTTCAGATTTCTTTGGATAAACTTAAATTCACTGATCAAAATAACTGTGTATATCCTTAGGTTTTAGTATTTTAAAAGACATAAATTCAAGATCAAAATTAAATTTTATTAAAAAAATGTAAGGACACATATGTTTAATATAAAATCGTACTTAGTCGTTTTTATTTGTTCATTTCTTTTTAATTCTGTGTTCGCACTAGTTCCAACGGATCCAAAACATCCTGGAAGTCAGATCTATAATTTCCAATTCACAGAAGCTAAATTTAATTGTGCAAAAAGAAATGTTGTCGTCTTTCTCCCTCAGCCATTAAATTTAGGAACTAGCGTGATTGTGTTTGGTCACGGTCAGTCACTAGATGTTGAACATTACAGGGACACATATATTCATTTAGCCAAAAAAGGAATTGCAGTTATTCATCCTTCATTTAGTACAGGGTTTTTTGATACCAATTGGACACGTATGGGCAGGGACTACATTAATCAAGCTAAATGTATTACTGATCAAATCAAAGAGCTAAACGTAAATTCAGTTGTATTCAGTGGCCATTCAAAAGGGGCCTACGTTGCTGGGGTTGCCGGTGGTTTAGCATTTAAAGAAAGTTTAGCTCTAAAACCATCAAGCGTTTTATTAATGAATGCCGCAGGTTTAGATCCTCAGATTTTAAAAAGTCTTGATCCTAGTGTTGAAATGACGGTGGTTTATTCCGATAAAGACAGTATTGTTAAAAAACAAATTTCAGAAGATTTATATTCCCTTAGCCCATCTTTTAAAAAACAATTTATATTAGTTAAAAGCTATCCAAAGTCGTCAGGAAAAATATTTGAAGCGGATCATTTTTGGCCTCTAACTAAATCCACATGGCTGGGTGGAACTACGGCCAATCCACTTCATTATAATGGCTCGTGGAAGTGGTTGGTATCAGCTGCTGAAGACTATGATCTGGGTTCTAATGGAACTAATCCCTATCTTTATACATCTTTAGCATCAGATAAAGGTATTGTCGGATTGGTTGACGATATAGCTAGAAATTTTTAACTTAGTGTTTTATTAAAAGCTAAGTTTAGTTTTTTAAGTCTTTTTGAAATCTAAATCTAACTTAAGTTGTAAAATTCTAGGGAGAAATTTTGAATTCAACAGCCTTTATCACCGGAGCGACTTCAGGTATAGGAAAAGCAACCGCATATCTTTTAGCCGAAAAAGGTTGGAATTTAATTCTGAATAGTCGAAGTCAAGATTCTTTATTAAAGTTGTCTGAAGATATTAAATCTAAATTTAAAATTGAGGTGGATGTTTTACCGTTTGATGTTTCAGATCGTAAGCAATGTGAAGACATATTTGAAACTCATAAAAGTGTTGTGTCGAAAATGTCTGTGTTGATTAATAATGCTGGACTTGCCCGTGGTGTCGATCCCATGGACCAAGGTGTTTTGGACGATTGGGATCAAATGATTGATACGAACATCAAAGGTCTTTTATACATGACTCGATTGTCACTTCCTTTTCTTAAAAAAAATAAATCAGGACATATCGTAAATATTGGATCTGTTGCTGGCCGTTGGACTTATCCTGGGGGTGGGGTTTATTCCTCTACTAAATTTGCAGTTCGGGCTTTAACTGAAAGTCTTCGCATGGATCTTCACGGTATCGGGGTTAGGGTCACAAATATCTCCCCGGGACTAGTTGAAACTAATTTTAGTATGGTCAGGCTTAAGAATAAAGAAAAAGCAGAGGCCATATATAAGGGCTATACTCCCTTAAGCCCTAATGATATTGCAGAAAGTATAGAATGGTCCTTATCAAGGCCAAAGCATGTTAACATTCAAGAGATGGTGATTTTCCCGACTGATCAAGCTTCAGTGACTCAAGTGAACCGTAGGTAAACAGAAAATGAATTCAAAATATGAACCAGGACAAAAAGTAGAATTAGTCATTATCAGAGAAACTCAATTGGGTTTTTTGGCGATGATCAACGATGAAGATCAAGGCTTGCTCTATCATAATGAAATTTTTGAACGTCTTGAACCAGATCAACAGCTTCCTGGATATATTAAAAAAATCAGGCCTGACGGGACCATTGATCTTCAGCTTCATGCTTTTGGTAGTTTTGGCGCCGAAGAGCTCGGTCTTCAAATCTTAGAGCTTCTTAAATTAAACAAAGGATATTTACCAATCAACGCCAAATCCCCAGCAGAAAGTATATACAATTATTTGGGTGTGAGTAAAAAGAATTTTAAAATGGCCCTTGGTGGGCTTTACAAAAAACGCCTTGTGACTTTTACTGATGAAGGCACAGAGCTTGTAGTCTAACTTCTTAAAAACTATGGATTAAAATACTTTATGATTAGTTTTTCGTAATCACTGTCTTTGACATGAGGGAGCGGAGCCGTAAAATTAAGTTGATTATCGGCTTCTGATTTAGGGTGAATGAAAAAATAAAGCGCTTGTCTGGCTGGAATTATCATTGGCAGTCTAGTTTTGGGGTTAATTCCTTTTTTTTCTTCGCCTTTATCAAGATAAAAAAGACCGAATTCAGGGGCATATAGATGTCCCGTTGTTTTGAGTTCATTTTTTAAACGATTTTCAAAATCTGTTTTTTGCTCAAGAATTTCATCAACATCAAATTCATTTTGATGGGTGAGCCAGTCTTCAAATATTTGATACTTATCTGGATTAAACTCTTTACGACGAATCTGCGTTAAGGTTTTACTTTGTTTAGAGCCTGTCAATTCTAAAACTAAAAGTCCTTTAATTTCCAAAGCAGAAGGAGTTTTAGATTTTTTTAAAAAAAGGTTCAGACACTGTATTAAAGATTCCATTTCTACCTTATGTTAAAAGTTATAGTGATACCTAACACGACAACCAGATTGAAGACATAAAATTTGGTATTTGAACTTTAGCCTTGAATTACAATAAATCAAATCTATTATGATTTCTATGAGGTTAAAACTTATGCTTAAGATGATTGCAAAGATTAAACTTAGCACTCCATTTCAAATTGTAGTTGCTGTCATATTGGGCTCAATTTTGGGATGTATTTTTCCTGCAGATCAGCTTGGATTTTTGTCAGAGATTGGAAGAGTATTTATTCATTGGGTGAAGTTGATTGCTGGACCATTTTTATTTTGTACAATTTTAATTTCAATTATTCAGGTGGATTTAAAATGGAGTCACGGTGTTCGTGTGATTTCTATCGCTTTATTAAATACGAGTTTGGCTTTAATTTTGTCGATCGGACTTTCTGTTTTATTTTTTAAGAACACATCTTTAACAGAAATTTTAAAAAGTGATGTGAATAGCATTCAAACCTCAGCTCAATCCACAACGCTATCCCAGGCATCAAATCCAGAAATAAGTTTAGGCCTAAATGGATTTATTAAAAATTTTATGCCTTCAAGTTTATTTTCTCCTTTTATTAATAATGACATCTTACTTATTGCCCTATTGGCCTTAGTTTTTGGGATTGCTATTAGATCCACCCAAGACCTAAAAACAGAATCTAGACAAAAAATTATTGGTTTTTTAGAAAAGCTTCAAAGTTTAATTTCAGTGATTCTACATTGGATCATTAAAATTATTCCGTTTGCCGTCTTTGCGATTATTTCAGCCACTGTTTCTAAATATGGATTTTCAATTTTTTTTAGTCTTTCAAAATTTGTTGGTGTTGTGACTCTAGGATTTGTACTACAAATTCTACTTGTATACGGAGCTTGGATTTTTGGAGTTGCAAAGTACTCTGTTAGAATATTTGTGGATGCTGCAAAAACCCCTGTTCTTTATGCTTTAGGCGTAAATTCAAGTTTGGCGACATTAACGCTCACATTAGCTGCGCTAAAAAAATTAAAAGTCTCTGATAGATCCGCGTCTTTAGGTGCCGGAGTAGCCACTAATTTAAATAACGACGGTATTGTTTTATATGAAGCTATGGCAGTGATTTTTATCTCTTACGGTTATGGTCTGCCCATGGACTTAAATCAAATGCTGACTATTGCACTGACGTGTATTGTGGCTTCAGTAGGTATCACTGGAATTCCTGAGGCCGGGTTTATTTCGTTATCTGTGATTGTTGGCGTTCTTGGACTTCCAATTGAAGCTTTGCCTTTACTTCTTTCGGTGGATTGGATTTTAGCCCGTTTAAGATCTGCTGTGAATGTGCTAAGTGATATGACCTTGTCCATCGCCATGGATGCAACGGAATAGCCAATGAAGTTACATGTCGTAGATGGTCATCATAAGGTTTTAAAGTCGTGGGCCGAGTACCGAAAAACTTTGACTAAGCCCCCAAGGCTGATCACCTTTGATCACCATACGGACACTTCAAAACCCTTTCGTCGTTTAATTCGAAGTCTACACAAAGACGAAAATTTAACTGAAACACTATTTAATCAAATTCAAGAACGACATTTAGGCCTGATTGATTCTTTGAATCAGAAAACAATTCTTGAAGCGATCAAAAAGCTTAATAACGACGAGCACGTTGTGACTGCTATAAAAACTGATATTATCTCATCAGCTTTGGTGCTGGCGCATAATGCGGCCAATACAGACTTAGAAACCTATCTGGAGCACAAGATTATTTGTCGTACAGTGAATGAAATTCTAGATAATAATGGAAAGATAAAACCGGATTGTGATTCGGTCCTTGAATCAAGTCTTTTGGATTTAACAATTCTAGAATTTGATAAAATATTAAATTCTAATAAAGAACCCTTACTTTTTGATCAGCCCTTTATTCTAGATATTGATTTAGATTATTTTAATACTTTTAAATCCATAGAACCTAGAGATTCAAAAACTTTTAAATTATTAGCAGAAAAAGCAGGGTTAATCACAATTGCGACAGAGCCTGAATACGTTAAAGCATGTTCTCTAGATGTTGGCTTAACTAGTGACCTAGTGCTTGAAAGACTTCATGCTATTTTATTCGCCTAATGGGGCTAAATAATATTTAAGTGAATTTCGGTTAGCAATGTAAGTATTACATTTCAGTTTAAGCCAATTTAATCGTTCTCTTACTTCGCTGTTTCATAGGATTTATTATAAGTAGTTTTTAAACTTAATATTACAATTCGGTTGTCAAAATATTAGACGTTTATGATTTTTTACATGTCCAATATTATTTGTTTATTAAATGATTATAAAACTGCTATTTATTCTATATGAGATACTTAATTATCTTTGTACTGATATTCTATTACTCAGATGTTTTTTCTCAAAATGGAATCGTTAAAGTCGAGACTAAATATCAGGATGGTTCTAATCCCGAGTACTCATTAAAATTTAGTGGTCAGGGTTTTATTGTCGATTATCCCGTGAAGTCCAAGGTTACAAATAAAACTGTAAATTTAAAATTAGTTTTAACCGCAGCGCATTTAGTATTTGGTGGGATTTATGAAAACCGGTCTGATAATTTTAAACTTTTTGAAGCAGAATCAAATAAAGAAATCTTTGCCTTGGGTATGATTTCAGATGTGATTCATGATTCAGCAGCTATTGTTTTATGTACTCAAGAAGCAATAGATTTTTTTTCTGAAGAATTTAACGTTTACGGCGTAGATTTAAATCAGCTTGTTAATAGTTCTGGTCAAAATTTTATGACAGGTGGAGGATGTGTTCCTTTTGGAGGCACAGGTCAAGTTTCATCAGGGGTTGCTGCATTTGGAACTTATGTAGGCCCTGACTTGGTGTTTGATTCCAGTCAAAGTGGATTAGAAGATCAGGCCCAAATATCTCAAAGTATATTGTTAGAAGAAAAAATCATAATGAATGAGAACAAAAATATAAAATACCTAATCGCGGATGATTCGTACGCCATTCCTTGGATTGGGGTTGATACTACAAATGCTGGTTACTTAGAAGTAGATTCTAAAACTGCATCTTCTGCCGAAAATTTATTTCAAATCCAAGATTTAAAAAAGATCATGACTTCAGTCGTTGACAATTACTCTTCACTATCCGAAGTTCCAGGTGAATACAGAATACCAATAAGCTTAGACCCTGGCTACAGCGGGTCTCCGATTATGACTTATGATAAAAATTCTGATCAGTTCGTTGTTTCGGGAATTTATAAATCATCAACACAATCTTTAAGTACTGATGTCTATTCGGATTTAGGGTGGGCAAGCCCCACGGAATTGAGTCAAGGTTTATTGAATATGTTTTTACTTAGGTACACTCAAAGTTTGCACCGTTGGCATACTATTCCACAGGCCTATCTTTATTTAAATAAGGGAAACTTGGTTAGGGAAATGTATTACAATCAATTTATTCTTTTTGAAGACCAAGGGCCCCAATCCGAGCCAGATAATTTAAATTCGTCAGGTTGGGTCCGTTCAGATACTGGAAATACAATGTGGGCCAGAACAGATACGGGTCAGGTCTTTTCACCTTATATCAAGAAATCCAAATCCCTCGTGATGTTCTCTCGGGAGGACTTAAGTCAAGAGCCCTTACTTTTAATTGCTTTAGAAAATAAAAATGGCCTAAAGATTTTATTGCCTCCGGTCATAGAGTCGTTACTTTTTTCATCTAAATCTGATTGCCCTTCGTGTGTGAATTTTAATGGAAATCAGCCAGATAAAGTTGATTTTTTATCTTACAAAGTTCAAAGCTCTTTAATTAATTTATTCTGGAACAATTTGACTGGTCTTGAATTTCCAAACTCTGAAATTCTAGCAAAAGTAAAATCCAAGGTTTTTATAAATACCGTTAAAAATCAAAATCAAAATCAAAGTCAAATTCAGGTATCATATACGCTTCAAACAGATCGAATTAAGGTTGATTTGAAATGGGCTACAGATTCAATTTCTTTTTATATTTTAAATAATAATAAATATTTATTTGTTGGGTTTGATGGCGCTTGGCATGAATCAGAATTTATATCTGCATTAGAAACTAAAACAAATTCTGGTCAATTAGTTATGCTAGAAACAGCCGGAGTAATTTATTATAACTCTGAACTTGAAAATCCGTACTCATTTAGGATGATGATAAAGGGCCAAAACACTCAGCTTTTTGCAAGTGAAATGCCATGAATACTGAAGCCTTAAAACAAATAATTGAAGCCACGTCATCTGAATTAGCAATAATAAAAACCATTGATGACGTTTTTTTAGATCATTTTAAAAATGCGCGAAGAGCTTACTTTTTAAATGATTTAGAATCTTTAAAAAAAAATTATGATTTTTTTAAGGAGAATAAATCTAATAATACTTATGTCTTAATATGCATTGATATTATTAAAATAAGAATTTTAATACGCGAGAACAACATTGAATTTAAAGATATTGATCAATCATTTAATTCAGAAAAGTATTTAAAGAATAGCTTCGATACGACAGAACGAATAACTGCCGAATATGTTTTTACTGAACAAAATTTGGTAAAACAAATTTTATTAGTCGAGCTTCTTGCCGTTGAAGCGATAATTTGTGATTTGAATAATCTGCAAGATTTAAGTTATCAAAAAAATGTAACAGCTAGCCATTTGGCTGAATCTCTAGGGATGAAGAAAAAATCTTCCACACTTCTTTATAATTCAATTGTGGCATTAAATCATAAATCACCAGCCCACCTAAGAATATGTAATTTAACAGATGCAATAAATAAAGCTGAAGCGTGCGAAGATCACAACACTCATATCGCGGCGCTAACAAGTCTAGCCAAAGAGTATGAGGTTTTAGGCTGTTTAAATCTGGCCCATGAAGAATGTCTTAAAGCGATCGCCTTATCTAAGAAACATTGCTATGGTTCGTTTAATTTTTGTGTAGTAATGTTGAACGGTGCCAAGCTTTCATCACAGCTTGGAAGTTTAGATATCGCCCGCGAAAATCTTAAACTTGTCGAAGCTTTTAACTTTGACGAATTAAAAGAAGACGTTATTAAATCTAAAGAACTAATGGACTCAAAAGCAGAGACAGAATGCCTTTCTGGTGATGAGCAAAAACTAATTCATCTATTAACATCTAGTCCAAAAAGTAAATATTTTTTAATTGAAAATCTTTACGGGCAAGGTGAAGCAGAAAGTCTAGACAATAGATTAAAACAACTTTTTTTAAGATTAAGAAAGAAAAAAAAGGGTTTGGTATCTTATAATAAAAAAAACTGTATGTATGAACTTATGCACTAATGATAAAAAAATTAATCTAACAAATTTAAATTCACGCTCCATCCGCGACGTTTTAGCTCATGAACTAGCTCTTCAGTGCTGCAGTCATTAATACAAAATAGTTGAGGGTCTATGTCAGATATCAAGTGAGTTGTTTGGTTTTCGATATCAGGCTTAGACCAAACCGTTGCCATAAAAGCATCGTATAGGGCCTGCATTCTGTTTTTTCCAGGAAAATGCTCAGGCAATACTTTAAATCCGTTGACATTAAATCCAATCAGTAAATCTTGGGCCAGAAGCCACTTAAGTTCTACGTTTAGAATATGTGAAATTCTTGTGGCATGAGCTAAAGGTAAAGAATGAAGACCTTTGATATATTTGGGGATGCTTGAGGCATCAACAAGACTGTCTCTGGAGAGTTGAGTTTGGGTGTACTTAACGCCATCGTTAAAGTTCTTTCTTATTATGGCCTGATTTAGTCTTTCGCCAACAATTTTACGCCATTCGGTTTGAAGCTGCTCTAGATCAGTTAACGCTATAAGCTTAGCAGTTAAAAAATCTTGGCAAGAAATCGAAGAAGACAGCCCTTGTTTTGTCGGTTCGGCCATTGAGGTGTAAGTGCATAATGATAAAGTTAAAACTAAATGACCTGATATTAATATTTCATTCAAATTTCTCATAGATTTTTATATGCAAAATAAGTGCTAATAAATACAAGCTTAAAGACAATTGGTTTAGACTGGCCAAAGGTCTTAAGACTCAAATGAAAAAGTTATTGAAAATAATACTTTGACGGACTTGAGTTAATTTAAACTGAAATTTAAAACAGGTTGTGAAATCTCCATACGAACTACAGGATATCTTATTATTTTAATTAAGATGCTATCCTCTAGCCATGTTATTATAATATCAGGTGATAAAATATTGATTCTATTTATTTAAACTAAAAAATTAACTAAAGAGGAGACGTTATGATGACCATGAAAGTTGTTTTTTCGAATTTAAAAGAAGCAAATAAAGTACTTTCTTTACTTAATTCTAAAGGAATACCTAAAAACGAAATTACAGTTTTAGCTCCAACAATAGCACAATTTGAAACTTTGTCTAAAAATCAAGCCTATGACAACAATCAAGAGGTCATGATGTTCTCTTGGATTTCTGCCATAATAGGTGCCGCATTTTTTGCAATCTTAAGTTTTTTAATTTTAGGGCTATCTACATTAGATCCTGATATTGGTTTAAATTTTAAACTTGTCCCACCTTTAGTTTTATTTGGTATCCTCATAGGCGGAGCTGCCGGGTACATGTTTGGGCATGTGCTTGGTGTTCGTCGAACATTGTTTAAAAGCAGAAGGGTATTCAAGCGCCCAATGAGCGCTCATGTGGAATTAAAGTTTCGATTCCCGGATGTAAGGCAAGAAGAGTTGGAGTTTTGTTTGAAAACAGCAAAACCAATATCTTTAGTTAGTTTAATCACAAGCACTCAAATGCAGTTTTAGAAATTAAAATTAATAAAAATCAAAGAAAGTGCTAAATTTGTCGCGCATTATTTTTTGCCTATTGGGTTGTCAATCTGGCTTTAGTCATGAATACTTTAAGTTCTCTATGGGATCTCTTAAGTTAGACAAAAAATCTCTTATTATTTTATTTGCTCTTGTCGCGACCTGCGCTATTTTGTTTTTTAAATATTTAAGCTTTGATGTGTCACCCGATGAAGTGGGTGCGGCCAGTGTGGCGTCTGCTTTGCCTAACGGCGAGTTGGCGAGTCAGTTAAAAAAAGTATTATCTATTGAAGAGCAATATCCACACATGATAAGTCGTAATGTTCCTCTTTACACTTATCTTAGAGACTTAAATGTTCCCTCAATTGATATTATTGAAATGGTAAAAGCCGCGAAGCCAGTTAAAAATTTATCAAATTTAATGCCAGGAACACGTTTCCAAATTGTTAAAGATATTAAAGATAATTTAATTGAAGCTGAATTTCGTTTTTCAGCAGTTGAAAAATTAGTAGTTAAAAAACAAATCGATATAAAAGAATCTGAATGGCACGCTTCAATCATAAAAGAGATGGTTGATATTCGAACCATCTCTTTTGTCGGACATGTCGATTCAACACTCTGGGAATCTGCATTAAAAGCCAAAATGGACCCCTATCTGATTGTCGCTATGGCTGAGATCTTTGGTTGGGAAGTTGATTTTAATCGTGAAGTTCAAGTAGGCGATTCCTGGAGAATCACCGCCGAACAAAAATTTGTTAAAGACCAAGCTGTGGGTTGGGGCTCTGTCCTTGCTGCTGAATATATTAATGTCGGTAAAACCTATAGTGCTGTTCTTTTTAGAATGGGCGATGAAGACATGGGATATTATAATTTAGACGGTGAAAATTTAAGACGTATGTTTCTTAAAAGTCCACTTCGGTTTGGACGTGTCACCTCAAGATTTAATCGTAGGCGATTCCATCCTAAACTCAGAGTTGTTAGGCCACATAATGGGGTCGATTACGGTGCACCCATAGGAACACCGGTTCGAAGTGTAGCTAATGGAGCTGTGACCTTCGCGCAGTCAAGTGGGGGTGGTGGCAGGGTTCTTAAGATACGTCACAACTCAACTTATCAAACGGCCTATAAACATCTAAATGGCTACGCCAAAGGGATTCGTAGCGGGGCTTCTGTAAAGCAAGGTCAAATTGTGGCTTACACGGGGAACACAGGATTATCGACGGGACCCCATTTGCACTATGAATTTTATGTCAATGGTCGGTTTGTAGATCCGATGAGACAAAAGTTTCCCAGTGCAGAACCTATCGCTGCAGAACACAGGGCTTTATTTCTAAAACAAGCAGAGGGACTGGTTGCAACTTTGCCGATGTGGAAACCCAAGCATTTTGAAATGGAACCAGACAAAACATGGGCTCAGCATTTAGTTCCAAACATTCATGAAAATTATTACTTACGTTTAGTTTCCGAATTTTGGATTTTCGATAAACATTAAAACTTCTGATCTTAATTTTTTTCTAACTTGTTTATCTAAATAAGAAAAGTTGGACTCAATAAAATCTGAATTTTTATTTGAAGAATGTCCTTTAACCCAAAATATTTCTAAGTCTAATTGATCAGCTGTAAGATAAAAAGCTTGGTAAAGATCTGCATTTGAAAGTTTGAGGCCACTGCTTCGGCTTATAAAATTTTGTTTTTCTAACTTTTCTCTTCTTTGAAATAATTGGGTCACTGAATGGCAATCGCTGTAAAGAATAACCTTTGCATTTTTAGGGCAGGATTTTAAGGCTTGAATCGCAGCACGTAGTTCTGCTCGAATATTATTTTTTTCTGAGATCACTTCAAATTGCAATTCCATATCTGATAGTCCTGTTGATTGGTGGTCTTGGTGGCTCTCAAATTTAGCAAAACCAATAACGGCCATGCTGTGTTTTTTATCAAAGCTGGCGTCGGTATATATAAACGTGACTGAAGATTCCATAGATTCATAAATACTATCACGAATTATGAAATCTATCTTTAATGTGAAAAGGTATTAAGTCATTATCGATAGCAAAATAAGGATTCCATTTCATTTGTCCCTGTGGCACAAATCACAAGTATGGATAATTCTAAGATCGATAAAGCCAAACCAGTTCGCAAGAAAGAGTTTGTTTTTTTTAATTTTCTTTGGGTATTTCTTGTTCCTATGGTTTTTAATAAGTTTTTCTTTGTTTATTTTGCAATGGCGTACTCCAAAAATCCAGGTCGCGGGTATGGGTATGCGGCTTTTGCTTTTTTAAGTTTTCTTATTATAAATATGGGTCTATTTTTGTGGAAATACAGAAATTATGATGACTCTGAATAAGGGCCTGCTGTAATCATTAAAACTTAAGTTTCCCTAAGAAAGGTCAATGATGAACAATAATGATACTTTACGTAGCCTTCGCTATACATTCGACTTAGATGATTCAAAGATGATCGCCTTATTTGCTTTAGCCGAGCATATAGTCACCCGCCAGCAAGTCAGTGAGTGGCTTAAAAAAGACGAAGATCCTAATTTTAAATCTTTAAATGGTGTCGAGCTTTCAATTTTTTTGAATGGATTGATTATAAAACATCGCGGAAAAAAAGAAGGCGCTGTTCCTGCGCCTGAGCCTGAAAAATGGATGACTAATAATATTGTTTTAAAAAAAATTAAAATTGCGCTCAGCCTAACAAGTGACGACATTATGGAGCTTTTGAAATCTGCTAAACTTGAACTGAGTGATCACGAGCTGTCTGCATTTTTCAGAAAGCCGGATCATAAAAACTACCGATTATGCCAAGATCAAATCTTAAGGTCTTTTTTAAAAGGTTTGCAGCTAAAGCACAGGCCTATATCTTAGACCGACATAATAGACTGACATCATAGATCTTCAAATTCTTCTTAAAAAATTAATACTATTAAGTAATTTAGATTATGAACCCAACACGCAAGTAATATTGGTCAATGCTAAACTGCTTTTACCAAACCAACCGTCATTCAATAGTTGGCCCATAAAAACAGCGTGGATGATTTCGCCGGGGGTGTTGTTTTCAGATTTGATAAGAAAGCGCAGTGTGGCTGAAATTTCACCTTTCGCATTTATCGAATTTGGATTATATCCAGGCTGTTCAATTTGAAAAACATCTTCATTTTGTTCCCCTTTAACTAGACTTAGCTTTGGAGCAAGTAGACTGTCTTTCGGTAAAAAAGCAAAACGAATTGTAACTTTATCTTTCTTTATAATGTATTCGCCCAAATATTCGCCTGCTGTGATTTTACAACGTCCCATTTTTTTATTTAAAATATATCTGGAAATTTCATTTACACTTATTGAAAATAAATCTGACTCTTTTTTCAAATTTTGAGTTTTTATGATGTCATCATATTGTTTGTTCACATCGACTAATTTATTGATCAATAATCTTTTTTCATCATTTAAACGTTTTAAGCTGTCAGAATTTTGTTCTGATTCACGAATAGAATCTGATCTTTCTTTAAGTAACTCATCTAAGGCTGATGTTTGCGCGAACAGCGATGAGCTAATTAAAAATATAAGAGTTGATAAAATTAAGATCTTTTGTTTTTTCATTTCAATACCTTTTTACCTTCCGCCACGATTAACTATCGGTTGGCACGTTGTAATGTAATTAGCATTTTGAAGATGTCTTAATCTTTCGTTTCGGTCACGACTTAATAGTATAGATGAAATAGGGTTGCCATTATCAAGACGACACTCAAGTCCATGATCGCATTGTTGTAAAATCTTTCCACCAATGAACCCTGCGCTATCCATAGGATTTAATTGTCGCTCCCATATTTCTGGTTCTTTTGTAGAAATTTGGCCTCGGGAGGAATAAAGGGGGCAGTAGGATCCAACCTTTGAGGTTCTTGCCGCACACACTGGATAACCTTCTTCACCTAAAATACACCTTGGAACAGTATTTTTTTTGTCTAAATTTAAAGTATTTAATTTATTGAACCAACTTAAGCAATCCTGATCCCCAGTCTTCGGTGTTTTGGTAGATGGCGGACTCCAACGACATTGAGATTTTGGATGATAATGCGCAAAAGCTTCAGTGACCATTTTATTAAATTCACTTTCGACTAAAAATCGCACGGCTTCTGTGAAATTTTCACCGCACCTCACATGAAGATACTCTTGGACTGGCACATGGCCTTCTATTTGAAAAAAGTTTGAGTACACAGTGTAAGACATACCATCAACAACATTATCGCTGTCAGCTTTTGATCCGAAAACTAAATTGACGGTATTTGTACTTATTTTTTGAATCACTAAGCTCATCTCATATTTGCACATGCCTAACAAAGGGTATTCATCAGAGACTTTAAAGTAATTACGTAAATCCGGTTTTTGATCAATGACAGAGTTTTCTAAAATATTTTTAATTGCGTTATCTTTTGTGCTGTTTGGATTTTCAGGGTCTCTAAATTGTCTCCATGAGCTCATCACCATCAATGTTGTCTGCTTGGTGTATGAATATTTAATTGAATGTTCGTACCTGTAACTGAGCTGAGCTCCATTCAATATAACACTTATAGGTAAAGCTAAAGGGCCAGTAAAAGTACCTATGGCTTGGGCTATTTTACTTGTATCAAATAAGGCTGTTGTCGTTGTTTCTGCTGTGTCAGAACTAAAACGCTCAATCCAAGTTCTAGGAAATGGGGGATATGATAATTTTGATTCAGAGTGAGTATTTAATAATTGGTCCTGAATACTGTCTTCTTGTCCGTCATTGATGTTCGTGTACGGAGTAAAGTAATTTAGTATGGTCGATCTAAGGAGGTCTTTCGTAGACGTAGACTCCGTTCGAGCTTGTGAAGCCGAAGTAAAGCTGACTATAATTAATAACATATAAAAAACGTGCAGCATGTGTTTTAAACCCCAAGGTTTAGAAAACGAGATAATTCCAAAGTAATTTTGCATATTCCATTCCGCAGTTATGTTGACTAAAAGCCCTACAACCAAGGCTTTAGAGCGTAATTGGGTTTAAAAATGGCAGTTTCGTTGTTGTTCGGTGACGTTTTTGAGCAATTGATATTTGAAAAAAAATTGTAATTTCAATCATTATTTGATCATTACTTTTACATTTGTGAAAAAACTACAATATGAATTGCATTTTTTCTTACAAAATTTCGACGGGTTGCTTTTAAAAATTAGCATCTGTAATAGTCCTACAATTACTTGTGTGGGGTGGACATGAAAAAAATCATTTTTTTTGCTATTATTTGTTTATCGATATTATTTACGTTTCAAAATGTTTATGCGTCTAAAATAAAAAGCTCAGAAGGAATTAAAGGTGCTGAAAATTGCGAAGCTTTTTTGCATAGCATCGCTAAAGCCATCGATTCAAATTCCTCTCTACTAGATAAAAATAAACCAGTTAATCAAAACGAAGCCGCTGAAATGGCTTCAATCCAAGGTCTTCGACTTTCAGATGTGCGAATCAGTTTAATGGATTTATATGAACTTGGACCTCAAAATCCAATAGTTAAATTTCCAACTTTAGTTATGTCTGCAGCACAAAAGTATCTACAACTTGTAAATATATCTTCTCCAGTCAAAATTAAAGATCCAGTGTTTAAAGTCACTGACGTTCATGTTTATCCTGCATTTTCTGGACAACTCAATATCCCTGGAACAGGTATGATTGTGGGACAATATCATGCGGTTGAAGCTCTTGTATCGCACATCTCTAGTGCTGCTCGCGGTGAAAAAGGTGGCAAAATTTTTGGGGCTATTGGTCCCTCGGGAACTGGTAAAACAGAAATGTTTAATGTTCTTGATGGAATCCGCCGTGAACTTACAAAATCAAATCCTCAATTTTATGAGTTTAGTTTTAAATGGAAAGATCTACATAATATTCCAGCTCTTCGTGGATTAACTCCAAAAATGGGTGGTGAGGTTGGTTTTTCTGAGATAGACCCAGATATTAAGCGCTCTCCATTCACTCTTCTTCGAGATGATATGCAGCAAGATATTATAGAAGCTATTCGCCCAGATGTAGAAAAAGGCTTAGGTTTTAAATTAGAAGTTTGGTATGAACCCGCACCTAAAGATGTTGAAATTATCGAACAAATTATGAAATTTGAAGATAAAAAAATTGCTGATGGTTCAAAATCCATTTTCGATATGACTCCAGAAGAATATTTAATTGCGCTGCAAAAATATGTTCGAATTGTTCCTAAATCACGTGGTAAAAGTGGTGCTTCAGAAATCATTCGTGCTCTGGGAAGCAACCCAAATTTTCAAAAACTTTACGTTGAACAAAATCCTTTAAGAATGATGGTTTATTCAAGTCAATCTGCTCTTGCGTGGGACTATACCGGTAAAGTTGTTCAGCAAGATGGCGGCGCTCTTATTTTTGATGAAGCTCCTAGAAATGAAAAAGAAGTTTTAGACTCTTTACTTGAAGTGGCTCAAAACGCTATTGCTGAAGCTGACGGCCCTCCAGTGCATTTAGATATAGTTTCAATGTTCACTGGAAACGATGAGAGTATTTTAAGTGCTCGTGAAAATGGAGACTTAAATGCGTTCATGGACAGATCCCATACAGTTCCAATGCGTTTAAATATTCATCCATGGGAGATAGCAAAAACAGCACTTTTAATGGTTGGACCAAATAAATTTTTAATGCGAAAGTTGGGAACTGGTAAGCCTGAAAAAATGGAACCTTTAGATTTAAATAAGGCCTTTCCCTTACCAGAAACGGATGGAACTCTTAAAGGTATAGCCCGTCGCTTCGCGCTTTATTACATTTATAAGTCAGATGAAGCTCCAATTTTAATTTCACCACATTCAATTGAAATGTTAAGTTTAACGGCTGCCATTACTAGAATTGTGGTTGACCCAAAAGAGTTTGCAAAATTCCCGGGTGAATTTGAAAAAATAACTCCGCAAAATCAATATTTCATTAATCCAGTCGCTCGACTTAAAATGATTTTGGGACAAGACAATGTTAATCTTGCAGTTAGAACTGAGTTAGCTAAACTATCTAATCTTACACGTGAGGGTGAGTCTGGTATTTCTGCACGTGATATGCAGTCCTGGATTAAAGAATCGTTAGATATGGCTATTAAACAAGGTTTTGGTGTTTTAACTCCTGAAATTCTTGATGCTGCATTTAGTAAACTTCTTAATGCAGGAACAATTAAAGTTCCAAATAATTCTTTAAGAACATCTTGGCTTCATGGTTATTCGCTTGTGAAGAACCATTTTACCTTACCGGGCTTACACAGAGATCTTCAAGAAATTATAGCGGGTCACGGACAGCGCGCAGAAAGACTTTACGACACTATCATCGGAGAAATTATAGCTTTATCAGAAGATGCAAATGCTAACACGTGGCAACCTGATAATTCTGCACCATCTCAGTCAATAAATATAAAACGCCTAGATTCTATAAAAACAAAATATAAAGAAATTCACAACAGAGAATTTACGTATAATTTTTTATTACGACATTTAGCCGGAGCGAATCGTGAAACAAGAAATCCAGAGCTTTTAACCGCAGTTGAAGCCTATTTGACTGAAACTGAACTGGAAATTGCTGACACGGCCAAAGAGCTTATAGCTTATCATAGTGGATCAAATACAAATCCGGAAATTCAAAAAACTGTAACAATGATAGAAGGGCGTCTTGCCAATTACGGTTATGATAAAGCGTCCTTTGCGGCTGCGCTTTCATATTGGTCCGTATTGAATGGCGGGCTTAAGAAACCTCCTGAGAATAGATAGTAGAGGTTTATATGATCGGTATTAAGGTCACTTCTCTAATTTGTTCAACAATTCGTAAAATTTTTTCGTTGGCATTTTTTTTATTTTACTTAAATGCGGCTTTAGCAAACGATTCTGTTGTTGTGTTAAATCCATTCACAGGTCAAAACACATACGAAGTTGTTTTCGAGTCTGAGAAAAACACAACTGATGTACCTGCTGGCATTTACGCTATAAACCGAAAAGGTAAATCAATCCCTGCTATCTTAGGACATGTTTTAGGAGTTAATCGTGGATTTAACGGTTTTTTAGCTCAGACCTCATTTCATGGTTCAAATCAAGATACCGCAACATCAATTGCGGTTATTGATGGTAAATTAAATATATTTAATAAAAATACAAATTTTTCAGATCCCAAAAAACAACCTTTATTTTTAGGTGGCCAAAATTTCGAGATTTTTGATCCAAATACTGGCTTATCAATTAAAGACAGTATTAACATCGCAAGTTTAGATCATATCAATTTAAAAGATGTAGGTCGCTTGATGAATCCTGCACCCTTAATGGTTGATGGACAAATTTTTATTTTATCTGTTAAACAAAAAAATTCATTTGGTGACGGCTTGACAGTCGCTTTTATTATGGAATCACCGAAGACTGCTGACGCCGCGTCGCAGATTTTCAATAATAAAGCGTATGTTCTTAGTTATGACTTTATGACCGAACAGTCCCTGGGTCGACTTGTTACTGCCAGTGGTTCTGATAGCATTTTTAAAGGTTTTATTTCTTCACCCAATTTAGTTAGGTCATTGATACAAAGATATCGAAATCAAGTGGAAAACCCGTTAATTGGCCAGTGGATAAAATATGCCGAAGATCATTTGTCTTCAATTCAGAGATTTAATAAGTCTGAATCTAATGCTAAAAAATCTTCTGATGCAGCTATTTTGAATCCAAATGGAGTTCCGCTTTTTAATATTCTTAACCAGCAAATAGTTTATGAGTCACTACCTGCAATAGCCTTAAGTTCAAATGATAAAGATGAATTAAAACTCATTCAAATTTTTGATCCCAGGAACGACACTTGGGTAGTCTTAGATCGAGATTATTTGAAAAGTAACGCTTTACATGAATTTCAAAAATTAAAGTTTATAAAAATTGATCAATATAGTTCAAATAGTTACCAAGCCATTAATGGCCAGGTTAACTTTGATGATCGAGGGAAATATAAAATTTCTTCCCTTGATCCAAAAAATAAAGTGATCGGGGATCAAGAATATTTAATTAATGTTGGTAGCTCCTCTGTTTTTCTTTTAAGGTCTGTTTACAGTCGCCAGTTAAAATCAGTGACTATTCCAAATATCAGAATTACTGATTATCGTTCACTTGATGTTCTTCATTTAAAGCAAGATCCTGCAGATGGAGAAGCGGGCCAGTTTCATCACCTATTGATTTCTACGATTTCGAAAAGCGGAAAAAAGTCTTTAGTCGCGATAGGATTAAGAGAAGTCAGTGATGGTGATTTTGTTCATGTTCACGCAGAAGAGGTCACATCCGCTTACATTTCTAGAGAAGAAATGGTGTTAAGAACAAAACTTATTTCAACTTCTAAAAACTCTGGACTTTTTTTTGATGTAGAAAAACCATTTTTAGGAGCTGTGGCTTATAAAAAAAGATTGTTATCTAAAAAAGGTAAGCTTGATGGTGAGACTCAAGAAAACTTCACTAAATCAGAAGAGTCCAACCTTGATTCTATTAGCCGCACAGTTAAATACTTTTACCTTCCTAATAAAAAAATGAACAGAACTGAAAATAGCGCTTATCTCCGTGCTGCCAAGTCAGAAACTGCCGTTGCAAATGGTGTTTTAACTTATTTGCAATTTGGTGATAAAAACACTGAATTGGCAGACACCAATTACACTGGCTTTTACTTTGATTTTTCTAACAATTGGGGAAAAATTAACGATGAATCTTTAACGCTAGAAAGACCACTTTTTAATGAGGCCAGAAGATTCTTTGTTCCTGGTCGTCCCCTTTATTATCAAAAAAAGAAAGTGTTAGCTCCCATGTCACTAGATTATTTGAGCATGGCTATTCCGAACCGTGGTGATGTTGATCTTTCAGTTGTTCCTTATGTAAATAACTTAAAAATAACTCAAACCTCTGAAGCTTCATTTAAATTGATTATTACGGCGAAAGCGGTGAATAGCAACAGGGTTGTTTTACCAACCTCGTTTATTTCTGCAGATGTTCCTGTTGATTTTGGATCTTTAATTGGAGCAAAAATTGTTAAAGGTATTCGTTCTAATTCCAACCACTTCCATATTTTATTCTTTTTTGGTAAAGATCCTCAGTCAACAACTGGTGTTTATTCCATGAGTGGATTTACAGATTTGGTCTACCGTAATGGTGAACAATTTCTTGAGCTTAAAACAACAAATTCTGGATCTTGGTTAACAAAGGATTTGATCAATCCTTCAGAATTAACTTTGCGATTAAAAGCTGATGCCACTGGAAATTACTTTTGGGTGGATAATCCTGAGCAACCAACAGATTCTGTAAAGCTTCGTGTTCGAGATCTATCTAATCCACGATCTTTAATTCATATTAACAAAGCGACAGATAGCTATGGTCGTATTCAGCTTAGATTTGAAGAAGAAATTGGCGGCGAAAAGGGGGCTAGCGATCTTTACGGAAAGTGGCAAATCGTAGCTCGTTATGAACTGAATTTAAGATATCCTTGGTTTAAACAATATATCGAATCTGTTGAAGCCAAGCTTAAGAGTAAATCTGAAAAAAACAGTAAAAATAAATCGGCTTTGGACGATGAATTTAAAAATGCTTTTGCTCCTAATTATATTTCTGATGAACGAATTTTGGCTGATCATAAACCATCGAGCGTCCACTTTGTAGATTATTTAGAGTCTTTAGCGCGAGCAAAAGACAATAATATAGAAGGAAATCAAAATCATAAGTTGAAAAGACAAATTATTTTGGTTGAAGAAAAAATGAAAAAAGCCTTCCTCAACGATTTGATGATGCAACTTTTTGGTAAAGGAAAAAACTTTTCTCTTAAACCTGATAGAAAAGGAAAGTTTTATTTTTATGGTTACGACGTCACATCAACAATAGAAGAAAGTCTTAGAGAGCTGAAATCTATTTCAGATAATTCAGTACGGTCTAATACAGTTCTATTTAGTTCCCTTGAAGAAATTAATAATGCATCACCGCTTGTTCATGATGATTCAAAAAATATGATTGAGTCCACAACAGAAAGCGATCCTAGCGAAGAAGTGACTGATGATTTATCTAAAGGTGAAAGACAAAAAAAATTATCACGATGGCTGCTTTTGGCTACTGAAGGCTCTAGATCTGACCTTGCTCTTTTACAAAGAAAAATTAGTCCTACTCAGGTTAAAATTCCAACACTAATTATAGGAACACCACAAGAACTAATCGAAGCTAGAAAACAAAATCCAGAAGCTGTTGCAGCTGGTGTTTTTGATAACTTCGAAATAAATAGCGAATTTTTAACGAGTAGCTGGATGATGTGGGCTCCTGGAGGCGAACATGCAATTCCAAAAATCAACGAATACTCTCAGTTAAGTATTTCTGAAGAAGAGCACAAAGTTTTTCCTGAAATAGACAGAATTTTAAGCGAGGCAGGAAAAGGTCTTCTAAAAGGAAAACAAAAAGTATTGATAGTTTCAAAAGAACTTAAGCCTTTAATCAATAAATTAATCATGACTCGTTGGGCATCACAAAATGTAAATACAACGCTCCCATCGCCTTGGCACCATTCAAATGATCGACTTCTTTTTTACAGCATACAAGGAGACAGATCGCACAATTCACAAGACAAAGTTTTCGAAAACTATCAGGCCATGCATGGAGGGGCTAAATATAAGTCTGTGGTCCTTTACGCAGATTTAGAAAACATCAATGCCATTGGCCGTCCATTTAATCCGACGGGGTCTAATTTTACTTTAAAAGATCCATTGATAAGCAAGTCATCTGCTCGTAGTGATTTTATATCTATTGACGATGCAGATAGTGTTAATAATGAAGAAAATGGAGTTACTAAAAGTAACATACAAACTCATGCATTACTTACAACGCGTGACACTTTACAATCGGAAATTGATCAATATGCATCTAAACGGGACTCTGCTTCAGATGATGACAAGAAAAAATATGAGCAAGCCATTAATGAACGTCAATCAAAGATTTCAAGTATAGACAGTCAATTAGCTTCATTAATGACAAATGTGAATATGGGAGATCACCAAGCCATGCCACACCTGATGTGGTTGATTGCGACCGAAGGTGAAAAATTGCAGCCCAAAATAGGCAGAGACTGGTCCATCTCGAGCGCTGTTGATAAAAAATTAGCAACAATATTAATTGCAACACCTGAAGAATGGTCCACCGCTGAACATGATATGGGTTTTGAAGCTAAATACTTTGATCCTAAAGATCATTTTGAATTTGTTGAATTAGCATCACCCAGTGAAGAGACTAAATTTAATTTGGTTAGAAGTTTGTTTTTAAAAGCAGAGATCCAAAGTTTGGATTACCGTTTTTTTATTTCTTCGAATTCGAATGAAGATGCAGAAAGACAATTGATTTCACATTTTGTAAACCGCGTTGAGCAGATCGCCATTCAACAAAATATTGAATCTACAACAGCATTTATCAAAGCCTTTGCTGAACTCCGAAGAACTCTTGTTGAGGATACAAGTTTACGTCGTAGTCGAACTATCGATAAAAACTTTCTAGAGAGATTGTTTTTTAAAATATTTCCCCTTCCTATAAGTCTTGAAAATTTAGAATCGGATGATCCCTTAAACAGGCTTCAAAATATTCAAGATGCAGCTCGAAAGTTACAGCAGTTGGGCTATCACGGGGCTATGGATTTAAAAGAAAGAACCCTTGATACTATTTTAAATCAAACTCGTGGGAGTGATGCTGGTCGACCGATCCCTAACTCTCAAATTTATTTCGGTGGAACTTCGTCTGGAAAAACATTTTTGTTTAAGAAGAAAGTTGAAATGCTTGGGCTAACTCCTTACAATCCTAACAAAGCAAACAACGAAGAAGCAGAATATATAATTATATCAGTACAAAATCTTGTTGAAGATGGAAGTAAGGAAGCCGGTAAACTGACTGTCGATGACGCCATCGAGATGATTCAAGATTTGATTGCTCAACCTAAGGGTCACCGTTCCTTTATTCTTTTTGATGATGCCCATAAGACAAGTAGTAAAGTTGTGCATCAAAAACTTTTTTCATTCTTACAAAGTCTTTTTGAAGCTCCAAACGGATTGATTCGAGTAAAAAAGAAAGGAACAAAAGATTTTAAAGAGGTTCCAGTTCAAAATTTAAACCTATATATGACAGTAAATCCGACCGCCAATAAACAGCAAAAAGAAAAATACGCCGAAGGTGACAATCTTAACCGCCTTGTTCTTGCTGCACTGGCAAATCATGGTGTTGATATGGAAGAGTCGATGCTGGCACGTTGGTCCGATATCATTAATTTAGATCAGTTTCCTCGTGGAGCAAAAGTGCCCGCCCTTGTTGAACGGGTCAGAAAAGCTTCGTCCTCAACGGCGGCCACTGTCCTTGTTGATGCAAAAGTAATTGATGCTTTAGTTGAAAGATATCCTGACGAAAATGCCCGAGAGTTTTTATCTCCGGCCGCATCTGCTTTGACTCGAATTCCGATTGCTGCTGAAAAGTCATCTTTGTATATTGTTACACGAAGATTAGATACCTTAAAAAACAGTTCAGGCGGGGTAATACCAAATAGAAACGGTGGATTTTTAACATCAACAGAACTTAATCAAACGGTAAAAGAGATTACTCAAGTCGAACCTATTTTAATTGATCAGCCTTCATCATTGGCTAAATTGGTTGAATTTTTGATTGGGAACTTTCGAATGCAAGTTTACAATTACACAATTTTGTCCGCACAAAATACTGAAGTATTACGCTTAAACAGTCCTGGACAATCTACTATATTACAAAAGAATTTTGTTCTATCAGCCATGACTCATATTTTAAAAAATCCGTCACTGCCACTTAATGAAGTCCGTATTATGGGAGAAGATTTTAGTTATTTGAGTGACGCTCAACTTCAAGAACTTGTTGAAATCGTAATAGATAGCCCCGTATCAGACGCTCCGTATTTTCCTTTTGATGTAGATCTGCGTGAAAATTTTTCTCCGTTTGGTTTGTTTTCCTTGATTGGAAATCAGTCAAACAGAGACTTGACAGAAAACACTAGAAATCAAGTGATGCGTGATACAGTGTCTGAAATTGAAAAAATATTTAAAAAAATGCTTCGACTTTACACCCAAATTCCTAACGGAGATTTAAATCACACCCTGACTTGGACTCGAGAAGATATTGTTTTTTGGTATGAAAGCTTACCTTCGAAAGATCCTGTGGATGAATATAAAGTTTTAACCCAGGAATTAATTATGGTTTATAAAAAGTTTATTGAAAATTTTAATGACAATAATTTAATGGAACTTAGTCAACCAATGATTTTGGAACTTAGTCTTTATGATCACGGTCGAATATTTTCTTACTTGATAGACAAAGCATTAACTCGTTTACCTTGGGGACTCATGAGTAAATTTGTATTAGATATTATGAGTGAGGCCAAAGATTTGAGTTTAGGACAAAAGCCTAACTTTATTAACTACGCCTATAGCTATGAAATTTCTCCGCTAGCCATTGTAACAACTGATTTTTTGAATGAAACATTTTCATCTGAGGTCAGTGATAGTTCCAGAGTTAACTCTTTGGATTCTAATTTTAAAAATAGCTGCGAAATTTTACTGAGATCGAGTGGAAAAGAATGATGAAAGTTATGAAAAATATTTTATCTTTTGTTTTTATTATTATGCCAAATTTTTCTCAAGCGGCTGTTACATCAAATAGTTGTGTCAACTTTTTATCTAAAACTTTAAATTCGAATAGCAAAGCAAATAAGTCGTCCCATGAGTACGTTATTATACCTAGTGGAACCGATCGAGATAACGATTTAGTTGCACGTTATAGACATTTTGTTGAAGCATTTAGTAAAGACGGAGGCGTTCTTGATCAGCTTGGAATCCCACGTACAAAACAAATTGTGGAATTCGCAAAAGGTATTGATATGTTGGCGCTGACTTCAACGTCAGCCGCTTTGCCAGTAGCCCATTACTTAGATGGGGCTCAAATTTTAAATGCTATTAATAGGCCTGGAATGATTTACGAAGTTGTTTATCCAGGTCCTGATTTTCAACATGGATATTACCGGGATGATAATCCTTTTGATGAGCAACTTTCAATTCTGATGCATGTGATTGGTCATAATCATTTCGCCGTCGCGTCTCAATTTCCACATTATCGTGTGTCGAACCCAACAGAAGCGGCCTCGGAGCTTAATGACGCTTTGTTAGAAGCTTATAAAACAGCTCCTAAAGAAGATGTTGAAAACTATTATTTATTTATCCAAACACTGACTTCACTTGTTGATTTTTACTCTGCCTATTATCAATCCCCTGAAGACTTTAATATTAAGAGCAATGAATTAGTTAGTCATGATGGAGATTTGCAAGAGCTACGCAGGCACAAAGCTTTACTTTCACGTGGTCTAAAAGCGTCTACTGAAAATGTTATGGCGGCATTTGTTAATAGAGTGATGCAATCTAATTTTGCAAGCCCTTGGGAAAAGAAAATTATTAATCTGCTACCAAAACTTGCCCCCTATAGACCCGCACTTGTTCATACTCAAGTTATGAACGAAGGCTGGGCTTCGTTCATGCAAGAAATTGTAATGGACCATATGGGACCCGAGTACAACACTTTAAACCACTGGTTTTCAGCAGAACGTGTGACCCGATCAGAACCAAGATTAAATATTAAAGATCCCTATTGGTTAGGAGTTCGTGTTTGGAAACGTCTTAAGCAAAAATTTGAAGACAGATCTGAGGTCCAATCTTTAACAACTAAAATTGAAATAGATCGTGCGTTTATTCGCTACGCCGAAGACGAAATTATTTCTAAAATGGATGACTTCCAGTTTTTACAAATGGGACTGGATGATTATATGATACAGGGACTTGAACTGGCTATAACAAGAAAGGCCACTGTACAAGAAGCAAAATTACTTCCTCCTCCACCCAAAAATCTTCCAAATCCAGAGCCTCATATTGTAGTCACACGTGATCCACAGCGTGTTCGTCAGTCGATTATTGATGAAGCCGTTGGTGTTAAAATGAAGTACAACCCTCGTGTGGTCTTGAAGTCCTTTAACAGACAAAATTCCGGTGAAGTGGAATTAGTGATTGAAGATGATTTTGGTAAAGTCATACCTGTGGAACAAAAAACAGTGGGTGCTGCTCTTTATGTTCTTTCAAATATTGTTCAACAGCCCATAAGCCTTGAGGCGACCTTTAAAATTAATAAAAAAGAAACAGTCGATGATGATCTTAATGAATTCTTTGGCCCCTTCGTAAATATTCAACCATATTTATTTCGTGCTAGAGTTGTGGTTGATTCTGCAGGTAAAGTCGAAGTTCACTTGCTATCTGAAAAAGGCCTGAATGGAAATGAAGTCGGATCAAAAGATCAGGACGCACTTTTTAAAAACGTGGAAGAACACTTTTTTAATTATTTACGACAGCTTCATTTGGAAGATGATGCAAAATTAGAATCTTTCGCAAAAGAAAACCCTAGATTCGAAAAAATTGCACTGGAGTCATTAAATCAAATGATCAATGGTTTGCCATTAACTTCTTTGATTGAACATGTTCCTGCAGCGGCTGATGCCATTAACGAATATCAAGCTAAAGTGAGTAGTCGAATACTTCGAGCATTAGAATTAGCCATGAATGGTAGTGGTAAGGGAATTTTAAAAACATCCCGTGGTCTTTTTGTTCAAGCACTCAATGGTCCTGTTAATATTGGATTTGAATCTAAATATATAAATGAACTTTCTGAAAATGCTAAACCAGGTCCTGTCGATTGGTATATGAAAGGCCAATCAAATCCATTTGATAATAGTGATGTGGGAGGGACTGTCAGAGGTCCACTTGATAAAGCGCCGGGGCGAGGCGGATGGTTACCAGGACCTAGTGGTGGACAAGGGCAACAAGATGGTGACGAGGGTGATGATCCTTCTGATGGTATGAAACCTGGCGACGAAGGCTTAGATCCTTCGTGGGTACCGCTGCCAGAAGAACTTTATGCTCAATTTTTAAACGAACGCGTAAAGCTTCCAAACCTTAAACCAAAAACGGGTTTGGTTCGTTCTCAAAGAAATAAACTCTTGGGATTTCAAAATCGACGTCACGGTCATTTAGCTGTTTATCAAACGGCCTTAAATGCACTTCAAAAAGGACTTGGTGGTCAAATAAGTTTAGGTCATGACCCCACCGAATCAGATGTCTTGGACACTTTGGAATTAGGATTTTCTTTAATGCGTCCACAAGACTTCGTTGTAAAAAAAGCTAAACCAGTTTTAAAGCCTGACACCAACGCCGTTATCATTTTTGCAAGAGACGCGTCTGGAAGTACATCCGCATACACAAGCATTTACAAGCGTTTCATCTTTGATATGAAAACTTTGATTAAGAATAATTATAAGAATGTGAAATTTGAGTATATTATTTTTGATTCTGAAGCTTACTTAATGAAAAGCGAAAATGATTTTTTTAGAGCTGAATTAGGTGGTGGGACAAGTTATAAGGCCGGCGTCAAAAAAATTCTTGAACTTATGGCAGAAAAATATCCTGAGTCTAAGTTCGATCGCTTTCCATTTATTGTTGGCGATCTTGGAGATTGGTTTGATCCAGAAACAGCAGAAGTCTATGAACAAATGATTCAAGAATCTTCTTATTCTGGAACTGTAAAAGCCGGTTACGGAGTGGATGAATTTACAAGATCAATGCAAAATATGTCAGAAGATAATGAATATTATGGCTTTATTGACATCGGTGATAATCCAATCGGATATAATCTTCAGCATTTAAGAACTTTACTTAAAAATAAAGATGAAAATTAATGTTCATCTTAGAAATTTAGCTAAATTATCCTGAGATTCTAATTGGATACTTTTATATTTTTAAATACAAAATATTTAGATCTTCTAAATCCTGCCTTTTCAGCTTCTTCGACTGAGTGGGCATAGAATTCACTTTTATGAAGATCGATTTTAACTTTGTCATAGTAGGGGTCAAAGGGAAGGTGGTATATTCTTTCGCTTTTGTCATTGATGTTGCATTTAATCATTGAGTAATTTCGATCGTATTTTACATATACTAATTCAATATCAAGCTCTTCTGCCTTAAATATTGCTGAAGCGCTGTAATTAGCAGTAGTATAAAATACAGAGACGACATTTTTTTGTTCGTGGAATTTAAATTTATACTCTTCAGTTGTTTCAAACAATTTTTTAATGTAATCAGCTGAAATTTGTTTATGCCCAGCCCAATATTTGGTCTGTATGATTCGAGTTTCATCTTGGTTTTTAGCAATTAGATCTCGTCCCATGTCTTTGTAGCCTTTATGGATTCCTTCAAAGGTGACGTTGCAAGTGTTAGTGCCTAGCTGAATTCAAATTGCCAGCGCAACTTTAGTTTTAAATAAAACCTCGAATGGTGTTTTGTAGTCAAGGCACTTTCTGGGTCTAAAGTTT
>JAYUKW010000030.1:0-97598 GCA_043764155.1 Bdellovibrionales bacterium
AAACTTTAGACCCAGAAAGTGCCTTGACTACAAAACACCATTCGAGGTTTTATTTAAAACTAAAGTTGCGCTGGCAATTTGAATTCAGCTAGGCACTTATTTGATTGATTTGATGTTTAAACTTAGGCCGCTTTTGTTAACGCCTTACAAATCTTCGCTAAGCTTTCTAGTGTTGGATTAGCATTTGGCTCCATCAGTTTAAATAATGCTCGTCTGGAAATTCCCGCGTCTTTATAAAAGTGATCCTTATGTACTTGCTCAAGGTGTGACAAAAGAATTTCACGAACGGCATCAGCGTCACCATCAATCAACGCATCTGCAATCGCATCGGAAATAAATTTGCGATTCGCTAACTCTGAAGCAGCAGAGTAATCATAGGCCTGACTGCCCGCCTTTAAACGAGGCTTAGCCAGAGTTTTACCCTTCAATGTACTTTTTGAGGACTTTCTTCGCTTTTTTGATGTCTGAATCTTGCCCATTTTTATTTCCTCCAAGGATTAATAATGTTAAATCGCCGGCATTATCTACCATGACAGAATAATAAACTCGTCGTCCATTGACCCACTTTAACTCTGATAAAAAATCACCCAAATCTTTAACGCTTCCAAAATGCTCATGCTCTTCAATGTTTGTTAATCTTTTTGCAATTTGAGCCTTTTCCTTCGGCCGCTGAGATTCGTACCATTCAATATATTCAGGAGTACGCTTGAGTCTCATTTAACTACAGTGCATTATAATGCACTATTTGTCAACAGGTCAAAATTAGCTGAGCTCAGTATAAAATTATTATGGAAAAGAATTTTATCATAAACCGTAATATGAAAAGCATGTAGAGGGGTTTTCACCAAGTGTCTTGACTACAAAACACCATTCGAGGTTTTGTTTAAAACTAAAGTTGCGCTGGCAATTTGAATTCAGCTAGGCACTTATTTTCTTATTTTCATTTTGCACTTATTTTTTTAGAACTCTTCATCCATTTTTTTCATCACCGATCGCCAGACTTTTTTTTCTTTTTCTTCACCATCAACTAAACCGGTATAAAAGTATTCATCTTCAGCCCATTCTTTAAAAATAATAAATGTCCGATTTTCAAATTTTTTATTAGTATATTCTGAAAAAATCCAATATTTTGATAATTGATTTTTAGTAACTTTAAATAGCGGAGCAGGATTCCAACTAGGATACAATTCACCCCAGCCCTCATCATTAATTAAATAAAAAACCAATCCCTTTTCAAATAATAAACCATAAACTGTATACTCTTTCTCTTCTACTAAATGAAAATTCTCAGGTATCTCAAATATATCCTTAATATATTCGTTTGATAAAACTTTATATGATTTTGTTAAACACTTTACTTTCATTTTTATCCTTTATTTAATCTTTAAATTTAAAATCAGTTCTTTGACCAGTTATATTATTATTCATATAGTGAATTTTTATATTAGATCCATCATCAAACGTTCGTATATATTGCTGTTTACCCCAACCAGGATCTTGATATCTTGGATCTTTTATTATAACTTTTATGTTCTTACCTCTTCCGCTCATCGCTTCTTGCATAGTGAGTTGCTCTCTTAAATTTCTCGCTGGCCTTCCAACACTACTGCAACTATAAAAACTACCAGATGATCCACCACCAATCTGACCTCCAGGACCACCTGCGCCACCCGGTAAACCATTCTGCTCTGGGTAACTAATAAATCCACTCGGATCAATAAAGTTTATTGGATCTTGAATTGAATATGAATACAAATTCGTATCCCCACCATTAAATCGTATCGGATCTTTAGCAGACCATCTACCGATTTCTGCATCATAATCCCTAGCACCGAATCTTGTAAGCTTAGTATCTGGATCATAGATTCCACCCGCAAATCCAAAAGGCTGAAAACCTGGGTTTGTGTCAGCTGTGATATTTCCAAATTCATCGTAAGTGATCTCTTGTTGGACTACACCTGTTGTAGCTAACATCACAAATCTGACTGAGCCTTGTTCGTTAGTGATAAACTTATAATTTACTCCAGCTCGACTCATGTAGGCTGGTGTGTGGGATTTATCGACGTACACGTAATGAGTTAATGTGTCGCCATTTGGTGTGACTTCACCAACTAGTCTTATTGACTCATCATAAATGTATCTGGTTTGTAAAACTGAATCTTCGGTCTTAGTGATTCGTCTTCCTAAAGCATCGTTTTGGTAAGTCACGGTTTTTAGTACCGCTAAGGTAGTTGCATTTTTCTTTATGTAACTGGTCAAAGCCCCAATTGAATTATAAATGTACTCTTCTCTGGTGTTATTGGTCGTATCTACTTTTGTAAGTCGGTTTCCGAAGTCATCGTAAGTGTACGTGTAGTTATTTAAAACTGTGCCGCCAGCGTTTTTAATGATGTACGTCAACATCTGATCTTGATCGTTGTATGTACCTACGGCTAACTGATTTAAAGCTGCATTTTTAATATCAAGTCTATTTGAATTTGAATCATACGTGTATTTTCGCTGAATCACGCTTGCCAGTTTAGCTTCGATCAACCTTCCTCTAGTGTCATAGACATAATCATGTGTGGTTGCGGGGCTAGCGTTTATAGTTTCAACACGTTTCGTAGTTCGGCCTAAAGCATCTCTGGTGTACACTTCTTTAAACTTTTGGGTTGTTGAATACTTAACCGTGTAACTTGCCACTTCCCCAAAGCTTGCATTGTAGGTGTACTGTTCTGTCATACCGCCCGTTAAACTTGTAGCAGATATTAATCCTGTGGCTGCCGTTCGAGTTAAAGTCTGTGCACCCACGACTGTCATGAGTCTATCATTGTTGTAAGTGATGTTCGTCACGTGGTTCACATTGGAGTTTGAATCTTGATGTCTAAGTGTTCGCTTGTTGGGAAGCATTTTGGCGTAGTCATATCTGTAAGTCGAGTTATTAACCCCGTCTTTAATACCTTGGATTTGTAAAACATCAGCGAGGTAAGTGTAATTGATTTCAATATTATTCGGCGCTTTGATTTGATCCGTCTGATCTGTGGTTAAGTTTGTAGTGTAAATGTAATTCCCTTCAGGGGCCGTGATCTGTTCTAATACGCCTGTGGTTAAGCCATAAGCGAAAGTGATTTCACTTAAATTTTCTCTGGTGATTTTAGTTAACTGTTTATCGTTGTTGTAATCATACTGGACTGTTTTAACTCCACTGCCTAAATTTGGCATGATGTAATCTGAAAGTTCCCCAAACAACGTATACACAAGATCATGCCAAGGTTTAGTTCCACCCTTAATACGTTTCATATTTCCGACTTCATCGTATTCAAAATAAGCTTTTTCTAAATTGGGATATGTCGATTCAATGACCCGGCCGTTATTGTCGTACACATAACTTGTGGTTTGATTCAGTGGATTTTTTAAACTTTGAACTTCATATTCTGTGTTGTAAGTGTAATCCCACACACGAGTGCTTTGGGTCACTAGATCTAATCGACCTTTGACATCGTAAGTATAGGCCACGGGTAAGAAGCTGGCGTACTTTTCTTCAACGACTTGATCGAAGTTATTGTATTTGATTTTTTGCGTACGGCTAAGTGGAGTGGTTGAAGTGTAAGTTTGTAAAGTTGGGTCGTAATCCGTCACCCAGTTTTTTAAGTCATAAGTCACAGTTTTTGTATGATCAGTTAATTTTAAAATATCTGTATCTGCATATACAAAATTGTCGACTTGATCAATTTGATGTATCACTTGATGTGAATAATTGGATGTCGAAGTATCCGTATAAACATGATAATCAAATCGTGGATCCAATGTTCTTTGAACACTCAAGCTTGATGAATCAGGGTTGTTTTTAGTGTAACTTGCATCTTGATTATTTTCGCTAGTGAGTGATCCCGATGGCTTTGTTGTATTTGAATTTGTATGTCCATAAGGAAGAAGTGTCGTATAATACTGCGTGATTCGCCCTTCCGCAGAGATCGCTTGAATCAGTTTGTAATTTGGCTGATCATCTAAAACATTTAATCCAACGGATTGACCTGCATTATTTGAGTCATTAATTAATCTTCCTTCGGAATCATAAGTAAATGTTGATATTAATCCCTTTGGGGTTTCAAAGGTCAGCATTAAACCTTTTTGGCCCACGACCGCAGAATAACTCATTAAGTAATCTTCGGCATTTGGATTTAAAATTTGAGTTGCAAAACCCTGGGCATTTAAAGTTAAGGTTGTTGCTTTTAAAGATGGGGTTGTGATTACAACTGTAGTGCTATTAGGTCTTGTGACATTTGTTTGATTCGCAAATGCGTCTTGAATTTGAGTTAACCTTTTACTTCCATCGTAACTAAACGTTGTTAAGACTTTTGAAGTGCGGGTGGATCTAGTTTCAATATGATAACCAAGGGTATCAAAAATATAAGCTTCAAGACCATCTTCAGACACCACCATGTAATGGGTAAAGCTTGTTGCATCAGAAAGTAACTTTTCAATGACGTCACCCGTTTTATTAATTTTAATAAAATCAATAATTCGGTCATATCCATTTCCAAAATGAACTTTATTTAGTTTTAAATTATAAAAATGAAGATTCGATAATGTGAAGCCACCAAGACCTAAAAGTCTTGAATTAAAAAAACTAATTTGAGGAAGTGTTTCATAAATTTTAGTTCGGTTCGTGTTATTAAATTCATATTCGACTTCAATCTTATGATTTACACCCGAAATCACTTCTTGTGACAGGGCATTTAACCCATTCCATAAATAGTTATAATTAATATCTGACGTCACTGGAAAATTATAATCCGTCATAATTCCATCGACGGTATGTTTAACAAACACTTCTGTTACATTTGTGTCAGTAGGTTGAGTGATAAATTGAGTGTATCTAAGTTTTTCTTTTCGACCCAACATTCTTTCTGTTGAATAGACAAGATCTAGATCTGATCCTACAAGAGGAATATTTTCTTGTAAGGATCGATTTTCAATTTTTACTATTGATCCTGAAGCACAACTTGGTCCATTGGAGTCTAGCGGTGGTGCTTGATCGGTAATAGTATCAAAAGCTAATTGACAAGATCCCCGAATAACCTTCGGAACAGTATAATTTTGGCATACGGTAACATTTTCTATATTAACAATCGGGTGGCATAAAAAAGTTTTACCACAGTAGTACGATCCGTAATAAGATACAGTTTCACATTCACAGTAGACCGCTGGATCTGGAGCGGGACCGCACCCACACCCCAAAGCCACCTTAAGATTTAAAAACATACTCACTAAAATTAAAAAGAAATACATCAACTTCATGAGCAACCCCTTGAACAATAAAACATTAAAATTTGTTTGATCAAATCTTGGATCGCGCATTGAAGCAAATTAGGATTATGTTTTGTTGCTAAAAACTAGACTAAAGATGTACCCATTTGTTTAAGGATTGGTGGTATTAAAGTTTTTCTCTTCGTAATTGGCGATCCATGTCTTTTGATTTTATGGATTCGCGCTTGTCGTGAAGTTTTTTACCTTTACCTAAACCGATTTCAAGTTTTACTTTTCCATCTTTAAAATACATTTTAGTGGGCACGATGGTTAAACCTTTTTGATCCACTTTGCCACGAATTTTGTTGAGTTCATCACGATGAAGTAAAAGTTTTCGCAACCTATCTGGTTCATGATTATTATAACTACTAGATTTATAAACAGAGATCGTGGCCCCTTGTAAGAAGGCCTCATCACCCCTAAACGAAATATAGGCTTCCCTTAAAGACACTTGGCCTGCACGGATGGATTTCACTTCACTGCCCGTCAACACAAGGCCAGCCTCATAAGTTTCAACTATTTGATAGTTGAAGCGGGCCTTTTTGTTGTCGGAGATTATTTTTATACTCATATAGGCTTTAAACTACCTTTGTTTTTACAAAATATAAACAGATCTTTAAAGTTTTCAGGTGTTAGTTCTTCGGCACGCATGTCTAAACTTAACTTCGATGTCTTTGATTTTAAATCAGAAGCAGAGCTTGATGACGATGGATCTGACATATTTTGTATTTCAAAAAAAGCTTTGAATTCATTTAGCAAACCTAGTTTTTTAGCTTTGTTCGAGATCTTTTTTCTACGCTCTAAAAAACAATTTTTTACAAACTGAGTGAACTGATTTCGATCTTTAATTTCAGATTCTTTTTTTATAAATGTTAGAACCTGGCTGTCTACTTTCGGACGGGGGTTAAAACAGTTTGGGCTCACAAAAACAAGTTTTTTAACATCCCAAAAATTTTGAGCTACGACTGATAAAAATCCATAACTGGATTGCATCTTTAAACTTAAGATTCTGTCTGCGACTTCTTTTTGAAACATCAACACCATTTTATCCACTTCAGAATTAATCGACATTTCGATCACGATTCTAGAAGAGATTTGATACGGTAAATTAGAAACAAGTCCTAATTTTTGATTCACATTATTATTTAGATCTGCATTAGAATTATTATTTTTAAATTCAGCAATTTGGCTCCAATCATATTTTAGTGCATCCACTTCAACTACATTTAAACCTTGGGCTTTCCAGTAGTTTGCTAAATTTGTATCGAGTTCTATCACCAGCGACAAGTACTGTTTTAAATCATCTGTCAAAGATCCAAGACCTGGGCCAATTTCAATCCAATTTAAATCTTCATTTTTTTTAACAAAGCTAACAATATCATTCACAATTTTTTGATCGATTAGAAAATTTTGTCCTAAGGATTTTTTTGCAGTTAAATGAAGTTCAAGCATTCGTTGATCTATTTTTTCTTTTAAGGATTTATAAGTTTTAGCCATACTGTTTATTTCATTCATTGGGCACTCACTTTAAAATCAGTGTCATAAGATCTTGGGCTTGGCGAAAGACTTTGTTCATCAGACTTGCCGTTTACGAATTGTCTTAAACCTGCATATCCAATCATAGCCGCATTATCGGTACAGTATTTTAGCGGCGGAATTAAGACTGGAATTTTTAATTTTTCAGACAACTGTGAGGCCCTTAAACGTAAGTAGCTATTCGCACTGACCCCGCCCGTGATTCCAACGGACTTATAGCTTTGAAGGCTTAAGGCCATTTCTAGTTTATCAAACAGAACATCAATCACGTCTTTTTCAAAAGAGGCACACAGGTTATAAATTTCAGTTTCAATTTCGTCTTTAGACATTTTTTCTAATTGTCTTAAACCAGAAGCTTTAGTGCCAGAAAAACTAAAATTTAATCCCTGATTTTTCAAACCCTTTGGAAATTGAAATTTATTTGGATCACCACGACGGGCCCACTGATCAAGCTTAGCTCCACCCGGAAATCCTAAACCTAACTCTTTGGCGAACTTATCTAAGGCCTCGCCTGCGGCATCGTCTAAGGTTTGACCTAGGATTTCATACTGAAAAACATTGTGGATCTCATCTTCATTGATTTTATCTTTATTAATTTTAGCGGCGTTGATTTTACATAAATGAGTGTGCCCGCCGCTGACAGCCAGAACTAAACTTGGACAAGCCTCTTCAAATTGAATTTCTGGTTGATATTTTTCATCGCTAAGCCAAGGGGCTAACAAATGCCCTTCTAAGTGATTTACTCCTAGAAAGGGTTTGTTCCATAATAAAGATAAAGTTTTGGCAGTAACAAGACCAACTAGTAAAGATCCAACTAGCCCTGGTCGATTTGTGACACAAATCACATCAATATCACTTTGAGTTAATTGGTTTAATTCTAAAATCTGGTTAATTAGGGGCAATAAACTTAAAGTGTGATTTCTAGAGGCCAATTCAGGAACGACTCCACCGTAGGGCAAGTGCAAAAGATCTTGGTTAGCACTTAGCATTGAAACCACATACCCTTCAGACAGAGCAGTATGTTTATCTGTAGATTTAATTTTAGACTTAATGGCCAAACTAACTATGGCGACAGAGGTGTCGTCGCAGCTTGTTTCTATGGCTAGAGCTAATTTTAAACCTGAATTAGAATTTATAGATCTTGTTTTTCCAGGGCTCACTTCAAATTGTCTAACCTAAATTTAGCAAACTTAGAAGCTTTAGACTTAGGATAGGATTGAATTACATTGGTAAAAAATGTCTTGGCCTCTGATTTTAAGCCCAATTCTTGAAAACAAACTCCAATTTTATAGGTCACAATAGCGATTTCTGCCGATTTCGGGTTTTTTTTACGATACTCTTGAAATTCAGTAGCGGCTCTATCCCATTTACTTTCAGCAAATAACTTATCCGCTAATTCAAGGTTTCCAGATGGAGGTGTTGCCGCTTCTTGGGCCTCTTTGGCTTTTTGTGCTGTTAATTGAACTTGAACTTCTTGAGCCGCTTGCCGTTCTTTTTTTAACAACTCTTGCTGAACTAACATTTCACTAATAGCTTGTTCTAAGTCTTTAATGCGATCAGCATCGGCTTTGCCAGTAGAGCTTGACTTGGTTTCAAGCTCTTCAATACGTCCCAACATAACCCTAAATTGCTCTTCGTAAGATTTAATTTGAGTTTCTAAAACAGCAATCTCTTGATTTGTTTTAGTTTGGCTAGAGGCATTTGATTTTGGGGGTACATAAGCTTTTGGAACATTGTAACGAGTTGCCGGATTTGGATTTTGATTTAGTTCTGAACGGGTCACAATACATTGGGTTAGGCTTAAAGTTATAAAAATTAGGCCTAACGATTTAATCACAACATTAATTCCAAATAATAATTTTTTATTCATAGAACAACTTCTCCATTTTTATATTTTTTAATTCTTGCTCTTAACTCCGCTTTCTCAGCAACAAAGCGCGCTTTAATAAAATACTCTTTAGCTTGAGTGTAATTTCTTTCTTGATAAAAATTAAGTGCTTTTTCATAAAGTTTTTTTGATTGATATGATAATTTGGGCTCTAACTTATCTGCTTGGGCATTTTTTGCATTTTCAAGGGCTGTTAAAGCTAAGACGTAATCTTCTTTAGGCGGAACACCTGCACAGAACGTGAGGGTTAAAAAAAAGACGAAAAAAAAGAGAGCTTGAATTGGTTTCATAGCTCTCTTAGTTTAATGAGTTTTACTGAAGTGGCAAGAAGTTAGCTCTTCTATTTCTTGTGTGGTCAGATTCTGAATCACCGTAAGACAATAGTTTTTCTTCACCGTAACTGATTGTTAACATTTGAGCAGGACTAACACCAATGCTTTGTAAATAATCTTTTACAGCTTTGGCACGTCTTTCACCTAATGCAAGGTTGTATTCAACAGAACCTCTTTCATCACAATGTCCTTCAATTTGAACATTTACATTTGGATTGGCATTCATCCAAGCTGCATTATCTTTCAAAGTGTTTTTTGCACTTTCTGAAATTGCAGAATTATCATAAGCAAAAACTACAGTTTTTAATCCTGGAATGGATCCTGTATCACTACCTGTTGCGCTTTGATTCATTGGAGAATCGGCCATGTTCGTAGCATCTAAAACGCCACCTTGTGCCATTGGATCACCACCGTCTGGAGACAATGAAGAATCATCAGATTTCTTCTTGCTTGAACAGTTGGTCATTTGAAAAGCTATTGTTAACACTAATAAAGACATTAAAATTTTAGTCATTGAGCTACCCCCGTAAAGATTAAGACAGTACAATTCTAAGAGATGGCTTTTGGGGAAGTCAATGCATTATTTTTTTTGAGTCGGGGCTAAATTGAAAATATATAAAAAGTTGATTTTAATTTTTTCACTAAGTCAGATTACATTTTTAGCATATTCTTTTGCAAACGAATGGGTAAATTTAAGTTCTAAAAATTTTAATTTTATCATTCACGAAAGCTATGCTTATCAAGGGCAACACATTGCAGAGCAATCCGAAAAGGCCTACGCCCAATTAACAGGAATATATAAAGAACGACCTAAATATAAAATTTTAATAGTTGTGGATCACCGTACCAATGCTTCAAATGGATCTGCGTCTTCTTTTCCTTATCCACATATAGTGATTTATCCCGTATTACCCACCACATATTCGTCTATTGGGGAATATAATGAATGGGTTTATGAACTTGTGCTTCATGAACTAGTTCATTATCTAACTTTTTTTCCAACTCACGGAGTATACAAGCCCATTCAGTGGATTTTTGGAAATTTATTTTCTCCGAACTTTATTCTTTTACCGTCATGGTTTCACGAAGGTCTTGCTGTGAGTCTTGAAACCCACCTGACAACAGGAGGAAGGTTACGATCAGAGAACTACAAAGAGATGTATAAGCTTCTTTCTATTGAGCTTAAAAGTGGAGATGAAAATTTAGCGCGAATTAATGAACGCTACATCCCTAGTTATCCCTATGGCCAAAGACCCTACTTTTTTGGTTCACTGATTTTAAATGAAGCCACAAAATCTAAAAAATCCAAAAACGTAAATGATCTTGTTCAAGACTTTTCAAGAGCTCTTCCACCTTACAATTTATATTCAAGTGTAAAACGAAATTTCGGACGAAGCTTTAGGTCTGTTAGAAAATCTTTGACAGAAAGCCCAATTAAAAATGTAAACAGCAAAGACTTTAAATTTAAAGGTCATTCACCTATGTGGATAAATCAAGACCAATTTCTAACAGTCAATCAAAGTAAGGACTTATTTACACAAATAATCCAAAACGATTTAAAAACAGAAAAATCAAAAATTTTATTTCAAACATTAGGATCAGAAAGAGTTTCTCTATCTTCAGATAAAAAAACTATTGTTTATGATCAAATGATGGGGTTCGAAAAACTTAATACAATTTCTGATCTATATATATATGACTTAATTAAAGGTAAACGAAATAAATTAACTTTTGGGTCTAAACTGCGTGAAGCCGCATTTTCAAAAGACAGTACTAAGTTAGTAGCCATACAAACAGATCTAACCAATACAAAATTAGTAGAACTAGAAATTTTAGATCCAAAAATAATCAAAGTATTATATGCCCCCGAACCAATGGAAACACGACTGTCCTCGCCATTTTATTTTGAAAAATCCAAAATTATTTTTATTGAAAAACTGATTGGACAAAAATCTAAAGTTAAAATACTGGATTTGGAAAATAACAAAACCCAAACTCTGGATTTTTCAAATTCTTTTGAAAAAATATTTTGGATCGAATCCTTAAACGATAAAACTTTAATTCACGCGAAAGAATTTAAAAAACCAAGGCAGCATTATTTATTAGATCAAGATTTTAGACCCCAACAGGTGACTTTTGACCCAATTGGGACTCGAAGCGCTTCTATACAAGGTCAACAAATTTTAGTTTCTCGGATTACACCTGAAGATTATAGAACTGCAGCGTATAATAATTATACCGAATTAAATAAAGGTGAAACTTTACATGATTACGACATTCAGCTTTCCAAGGGACTTTTGTTTGATCCCAAAAGCGCTGAAAAAGTAGACTTAAAAAACAAAAAATATTCTGCTTTAGATTATATGATCCCAAAATATTGGTATCCTTTTATCACGCCCAATTATGGTGGATTTTCAGGCCAATCTTCAATAAGTGTTTCAACGGGTTCAACAGATCCTCTGGGATTAAATTCTTATGCAATTTCATTACGACGGGACAGTATCTCTGAACGCTTAAGCGGAGGAATTAATTATTTTCACACCAATAAAACTTTGATTTGGGGACTTTATGCCAATCAATTTGAATCCCCACTGACTGAAGATATTTCCAGAACCTTTCAAACCTTAGCTGTGACGACTCGTTATGATTTTGGGCAGCAAAGGTATTTTGGTCATTCTTTAACTTTTGGACTAAGTCATACAGATGCCAATCTTGAAGACTTACAACAAATTAAATCTATGGGGCCCCAAGTTTCTTACGAGTATAACTCTTTAAGACAACAACCTTCCCGAATTGTGGCATCTCGAGGGATTTTTAGTAGCATCACCACGTCCCATTTTATTAAACAGCAAGATTACTTTTCATATAATTCTGTGGATGCTTACTTTGAAACTTATTTTTCTAATTTTATTCTTCCTCCGATGACTTCACTAAAAGTATTTTCCAAAGTCATTGCATCAGATGAATATTTACCTACAGTTTTTACGCCAGTAAATCTAAGTGGTTACTTTACAACATCAAGACAACAAAATAGTTTTGTAATTCGGGGATACCCTTCAGGTATCTTTCAAGCCCGCAAAGCTGCTTACACATTAGGTGTTGAGTATTATTTCCCAATACTGAATGTATTTAACGGACCTGAATTTTTACCGATATTTTTTAGACGTCTTTATGGAAGTTTAATTGCCGATGCCGGTAGTTTTGATGGTCGCATTTATGACGGAGCTAATGCTTTTGTCGGTCATCAATTTGATGATATTTATTCTGGCGCAGGCGTTGAACTGCATATGGATTTAACTATGGGCCATTATGTCCCCATTAAAATAAGCTTAGGTTTCTACACCCCATTTAAGAAGCTTAATGGCATTGAAAACGGCCAAGTCTTTTTAAACTTAACTACTCCGGCCTTGCCATAGATTAACGCATGGCCGCCATTTGCCTATTTTTGCGTTAAATACCCAGAAATCTTGACTTTCAAGCGGTCCCAAAAAAAAATTAAAGTTGTAGTTAAATTCTAAAATTTAAAGTTTTATATCTTCGACTTAAAATTCTAAATTGAAATTTAACATACAGTCGAGGGGGACCCTTTTGGATCAAGACAATAATATTGATTGGATCAAAGACTTAGTGCGCGGTGAACAACAGATGGAAGAAGCTGGTGTTGTTGATTTTTCACCGGCCTTCGACCCTGCAAACATTTTGCTTAAAGGTACTGTTGAGTTTCTGCAGAATATTAAAACTCAATTCATAAGATCGGCGACTGTCTTTAATCAACTTCGTGGTGGATCCCAAGGACTAATCAAAGTTTACGGAATTTCAAAAACTCATTCTGACTTTATGCTTTTTAGGAATGGATATAAATTAATCTTTTCTATGTCTGAAGCAGGTAAAGTTTTAATTCAATTCCATCATATGGCTACACCATTTATGGCTGAAAGTAATTCTAAGACCTCTGGTCCGATGACAGCTCACAGCGCTTTAGAAGCTCAGTGGGGCGCCTTTGGCGAACTAGTTTGGACGAACAAGTCCAAACCTGTAAACGAAAGATATCTTGTTCGTTACTACCTTAAGCACTTCGTACATAACAGCACTAAATAAGCATCCAAAAGGTGCCAGGTTCCGTTTGGGAATTACATCAATTTAAAATGATTTGAAATAGTCGTTAAATGAATTCTCTATCAAAAGAAACACGTTTAATTCCCAAACGGAACCTGGCACCTTTTGTACAAACGGAACCTGGCACCTTTTGTAAATCTTAAATAAATTCACAAATAGAATCTCTAATTTTTTAGTTAAGAGCGTTCGTGTTCTAATTTTTTAGACATCAGGACTACGTCTTTAAAAGTTCTTATTGTTGTCACCTCTGACACATCAATTTTTCTTAAATTCTCTTTGGCTTCCATGATCATATCGTGAACGCCTTGATGAATTACTTCGACTTCAGGCGATTTATTATCTGAAGCGTCTGGGCGAATCAAATCCTGCGGCAAATCTAACACTCTATATTCAGTGTTAAGTTCAACATTAAATTCAGTGCTAAATTTATTGTTAATGCCAGGAATTAATATTAATTCGTCCGTTAGTTGAGGTGACCAATCAGGGGCTATCATTATTTCCATTTCAGAATTGGCGCTTTGATTAAAAAGTGAAAGTTTCGATTTATCTAGCAAATCTTCTAAAACAATAATTTTTTCGCTAATTTTTTTTTCTGTTTTTCTAATCTCAGAAAGCAGTCCCTTCTTATTGTGAAAAACAATCCAAAACATCAAACACGAAAAAATAACAAATGAATCAATGACTATTTCCATTCATAAATTATAGCTCGGAAATAAATTTTTGTAGTCGGCTCACAGACTTTTGGATGGTCTTTTCATCGGTTGCAAAGCTAAGTCTAATATAATCATCTTGACCAAAGGACTGTCCAGGAACCACAACCACCCCTGTAGACTCAAGTAAGTGGGCGCAAAACTGATCACTGTCCCAATTTTGTTGTTTTAAGATCTTGCCCACATTAAGCCAAATGTAAAAAGCCCCGGTAGGTGACGTAAAACTGACCTCTGGAATTTTTGACAATAGATCTTCAAAAATCTGTTTTCTTTCAATCAAAAGTTTTTTAATTTCGGGCAGATCTTGATCCATACTTTGAATAGCGGCTTCAGCCGCCGCTTGTGCTATTGATGATGGGCAGCCTGTAGATTGACTCTGAAAGTCAGCCATCGACTTAATGAAACGCTCAGGGCCAATGGCCCAACCTAATCTCCAACCCGTCATTGAAAATGTTTTTGATGCCCCATTCACACAAATGGTTCTATCTTTAAGCTCAGGGAATTGATCCAATAAGTGCGGCGCCCTGAATCGATCAAAAGTCAAATAACCATAAATATCATCACTGACAACAACAACATTGGGATGTTGTTTTAAAACCTTTCCAATAAAATTTATATCTCCTTCCGATAAATATAAACCTGAAGGATTATTTGGAGAATTAAGTAAAAACATTTTTGTTTTAGAATTAAAGCTGGATTCAAAAGCTTTTTGCATTTTTGGATCATTAGCAATCCCGTCTAAAAAAACTGGATTTGATTTGGCGCCACAAAGCTCAATCATTTCAGGATAGCTGACCCAGAAGGGACTGTGAGTAACCACCTCGTCGTTATTATTTAAAAGAATCTGGAAGGCAGCAAACAAACTGTATTTAGCTCCAGAGGCCACACTGACTTCAGATGGCTTGCAAGGCAGGCCATAATCTTTAGTGAACTGCTTTGCGATGGCCGATCTTAAAGTTAAAGTTCCAGAAGCAGGTGTATATTTAGTTACACCATTTTTTATAGCCGCAATTCCAGCTTGAACCGCAGAGTCCACAGTTGGCCAATCAGGCTCGCCCACAGTCAGAGACAAAATATCTTGACCCGCATCTTTTAAACTTTTGGCTTTAGCCGCAAGCTCTAGGGTAGTGGAAGGTTTTAATTTCTTTGCTCTTTCTGAGAGTTCAATCATTTTTTAGCTCCATTTATTTTTTTAATTTTTTTATGTAAAAATTCGGCTGTGTAGGGAGTTACGAACTTTTCAAAGGGAGCACCGAAGTGAGCCATCTCTTTGATAGTTCTAGAAGAGACATCTCTAAATTCAGGTCGACAGCAAAACAACAAAGTCTCAACGTTGGAATCAATTTCAAGATTTATGTTGGCCAATGTTTGCTCTTGTCTAAAATCCATTGTTGAACGTACACCACGGATAATAATATTCGTATTTTGTTTTTTTAAGTAACTTACAGTTAAGCCATCCCAAGAATCTACTTTGACATTTTTGATATCTTTGACCGCATCTTTTAATAACTCAATTCTCTCATCCACAGTTAAGAACGAGCCTTTTTCAAAAGACGCTGAAACTAACACAATCACTTCATCAAATAATCTTGATACACGTTGAATCACATCAATGTGCCCCTTGGTTACGGGATCAAAACATCCTGGGTAAACAGCTTTCATAAAAACCTTTGTTCTATTGCAACTAGGCTATATTTGCGGCCTAAAGTTTAAATTTAAGATTTGTAAATTGAATTTGAAAATAGATCAAATTAGGCTTGTGTTCAATAAAGAAGTCGTAGAAGTACATAAATAATGAGGTTAAAAAGTGCGAAGCTTAAGACGGATCTAGTGCTTCATTTTTATAAACTGATAAAAACTTATCTTTGTAGTCTTTTCTTTTATGGAGCCTTAAACTTCCATATTCATCCAAAATGACTTCATTTTTAACTGACTCAATACATACAAACTTTAACTGGTCGTCATGATTTTCTGCCAAAGTCTTCATCACTTGATCGGCCATTTTTTCTGTGAAAGGGGGATCAACCAGAATTATTTCAACATCTGTTTTTTTAGTTTTTAAAAACTTTAAAACATCAAATTTAGTGATTTTAAAACCATCTACAATTTTTAATTTTTCAAGATTTTGTTTTAAAATTTGAATAGATTTCGGGTGATCATCAACAAAGTGAACGCTTTTAGCCCCTCTAGAAAGAGCTTCAATGCCTAACGAGCCTGTTCCTGAAAAAAGATCTAGCACTGTGGCCTCATCAATATAAGCCGCCAACATATTAAAAATCGTTTCTTTGACAAAGTCTGTAGTTGGACGGATGTGATCAGCCTTAAAAGCAATAAGATTGTGGCCTTTAAACTTCCCTGAAATCACCCTCATTGAGCTGTTCCTAAAAGTGAAAGACAATGATCTGCGAAATTAAATACATTTTCAAAAGGCTTTCTAACAAATTCAGTAGCCCCTAATTTCAAAAACTCTTCTTTAGTTCCACCAGCAGAATACGCAGATATAATAATAATTTTAGAATTTTGAAATTTTTCGTTCTTAGTAATGTATTTTAGCACATCAACACCGCCCATATTAGGCATAATCACATCTAGAATCACAAGATCTGGTTTAAAACCAAGCCACTGATCAATCGCCTCTTTACCGTCTGCACACATCAAAACATTAAAGCCTTTTTGTTCAAAAACTTTTTTTAATGTTTTTCGAATTAAAAGCTCATCATCTGCGATTAAAATATTCATTTAAGTCCTTATAGGAAACTTAATACACAACTGTGCCCCAGGACTCAAGTTGTTCAGAACAATTAAATCTCCACCGAATTGTCTTAAAATCTGTCTGGATAAAAAAAGCCCAATCCCCGTCCCCTGATCTTTAGGTTTAGTTGAAAAGAAGGGGTCAAAAACTTTTTCATTTAAACTTGGACTAATACCTGGACCCGAATCCGAAACTATAAGGTTTATGAAACCATCCTCTTTATAGGATTTAAGTTTAACTAAGCCTTTATAATTCATTGCCTGACAGGAATTAAAAATCATATTAAACAACACCTGTTGTACTAAACCATTTGGGCAATGAACATACACACCTGCCAAGTCTTCAGTTTCGATATCAATATCTCTGGTGATACTTTTCATTAGGATTAAGGTTCTATCAACAATTTGCGATAGTTCGACTTTTGTTAAATTGACCTCTGACTTCGAAAATTCTTTTAAGTTATTTATAATTTCAAAGCATCTTAGGACACCATTTTGGATTTCGGTTAAATCTTCTTCTAATTCTTTTGGATTTTTTGAAAGCATGAATTCAACAGACGACTTCATCCCAGTTAAGGGGTTGGCAATCTGATGAATCACTTTATCAACCAACTGACCTAAATAAGAAAACTTTTCTGACTTTATGTATTGGGCTTTAAGTTCATTAATTGAGGCCACACTTTCATAGTGATGAATCCAAAGCCTGTGATCTAAGTCGTCAGATAATTCCACAGGAAAAGAATGCAAGTTATAGTCATTTAAGTTTGTAGTTGATCTTTGGAGTCCTTTTGAAATTGGCAAATTGGCTTTTATAGGACAATTATCACAAGGTGAACTTCGATCAAATAAAGCTTTAAAGCAATTCTGACCCTTCTGATGGGATTTGATATTTGATTTAACAACTTTGTAAAAGGAATCAATAATCAAAATGGGATCATCTAAACTGTCAAAAGATGAAGACCAAAGTGACGAGTCTTTAATAATTTTATCTTTGTCGTATAAGTAATCCAAAACCATTTTAAATATGAACTGCAAGTAATTAAGATGCTCTTGGATTATATTTAAGTGTTCCAAACTAAAGGTTGAAAATTCAAACCCAAGATAATAATCATTATTTTCGCCAATCGAATAAAGTCTAAATTCTAAGACTGGATTTGAAGATATATTGGCCCAGTTAAATTTATCCATATCCATCATTTGATCAAAACTAAAATTATACTTTTTTAATCGTTCAGATTCAGATTGAATACAATATTGTCCGCTTGGATTTTTATAGAAAAGAATAAAGTTTTGAACTTGATAAGGTTTAAACGAATTAATCATTATTTTATGAAAAGAAAAAAAACTTGAAGCCTCAAGTAAGTTTTTTAATATTAAAATAGAATCTTTTTCAAATGAAACTCTAGACTCTAGTTGAAGTCTGTAATCAAATAGCTCTTGAGTTTTTTGTTCTACTTCAGTATTTAAGTTTTTGACTTGATTTTCAATTTGAAGATTTTGATTTTTAGCTTTTTGAATAATTTGAATTTGTCTTAAATTTTTTATTGTTCTGTCTTGGGTTGATTCAATAATATTATCAATCTGTTCTTGATCTAGAAAAGGACCCAGTGTTCCAAGAAATTGATTTGAATCTCTAAAAGTTTTATAGATTTTAGTATCTAACAAATCTGTAGGCTGGAGCCAAACAAAGAAATTTCTTGTCGGAGCATCCAGTGGATTAATTTCATCAAAACAAAAAATATCTATGATATCTTTAGACACATCTTTGGATGAATTTTGTAATGCTGATGAATTAATATAATTTAGGTTAACAATGTTTAATTGGTCTGGAATTTTTTTTATTTCAGAAATCCAGTTTAGTTTCATTATCTTAGTTTCATTCCACTGGTTTGTTTTATCAATTAATGTGAAATTACATCATTCAATTACTGATTATATATTTTTTATTCTAACAAGCTAGAATTCGACTCTGCATACATTGTCATAATTTCTAAATCTTGTTCAATGATTTTAGTCACCCAATGTTTTTTTATTTTTTGTTTATCTATGACTTGTGTTTTTGATTGTGAAGTTTCAACAAAATCCATTTCTCTGAAGGAACAAGCCCTTTCAATCAAAATATCTATTTTACTAATTTTTTGTAAAATTTCTTCTCGACGTCTATAAAAAACTTTGAAGTGATCTACCGAAATCACTTTTTTATGAGCTAATTTTAGAAACAAATCATTTTGGTTTGCGAAATCTTCTAAGGCCGTATTTTTTAGATCTAACAGATGTATGATTTCATGACCCAGCATTTTTTTCGACCCCACGTTTAGATTATTATGCCATTATGTATTGGTTTAAAAAGTCCGGATTCATTGTTGGGTTGCAATTATAGACTGAGTGTCAGGGACTTTGGGCTTGAAAATTATTGCCTTTAAACAATTTCGCTAACCATTTTGATAAATTTCGACCTGTCTCATTTCGAGAATAGTGTCGAATTTTTAGTGACATGAAAATAAACAGTGCTCTATTTTTTTACAAAAAGCCCTTAAGTGGCTTACAGGCTTCAATATATTGGCATATCTCATGCAATTTCCTAAATAAAATTAACACTTCAATTGAAGTCAGTAAGAGGGGATATGGAATCAATGTTCAAAAGCACAATTATGTTCATTTCCGGCTTTTTTTTAGCCTTGGTGATTTATAATCATCCTGTTGATTTCAATTCAAATTCTTTATTAATTGATTCTGATCAAACTACTTTTTCAACATTATCTAATTCAAAACAAATCACATCTAATCAAGATTTAAATTCTAAGCCACTAACATCTAGATCTGAGACAGGTTTTTTTAAAGGACGAAGCACTTTATTTAATGTTTCAAGCTCAAGAGCTTCATTAAATGATATTCCAAATATAGATGCCAGAATTGATGATCAAATCCCTACCGCACCCCCGACAGGACGACCTGAAGCTGACGGTGAAGAAGAAGCGGCTGACGAACAGACGACTGGGGACTCTACAACTTCTGAACTTAAACAAGCAGATATAAACAATAAATTTGATTCAGAGAAACTAAAATATAATCGTAATGATGAAAAATCATCAAGTTCAGTTCTTCCTCTTGTTGGATCTGTTGTCAGCCAAGTCACTCAAGACCTGCCAAAAGTTAAAACACAGACCGGAAATAATTCAGGCGGCATTACTATAGGCGGCGGCGGAAACACTCTGCCTGACAACACACAATCTGATGTGATTCCAGATGAATTTACATCAGCAGGGCTTGTAATTGCAAAACGACTTTATTCAAGCTCTTCAATTTCAGAAGTAGAATATCTAGAGTACTTAAGTTTGGGATTAAACTCTTCTGATACTACACTTTCAAATTCAGCACTAAATGAAATAGTGGCTTTAAAAACAAAAGCTTCATTTTTAGTTTTATCCCAATACGCAAATTCATCTGACATGCAAAGCGTAGATCAATCGATTTTAAACAACTACAGATCCGCAAGCGACTTAAGATTTTTAAGCCAAATGATTGCTGATGACTCATCTATTGAAGCACAAAACTTAGCTGTTTATAGTTTAGATGTAATTATTAATGGAGACACAATGAACTTTCAAAATCAGCAAGTTCGTGACACTTTGATAAATAATATTTCACCAAGCTTAAATAGATTATCAAGCGGTCATCCTTCATATGGTTTGGCCAGCCGCATTTCATCTGAAATCAATAATAATATATTTTCTTAAAGTCTATCGACGTAAAGATTTTTTAATGTAATATTTAAATCCAGAATATGGTGAGTCAAAAACTTTTTCTTTTTATAGTATTACTTTTAGCACTCTCATCAGAAGCCCAGGCTGAAGTCTTCCCGGGCTTTATGAATAAAGCGGAGAGAAGGTCAGTGCTACCCTATTTTTCAAACTCATACGCCCAGCAAGTCATGACACGCCCTTATTTCCTAGGTTCTAAACCAGGACTCGAAGTGGGAACTTCCATATCTTATCGAAACTTAAGTGATCTTAAAGATAACTTTCCAACTGATAATATCAAAGACGAGTTGATTTTAACTCAGTTATTCATAAAAAAATCTTTAGTTCATGGATTAGAACTCACTATCTCTTCAAGCTTAAGTTCATTCGGAACAACCCAAGCCTCAGGTTTTGGTGGGGTTTTATCTTGGCATCCTTTAAACCTTGAAGATTTTATTGTTTTGCCAGTTATATCATTATTTACAAATTATTTAAATTTTGAAGACACCTTGTCTTTCCAAGAATCTGGACTTCAACTGATTGCAGGTAAAAACTTTAAACAGTTTTCAGTCAAAGCAGGAGCAAGTTACAGTAAGCTCTCTTCTACATTTTCTGGCTCGAGCAATGGGCGGCAAATTACGGATTCAAGTTTAGACGAAAAAGATAATATATGGATCCATACTTATTTCGCTTCAGTGCACGTTGAAATAGATCATTATTTATTAACTTTTACTCAGAACTATACAATTGATGGGGGCTGGAACCCCAACATCATCGTTTCATATCAGTTTTAAATAAAATGAATCTAAAAATATATTTTTAGTAAAAATTAAATTTTCTATATCATTATTTTTTTAGACTTAATATTTTTTCAACAATATTTGTTGTTGAATGACCTATCTCAAAGTTTAAAGATTTAACTTTGCCACCATAGGATTCAACGAATGTTGATCCAATAATTTTTGATTTGTCCCAATCCCCGCCCTTACATAAAATATCAGGCTTGATTTGGCAAATCAGATCTTCGGGTGTGTCTTCTGAAAAAAGAAAAACATAATCCACCGATTTTAAACCTAGAAGCATTTCCATTCTTTCTGCCTCTGGACAGATCGGCCGTTCTGGACCCTTGAGGCGAGCGACACTTTCATCTGAGTTAAGACCCACTACTAAGACGTCCCCAAGCTTTTTGGCTTCCATTAAATATCTTAAATGTCCCACATGGAGAATATCAAAACAGCCATTCGTAAAAACGATTTTTTTGTTTTTTGTTTCAGACTTAAATTCAATTAAAAAATTTTTAGATTTTTTCAACATGAAGCTCAAGACCAGTGAAATAAACTAGAAAGTCTTTTTTAAAAAAATAAGACGTGATTGGGAATAAAATAAATCCTGTTGCAAAAACAACTAATGTTCTAATAAAAACTCTAACAGGATATGTAGACCTGTCTTGATCTTCCTCGGTGCCCAATTGCAAATGAAACATCCACTCGCCAATAGTTCGGCTAAACAAACATCTAGAAATAATTAAATATAAAAATCCAATAGAAATTGTTAGTCCAACAAATTGATTTTTTAAGGCCGCATTATGGGGCATAGCCAAAATTACTTCTGACAAACTTTGTCCTGTGGATGCAAAGTAAAAAGTTAAAAATATCATACACAGAGAAATCAAAGTTAGTACATCCATCATAATGGCTAAAAAAGAAGTGACGGCAGGTTTAGTTTTAACTTTTCTTAACCCATCGTGGCCTGAAAATTTTAATGTCACCACTTCAACGGGTGAAAGCGAGGTCCGTGGAACGTAAAATGGATTATCAATTAAAAGAGGTCGACTTAAGCTGTCTCGATCAACCACGCCGTCTTCTCTGGGGGTAAGCCCTAAGTCCACATCGCCGCCCCACGAGTGTTGTGTTTTCGACGCTTTTTGTGACCAAACAGGAGTGAGTTCTTTTTTAAAGTCTTCAGTTTTATTTTCTAATTTAATAACTGGTGTGACATGAACGTTATTTTTTTGAATACCTTGTTTAGATGCAGCTCCTAAACTTAAGAAATCTAAATTTCCAGCTTCAAGCTTTATTTTTTTTTGATGAAAACCTAAGCCATCAGACAGTGGTTTAAACTGGATCTCTTCATCAATGTCTTCCATATGCCCCTTTAAAACAATTTATACTGATACTTTAAAACGGAGATAATGGATACGCAAGCCGTTTCAACCCTCAAAACCTGCTCTCCGATTGATAATGATGGAATTTGGACTTTTTGAAATTCAGCGATCTCAGCGACTGAAAATCCACCTTCCGAACCAATAAAAATCCAAATATCCGATACTTTATTATTTAGGTCATCGGCTACATGCTCTGCAAAGTGCTCACTTAAACTTTTGGCTTTGCCTTCATAAAAAGCATAGCTATGAACAAGGCCTTCTTGTTTTTTCTTTGAGAGCAAACTTAAGATCTCTTTAAAAGATTTCGTAGGGTGGATAATCATTTCCTCTGACCTGGCACTTTGTTGGCAGGCTGAGATCACAATTTTTCTTAATCGATTTGATTTTTCTTGCACCCTATCTTTGGATTTAAAAAAGCTAAAATCAGAATAAAATGGATAAATACTATAAACTCCAAGCTCCACGGATTTTTCAACAACGTCTTCGAAGGTTTTAATTTTAGGTAAGGACAAGGCTAAATGTATATGAGGTTTTTTAAGTGCTGGGATTTCTATTTGATTTAATACATCCACCACCATAACTGATTTATGTATGTCTTTTACTTCGACTAAATAAAGTTTTCCAAGACTTAAAAGTTCAAACCGATCACCCACGTCTCGACGACAGACGATATGAATATGTTTAAAAAGCTCTCCTGCAATTGCAAAAGGAATTTCAACTTCTAGTTTTTCATCGACCCAATATCTTCGCATTATAAACCTATCTATACCTTTTTATCTTGAATTACGATTTTACTTTAAGGTCGTTCTAAAACATAGCCCCACCAAATCTCTTTTCGGCTAGCTTTAAGAACTTTTAAATTCAACTTTGTAACAAATTCTCTTTCAAAAAATTCTTTTCGTTCGTCTATAATTCCAGACACGATTAAAGTTTTAGAAAAACTATTTTTAATACTCTCCCCTAAATTCACCAAAACACCATCAATAATATTGGCCACAACCAACGAGTATGGAGATTTGATTTTATAAATAAAATTTTCATCTTCAACACTGATGGTATTGATTTGATTTATTTCTAAGTTTTCAACACATTTTTCTCTGGCCATAGGGTCAATTTCTGTGGCAACGCCATTTTTGATCCCTTTAAGATACATAAAGATACTTAAAATTCCAGTGCCTGCACCTAAATCCAAAAATCGATCATAGAGGTTTTCATTTTCCTGCACGCTATTAAGCACATCATTAATCATTTCGGCCATAAGCTGAGTAGTGGCATGAGTCCCCGTTCCAAAAGCCAATCCAGGACTAATTAAAATTTGCCTATCTTTGGGAGCATCAAATTTAATCCATTCAGGTACAACCCAAAATTCAGGAACAATTTCTAAAGGGTTATAATGTTTTTTCCATTCGTTGAGCCAGTCTTTTTGAAGCTCTTCTTTGATTTCGAATCGATCACAGTAATTTTTTAAAAATAAAAACTGCTCATGCTGAATTGATTTTTCGAAATAAACAACAAGGTCTGTAATTTCTTTTTCTAAAATTCGAGGATCAAAATTTTCTGGCGTCTGAATGAAATCTAGTTTTTGACAAACGCCACTCGCACCCAGATCAAAAAGAAAAGAGGACACAAGGTCCTCTTCGAAACTCTTAACTCCGTAAATATACAGCTCAAAGTAATTCGGCGTCTTCTCTGACATCATCACCAACCCTATTTTTTAAGACCTCAAAAACAGGATATTGAACCTGAAGCTTTTGATTAGCCATAATAAACTGGTAACCAACCCTGTCTTTTTGATTGATAACAATAGGCGCTTTTAAGTTCGCAGTCATCCCCTCGGCTTCAGAGGCAACACGAACTATACAATAATAATCTGGCTGATCCTTATCATCTAAGGCTAACTTTTGACGATCGGCGCGAGTCAATTCAAGATTTTGAATGTCTGTGATAAATCCGGCTTCTATAACCGGAAAGGCTACTTCTTTTTTGTCACAGCTTTGAAGCCATACAAAAACATCATCTTTTGGGTCATTCACAAATATAAATTTTTTGAAGTGAGAGAACCCCAAAAGTCCCTCTGGAAAAATGAGAACTTCATCTTCTGGTGCACTGATTTGACCCACAACTGTATTGATATCAAGCATGGAATTCCCCCCTCCAACGTTGATGACTTACCTCTAATATTAAATTATCCCATCATAGATCTGGGCTAAGTGCCACAATTTACTACAGTTCTGCGTCAATTTTGATTTAAGTCAGCGTTTAATAATGAGATGCAAATCTTGTAGGGTCTTAAATAAATTTTATATCTAGGATTCTTTCGGATCTCGACTTGTTTTGGTTAATTCTTTAGACGCTTTTCTAACAACTTCTATATCTGATTGAGAAGATCCAATATTTTCATCCTGAATCGTCGAATAAACCTCTTCCCTGTGAATTTTTGTTTCTTTAGGAGCTTCAATACCTAGGCGAACTTGCTTGCCCTTAAGCTGAACCACGCGAATTTTAATATGGTCATCAATTATGATAGATTCTCCAACTTTCCTTGTCAGAACTAACATTAGGCCTCCTAGTGCTAACTAGACTTAATCCTAGGCTAAAAAATTGTCAATGTAGACGAAACATGGCCACTATCCTTCATTTTTTTTAAGTATTCGTAATTTTGTGCTTTCTAAATTTGCATCTTTAGAAGCTTTATTTTTTTTACTTTTGCCGCAATCAGCATCTCTACTTTTCTGATTCGCGCTCGATTTTTTTAAAAATAAATCTGCCACTTGATCTGAAGATAAAAAATATTGACCCCGATCGATAGCATCTTGAAGAGCTTTCAATTTTGGATCAGTTAATAATTCTGATAATGTGTCTGAAAATGAATCGTCATTTAATTCAGATTTTTTTGAATCCGAGTTCTTTATTTTAAAAGGCACGACTTTGGTCAGGTGTTTTTTTGATGACGTCATAACTTTAATTATAACATCACATTTGTAGCTTTGGAATTTTTTTAAACCTTGGTCTTTGCTAAATTGTTTTCTACACTAAAAGAAGTGAAGTTCAAAAAATTTATATATCTCTTTTCAATTTTAGTTTGTGCGACATGGGTGGAGGCTTCAATTCCGCCAGCTTCGATTCAATCCTCATCACAATCTGATCAATCACTTAGATTTGACATCCCAATCACTTACAATTCAAAAGTTTCAAAGTGGGTTAACTACTTCCAAAATAGAGGCAAAAAATGGTTTCAAGTTTGGTTAGATAGGTCTGATAAATATATTCCACACATTCATCGCTTACTAGATCAACAGGGCTTACCCAGGGACTTATGTTATCTTGCAATGGTCGAAAGTGGATTTTCTTCACAAGCCGTCAGCACTGCAGATGCTGTAGGATACTGGCAATTTATTTTACCTACGGCACAAAGATACGGACTAAAACACAACTGGTGGATCGATGAGCGAAGGGACATTATTAAAAGCACTTGGGCGGCGTCACGTTATTTGAGTGATTTAAAAAAACAGTTTGGGTCATGGTATCTCGCAGCTTCAGCTTATAATATGGGTGAAACACGCCTTAAAAAATTAATTTTAAAACATAATTCAAAAGACTTTTGGATTTTATCGCAAAAAAATGATTTTCCCAAAGAGACTCGGGACTACGTTCCAAAATTGATTGCGGCCACCATGATCGCTAAGGCACCAAAACTTTATGGGTTTAAAAAATCTAACGGCAAAGCTTTAGAGTACAATTACACCTATGTTCCTGGAGGCACTGATTTATTTCGACTAGCCGAACACTTAGGTGCAAATAGATTAGATATAATGCAACTTAACCCAGAACTAGTTCATGGCATTGTGCCCAAACAGGTGTCTTCTCACCGGATTCGCATTCCCATCGGCAGTGCAAAAAAAGTGGCTGGGTTTTTAAGAAAAACTAACCTAAGACTTTAATTGAAGTTACACTCCTAATCATGATTGTAAAAAAATACGGCGGCAGCGCACTAGCCACACCTCAACAGATTTTAATTATAGCAGATCAAATTGCCCAATCTTTAAAAATTAAACACGAGCCCATGATTATTGTCGTCAGCGCTATGGGCAACACCACGGACACTTTACTTAAAATGGGCCGTGATTTATTTGATAAAGCCTCTGCTCGCGAACTTGACATGCTCATTTCTGCAGGTGAACGGATCAGTATGTCGATGATGACCATTGCATTACAAAAACTGGGAATTTCGGCCATAAGCTTCACTGGAAGTCAGGCTGGAATTATGACGTCTAATAAACATGGTTACGCCTATATTAAAGAAATAAAACCTATTCGCATTGAAGACGAATTAAAAAATAAAAAAGTAGTTGTGATTGCAGGCTTTCAAGGAGTTGATCCAATAACAAAAGAAGTAACAACACTGGGTCGTGGTGGGACAGACACAACCGCTGTGGCTTTAGCCGCCCATTTTAAGGCCAGACAATGTGAGCTTTACAAAGATGTAGACGGCATTTTAAATGGACCTCCAAACGAATTCAAAAAAGCCAAGCTTATTAAAGAACTAGATTACGACTGTCTGCTCAGCTTATGTTATTGGGGCAGCAAGGTCGTTCAATCCAGAGCTGTGGAATTAGCAAAAAAGTATAAAGTACCCTTAGCTATTGGGTCGTGGAAGACGAATTGTTTGGGGACTTTGGTTAAAAATTTAGATTAAAATATGGCTTAAATTATTAAATTAAAAACTGACTAAATAATACGAATAACTTTGATAAGGAATATGATGGAACAGTTAGAAAATTTATGTGTTAGTCACGTTGAACCAATATTAACTGTAAGTTCTGATTTAGGTTTAGTTAATTCACTAAACAAAATGAATAGAATTTCTTTAAGTATGGATATTCCCTATCCTCAAATTATTGCATCATCAGAATATGAGCCTAATAAAACCAGAATCATGTTTACAGGTCACAAAGATTGGCTTTTTGCGCTTACAAAGAAGCTTGAAACTAACGATTTTAAACTATCAACATCAGTTCAAGTCGGTCTTTTTATCTCAGGATTTGGTTTAACCTCTTCGACCTACGAACAAGCCGTTTTCGAAAAATTAGGTGTTTTAAATATTAAAATCCTTAAATATATTCGGGATGCCAAGGGATTACTTCTTATCTACAACCAAGATATGAAGCAGCAGATGATCGAATTTGCCGAAAAACTGATTTAAAAGTCGGGTTAATGTCGCACGAGTAAAATTCAGTCAACTGAATTTTACTCGTGAGTGTTCTTCAGTTCTATGAATTTTACTAGCGTTATTAAAATACATTTTTTTAATAAATAGTGACGTTTTTTGTCATTATTTATTAGGTTTTATGACGCTTTTAACGTCTTTAGATTATGGCTCATCGAATTAGTGGCACAAGGCTTGAATCATTAGAGTAAAGCTTTAGAAGTTAAAATAGGGGTCTTTAAATTGTATTCAAAATTAAAAATTATTTTAATATTTTTTATATTTAGCCCATCAGTTTATGCTGAAGGCATTTGTTCTAACTTTCTGACACCATTCAGATACGATATCGTTAAACCCATTTTAAATGCGAACCAAAATTTAAAGTTACCTTCGGGATTTGGACGTCAAGATACGAAATTTAAATCTAATATCACAGAAGGTATTTTAAAATCTTTAAGTTTTTTTAGACCTAGTTTAGAAAAACTTAATGGCGGTTTGGAATTATTTAAAATTTTTGAAACAAGTGACCAGATTACTGAAAAAGAACTTAAAGCTAACTTAAATGTTTGGACTTCAAAATACATACCTGGTTATGAAGTGTTATTTTTAGATGATATTAAACGATTTAAATTTATGAATTCATACCCAAGTAAATCTATCCCTATTTATGATCCAGAAACAGGAACTTTAGATGACAAATTTTTATTTGAACTCTATGCCATTAAAAAAATTCCAATTTTAAAAGTTACAGATCTAGTGTCTCAAATATTAGTTTTGTCAGCGCCTCAACTTCGTGACCAGTTTGAAATACTTGTTAACTTGTATCAACGCGGGCAGGATTTAGGCGATCAAACAACCGAAGATCAAAGCTATGATCGGACCCGAGTCATTCGTCCACATGCTAATAAAAACAGACTTCAGTATATTTCAACCATAACTGAACTTTTAATCTCAAGATTAGTTTTTTTAAGTCCTTACAACAAATCCAGACAACTTGTACTTTTTGGTTCATTTAACTTATTAGAATCTTCAGAGGTCTTGAATTCAATGGATATTAGAAAGCTTTTAGACTTAAGCTTAAGTGCCTTTCCAAGCGCCTTAAATTATTTCGAAGAGCAAGCTAAGAATAGTAATCGCTCAGTGTTTAGTTTTTTTAATTTTTTAGTCAAAGCCAATTTGGTATCTAAACCTGCAAAAGATCATATGACCCAATCTAGATCCGCCCATTTTTCATTATCTGGACTTATGGATCACTTCAATATTTTAAGCATAGAATCTAAAAGCCGATCAATTCGAGCCAATGACTCTTCTGAAACGGCTTGGATTCGATTTTCAGATTTAATTTTTTATGATCGTTTAAATCCAATTGCTCAGATCTCAAAATATGGCTTTAGGTTCGATTGGATTGAACATTATGTAAAAATAGTTGAAAGCGATATTATTTCTTCTGAATTAAGTGCAAAAAAACAACCAGGTCCTCTTTTCCAGTAATCGATGCGCATCTAAAATTAATGGCTAACGCACTTAGGCCCTTCGGGCCAAGGATTAATGGCTAACGCACTTAGGCCCTCTAGAACTCGCCCAACTGATTGCCCGAACATAAACTAAGTTGTGTCAAAACTAACCCAGGAAAAAATCTAAGCAACATGTCAGTCACAACGTACTGATCAAAAGGTTGATAACTAACGTCTTGACCGTCGCATCTCATTTGGCTTTGTGCTGTGAAATTACAAGTTAAATTAAAATTCTGTTTAATAAAATATTGTTGTGCTTGAGTGACCGAAGCGATATTTAAACGACCAAAGACATCCAATTTAACCTTATATAATGTTTTGATTTTTGTATTAGGGATATTCGGGTAGGTTGCCATATCATAACCACACCACTGATTGGTCAAAAAGTTTTGCTCTTCAACACTTGTTGGCTTATAGGCAACAACTTCGACCGGCTGGCACGACTCTGCCCCCATTGTAACCCAGCCCAAAAACAAAACTTGAATGGATCTAATTAAAATTTTTGTGATTTTGTTTAAACGTGTTTTTTTTGATAGCAGACTTAATATATTCATACTTAAATTATGGGCAAAATAATTTTATACGCAAACAAAATTTGAAATATTACAAACATAAAGGTCTTTTTAAAAAAGCTTTATGTTTGAATTAGTTAAAAAAAAAAGGGATAAAATTTAAATTTTATCCCTTTTTTGTAAATTGAATTTTTAAAATTAGTTCTTTTTGGATTTTTTAGCTGCTTCTTTTTCTAAAGCCTCTTTCATCTCATCCATTTTTGGAGCCGCTTTCATTTCGGTTTTAATAATTCCGGTTTTAATCAAAACTTTTTGTTTGATCTCTTCTAAAATTTTTGGATTTTCTTTCAAGAACACTTTTGAATTTTCGCGTCCTTGACCCAAACGTTCGCCTTCGTAGCTAAACCAAGCACCTGCTTTTTCAACAATTTCATGTTGAGCGGCTAGATCTAAAATATCACCCTCAACAGAAATTCCTTGATTATACATCAAATCAAATTCAATTTTTGCAAATGGAGGCGCCATTTTATTTTTCACAACTTTAACAGCTGTACGGTTACCAACTATGTCTTCTCCATTTTTAATAGATCCAACACGTCTTACATCTAAACGAACCGAAGCGTAAAATTTAAGTGCGTTACCACCAGTTGTAGTTTCTGGGTTACCAAACATAACACCAATTTTCATACGAATTTGGTTAATGAAAATCACCATAGTATTACTACGACTAATAATACCTGTTAATTTTCTTAAAGCTTGTGACATAAGTCTTGCTTGAAGACCCATGTGGCTATCCCCCATGTCGCCTTCGATTTCTGCTCTAGGAGTTAAAGCCGCAACAGAGTCAATAACAACAACGTCAATCGCGCCTGACCTTACAAGAGTCTCTGTGATTTCTAAAGCTTGCTCTCCGTTATCTGGTTGTGACACCAACATATCTTGAATTTTAACTCCAAGTTTTTCAGCGTAGTTAATATCTAAAGCATGTTCAGCATCAACGAAAGCCACTGTTCCACCCGCTTTCTGCGCTTGAGCAATAACTGATAAAGCTAAAGTTGTTTTTCCAGAACTTTCTGGTCCGTAAATTTCAATAATACGACCCTTTGGAAGTCCACCAGTTCCAAGCCCAATATCTAAACTTAAAGCGCCAGTACTTATGAATGTCATTCCATCGGACAAACTTGAACCATCGCCTAAGCGCATGATTGAACCCTTGCCGAATTGTTTTTCAATCGCCGAAAGAGCTAAGTCTAAGGCTTTTGTTTTATCACCATTTTTATCTGCCATTTGTTTTGATGTCTCTTTCATATACGTCTCTTCCTTTGTTAATTTTTTTAATAAATTTAATAATTAATTATTAGCTAAATAATTATTTAATAATTCCCAGGCTTTTTTAGAAGACTCAAGTTGGATTTCGTGCCTAGAAAGTTGATCTCCATTAGAACTTGTAAAAACATGTCTTTCAACCTTTTCAAAATCTGGACCAACCACAGCAATGAAAACTAAGCCCACAGGCTTTTCCAAAGATCCGCCCCCTGGACCAGCAATGCCCGTAACACTTAGCGCAACATTGGTTTTTAAAACAGACTTTGCACCCTTTGCCATTTTAATTGCCACTTCAGAACTCACCGCCCCATGATCTTGCAACTCTTTTTCAGAAACACCCAAGACATCAGCTTTAACTTGGTTTGAATAAGACACAACGCTGCCCTTATAAACTTTGGACACCCCAGCAAGTTCAGTCAGCTGACTTGAAATCAGTCCCCCTGTGCAACTTTCAGCAAAGCCCACGGTCCAATTTTTTAGAGATAATAAGTTTACGACATCATGTCTTATGTTTAATTTTAAATTCAATGTCTGGCTCAATTTAAAAACTCCGTTTTTTAATTGTTATTAAAGTCCAAAAAAGATTTCAATTTTCCCCAGCGTTCCTGTTGGTAAAATTAAAAAGTGAAAAATAAGATTTACTATAGCCCCAGCAACAATGTCATCGGCCATGACTCCAGTTGAACCTGGGACTTTACGGTCAAAAAATGAAATCGGTGGTGGCTTTACAATATCAAAAAATCTAAAAAGTAAAAACCCTATAACCAGATTAACCCATGACACAGGGACCAATAGAAAAGTGACTAAAATACCAACAACTTCATCAATCACCACTTCTTTAGGATCTTTAGATAAGGTTGAATTAAGATATACACCCACAAGCCAAAGGCTCACGGCGCAAATTAAAATTGTGGTAGCAAAATATATAGGCCAACTTAAAAAGCTAAGGATAAAAACTAAAGCCAAACCAAATAAACTTCCAAACGTTCCTGGCGCGAAGGGGATTAGCCCTAGACCAAAACAAGTCACAAGGTTTTGAATATAATAAAATGATGAATCTACTGCCTCGTTACTAGCTACTTGATCTTTAAAGTTGTCCGGATTTTTAATATGAACTCCAAAATAATAATTAGGATATGTTCCGATTTAGAAGCTGTCATTTACTTCGAAATTCTATTATACCTAAATTATGTCTTCAAAGGAATCCATACTTCATAAAATTGCTGACTATTTGGCGCGTAGGGACCATTCCGTCAAAGAGATTAAAGAAAAGCTTGCACAAAAAAAAATTTATGAGCCAGAAAAAATTAATGAAGCTGTCCAAAAAGCCATCGATCAAAAATGGTTTTTACCAGACGACGAACTTTCCGCGAAAGTGGCAAGATCTCTGACTTTAAAAAATAAAAGTTATTTTTTTATTATCAATTATTTAGAAGACAAAGGCTTGCCCACCGTCGAATTTTCCGAAGAGATTGAAATACAATCGATTCAAAATTACTTAATCAAGAAATTTAAAGCTTATCAAAACTTAGATTTCGAAGACAAACAGAAAGCTATGAGACTACTTTCAAGCCGTGGCTTTCAAAGAGAAACATGTTATAAAGCATTAGGTTCGATGAAAGCTAAAGGTCTTGAATCAGAGCATTCGAATTACGATATAAATTATGATTTAGATTAAAGTTATATTAATTCAAAATTTAAAAATTAATTAAAGAGACGTGCAAATATGAAAAGCTATGAAGTCAGAAAAAAATTCTTAGATCATTTTGAAAAACATGATCACCAACTTTTTAAAAGCTCATCTTTAATTCCAGCTGATGACCCTACACTTTTATTTAACAATGCAGGAATGAATCAATTTAAGGGTGTCTTTACTGGTGAACAACCGGCCCCAAAATCTAAAAAAGCTGTTAGCAGTCAAAAGTGTGTTCGCGCAGGCGGTAAGCACAATGACCTTGATAATGTGGGCTTCACAGCCAGACACCATACTTTTTTTGAAATGCTAGGTAATTTTTCTTTTGGCGATTACTTTAAAGTGGGCGCCATTGAAATGGCATGGGAACTGTTAACTAAAAAATATAATCTTGATCCTAAACGCCTTTATGTAACTGTCTATGAAGATGACGATGAGGCCGCTGACATTTGGAAGAAGCACATTGGTGTACCTAGCGATAAAATTTATCGCTTTGGCCAAAAAGATAATTTTTGGCGCATGGGGGACACTGGGCCCTGTGGACCTTGCTCTGAAATTTTTTATGACCAAGGCGATAGCGTTGGTGGTGATCCTAGACAAAATGTGATGGGTGGCGATGGAGATCGATTCATTGAAATTTGGAATCTGGTCTTTATGCAATTTAATGAAGACGAAAATAAAAAATTAAATCCACTACCAAAACCATCTATTGATACTGGAATGGGTCTTGAAAGAATCACTTCAATTCTTCAAAGACACACCAACAATTACAATACAGATTTGTTTATGCCTTTGATTGATGTCGCTAGTCGAATTTCGAAAACGAATTACAGTTTTGATATGCCAACACATGATAAAAATGCAGCCGCTTTAAGAGTGATTGCTGACCATTCCAGAGCCATTACTTTTTTAATGTCTGACGGCGTGATCCCGTCCAATGAAGGTCGTGGATATGTACTAAGACGTATTTTAAGACGAGCCGTTCGTTATGCCAGAACTTTAACTGAGGCCTCGGTTTTACCTGAAGTTTGTAAACAGGCGATCATCACAATGAATGATTTTTACCCTGAGCTGAATCAGTCAAAAGATTTTATTATACAAACTGTTATCGATGAGCAAGATAGATTCCTTGAAACTTTAGATAAAGGAACAGAACTACTTTCGAGTGAAATCAAAAAAGTTAAATCTAAAAATTCAAAATCTATTGATGGTGAATTTGTGTTTAAACTTTATGACACATTTGGATTTCCATCTGATTTAACTCAGTTGATGGCTCAAGAGCAGGGCTTATCCATTGATGAAAAGGGATTTACTGAGCAGCTTACGAAAGCCAAAGAGATTTCTAAGGCTGTTAAAAGTACTAAAACTTATTCGGTCAATAATTCTGATATTATTACTAAAACCCACGATTTAGAAAAAACTAAATTTTTAGGTTACGATAAATTAACATCATCAGCTCAAATTAAAAAAATCTTTGTTTTAGAAAATGAAAGTTTAAAGGAAACTAAGGAACTAAAGGAAGGCCACACTGGATTTGTAGTTTTTGACCAAACCCCTTTTTATGCGGAAGGCGGGGGTCAAGCTTGTGACACCGGAAAAGGTTATTCATTAAACGGTAAATTGGACAGTAAATTAGTCGACAAATTAAATGACAAATCTGATGTTAAGTTAGAGTCTAAACATAGATCATATTTTAACGTCTTAGATGTTCAGAAATACAATCACGTTTTTGTTCACACGATAGAAACTCAAGCAGGATCATTTAAAGTATCTGATCAAGTTGAATTAGAAGTGAATTTACTAACAAGGTCTTTAACTGCGTCAAATCACTCGGCAACTCATTTATTACATTTTGCTTTAAGAACTGAACTAGGTGTTCATGTAAAACAAGCTGGATCATTAGTTAATTCTGAAAAACTTCGATTTGATTTCACAAACAAAGGTCCTTTGTCTGAAGATCAGATTTTTAAAATTGAACATACCGTAAATTCTATGATTCAAAAATTAACACAAGTTAACAGTGAATCTAAGTCCTACACTGAAGCCGTCCAAGACGGAGCTTTGGCTTTATTCGGTGAAAAGTACGAAGATGAAGTCCGAGTCATAAGCATGGGGGAATCCATCGAACTCTGTGGTGGAACTCATGTTGGAAATGTTTCAAATATAAAATACTTTAAAATTATTTCAGAATCTGGGGTTAGCTCTGGGGTGCGACGTATTGAAGCATTAACTGATTACAATGCGATTAACTATTTAAACACTCAATTTGAGGATTTTAAATCCATTAAAAATTTAGTGCAGCTTCCTGTTCAAGCCAACCGCGAAATGGTGATTCAGCAAATTCAAAAAATTAAAACTGAAGTTTCTGATTTGAAAAAAGAATTAAAATCCAAAACTTCAAGTTCTTTTTCGATTGATGATGTGATTAAAAATAAAGTTCATATTAAAAACGACATCTCTTTATTAGTTTATGCCACTGACATCAATGATGGCGAGCTTCTTAGACAAGCCGCTGACAAATTAAAAGACAAGATTCAATCTGGAGTTGTTGTTCTTTTAGGTTCTCCATCACAAAAGACGGCATTATTAGTCGCAGTCACTAAAGATTTAAATCCAAAAGTTCAAGCCGGGTCTTTATTAAAAGACATCATGCTTAAATTTGGTGGAAGCGGCGGGGGTCGACCAGATTTAGCTCAAGGGGCCATTACGTCTCACTTAGATTTTGTTGATATCACCATCCAGTTATTAAAAACTCAACTAGAGAAGACCTTAGTATGAAAGTAGATCTAGGAATTGTTCATGCCCCCATTTGGGAAGGCCAAGCTAAAACTGGTGTGGCTTTTGGACCAACAGAATTAGAAAAGCGTGGTCTTTATCAAATGTTTTTTGATAATGGATTTAATTATAAAGTCTTTAAACCCCGTGAAGAGATGAAAACCAGTTTGACATTAAAAGAAAGTCGCTTCGAAGAAAAACCTGTTCACACGGCCCAAGACTATGATGAGTACTTAGAAGCTAAATATAAAAACGTTCATGATTTAATGCTAGATGCTTTTGATGAATCCAAAATGCCAATTTTACTGGGTGGCGATCACAGTGCCGCAATTTCATCTGTCTCTGCTTTGTTAAAAAAGTTCCCTAAAGCTGGGATTTTATGGATTGATGCCCACGCAGATATAAATACATTTGAAACCTCACCTACTGGAAATATTCATGGAATGCCAGTAGCGGCTTTAACTGGAATCATCAGCAGACAAGATTTGTTTTCAGGCGATTGGACTTGTGATTTCTTAGATCCAAAACAAATTGTTTACTTAGGAATCAGAGATTTAGATCCAGGGGAACGACAAGTTATTAAAGACAAAAATATTTTAGCATATTCATCAGACGATTTAAAAAAAATTCCAATGAAAGATATTTTTAACAGTATAGAAAATCATTTCAATGAATTTGGCTTTGATCAAGGAGTGCACGTCAGTTTTGACATTGACGGTTTAACTGAAGAGCTTGTGCCCTGCACCGGAACTCCAGTACCCCAAGGAATTGAACTTAAAACACTAGAACTTTTAATTCAGACCATTAACGAAAGATTTGATTTAACATCTGTGGACTGTGTAGAATTTAATCCTAGAAAAACAGATTCAGAAGAAGATATTTTAAAAACCTACAATTCGATTCAAGTCTTCTTTAGAACCCTGCTCCTTAACCCAAGCTTTGTGGTGGATCGTCATATCTTTAAAAAAGTCTAATAGACCCCAATGCTTTCTCATGACGTAGGCATATTTACTGCTGTCATCAGTATGAAATAGTCCTGCGGCATTAAATATTCTGTGTGGACGACTTAAAAGCCATGACCATGAACCAATCTCTAGAGTCCATGGTAAAAACTTAGAATTATAATTTAACTTTTTAAAACTATCATACATATGATCCCACATATCCCCGTGAATCATGTAGCTATCAGATTGCTTCTCGAATTTATAATTATGAAAGGGATGAGACACTTTAAAATATCGTGCAATTTTTCTGGCAAGAGCTTCATCATCAAAGGGTCGCATTGTTTTTCCGTAAGGGTACCACATACGATCCTGCCAACCAAAACCCGAATGAATATCTAAAGCCATAGAAAACGGAGCTGGATATAAATTTTTACTTACAAAATCAAACAACACTTTATTTTCTAATTCCATATCTTGGGGATTACCACGATACCAAGGAATTTTAGGGCTCAGTGTTTGTCCTGCGGGCCAAAACGCTTTTCCCATCTCTGCATCAACAGGGGCGTTTCGCATTAAGTCCACCCCATTTGGATTGGATCTATTTCTTAAATACATTCCGCCGGGATTCACTATAGGAATTGAAACCACTCTTAGTGTTTCTAAATTTTTCGTCAGAGCAATGTTCCAATTTATTTTATTAGCTAGTGAATTTAAATAATTAACAATAACGTGAGTTCCAATTTTTTCTAATCCGTGGACTCCACCAAACAAACCCATCACGGGTAAATTCTTATCATTTGGACCAATTTGAAGTCCATAAATTGGAAACACTTTGTTTTTTACTTTAACTTCCGCTAACGTTTCATATTGAAACAGTGACCCTAGTTTTGAGAGTTTTTTTATAACTTTTTCGACATAAGATTGTTCTAAAAAAATATTCTTCACAGATCATTACTATCGGAACTCTATTTTAATTTCTAAAATGTCTCTGACCCTTTTTTCTGTCTAAACTGCGTCAATAATAATTTATTGAGTTTCAATGTGTTGTTAATAACATCCATAGGTTATTATTGATGCAGTTTAGACAGAAAAAAGGGTCAGAGACATTTTATGAAAAAATTTAGTAAAGCAGAAACTCTTCTTATTTTTTTACTGGCCTGCATTCAGTTCACACATATTGTGGATTTTATGATTATTATGCCTCTGGGTCCTCAAATCACTCGGTTAATGAATATATCTCAACAGCAGTTTAGTTATTTAGTCTCAAGTTATACATTAGCCGCCGGAGTCAGTGGATTTCTATCTTCATTTTTTGTAGATTTTTTTGATAGAAAAAAAATCTTAATTCTGTTTTTTGTTGGCTTCACATTGGGAACTATTGCTTGTGGTCTAGTTGAAAGTTATGCAGCATTTTTAATTGTTCGTTGTTTAACAGGAATATTTGGTGGCGTTTTAAGCTCTATCATTCTTTCAATTGTTTCAGATAACTTTGAGTATAAGCGCCGCGGCTTAGCCGTTGGTACAGTGATGGGCGCTTTTGCATTGGCTTCAGTCTTTGGGGTTCCCTTTGGACTCTACATAGCAAACCTATTTCAATGGCAAGCTCCATTTCTTATATTAGGAGGATTTTGTGTTTTTATATTTATTTTTATTTCTATTTTTATACCCAAGCAAAATCATCATTTAGTTAAAGGTCAAATCAGGGACCCATTTCAAACTTTAAAAATGATAGCCAGCAGTAGAAATCAACAAATGGCCTTGACGTTAATTTTCTTTTTAGTCTTGGGGCAATTCAGTGTGATCCCATTTATCAGCATGAGTTTTGTTTTTAACGCCAGACTTCCAGAAGACAGCCTTCCACTAATTTATTTATTTGGTGGCATCTGTTCATTGTTTGCAGCCCCGATCGTTGGTCGCCTGTCAGACGTCTACACAAAAACAAAAGTGTTTTCTATTTCTGTTTTACTCTCAATTGTACCTGTTTATTTGATAACGAATTTAGGCCCTAGCCCAACAGTAATTATTTTACTGATCAGCTCAACTTTTTTTATAGTCATGTCAGGCCGAATGGTTCCAGCAATGGCGCTGATTACATCTACAGCTCCGCAAGATAAGCGCGCTGGCTTCTTATCAATTGTGAGCGCTATTCAACAACTATCTGCGGCTTTTGCTGCGTGGATTGCAGGTCAGATAATGTCTTTATCTACGAGCCAATCTTTGGCACTAGGTGAAGGCAATGACATAAGAGCTTTAAGTGCTAACTTACAAAATATGTCTAAACCATTAGACACATATTACTTAGTAGGCTACCTCGCCATATTAGCATCCTTAATTACTTACGCTTTAGCTCAGAAAGTTAAACCCGAGTTCCAGGATTAATCTGTTGAAACAAATCTTAAAGACTTCAATTATTTTAATTTTCTTAAATTTAATATTTACTATTGAAGCTTTATCTTCTGAAAACAAAAAATGTCTTGTTGCCATACATGGCTTAGCTCGCACATCAAATTCATTAAATAAAGTTGAAAAAAAATTTAAAAAAATTGGTTTCATTGTCTGGAATGAATCCTACCCATCGACCGAAAAAAAAGTTGAAGACTTAAGTAATGTGGTTGGCCGGGGATTGGATTTTTGCAAGTCACAAAATGCGGAGTCTATTTATTTTATAACTCATTCAATGGGTGGCATTTTAGTTAGACACTATTTTCAAGATAAAATGAATGATCCTCTTATTATTAAAATTAAAGCGGTGGTGATGTTATCGCCACCAAATCATGGAAGCGAAATTGTAGATGCTTTTAAAAGTCAAAGTTGGTTCAAATGGTTTAATGGACCAGCTGGTTTACAGATGGGAACAGAAATCACAAGCCTTCCAAACTCCTTAAAATCAATTCCTCTAAATATTGGTGTAATCACAGGGAATGTGAGCAGTGATCCTTGGTTTTCATATCTTTTTGGTGGACCTAACGATGGAAAAGTATCTGTAGAAAGCGCTAAACTCAAAGAGATGAAAGATTTTTTAGTTGTTCCGAGGGGACATACATTTATTATGGATTCAGATGATGTGATAAAAAATATAGTTTATTTTTTTGAACATAGTGTTTTCATAAAATAATAAACTATTATCATAACCAGATTTTCTGATATTTTTGATCTGGATCATAAGTTTGGCTTTGCCAATCGTAATCAAATTTATGATCTCCCCAACCACCGACTCCAGACACATACTGCCAGTTTCCATAGTTGCTCGCAGGATCATAATCAATCAGTTGGGATTCAAACCACTTCGCCCCCCAAAGCCAAGAAAGATTAAGCTCATGAACAAGATAACTGGCTACATTTTGTCGCCCACGGTTTGACATGAATCCAGAAGTTTTAAGTTCGATCATATTGGCATTAATAAATGAATTTCTAGTTTTACCCTCACACCAATTATTAAATAATTTCGTATTGATTGGACTCAATTCCGGTTCTATATATTCTTCACTTAATCCTCTGGGCATAAATAGTAAGTCCCCACAGTTATCTGCCATCCACTTAAAGTAATCCCGCCATAGTAATTCAAGTTTCAACCAATAAGTTGAAGAGTTAGGTTTATATTTATCTTCAAAAGCTAGAATTTCTTGAAAAATTTCAACTGGAGATAAGACTCCCCAAGCTAGCCACATTGAAAACTTTGATGAGTCATAAAACTCGATCATTCCGTTTCTAGTTTGTTTGTAATGTTGAATGTGCTTTTTATCCCATAAATATGTTTGAAGATGAGTTAATGCAGTTTTACGATCACCTTTAAGATCGAATGCAACTTCGACATTTTTTAGATCCTTTAAATTTTCTTGAGACCAATCTAAGACTCTTCGTGTTTGAGATTTTAAATCTGAAGTAATTTGAGTTGAAACCAAATTTGAAGATTCTAAAACTATTTCACTAGCTTTATTTTTTGATTTCAAAGCATCAACTTTAAACTGATCCAAACTTAGGCTTGAAGAATTATGAATTTTAATAGGCCACTGACTTTTTTCAACAGCTTTTTTGAACTTAGTGAAGGAGGTGAAGCTATCGAATAGAAAATTTAAATTATCTGGCTCAATTAAAAGATTATTCACTTGAGATACAATTTTGATATCAGAAGAAATAATACTTCTATATTCATTTTCATATGAAAATGGGCTGGCTGCCACAAATAGAAGTTTTGTATTTCGTTGTTGAAAATAATTATTTAATTCAATTATATCGTTAAAAAAATAAAAGTTTAAATTTAACATTTGGATTTCTTCAGATAAGGATTCTAAGGCTTGAAAAAAAACTTTTTTCTTTGGATTGGCCCAGATTGGAAAACCTAGCTCATCAACAGAATTAAAGTTTTTTGGCTTAACAATTACGAAGTCCAATCCAATGTCTTCACTATTTGCTTTAGATAGTACTTCGGCCAAAGCTTTAGCCACAAGTTCATTATTTTGTATTCTAAAATCATTTTGAAATAAGTACGCCACTCTCATAAATTAAAAATTACAGCATTTCACTAAAAAGTGCCAGGTTCCGTTTGAGAATTAAATGTATTTAAAAAGATTTGAACTTAGTTTTAAGTTACTATCAGATCAAAGAAAACGACTTTAATTCCCAAACGGAACCTGGCACTATTTAAGAATGAAGATATTTGGTATTGATCAAACTGGCGCCATGATGAGTAAGAGTAAGGCTAAGCCTTTAAAAGCTTTAGAGCTAATTGTTAATAATGAAAACCAACCGCAAGATCTTTTGTTTTTTGAAATACCGAACCTCACAGATTGGATCAGGTCTTTAAACCCATCTGATCATAACCATATTTTTATTGATTGCGTTCTAGGACTTCCGATGGATTTAGCTGAAATCAGCTTAGACTATTCAATAAGAGATTGGATCAAGGCCGCTGAAAATTATAATTATAATGGAAATAGATTTGGACGAAATGTATCAGAACCTTTCTTCGATGGAATTAAAAAATTTTATGGATTAAACGAAAACAATTTTCCGAAAAGAAATGTTGAGATATTACTAAAATCTAACTCTGTGTTTACAACACGTCCTTTTCAAAAAAATATTCAAACAGGAACTTTTAGAATTTGGAAAGAACTAGCCCCAGTGTTAGAACATATCGTGTTGTGGCCAACAGATTTTTATTTAAATAAAAAAATAAATGTCATATTTTATGAAGTTTACCCCAGCCATTTCTACCAGAAGCTATTTGATTTAAAATTTAGAACTTCAGATCCTTTGATTAAATGGGCATCTGAACTTAAAATGGCAAATCCAGATTTTAATTTAAATAGTTGTCTTAATCATCTTAAAAATCCAGATTACTGTGATGCCCTTGTAGCTTCTCTTGGTGGATTTAAAACAATCACCGAAAAAAATGTCTGGGCCAACTTAAATAAGACCACTTTTTTTGAAGGAGATACCTTAAGGTAGTAAATTTAGATTTAATATATAAAATTATTATCTTAGCAGAATTCCAGAAATAATTTTGTCTAAATCTTTAGGCGTAGTTCCAGATTTAAAGCGTTCAATTTTTGACCCTTCTCTTGTGATCAAAAACTTTTCAAAATTCCAGCCTATATCAGACTTATCTGAAGATAGATTTAACAAGGCTTTATAAAAAGGTTGAGTCGATTGGCCTTTAACGGAGGCCTTAAGCATAAGCGGGAACGTCACACCGTAATTTAATTTACAAAACTCTTGAATTTGTTCATTAGTTCCAGGCTCTTGGGAACCGAAGTCGTTGCTTGGAAACGCAATCACAGCCAAACCCTTATCTTTAAATTTTTTATGAAGCGATTCTAAACCTTCATACTGTGATGTGTATCCACACTTCGAGGCCGTATTCACAATCAAAAAAACTTTGGATTTTTTAAAATCTGAAAGTTTAATTTTTTTGTTATTAACTGTAATGAGTTCCATTCCTAAAAGTGCATCCATGCTTGCTCCAGATTTAATAGTTTTCGCAGATTTGAATTGAATTTGCTCTTTAGTATTCAAACTCAGATCAGCCTTAGATTCCAAAGCAAATAGTCCAATCAAAGTCATATTTAAAAAAACTGTTAAAAAAGCGGATTTTATAATTTTCATATTACACTCGGGCAGATGTTAGTGAATTGTTGGATTTTTTGGAGATAGTCGACGATTCAATATTTAATTTTTCAGCGGTTTCATTAATAATCTTGAAGATATCCTCTAAAACTTCAGAATTTAATCTTAAGTGACTTAATACTAGTCTAACAAAAACACCCTCATTTTCAGTTGATGAATAGTTCACATAAACTCGTCCATCGCGCATTAACTGTCTACGTAAACGTTTCTGAAAATCATTTATATTAGATTCGCTTAAATTATTTGGAACAGGCACTTGAAAGCAAATATTTAAATACTCTGGATTGTGTAGAGATTTAAAATTGTATTTTTTTATTAATTTTAAAGTTTCAAATCTTAACGACATTAGTTCATCGACATAAGATTTAAAACCTTCTGTTCCTAAAAATTTCCAGGTCATCCAAAGCGATAAGGCATCTACTTTTCTTCCACATTGAATAGCTTTTGTTCCAGTATCAAAAAAAGAATCTTCATCTTCATGAAAAATGTATTGAGTCCCAGCGCACGAATTAGACTGTGATAAAAGATATTCTTTTTTTGTAATAAACAAAGCTTTTGTTAACGTGCCACCAAGTAGTTTATGAAAATCAAAAGTAACAGAATCTACAACAGACAATTCGTCTTGAATGCTTTTTGAAGAGAAAACCAAGGGTCCACCCCATGCGCCGTCCACATGATGCCAAAGGTTGTATTTCTCACATATTTTCTGAATTTCAGAAATAGGATCAATAGCTCCAAAAACAGTAGTTCCAAGTGTTGATACAACTAGTGTAGGTTCAAATCCTAATTTAATATCTTCTAAAATCATGGACTCTAGTTTTAAGGTATCTAATTTAAAATCCTTATCAGATAGCACGACTCGAACTTGATCTTCCCCAAAGCCAAGCAAATGAGCTGCTTTCTTCACGCTGTAATGAGCTTGATCACTAATATACACAAGATGTTTGTGAGAATGTCCTTTAATTTTAGTTTCAGGATTTTTTAAAAATCTAGCTAAGTGCATTGCCATCATGTTGGCGTAACTACCACCAGGGACCATTATTCCATCATGCGAGGACCAATTCATTAACTGGGCTAACGAATTTAAAATTTCTTTTTCATACATCGTGGCTACAGGCGCAATTTCATAAGTCGCCATGGATGTATTCATAAACGCCCCCACCCACTCACTGATCACAGCTATTGGATGAGCCCCACCATAAAGCTGGTTAATAAAATAAGGACTTTGAGTGTTTACAGCAAGGTCCATGTACTTATTCAATTCATTTTTTACAGATTCAAAGCTGGATGGTTTTGAATTTAAAGTAAAATCATTCTGAGATTCTAAATCTAAAGCAGGAATGTAATCTGAAACTTTCGGATCATTGACCTTATTTAAAATATTTTGGATTAGCGTGTTGGCCCAGCCAGAATCGCTTATATCCTGCCAGATATCTTGATAACTTTTGTTTTTCATTAAATCACCAGTGTACGATAAATATGAAGACTTAAAACTTCATCTGTTGCAGCTGACATTTGATGAAATCCTAACGAATCGTCAATATAATTCCACGAATCCGCGTGAACCAGAGACACTGACTTTGAATTTTTAACTTCAAACCAAGAGGCCTGTTCTTCGTAAATCGAACTTAAAGAGGACCAATCTCTTAAGCCTGACTCAAGTTCAAAATTTGAAGGGGATTTTAATCGGATCTCTTCTAAAGACCCTTTAAACATATAGATCCAGCAAGATTGATTTGTATGGAAATGAAATGGAGTTTTTTGACCTTTTTTCCATGAAGCCAATACGACTTCGTTATTGTCATCTAACTTAAAAACAGAATTTCTGTTGTAACCTGTGTCCACATAATTCTCTAATTTAAAAGCCCAATCCTGCAGAACGGGCAGCAGCTTGTTGATTTGAGGCCTTGGATCAAGACCATGACTTAAAACGTTTTTGAAAAGTTTTTCCATCTGAGACGGTATAAAACTATCTATTTCTGTAATAATCAAGCAAAGCCCTCACCGTTGTCATTAACGATTCTTTATTGTGACCATTTTTTTTATTTTGTGAAGCAATTTCATACATTTTATTCCAATGCCAGAATAGATTTCTATAGGCACTGTCCAAAGACATTTTGGGGTCATAGATATGCCCGGGCTCAGCACTGATTCCATTGACTTCCATAATCTTAAAATCGCCATTTATTAAGTCTTCAAAAGATTCTGCTTTCACATCAAAGCGACCATAATAAAAATCCGGCATCGATAAGACCAGCTTTTCAAATGTCGTCTCTAATTCTTTATTTATTAGGGCATTAGCATTTATAAACTTTGTCCCACGGCAGTGATTACCAATAGGTTCAAGTAAAATCGTTTTTCCATCGATTAAAATTCGATCCAAATATGCGGGCAATTCTTCTTTTTTATAATACTTAGAAGCCCTATCATGCCTAATAAATAAAGCCTCTATTGTGGATTTGCCATCACCAACTAATGCTAAAAATTCCTTTTGCACTAAGGACGAGACATAAAATTTATCTGGAGCACGTACAACAAAAACACCAAACTCTTGCTGATAATCAATATAGTCTTGCACTAGATAGGGCTGCTTAGACGTCCTGTGATAATCCCTAAATTCTTTGACATCATCTATCAGCTCGACCCGGTAACCTCTGGCCCCTTTGTCGGGTTTTGCAATAAAAGGATAAGAAAATTTATTTTCGAGAACATACAGCTCGGCAAAATTAAATGTCTGTGTGGAGTCTATGTAAATTGTTTTTGGACAAAACTTCTTAGGAATCTGCTTAAGCATTTGGGACTTAGAGTAACCAATCAACCCCCCGTTCTGCATCTTAGGATTAACCCAACAAAAATAATTCAATGAGCCTAATTTTAACGCATTTCTTAGGAACATAATCAAGATTGGAAAATAGAATATTTGAGAAGGCCAGTACTCATGATGTAACAAATTTATATCCTCGAATTCTTATGTTATAGCATGACTATGACAGACAATAAGCGCTCCGCCAAACAACTTATCTTATGGTACGAGTCCCAAAAACGTCCTTTACCATGGAGACAAAACAGAGACCCTTATCGAATTTGGATCTCTGAGATCATGCTTCAACAGACAACAACAAAGGCTGTGATTAATTATTATATTAGATTTATGGAACGCTTTCCAAATCTAAAATCATTGGCCCAAGCCGATCTGCCTTCAGTATATGAACAATGGGCTGGTTTAGGATATTACAGCCGCGCTCGAAATATTCATAAGTCTGCACAAATTTTATCTAAGTCTGGCTTTCCTGAAAATTATAGAGCTTTAATTGAACTGCCTGGATTTGGCCCCTACACTTCAAGAGCTGTATCTAGCCAAGCCTTCGGTGAAAAAGTCGGCGTTGTGGACGGCAATGTGAACCGTGTGTACTGCCGAATATTTAATGATTCATCAGATTGGTGGTCGAAGCACACTCAAAATAAAATCCAAGCGTGGTCGGACGATCTTTGTCAGAATGAAGACCCTTCCGAAATGAACCAAGCCTTAATGGAGCTTGGGGCAACTATCTGTACACCTAAATCCCCGACCTGCTTAATTTGCCCTTGGAGTGATGGCTGCAACGCCTTTAAAACTCAAAGTCAGCATCTTGTACCAAAACAAAAGCCCAAAAGAAAATCTGAGATTTGGATTTGGAATCCAGAAGTTTATATCAATCCTAAAAATGAATTTATGTTAGTCGAAAAAGATGATATTTCTTTTTTAAAAAATAAATGGATATTTCCGGGTGAAGCCTTCAAAGTCGAAGAAAAACCAAAAAAATATGATTACAAGCACTCTATTACTCATCATGATATTTACGTCAAAGTCTTAAAACTTAAAATTAAGCCTAAAACTATTTCAGAAAAAACATGTTATGTGAAAATAAATAATTTATCCCAAAAGTCACCATTTTCACTTATGAAGAAGGCATTAGAGTTTATTTAAATTAAACCCATAGACTTAAAGTTAAAAGAACTACAAAATAATATAGTGATAAAGTTAATTTTAATTTTTTTATTTTCAAATTTCTCTTCGGCAACAATTCCTCCTTTTGAAGTTACAAACTTAGCAGAAGAACTAAAAGGGATTTATTTTGGTGATCTTAATTATTTAATTCATGCCGAAAATACAGATTGGTTTCAAATCGACTCGTCAAAAATTAAGTCTAAAACTATTAAAACGGAGTATCGAAGTTTAGACGATCAAAGTCCAAGTAAACTAACAGTTCGTTCTGAGTCTTTAAAAAAGAACGTAATGCTTTCTCAGTATATCAAAAAATCAGTTAAAGATTATCGACGATTTGGTTTTAAAGTCTTAGATCTAAGACCACTTAAAATAAATCAAAACAATGCTTTTGTTTTGGATTTAGATAAAATTGATGATGATTTACAAACAAGACAAATTCTGTTTAAAAAAAATCAGAATATAATCATTTTAACTTGTACAGGACATAGATTTAAATTTCAAAACGATTTGAACACATGTAATCAAATCGCAAGAAACTTTAAGTGGATAAAATAATTTTTAAGAAAAAAATATGTTTTTGATTTTTTGTAATAATCCAGGCTTTTCCGTCGAAGATCTTTTTTTAGTTTTAAAATCTTTGTATCTATCAGGTTTTGAATTCCTCGCAGAAGATGAATCTTTCGCGTTTAATTTCTGATCTGAGTTTTGATTTTTATTTCCGGCATAAACTTTTTTATCATCACCAGACTTAGAGTAGTTTTTACTTGGACCACGACTTTGAGCAGAAGGTCCCGAATTGTTATCTCTTGAAGTCGTAGCCTTAGCTCCCGATCTTTCTGGTCGGCTATAGGTTTTCTTTTCAGTATTTTGGTCAGCCGTTCTCGCAGAGGTAGAACTGGATGTTGAAGCAGACCCTTTGTAAGGTTTTGAATCCTTACGGTTTCTATTTGCTCCATCTTTATTTTGATCAAACTTTTTGTAATTTTTGTCTCTGGTGTTTTGCCTGAATTTAGTGAACTCGCCTGTTGGATCATAACTAAAATCAAAGGCCTTAAATTCTAAAACCAGATCTTCGCTTTCCATCCAACCAATTGTAACTTTGTTTCCCAAATACTCTTCTATACGACTTAGCGAAGTGACATCTTTTTCAGAAGCTAAGCTGAAGGCTTTACCTTTCGCTCCTGCACGACCTGTTCGGCCAATGCGGTGAACATAATTTTCTGCATCATCAGGCAGCTCAAAGTTAATTACTAGATCTACACCTTGAATATCTAAACCGCGCGCAGCCACATCAGTGGCAACCAAGACTTTCACTTCGCCCTCTTTAAACTGCGCCATAACACGCTGACGTTGATTTTGATTTAGCGAGCTTGAAATGCCTAAACATTTAATGTCGTTATCTCTTAGGAATTTTTCAATTTTTGGAACGTTTCTTTTAAAATTACTAAATATAATAGCTTGGTCAGGATTGTGTTTCTTAAGCACTGAAAGCAGAAACATTGGCTTTTCATTATTTGATAAATGCAAAACAGCATCTTCAACATTTTCAGCTTTAGGTTGATCTTTATCAATGTTGATTTCAACAGGCTCAGATCCGAATTCGTAAGCAACGTTTAAAACATCAAAATTCATAGTAGCGCTGAACATTAGAAGCTGTCTGTCGGCGGGAACTCTTTGAAGCAAATAAACCATGTCGTCTTTAAAGCCCATATCAAACATTCTGTCGGCTTCATCAAAAATGCAGGCTTTTACAAAACTTAAATCCACCTTTTTTTCTTTATAAAGATCAATCAATCGACCAGGGGTCGCCACAATGAAATCTACACCTGACTGAATTTTTTGAATTTGTTCGTCGTACTCTTTGCCGCCAATGACAACAGCTGAAGTTAATTTACCGCATGAAAACATTTTAATATTTTCATCAATCTGGTCCGCTAATTCACGAGTAGGCACTAAGATTAAACAAAAATTTCTTTTGCCCCAAGAATCAAAGGCCACTTCAGGATTTGTATTATTAATGCTTGAAAGCATTCTTTGAATAATGGGAAGTAAGAAGGCGGCTGTTTTACCAGTTCCAGTTTGAGCAAGGCCTGCAACATCTTTTTTTTCTAAGATCAGTGGAATGGCTTTTAATTGAACAGGAGTTGGAGTTTTGTATCCAGCATCAAGAAGTGCTTGATGAAGCTCCGGTTCAAATGGGAATTGTGCAAAAGTCTGCTCAGCTGTTTCTAGTTCTGTTTCGTTCATAAAATAGCTTTAACTTAGGTCACGCAAAAACTTCAAGACATATTGTGAGAAAACCTCTGGCGCTTGATAGTGAATCCAGTGGCCAACACCTTCAATTATTTCGGCTTTAACTTGGGGTAAGGACTGTTTCATCAGTAAAAAAGTCTCTTCACTTAAATGCTTAGAATTTTGGCCTTTTAAGATTAAAGTGGGGACACTAATGGATTTATATTCCGACCATCTTGGCTTTAAGCCTTCTTCCAAAGTTTTAAGAATACCATCTAAATGAAATCTCCAGGATATAAGGCCATCATTTCGTCGTAAAAGATTGGCTTTCAAAAAATTGGCCATAACTTGCTTTTGAGTGTCCTCAGTCGCTGTTTTAACTTTAAAGTTGGATTCAAAAAAAAGATCCATATCTTTTTTTGAAGCAAATGGAACTGGCACACTTAAGATCATCTGCTGAGTTGAAAAGGTAGACTCCACTTCGGGCTGTGGGCCCATGTCCTCCAAAGTTAAGGATGAAGTTCTGCCTGGATATTGAACAGAAAATGTTTGAGCCGTTCTTGCCCCCATCGAATGTCCTACTAAATGAACAGCATTAATATCCATAAAATCTAAAATATCTTTTAAGTCCTTGGCATAATCTTCTGGCTTATAGCCTGAGTCAGGATGAAAAGACCGCCCATGGCCTCTTTGATCATAAGTCAGAATATGAAAATCAGATTCAAAGTATTTAATCACAGGGCTCCAGTTCAACCCCCAGCCCAACAGACCGTGGATAAACACTAAAGTTTCAGCTTCGTTGGTTTTTTGACCGTACTCTCGAATGAAAAATTGTTCTGGAATATTCATGATATGTACTAATAAAGCGTGCTTCTAAATATGATGTCAATTTAAGCTTTTAGATGACCTTATAAAATTACACCTTGTCAAAAAAAACTCACCGATTTATGAATTAGTGGTTATATTTGAAACTCGCAGTCATCTTTTAAAATTACACTGCCCCAATTATACCAATAATCAGTTTTAATTAAACATCTTGGAGCTTCTTAAATTGAAATCAAAACCCAAACTAAATCCCAAAGGTATTGATCCAAGAGCTCTGTCTATTGTCAAAAAACTTCAAAAAGAAGGATTTGAAACTTACCTTGTTGGGGGCTGTGTTCGAGATTTACTTTTAGGACTTGAACCAAAAGATTTCGACATCGCAACAACAGCTCGCCCTAGACAAGTTAAAAAATTAATTAGAAATACATTTATTATTGGAAGACGCTTTAGGTTGGTGTTGGCCAAAGAAGGCGAAGATCAATTCGAGATTTCAACATTTAGACGTAATCCAACATTAGACGAACAAAATGATCCTGAGATTAGTGATGATAATCTTTTTGGAACAAGCGACCAAGATGCTTACCGAAGGGACTTTACAATTAACTCTTTATTTTATGATCCAGTTGCACACCAAGTGATTGATCACACAGATCAAGGGGTGATGGATTTGAAAAACAAGATTATACGAATGATTGGAGATCCAGATCTTCGTTTAACTGAAGACCCAATCCGAATTTTAAGAGCCATTCGTTTTGCTCACAAAACTAACTGTGAGATGACCTATGATTTAAAACTGGCGATATCTCAATTTGCTCCCAACTTAGTAACAACAGCATTGCCTCGTCGTCGCGAAGAGATCTTAAAGTTTTTAAGACTGCCACATCCAGCAAGTGTCTTTTATCAAATGCATGATCTAGGGGTCATGAAGTTCTTAGCCCCGGGATTAGATCCACTTTTTGACACCCCTAAGTCTAGCACTTATTTCAGAGAGCCTTTCTTAAAACTAAGCCCAGAAACACGTTTAGTCTGTGAACCCTACGAACTGTTTACAACTTTAGTGCTTCCACTTATTTTATCAAAGTATCACCCAAGTGATGCCTACGAGTGGTTTGATATAGACAAAAATACGGATATTTTAAGAAATGAATTAGGAATGTTTAATACAGAAATACACGTTATAAATCAGGCACTTAAGTTCTTACCCCAAGTCTTTCAGTTTCAAAAATATTTAGAATTTAGAGATCGACAAAAAGTAGATTTTTTAAGTCAAAAAGGTTTTGCTGAGGCTATTAATATTGCCCATTTATTTAATCTGATTAGCTCCAGTGAGATCAGTCTATGGTCCAAAGAGTTCTTTAATAATATTCCTAGGTATACCGAAGAGTTATCAAAGCAAGGGTAAAAATAAAAAATTGGAACAATAAGAAAAGTAAGGTATTGTTCGCGTAAATCACAGCTTGGAGGATTCATTATGTTTACAGGTCACTGGGAATTACTAATCATCGGTTTAGTTTTTGTTTTGCTTTTTGTTGGTCCTAAAAAACTTCCAGGTCTAGGAAAATCTTTAGGTGAATCCATCCGTGGATTTAAAAAAGCCATGAAAGAAGACGACACTTTAGATGTCACGGAATCAGCTAAACACGAACAGATTTCTGGTGACAAAAACAATGGTCAAAAATCTACTACTAAACACAGAGAAGAAGAAAACGTTTAGTCTAAAAATATTTTACTGATTCACTACAGATTTAATAAAATGCTCAGGATCTTTTTCCAAAATTTGCAAAAGCCTTGCTGAACTACGACTAGGTCTATTGTCACCTAACTCCCAAGATCTTACAGTTGCAGACGAAACATTTAATATTTGTGCAAAGTAAGCCTGACTACAATTTAGCATTTCTCTAATTTTTTTAACTTTAGATTTATTATATTCAGGAGGATCTTGAGGTTTTAATTTTAATTCAGATTTGAGTGTAATTTTACCTTGAGCACTTTTTTTTGCCTCATTTAAACTTTTCAAAAGTAAATCTGAAAAATTATCGTTTGTGACTTTTAATTTCATCTTTAATCTCCTGAACTAAATTAATTAATTTTTTCTTAGTATCACTATTTATATTTTCCGAAACTGATTTATCAAATAATAAAAGCAAATAAGTTATCTCAACGCTTGGTAAGTCTAAATAAATAACTCGATATCCACCACTTTTTCCAGAATCATCCTTAGCAATTCTAATTTTACGAAGCCCACCAGTTCCAATAATCACAGACCCTTTCGTTGGATCTTTTAAAATTTCATCTTTAATGCTTTTTTCTAACCAATCCATATTAGTACTATCTAGTAATTTCTTAAAAACTTGAGTTTCAATAAACAATCTTTGCATAACAATTTATTTATACTATCTAATAGTATACTATTAGATAGTATAAATCTCCAAATATTTTAGTTATTCCAAAAAGGTCTTAGAGCCAATACAGTAGATCTAAGACAGAAAAGACTAACATCGAAAGCACGAACTTACAACTAACTTACACTTTTTAATGTTTTATATAATTATACTTAACTGAATAAAATTTCATTACTTTTGATTTATCTTTTTTCTGAATTCAACAACAAGATTATGATCGTTGGGCCATTGGCCATTTTCGTAAAAATAGTTTAGCAATAACATTTCAATACTATTATTTTCATACAAATGAACAATATCCTGAGTTGTGTCCATATCAATATTAGAATTAATATCTATATTTACAAAAAATATCTGAAAATAAATATTTTCAAAAAAATCTTTAAATCTTTTTTCAAAAATTTCAAGTTCACCAAGAAGCGTCTTTAATGCTTCAGGATCTGAATTCATTTTATAAAATTTATTTTTTGAATCTCTATTATAGTGCGAATATATATTCCTTAATTTCACTATCACCGGAAAGGAATTTTTAAATTTTTTATAAGCAGAATTATCTTCATTGCCTAAAATAACAAATTCGCTCATATCAAATTTAGTTCTCAAATATTCTTTTTTTAAAGACTCTTTGTGGTCGACAACGTAAAGATCTGTAGAATTTTTAATTAAAAAATCAAAGTATTTATTTTTGGTTGTATTAAAAAAATTAAATATATTAACGTTTGCTTCAAATAACTTTGAAAGTTCACCATTTGATTTAAAATACTCCAAAAAATTATCAATACAAATGATTGTAAAAATATAAGCTCTATTGACTATATTTTTAAGTAATTCGTTTCGCCTAATGTCTTCATCTTTTATGTCGATATGACCAATTGCATCCAATATCTGATGATATTCTCGGATATCGTCCACAAGATGGCAGTACTCATTTAAGTAGGCATCAAGTTTAATTTTAAAATCATTTAATTGATCTTTGGAAAACCGCTTCATAATTTTAGTTCTTAAAAAACCAAGCAACTTAAATTTATATATTTATTAAAAAATTTCATTAAACCAACAACTCCACCAACTGTTTAAACCCAATCGAATGCTTGTCATAAAGTTCTTGGGCTAAATAGGCACTTTGACCAAATTCACCTTCGACACCTAAGACATTTAATTTTTTAATTAAAGTGGGATCTGTTTCTGAAATTAGTCCTGCTAAATAATATCCAAAACCAGATGTCACTTGATGATCTTCAATTGTAATTAAACGGCCTGATTTTTTTAAAGATTTTAAAATTGGTTTTATATCTAATTTATTTAAACAAAGTGGATTGATCACATCGACTTCAATCCCTTTTGATATCAACTCATCAGACGCAATTACAGCTTGTTCTAACATTGAACCCACAGCAACAATTGTGGCCTTGGGGGATTTGCTTTCAAGCACCATTTGGGTTTTGGTTAAGCCGTAATTATTAGTATTTTGTCCTAAATGCTCTTTAGAATAGAACGTTGGTTTAAAATTTTCTCGACCTAAAAAGAAAATATAAGAATATAAATCTTCATCATTTTCCATTCGGGTTTTAAAATCTTCAATGGCTTCCAACACGGCACTATGAGCTTCTTCAGATGATGTTAAAGCGTAAACACGATTCCCTGGAATAGACGCCATCATTGAAAAGTAACTTAAGGCTTGGTGTGAAGCTCCGTCAGCCGCATCTTGAAATCCGGTGTGTGAAAAAAATGCGATCACTGGTGCACAAGATAAATTCCCCATCGTGATGGGAAGGGCACCTTTAGTGACACCAAACTGTGCGAATGTATCTACAATTGGAATTATACCATTTTTAGAAAGTCCAGATGCAAGACTTATCATATTGGATTCCGCAACACCGACATCAATGCACGACTCAGGAAACTTTTTTCTAAATCCATCGACACCAGTTGATCCTGGTAAATCAGATGTGACTGATACTATCGGGAATCCTTTTTCTTTAGCTTCAATCAAGGCTTTCGAAACACCCACTTGAACTTTTTCAGCCTTCAAGTCATTCAGCCACGACCAGGTTTTTGATTTATAAATATAATTTTGATCCAAAGATTTAAATTTCTTAAGTTCTTCCTTCCAATCTAAATAGTCTTGGGGAATTTTTTCGCTTTCAAAAATTTCAGTTAAAAATTGATCTAGCTCATCAGCCTTTTTTAAAGGAAATCCATGTCCCCCAGAGTTAGACGCCATCGACGACTTATGACCAAAGCCTTTGATAGTTTTAAAGTGCAAAGCCCATGGTTGATTTGAAGTCACATTGTCTAAAGCGTCTTTAATTGTACTTAAGCATTTTTTTAAATCATGACCATCTTCGATTGTTATAACTTTCCAGCCCAATGATTTTAATCCTTCAAATGTTGGATTCATTGAAAACGCATCTTGATCAATTCGACCTGAAAGCTTGGTGTTGTTGTCACTGATAATCATCACAAATGGATTTTGTTTACCTTGTTTTGCTAATCCTGGAATTGAAGCAAACGGTTCTTTAGCCTCCCCTTCCATACACGCCCCATCAGAAATAGTAAGAACTGTGACACGATCATTTTTTAAAAACTTATCAGCGACAGCTAAGCCTTGGGCTTGGCCCACAGCAGAACCCAAAGGCCCATTCGATAATAAAACCCCTTCTGGGAATAAATGATGTTCCCCGTGACCTGTAAGTTTACTGTCTAGAGATCTAAAAGATTTTAAAGATTGCAGATTTAAATCCGCAAATCCATACAAAGATTTTAATGCATAAATTCCATTTTCACAGTGACCCGCGTCGTTAACTAAATTGTACTTATCGCACCAACTTTGATTTTCCTTAGAATTACTTTTAATTGAGCTTTCTTTAGAAGAATTAAAGACATATCCAAACAGGGCTGAGTTGATTTCTGCAAAAGCCGATGGGCCTCCAAAATGACTAGCCGCCCCACCAAGAACGGCCTGCATGTCCATTAAAGCAATTAAACCCCGAATATGTTTTGGATTAGGAAGCTCGTAAGTTTCATTGTTTAATTTTATATCAACTTTATATGCAGGTTTTGAGAACGGTCCTCGATCAAGTTTTAAGGGGCGCGTTATTGGGATCATAGGTTTTCTCCTGTGTGATAAAGATATTTGAATACATTTACACCGGAGGCATTTTGAGCACAATAAATTCCTTGTCTACTTCTGCTATTCAATCAACGACGATCACAAAAATGCCCAAAGTCGAACTCCACCGCCATCTTGAACTAGCCTTAAGAAAATCCACAATATTAGAAATTGCACCCCTTCATGGATTCGATATGTCCAAGCCTGGGGCTTACGAGCATCACTTCGTTATTCAAGAGCCAATGAAAGACTTGGGCAGTGTTCTACATAAATTTTTAGACACCCAAAAGCTTTTCAGCTCGACAGCAATTTTAGAACGTATCGCTTATGAAGCTTGCGAAGACGCCCATCGTGAAGGCATTAAAATTTTAGAACTTCGTTACGCGCCAACGTTTGTGCAACTCGATCATGATTTAAGTTTTGAACAGATCCACTTGGCTTTTGTAAAAGGTGTGACCCGTGCTGAAAAAGATTTCAATATGGCTGTCGGTTTGATTTGTATCTTGCAACGTATTTTAGGCGTTGAAGTGGCCGAAAAAGTCACTGATTTTGCAATTGAACACAAAGATACATTTATAGGATTAGATTTGGCCGACAACGAAGTGGGCTTTGAGGCCAAACCCTATGCTAAGTGCTTCCAAAAAGCTAAAAAAGCAGGACTAAATATTACAGTCCACGCAGGTGAAGCCTTGGAACCTAATTCAGAAGACAACGTCATGGTTTCAATTCAGGAGCTTGGCGCCCAAAGAATCGGCCACGGCATTCAAATCATTAGAAATCCAAAGATTCTAAAGTACGTTGTCGATCATGGAATCATTTTAGAAGTTTGCCCAAAAAGCAATTGGCTGACGTCTGCTGTGACAAGTTATGAAAAGCACCCCATCAACAAACTACGAGAACAAGGGGTTTTAGTGACCGTGAACAGCGATGACCCAGGGATCTTTGAATCTAGTTTAATAGTTGAATATAATATTTTAGAAAAACACTTGGGTTGGGAAATGAAAGACTTTGTCGATGTGAATGAAATCGCAGCCAAAGCCAGCTTTATTTCAAACTCAAAAAAACAAAAGGTGTGGCCAACACTAATTAAATCTTAAGTTTAATTTTTAATTAAAAGTAATTTGGTTTTTAAAATTTTAAAGGAGTTTAGAAAAGTGGATCAATCTTTATCTCAAGATCTTACAGCAGGATACGAAATGAAATTAGCAGATAGAAAACAAGTTCATATCGCTCGTAAAATTTGGCACATCGGCGGCGTTGGGTTTACCTTATGGCTTTATTATATTTTACCATACAGTGTTGCCCTTGGACTTATAAGTGTGGTTTCGATTCTTTTTATTGGTTTAGATTTTTTCAGATTAAGAAGTCCGGCTTTTAAAAATATAATTTTAAAATTCTTTGGTTTATTCATGCGAGAAGAAGAACAAGATAAGCCCACAGGCTTAAGTTTTATGTGTGTTGGCTTTTGGCTTTTAATTTTACTTTTTGATCGCCAAGTGGCTATCCTAACAATGTTTTTTGTTATGCTTGGTGATCCTATCGCTGCCTACATAGGAACTAAATATGGCAAAGACAAAATTGGTGATAAGTCCGTACAAGGATTTTTAGCCTGCTTTGCTGTTTGCGCTGTTATTGCTTTAGTTTTCTTAAGCATAAATAATTTTAATTCATCAAGATTAATTTATGTCAGCTTACTTGCGGCCACGATCGGTAGCAGTTCAGAGCTAGTTCAAATTCCAAAAACAGATGACAATTTATCCATGCCGGTGATTTGTGGGATTTTACTGACGCTGTTGTTTTCGCTGACGGCTTAAATTTTTGATAAAGATCGAATTAGAAAAGATTTTATAATTTCTGTTGGGTATGCAAAATTTATTTTTTACTTCTTTAATCGTAGACCGAATAAAACGGCGTCTAAAGTGTCTCGAAGTAATGTCTCTCGATTTTCGTTTAGATGCTGTGCCACCAGCTTAGGGTGATGAAAGCCGACTGTCGCAGCTCGGATGATCGATGACATTAACTTCGGATCGGCATTGAGCAATTTCTTTTTAGCGATAGCTTTCGAAACTAAAATATTTATCTGCTTATCAATGTTTTTAAGATGGCACTGAATGAACGGCTTATGCATTTCTGCTGCAAAATCAAAAGCCTTATAGAGCTCTGGGTCACGAAGAACTTTTTCAAGTTTTGCTTTGTGTATATAAAGAGCCCATGTATGGATCAGCTCGCAAGGATCTTTTTTTTTCTCTACAATGGCTTCCAAGTCTTCATCAATTTTAGCTATCCAGCGCTCAGAGACGATATCAAAAAGTGCCGACTTATCGACGAAGTGAGTATATAGAGCCGCATGACTAATTCCAATCTCTCTTGCGACCTCGGTCAGCTTCAATTTTTCAAAGCCATGTTTACGGATATGATCAGCAGCAATAACAATGGCTTTTTCTCTGATTTGATCTGGGGTAAGTCCTGTTCGCGGCATTTAATTATTATAGACCAAATAATATTGCAATCCAAGTTATGCAAGTTACATATTTGACAATATGTAACTTACATAATATATTATATGTAATCAAAAAGAGAGGCTAATATGAAATTAAGTGGAAATACGATTCTTATTACTGGTGGCGCATCAGGCATTGGACTTGGTCTAGCTATTGAATTTAAAAATCTAAATAATCAAGTTATTGTTGCTGGGAGATCAAAAGAGAAGTTGAAAGCTGCTGAAGTCTTAGGGCTTAAAACCTATTCAGTAGATATGACAGACCATCAAAGCATTCAACAACTAGCAAAAAATGTAATCTCAGATTTTCCAAAATTAAATGTTGTCATTCAAAACGCAGGCGTTTCGAAAAGCGAAAATATTTTGAACGAAAGTAATTCAAGCGCTCAAGAAGAGATGATTGCGACCAACGTGTTAGGCCCAATGCGATTAACAGATGCTCTTTTACCGCATTTTTTAAAGCAAGATCATGCTACCATTATGACAACTTCATCTGGCTTGGCTTTTCTGCCACTGGCCATGAATCCAACTTATTGTGCAACCAAAGCTGCTCTTCATTCTTATACAGAAAGCTTACGATATCTGCTAAGCAGCACTCCCGTTGATGTGATTGAGATTATTCCGCCTTATGTTCAAACTTTTCTGGGGGGCGAACGCCAAGCAAATGATCCCCATGCCATGCCACTGAAAGAGTATATCGCAGAGGTCATGCAGATCTTAAAGGATCAACCTGAGGCTACAGAGATCTTGGTCAATCGAGTTCGCGAATTGAGGTTCGCAGCTGACGGTGGTGTTGAAAAATATCAGACCTTCTTTAAAAAATTCAATGACATTATGACGAGCGCTCATGCCACTCAAGATGCCAACGGAAGAAAGAGCTAAATATGATAGTTGTCACCACACCTACGGGTCAAATCGGTAGTAAAGTTCTAGAAAAACTTTTGAAGACAAATGAAAAACTGCGCGTGATTGTTCGCGATCCATCGAAAATATCAGACGATGCAAAAAGAAAAGTTGAAATTATTCAAGGCTCACTTGATGATTTTAAAACTGTATCAAAAGCCTATGAAGGTGCAGATGAACTCTTTTTTGTTGTACCACCAAGTATGCAATACACGGATGTGAACGAATACTACTTAAATTTTTCTAAAGTCACTTGCGATGCGATTCGACAACAGAATGTTAAAAGGGTCGTTTATGTATCGGGCACAGGTCTTGGGTATGAAAGAAAGGCAGGCCCAGTCTCAGCATCTTACTTGGTTGAACAAGCACTCAAGACCATAGGTATCGCCACGCGAATTTTACACTGTGGAACCTTTATGGAAAATTTATTACACAGCGTTCAGTCAATTAAATTTAGAAACCAATTCGCGACATCTGTTCCACCAGATATAAAAGCCCCGTGGGTCGCAACAAAAGATATCGCAGATGCAGCCATTCATCTTTTGCTCGATAAAACTTGGCAAGACCAAGATTCCGTTGGCGTGCTAGGGCCAGAAGATCTTTCTTACTCCGAGATCGCAAAGATTATAGGTTCGGTTATTGGCAAAGAGGTTCAATACGAGTCAATTTCCAGCGAAGCACTTAAAACGACAATGGTTCAGTATGGCGCGACAGAAGCCGCAGCTCAGGGCTTAGTTGATATTTATTCCTCCATGAAAAACGGAGTCTTCAACAAATTGCAACGTACACCAAAATCATCATCACCAACATCATTTCGCAAGTGGTGCGAAGAGGTTTTTAAACCTATGATTTTAAAATAGCCTGAATATTATTTATGATTTTATGCGTTCGATTTATTTAAGTTTTTCAGGTCTATTTAAACCGTAAGCTACGATTAAGATCGGTTAAGATTTAGTTCATTATTTTAAAAAACAGAAATTTAAAAAACCTATCAACAAATACCAAAATACAAGCTATAGATTTGATGTTAAATTTGGGAACAATTAATAAGTTTAGATTAAATGTTTTAGATATATTAGAGGTCTTATGAATATTGGAATTTTAGGTGCAACAGGTTTAGTGGGACAAACTTTTTTAGATTTATTAAAGGACAGCTCTCTTAAGATCACAAATTTACATCTTTTTGCGTCTGAAAAAAGCCAAGGCCAAACCATTAAGTTTAAATCCAAAGACTACACTGTCGAAGTGATTTCTGAAGATCATTTGAAGAATTTAGATTTACTATTTATTGCGACTGGCAACGACTTAAGCCTTCACTGGTCCCCTATTGCGGTAAAGCATGGCTGCTTTGTGGTCGATAATTCATCTGCATTTAGAATGCATCCTGAAAGTGCTTTAGTCGTCCCTGAAGTGAATCCAGAATTAATCAATTCTAAAAAACCACAGATTATTGCCAACCCCAACTGTTCAACGATTCAACTGACTTTACCCTTAAAGGCTTTATCCAATGACTACACAATCAAAAGTGTAAAAGTGGCGTCTTATCAATCAGTCAGTGGCGCAGGTAAAGAAGCCCAAATGGAATTAATAGAACAATCTAAAAATCCTGACAAAACATTTACACCTGTGAACTTCACTCACCCTATTGCGTTTAATTCCATTCCCCAGATTGGTAGCTTTTTAGATGATGGGTTTTCAACTGAAGAAGATAAAATCATGATGGAAACCAGAAAGATTTTAAATCTTCCTGATTTAAATATCAGTGCCTTTACAGTTCGTGTTCCAAGCTTGAACGGACACGCTGAAGTTTTATGGATCGAGCTTGATCAACAAATCACAAAATCTCAGTTTATTCAGTCCCTTAAAAAAATGCCAAATTTAGTTGTGTCTGAAGATGGCTTCCATGTGGTTAGGGACGTTTCTGGCCAAAAAGAAGTGTTTGTTGGACGCATTCACATGGATCGTTTTGATACAAAAACTTGGATTATTTGGGTTGTAGCCGACAATTTATTAAAAGGGGCCGCGTGGAACGCTTTACAAATTGCAGAGTTGCTTTTTTAACCCAAGTCTTAGATCATATAAATATGGCCTTTAGTCTTATTTCCAGTCCCTTTTTTAAATTAATTTTGACCTCAATATTCATTTTATTTGGTTCAAACTCTTATTCTGCAATTTTAGGAACATCAGTAAGAATTGGGAATTCTTCTAGAGCCATTTTACAAAGTGGTGTTCAGTGGCGGGTCTACGGAAGTTTTATTGGCCCTGACGAAGGTTTTTCTGGCACAACTACTTTTGATAACTGTGATCAAGCTCCAGTTACATCTTTTATTGGCTGCAATAAAACCAGAGTTAACGGCTCAACTGTTTTAACTGTTTCTTTTAATGATGATGTTCAGTATGTCGGAAATAAAGCTGTTCTTGTTTATTTAAAAACAGGGACTGTTGTAGGTACGACTAATCCTAATTTAAGTTCTGATAGCTCTGCCACATTTCCACAGAACTCAACTTTTGTTGGACGAGTCACTTGGGCTTCGCTTTGTGGAGCCGCAGGTGGTGAAATTGTAAATTACGCCACAGCTTCAACTGCACTTGGCGCCCCTGTGACAGCCTGTATGGATAAATTAAGCCCTGGAACACCTTTAAATAAAGCCGTTCAATTTGCAGTTGGTGTCGCGGGAGACGGTGGTATAGCCAGTTCTGAAGTTTTACTAGATGTAAGATTTATTACCCCAACACCAAATCTTGGAAGCTTTGCCCCGACTGTTGGGGCATCAATAGAGGGTTCGGATGGTTTTATAAGTGTTGCCGGATGCTTTAAAGATGTAACAGCATTAAGTACTGGAACCACGGCTTCAACTGGTACTGCCCAAGGGGCTTATTCTGGATTCTGTGATTACAATGTAAAACCTGGTGATGATAAAATACGGATGGAATCAAACCCTGGTATTGTGAACACACTTGATATTTATTCCCCATCATTAAATTTAGGGTCAGGACTTTCAAGCGTTCCCTACAGAGGGTTTGTTTTATTTATGTCTAACACAGGATTTGCTGACACCTTCCCTTGGTCACCAGGTGTTGTATCTAAAAATAACTTATTTAGAACCGTTGGAAGCATAGAAAGTGGCTTTGAAGACAGTTCTTTTTCTTCATCTAAAATTAAAAATGAAATAGAAGTTTACACTAGGATGGCCACCTTAGATGAGGCTGGAAATATCACTCATTTATTTAGCGACGCCATGATCAACTCTAACTGTGGGGCTGTTCCTGCTGCGGGCACACCTGCCTATTACCGTTATTTTGTAGGTCAAATTCCTTTAGGAGATCTACCGCCCTATGCAGGTCGCTGCCCTTATGCCACTATTCCAAGTTTAGTGACCGGCCTACTTGAAGAAGATATTAATTGCTTTGTGGCTACAGCTTTAAAAAATTCACCTTATGATTATCAGGTTTTAGTCTTACGAGAATTTAGAAATCGTTTTTTAAAATCTTTTTCTTTAGGTCGAAGCTTTATTGATTTTTATTATTCAAAAGGACCTTTAGCTGCTAAATGGTTAAATGAAAATCCTGAATTTAAACCTGTATTTCGTGTTTTGCTTTGGCCGGTTTATCTAGTGGCTTTCATTTTTAATTCTTTGGGTGGTTTTTTTGGTCTAGTTTTCTTAGTCGCTTTACTTATTACACCAATGATCTTTTGGAATTTACGTCGAAAGACTTTCTTTCATTCCTAATATTAAGCTATAATTTTTTATGGGCTTATCTGAAATGACTTTAAATAATAATCTTAAAATTAATTTTAAAGCTAAATTTAAAATCCAATCACCTATCTTTTTAATTACTTTTCTTTGCTTATCTTTATCTTCATTTCAAATAAAGGCGCAAACTGAAGATGATTTATTTAATTCAGTTCCACTCAATTCGGATTCAAGCTTAGAAAACTCCGATGACACCGCATTAAATGAATTCATGGAAGAAGACGTTCCACTTAAAGAAGTTCCAAGCGAGGGCAATTCCTTTGAATCAGGTTTGGACTCTGACATGGAATCTAAAACTGAAAAAACAACAGATTCAAACCAAGATGCAGAATCAGAGCTTTCAGAATTTGAAACAGATTTACAAAAAGATGGTTTATTATCTGAAGATGTCGATGCTTTGCCAAATGACGCTAACTCTTTACCTTCAAATAAAAGGCCAGCAAATCCTCTGACTGCACCATCTCCAAGAAGACCTTCACCAAGCGATCTTTCAAACGAAGACTACATGACCAAAGACGTTGAAGGCCTTCAGGGTCAAAATGTTAAAGCAAGCCAGTCTAAGCGTGTTAAGTTCATCAAGCACCCAGGACAAAAACAAGGCCTTTATAAAATATCCGCTGACGGAAAATATTATTACAAGATCACTGAAAGCAAACAAAAGTACGGCCTTGCAGTTAAAGGCGGGGCTTTAGTTTTAAATCAACTTGAAAGCATCAATGGAACTAGAAAGTTTAGCGATATTTATGGAAGCTCAGCTAAGCCTTCGGTTTATGTTGAATACTACTGGTCTTTTTTTAAAAACAAAGATGTCCCCAATATTTTAAAAAAAGCTCGTGTCAAAATTGGATCAGGACTTTTATTTGCGACTGGCCAAGGAAGCTTTAATGATCCAAATTATGTTGGCGTCGATTCGGGGGAATCTTTAACTTTTTTAGCTTTTCCCAACAACATTGGTCTTCACTTAAGTTTAGAAGTTAAAGACAAACAGTTAGTTGTTCCCTTTGTGACTGGCGCTCTGGAATACCTCGTTGGTATTGAAATGCAAAACGACAACCTAAGTAAAACTAAATTTTTAGGTCAACTTGGCGCACACTTCGGCGGGGGCTTAGCACTCAGTTTAGGTTGGCTTGAAGAGTCCGCGAAATTTGATTTAGATGCAGAATGGGGCATCAACCAAACTTATTTAGTCGTTGAGCTTAGACAAAATATCGCCATTCAATCCGATTTTAATTTCACCGCCACATTCATCAATGCTGGCATTCAATTCGAATTTTAATAAAAGAAAAGTTCCAGCAAGTGTGCTAGACAGTCACTCATGCGTATTCGTTTAGATGTAAGCTACAAAGGTACAAACTATTTTGGTTGGCAAAAACAGCCAAACCATCCTTCCATTCAACAGGCCTTAGAGATCGCACTTAGCCAGTTGTTTAATACCGAATTTAAAACTCAAGGCTCCGGTCGCACAGATGCAGGAACTCATGCGTACCAGCAAGTGGTCGACTTTGAACTCAACCAAAATATAGACAACATTAATTTCATTAGGGGCATTAACCGTTATTTACCCCTTGATATCCGGGTGATGAATGCATTTGAAGTGCCGGATACTTTTAATAGTCTAAGAAGTTCAATCTCTAAAACTTATGTCTATAAAATAAATAATCAACCGGTCCCCTGCCCCATCAAATCCGATTTGACTTACTGGGTCAGAAATCAATTGGACTTAAAATACTTAAATGAAATCAGCCAACCCTTGGTTGGCAATCACGACTTTGCTTCATTTCAAACAGCTGGAACGCCTGTTTTAACAACAGTTCGTGAAATTTATGAAGCCAAATGGATCGAAAAACCTGATCAAGAGGTGTGGTTTGTCATTTCTGGCAATGGATTTTTAAAACAAATGGTCCGAAATATTGTGGGAACACTTCTTGATGGTCATTGGAAAAAGGCCCACACAGCAGACTCTATTTCTAAGATCTTGGCTTCCAAGTCCCGCCCCCAAGCCGGTAGTACAGCCCCCGCTCACGGACTTTATTTATATGAAGTTAAATACCCCGAAGACCTTGACAAGAAATGCCTAAAATCTTAATTGTTTCTATTCTTATTAAAAATAATAAGTTTACGTTTTATGTTCACATGATCACTGTAGGCTTAACTAAAGGATAATTTATGAAAACTTGGAATGCTAAAGCTTCTGATAGACAAGACAAATGGTGGCTAGTTGATGCTGAAGGCAAAACCCTTGGTCGTATGGCGTCTGAAATTGCAAAGATATTACGTGGCAAAAATAAACCGACATTTACACCTAATGTAGACACAGGTGATTTCGTTGTCGTTGTAAATCCAGAAAAAGTTTTAGTTAAAGGTCGTAAGTCAGAGCAAAAAATCTACTTTAGACACACAGGTTTTTTTGGTGGATTAAAAGAAACTTCATTTAAAGAAATGTTAGCTAAAAAACCTGAAAACATTATTGAGGAAGCTGTTAAAGGCATGTTACCTAAAAACAAATTGTCTTCTCAGATCATTAAAAAATTAAAAGTTTATCGTGGAGCAACTCATCCTCATGAGGCTCAAAACCCTGAAATCTTAGCTCTTAAAAATTCTTAGAAAGGAACTTAAAACATGGCAACAACAGCAGCAGCAACAAACGTATTTTATGCAACTGGAAGAAGAAAAACTAGTGCAGCTCGTGTATTCCTTAAAGCAGGAACTGGAAAAATCACTGTTAACGGTAAGAACTTGGATGACTATATTGTTGATTCAGTTCGTCGTCAGCTTGTGTTCCAACCTTTTGAAGTGACTGGAACTAAAGGAAATTTTGATGCTGTTGTGACTGTAAAAGGTGGCGGATTAACAGGTCAAGCCGGTGCAATTAGACACGGAATTTCAAGAGCTTTATGTTCAACCGATGATGTTGTTATGAGACCTAAGTTAAAATTAGCTGGTCTTCTTACTCGTGACTCTAGAATGGTTGAAAGAAAGAAATACGGCTTACACAAAGCCAGAAGAGCGGTTCAGTTCTCGAAACGTTAATCTTTATTAAATACTTTTTATATTTTTTAAAAACCCAATCCTCAACAGATTGGGTTTTTTATTTTTTGAAGAGTTTATTTTTCAATCAAAGTAGATCTATGACCAAAATAACAAAGCTCGATGGCGCAAGACATTGCAAGTGAAGCTTTTTAGCGAAACGATTGCAATGTTGAGTGACACTCGCTTCGCTTTGTTATTTTGGTCATAGATCTACTTTGATTGAAAAATAAACTCTTCAAAAAATAAAAAAAATCGAAGATTGTACTTATGCGTCTTTCCCCTGCTTAATTCATAGGCCTAAAATATAATTATTCCATAAGGGGGAAACAATGAACAAATTTTTGTTATTTTTTTATTCGTTATTATTAGGTGCGTATGCTTTTGCAATTCCAACAAAGGTTAATGCTCCATTTTTTAAAGTCGAAAAGAATGGCCAAGTGGCCTACATGCTAGGAACAATTCACACGGGACTTGATTTCAGCAGCTTACCAAAAGAAATTCAAACTTTGTCTGACACTTCAGAATCACTGATTGTTGAAACAGACATTTCATCAGCACAAGCCTTGCTTGCTCAAGCATTTCCATCAGGCGCCAAAGACTCTTTAAAAAATCAACTGACACAAGACGAATGGGATAAGTTTTCTTCAGTCGTAGGACCTTTACTTGGCCCTCAAGCCCCTTTTGTGATGGATCGTTTACATCCAGCCATGGCCACATCCATTTATTCATCGGCTAACTTTCCTGAAACCAAAGAGCCACTTGATAGATTTTTAGTAGACAAGTTTACTAAATCAAATAAACCAATTCTATTTTTTGAAGACATATCGGTGCAGTTGGACGTTATCGCCAAAACACAAACTATTGATACTTTAAAACAAACACTAGTTGTGACCCAAGCGCAGATGGATCAACAAGCCCAAATGTTGTTATTTATTTATTCTTCTGGAAACTTACAACTTGTAGAACAATTCTTAGTCAATCCAATGCCACAAGAGCAGTTAGATTTACTTTTAATAAACAGAAATCTAGCTTGGCAAACAAAATTTGATGACTTGTTTAACCGTCAAGGTGTTGAATTCTTTGCATTCGGAGCAGCACATTTAGTGACTGACTTTGGAATGATTAAACTTGCTGAAGATCTTGGTTACACTGTGACTCAATTACAATACTAGTTTTATAAATTAAAGTACTGTTAAAAGATTTAGAGTTAAAACTCTAAATCTTTTTTTTATGATCCTTGTTCTTTTACAATAAATTAGAAGATTTAAGCTTTCTGCCTGTATTAAATCGCCACCATTAATGGCATCTATATTTAATATTTATGGCAAAATTGCTTTTAAAATAAGTCATATTTGAAAAAAAGATCCATTTTTATCATTCTATGAAAGTTTTCAGTTAAGGCTTGATCCTTATCTAGACAAAGCAAACCTCACCCACATATAAAATCTTAGATTAAGTATTTATCACTCGTCTCATTAGATGCTGAATATTTAAACGACCATTTATTTAAAAAACTAAATGTCGAGGGGGACATGAATGGTGGGATTAAAGTATTTTCTGTATAGTATTTTAATATCATATTTTTTTTGTTTATCTGTAAATGCTAAATATATTTATATTTTAGATTTTGATGGAACTCTAGTTGATGACGCTAGATTAAATAGCTCGTGGAAAACCCCTTGGATTTTAAGAAAAGTAGATCAATTAAGATCAAGCACTCAATTAAATAACTCGATTCGCAGTTCACCAGAGACCATTGAAGTCTCATACGGCGAATACATTCAAATGATGGGATTGTGGTCCGTTGGAAATGGATCCCTTGGCAGCTTTAAAGAAGTTGCATTAACTGATGACCCTTATTTAAAACGACCTAAAGTCATTATTCCTGGTCAGTACTATGTTGATCCGAACATCACATATAAATATTATCGAAACGGTTCTCAAGGAGAAAGCCATCTCGTAAATAATTTTATTGAAGCTAGAAATAGAATTGAACGACAGAAATTAAACCCATTAGACTTTGCAGGACTTGCCTTTCCGGTTTTTGAAAAAGCCATGAGCCAGACAAGTACGGTCGGTGATGTCCATATATTTACCGCTCGAAATCAAACAGCGGATGAATTTCAAACTTTATTTAATCAATTACAATTATTCGGATTTATAAATTATGCCACTGGTGAAAATAAACGAGGACTCCCAACTGCACCTACTATTCATCAACTTCAGGGAATTGATTCTATTCTTTATGGAAGAAACTTGATTGAAGGCAAAAAATCTGTTGTTGAAAGCTTGATCCGTCAAATCGCAAATAGCTCTTCGACTCCGACTTTAGATTATTCCGCTGAAAATCCTAATCTTATTGTTTCCACTCATACAATCATAGTGGCTGAGGATGATCCTATTAACATTAAAGCCTTAATGCTTTTGATGAATGAATTATCGCATGCCCATACGACACGAAAATTAAAACTGGTATTAATGAACACGGGTTCTGATTCAATTTTAAATAAATCGCCCTTTCCGTATAACACTCGCTGGATTGTTTTTAATCAGGGCTTCCCCAGAGCTGCTATTGAAAATGAAATCAAAAACTACATAGGTGAAAATTCAATTCCACAAAATGTAGTACCTTTAAACTCTTTAACTCCTAATAGCGCTGCTATGTGTTCCGCTTTTTTAAATAACTCAAAGGAGCAATAATGAAATACCTAAGTGTAATTGTATTTAGCTCCATCATTAAAATAAGCTTTGTTTTTAGTTCAACATCTTCTTTAGCATCAACAGAATGCTTAAACTTTTTATCCCAATCCTCTCAAACTGAGCTTACTCTAGGAGTCGATCAAGAGGTTATTGCACTTCAAGCTGCTGAGATATTATTTGAACACGCTATGACTTCGCCTTCACGTAAAAAGGTTAACCATGAATCACAACACCAAGTAAATGGATATTTAATCGAAGTCGTAACCAACTTTTTTATACAAAATAAAAAAGTACCGACTGCAAATGAAATAGAAGCTTTGTTGAGTATTAGTTTAGGTCAAAGCGCCAAAGGCTTTTTTGCACAAATTTTAACCCATGGATTAGACGCCTACTTTCAAACTGACGGGGCACCAAACTCCATTTTTGAAATTTTACAAGTGGCTGTTAATGTCGCCCGACGTTCAATATTTTTTCCATTCAAAGATCAACTTAGATTAGATGTAATGAAATTTTTTGCTTCACGCTTAAGAACCCCGTCGCTTTTAGAACTAGCTAAGCTTAAAAATTTAGATGAAAGAGTTATAAGTTTATTTATTCCAAATGCAGACAGCTTTATAAAAAAAGCGATTGAATTAAATCCTGATCATATAAACTCAGTCCGTGAAATTATTCTAGCTGTCTACTTTCGAGCTTTAAGCCAAAAAGATTTGGAAGAATCTAAACGAACTCAACCAACTTCGCCGACTTATGAAAGCTTATTTCTGTCCTTAAGAGCTTCAAAAATCTTACCTGATTTATCTAAAGATATTGAACGAGGCATCTTTACTGTAGATCATTTAAAAATACTTATTGATGGTCATCCAGAATTTTCATCATTCATGCGATTGAGTTTATTTTCAGGATTAAAAAGTTTAGAAAATACGGCGAGACTACAACGCCCAGGTGCCTTTAAAAACTTTATTCCCGCAGAAGTATATAATCCAGAACGAACAACCGCCTTACTTAAAGCCATGAAACAAAAACAAGGTTTTCTGATCACTTCAGTGAATGCAGGAATGCCAATCAATGAAGCTATGTTAATCACAATGCTTAAATTTGCTCGCGAAAAAAATTATGACATTGTTGTGATCCCAACTGGTGGAATTTTGGATGGTTTAGATTCAAGACTTTTAGAACACTCTAATATTCATATTCTTACACATACAGTTCAAAATAAATTTCTAAGACTTTGGAATATCCCTGTCCTTCCTAAAAATCAAAATGGTTTAGCTTCGCTTAGTAACCCTAAACAACATAAACCGATGCAAACAACCATCGTTGGGCATCCAACAATTCAACATTACAATGTACCAACTGCGACCAATAGCTCCAGACATACATCGATTTGGTCCACCGGCTCATTAAGTCAAAACAACTACCCTTACCGACATGCAGTTCAAGGTCGAACGGCATCGCTTGCTAAAAATCAGCATACTAACGGATTTTTAGTTTTAGAAAAAGCCGACGGAGAATCTGGATTCGACAAAGAAGGTGTTTCAAACTTTTGGCACACTCGCCCCGTTTACTTTACAGATGATTTTAAAACCTTAACAAAAATAGCAGGCTTTACTGATAATGGGACAAAATATTTTGTTACTGAATCTGATAGATATAATTTAAATTCAGTCAAAAAAGTTGCGGCTAAAATTGATACCTTAGTGCTTGGGGATTTACATGAAAGACTATCAGACTCTATGTTTTTAAATGCACTTGTAGACTATTTAAAATCACATCCAGAAATTAAACGTATCGTTTTACATGATCCAATAGATGGCGGATCACACAATCGACATGAAGCTAAATCCATTTCATTGCTTCGTAAAAAGTTTGCTAAAGGCGAGTTAGACTATCACAAAGAAATGATGGGACTGGTCCAAGTGATTAATGCATTAACTTCTATTCGACCAGATTTAAATATAATCGTCGCAGACTCAAATCATAGTTACTGGGGACAACAATTATTAAGCGGAGCTACCGAGTTTCAAGAAATCGCCAATGGGGACTTTTTAAGTGAGCTTAGATTTGCACAAAGAGTTTATAGTTTTTCCGATCCACTAGAATATGTTTTAAAATATAGAAATGATTTTATTAATAATCTTCCAAGACACTCACAAATTGAAATGCTTAAAACAGCTATTTTAGTTGAAAATCCGAACCAAGTTGCAGTCTTAGGATTTGGTCGAAATTATGTAGTTGGACCGGAGTATAGACAAACTCATGTGAACTTCCATGGACACCAAGGCGCTAATGGGGCAAAGCCCTCTCCTAAGTCTCACGCTATTGGGTCGGAGAGCGCCATCACAGGGGATTCCCACCAATCCTATATACTTGGAAACTGGATGAGCGTTGGAACTGCGACAGCCCTACAGGTGGGTTACAATGATGGGGGTTATTCTGCATGGAGTAATTCTTTTGCAGTTATTTATAATGATGGATCCAAACAGCTGTTTACTTACTCCAGCGAAACTGGGACATTTATGGCTCGTGAAGCTGCGACATCAATGACCGAAGAGGAATTTTTTGGAACCGAAGCTCTAGAAATTTTAATGAATGACAATGATGTAGTTCAAGGTGTTATCGTCGATCAAAATACACATATTATAAATTCACTTTCAAACGCAGGCCGAAGAAAAGATAGGTAGCTACATAATTAATTATGTAGCTTAGTAAAAAATAAATTTATTTTTTGTCAAAAGACATCACTTCGAACTGTCGAATATAGTCTTTTATTTTGGGACCTAGGTGATCCGAATTGAAGATATAGGGCCCAAAAATTTCTTCATCAGGATTTACAACTTCACCTGTTTTTAAGGCATAATTATTTTCAACTAATCTATTCCAGACTTTTTTTGCATATGTGGATTGGTGTGTTGAAGAAAGTAAAACGTGGCCCGGATTAAGTTCAAAAAATTTAGATGCCGCCAAAAGATAAGTTAAAAACCCAACCCCTTTACCTCTATATCTATCTAACATAATCAATGAAAGGCTTGTGCGCCAAGTATTTTCAATGACTTTGGATTTTGTAATATCTAACCTCATAATCGTAATACCTTCATAAAGTACATTTAAAGTTAGCACATCTTCAATATCATCAAACGACTTTTCGCTAATAAATTCTAAGTGAATTTCTTTTGTTTCAAGTCCTAATTCTTGCCATGCCTTAGATGGATCAAAGTCACCAGTAGTATACTTATAATTTTCAATATAAGCGTGATTAGAATCCGAATTCAAAAAATAATTGCAGGCCTTTCTTTGAATATTAATTTTATATGGATTTTTTATTTTGGATTTATCATTCCTAGAGTGCGAAAGCACAGGAATCAAAAAAAGTAGAATCAAAAATTTTAATTTCATTTTCACAGATTTTAATAAACAAAAAACATAAATAAATAATAGATAAATCAGCTAATATGAAATTATTCCAAAACCTACTCCAAAACGTAGTTTTTAGGATCCACCGGAATTCCATTTACACGGACCTCATAGTGAACATGGGGGCCCGAAGATCTACCTGTGTTTCCAATGGCAGAGATTTTATCTCGTCTAGATATGTTCTGACCGACTTTGACAAAGACTTTTGAATTGTGAGCGAATCTTGTGACAACACCGAACCCATGGTCAATTGAGACTATTTTTCCATATCCTGGTTCATAACCCACATAGGATACAACCCCGGCTGCCGGTGAAAAAACGGGCGTTCCAATAGGTCCCGCGACATCTAATCCTTTATGCAAAGTTACTTTTCCAGTGAAGGGATCATTTCTATATCCAAAGTGCGACGACACCCAACCGTAAGCAGGATAAATACTTGGGGTGTGGTCTAGTAAATCTCGTCTTTCAGACAAGTCATCCCAAAGCTTCGTCATATTAAGTTCAACTTTTTGAGATGATTTACTTGATTGCATGATTCTGACTTCAAGATCTGAAAAGAATCGAGTGGATGAAGACTGAATAGCATTAGGCGACCTTGAAAAAAGGGGCCATTTGAAAAATGTTAACTTTTGTTCTGGTTTTTCTACATCATTCGTATTGGCCACATCACGATCGGATTTATTTGGAACTAGATTTTCACCTGGACGTGGCTCAGAACTAAAAACCAAATCAAGTTCACGGTCTTCATCTGTCACATCAGTAATGGCCTTCAACTTAGTACTTAAGGATTTAACTTTTTCAATTTGAAGCTCTAAGGAAGATAACTTGGCCGAAAGACTGACATACTGCTTTTCCATCTGCTCGTTTTTAACTTTTAAAATTTTATTTTCATTACTTGTGGCCACCAACTGAAAATAATCCCCGACAATTCCAACTAAGATCAAAAATAAGACCGCCGTAATAAATATAGAAAAGTGGATCCAACCACGCGATAAAGTTAATACACGAATAGGGGCTTTGTGGTTTCCCGAAATAATAATATTATACTTTCTGTCTGATCTCATTTTACCTTTTTAGCTTTTAAATTTGTCATTAAAAATTTTGCATTAAAATTAATTTTCTAAATCCTTGAAACTGGCTCTAGAGGATAAAATCCTATAGATACTTCATTATTACGAACATTTTTGTAGGGCGTCAAAATTCCGACGACACTCGCTTCCCTAATTAAGACTAATGACTAGGCAACTTATATTATCCACGCCCCCAGCAGTATTGGCTTCATCAATACATATCTGGGCCACTTTTTCTATTGGGTTTGAAGCCAAAATTCTAGCAATATTCGTATTTGATACCATTCCCGTTAAACCATCAGAACATATTAAAAATACATCACCCTTAGTGTATGTTCTAAAAACCACATCAATTTTAACTGTTTGGTCATAGCCCACGCTTCGTGTGATGACGTTTTTACCAATCACGGCTTCAGCTTTATCGGGATCAATAATTCCTGCTCGAATTTGTTCTTGGACCAGGGAGTGGTCCTCGGTGATCTGCCAGATTTTTTTGCTTCTGTACAAATAGGCTCGTGAATCCCCCACATTAGAGATAAAAATCTTATGTTGCGTTGCATAGAAGGCCACCATTGTGGTTCCCATTCCTTCAAGATCCTTGTTTGAAGCCTTATGGCTGGTTTCATAGATACGGTCATTTGCAAGTTTATAAGCGGTCTCTAATCGACTCTCGACAGGACTAGATGTTGTCGCCTCATGAGCTAAAACTTCTTGTAAAGTTTCAATCGCCATAGCAGATGCGACTTCTCCGCCCTTATGGCCACCCATACCATCAGCTACAGCATAAATATGGTGCCTGGCATTGACCAGTATTGAGTCCTGGTTGATTTGACGCTTTCGACCCACATCAGTTTTTCCATAGGCTTTTATTTTCATTCTCTTATTGTTTTTCAGTCTTGTTTAAGAGTCCAGTAAAATTGACATGGCTTTAGGCTCTATTTTTTATCCTCATTTTCCGATAAACTCGAAGATGATGAAGTCTGAAAAGCCACAATCAGGGCGGTTTTCATTTTTTTTAATAGTTTCAATTTTAACCCACGTGGTTTTCTTCGCACTGCTATATCTTGGACCTAGGTATTTATTTTTTACCGAGATTCAGCGTAGAACCAATCATACTATTGAAAATAAAACTGAAGACTTAATCACTCAAATTGAATTGATTAATGAAGAAGACTCAAGAAAACAGGTTGTCGAGCAATCTGATACTTCTATTAATGAAGAGATTCCTGATGAGGCCGATTTTTTAAGTGGAAAAAATCAAAAAGTTAAAGAACAAACTAAAGCGGCAAACAATGGTGCATTTAAAAATACAAGTGCTCCGGGTGTGACTCAAATTGGCTCCAAGGGTCAGGAGTCTGAATCCAACGAAAAATCTAAATCCAAAAATAACAAAAATGATAACAAACTTGAAATTAAAAATTTTGGATTGAATGGATTTCCGATTGGTGAAAAACTTAATGAAAATTCCTATGCAGAAAACAGAAAATCCTCGCCAACTTTATTAGGCGAAGGCCCTAGTCAGACTGATGATTACTTAAAAGATGTTGAAGCTGGTGACCAGACGCTTTTGAATACAAAAGAATTTATTTATTACTCTTATTTTATGCGAGTCAAAGACCAATTAAGAAGTCATTGGAATCCAAGAATTCGTCAAAACATCCAAGTTCTTTATGCTAAAGATAGGAGTATTGCCAATTCAACTTTAAAGTCGACATCCATTCGGGTGACACTAAATAAAAGTGGTTACTTAGAAAAAATTGAACTTTTAAAAACTTCTGGCTACGAAGAGTTAGATATTGCAGCTATTCAAGCTTTTAGATCCGCAGCCCCATTTTTAAACCCACCGCCGGGTTTATTAGAGAAAGACAAACGCATTCGAATCGTCTGGGATTTTATTTTAGAATCTTAGGTAAATTATATTTATAAAAAGTCTTTTGATTAAGGAATATAATATAAAACAACATGTCCACTTGTACCGGCAGTCGCGTATCTTGAAACACCCGCTGTTCCATTGTAGTCAGGGTCTGTAATATTTGCCGGACTTGTACCCGCTGTTCCAGACACGGAATAGGTAACACTTGTTGCTGCAGGTGTTGAAAATGTTTTGCAGATTCCAGCCCCACCAAGTAAAAATCCTGAACCGCCCCCGCCACCTTTATCACTGAAGCCATCACCACCGCCCCCGCCACCACCGAAATAACCGCCACCACCGCCACCACTTCCTTGATTTGAAGTTCCACCAAGTCCGCCTTGAAGTACAGATCCTGCAGTCGAACCATTTGAAGGCACAGTTGTCGCTCCACCCGCAAGTTGAGTTCCCCCTTTACCACCGTTAATTGCACTATTTTGAAAAGATCCCGATCCTCCTGAAGATCCTCCACCTGACCCCCCGTTTCCAGTTAAAGTGCTACCACTTCCAACGGCTCCGGCCCCTCCGCCGCCAGCAATAGCTAAAGAATTGCCTTGAGTGAATGTGCTAACAAAAAAACCTGAAAGTCCACCGCCAGAACCGGCCCCGCCTCGTCCTGTAAGACCAGAGCCTCCGGCCCCGCCACCACCGAACGTTGCGGCCCCCCCGGCAGTGATGACTCCACCTAAGCCGCCTCGGCCAACAACAACAAACATAGAAGAATTAAAAGCGCCTTTGTAAGACGTAAAGCCACCCGAACCACCTTGAGTTTTTCTAACATCTGCATCCGCAGTTCCTGCCCCACCAGCCGCCGCCCATAATTTTCCATAGATCTGTGTGGGCACGGGTGTTGGAATCGCTGGCAATTGGTTAGTTCCAGTGAACGCAAATGCCTGTCGACCAAACCATTTTGTACAGACTTGAGCTGATTCAGTCGAAACTAAATTTCCCCCGGCAGCACAATTTCTAGCGATATTAGAAACGCAAATCTCATCGTTATAAGCTAAAGTAACTCCCGAAAACGTATTCCAATTCGAAACTGTAACAGCTCCATAGGTCCCAGACGCACCCGGTGCAGTGAAGGCCGCTGTTTCTAAATTAAAAGTGGATGCCGAAGGGTAACTTGCGATTAAATTCTGTGGACCACTATTTAGTCTTAAAAAAATTCTGTATCTCACACTTTGTAAAGCAGACGTGTTGCAAGCAGGATCATAAGTCGAAGCCGAATTACTAAAACCATTCGGTATTCCTAAACACTGCAACGTTGAATCTGAATTCGGTGTTATATTTGAAACTAGTGCCGTAGGTTGAACTCCAAAAGCAATATTTTCTTGCATAGAAGCGGACGCTGTTTCAGGTCCTGTTGGGTCTTGATCCGTGATAACCGAATTAAAAGTAATTGTGGAGTTTGCACCCGATGGATTAACTACAAAATTTGGACAAGAGTAACTACCTGGGCCTCCACCACATAAACAAGTGACACTTGCAGGATTAAGATCGGTTGATGGCGTTGGGGTCACGGTAATACTTGAACCCGCAGATTCACAAGCTCCACTGATTAAAATATTCGATGATGGTCCATAGGGGCCAAGACCTGGATCAATCAGAGTCAATGTTGGAGACACAACAACACTTGGATCATTCAATGAGTTGCTATCAGCCACAGGTCCAACACCATTGGCTGTGATAGTAGCAGCAAGTGGCGCGTCTGTGGAAGTGAATGTTACAGAATTTGACGAGCAATTGATTTGACCTGCCGAATTGCAATTGCATGTGATCGTTGATGGACTCATTGAGCTGTTTAAATTTGTAACTGTCACAGATGAAGGTGTACTTGCAGGAGTGCACGAGCCCATATTTGCGGGCAGCGCAGTTAGAACTCTAGGAGTTGGATTTATTGGACCCGTTGTTAAATCTACCGTCGGAGCAAGAATTGGATTTGTAGTGTTTACGCCTGAAAGAGCTACACTTCCCGTTTGAAAACTTGAAATAGTTGTGACTGCGTTTGCAATTGCACCAGACGATAAACCCAAATTGACCACACATTCAAAAGTTAAAGTGCTAGATCCGCCACCTGATGTTATGGTTGGAATCGACCATAAACCCGTGCCTGTATTGTAAGTTCCAACTCCCGCTGTAAAAACACCGTTCGTCGTTGTGTTGGTGGGACATAAATCATTTAATTGAACGCTTGTGGCATTTCCAGTTCCGCTATTGCTGGCAAGAATAGTGAAAGTTAAAATCTGATTAGAATAAATGCCATCTCCGGGTGAAGCCCCAATTCCATTAATTAGTGAAAGACTTAATGCAACAGAAAGATTAGGAGAAACTGTGGTGACCGATTCAGAATCAGTTGCGGTTTCAGAATCTAAATCTGTAACCATCGCTACGAACGTTGGCATTACGCCTGCATTTGTTAACGTATAAGAACCACAGTCAAACTGACCTATGACTGGTAAACCGCACTGACAGTTTCTTGGACCTGCTGGACTTAAATTTGCGGGTGCAGGATTTGGTACACTGATGTTATCGTTTAAACTTTCACAAGTTCCTTGTAGTTGAATCAGATCTCCGACGCTAAAGGGTCCACTTGGTGGAGTGTTTAAATTTATTATTGGAAGAATAACAGCAACAACATTTGACGGATCTGTGCTTGTTGAACTTCCATCATTGATAGTGACCAAAAAATTACTATTTTCAGATGTGAAATTAACATTTGGTGCAGCTGAGCAATTTAAAACTCCGACCCCAGGTCCATTACAAACACAATTTAAAGTTGATGGTGTCATTGAATTTGAAACATCAGAAATAGTGACGCTTGCAGTTGGCGATACGCCCGCGTAACTACATGTGCCGAGCGGCATAAACGCCGCACTTGGTCCGCCGGCGAGGGCTGAAGTTGGACCTGTTAGATCAACGGTCGGTAAAATTGTTGGACTATTTATTTGCGAAACATTTGTTCCGTTAGAAAGATCTGTCACAGTGCTGACAACAGAAGGCTGACCTCCATTAGGACCTGTTCCAGAAAAAATAATATTTGTAACCGGGTTTGTAAGACTGTCGACACAATTTAATATTAAATTATTCACGCAATCACATGTTAATGCTACCGGAGCAAAATCCCCACTTGGCGCTGATGTAATATTAATATTTGAAGCCCCATTGGGGAAACAACTTCCAGATAACACAACAGACTGACCCACCACTAGACTGGGTGGTAATATTAAGTTCACACTTAACGTATTTAAAGCGGCTGTGTAATGTAGATTATTTCCACATCCCAGAATTAAAATTGTAACAAAGGCCACTAAAATTAATTTAAAATATTTTAAAAACATAATCACATCCTAAAAAAATTATTTTGAAATAAACAAAACGCCTTGGGTAGATTTATCAAAAGTAAGACCTGTTTTAAATCCCACATCTAAAGACTTTAATTTTAAAATTTTTGATTCATCTAAATTTTGCTCTGAATTATTTTGAACAAGAACAGATGCCAATTCCGCTTCAGAGCTAATCAAGTCTTTATTTTTAAAATGTTTTTTAGCAAAATCTGTTTCTTTAATATAGAGTTTAGGTGCAGTTTCAAAATTACGAACTGAATACAAATTAGAATCAGTATTTTTGTTTTCGTTCAACTCTACATATCCCAAAACGCCGCCAGATGGATCAGCTATGACCATCACTTCAGAACCAGATTCGGCTTCAAGCTTATTATTTTCTATGTTTTTATTTAAGTTAGATTTATAAATTAAAGACTGATTTTTTAATTCTAAAAAACGTTTTTTTTGGTCTTCACTAACAAACATTATTTTACTTTCATCAAACTCATTTTGTTCTTCAACAAAACCGATTACATTATCATATTCAGTGAATCCAGATTTTTGTTTTGAATCCATAAATTTTTCAGGAATTTGTTCTGAAAGAAGCAAACCCCTATGCGAGCATGAAAGAGAGCTTAAAATAATAAACATTAAAAAAAATTTATTTACATCCATTAAAACTCTCCTTCAAAGTCACTTTAATCTCAACTCTGCGGTTTGGTGCTTCTGATTCCGAATCACTTTCAATTTCTGATTGGAGCAACTCTTTTTCTCCGAAACCTTTAATTTCTATATTAGTTTTAATTAAGCCTTTAAATTGAAAATATTTTTTTGTGTTCACTGCTCGGCTTAAAGCTAAATTAAGATTGTACGTTTCTTCAGATCGGCTTGAAGAATGGCCATGAATTTCAATTTTATCTATGTCATCTTTAAAGTATAAAAGGTGTTCCGCTAATTTTTTTATATCTTCGTTCTTTTCGGATATTAAACTTGAATTGTTTTGAAAACGAATAACTGCAAAGTTAGTCTGACCAAAAATATATCTAGAATCACACGCACCGTTTATATTTAGATCTGTCTTCGATCCCGATTCACTTCGCGAGGCCGTTTCATTTGAATGTAAATCCGTAGATTCAATACGATTCTTCTGAGTTACGATTAGGGCCCTTAATGGCTTTCTAGGCTGTTGATCAGAATAGCCGATATACTTAAGCCCCGCACTAATTCTAAAATCATTACCATCATCGCTTGAAACAAAATTGCCTAAACCAAGACCAGCATATGCATGAAGTCTTTGGTTCAAAGCCCCTGCTGCACCCATAAAAAATTCATTTCTTTCTTGGTCGTTGTTAAAAAGATCAAAACTCCATTGTCTTAAAAATTCAAAATTTAAACCCCAAACTCTGTTGATCGGAACATAAGCCCCCGCGCCGGTCAGCAAAGTACTTCGGTAATCGACTTGAGTATTGCCTAATGAATCTTTATCTATCGCATGACTTGAATTTTGATATCCAATATTTGCAACAATCTGAACTGATCTGAAAAGATACTCAGCAATAAAGTTAAATCCTAAACCCAACCCTTCATCTGAAAGTGCAGACACTTTAACACCATTCATATTTGATGTTGCGATCGCATTTGAAACGTCAAAGTCACCTTGATTTAAATTAATATTTACAAAAGGCGCGATGGCAAACGCCAAACGCTTGTCATTATAAAATCTAAATCTTGCTTTTAACTGTGGATCAGAAAAGCCAGAATAGCTTTCATTGTTATTGTCTTTAAAAATATTAAACGCAGTCTCAACACCAACCATAAGCCAGGGCTTGAAATAATAACCCCCACCTAGGTGGAAACCTTGAATGTACTTTATGAGTTCCTGAAGTTGATCTGAGTTAGATGCATTTTTAACGACTAATGGGGCATCAACATAAGAGCTTCCGAGGGTTAGTATCCACTTATAGTCGTTTCTAACATATCCGTTGTAAGTTCTAGCATCGTCTAATTTTTCAAAAGTAAGAGAATTAGACCTGCGAGTTTGTTGCATGTTAATTCCATAAGCGTTTGAGCTAAAAATTAAAAAAAATAAAAAGTAGCTGAATGTATTGATCAATTAAACCTCATTTCGAATTTAATTTTTAATCTAATTTCTAATTTCTAATTTAAAATAACCCGACGCCATTTCTGCTAAATTATTGTATTTTTGAAATAGCTCTAATTAGTTCTAAATAATGCGACTAATAACTTATCGACCTAGTAGTCATATTCTTAAGAATATATTAAGAAAAAGCAGATTTTTCTTAATAATCTTAAGATTTCTAGTCTATAGACCTGCGGCTCGACCTTGGTCATTTTTTATTATTTTTTTAATTTTAATGGCGAATATTGCTTACATTTATTGCAACAAAGACAATAAATCCTAGCAGTTGCTACATCAAAGCTTGTTTATTATAACTACGTAATAATTTTACTATTTTTAAAAAGGGATATCTAATGGGGTCAACCACAATTAAGAAAGCAGCAGAAAGCTCGGCTATTAAAACCGTCATCATTGATGCTAAAGAAAAATCGATTGTAACATCTATTATTAGGCGCGCTCATTACTTGGCCAACCAAATGATTTATCAAGCCAACAACAGAAAAGATAAAGAAAAAGGTGATCCAAAAATTGGTGGTCATTCTTCTGGAAGCTCAAGCTCAATTCATATTTTAGGGGCACTTTATTTACTTTCAAAAAATAGTTTTGATCACATTGCGAATAAACCTCATGCGTCGCCTGCGGATCATTCATTTAATTACTTGTTAGATTTATTTTTAAAAAATGATTTAACAAAAATGTCGTTAGACGAATGTGATCAAGCGATGATGGGACTTCGTGCTTTTTCAAAAAATGGTGAACCCGTGTTTCAATCCTACCATTCTGCGTGGGACCCAGATCAGCACAACTTTTTTCCCTCGGGAACTGTAGGGATTCCTCCTGTGAAAGCAGGTTACTTAGCCTTAGCTTACAGGTATGCAAAAAAACATGGTTACAATGTTCCCGATGCTCACTTTTGGTGTATCATTGGAGATTCTGAATTCCGCGAAGGATCTTTATTTGAAGCCGTTCCTGATTTTGCCGAACGACAAATCGGTAATTTAACGTGGGTCATTGATTACAATCGTCAAAGTTTAGATGGTCACCGTATTACAAACACTGAAGCCTTAAACGGAACTGACGCGAAACGAATTGAAGCCACTATGCTAGCTAACGGCTGGGAAGTGATTCAAGTTCAGCACGGTAGAAAAAGAAAAGCTTTATTTGAAAAGCCAAATGGTGAAACATTTAAAACTTGGTTTGAAGCAGAGCTGACAGATTACGATCTTCAAACTTTGCTTTTAGTGACCAATGCCGAAGAGCTTAAAAAGAATTTACTTAAAATTAAAAACATTGAAAAATTTGTTTCAGCTCAAACGTCTAAAGACCTATTAGAAGGTTTAAGAGATATGGGTGGACACGATGTTGAAGAGATCTTTGCTGCTTATGAAGCGTCTAAAAAATCCTTAAACCGTCCGACGACCATTATTGCTCACACCATTAAAGGTTGGGGTTTAGAAATGGCGGCGACCAGTGGCAACCACTCAGCCTTGCCGTCAGAAGAAGAAATGCAAACCCTTAAAGACGCTTTAGGCTTTAAAGGTAAAGGTTTGTTTGAACGTTTTGATTCTAAATCAGACGAAGGTGTTTATTTAAAAAAACGTGGTGAAAAATTATACTCTGAAATTTTAAAGCAAGAGGAAATCAGAAAAACAAATCAAAAGTTATTTAAAGATAAAGTGTCTGAAATTCCAAATACAATGGATATCAATTTAAAAATGGCAAGTTACCCCCACACCCAGTGGATGTTGGGACAGTTAACAGCAAAGCTGACTCGTATTGCAAACACCGCGGATGTTAAAACATTAGGAAGCGGCGAACATGTCTGGAGGACACCGTCTGAATTGATGATCTCAATGGCGCCCGATGTGGGCACGTCAACGAACTTAAATCCTGCGATGGACGGAAAGATCTTTAGTGCTTTAGATGTTGAAGACATTGAAAGTCAGCGCGGTGTGAAAGACAAAAAAACTCCTGACCTAATTCCGGGTGAAGATACGTCTGACCGTTTTTTAAGATTCGAAATTGCAGAAGCCAATGTGATGTCCTGTGCGGGAAGCTTTGGTCGGATGCGTGATCTATTAGGAATTCCAATTTTTCCATTGATGACCGTCTATGACTTTTTTATTAAACGCGCCTTGGATCAGTACTTTTACAATATGTATTGGAAGTCGTCTTTCTTTTTAGGTGGAACTCCATCGGGCGTAACACTGTCCCCAGAAGGGGCCCAGCATGGTTGGAAGTCTGACATTCAAGTGCCAAACCAAATCACATGGGAGCCCTTCTTTTGCCAAGAATTAGATTGGATTTTTTGTGACGCTTTAAAACGCCATTTTGGTTATGACAACACAGAAAGAAATGGAGTTGTTTTTCGTGGGGTGACTCGCGGTGTCGAACAGAAAGATTTTTCAAAATATTTAAAAACTCAGAAACGCTTTAAAATCAATTCTGCTCAAATACTTTCACACAAAGACTATAATGTTTCAGGCACTGTGAATGAAGCTGAAGTTGGAAACATTGATGAAGCTCAAATGTGGGAGATCATTCGTCAAGAAGTTTTAAGTGGCGCTTATCCATTAATAAATTACGAAGGGTACGGCGAATATATTCCTGGCGACAATGTTGTAAATATTTTTGCAATGGGGTCCTTGGGAACTGAGGCGATTAAAGCGTCTAACGACCTTTTAAAGAAAGGTATTTATGCCAACGTCTACATTGTGACTTCACCTGATTTACTAGCTGGACACATAGGTTATAAAAATAACTACGCGTATTTAAAAGACGGTCTTGGTGTTAATTCTGATCTCTATTTATTTCCGAATAATAAATCTGCTTCCAGTGTTGCAGAAGCCCAAACATTTTCTGGTCGACGAGTCCCTATTGTTAGTGTTCACGACGGCGAAGCGGGCTTATTAGATAATTTAGGATCAATCGTTGGCGTGAAACATGAATCCTTAGCTGTCAGAAAACATTCTAAATGTGGAACACCAAGGGACATCTATAAGTATCACGGGATTGATGCAGATTCGGTCGTAAAAGCTTGCGGAAAAGTTTTATCTGAAACCGCCTTGGAGCAAGTTCAGATTTACTTAAACGCGGGAGCAACAGTTAAAAAAGCTGAACAGTTTCAACCGCAAATCAAAAGAAATGACGTCGACTGGTCCCATCTTTGGAATTAAGAAACAAAGAAAAGGCGTGAGCTAGATTGCGCTAAATGGGTTTTAAATATGAATGATAATTTTAAAACGCCATTTAGTGATCTTAAAAATAAAACAAATCGAATTAAGGATTGGTACAGTCCTGAGTTCGTAACTATTTTTGGTGAAGTCTTAAATCAGAAAGGCAAAACTTTAGACTCTAAAAAATTCCTTACATCCTATTCAAAATCATATAAAACCCTTGAAATGAAATCACGGGTTAAACTCATTGCTGAACTTGTTAATACACATATCGAAGGTGATTTTAAATTTAAGCTAAGCGCTTTAAATAAACTCATGTTTAAAGAGTGGCCGCATGAAGAGGGCATGATGAACTACGGTTTTTATCTTTATCCTGTGGCTCAATTTGTTGAAGACTATGGTCACCAAGATGTTCATGCCTCATTAGATTTTATTAAATTGATAACGAAAAGATTCACAGGTGAATTTGCAATCCGTCCCATCGCTAATGCACATCCCGAACTGACGTTAAAGACAATGAAGCTCTGGTCTAAAGATAAGAATTTTCACGTTAGACGACTGGCATCTGAAGGCTTAAGAGCCAAACTTCCATGGGGGATGAAGATCAAATGGGTTCATGAAAATCCTGAAAAGACTTTACCCATTTACAATGCCTTAAGAAATGACCCCTCACTGTATGTTCGCAGATCTGTTGCGAATTCCATGGGGGATATAATAAAAATTAACGAACCTTTGGCTTATAAGACTTTGCAAGACTGGCTTTCAAAAAAACAAACGCCAGAAAATATTTGGGTGATCAAACATGCGATTCGTCACCCAGCAAAGAAAAAGATCAAAAAGTATTTAGATCTTCGAATTAAATTAAAAACGCTATAATCACTATTCAGCGATATATACTTTCCATAATAAAAATGGATTTAAAAATCCAAATAAACCTAGCTCTTCTCCGCCAATTGGGACAGCAGCTATTGGCGGCTCTAATGGAGGATTTGGATTGCCGGGATTTCCAGGACCGCAGAAAAAACAAGGGTTAGGCAAAACTGGATTGAAAGGGTTATTTGGTGGCTGGGTAAAAATTGTTGTTGGTGGATTTGAAGTCGGTGGTAAAAGGATTGCTGTAACAGAATCAGGATTAGGTTCAATTGGTTTTAGGCTTACTAAAACAGATTTTGGAGCCCAAAAACAACCACAATTTAAATTCGAAGTCAGACCATCAAACAAATTTTTATCATCAAAAATATCTGACATTTCAATTGAGGCGTCATCCAAAACATAATTTTTTCCATCATCACAAGAATAAAAATTCTCATCAGGGGAAACCAAGGTATCTTGAAGTTTTACAAACTTAATTTTAGCAGATGAACTTGTTAAATCCATACTGAGATTTGCTTCTATATGTTTACCCACAATATCATCACTATGTGCTGTGGCTTTATTTGTCTGCATTTCTTTTGTGACCAAAAACCCAGGACTCTCAACTATGACCCTCTTTTCTTGATTATCTATGTACTCATCATTTTTTTCTAAGAAAACAACATTTTCTTCTGGAAGCACTGAACATTCAGTCGCTTCAGCACATCTAAATTTAACTTCTAAGATCGGCTGATCAATTGGAATATGTAAAGTCTTGGCAAAAGAACTTTGGTAACTCATTCCAAATATCAGAACTATTGATTGTGTTAATATTTTTAAAAGTCTTAAGTTTATTGATTTCATAATTTACTTCCGAATAAAGAAAAGGGTTAATAATTAAAAAATGAGCTTAAATAACTAAATTATTCAAATTTTGATCTTGAAAAGTTATAAATTCATGATCATAGAGAGTCCACGTTTATAGCAGAAGTGCTTTTGGAATTTGTAAATGATACAAAATTTATTCCCATTTATAGGTCAAAAACAGGTCAGTTAATTCAATCTAGATTGTAAAAGATGATTTCATTTAAGAATTAATATAATTATTAAAATATGAATCTAACAATCTTCAGTATTTTTAAAATTTATATTTTAATAAGTCTTTCCACATTATTTCTTTCATTTGCCGATGCAAACACACCTTATGTGGATCTTAGAGATATTGTTGAATTTAACGATGAAGACAGAGAACTAGCCCAAATGGTTGAAAACAAAATAAGAAGCTCTTTGTGTGACTTTATTTCCCCGGTAGTCAAAACTACAATTAATAATAAGCATCTCAAATCTTATAATTTAGCCGCATCAATTCATGATTTAAATTTGGATAAAACGAAGTGTAATACAGAAATTCAATATTCAGAAACGGGCGCAGTGGGTCCCAATGGCCGTCCTGCAGGAAATAGTTATAAAATAGTTGAGAGTAATATTGAGACTAGAAAGAATTCTATTTTGTCAGTCGAGTTTGATGGTTTGAATTGGAAGACACAAATTAATCCTAATAAACACTATATCAATATCATTTTATTTATCCATGATGAAACTCAACATTTGGACTCTAAAGGTTATTATTTTAGGAAAATTAAGTTAATTTATAATAGAATTGAAAATCAAATTATCATGGATTCAATAACTCAAGATGTGCCTTTGAAGAACACAAGATTTTCATTTTTTACTGATATCGTGGAAAGAAAAACAGTGCTTTGGGATTCCATAAACGGAATTACTAAAGTCTTTCCAGTGGCTGTTGGTTCTTTAGATGTAAGAACCTTTGATGGCATGGACGAATTTGTTGGCTCTATGACCGTTGAAATGAAATCTGATGCCAGAATATATCTAAATCAACCTTCAGGGCTTTATCAGACAAGGCTAGATCCATGGTATTACAAAGGCCGTCCATTTCTAGGTGTTATGGATGATTCTGGACAAAAATACAAAGAAATTGGCTACCACTATAAAATTGATGAAGGTGATCTAGTGCGCGGGTTTGTAACTCATGGCTGTGTTCGAGTCAGAGACAAAGATTTATACCAGATGGAAGCCATAGTTTTTTCTGGAGAACAAGATTTTGTACCTGTTCAAATTGTAAATTCATTTATTAAAAATCCAGATTTAATTCAATTTTCAAGTTTAACACATCCCTTTCCTAAACAAGATGTTGGATTTAATTTTTTAGCTTACGCAGAAAAAGATTATTTATCTGAGAACAATTTAAATCTTGTTAGTAGAAATATTGGATCTTATCCGAATAGTTTTCGAATGTCAGAAGTTGAACAGTATTTATGGTGTCATCAAAATGGTATTGCACAACCCATCAGATATTTCGAAAATTGGGCATCAGCACTTGATGAATATTGTCTGACTAAAATTGCTCATTCGAATCAAAATATAATTCCATTTATCGATTACATTTTGGGATCTAAAAATTCTGAAGCCAAAATCGAGCCATTACGACCAATAGAACCTAACTTAATTGAAGGCTTATGTAAAAAAAGCGTAGATTTAAATGATGCCGTAAAAATATATTCTGAAGAAAAAAACAGAGACTTAACTTTTGGTATTTATGTTGACCATTGTGGTTGCCAGAGATTCAAATTAGAGCTTGGAAATAGAATCTTTAAGGACACTTTAAATAATATTTTGACCGCAAAAGATGTTTACAAAAATTACTGCGGCTAATATTAAAATTTATTTCTTAAATGCTATTGTTAATCCCTCATTCGTCGGAATCATAGTTGAAATAAAACTTGGATGACTTGCTATTGTATTATTAAATTCGCGAATAATCTTCCACGCTTTTTGATGGTTTGAAGGCTCTTGATCATTAAAAACTAGGCCCAATAAAAAAGTATTATCCGCAATAATTAATCCGCCTGATCTTAAATTTTGTTCAGCCCAATTAAAGTAGTCCATGTAGCCGGACTTATTCGCATCAATGAAAATTAAATCAAATGGGCCATATCTGGATATAGACTTTAGATTTTCATTGGCTTCACCTAATAATATTTCTAATCGATCAAGTCTAATGTGTTCTGCCAAATGTTTTGATGCCATTTTAAAGTGAAATTCATCTTTTTCTAAAGACCAGACTTTTTTTAATTCACTTGAATCTAATAGATCATCTTCAAAAACACTTTCTAAAAACCATGACGTAGAGTATCCAAACAGGGTGCCAATCTCGACAATTTTTTTTGCATTGATTAGTTTTGAAAAAAACTTAAGTAAATGGCCTTCACTGGGTGACACTTGAATTCCGTTTTTATTATTTTCAATTAAATCTTTTAAAATTTGTAATCTCTCATTAGATTCCGTGACAAAAACATCTTCTATATATTTATCTGAATCTGATTTTTCAAATCTCATTTTAGATTTTCCTGTTAAAAATAGTTTTTAGATCAAAATAATTTAATCAAAAAATTATATTTTAATTAGTAGTGATTGTTTCCAGTTTTTTCAATCTCTTTTAAGAAAGGCATTAGGGATACAAAAAACAGAATTAGAAACACGATTCCTAAAATTGGAAAAAGGTACTTAACTCCGTTTAAATCAATAAACACCCCCATAATCGGACCTATAACCATGAACACTAAGCGAAACAATAAGCTAAAGACAGAGTTGGCAGTGGCACGGATCTCTTCACCTAAGCGCATATTTAGCTCTTCTCGGTAGATCACCGACTGAACGCCTCTGGCCATATAAATAAACGAAACAAAAAATATTGAAGTCGCAAATCCAACGAATGGAAGCAGCATATAGGTGCTAATAATAAAAAGTGAAGAGATTAGTAAAGAGTTTTTAAGTCCAATAAAATTTTCTATCTGAAAAGCAAATCGACTAAAACCAAATGATATAAGGCTTAATAAGCTCCACAAACAACCCACATAGAATAAAGATATTTGATGATCCGACCAGTACTTTTGAATCAACCAAACGGCTGACAAGGTGGCAATCGACCAGATTAAAAAATTAAGAAGTAACAGCCGTAAAAGTCTTGAATTGTAAAACATCTCTCGGATAATCATTTTAAAATTGTTATAATGGGAATCCTTGCTCATTCTTTTAATTTTAGGTTCAGTTAAAAATAAAGTCGCAATAAAAGGAAACCAACCCGCAATTCCTGTGGCAATTAAGTTGTAGTTCATATTGTAAAAAGCCAAAACGCCGCCAATAAAAGCCGACAGTGATTCACCTAACATGGCGCCTGACTGAAAATTTGAAGCCCAAAAAGCCGTTACGTTACTTGCTTCTTTGGGGCTTAACCTCAAAGCCTCAGCTTTTGGATTTTTAATTTCATTATTAACAGTGTCGTACAGTATTGCAAAATCCGTTCCTGTGGCCATAGCCATACTTGTTCCAATAATTATTTCGTAAATATAAAATTGCCACAGTTCTTTAGCAAAATATAAATATGAAAATCCAATACCGGAAAGGATTGATGCAATTATCAACGTGTTTTTTCGTCCATACAGATCTGCAAAATAACCTGACGGGATTTCAACAACTACAACGGCCAAACTAAAACAGCTTTGAATTAAGAAAAACTCTGTCATCGTGAATTTCATAGAAGAAAGCAAAGGTACAAACACAGAGACCACAGGGATGAACATCCAAAAAAATCTGAAGAGGACTATGAGCTTGGCATTACGCATATAAAAAAAGAGCCTTATTGATCTTGTGATTGCTTCTTTAAGTTATTTTATTTTAAAAAATTAAGACTATGAACTAATCTTATAATGCATCAATATAAGTTTGGTGTGAATAGCTAACAGACCTATCAAGCACCTGAGCCCCACTTAAGTCGAAAAAATCGACCTTAAAATTAAAGCGGACCGATAATCTAAAACACTTAGGCTTAAGTCATTCGTTAGTCCTTTTTATTGCTTAATTTATACGCTTTTCAAACTTTTGGAGCTGAATAAAGCTTACGTATATTTACAGGATGACTAACCTGCACTAAACCTAACCTTTACTTTAGATTATAGTTTTGGATTGTAGCTTAAATTGAATTCTAGATTACATTTTAAACTTTACGTCTAGTTTTAATTTATTTTTAAAGGGGTCGCTCAATGTCAGAAATTATAACAAATACGAAAGCTCATGTTGTTTCTAATATTATTGAAGTTAAGGGGCTGACCGTAAATTTTAAAACTGATGATGGTATTGTTGAAGCAGTCAAAAACATAAGCTTCAATATTCCAAAAGGAAAAACTATTGGTCTTGTTGGTGAATCAGGATCAGGAAAAAGCGTTAGTTCTTTAGCGATTATGCGACTGATTGCCTCCCCCCCAGGCAAAGTTTCAAGCGGTGAAATTCTATTTCACGGTGAAGATTTACTAAAAAAATCTGAAGATCAAATGCGAAAGATTCGTGGCAAAAAAATCTCGATGATCTTTCAAGAGCCAATGACTTCGTTAAATCCAGTGTTCACAGTAGGGGACCAAATTTCAGAAAGCTTAATTTTACATGAAGGCCTTTCGAAAAAATTAGCTTGGGAAAAATCAATTGAACTCATGAACAAAGTTGGAATCCCAAACCCGGCCCAAAGAATTTCAGCTTATCCTCATGAAATGAGCGGTGGGCAAAGACAAAGGGTTATGATTGCAATGGCTATCGCGTGTTCACCGGAACTGTTGATTGCTGATGAACCCACAACGGCTTTAGATGTGACTATTCAAAAACAAATTTTAGATTTAATAGCAGAACTTCAAGATCAGTCTGGCATGAGCGTCTTGTTTATCACCCATGATTTAGGTGTGATTGCAGACATCGCCGACGAAGTGGTCGTGATGTACAAGGGGAACATTGTTGAAAACAACACATGTGAAAAGATTTTTGAAGCTCCAAAACACCCTTATACAAAAGGGTTACTAGCTTGCAGACCATCCCTAATTTCAAACCCTCACAGATTACCTATGGTGTCTGACTTTATGACTTCCGAAGGTGTTGAGATTCCAAATAGTTTTGATATTAAAAAAGTTGTTAAGTATGCACGCACAATCACTGAAGAAGCCAATCCTGTTGTTTTAGAAATCAATAACTTAGAAAAACATTTTCCAATTAAAACTAATTTTTTAGGCCAAACAACAGAATGGCTGAAAGCCGTAAACAAGGTGTCTTTAAAAGTTAGAAAAGGCAGAACCTTAGGCCTTGTCGGTGAATCCGGCTGTGGCAAAACCACTCTTGGTCGAACAATCTTACGCCTTGTGGAACCTACATCCGGGGATATTTTATATAAGGGTGTAAAATTAAACTCTTTATCTAAAAACGACATGAGAATGATGCGAAGAAAACTTCAGATTATTTTCCAGGATCCTTACGCGTCTCTAAATCCAAGAATGACTATCGGTTCAGCGATCATGGAACCAATGATGATTCATAAGCTTTATGACACAAAAGCGGAACGTCAAAAACGTGCGGCTGAATTAATTGAACGCTGTGGTCTTTCCGCTGAATTTTTAAATCGTTATCCCCATGAGTTTTCGGGCGGACAAAGACAACGTATCTGTATAGCAAGAGCTTTGGCCGTTCAACCTGAATTCATTGTTTGTGACGAATCCGTGTCTGCACTGGATGTTTCAGTTCAAGCTCAGATTTTAAATTTACTTTTAGATCTTCAAGAAGATTTGGGATTAACTTATATCTTTATTTCTCATGATTTAGCTGTTGTGAAATTCATTGCTGATGAAATAGCAGTGATGAACAAAGGCGAGATCGTAGAAATGTCAGATGCGATTTCAATCTATGAAAATCCAAAAGACGAATACACTCGAAAACTTTTATCTGCAATTCCGAAAGGAATTCCAAAAACAATGATGAATGAACTTCGAATATAACGGTTTAAGATATTAACTGATTAATATCTTAAGTGATCGGAAGCTTTTTCTACAGGAATCCAACCTTCTGAATATGTAAAAAGTTGTTTTTGGCCACTAATGTGAATGGCATTGATTAGACTTAACGACTCAGATTTTGTTAGCCCAAGATATTTATAATCTTCAATTGGCAATCGTATTAAAGTGTTCACATCCCCAATCATGGCTAGCCTTAGCTTAAATGCAATTTCTGCACTTATATAAATTTTTAAAGAAAAAGATCTTTGTCTTGTAAAACCAGATAAAAACGCATCTTCATTTTTTGTTGTTGAATATACAACACTTGAATTTTGAGCAAAATTATCAGTCATCTGATTTTTACTAGTTAGGTTTAAATATTGACTGCAATAATCAGCATGAACATTAGAATAAAATATTAGAATAATGATAACTTTTATGATTAACACAATGACCCTTCGTTGAAATCTTTAAACCAAGAAGTAACTTAAAGCCTCAGGGATACAAGCTCTGCAAAGGGTTTATGAATATATTTTAAAATAGATTTGTGATGCCTTAACAAAAATCTTAAACCTAAGATACATATCTAACTTAGGTTTAAGATTAAATTATTTAGCCCTCTGTGGATTTAGTAAATTTCTAATTGTGGATTTTAAAGTCTCAACATCAAATGGTTTTTTAATATAAGTTTCGGCTCCTAGCGCTAATCCTTTATTTAAATCCGCCTCTGAACTTAAACCCGTTATTAAAACTATTGGAATTTCTTTTAAATCTTCATGGCTTTTTAAAACCTGAGTTAGCTCTAGCCCATTCACCCATGGAAGACCTATATCAAGTAAAATTAAATCCACGCTGTCTTTCATAAAGATCTTTTCTAATTGAGTTCCGTCTGCGGCACTGATTACAGAATAGCCATCGCTTTCCAGAAGCTTAACTAAAGCTTTTCGCATGGTTTCATCATCTTCTATAACTAAAACATTGAGCTTTTGATTTTTTAAGTTTTTTAACTTTCGATAATCGTCTAAAGACACAACAGATTCTTTAGCAATTTTTTCTTTTGTTATTTTTTCGATCTGATCGACAAGAGTTTTAATATTGATCTTTTTGTTCATTCAATAAGGCTAACAAAAAAACGCACCCTAGGTCATCACGACCAAGGTTCTAAAACCCTCTGACCCTTTTTTCTGTCTAAATTGCGTCAAAACTTTTGTCGTTCGAATTAAACTAATTTTTGACGCTACTTAGACAGAAAAAAGGGTCAGAGGGTTTTACATTCCTTGATCTTCTAACCAACGTTCGGCATCGATAGCGGCCATGCACCCAGACCCTGCTGCGGTGACAGCTTGTCTGTAAACGCTATCTTGAACATCTCCGCAGGCAAAAAGACCTTCGACAGTGGTATAAGTAGAATCCGCTTCAGTTTTTATATACCCCTGTTCATCCATATCGATTTGTTTTGAATCAAAAATATCTGTGTTGGGCTTGTGGCCGATAGCAATAAAAACACCTTCTAAATCCAACTGTGTAGTTTCTTTAGTTTTATTATTGTAGATTTTCACAGCTTGAACCATTTTCTCATTTCCAATAATTTCAAGAAGTTCTGAATTCCACATGATTTCTATTTTAGGATGGGCTTTTACTCGGTCAGACATAATCTTGGACGCCCTGAAGTCCTCTCTTCTGTGAACAAGGTAAACTTTATTCGCAAATCGAGTTAAAAACATGGCTTCTTCCATGGCCGTATCCCCACCACCGACTATACAAACAGGAACATCTCTAAAAAAAGCCCCATCACAAGTGGCACAAGCTGAAACTCCACGACCTAAGTATTTTCTTTCGCCTTCAACACCTAGGTATTTAGCACTGGCCCCAGTACTGACAATGACTGATTCTGCAGTCCACTGCTTTTCGCCAACCCAAACCTTAAAAGGTCTAGACGTTGTATCAATTTTTGAAACATTTTGTGGAATCATTCGAGTTCCAAAACGCTTAGCTTGTTTTTCAAACATCACCATCATTTCAGGACCCATAATCCCTTCAGGAAACCCTGGGAAATTTTCAACGTCTGTAGTGGTGGTCAGCTGCCCCCCGATCTCTTCGCCTTGAAACATTAAAGGCTTTAAGTTAGCCCTTGATGCGTACACAGCAGCTGTGTACCCCGCAGGTCCTGAACCGATGATGACGACTTTTTCGTGAGATTGAAAGCTCATAGGAATCTCCTTTAATATTTATTTTGACCATAAAACTTCTGGCCAATTATTCAAGTCCTAGGATCGTGCGATTTAAAATCAATCTGCCAAAAGCCCTTTTTGAGGTTGCATTTCTTTTGCAAAGTCCAAAATTGGACTAAGAATCCACAATTCTTAACAAAACCGCTGTTACTTCATCTTCGTATTACGATTTTAGATTCTATTTTTGTTATTAACTAAGCTTTTTTGGGAAGGGAAAAACGTCAATACAACCTACAATTGTGTAATAATTTTAATCAAAATTTCCGGACTATTGAATTTCCGAAAATCAGTCTATTTTACACTGTTTTTATCTAGCTGAGATTTAGTTTAATTTTCATAATTGCATTTAGAACAGGAACTTAAATTTAATGTTTATTTAAGTTGTGAAAACAAATTAAAAAATTAAACTATTTATCTTTTTAAAGGTGTCTGTATGAATCAAATTGTAGTCGTTTTTTTAGCTCTCGTTTTTATACTTTCAGGTTGTAGCGACAAGAACTCAAACCCTAAAGATTACTGGGACATAAACGAACCTATAGTTCACACTTGGGATACTCATAAACAAGCCGAAATTACTAAAAGTGTAAAATTAATATCTGATTTTAAATCTTCAGATATTAAAAATACTTTGGGTTATGAGTCTTTTATTGAGTTTCCTAATCTTGCACCCGAAATTAAATTTGAAATTAAATCCAGTTGCCAAGAACTTGAATCCGAAAACTCAGAGTCTGACGATGAATCACAAATTTCGAAACTAAGACAATTTCAAAAAACATCAAATCTAGAAAGATCAAACATCGTTTTTTTATATAATTTTCTACCTGACGAAGTCTTAGTGGATGATATTTTCAGTCCATCTGCACCAAAATTTAATTGTAATTTTAAAATCACTGCCAAAAATCAAATCAATTCTGAAAAAATTTATGATTTTAAAAACATACCTATCAATACATTTAATAAAAATTTTGTAGATATTAAATCTATAGCAAATCAAGAGGACTCTACAGTTAGGTCTATTAATGTTGATCCTAATTTGGCCATTACAAGTCTTCCAAGTCTTTACTACACTGACGATAGCAATCAAATTTTTACGATCGTTCCTTTTTCAGAAAATTATAAACTTTTGGCACCCGGTTACATTAAATGCATCGACAATGATAAATTTAATCTAATTGATATTAATAACGAAATATTAACAAGTGATCTTGATGATGTATTTGAATCGGGCGCAAATCACACATCTACAACATTTTTGAAAAAATGTAGAATCGTCAGTATGACGGATACTGTGACTAGTACGCCTGAACGAAATAACTCGTCCACATCACCTCAAAATAATAGACGTCTTGTCTGGTCAGATTACTTTAACGTTATTTTTGAACAGCCAAAAATTCAAATCTCAGTTCGACTTAAAGAAGAAGTAAGACACGATGCTTACCCCTTCAATCGAGGCACTTACATGGATCAAAGTGTCGTAGCTTTTGAAATTGAATTTAAAAATAATTCTAACAGCTTACTTAAAATGCGTTTGCCATCTGCTCAAAAAATTGAAGCTACATTAACTCCACTTGTTTACTATATGCAAATGCCTGGATTTAAACCAGTAAAGGCTTTCAAGACTTGGGGTGGATTAAGAACTTATCAACTGAATGAAGAATTTAATTCAGAATTAAAATTTATGTTTAACGGCCAAAGAATTGCTGAATTTGATTTAGAAAAAAATACGTCGAAAGTTATTACTGTTGTTGTTGATAAAAACTTTAATTGTAACTTACCAGCCATAAGTGAAAAGGAAAGTAATAGTGAATATCGAAATGCAGAACGAGGGTTTCGAATTCGCGCAATACCGCTGGATTCTGAGGAAGATAAAATAACAATAGATTATTTAAATCAAGGTCAGCTTGAAAGCTATCCTGAGAGTTTTTCTTTTAATCGTCTTTTTGAAAGTGCTGATACAAATTTAGAGTCAATAAGAAACGTAAACTTAAATGGAGTTAGATCAGAAACTAACTATATGCAAGTGAACACGAATAGGACGACTGTCATTGATGCCATAGTTTTAAGATCAGTTTTAGATATTAATGCTCTTCCTGCACCAGCCCCTATAAATATCTTTAATAATAATATTCCAAATATGATGAGATCCCCAGAAGACTCAACGAAAAGAAATGAAATCAATAAAGCTAGAAAATATGATGCTTATCCTAACGAGTTAAGAATTAAAGAAGATGCCACAAGCTTCTGCCAGCAGGTTTACTAAGATAGTTTTATTTTTTCACCAGCCGAGCATAGTAAATTGGTTGGCCCTTCCGAAGAAAAATCTTTTCAAAATGAGTCACAAAGTTTTCCGACGCATAATCTGAATTATGTAAATCTTCTGAATATCTAGTTATCTTGTAGGGGCTATTTTTAAAAATGGGAGTTGCCCAATCAAAGTAACATTTTGAATCTGTTTTAAAATCTAAAAAACTTCCAGGCTTTTGAACTTTAAAAATCTTTTCTAAATAAGCAGGCTGAATAAGTCTGTGCTTCCAATGTTTTTTCTTAGGCCATGGATCTGGGTGATGGATGTAAATATTGTTGATTTCATTTTCACTAAAAAGCTCTTCAATTTTATAGGCATTAAATCGCATCATGACTGAATTTAACGTTTCAGATTCTAATCGTGCGCGCCTGATCGATTGAATTAAAGGTTTAAATTTAATTTCTATTCCTAAAACTAAACGATCTGGGTTTTGAGTCGCTCTGTGAGCGAAATGAAGTCCATTGCCAGTTCCGATCTCTAAATCGATAGATTTAAAATCCTGATCTTTATAAAAAGTGGACCACTTTCCCTTAAATTCAGGGGCTTGGGTTTCATCAATAGCATAATCTGAAAAGTCTTCTAAAAGCATCCTAACATATTGGTTATGAATGGGATTTAAGTTCTTAGTTGCAGGTAGACTGTTCTTACAGGCGCTCATGTATTTTGTGTACCAAAGGCTCACGAATTCGACAAGTAAAGGCTTAAAAAAATGACAGCTGAGCAATTCAGATCTATAAAAAGGAATAGCTCTACGCAACTAAACAATGTGTTTAAATAATACTAAAACCATTGAAAGCTTTACTAAATATTAAAAACTATTTAGATCTGTTTAACTAAAAAAAGGAACTGCCATGTTTTCAAAGATTTGTAATTTTAAGTTTTTCTTTAAATTAAATTTAGGATTAATTTTAATCTTTTGCTTAAATTTAAATGTCTACGCCTTACCATACCAAGGTCAAACTGTACTGATTTCGGCCCCCTCGCCCATTGCGGCAGAGGTAGGTGAAGAGATTTACCGTGAAGGTGGTAATGTGTTTGATGCCGCAGTCGCTGTAGCTTTAACTCTGGCTGTAACATCCCCTTACTTTGCGTCCCTTGGCGGTGGTGGTTTTGCGATGATTAAGAAAAATGGGGAGTCCGTTAAAGCCATAGACTTCAGAGAAGTCGCCCCAGCAAAAACAAGTGAAAATTATTATGAAAATTTAAAAAAAGACAGCTCATGGACTGGTGGCCCGGCCGTTGGTGTTCCAGGGATTCCCGCAGGACTGTATGAAATTCATAAAAAATACGGAAAATTAAAGTGGGATAAGCTTTTTAAAATTCCACTTCAGTTAGCCAGTAAAGGATTTAAAGTTTCAGGAGAATGGTTTAACTACACACGAAAAGAAAGCCGACGCTTTAATATTTCTGGAAAAAAGTATTTTTTAAAAAAAGATGGCCAATTTTACAAACCTGGGGACATATTAGCCCAACCCCAACTTTTACCTGCCTTAATGCTTTTTAAAGATAAAAATGTAAAAGGATTTTATGAAGGTGTGGTCGCCCAAGACATAGTAAAAAGTGTAAACGCTACCGGTGGGGTCATTTCTGAAGACGACCTTAAAAATTATAAAGTGGTTTGGCGAGATCCCTTAGTCACAAAAGTTAATGGGTTTGATCTTCATCTTATGCCGCCGCCATCAAGCGGAGGGGTGGTTATTAAAACGGCATTTGAATTGGTCGAACGTAAAAAAGTTTATGAACAGGCTTTTTTAAGTACAGATGAAACTCATCTTCTGGGTGAAGTTTTAGAAAAATCTTTTAGATCTCGACCTATGCTTGGTGATCCAGAATTTAATCCACTGCCTATCAAGCAACTTTTATCCGAGTCTTATCTGAATGACTTGTCAAAAGCTGTTCGCATCACAAGTTCTAAAAACTTAAAACCACTTTCAGATAAAGACCTTCCAAAAGAAAGCACTGAAACGACTCACTTCGTGGTGATGGACTCTAAGGGTGAAGCGGTATCTATGACTATCACTTTAAATGGTAATTATGGTTCAGGGGTAGTAAGTGATAAATTCGGTATTGCTTTAAATAATGAAATGGATGACTTCACAACTAAGCCAGACAAAGCCAATAAATATGGTTTGATTCAAGGTAAAGCTAATCTAGTGACTGCTGGAAAAAGACCTTTAAGTTCGATGTCGCCAACGATTGTCACGAAAGATGATAAAGCAGTGATT
>JAYUKW010000031.1:0-205376 GCA_043764155.1 Bdellovibrionales bacterium
AAAGAAAGAAAGAAAGAAAGAAAGAAAGAAAGAAAGAAAGAAAGAAAGAAAGAAAGAAAGAAAGAAAGAAAGAAAGAAAGAAAGAAAGAAAGAAGAACCAATTGCAAAGTGCTATTCTGAATTTTTATAATTACAAAATATACGACTTCATTTCCCCGTTATTTTATTTTAGATCTAAACCAAGTTATTATTAGGCATAATAGAATATCGAAAGTTGATTGATAATTCGACACATAATCAACTCAAAAACAGACAGATGAGTTGACATAAATGCAAACTGAAAACATGATTTCAATGTCACTAAAAATCTAAATTTTCATACCAAATTAACATCCCAATAGGAGCGATCTCAATGAATGCCCGAGAAGTCGTCATAGTTGCAGGACTCAGAACACCCTTTGTTAAATCAGGTGCCGATTTGGCCCAAGTACACCCCGTAGATCTTGGGGTCACCGCCCTTAAAGAATTGCTTCAAAGCACAGGTGTGCCCGTAGATATGATTGATGAAGTGATTATCGGAAACACAGGTTCGCCTTCAGATGCCGTGAATATTTCCAGGGTCGTTGCTATGAACTCTGGCATTCCACAAAAAGTATCGGCCTACACAGTTCATAGAAACTGTGCATCCGCACTTGAAAGCATCACTTCGGGGTATGAAAAGATTAAATCAGGAACAATGGACATCGTCATTGCTGGTGGAACTGAGTCTATGTCTCAAATGCCACTGATTTGGAACAAAGAGCATGTGAAAAGATTAAACAAACTAGCTTCAGCCCGTTCGTCTGTCGCCAAAATGTCAGCTTTATTTTCATTGCTTTCTGCTAACTTTAACCAGGTCAAAGAGCTTGCAACAACATCCCCTATGAAAAGCACTAAGTTTAAACCTAGGATGTCTTTGGTTGAAGGCCTGACAGATCCTATGTCGAACATTAATATGGGTGATACGGCTGAAATCCTAGCTAAAGAATTTGGTATTTCTCGATTAGAGCAAGATCAATTCGCTCTTCAAAGTCATTTGAAAGCGTCTAAGTCCCAAGAAAATGGGGTCTTTAAGCAAGAGATCACACCGATTTATCTGGCACCTAAATTTAATAAAGTGATCGAACAAGACATCGGTCCAAGAAAAACCCAAAGCTTAGAGGCACTGGCTAAACTTAAACCTATTTTTGATCGCAAGTACGGAACCGTCACTGCTGGAAATGCATGTCCAATTACAGACGGTGCAGCGATGCTTTTATTGATGTCGCTGGAAAAAGCCAAAGAATTAGGTTTTAAACCGATAGCTAAAATCAGGGGCTATGCCTTTGCCGGACTAGAACCAGAAAGAATGGGGTTGGGACCTGTGTACTCGACTCCGATTGCACTAAAAAGAGCGGGTCTAAGTATGAGCGATATTGGTCGTATAGAATTAAACGAAGCCTTTGCTGCCCAAGTTATTGCGTGCCAAAAAGCAGCGGCAAGTAAAGACTTTGGAGTTTCGAAATTAGGTTTATCTGGAGCCTTAGGCGAATTTAAAGATGACATTTTAAATGTGAATGGTGGCGCGATTGCTTTAGGTCACCCTGTTGGGGCCACAGGCACACGACTTGCGATCACATTAATGAATGAACTTAAACGAAGTAACACGCAGTTTGGTTTGGCCACATTATGTATCGGTGGTGGTCAAGGTGGAGCTTTGGTTTTAGAAAATATGAATTAGTAGGTTTATTAAAAAATTAATTTTAAAATAGGATTTATTTATGAGCTATAAGCATTTTAATATTGTCGATAAAAATGAATTTGCAATCCTTGAATTTAACATGGAAGGCGAAAATGCTAACATATTTTCAACGCCAGTCATGACTGAATTTAAATCTGCCATTGAATCCTTATCCAATTCAAAATTTAAAGCGGTCGCTATTGTTTCAAAAAAGAAAAATATTTATATTGCCGGTGCTGATATTAATGAAATTCAAGTTCTAAAAACCAAAGAAGACATTTTAAAAGCCACTGAAGCCGGTCAAAATGTTTTTAATTTAATCGAAGACTCTAAAATTCCTTTCGTGGCCGCCATCCACGGGGCTTGTGTTGGTGGTGGATGTGAAATGGTTTTGGCGTGTGACTACAGAATTGCGAGTGATGCTAAATCAACCAAGATTGGTCTACCTGAAACTCAGTTAGGTATTATTCCTGGATTTGGGGGTTGCGTAAGACTTCCGCGGGTGATTGGACTCATTGAAAGCTTACAAATTATTTTGGCTGGAAAATCTGTGATTGCTTATAAAGCGAATAAAATTGGCTTGATTGACGAATTGATTCCTGAAGCTCTATTTCAAAAACGTCTAGAACAATTTATGACAGATTTAGTTAAGAAGGGTGCTAAAAAAAGAAAGAAGACTTTTACTCCAGGTTTAGTGGGCAAATTAATGGAAAGCCCACTTTTAAAATGGAAAATCTTTTCTGAATCTTTAAAAACGGTGATGCAACAGTCCCGTGGTCATTACCCCGCGCCACTTAAAGCCCTCGAAGTTGTTAAAAAAACGTACGGTATGTCGAACCGCAGTAAAGCTTTAAAAATTGAACGTGATGGTTTTTGTGCAGCGGCCATGACCGACGTCAGTAAAAATTTAATCCAACTTTATTTTTGGATGGAAAATATTAAAAAAAGATCTGGCATTGCGGCCGGCTCGACAGCCAAAGCCAAACCTATCAAATCTATGTCTGTCTTAGGGGCTGGAACAATGGGGGGCGGGATTGCTCAGCTTGCTGCCGATAAAGGTGTCCGTGTTAGAATGAAGGACATCAATAACACATCCTTAATGCGTGGGTTTGAAGCGGCGGCCGACATCTGGAATAAGGATGTAAAGAAAAAGAAATTATCTCCACAAGACTTTCAAAAGAAAATGGGTTTGTTGACTGGAACATTAGATTTTTCTGGTTTTAAAAATATGGACCTTGTCGTTGAAGCCATTGTTGAAGACATGAATGTAAAGAAAAAAGTGATTGCAGAAACTCTAAAGCACACAGGTGAAGACTGCATTATGGCGACCAACACGTCGTCTTTAAGCGTGACAGAGATGTCCAGTGCTCATCCCAAACCAGAAAACTTTGTGGGCCTTCATTATTTTAATCCTGTAAATAAAATGCCTTTGGTTGAAGTCATTCGTGGACCTAAAACAAGTGAAGAGACGACAACAACTGTTTTTGAATTTGCAAAGAAAATGGGTAAAACACCAGTCGTCGTTAAAGACGGTCCTGGATTTTTAGTGAATAGACTTTTGCTGCCCTGGCTTTCAGAAGCTTTATTTATTCTTAAAGATGGTTTTGATATCAAAGCGGTGGATGATAAGTACACCAAGGTGTTTGGTATGCCGATGGGCCCCTTTCGTTTGATGGATGAAGTGGGAATTGATGTTTGTATTAAAGTTTTAAAAATATTCAAAGCGTCTTTTGGGGACCGCATGCAGGTCAGCACCTTAACAGATAAATTTACAGACTTAAAAGATCGCATGGGTCGAAAGACCAAAAAAGGTTTTTATCTTTATGATGATGCTGGAAAATCTACGGGTGTTGATCCTGAAGTTTACAAAGCTTTAGGTTTAAACCCACCGACATCAAAATTTGAAACCAAGGAGATCCTTGATCGCGGAATTTTATCTATGGTTAATGAAGCCGCCTTGGCTTTACTAGATGATAAGATCGTTGAAAGCGCAGAAGAAGTGGATCTGGCTATGATTTTTGGAACTGGATTTCCTCCTTTCAGAGGTGGTCTACTTAAATATGCTGATGCAGAGGGTTTAAAAAATATAGTTGAAAGGCTCGAAGGCTTTGAAATTAAATTTGGTAAACGCTTTAAGCCAACTAAGCCACTGGTTGATTTGGTAAATAAAGGTCAAAATTTTTACTCGTAAAGTCTTTTATTTAAAACTGAAATTTTGTATTTAAATTTTTAATAAAAATTAGGATTTATGGAATCAGAGATATTAGTCATTGGTGACATTATTTTAGATGAGTACTGGTACGGAAGTTCAACACGAATTTCTCCAGAAGCGCCTGTGCCAGTTGTTGTCAAAGAGTCCGTGGATATGAAGTTAGGCGGGGCGGCCAATGTGGCTTTAAGTATTGAAACTTTGGGTTCTAAAGCCTTTTTACTCGGCGCTGTCGGCAAAGACGACGCCCAGAAAACTTTAAAGAAATTATTGGCAAAAAAAAAGATGAATCATTTTTTGATTGAAGATGACAAAGCGCCGACCACACAAAAATTAAGAATTTTAGCGAATCATCATTATATAGGACGAGTGGACACTGAAAAAAGATTTCAGATTTCTTCCCAAGATATTATTCAATCTATAAAAAATACGCCAAAGATTTGTGTTTTAAGTGATTACGACAAAGGTACGTTAGCATCTTCAAAAGAAATCATAAGCTTTTTAAACAAAAAAAAATGCAAAGTGTTTGTTGATCCAAAACAAAATTTTGAAAACTACAAAGGGGCTTACTTGCTTAAGCCTAATAAAAAAGAATTTATTGATTTCTTTGGATCATACAGTGATTTGAAAGATTTAAATAAAAAAGCCAGAAAAGTAATTCAGAAATTTGAAATTAAATATTTGCTCATCACTTTGGGCGCAGAAGGCATGGTGTTGGTTTCTGAAAATCAATTTTTGCATTTGCCGTCAGAAGCTTTGGATGTCTTTGATGTCACCGGCGCCGGAGACACAGTGATAGCAACCTTAGTTAGTTTTTTAAGCCAAGGAGCTTCGATTGAAGATTCCGTCGAGATGTCAAATCGCGCCGCCGCGATTTCGGTTTCGCACAAAGGGGTTTATAACGTGACGCTTAAAGATTTAAGCGCGCGGAATTAAATTAGCTAAAAAATACGCAATAATATTTAAGTTAAATTTAAGATTTTATCTCTAATGACTTATTTTATTTAAGATTTAGATATTTTTCGCCTCACAAATATTCAAATAACTTTTTTTTATAGTATCCATTTAAAAATATCTTGTATTTTCGCAAGAAACCCAATTGACACTCCGAGGCTTAAGTCAGAAAGTCCATCCATAAGTATAGTTTATAGTTTAAGATTTTAGACAAGATAAAAACAGAATTAAAACAGTTTTATAACATAACAAAACTTATTTAAGGTGAGGGGATAAAAAATGGAGTTTATTGCAGCAGTTTCAAAGGCTTTCGAAGAGGGCGGAATATGGATGTGGGTTATTTTAGGTGTGCAACTCGTTTCTGTTGCCATTATTGTTGAGCGCTACATTTTTCTTTACAGAAAAAACACGGTCGGTGAAAAGAAGAACATTCTAAAATTTGAACCAGGTATTCGTTCTGGACGTCTTGAAGAAGTTAAAGCTGAAGCTGGTAAACTTCAAACTCCTGTAGATCACGTTGTATTAGCTGGTGCTGAAGCCGCTATGAACTGGGGTGGAAAAGATGAAATCCGCGGTAAAATGGATGAAGTTCTTCTCGATGCCAACTCTAAATACGAAGAAAGAACTGGTTTCCTTGCGGTTCTAGCTAACGTTGCGACGTTGACTGGATTACTAGGAACGGTAACAGGTATGATTCGTGCCTTCGTTGCGGTTGCAAATGCAAACCCAATGGAAAAAGCGGCATTACTTTCTGCTGGTATTTCTGAAGCGATGAACGCCACAGCTTACGGTTTAATCGTGGCTATTCCAGCTCTTGTTGCTTTTGCTGTGTTAGCTGATCGTGGAACTCGCTTATCTGAAGACTTAAACCAAGCGTCTCTTAAAGTTTATAATTGGTTGAGTTTTTCTTACGATCCTGCACAAAGATCAGTTGATATCGACATTCCAAGAAAGAAAAAGCCTCAAGCGGTAGCGGATATTTAATTTTAAACCCAAAGTTTTTAAAAAAATATTTAAAACGTGAAACGTGGGGGTTACGTTGAGAAGTAAAAAGAAACAATTAGATTTTGAAGTAAATTTAATTCCATTTATTGACTTGCTGTCAGCATGTATCTGTTTTCTACTTTTATCTGCAGTTTGGATCCAAGTGGGTTCCTTAAATGTAAAACAAGCCGTTGGCGGCCAGTCTGCTGCGGAAACAGTTAAAGTTCCTGCTCTATGGGCACAAATGCAAGATAACGGAAATGTGATTTTAAAGTTTCAAGACTTTCCAAATTCAGTGGTGAAACAGATTGGTCAACAGGCTTTAGTTAAATCTGTAGAAGACGGCAAAATTAATTATGAAGAACTAACTGCAAAAGTCGCAGCCCTTGTGGCTGTAGTGCCAGATTTGAAAACAGGTTTGGTCATGCCACGTGGTGAATCTGAGTATGAATCTGTGATTTTTTTAATGGACCATCTTAAAAAGCAAGGCCTTACAAATTTAGGTGTTTCGCCACTTTAAGATTATTAAGTTTATGCTAAGGGTTAGTATCAACTGATGACAAGTAAAAATAGTTTATAGAGGGGATTTTGTGACAAATAGTATTTTAGAACAAACAAGTTTAAATAGCCCATTACTAGAAAGCTCAACGCTAAAACCAAAAGGCAGCCGCATTCTTCACGAGCTTGCACCGCCTTTAATGTTAACATCGTTGATTGATACGTTCTCTTTATTGGTCGTTTATTTACTTATGAGTTTTGGCAGTTCTGGTGAATTTATGATGATGTCCAAAGGTATGGTGTTACCGACTTTGGCTGAAGCCGAAATGTTAGACAGACAAATCATTGTTAAGTTCGATAAAGGTTTTTATTTCGTTGAAGATTTAAAGGTTACAAAAAATGATTTGTTCCCAACACTTCTTAAAATGCGCGAAGACTTTAAAGCGAAATATCCAGAATTAGATTCAGAAAAGAAAATTATCATTCAAGCAGATAAAAAAGAAAAATTCTTAGACCTTAATTTTATTATTCACGCTAGCGCGCAAGCTGGTTTTGAAGAGATTAAGTTCGCAGTTCTTACAAGTAGCTAAATTGTAATATTCTAGATAGGGGACGGGGGATGAAGTTTTACTTATTATTATTAGTCTTTGTTAATCAATTTGCTTTTGGGGCTCAATTTGATGAACAGACTCGAACGCAGTTAATTGATAAATTTTCTAAAGTTTATGACCAATTAGCTGATGAAGACGCTGCAAAAATTAATGTGACTCTAAGATTGGCGGATTTATTAGCTGAACAAGGTCGTTTTTTAGCCAACAAAGAATTAGGTGAAGGCTGTGAAACTTGCAATGCTGGTGTTGAAGAACGACAAAAAGCATTAAAGTTTTATGAAGAAGCTGGTAGCCAATTAAAAGATGACAAAAAAGCATCCGTCTTAATTCAAACTGGACATTTAAAAGAAATGTTAGGGCAAGAAGAGTCCGCAGTGAAAGATTATTTAGGTGCCATTAAGGTGGCTATTAATCCAACTTTTTTGAATGAAGCCCAATTCTCACTTGCTGAAATTTACTTTAAAAGAAGACAGTTTGAAAATGCAGCTAAATACTACTCTATGGTTGTAGCTCATCCTGATAAAAAAGGAAAAAGGGGCTTTGCCGCTTACAGAAAATCTTGGAGTTATTTTAACCTTGGTGATTATGAAAAAGCGACAGCAGAACTTATTTCAATACTTAAAAATCCTGAACTTTTAAATCGTGGCTCTAACAACGGAATTGTATCTGTTGATGCGGATTTTCAAGATGAAGTCTCTAGGGATTACGTCGTGTTTACGACTAAAAAGGGATACCAAACTAAAGATTTTGATACGTTATTTGACCTGTCCAGAGAAGAATCACGTTTAGACCATATTTTTAATCTAGCTGATGAACTTGAAAGATTGGGTCAAAGCCAACCGGCCATTGATGTCTGGTCCAAATTAATCAAAAAACTGAGTGACCCAGTTAAAAAATGGGAAGCTCATGTTAGGTATGCAAATTTACTTCGTGAAACTAAAGACTTTGAAGGCTCATTAAAACTATTTGATAAGTCGTTGGGTTTATCTCAAAGACAAGACGCCTGTGTCACTGATCAGTGTAATGAAATCAGAGCTAGAGAAAAAAGCTATGTTGTCGACTGGCATAAAGAACTTAAAAACACGCCAAGCAAAGATTTAGCCTTAGCTTATGAGATCTACAACAAATATAATAAAACTTTAGATACTCAGTACTGGGAAGCGGAAGCTTGGTTGGGTGTCGGGGATAAACAAAAGGCGTTTGATACTTTCAAAAAAGCTGTTGATAAGTATTCTGTTCCCTTGGTTTCAAAAGAAACACCTGAAAAACAAAAAAGTTTAAATGATATGTTCGAGAATTCCTTACTTAAGCGAATTGAGATCGCTGAAGAACTTAAACTTTCGTCTTTGCCTTTGGCATATAAAGACTATGCTGAAAAATCCAGAAATAAAGCTCAGTTAAATCAAGTGAACTACCAGGTGGCTCACCTTAATTATGAAAATAAGAAATACATCGAAGCTTACGGTGACTTTTTGTCTTATGTTAAAAACACAAAAGACACGGATAAAGAAGTGACTAAACTAAAAGATCAAGCTGCGGACTTAGCCTTGGACTCCTTAGTTCTGGCTAAACGCGATGACCTTTTGATTGGTGCGGCCAACGAATTGACTAAGCTTTTGCCTCATAAAGCCAAAGAGTATGATCAAATTGTTAGAAAAGCCGTGATCAATGAGTCTTTAAATTTAGCACAAGATACTAAAGCTGAAGGTGGAGAGAAAAAAGCCTTAAAACTTTTAAAAGAAGCTGATTTTAGTAATGCGTCTTTGGATGAAAAGAAATTAATTGCTAAAAACAAAATGATTTTAGCTGAACAGGTCGGTCAAATTGCGGAAGCTAATGGATATGTTGATCAGTATTTGCTTTTACCAGATTTAACAAATGAAGAAAAACAATTCGCTTACAAGAAAAAAGCTTGGCTTTTAGAATTGATGTTTGATTTCAAGGGCTCTTTAATTGCGACTGAAAAGATTGAAGGTATTAAAGAACCAGGTCGCACGTTGCAGTTAGCATTACTCACTGACCTTTCTGGTGGAAATCCGGTGGTGTTGTTTGATCAGTATGTTTTAAAAAATCCAATGGACGCTGAGTCTTTAGATATGGCGATGGAGCTTATGAAAAAAAGCTCTAACCCATGGCAAGATTTTGAGAAGTATCAAAAAACATTGTTGAAATCAGATGATAAATGGAAAGAGTCTTTACTCCTTGCTTATGAAAAAAACCCAAGCTTAGACTTACTTTCTAAGTATATTTCTTGGGACACTTTAGATACAAAAAAACGAATCGAAATTTTGCAAACCCAACAGTTTAAACCTGTTTTTGAATCGGCTAAAGTGAAGTTAGCTTTGATGATGGTAGATACATCGACACAAGGTAAAATGACGGCTTCTCTTAAATCTAGAATCAACGAAATTAAAGTGTTCGAAGGTTTTGTAACCCAAGTGATTAAATCTAATCTTTGGTTTGGTCAAATTTACGCTTTAGACTTTTTATCAAAAGAATCAAAGCGTTTCTATGATGAAGTGATGTCGCTTCCAATTCCAGAAGAATTAGATGCCGATGGACAGACTCAATATATGAATTTGCTATCACAAAACGCGTCGCCATTTTTAACTAAGCACAATCAAATTAACGAGAAGCTGGCTGAAATTTGGAATCAAAAGAAATCAGTAGAACAAGTGTTTGCGACTTTAAATAAGGAATCAAAATCAGTTCAGTCCCTATGGATCAAAGAGTATCAACAACTTGCTGATGTAGCTCCGACTGAGTTTAAGGATTTTGTTAAATCTGAAATTGTAGGTTTAAACAAAGTGGTTGTTGTGGCTTCAGAAAAATCTAAAGAAATTCCTTTGGACCGTTTGATGAAGGTTAAGACGAAGGTGATGGAATCTCCTTTCGATAAAACTATTTTGACAGAATTACTGTCGATTGAAAAACAAAGAAAGCAAGACCAAATGGTTATTTACTTAGAGCAAAGATTATCTAAATTAGACAATTTAAAACAGGAGACCGTGAAGTGAGATTAATTTTAATATCAGCACTATTTATGGGAATTTCAGCATCGTCTTTTGCGGCACAAAAAGATAAGTCCACAAAATTTAATTTTGATGAGCTACTGATTCAAGGTGAATATCATTTTTCTGATGAAATCACGACGACAGTTGAGCAAGATAAAGTTTTAGACGCTCTTTTAGGTGTTAGAAAAGATTTTAAAGACAGAATGAAGCTGTCTGCGAGCAGGTATTAAAATGAGCGATAAAGTCTGTTTAAAAAACGCATCAGGACAAGTTGTTAGGATTCTTCCTTATTCTGACATCGATACAATGTTAGTAACACGTGATCCTTTGGATCAAAGACTACTATTTAGACCTGCGTATGAAAAAGATTATTTAGAATCTATGGGTTGGGAAATTCTAAAAGAAGTGTCTTGTGATCAGGTTTTAAAACAACCAATTAAAATAACACCAGAACTGTCTTTGGCTCAATACACTGAAGATCTTATTTCTGATCCAGAAGTAGTAGAAGATGATAATTCTGTATTTAGAAAATCTGCACTGTTAACAATTTTATTGGGACTGATTTTAATTTCAATAATGTTGAATTCTCCAAAGCCAGCCATCAAAGAAATTGAAGAGGAAACCAGACAGCTTGTTGTGAAAATTATTAAGCAACAAAAAGCTGAACCAATTAAACTCACTAAAGTATCAAGCAGTCAGGAAACACCTATAAGTAAACAAAAACCTACTACAACGGCTATTAAAAGAATGGGCGCACTTGAAGCTTTAGGAAGTTTATCCAGTGGTAAGCAGCAAGGTGGCCTTGATTTAGGTGCAGTTGCTAAATCAGCGGGCCCTGGTCTTGGTGGTGGAACTCAAGGCAGTGGTGGAGTTCAAACTTCACTTTACGGAAAAGGGATTGTATCTGCTCCTCTTGGGGTTGGAGGCAATTTAAACGGTGCTGGTGGTTACGGAACTAAAGGAAAAGGCGGGGGAACGGCTGGATACGGCAAGCTGAGTTTAGCCGGATCTTCTGGAACTTCAGTTATTCCTGTTGGAACAGAAGTGATTTCTGGCGGTGGACTTTCTAATGAAGACATTTGGGCTGTGATTCGAAGAAACCAAGGACAAATTAGATTTTGTTACGAGCAAGGGCTTCAATCTGACCCCAAGCTTAAAGGGATCGTAAGAACTAATTTTACCATTAACTCCAATGGTCAAGTGGCCGCAATTTCAATCGCAGGCACAACTTTAAATTCAAAAATTGTTGAAGACTGTATGTCTTTAAGAATTAAATCATGGAAATTTCCTCTTCCACAAGGTGGAAAAAGCATAAGTGTACAAGTTCCATTTAACTTAACCAAACAAGGACAAGGGCAAGGCTAATGAAATACATATATACTCTTTTATTCGCGTCACTGACTTTACTAACCGCGTGTGATGACAAAGCAGATCCTTTTAGAAATGAAAGTGATAATGTTAAAAATGCAGAAGTTAAACCGACAGCCGAAGAACCAACTCCCGGGATTGATGAAAATGCGATGAGCATCACTTTGATCCGTGATCTTGATTCATTGTATTTTGAAGAAGGGACTGAATACTCTTACGAAGTGAATGTTAGGCTTTACTTGCCTAATCTTGATTTTGATGCGGAACTTGTGGGTGCCCCTGAAGGAATGACTTTAGAACTTCGTAGTGAATTTAACACAGAAGTGGTGACGGCTCCGACTGATCCTAATGCGACACCTGTAGATCCAAACGCACCACCAGTTGTTGTGAATACAGATGTTATTCCACCGGCCTCTGTGGCTAACCAAAAAATTTATGTGATCAAATGGAATCCTACTTTTAATGCTATTCCAGATTCTTCCATCCCAAGCATCACTCGATTTGTTTCAATCAAAGTCAATGTCGGCAAAGATAAACAAAGATCTAAGGAGTTTAGATACACTTTAACTCAAGCCACTGAAAAATTAAGAGTGACTAGTTTTACAGTAACGCCTGATTTACGTGAAGGTGAAAAAAGAGGAACCGCCAGAGTTTATGTGAAGTATCCAGGTCTTCAGACAAATAACTATCCGCCTATATACTTTGAAAATTCTTCTAATTCTTCTTCTACATTTGCTGCCTGTGCTAACCTGCCAAGATCATTCACTGATATGCGTGTTACTTATATTAATAACCCAAATGATCCAAATTATGAAAATATTGAATACATTTACAATATGGACTTAACTCGATTTGATATATCTACAATGTCTAATTCGGTAGTTTGTAGTTTAAATGTTTATGTTGATAATCTTGGAAATCTTTCCAATCCACTTGCAACAAGCGTAACAGTTCTAAATAGTATCACTGATCCGAAAACAGACTGGGCAGAAAATGTGGAATTGCAGTTTGAACAAGAGACAGCGACAGCTTTTTACTTTTCAGTTTTTGGAGTTATGAATGAAGGGACAATGTCTTTAAATTTTGTAACTCCTTGTAAAAAACTTTTTGATAATCAAGGGGACTGTAAATGTCGAACCAACACTGCAAGTAATCTAAGACATAGAATTGATTGCTTAGTGGAAGTGACACACAAGAAAACGTTTTCTCCACAAAATTACACTTTAGAATTTGAAGCACAAATGTCGAATGGCCCTTTGTCTTCAAGAAAAGTGAATTTTAAAAGAAGAGTTAAATTTGGTTCTGGACTCAGCTTTTTCGGAATGGAAGAGGAAGAAGTGCCAGCCGGTACAGATGGTATTATCCCTCCAAAAGTAACCACTGGTTCATTAGACTTACAATAAAAGGAAAAAAGGTATTCGCTATGGAACTTAAAATTATGAAAAAATTAAGTATTAAAATCACATTATCAATGATTTCAATTTTGTTTTTAGGTCATCTCACTATGGCCTCTGAACTTATGAAAGACTTTGATTCTCTTGGTGGAAACTCGGATCTTTATAAAAAAGCGAAAGCTTTGAATCCAGAATTAAGAACTCAAGTGATTCAAAACAGAATTGTAGATAGAAGATTAAGATTAGAAATTTCACCTACGTATATAAACTACTGGGGTGGAAACCCATACATATCCAGCAAATCCGCGGGTATGGAATTTTCATTTCATATAACACCAAGATGGTCACTTGATGTGTCTTATATGTTTGGTTTTCAAAATGATTCAACCTCAGAAGGTCGCTTTTTAATTGAAAACAATATTGTTCCAGATATTGATTATCCTAAATCGTCTTTAATGAGTTTTGTGACTTACTATCCATTTTATGGTAAACTAAATATGTTTAATAATGTTGTTCACTTCGATATTTACACATCTCTAGGTGCTGGAACTACTGAGCTAAGATTTGGAAATCAAGCTACACTTGGTGCGAATCTTGGGTTAGGAATTTGGTGGAGCCAGCATTTAACTACTCGAATAGGATATAGATATCAAACTTATGAAGCTCAGTTAAAAAATGGTCCTCAAGATCTAGATATGTCATCAGCCTTTGTGTCTGTGGGGTACATGCTATGATTAAATATATATTTACTAGCTGTTTAGCTCTTAGTTTAACTAACCCTGTTTTCGCTTCTGATATCTTAGATTTATTGGGTGGAAAAGAAGCCAAAGTTGAAATTGGAAAAGATAAAAGCCTAACGCTTGAGTTAAGACGAGAAATTGGTTCATTAAATGCCGAACAAGTTATTTTGTTTAATTTTTTAGATCAAGGTCAGTATGAAAAAGCATTTTATCAGTGGGGCTCTGCCTTTGATGGAACTAAATTTGCCTACGAGCCAACAGGTCGTGCTTTAAAGGCTTATCTTTTTTATAAAGTGGGCTTACAGATTAATGCTCTTGAGATGTTAACTAATATTCAAAATCCTGGTGCTATTAAAAAGGAAATGAGAAATTTCTGGAAAGAAGCGGCTCCACTTGGAACTCCATCATGGCAGCTTGCTGATATGAATTGGGATCAAGTGTGGACCGATGTTTTTGGCCGCCAAGCTGAAGTGCAAGTAAAAAGCAGAAAGATTTTTGATGCAAATGATTACACCCAAATTGAATCCTTACTTAGAAAGTCGTCTGAAAACACCGAAGAAAGAGCATGGCTGGAATGGCAGTTGGCTCTTCATTTTGCTTTAAATAATGATGCCGCGAAAGGGTCTAAAGTTTTAAGTCTTTTAATGAAAGAAAATAAAAACTTCATCGATCAAAATTTAATGAATATCACTGCGGCTCGAATGCTTTATGAAAATGGCTATTTAGACGCAGCTATCACTTATTACCAAAATGTACCAAAAAGTTCCGATTATTGGTTTGTGGCTCAAGAAGAATTAGCGTGGTCTTTTATTCGTAAAGGTGAGCCACAGAACACATTAGCTGTTACTAAATCTTTAGTTCAGCCTGGGTTTAAAGCTTTAATTGGACCGGAGACAGTGTTCTTAAGAGCTTTGTCTCAACTTAAAGTTTGTGATTACAAAGGGGCTTCACAGTCTTTGTTAGATTACAAATCTTACTTCAAACCAAAAGCAGCAAACTTAGAAAGCTTAATGGCTAATAACACGGAACCTGTTGAATTCTTTTTTAAGAGTTTAGAAAAAAATGGCAAACTTCCTTTAGTAAAATTAAAAACTAAAGCTTATGAGCTTCCAAGATATGTCACTCGTGATGAAGTCCTTTTTAGGCTTTCACAGCGTGCCTTTGGATTAAAAGCAGAAGCTCTAAAAGCAGCTGAACTTTATTCTAAATCTTTAGCAGGTGGAACTGCAAAAGTTGGATTTCAAGCCGATATCAATGACATTAAAGTAGGAACGGACAATAAATATCAATCTGCAAAAAACGCATTTTATAATCGTATTAAACTTTTGGCGACGGATGAAATTACAGAAATTAACCAGATCCTACAAAAAATGCACATCGTAGAAGCTGAAATTTTACAGCAAGTCACTGTGTCACAGGATATTGCAGCGACTGATAAAAATTTATTTGATGTTAAAAAAGGATCCACCGGGGACAAATCAAAAGATGTGTTGAAGTTTCCTGCTACGGATGAAATTTGGTTTGATGAAATCTCAAATTTTAAAATTGATGTGAAGAAAGGCTGCCAAATCTCTAAAAAATAAAGGTGATAATTAAATGATTAAATTATTTTTTTATTTCATATACATTTTAAATTTATTGATTTCCCTTTCTGGATGTTATTCCGGAGATCAGACTTTAATCCCTCAGGACCCTTTCTTAGCAGAGGAAGTTAAGACGGGATATAATATCCGAATCGAACCCAAAGTTGATATTTTATTTATAATTGATGATTCTGGAAGTATGTCAGAAGAACAAACCGCCTTAGCACAAAACATTGATCTTTTTACTGCATCCATGGATAAGAACAAGTTTTTAGATTACCAAGTGGGTGTTATATCGTCTTCGATAGGTCCGACTTATTCTACAAGATCTGGGCGTCTTTTAGGAAATCCAAATATAATAAGTCGTACAACTCCAAATGGAATTTCAATTTTACCTCAGACGATTTCAAGTGTTGGAACAAGTGGTGACGCGAATGAAAAGTTTTTTGATCCGGTCATGGCGGCAGTTGATCCTAATTTAGGATTAAATCCTGGTTTTGTTAGATCAGATGCTTTTTTAGTTTTAATAGTCATCGCAGATGCCCACGATCAAAGTGTAATGAATTCTGGTTTTAAAGTTCATGACGCTTTAGTTAGCTTAAAAGCAGATGATACTGAAAAAGTTTTAGGTTACGGAGTGCTGTCTTATCCAAGTTTTTTTGGAGACACATGCGGTCAGGATGAAAGTGTTAATAACCCAATAAATATTTTTAACTTTATGGGTCTATTCACCAACTCACAAAATTCAATGATTGGCGGTGGAGCGTCTCTAGTCACTGGCCAAAATACTGTGCCGACTCATTTTTATGAACTTACTAATGTCTTTAGTCTTTGTGATAGTGAGTTTGGTCAGAAGCTTGCAAATATTGGAGAGGACATTCGAATTCGCGTGTCGCAAAAAATTTCTCTTCCTGTAAGACCAATCGATGGAACTATTCGATTGATGTATGGACCACAAGAGATAGCTGAAAAGTGGTGGAAATATGACTTTGGAAATAACAGTATAATTTTAGATCCAAACGTTGAGCTAGACGAAAGCCTTACTGATGCAGGGCTTTTTGTTGTGATGGACCAAGCTGATCCAACAAAAACTGTTGGTAAACCTATTGACTAGGCTATACAATTTAAGTGTGTAAATAATATTAGGTTTAAAGCTGTTTGATATTTTGCTTTTAAATCAAAGTATTTTTAAAAGAAAGGGGGATTTTTGCTTTTAAAAAAACTGTCACTTACTTTAAGTATTTTTTTTGTTTCTGGATGTTATAATGGAGATAAAACCTTAATTCCAAGACAACCTTACACTCCTGAAGAAGTTCAAGAGGGTTACAACATTAGTGTTAAACCCAAAGTTGATATTTTATTTGTAATAGATGATTCTGGAAGTATGGGTGTGGCCCAGGATAAGGTCGCTAAAAACGTCAGTCTATTTACAGCAGCAATGAATAAAAATTTATTTCTGGACTATCAAATTGGTGTGATCAGCACATCTTTTGGTAACGATGGTTATTCAGACTACACTAAGATCTCTGGGAAACTTCAGGGTAATCCTAAAATTATTTCAAGAACAACAGTGGATGGTCTAAAAAAACTTGAAACCAATATTAAAAATATTGGAACAATGGGATCATCATCAGAAAAGTTTTTTGATCCCTTACAAATTGCTATTGATCCAGCATTAAATCTAAATCCCGGCTTTTTAAGATCAGACGCTTTTTTTGTCTTGATTATAATTACAGATACCAAAGATCAAAGTGAGATCGCTTCTGGGTTTAAAGTTGTAAATTCTTTGATTGGTTTGAAAGCTTATGATTTTGATAGAGCACTGGCTTATGGGGTTATGTCTTATCCTAATTTCTTTGAGGACACCTGTCAGCAAGACGACCCACAGCCGGATAACTTATTTAATTTTATGACTATGTTTACTAATGCTTATAATACGAAAATTGGCGGTGGAATTTCATTCACTCCAACGAATGTGACGATTGCTCCTGAGTTTTATAAGCTCTCCAATGTATTTAGTCTTTGCGATCCACAGTTCGGTCAAAAGCTAGCCAATATTGGTGAAGACATCCGAATCCGTGTATCTCAAAAAATTCCACTTCCAGTACGTCCGGTGGATGGAACTATAAAAATTAAATTTGGTACTCAAATTGTAGATCCTAAGTGGTGGAAGTATGACTTCGGAACGAACAGTATTATTTTAGACCCTAATGCTGATTTAGATACAACTCAGCCGGATGCTCAGCTGTTTGTGAGTATGGATGTGGCCGCTGCAGATTCAACATTAGGGAAGCCACCTAAAGTAAAGTAATTTTTTAAATTATAAGAGTAATTAAATCGGGGTCTTTTTGGCTCCTTTTTTATTTTGGGGCCAAAATAGATCGATTAATAAATTAAAATTTAGTTAAAAAAATGAAAATGGTGTCAGATTGGCTACAATAATCATGGCTCTTAGTTTGCACAATAGATTAAGGCTGGTGTAGGGGAATAGAAAAAGGTCACTGGTTTAAAATAAACAGTTTAAATTAGACTCTGGGGGAGACAAAAACAAAGATCATGGAGGACTAAAAAGAAGGGGGAGAGCTTCTTTAATAAAGTAAACCCAAGGATGGGTGACCCAAATTTTTTAAAATTTAAATTATTTTAAAATACAAAAAACAATAGATAAGTCGTCATTGTTGTTATCAAAAAATGTATCATCAAATTTTTCTGAATTCATAACTTGTGAGCAGAATTTGTAAATTTGTTCCGGCGAAGTAAAAAACTGCTCTAAGCCGTCAGAATAAAATAAAAGTTTATAGTTTTTAACAAGTTTAATGTTTTCAGACATCTCAAATCTAGGGTGCTGAATACCAACACAATTTACTAAAACATTATCTGGCCCGAAGCTTGAGCCAAAGTGGTCTTCGATGATCTTAGACTGGTTATGGATCCAATTTTGAAAGTGGATTTGGTCGTCTTCATTAAAAATATAAAAAGAAGAGTCCCCAAGACCCAAATAATAGTTAAACTTTTTTGAAAACACAAAAAGATCTAAAGTGGTTGCTAAATCTTTTTTTAAATACTCCTTATTCACTTTATTTATAATTTCAGTAATCTTACCTAGTCTTGGTTTTTTAGATTTAAGATTTTTAAAATGTTCATCTAAAGTTTCAATTAAAAGTCTGGACGACTTTTCAGGGGATGATGTTGCAGAGACTCCGTCGCAATTTATAATGTAACTAAAGTTTTCAGTGTCTTTAATTAAATTATGATCGCCACAAACAGAATTATTTTTTGATTTCAAAAATCGAAAACCATATTGCTTTTCAGAATTAAAAAACTCAAAAAAGTAATCATCCATAAGACCTCGTACTACTATTCTAGCGAAAAGAGGTCTGGGTCACCAAGTTAAATTTTCTAAATAGGCACTTAAGGCGGATGTTCTTGGGAATTTTTTAAGTATTAAAGTGCTATTCCTTCCACAGATAATTTTTTTAATTGCGACGGGTAACTTAGAATATTTCTTTTTACCACCTAACATCTCGTAAAAAATATTAATTAATTCAATGATGTCAGCTCTTTGGAATTCTTTCTTATTTCCTTTCCACATAAATAAATCTATTAATTTAATTTCGAAAGTAAGTCCTTTTTGACGTAATAAAACATTTCCTGTGTGAAGGTCGCCGTGGAATTCGCCTCTTAAGTGAATCTGTTCTAGACCCTTAACGAGTTGATAAAAAATATGAAGGGCTTCAAAGAGTGAAATGGTTTTGTTTTTAAAATTTTGGATGTAGTCATCCAGACTAGTAGCATCTATATACTCAGAGACTAAATATAGAATTTTTTGTTCTCTGAAATCAATCTCTTCTTGGGTGATATATTTAATTATAATCGGAGCATCATTAAGATTATTTAATTTTTTTGCATAGGCAATTAAGGTTTTGTTTTTACTATTTCTTGCAGGGTAAAAAAACTTGGCTGCACGAATAATTCCAGTTTTAATTTCAACGATAGAATAAACTTCACCTTCCCAACCAGCACCAAGTTGAGAGATAATTTTATATTTGTTATTTAGAAGGTGTCCTTCATTAAAATCAAAATCTTTGATTTGAGTTTTCATTATTTTAGCTCTGCAAAGTAGTTAGAAGCCTGTTCAAAAAATACAGTAAAATTTAGAACTTAAAGTACTATTGACTTTAAGGTTTGAAAAGCCTAAATATATCGTATCTGGCGCGGGATGGAGCAGCCTGGTAGCTCGTCGGGCTCATAACCCGAAGGTCGGGGGTTCGAATCCCTCTCCCGCAACCAATCTTTTAAATTGGTTCAAAATAATCGATACAAGTTGCTTTAAATCTCGGCAAAATCCTATTTATATAGACAGTTATCACTTCCAAATACCGAGCTGTGAGTCCTTTGGAAAGCCTTTTGAAAGATCAATATTAAAATTCATTTTAGTTTGACCAAATCTTTGAGCAATAAATACCGAATTACTTTCTAGTATTTTTAATTTATTTCCATAATTTAGGCCTGGGTCAAAGTAAAAGACTTGCCACAAATTTTTAGCAACTTTATTTCGATTTAAATACTGAAATAAATTATCAATAGGTTTAGTTCCAACTACAATAATAAAGTTTATTTTAGATAAACTTAAAAGTTTTAAAGTATTTTCTAAACAATTAATACATTTTGGTTGTAAATAAAGAATATTTTGTTTTGAAATATTAGTAATCAGCTCAACTTTATTTGGGTCTGCTGCAGATTGTAGCAAAAAATCAACCTTATTAGCGTAAGAGTATTTTGAATTTAAAAAAATAAAAAATATAAAAATATAAAAATTAAATTTTAGAATTGATTTTTTAATTTCCATACACTGGCTGAAACATATATACACCATTTTCAAACTCTCCAATTGATAAAGCTGTGTCTCGTCGGTTATTCGGAAATTTTAATGTAAAGACCTTGGACACTGTTTTAAAAGACGTTGTTTGAATTGTATTGCAAGTTCGTCCTGCAGTAATATCTCCTGTAGGCCCTAGACAATCATAACCTCTACTGACCCCAGCAATCGGATAAATACTAGTTACATTCACACGTATTGAGTTTAACACATTGTTTCTAGAAAATTGAGGTTGATCAATAACAAGATCAGAAATATTTTCAAAAACTAAATCTGTATCATCGGGGGAGACCACGCCATTACCTAGTCCAGGCCCTAAGTCTATGACAATGCGTGAGCCTCGTCTGGTTTGATTAAAGACCTCATTTTTTCTTACAAAAAACACACCTGTAGCCCTAAACTGACTGCGCATAGTCTCAGGAGTTGTTGTTGTAGGTTGAGTCTCTCTAGAAAAAAACATCAAAGTGTCGCTGTTTAATACTCCCATAGAAGAGTCTTGAGTGTAATTAAAGGTCTTAACAAATCCAGACCCATCTGGAGGGCTTTGCCTTCCGTTAAGATTTGTTAAAGTTGTATAGCGAACATTAACGGCTTTAGCGGCCATCATTTTCCAGGTATATACTAAGCGCTCTAAGTCTTGTTCAGCCTGTGAGATTTTGATCTGTTTAAGTCCAACAGTTGTCATGTTTAGACTTAAGATAGCACCTGCTAAGAAAATGGCTGATGCAATCACAGATGTGACCATAAGCTCGACCAGTGAAAATCCGGCAGACTTAATTTTATTATTTGGCTTCTGAGATTTAGAAATATCCAAACTTATTTCTGTGGAAGAATGATAAGGTTTTAAATTTGAAACTAAATTTGAAGTTAAAATAGGATATCCTAGGGATTGAGGTTGGGATTCAAATTTATTGTAGAAATTAATAACATCTCTTTTGATAAGGCCGAAGGGGTGAAATAAATCAAAAAAATAAGACACTGGCATACGGCCGGAGTAATCATTAAGTCCAAATTTATATCTTTCTTTTCTCGCGGGTATATATAAAGATCCAAAAATAACATCCCATACTGAAAAAATAACAGCAAAATTCTTATCAAAATGGATAGGATTTCGACTGTGGTGAACCTGATGCATGTGTGGACTGGTTAAAATATAACTTAAGTAACGACCATAATTAATTCTGATATGGGTGTGTCTTACGTGCTGAATAAAGCTAAAAATGAAATAAGTGATCATCAAGATTGTTAACTTAGTTTCTGAACTTCGACTAATATTAAACGCTGTCGACAACATTAGTAAACCTGGTATTTGTAGAATTGCAATATTAACGAATCCAATAATATAAGCGATTGGGTGAGTTCTAGATTTAGTAATTGGATTTAAAACGGTAGCTCTGTGGTGGGTCATATGGAAATACCAAATCCAAGGGACCTTATGCTCTAGATAATGGGCTAAAAAATTTGTAAAATCGATATAAAGCAACTGTATTAACGCATATAAGTATACACCATTCACAGGATCTAAAAAGACTATCGGGTGAGAAAATCTAAAGTAAGAAAAACCAGCGTAGGTTGTAAAAAAATGAGTGATGTTATCAATATTTAGATATAAAAATCCAAAATAAATTGGTTTATATAAAACTCTTAACGAAAAATACAAACAGTCTTTGAAGAACTCGCGTCTGTATCTTTGAGTTGAAACGAAAGCTAAAATTCTTTTTGGATATGTTTTTGATTTGTAAGTTTTAAAAAGAAAGTATAACAAAGCCACTATTAGACTGGATAAAAACCAGTGTATGTTAAACGGATATTCTTTTTTAAAAAGAACACCATTTGAAATATATAAAAACTCTTTGTAGGCTAAGGACCAATAGTAATATATGAGATTATAAATAAAATCCATATAAGCCCTTCAATCTCATCGGAAGATTAATTATTTGCCCCATCATCACCGTCACTGCCATCATGATGTCCGCCGGAGTCTCCACCGTCACCGCCCCCGTCGCCATCACCGCCTCCAGGATTGGGTGGTGGAGATGGGTCACACTGAGTGGCCATTGTTCTTCCGGATCCAGGGCACCAGCCTATTGAAGGTGCGCGATTGGTGAACCCTGCAGTGCAAGGACTACAGTCCAATGTGTTAGCAGGGGGTTGTGGTTCTGAAAGCAGATAAGAGTTTAAAGTCAAATTATGGGCGGCATCTAGAGCTTTGACTTCAATCGCCATATTGCAACCCAAACTTATGCCAGTATATCTTAGTAGGTATCCGTCGGAAGCTCCTAAACCTGGGTTTGATTCAGCCCCTCCAGGATTATTCGGAGGCTGTCCACACAAAGTGACAGTATTACAATTCACCCAACGTCCACTAGGATTAGGAAAAACAGTACGTTGTCCACCACCAATACATTCAGCAGGCGCTGGCGGAGTTCCGCCCATATAAATCGAAGCATCTCGACAAACTAATGTGATTGCTTTTTCATTTTTTAAATTAGGTGAGACTTGTATTCTAGCTGTGGCGTCTCTGGAGCTGTTACAAAGAGCGATGGGGTCAGCATCAATATCTCCAGCGATAAGCGCTATATCATCAACATCATCACTAGAGATTTTTGGATAGTTAAAAGCCGCCGAGATGTTACAATCAAAAGGATTATTTTTGTTATCGATATAAGATGTATTTACAGTGACATAAAAGCCTAAATCAGCTCTTGATCCAGGTTCTGGACGAATTTGATTAGCTAAAAGAAGTTGTGCTTGAGTTTGAGACAAATCTAAACCAGCAGGGCGAACTACAATAGGTAGGTTTGGACAGCTAACATCTCCAGTATTCAAATTCAAAGCTTGAATACGAATGCTTGTTCTTACATTTCTTAAGTGGCCTACATCTTTATTGTCGATCAGTGAAGCATTCGCGGGATTGGAGTATTCTAATCCAGTGGCATTACTACAATAATTAGAATCACTGTTATATAAAGAGTTTAAAAGCGACATTGATCCAATAAGTGCTTTGTGATTTTTTAAAATTAAACTTCCACCAGATGTTGTCCAAAGTTCAGAATTTGTGTTTAACCAGTCATCTGAGATTCTAATAAAATTAAGTCGATCTTCTTCACCACCAGAAGGTCTAGTCATTGTGTTGGCAGTGACATTCAATTGATTGACAGACTTAATAATTCCCACAGACTTAATTCTATCCATAACATCTTGAGCTGTTTGATTACACATTTTTATATGTGAGCTATTAATTTGTGACATTCTTGTAGAGCTGAAATACCCAAAAAGCACAATAACCCCAGATAAAAGTGCTAAGGCGACTACAGACTCAACAAGTGAAAATCCACGACTTATTTTTGAAAATAATATTTTTTTTTTCATAATTTATTTTCTCACTATTTAAAATTAAGTCTATTTAAAAATTAAAATCTATTTAATCATATTTTAAAAATAAATTTTTAATAATGTCTCACGGCGAAAGTCTGTGTGACTTTATCTTTACCACTGCAATTCGAAGTGCCATTAGCACAGAAAGATACATTGAAACATTCTGTGTGTGGGGCCTGACAATTCACATAATCACGAATGGCTAACCCTCCAAGGTCTGTTGGTAACAGAACGCGAGCGCCAGCCGTGTTACTATCTAAACCTGGTGCATTCATAGGAGCCGTGTTATTTTTTGCAAAATAATTACCTTTCGAGTAATCGCGTCTATCTGTATAATTCAGATCATCTAAATCATTAAAGTCTGTTCGATTTATATTACCTTCAGGACCCGGGCCTTGTGCTCCCCCACCACCACCAGGGGGGGTAAATCCTGGGCCTGGACCACCTGAAAATGCATAGGCGTCGTTTATAATTAAATTCATAATATTAATCTTGGGATGATAAGTTAAAGACTGTTCGCTTGAAATGCAGAGGTTAAAGCCACCACTGTCTTCAGCCTTAAAACAGTTGTTTGCATTTAAACCCACCCAACACAACTTAAAAGAGCTTTGTGATAAATTCACTTGACGACTTGTTCCCGGACAACCAATTTGTTGCTGACCAAGATCATAGGCTATTTTAACTATAGGAGCTATCGCGTTTGCAATCTCAATCTTTTCGTACATCTGGCGGCTTAAAACATCAGATTTTACTTTTAATTCATGGCTTGTGTTAACATTTGTTAAAATTAGAGCGTTTAACACAAAGATACCAATTACGAACATGATTTGCATAAATACTCCTTAATTTCTTTTTAAAATAATCTTATTCTGATCGACAGTTCTTGATCTAGACTTAAGATTTAAATCTTAAGTCTAGTGTTTAAATTTGAGATAAATCTTATTTTGAAACAAAATTTATATTAAAATGAAGATTTAGTTATATGTTTAATATTAAATCTTTGGCACGACTGCCTTACTTTAAGATGTTTGTAGGCTTAAGTAGTATCAAAGGGGTGTCTTTGTTTAAAGCTAGCATTAAATATTTTTTATTAACTCCTATTTGACTAGATAAACTTTGCTTAAAGATATACTTTCTAAGTACTTTTAAAGTATTAAAATCAAAAATGCAGACGTCTGTCTCGAAGCAACCTGAAGCTACATACTTTTGACCTTTAAATTTTAAGATCACAGGGCTAGACTTTTTTACCTCTCGACCCATTTTCATTTCCATAATCGCGAGTCTTTGTCCTGACTTAAGATTAACCTTGTGTAGTCCATTAGAGTCATTAATAAAACCGACACCTAATTCGCTATCTAGAGCTAAACTGCTTTGATTGAATTTACTTAATTTATATTTCCACTTTTTAAACCCATTTTTTTTACTTAAGCTATACAAATATCCATCCCAAGAGCTTACATAAATATTATTATTATCTAAAGCAGGGGTTGATTTTATTGGGCTACTAAACCCTACAGACCAGACAGTCTGTCCAGTTAATTTAGATGTAGCTTGAAACCCACCCTTGTTATCGCCTACATACAAATTATTTTCATCAAGAGCTGGAGAGGAGTGGCTGTGATCTCCAAAAGATGAACTTACCCAAACTAATTTTGTATTTAAAAGATCAATTTTTCCTAAGTAACCATCTGGATGTAAAGTTTCAACATTATAGTATAAATAGTGATCTTCAAGCCAAGGAGTAGCTCCAAAGGAGTTGCCGAAGTGTCCCATCCAGATAATTTTCTTATCTAATAAATTTAAAAAATAGAGACGCCCAGAGTATTCTCCAAGAATTGCATAATGTTTAAAAAGAATAGGTGTTCCATGAAATCCTAAATTCGAGTTATAAAGTTTTAAAGTCCAATGTAAAATTTCATTTTTAAAAACTTGCACAAGACCTTGGTCGCCGGCGGATACGATATACTCTTCGTTACTTACAGGAGTCGATTTACTCGCTTTGTGTCCCCCATGGTTCACTGTAACATTATTTAAATAGGTGGCATTGAGATCTAATGGATTAAAGTTAATTTCATAAAAACCAGTCCTTTGAGAGTCATTTCGATACTGGTAAGAAGGCGAATCAAATGCAATTTCTAGATTTGATTCAGGGTTAATTTTAAAAAAATTAGGTTTATAGAAAACAAATTTGTTAATGGTTTCAACTCCGTAGCTTTCAAAGTTTGGATTTAATATAAATAATGTAATTAAAGTTAGCAGAAGTGATGAAATAAAATAGAAATATAGAAATTTAAAGCTCTTGGCAGACATTTTTATATTCCCTTACAAGAGTAAATTGTTTGTCAGTTGTTCTAGTCGACTCTAGGTAAAACATAAATTTTCGTTCAGGATTTTTATTACAAAGACGTTTTAAAAAGGTTTCAAATATCATAGCATCGCAATGGATGCGCAAATAGGTTGCTAATTTAGGTATATTTAAAGCCACAACTGTTCCATCTTGAGTTTCTTCAAGTAGTGTATGTTGGCACTTGAGTTTAGCGTCTAACATATTAAGCGTTAGATACCGAACTGTGCCATCCATTGCTGGGTCAATATTGTAGAACTTGCTAGAAATATTCCAGTAAAACATAATTAAAATAAATATTAATGAACTTGTATTTTGGATCGTACGGCTCTCTTTTACATTTTTAAAATTATCGATTTTAAAATTGCTAAATTCAAAATATAATATTGGAATAAGCAGCCCTGTCATTATTAAAGGGTAATAAAAACCTACAATAAAAACCGAATACAAATGGAAAAATACAAGTTGAGATAAGGTCACAAGTCTTAATGTTTTACTTTTTGATAGTAAGCCCCAAACTAAAACAAGCTCTAAAACGGGAACATAGGCAAGACTCATTAAATACCAAGTATTTTGAAACATGTAAGGACTATAACTAACTAAAGAAGCTCCAGTGATCCATTCCTTATTGAGTTTCAAGAGCCCAGCAAAAAAGTACTGTAAAACTAAAGTTAACCTGTAGTAGTTAATTGAGGCTGTTGAAATAATAGTAATAATGCATAAACTTAAATGCATTGTATGGTAATTACCCATAAAATTGTATCTAGAAAAAAGTATTGTGGTTTTAATAAGTGTTAATAAAATAAGTAGAGGAAGAAAAAGATTTTTTTTATTAAGACCAATTATTAAAAAACTAAAAATAGTTAATAAAAAATAAGATATAAATACTAATTTCATGACCAGAGTATCTTCAAATATGAACTGGTAGCAGTTTTTAAACATGGGATAGCAAAATATTTTGTAGTTTTCTGTGCTATATCTTAACCATCCATTGTCTTTAATCCAATAAATAGTTGTAATTAAATGAGCAAACGTTAGGCCTAAATAAATAGATCTACGAGTATTATTAGAAGAGATAAAATTAAAAATTTGAGATTTCATATTGAATTGTATTTATGTAAGTAACATTACTTAACTTGCACTTATTAATATTTGAAAAGCTAAGGTCTGAATCAATAAATGTAACATGACTTAACTCACAATTTTTAAAATTTGACCCCGCCAGTTTGGCTCCTTTAAATGTTGTTTGAGCGGCTTTGAAATTCGTAAATTTTAAACCCTGACCATATAGACCTATAATTTTGCTATTTATAAAATGTAAGTTATCAAATTTTTTTTTCTTAAAATATAAAAGATAAATTTCTACAGATTCAAAAACTTGGTTGTTGTCGCTAATACTTAATTTATTATAAGATTTATATGGCTCTATAGTTTTTCCTTCAAAAGTAAAAAATAATAAAACTAAAATTAAAGCCATACCTAAATCATAAAGTTTAACTTGGAATAATCAAGTTGAAACTATTAAATACCCGAATTAGATTCAATTTAAAATTATGAAAGAGCCTATACTTTTTGGCGGAAGGTTTTTCTCAAAGATGTAATCGCTCGGATTTAGTCCAAAAGCTTTCATTTTTTGTAAGATTTCACCTGCTGAGTCCAAAACAATATTCACATCTTTGTAACCTAATCTTGAAATTGATTTAGAGATCTCATTGGATCTAAGAGGGTTTAGTCGATGATGTCCAATGATAAATAATTTTGTATCTTTAGAAATATTATTTAAACCATAAAAAATATAATCTCCTGATTTTTTTGTGTTTTCAGATAACTTATTATAAGCTTCAAGAGTATTTATTTTTAAATAGAAAGATTTATATTTTTCTCCGAAAAGTCGCTGTGGGTTTAGCACAATTGAATTCTTAAAGTTAATAACTTCAGATGCCTCAGGATCTGAAATATCTAGTAATTGAAACTTTGTTTTCGTCTTTAAATTTGAGATTAAATCTTCAGTGCTAGTAATTTTAACTTTTTTAAGTAATGTGTAAATATCCTTAGTCTTAGAATTCACCCACTGAGCATCTGCAGTGTTAAACCAATAAACATTGGTTGAGTTTTTAACATACAGCTTACTGATTAAATTATATGCCTTAAGGGTGTTTTTAGTTGTCGAGTAAATGACTATATCCTGACCCGATTTTGGGGCTTTAAGATTGTTTTCAAAAACCAAATCTAAAAGATCTAGTCTGATATATTTAGATAAATACTGTGTATAAGGAACGGCCTTTGGAAAAAAATATCCATCTTCATCAGAAAAATTAATAAAATCAACATCTGGCTTTGCGTAAAATTGAATAAGCTGATCGTAGTTAATATTTTTGGCGTTCCAATGGAAAAGACTGAATTCATAAGGGTCTAGCATAATCGGAGTGTTTAAGTTTGTAAGCTCACCATAGATAAACTGAATTTTTAATTTATAATTATTAATTAACTTAGTTTTGAGCAGGTTAAAAATAAAATCAGTAAAAAGATAAGGATTTGTTAAAGAAGATATGGTTTTATGATAAGTGGTTATGACTTTCGAAGTTTTTTTAGATTTTAGCGTATAATCATTGTAATTACTTTTTGTGTTAGATTTAATTTTAAATTGCCCAATGGGTTTTCCAGCGGTGTTTTTAATTTCAATCTGATTTTTTAAACAGTATGAGCTTGGTATAGGGATAATTTTTAGACCAGGTTGATTGAAATAAAAATAAATAAGTTCGTCGGGCCATTTCAATTCATTCAAAGGTTTACAGACTTGTGAAAATGAAGTAGCAGCTGAAAATTGAACGCAAAGGTAAAGAGCTATAATAATTAATTTCTGAGTGTTCATTTAGAGCCACCAATAGTATTTATATAACACTACTTGAAGATAAAATTTTTTACAAGAAATCAGTACTGCCCAGAGAGACTACCATCTACAGACGTTTTCAGGACTATCGTCTGGCAAGAAGCTGTACATGTAGGTTTTATAAAAAAGCCAGTTTTTTTGTGGACCTAAAAAAGATCTTATATTTTCTGGATTTAAGCTTATAAGTTGATTATTTTTAGTTTTGATTAAAATAAAAAAGCTATTTTGTATATTCATTTTTATTATTTTCGAATATGCCAGATCTAAGCCTGATTTTGTGATCCAGTCACCTTGTTCTAAAACTTCTGCGAATATAGTCTCGTCTGAAGACTTAAGCACTTTAAAGACCTCAGTCTCATATTTAAACAGATCAAATTTTTTCATAAAAAGATGGTTATTGAAGTGCCCAACAAATTTTAAATTTGAAAACATATTAAAATTTCCACCAGACCTGTAGCCAAAATAAGTTGAAATACTAAATAAAAAAAGTATCGAAATTGGTATAAAAACAAAGCTGTCTTTTAATTTATATATCTTTTTATCAAATTGAAAATTATTTTTTTTTGAGTTTTTAAAATTTAAAATATTAAACACTGAAAAGATTAAGATTAGCCCCTGTAAAGTCTGAAGTTTTTCTTTCTGATCATTGTAAAAAAAATAACTAATTAAGCAAATTCCAAAAATTAAGTATGAGCTTAAAAAATGTAGACTAATTTTTTTTATCCACAACGTATTGTTTTTAAAGGCTATCGGGAAGTATAAAAATAGTATACAAAAGGCTAAGGATGAAAAATCAGAAAATCCTCCTAAACCTAGATAAGAATGAATAAAAATTAAAAGATATACTCCGACCAGTCTGGTTGATTTAAAAAGCAATAATAATGGTGAGAGAATCTCAATAAGTCCTACAATTTTTGGCGAAATATATTTTATAAAGTAGGGGAGATTTTCTATATGTGCAGTTTCAAAAAATCTTTTAAACAGTTTGATATGGTACCAATTGGCGCATGACTTTTCTGGATCATAAAAGTCAAAATTCATTTTGTGCAACCCTGCGCTCAAGTACAGTATGACCAAAGAATAAAGTAAAAACTTATGATTTTTAAGTAAGTTTAAATTTAACGATTTAGTGTCGTAAAAGTTTAATCCATATACAGTTAATAATACAAAAATTAAAAATGTATTAAAATTAGTGTGGTTGGCGCCATAGGGCCAAATAGATAAAATCGAACCTAAAAGAATTAGCAAAAATAATATAAATATTAAATTGATTTTAAAAAGAGTCTTAGTGATCTTTTTAGGGTTAACATTTTTAATATTTAATTTGAGTTCGAAACCGATTAAGGTGATTAGAACTAAAAAAATAAATACAATATATTCTATATATTGATTTTTGAAGTACTCAAAGTAGTGATAAATTTGGGCTGTTATATAGCTGAGTATAAATCCTAAGTCATAAATTGCAGACTTAAGTGTAGCTCTTTTATCATTTAGATTAAATTTCAAACTAACGCCTAGTTGTGTCTTTGATATTAGTTTAAACTCTAGTAATTAGTAACTTCAAGTAAGTTTTTCTTAAGGGCTATTTGAATGTATAAATTAAAGCTATTCATTTTGATTCTTTTGGGTTTGTCTGGCCCTTTGTCTATGTTTGTTTTTGGTTATAATTACTTTTTTTTTATTTCACCGGCTCCAAGTGTTTTTACATATCAAAATAGATATAAAAGTCAGATTTCATTTATTAGATTTTCGGACACTCAAAAAATAGATGAGTTAATTATGGATAGAAGTTTTTATCAAAAATTAAGTGGTCCACATAGGTATAAAGTACTTTTTAACTCTGTCATGAAGAGAGGTGCTCGCCTTGTGATTAATCCTAAATATAAAAATTTTGTTGAAAACTTTATTTGTAAATTTCAGTCTCAATCGAAAGTAACGAAAGTCCATGTTGTAACAAAAAAAAAATCTTTAAAAGTGTTCAGCTGCAATGATTGATTCCGAATTTAATTTAAAAAAAATTTATGTGACACTTTTCTTAGTCTCGATTTACTTTTTGAGTTATTCAATTTATGAATTGTTTTACATTTATGATATCTACTCATGTGATCGATTAAATCTGTGTATTAATAGTGAACTGCGATTATCTTATTCCCAAATTTATTTTTTGCAACTTATTAAAATTTTAGCTTCAGCTTTGATTCTTTGGCCTAAAACACGCACGCTTTCACTCATGATTTTACTGTCAACACAGTGTTTATTTATGTTTGCAAATAAATTTTTGCACTCTCCGGAACAAGCTTATTTAAATTTTCTAATTCTGATCTTAATTGTTATGAATTTAACTCAAATTTTAAATACAGATTCAAAAATAGCTGAAAAAATGAAGACTCATCTTATTTGGGTCTATTCGGTTGTCTTTTTTTTATCTTACAGTTACTCAGGTTTTACTAAGTACAGCACAAATTCATGGATGCAAGGCGATTTCATGCTTGGCTTTTTTAAAACAAATCATCTTGTTTATAGCTCTATTTATTTTCAGTATGTGCCTAAAGACATATTCTCGATTTTAACATTCGGGGTCGTTTTTATGGAGATGTTTTCTTTTTTATCAATTTTTAGTCGACCACTTAAAGTCTTTTTTTGGTTTGGTTTAACTTTCATTCAAGTAGGCCTTATTTTAACGACAGACCTATGGCAAGTAAGCTTTGGCATGCTTGTCTGTCATATTTTTGTCATGGATGGATATTTTATAAATCTAAAGATATGGCCAGGAAATAGGATCAAAAAATTTAATTTAAAAAATTAATGCAGTTAAAATTATTTAGACTCGTTTAAAGACCAATCGTAATTTAGGTATGAAATACGAGCCTTTGTTTTTTGATCTTGTGAGAGTTTCAAGTCAAGGTGCTTACTTATAACATTCAAGATCCCACCTCCCCAAGTTTCAAAATCTTCTTTATACCAATCAAAAATCTTAGATACTTTGTAAGTACTGTTATCTTTAGAGATTTGATTTCTTGTTTGGTCCTTAAGCCATAAGGTCATCTGATCACTCAACTGTTGATCTAATTTAGTTCCTGTATAAGCCTCAAATCTTAAAGGTGGACACGAAATAGATGCACAGTTGACCGCAGCATGGATGCGGTAGTCCTTATACTTGGGTCTGAGCCATTCGTGTTCAATAGGGTCCAGAGCTTTTATTTGACCTTCAAATAGACTAAAAAATTCTAGTTTCCATGGACTGGAAAAAAATCCACCTATCTTTTTTATACTTTTTGTAGGGTAATGATCTAATATAAGTTTTATCGTGAACGCGTTGTATGAATTTATTAAAAAAGCCATCTGATCGTTTTTCGACATCAACTTAAAATCTTTAATTTTTAAAGATTGAAGATCAGATAAATAGTTTGTGAATGCATGTTTAGAGTTAACTTTTATATCTTTTTTAAGCTGGCTGTATTTCACTAATCCAGTTTTTGTTTGGTAATTTGATAATACATCAGTCCATTTTTTATGAGTTTGATCGAAACCAAACGACAAATTCGAATATAATAAAAGAGAGGCTAAAGCTATCATGACTTCCGATTGATAACTTCATTTAAAGATGAAGCTATTAGTTTCGCTGTTTTTTTGTGTTTTGATTTAATAAGACTTTGATTAAATTCAAAAAAGAGACCATTCACCGAACTGCTTTTTTTGTGCTGATCAAGGATGTGATTTAAAAAACAATCGGTGTGGCCCCTATAAGGTAAATTTTTATGTACATTTATCTTTGGGTCAAGTCTTTGTATTTCTTTTTGAAGTTTTATAGCTAAATTTTTTTCTTTTAAAATTTTATTTCTAAATAATAATCCTAGATCAGTTTTTCTTTTTTTACCTTTAAACACAGAAACAAAGCTGTGAATTGAAAATATATATATATCTTTAGTGCTTAGGTTCTTGCTAATTAAGGTCTGACATTTTTTTAAATAAGCATCGTAAAGTTTTTCAGTTTTTTTTAATTCGTCATCAGTTAAATAAGGACTTAGTTTTGAATAAAACCCTTTGTTTTTCTTTGTTCGATTTGCGTCTAGAATCAGTCGTGTGTAGGTGTATGAAATTAAGTCTGACTTATATCCTAAGGATTTAAACTCTTGGGACAAGTGTTGGGCCATATTGAACGCATTTTCATCATAAGATGCGTGTGTCTTTTTTAAGTTCGGAATTTTTGATTTTATAAATTTAGGAATTTTAAAGTCTGCATGCTCACACGTGATTATAATGTAAGGGCTTTTTTGGGCTAGACTCATATATTAAACTTCAAAGTATTTAACCTTTTCTAAACATTCAGAGATCTTTTTATACACCTTCACTAAGTTTTCAGTTGAAAAGTCTTTTTTACAGGCCTTTAAAATGCGTTCAGACAAAGTGCCATGTTTTAAAATAAATTGAATAGGCGCTGCATATTGAATCTCGTCTTTGTCATATTTTAAAGATTCAAAGATTTGAAGTAATACATTTTGGGCGTCTGTGGGCTCGTCAAACTCCCATAAATCTAAATAGATCTCATCAGAAATTAATGCTTTAGGTCCTTGTTTAACAGTAGACACAAGTATTTCTTTAAGATCCACTTCAGAAAACATTTTTTGTTCGCTTAAACTTATCCATTCCTCTTTAATTAATGAATTAATAACTTTAGTCCAAAAAATAGCAATAGATAAATCTATAAATGAATTTTCATTCGTGTCGCACAATCGTATTTCAATGCTATCTCTTTCAAACTTAGGAATGGCGGCCCTAGAATTCAGCCATTCTTCTTGAAGTACATTTAAAGTATCTAAAGGGGCAATGTCTTTATACATAGGTTCTAAAATGATCTTTTCATACTCAGCCTTCGACCATGCTTGCTCTGGGATGGCAGATCCCAAAATACTAGGAATTCGTCTTTGATTTTCAAGGTAAAAAGACAGCCTAGAGCTTAAGTGTGTCCCCTGATTATTTTCATAGATCGGAGAGCTGGATGATAAAGCGGGGATCAAGGGTAAAATAAGCCTAACCGCGGCATGCAGCTTTTCAAATTCTTGATCATTAGAAAAAGCCAGGTTGATATGCATGCTTTGAAGATTGGACCAGCCATGTCCTTTGCATTCAAAAATTCTATCATATGAAGAATAAATTTCATTATTTTCATGGGGCCAAAGTTTGGTCTCCCAGTGGGGGGACATAAAGGGATGCATGGCTGTAGGTAAAAGCATGGCCCCAAAAGACAAAAGCTCTTTATTGATCAACTTAATTTCGTTTTGAAATTCTAAATTTAATTTTTTTAAATCATCTACTGGTTTATCATTTTTAAGTTCAATCACATGACAAACCAGTTCATTGGACCAAGTGATATGAAGATGTTCAATTTCATTTGTGAATGATCCATTTATTTTTTCAAACAGTTCAGGCACCAGTGGCATCACATTTAAAGTGTTGATGTTGACCACCATATATTCCAATTCTATGCCGTAAGCTTTCATTAATGGGTATTTCATTATCTTGATTCCAATCGTCTTAAAAATGACAACATTATTTTTGTGTAAAGACTATCACCTATAATTTTATCTTCTACTCCGGCATCTATGTTAGGGTTGTCATTGATTTCAATGACAAGGTATCTGCCATTGCCGACATCTTTAATGTCGACACCGTAAAGGCCATCGCCAATATCTTTGCATGCCTTCTTAGCTAAATTTAAAACTTCTTTTGGGACTTCTTCGATAGCTAAAGTTTCAAAAAAACCTTCTTCGAATTTACCACCTTCATGTTTAACGATTTGCCAGTGACCGTCGGCCATAAAGTACTTGCAAGCAAAAAAGGGCTCGCCGTCAATAAGTCCTATTCGCCAGTCATAGTTGGTTTTAACGTACTCTTGTAAAATTAAAAGATCTGACTCTTTAAAGTACTCGTCTGAAATCGTGATCAGCTCTTCGATGTTTTGAACTTTTTTAACTCCTGTCGAAAAAGCACTATCAGGTTTTTTGATCACTAAGGGGTAGTCTAGTTTAAAATCATCAAAGTCCGTATTTTTAAAAACTATTGATGTTTTTGGAGTCGGGATATTTTTTTTAACCAGATAGTCATTTAAGTAAACTTTATTGCAACATCTTAAGATGCTGTTTGGGTCATCAATCACAACCATATCTTCAGACTGTGCAAAAAGTGAGAACCTATATGTGTGATTAGACACACTAGTTGTTTCTCTAATAAAAAGGGCGTCGTATTTGGCAATAGCCCCAAAATCTTTGGGCCCAATCACATCTGCATAAATTCTTAAGTCATTGGCCGCCTGAATAAACTTCTTTATGGCTTTAGTGTCAGACGGTGGCATAGCTTCTTCTTCATTACAAAGAATAGCTAAGTCGTATTTATAAACTTTGGGTTTATTTTTAGAAATAGTTTTGTTTTTTTCAAAAAACTCTTGAAGCGAACTTTTTAAAAAATCCCTATGGGATTCAGGGATAGATTTAAGTGGAATCGGATTGATGGACTTCACAATCCACATGTCTTCTTTTTTTACAAAAGAGACTTTCATAAGCGGGGCTTGAAAGTGGTTAAATATTTGTTTTGCCAAGGGGCTATATTTTTCCGAAAGATTTTTGCCAAAATAAATACTTAAATCAAATGAATCCATTTTAAGACTTTTAAGAAGTCTATTTGTGGACTCTTGCACTTGTTCAGAAAAAATCTTTAAGGACTCTTTATTTTGAATCTCAGTGATTAAACCGACTTGAGGATAGGGCCTGTCACCTCTGGCTTCAGCGAGTAAAGAAACATAATAGCCTTTTTTGCAATATGAATAGTCGTTGCATAAGTTAAAGACTTTATTTCTTTCTTTGACGTCTGGACTGGTTTTTAAATACTCTTCGGCAGTTAAAGTTTTATAACCAGAATTTGTGGTTTGATAAAATTCCTTTTCTTTTTGGTTACTTACAACAATTAGGTTCTTCACTTTTATTCCTCGATCACTATGATATTTGCGTCATAGGTGATGGCTCCGATTAAGATAGAGTTGATAAATTGTGTTGTATCTATTTTATAATTATTCGATTTACTAATCGGATTTTCATCCAGCGGATCATAAACTTCAACTTTTGTCCGATCTTCATTAATACCACCTAAAACCACAAAGTGACCTTGCGGGGACCCATAAACATCATCATATTCATTGTCGTCATTTCGCTCTCTGGGGGACATGTATAAGTAAGTTGAGCTTAGTCCCACAATGACGGGGCCTTTAACTTCCAAAAGTTGAGATAGAAATTCCGAAGTTAAGGGCTCAAACTTCACTTTGCCACCCAACTTTAAAAAATCGATATACAGCTTAGATGATTTTTTGATCTTTAATGTTTTGGGTGCACGTATTTGTTTTTTTAGTTTTTTAATTAACTTGGCTTTGCCAATTTTAAACCACGTTGGATCAAATACGCTTAGATTATGGGTGTAAATTGTGACTTTAAGGTCGTTCTCTAAAGCATAAATTCCTAAGGCTTCCCCCATCGTGCCGCCGTTGTCCAAATATCGAACTTCAGCAATGGTTTTTTTTAAAGGAATTGGTTTTTTTAAAAAAGTGAAAATGCTGTGCAAGCACGTAGGCCCACAGGTCGTATCATTGGGTTGATTTTCAATTTTAATGTCATAAGAGATGTTTTTCACGCGCTTCCGATCTTTATATGTGTATCAAAATATTATTGGGTCTTAGGCTACGAATTTCAAGTCTAAATCAGTGATCTGCCTAAATAGCGATTGAATAGGGGTAATCTTGAGTTGGTAAAAACTCATCTGTGTCTTCAAAAAGGTAGAAATCAAAACCACCAAGAAATGGCGACATTAAAATATGATCATTCAAGCAACGAAACCTGGTTTGTCTTAAAGATAATCGAAGTCGCTCACGGCTTACAGAATCATAATTAAAGTAATCAACTTTGATATTTGTGACCACATCTTGGTTGTAATGATTTACAAAAAGTTCATAAAAACTTGGGGCTGATAAATTAGAGTTCACAAAAGCATGCGAAGATCCTCCAAAAAAAATAATTTTGGATTTTGGATTTTGATAAATAAAATTTTTGGCGACATTGAACATGTGTAGATCTCTCATCGCCATTTTATCATCACTAGTTATATTTATTCTTAGATCTGATCTTCTGTCTAAGCCACGAATATTAAAGCCTTCAGCGCCTAGTTGATCTGTTAATTTTAAATATGAGTTAGGGTCGTAGCCCCAGTCCCCAGGTTGACCATAAGTTCTAAAAGCGCTTTCACGATGCTCTATTGGATTTATGTTATATTTGTCTAAAATAAGCTGATCTTTGGATTCAATATACTCTACAAAAATAGTTGTAAATCCTAATTTTTTTAAATTGGGCAACTGGCTAATAATAAACTCTTTAGACTTATAATCCCTATGATCTTCACCAATAAAAATATATTTTGAATTTAAATGTGGAATAGTAGTTTGTGCACAACTCAGGTCCGGGTTACAAGTCAAAGCCTCTTGACCAAAAGAGATCCTTAAATTTAATGTTAGCATTAATAATAGCGTGAAAATAAAAAGTATAACATCTTCAATGAAATTCAAGTTGTACCTCTGATGCTGTCTTTGTATTTCTTTTTTGAATCCAAATGGGGTCTTACGGATTTATGCCCCATTTGATAGTGGTGTCTACAATTTTTAGAGCAGGTTCTGATAGACAGATCATGGACTTCGCAGTCCAAACAGTTTTCGCAGACGTTGGTGTTAATGCCGCACTGTACACATTCAAAAGGTATAATTTCTGCAGGCTGTCCACAATGGTGGCAAAGTACAAAGTTTTTTGAAGGCTCGAGGTTTTGGTCTACTGCCACACGGTGATCAAAAACAAAGCATTCGCCGTCGAACTCGTCATTCGGAAATTCTTTAAGGTAATTTAAAATACCTCCGTCTAACTGGTACACATCAGTGAATCCTTGATTTTTCATTTCAATCGACGCTTTTTCGCATCTTATGCCGCCTGTGCAGTACATCAGCACAGGTTGGGATTTATCTGACGGGTTTAACTTTTTAACTAGATCTGGAAACTCTGTGAATTCTTGCATCTTCCAATTTAAGGCCGACTTAAATTTACCGATCTCCATTTCGTAGTCATTTCTAACATCTAGAACCACTGGGTTTTTTGTTTTAATAAACGCGTTCCAATCTTTAGGGCTTAGATGGCTTTCATTTTTTTCAGTTGCAGGTAAAACATTCGGGTTTCCCAATGTCACGATCTCAGTTTTGGCTTTTACTTTAATTCGTCTAAAGGGCATAAAGTGGGACTGACTGTCTTTAAACTCGATTTGAATCTTTTCATCTAGATGAGTCAAACTGTGTAAGAACGTTTTAAGTTCATGGATGGACTCTAAGGAGTCCGAGGCCATTGTGCCATTAAAACCTTCAGGTCCAATTAATAGTAAACCAAAAATTTTTCTTATTTCACACCAAGACTCTATGATCTTAATTTGAGCTGAAAAATCAGTGTTTTCTGGCCAAGAAAAGAAAAGATAAAAAGCAGTAACATGGATTTTACTCAGGCTCATAGGTGATGTATATATGACAAAAGGTTCTTTGACGTAAGTCATTTAGTAATGAAACTGAAATTTTTTTGCGGTCAAACTGATGAGTCATTTATGAAAGAAAGTCCAAGTCCATTAAAAATAATTGATCTCGTCGTAAAATATAACGATTTTACTGCCGTGAAAGGTCTAAATTTAGAGCTTAAAACTAGCGAGGTCTTTGGTTTACTTGGACCCAACGGGGCTGGAAAGACATCTACTATTGCCTGTCTTGTAAATCTTGAAAACTCATTTTCAGGTCAAATGAAGATATTTGATCATGATTTAAAGACTGATTTATTAGCAGCAAAAAAACTTTTAGGCTACGTGCCCCAAGAGGCCGTGAATCATGGGTTTTTTTCTGTGCTTGAAATCATGAGCTTTCATTCTGGATATTATGGGTTAAATAAAAATCAGGATTACATTTTATACTTGCTTGAACGTTTAGGATTAACTGAACACAAACAAAAAAAAGTAAAACAACTTTCTGGTGGAATGAAACGAAGGCTGATGATTGCAAAGGCCTTGGTTCATAAACCCAAATTACTTCTGTTAGATGAACCCACAGCCGGTGTGGATATTCAATTAAGATCATCGCTTTGGGATTTTGTCAGAGAGCTTAAAAATGATGGTGTTACCATTTTGCTGACCACCCATTACTTAGAAGAAGCCGAAGCCTTGTGTGATCGTATCGGAATTTTACATCAAGGTGAATTACTTAAACTTGGGCATACAAAAAGTTTAATTAAAGATCTAACTCAGCGGTTTCTTAAAATTGAATTTAATAAACCTTTAGGTTCGAATCAGATGTTGAGCCAGATAACAAATCAGACCACGAAACAAATGACAAATCAGATCTTAAATCATAAATTTTTATTTGAATCTAAAGATAATACGTTCACGTTTAAGCTGCCTTCGAACACAAAGATTGGCGATATATTAAGAGATTTGGGCGAACACGTCGCTGAAATTGAAGACGTCCACTTGATAGAAGGTAATCTAGAAGACGCATTTAAAATTATTTTAAATCAAAAGACATCAAGCTAAAAATAATTAGATTAAAAACATTAAGCGACAGTTATCCATTATAAGGTGCTAATCCATGAGTTTTTTTAATATTGCATTTAAAACTTTAGTCAAAAGAGAAATTCACCGCTATTTAAAGGTTTTATTTCAAACAATATTCACGCCTCTTGTGAACTCTATATTATATTTGCTGATTTTTGGTGTCAGCCTTGGTGAAAGTATTAAGCTTGATTCGGGTATCACATATCTGGCTTTTATAATCCCGGGTTTAGTGATGATGTCGTGTTTAAACAATGCCTTTCAAAACACCTCAAGCTCTATAGTCAGTGGTAAATTCAGCGGGGATACTGAAGACTGGCGCGTAGTTCCTCTGACTACAAATAGTATTATTTGGGGTTTGTGTCTTGGGGCTTTAACTCGAGGTTATTTTGTTAGTTTTTTGACTTTCATTACCGGGGAACTTTTTTATTACTGCACTTATGACAGTTTTATTCATGTCCAAAATATTTTTTTATTTTTGCTGTTTTTAACTCTGGGTGGACTCGTGTTTTCTTTGGTTGGAATTATTGTTGCTATTTGGGCTAAAAGTTTTGATGAAATGAGCGCCATCGGAGCCCTTATTTTAACACCACTTATGTTTTTAGGTGGGGTGTTTTTTTCTATTAAAAATTTAAGTCCCTTTTGGCAGAATGTGTCTTTATATAATCCAATGCTTTATTTTATCAATGGTTTTAGGTTCGCGATGCTTGGCGAATCTGATGTTTCGTTTCAAACTTCAATCTTGGTGTCTTGTCTTAGTTTATTTATTTCTTTTTTTATAGCTAAGTATGCTATTGAAAAGGGAAGTTTTAAAAGGTGGTAATCTATGTTTGAACAGCTTTCGGATAAACTTTTAAGTTCAATTAAATCTTTACGGGGGCAATCTAAAATCACTGAAAGCAATATTCAGGATGCACTGAAAGACATTCGCATGAGCTTTTTAGAAGCCGATGTGAACTTTAAAGTGGTTAAGACCTTTATTGAAAATGTAAAAGTCAAAGCCTTAGGACAAGACGTTTTAAAAAGCGTATCCCCAGATCAACAGTTCGTCAAAATTGTGAATGACGAACTGACCTCTTTATTAGGTGGCGAAGCTGTATTTATTGATCTTAAAAAAACACCCTCTTACATTTTACTTGTGGGTCTTCAAGGGGTAGGGAAAACCACGTCAGCAGCGAAACTGGCCCTTCATATTAAAAACAAATTTGGTAAACAAGTAGGGCTTGTTCCCTTAGATGTGTATCGACCAGCCGCCATTGAACAGCTTAAAACTTTAGCTAAACAGATCAATACACCTTGTTTTGATTCTAAGGCCCAAGATAAACCTCTACAAATTTTAAAATTAGCTGAGGTCTGGCGTCAGCAAAATCAATTGGACGTTTTGATTTTAGATACCGCTGGTCGACTTCAAATTGACGATCAGCTGATGAATGAACTGAAAGAATTAAAATCAGAAATTCAGCCCCAAGAGATTTTGTTAGTGGCTGACGCGATGTTGGGACAACAGTCCGTACAAGTGGCCCAAGGCTTCCACCAAACTTTGGGTTTGACGGGTTTGATACTAACTAAGATAGACGGGGACGCTCGCGGTGGAGCGGCACTCAGTATCAGGCACGAAGTTGGAATTCCAATTAAATTTTTAGGGGAAGGCGAAAAAGTTTCGGCCTTAGAAGTCTTTCATCCTGATCGTTTAGCATCTCGAATTTTAGACCGCGGGGATGTGGTCACTTTAGTTGAAAAAGCCCAAGAATTAATGAGCGAAAAAGAGGCCAAGGCCTCGGCCCAAAAAATGGCTAAAAACCAATTCACTGTAGATGACTTCTTAAAGCAGTTGCAGATGATGAAGAAGATGGGTGGTATGAGTCAAATTTTGGGAATGCTCCCGGGAATGGGTCAAATCAAAAAGCAAATGGAAGGCATGGCTCCTCCAGATAAAGAGATGAAAAAGATTGAAGCTATCATCCAATCTATGACTATCAAAGAGCGTCACAATCATAAAGTTTTAAATGGCTCGCGAAGATTAAGGATCGCGAAAGGCTCTGGAACCCAAGTCAGTGATGTGAACAAATTCATCAAACAGTTCGAACAATCACAAAAAATGATGAGTTCAATGATGAAAATGGGCCTCGGTGGACGAGGAAAGCTTCCATTTTAATAAAAAGAACCATTTCGGGGTTGAATTCCTTTCCACATACATATAATAATCAGGCTTCATTTTTTTACTATTTATCAGGAGATTATTTTCATGGTTGTTATTCGTTTAGCTAGAGTCGGTTCAAAACATAATCCAATGTATCGTGTAACAGTAGCAGATTCAAAAAATTCATTAGGTGGAAAATTTATCGAAGTGATCGGAAGCTTCAATCCATCACCGTCTGGTCAAGCTAAAGAATTACAACTTGATTTAGATAAAGTTAATTCATGGATTGCTAAAGGGGCCCAGCCTACTTTAAGAGTGAAGTCTTTAATTAAGAAAGCACAAGCTTTGCCGAAAGTATAAGTTTTCAAATAAACAAAAAAAGCTTTAACAGCATAAATAAATAATGCTTAATTTGTTTACATAAATAATTTTAGGTGTCTTGACATCCTATTGACCTCCATAGAATGTCGAAGTTGATAATATCAATCATATTAGTAAGGGGCATTCATGGATTTGAGTTTAAAAGAATTAGTTGAGTTTATGGCGAAATCTCTAGTTGATTTGCCTGAACAAGTATCAGTTAAAGAGATCGTCGGGGAACAAACCACTGTTCTTGAACTAAAAGTAGCCAAAGAAGATCTGGGTAAAGTCATTGGTAAACAAGGACGAACAGCAAGATCTATGCGGACTATTTTAACTGCTGCAAGTACAAAGCTACATAAAAGAAGTGTGCTTGAAATTGTAGAGTAGTCATTTAATAAATTTATATTTTAGTGCTTGAAAGGTCAGTGTTCACTGGCCTTTTTTAGTTTTAGGCATTAAATCATAAAATTAATCCCAAAATTCAGATTGTCTTGGACTTGGATTCGCCTTCAACGTATTTAAAAGATCTATGGAATCTGATTCAAAACCTAACTCAAACATTAAATTAAGCCTTAAATCTATTGGTAAAATTATTGATGCTCACGGCATTAAGGGCGAGTTTAAAATTAAATTTTCGAGCTCAGAAACAGATTGGATCGAATCTTTAAATGATCTTTACATTAATCAAACTCAATATGAAATTTTAAGTCTTAGGCCGAACAAAACGTTTTGGATTTTAAAATTAAAAGATATAAATGATCGAAATGAGTCTGAAAAATTTAAAGGGGAAGACCTTTTGGCAGATCAGTCTTTATTTCAGACTGCTGATGATGAAGATCCGTATCTGTCTGAATTAATGGGTTTTGATGTTGAATTAGAAAATATTGTTAAAGGTCAAATCGTGGGTTTTAAAGAGACCTCGGCTCACTTTTTGTTAGTATTAAGGACCTCTGAAGGATGTTTTGAAATCCCATATGTTGATGATTTTATTGTTGAAATTTTACGACCCGAAAGAAAAATCAAAATGAGTTTCCCAGAAGATTTGTTATCTCATGATTACAAGGTCGATGACGTTTTTTAAAGATGATCTTCTGCAAGCAAGTTGAGACTTAAGCGATCAAGTTTAGTGTCTAAAGATGAGTGAGTTTTTTAAAATGAAATTTTTTATAGTGAGTTTATTTCCTGAAATGTTTGAAAACCTGTTTGGTTTAATTCAAGCAGCTCGGGATAAAGGAAAAATAAAAGTCGATGTTTTAGATTTACGTCAATTGGGTTTGGGCAAACATCAAAAAGTGGATGATCAAGTTTACGGTGGGTCTGACGGGATGCTTTTAAGTCCAGAAGTACTTCAACTTGCATTAGAAAAAGTAAAGTCTAATCCTGATTTTGAATCAGCAAAAGTTGTTGTTCTGTCACCTAAAGGGAAAACTTGGACCCAAGAAATGGCCCAAAATTGGAGTCAAGATCCGACACCTAGAATTTTAATCTGTGGCAGGTATGCCGGGTTTGATCAAAGATTTATAAATAAATTTTGTGATGAAGAAGTATCTATTGGTGATTTCATTTTAAACGGCGGCGAAGTGGCCGCCTTGGCTATTATTGAAACTGTAGCTAGGCTCAGCCCTGAAGTCTTAGGTAATAGTGTCAGTGCCCAAGAGGACTCATTTAGTGCTTTAGATAGACCTTTGTTAGAAGCTCCGCAATTCACTCGACCGAACAGCTGGAATAATTTAGATGTGCCTGAAATATTAACGTCGGGTCATCATGAATTGATTGATCAGTGGAAGCGTGCGGCCTCTTTGACAGAGACCTATTTAAAAAGACCTGATTTGATTTGGGATGAGGACCGTATTGAGTTAAAAAATAGTCTTAAAAACGAAGTTATTTTAAAAAATATTAATGCCCTTTACGACTTCAACGATAATGAAAAATTAATGAATTGGTTAGAATAGATGCTAGAATTACATGTTGCCCTTATTCATCACCCGGTATTTGATCGTAATAAATCCGTTGTTGCGACCACAATCACGCATTTTGATGTCCATGATATTGCCCGTGTCTGTCGAAGTTACGGGGTCACAAAGTATCATATTGTTCACCCTTCGGAAGGGCAGTTGATGTTTGTAGAACGCCTCAAAGAGCATTGGACTTTGGGTTTTGGTAAAGCATTTAACCCCTTAAGGGCCGAGGCTATAAAGATTATTCAAACGTCAGAGAGTCTAAAAAAACTCAAAGAAGAAGTTCAATTTGACAGCGTTTTAGCGACAAGCGCTAAAAATCATGAGGGGTTTAATAATGTCAGCTTCCAAGACTTAAAAAATGAGATTTTGGAAAATAAAAATCCAGAAAATTTAAAAAAAATTTTGATTTTATTTGGAACTGGATCAGGATTAACAAGAGCTATTTTTGAGCAATGTGACGGGATCTTAGAGCCTATCATAGGTTTTGAAGGATCTGATTTTAGACATCTGTCTGTCAGATCTGCAGTTGCAATAGTTCTTGACCGCTTACATCGCTCATAATATAAATTTGTTCTTAATTCGAGGATACCAATATGAATTTAATCGACAAAATCACATTAAAACTAGCCGCTCAGTTAGCTGAAAAAACAGGCGTAAAGCGTGAACTTTCTAGCTTCAGCACTGGGGACACAATTACTGTTTCTGTTAAAGTTAAAGAGGGTGAGAAAGAAAGAATCCAGCTTTTCAAAGGCACTGTGATGAAAATTCAAGGGTCAGGAGTAGGTAAGTCTTTTACTGTTAGAAAGATTTCTGATGGTGTTGGTGTTGAAAGAACATGGCCCTTTGCTTGCCCCTCAGTAGACAGCGTTCAAGTGAATTTAAAAGGTAAAGTCCGTCGTTCTAGAATTTACTACTTAAGAGAACTTAAAGGTCGTGCGGCTCGTTTAACTACAGAGATCGTTCAACAAGAAAAAACTGGAAACAGTAAAAAATCTAAAAAAGCTCAAGCCACTGCCGCTGCAACAGAATAAAAAATATTTTAATTAGAGTAAATTAAAAGGTCATGTTCATAGCATGGCCTTTTTAAGTTTAATTGCCCTGTGTTATTCCTAATTTAAAATAAGAAATCCTATTTTTATCTATTAAGCTTACTTCAGAGTAATTACTGATTTTGTCCTCATGGCCAAGGCTGTTTAATTCAGTAAATTTAAAATATAAATGCGGTGCTCGTTTTTCTTAAAAAAGGATTCTTATGGATTTGTTAGCGTGGTCGAATTTAGAAACCAGTCCGATTATTATTGGTGTGGATGAAGCGGGGCGAGGGTGTTTGTGTGGGCCAGTGTTTGCTGGGGCCGTCAGTTTTAAAAATAAAAGTAAATTTAAATCCGTTTATAAAGATTCTAAACTACTGACAGCGGAAAAGCGTGAATACTTTTTTGAAGAGATATTAAAATCTCATTTTGTGGGAATTGGGTTTGCGACTCATGTTGAAGTCGACCGAGTCAATATCTTGCAAGCGACTTTTTTGGCGATGCAAAGGGCTGTCTTAAATTTAGAAAATATTTTAAATCAAAATGAATCGAGCTTAAATAATAATACAAGTGATCACCAAAATTTGAGTCGTCATATTTTGGTGGATGGAAATCAGAGGATTCCGAATCTTAAGAATTTTGACCAAACAACTGTGATCAAAGGGGACCGTTTGATTCCTGAAATCTCGGCGGCCAGCATAGTGGCGAAAGTCAGCCGCGATCGTTACGTAGACCAATTAGATTTGAAATACCCCGAGTATGAATTTAGCAAACACAAGGGTTATGGAACTGAAACCCACAGAAACAAGATTAAAGAGCTTGGACCTTGTCCGGAACATCGAATTACCTTTAAAGGGGTTCGAGAGTATCTACAGGTCGGGCAAAGACTCACACCTTAAGGGACTGTGGTGTGAAACTATTGTCGCGCTTTACCTGCAATCCTTAGGCTGGTCGCTTGTGGCCCACAGAAAGAAAATCTCTGACATTGAAATTGATCTGATTTTTAAAACCAAAAAAAAACAAATGGTGTTGTTAGAAATTAAATCCACCAGCTCCCATTATATGAGCGAATGGCGCTGGAGTTATTCGCAAAAAAATAAATTTGAATATGTAATCCTGAAATTAGCTTCAAAATATCCTCAAACAGAAATCCTTGGGCTTTTTGCAATGGTTGATTTTAATAAATTAAGTTTCTATCATCTAGATGAAACCTAATTTCATGAGAGGAATGTTGAAACATAATATTTCTTATCTGTTTTTGAGGGGCTTATCTAGAAATCAATTCCATTGGTATGAAAAAGACAGTTATGAAAAAATACTCCAAAATGAAGTCCACTTTTTAGATTTACCAGGATTTGGTTTAAATCAAAAAAAATACTCTCCAACTACGATCCGTGGGATTCGTCGAAAACTTCAGGATGACTGGAGACACTACTCCATGAAGTTAGATCCAAATTCTAAAAAAGTAATTGTTGGAATGTCTTTGGGCGGCTTAGTGGCCATGAACTGGGCGTCAGTTTCTAAAGAGTGGGACGCGCTGGTGATGATCAATTCAAGCACATCAGATTTGTCGTGGCCTTGGGAACGATTAAATCCCAAAGCGTATTTACCTTTTGTTAAGGGATTTGTTTTGAAAGATTCAAAAAAATGGGAAGAATCCATTTTTGATGTCACTTGTAATTATGATTTAAATAAAAAAAAGATAGTTGAAGATTGGACCGAAATTAGAAAAACATATCCAATTAAAAATTTAAATTTATTCAATCAATTGAATGCAGCCTCTGCATATAAATCACCGAAAACAATGGACACTCCAGGGCTTGTTTTAACAAGCACAAGGGACCGACTCGTATCATTTAGATGTTCAAAAAAAATCGCAAAGAAATTTGATTTTGAAATCAAAATTTCAAGAGCCTCCGGTCACGACTTAAGTGTCGACGCCAAAGACTGGATGTTGAACCACATCAAATCCTTCTCCGAAAAAACCTTCGACCTCAACAAATCTGAAGCCCTCGCTAGCATCTAACAGGTGCCAGGTTCCGTTTATGAATTAGACACATTTAAATAGATCTGAAGTGCATTAGGTCGCGTTTTTAATTTTTAGATTTTGAATTTAAATTATAGTTTTCATTTTTTAAATTTAGAATATACCTATATGTTTTAAAATACTCAAACAAGCGGTCGTCACTTGCTTGCATAATCCTTGTTTTTTAAATTATTTAGAATAAGCATTGATGATAAAAAATATAGACACACTCTTCCGTGAGTTCTTCAAGCCTCGCCTTCGGCGAACGCATCCAGCTGGCTTGAGGTCTAATTTTTTATCATCAATGCTTATTCTAAATAATTTAAAAAACAAGGATAGCAAGCGGCGCGCCGATCCGAACTCGATTTTAAAACATATAGGTATATTCTAAATTTAAAAAATGAAAACTATAATTTAAATTCAAAATCTAAAAATTAATCGAGGTAAATCCATTGGCCTTCTTCAAGGTCTTTGGGAAGACTTATGTCACCAATTCGAATTCGCTTAAGGTCTAAGACTTCAAGGTCAACGGCTTTGCACATTCTTCGGATTTGTCTTTTTTTACCTTCGGTTAAAATAAACTTTAAAGTTTTAGGTTGTATTTCTTCAACAACCGCTTTTTTTAAGGCTTGATCATCAAGTTTTAATCCAAATCTTAAAAGTCTAAGTTTTTCGTCGGTGATTCTGCCATTCACTTTAACTTCATATTCTTTTTCAACGTGGCTTTCAGGCCCAATAATAGATTTGGCAAAGCTTCCGTCTTGGGTGAATAAAAGTAAACCTCTAGAATCAGCATCAAGTCGTCCAACAACACCAAGTGTGCTTTGGAATGAGGGTCCATCTTTTTCTAAATAAGTTGGACCTGCAAAATTGGCTTTATTGATTAAACGTACTGCCTGTTCGTATTTGGGGTCATCAAAGGAACTTACATAGTTTACGGGTTTATTTAAAATCACCGTTTTTTGATTTTGAAGTTCGACGAAAGCCTTTTGATCAATTAAAATAAAATCGTGAATATTGATTTTATGTTCGGGCTTGTCGATGATTTTTCCATTGGCACGAATATACTTTTGTTCCACCCATTTTTCTGCTTTTGTTCTAGAGCATATATTTTGTTCAGTTAATAACTTTGAGATTCTAACTTTTTGATCATCCAAGTAAAATACCTCCGTCGATAGGTAGTATTGATCCAGTCATCCAGCTGCACTTATCCGAGCTTAAAAATAAAACTAGTTCAGAAATATCTTTTGTTGTTCCTATACGACCTAAGGGTTGCATTTGATTCAATGTGGTTCTTAAGCTTAAATCTTCAGTTTGATAAAAAGATTGCAAAGGCGTTTCGACAATCCCAGGACAAATCGCATTAACGCTAATTTTATACTTTGATAATTCTAAAGCTAAAGACATCGTCCAGCTGTTCATGGCCGCTTTACTTGCCGAATATGCAGAAGTTTCAAGGATCGGTTTTATTCCTAAAGTGGACGAAATATTTATTATTTTACCAACAGATTGTTTTTTTAAAAATCCAATCAATCCCATGGTTAAGCTCACAGGACCAAAAAGATTAGTTTGAAACTGTGTATTCCATGAATCAATTGACGAGGATTCAAAACTTTCTCTGTCAACAATGCCGGCATTGTTGATCAAAATAACGTTTGCATTTTCAACGGCTTCAAAATCTTTTAAAAACTTAGAAATAAATGTTTGAATCGATTTCGGACTATTTAGATCAATTTGATAAATTTTTGAATTCAAAGTTTCTGTATGTATAGATTTTAATTTTTCTAAACCTCTACCAAGTAGTACACATTCATGTCCTGATTTAGATAAGTCTAATGCAATTTGTCGTCCAATTCCAGAACTTGCTCCGGTAATTATTGCTATTTTTTTCATATTTAGTAAACCTCTTTGTAATCTAGATTATAATCTAAATCTTCAATGTCTAAAATATTTAATGAGTTAATATACCAGCCCTTAAATTTATTATTTTGTAGAAAGCTAAAATACATATTTCCTAAGGGCAAATACGCATAAGTTTCGTGTAATATATTTAAAGCCTCGTCGCAAAGGTCTTTATTTTCTGGATTGCTCTCTAAGTTCACAAGGGTCAATTCAAATTTTTTATTTTTAAAACCGCTCACATTATTGGGGCTTAAAGTCCAAAAGCTATCCAGGCCATCCATACAAGTTGGACTATCTAGGGGAATCCCTTTTCTAATAATTTCAAATTTTTTAGTTTTAATTTTTTGTAAAAAAACACCGCTTTCTAAGGGTTCGATTAAAATCTTTATACCCAAGTGAGTTTCCCATTCATGGGCCATCCATTCCATACCTCGCTGAATGTCGTCTCCGCCTAAGTTTGAGTAATTAAGCCTTAAAGTTTTAGATAGTGATTTTATATTAGACTTTTCTAGAAACTTTTTAGCTTTTGTAAGATCAAAAGTATAACAATGCTTTCGATTGTAGAGTTTTTGGGGCAAAGCTGGGCAACCAGGCAGTCCAATTGAATAATATAATTTTTGAAGCTTCTTAAAATTTAAAGAATGGAATAGCGCTTTTTTTAGATTTTCATCTATTTCAGAATTAAAAAACATACCATCCATGCGTGACATATTGACGTGAAAGATCTGTTTAGAATTTAAGTATTTTTTAAATTCCCGAACAGGAAGTTGAGTCAATAAATCTAGCTTTTTAGTTTCAAATAAACGTAGCGCCGTGGTCTGGTCATCTATAAAATAAACTTTAACATAAATATCATTTTTGGTATGTTTTAGAGTTATAAATTGGTTTTTTATAAATTCTGAAATTTTGTAATTACCTGAAGAATAATAATCAGTCGTGTTGTTGTAGTATTTTTTTTCAGGCCTTGGAGAGATTTCAATTTGGGCCAATTTATTTTTAAATGAATTTGATTTTTCTTTCATTTTAAAAACAAGGGTGAAATCGTCTTTGGCATAAAATGAGATATTTTTAAAATCTAAATATTCACTCTTAAGATCTTCTTTTAATAAATTCAAAGAGTTGATGTAGTGTTTGGCTTTAACTAATTTTAGACTAGTATTTTTTGATTCAAGATCAGAGCTTTGTTCTAATTTATTATTAAAATATATATTTTTCTTTAGCTGACATATAAATTCGGTCAAAATCCAATCGCATTTGTCTGCTCCAGACAATACTAACTGGTCTTTGTCGTTCCATTGAAAAAGTGTGATGTGGAGATGATTTAGTAAGTAGCGGGCATTAATCCCCCTTTGAAGTAAGGGATCGAAGGACTGCGGGGAGTAAGGGATATTATAGCTAAAAGTATTTGATAACTCTTTGTTTGTTGTGGTTTCACTACAGCCAAGTTGAAACAAAAAAAATAGAACAAAAAAACAAATTAATTTAAAATTATTATTTTCAAGATAAAATATTGATTTCATTTCTTTTACATTTACATCTTCGTGGATTTATATACAAACTTTTTGGACTTGATAAAAATAACCGGCTAGTTTTTTTTTAAGTAAAGTCTTGGGTTCGCAATTTTCGTTTATAGTGCCAAAGACTTAAATTACTGTAGAGAAATGACATCAATATCTTTTTGCGCAGCTAAGGGATTTCGTTGTTCAACCCCAGCCAAATCACGCCCCACAACTTCAACTCTAATTGTTTTCAATAAATTAAAGTTTATTGAAACACAATAAGGTGGCATTGTTGGGGTAGAAGCTCTTGAATCATCGACTTGGAATCTAAAGCGACCTCGTTTACATGCATTTACAATTTTAATCGTTGGTCTAAGTACGTTATAATTGTTTGCAGGGTCTAATATTGTGTATTCAATTATGTTTTCAGAAAAATCAGCTTCATTGCAAAAACCAGATATGTCGAATCTACAGTTTGATACACTTTTAACTGAATATGGGCTTGGATTAGAGATATTTAAAGAAAGTAACCCAGAACCAGTGGGCTCGACGCAGTTCCCGCCAGAGGCGACGCATTCATCAATGCCACTTCCTAAATCAAACCCTTGATCATAGACTTCACACCCTGAGTAAAACAGAAGGGTAAACATCAAAACTATAGATTTTAAATACATAAACATACTTTTAAATATCGGTATATTTATAATGAAAATAGAGCTTTATCAGATAAAATGTAACATAATAATTAAAATGAAAGTAAATCCTATTGATCTAATTATTAGATTTCAAACTAGATATAAATTATACTAAATATGACTTTCTTAAGTCGAAAAGGAGGTGATGCCAATGAATACAATATGTGACAAGACATTGGCTAACGGGGGTTTAGGTTTTTAATTAGACCTGAATTTTTGATTAGCCATAAATAAAGTCTTTAGCCCTACGTCAAAAGCGTAGGGCTTTTTGTTTTGCGTCAAGCTTAAAAACGCAGCCTATTACGGGTCTTAGGTCTAGATAATTTGCAAAATGCCTATTTTTAAAGAACCCCTTGCAAAAATTTCATGCTCATCTTTTAATAATAAGTGGGGGGGCGATGTCTGACCAGTAGGACGTTTTGAAGCATGGATGCTTCACATCGCCTTTTTTAGGACTTTAAAACCTAAGAAAGTAATTTATTTAAAGATTAAATTGGCTAAATTTGTCATGTCTGTCTACATTTTTTACATCAATCGTATTAAAAAATTAGGCTTCAAGTTACTTAGGTTCGATCTGAATTAAAGTTTTATCTATATTCTAGATAAAAGACGCAAACCTTGATGGCACAGTTCCTGCCTTAACTAAATTGAAATGATTTTTAAAACTATCATTTTTTGTAAGATGTTTATTAATCAATTTATGAATAATATACATATCGCAAATTTGGTTGTTTATAAATCTAAAAATTAAAACTATATAAATACAAATATAAGGAGAAACTATGAAATCATTTTTAGTATTAAATTTAGCTTTTTTAATCACAGCATCTTTTGCGTCTGCAAACGTTGTTACAGTTATCGAGACAGCAACTCAAGTAGTAACAAAAACTCGTGTTGGTAATGCATCTATTTTGAAAGGGATTTCTTCAAGTGCTGCTTTAAGCGCAGGTGCAAACTCTGCTGTAATGTCAAAAATCGAATCACTTGGGGCTTCTATTGAAGCTATTTCATCAAGTAACGTTGATGATCTAAACGGTTTAACGAAAGCGGAGAGAGTTGATAATTTACTTCGTACTCTTAAAGCATTAGTAAATTTTTCTAGCAACGAAGCCATTGTTAAATTAGCAGAGGGTGATTTTTTGAAAATGTCTACTGTTGAAGTCAACCCAGTTATTGCTTCAGCCCAATTCGCAAAATTAACTAATTTCTTTAGTTTAATTGAAGCACCAGGTGTTGATTTAGAGCAAGCTGTTAAAACAGCAACTGGTAATAAAAGTGCAACATTAGCTGAGTTCGCTAATGCCTGTGGCGCCCAGTCACGAAGATAATATTAAAACCAATATTAATTTTTAATTTTAAAAACCTGAACTTAAAAGTTCAGGTTTTTTTTTGCAGCACTTAATTTTTATATTTATACTATCTCTACCAGACCCGACGATGTCATCAAGGTTGAGATAAAATGAAAAGTAACAAAATAAAAAATAATCCTACAAGTGTAAAATAATTAGACAGCCGATTTAAAGGACTCATTTTAATTAGATTTAAATAAAACCTGTAACTTATTGATAAAATTCACTTATTTTAAATTTTAATTCTAATTGCTCTGGTGTGTAAATTGCAAATACCCTTATATGGGGAAAATAAAGTCGTTTATCTCTTATTTATGTATCTTAAGTTTACTGGTTCCCCAGTCGTCTTATTCTTACTCTATTTGGGGCTTTGGCTCGCGGACAGGTAACCTTAATGCGGTCTCTGGTTTTACCCAAGATGAGCTTAAGTTCATCGTGGCTTACAAGTCCTATACAAAGCAGATCCTTCATATTCAGGCGGCTGAAGCTAAGAAAAAAATAATCTGTCTGGGCTTTGATTTTGTGGCTGGGTTTGAATTCAGAAATGATCCTACATGGAATCAAAGGGCTCAAGACTATAAAAACTCTGCAGAGTGTGCAGAGTTTTTAAGAACTGAAGTTCCCAAGCTTGTTATGGCTTACAGTGAAATGCGAGTGAATTTAGCTCTGCATCAGTCTGATCATAATGAAATCCAAAGCAAGTTAATGAGGCCTGGTTCAATGGGCATGATAGTTGAGGATTCAATTGATTGTAGTCGTTTAGTAGATCCCTTTGGTAACATCGTTCAGCCCCTTGGATTTGGCCCAACAGATTTTTGTTTTTCAAAAATTCAAACAGTCATGGACACGACACCAAGACATATTTTAAGAAAAGCGAGCATTGGTTTTTTAGATGATATTTTAGATAGCCGAGATCTACCAGAGGTTGCAGTATTGCCGCCCTTAAGTTGGGAAGAAACGCAGTTTGCGACACTTCTATTTCAAGAAAAATATGTGGGTAACCAATTTAATTTAGAGAACACAACTTCATTGGGTCAGACTAATCAGCCCGTTTTAACTCTTGAGCAAAAAATAGAACAAAGTCGTGCTTACCCTAAACAACAAAAACCAATTCAGATTGAACTTGCAAACTATTATTCGGCTTCGAATTATCAATCTCATGGTAGTTATGTTTTTAGTCAGTACCCTGAAGACAGTGCTCCAAGAAAGTACATGGAGCTTATCTCGCAGTATCCTGTTTTGGCTTTTTATGAACCCAACTATGTAAATGCCAATTTAGAATGTAATTCTGCTAAAAATCAGTCTGAAAACACATCTGCATTATGTCTTGAGTATTTAAAAAGTTTACCACGACTGTATGGATTGGGAATTTCGCTTTCGGTGGATAGAAATAGGGACGTTCACCCTAAGCTTGCGATTGCGTACAAAAAAGTTTTGGATTTAAATCAGCAATTGATTGCATCCCTGGATATTAAATTTAATTCAGAGAATATGTTTGATGAAAATAAAATTTTAATTGAAGGTGTCTCCCCAGAAAATATAGAAAATTGGTCTGATCTGTTAGCACTAGATTTAGCGCTTAAGAATTTTTTAGAAATGTTTCCAGAATACCAAGGTCAAGAAACTAGATTTGTAGCTATAAAAAACAGAAGAGAAACTCAAACTTTAGTTTTAATGATTGGAGCCGCTGTCGGTATTGGACTGGGCTGTGGATTAATGGGTGGCTGGCCTTTGGTTGCGTGTTTAGGTGTAGCTGGAATTGGCGCCAATGTGGCTTTCTATGATGATACTTTACATCGTCATAACGGTATGATGTTGAGGTATTTTTCAACGTCGACTGAGCAGACTACGAATGGATTAAAACTTGGTTTAGTTGAATTTGAAGCTTACAAGTCAGAAGTCCAAGGACTATTTTTAGATATGCTATTTTTAGGCGTTGGAACTGGAGCAGGCCAAATGGTAAGAAGCTCTAAGACACTTTTAAAAGCAGCAGAACGAACGGCGTTGTAAAAATATATTATTTTTTAAAAATTAATTTTAAAATTTTTTGAAGGTGGAAGAAATGAAAAACAATAAGAAATTAAATCTAATATTGTTTGTAGTTATATTTGGATTTTCGAATGTATCTCACGCTGGTATATTTACGAGGTCTGTTGAAGCGGCCAAGCGCTGGTGGAATGGGGCAGACAGCTCATTGGATAATGCTGCTAGAGATGCAGGAAATGGAACTCCTCCAATTCGTCAAAATCCAACAGCACCTTCAAATCTTGTCACTGAAAATGCAGATGGTGTTCATCCGACACGACTTCAAGACTTTTTAACTAAAGTGCCGGCAAATAAAAACATTTTAGGCGTTGATGCCAATGTCTCAAGAGTAGCTTCTCTATTAAGAAGCAAAAGTAGATCCTTCGTAACAATAGTGGCCGAAGCGGGGACTGGAAAGTCAGCACTCATAGAATATATGCAACACTTGATTGATATCAGGAGTCCGCTTGTTCAAAATTTAATTGGTCGCAATGGATCACAAAACAAACAGCTATACTATTTAGATGTATTTAAATTAATGGGTGGAACTGAGCTTCGTGGATCTTTCGAAAAAAGATTAAGTCAAATTTTAGAAGAGCTTTCGAAGCCAGAAAATGCTCATTTGATTATTGTTTTTGATGAATTAGAAAACGTTTTAAATAATGAATTGGGTGTTAAGTTTTTAGAAAGTATGAAGTCTTATTTAACTCAAAAATCAAATGTTAAGTTTATTGGAAATATAACTCCGGAACCTTTTGAAAAACTAATGAAAGATCCGCAATTAGAGCGTCGAATGTCGATCCTTCATGTTCGTCCACCAGATGATGATGTTGTTAGAAATATTCTTAATAATATTAAAAATTCTATTGAACAATTTGAAGGGGTAAGAATTTTATCTCAAGGTCGTGACACCGTTGATCACATTGACCCTTTAGAGGTTATTTTAAAATTATCTAAACTTCATCCCAATTTAAAAAATCCAGATGTATCTAAAAAAATTCTGGATGCAGCTAAAGACTTAGCTATTTCAGCTAGAGATTCTGGAGACATTCAAATCAGTATGCTAAAGGATAGCATTTCAAAAATTAAAGGACGAAGAAATAGAATTGAAAACATGAGATCTCAAGGTGTTGCGAGTGCTGAAGGTCCTCATTATGAAAATTCACTTTCGGAACTTAATTTAAAAATTAAATCTATGGAGTCTGTTTTAGAAAGTTTCAATGAAAGTTTTAGAAGAACTGAATCTATCAGAACATCAATGCAAGATAAAATAATACAAAGAGCGGCTCTTTATAATCAAGTGGATCTTAGCTTGGCCGTGGATAATATGGGTGATGTTAACTTATACTCTCAGATTAATGATTTGACCTCTGAGATAGAGACCCTATCTGTAAGAATTAAAGACATAAACCCAATGTTAGTGGGAATTGATTTAGAACTAGAACATATCGTCCAAGCTGCGGCCACTATATTAAAAAAATCACCTTCGTGGATTGAGTCTAGAATCGCTTCCTTTTCAGCAAATAGAGTTGCCGCAAGGCTAAGTGGTGCTATGGACGGAGCTCATGAAGAAGCCCTTAGGTCTATAATCAGTCGTGAGCATGCACAGAGGTCTTTATTAGTTAGAGAGATTGAACTTGGCTCAGTAGACAAGGTCGCTGAATTACCTGCATTTATTATTTGGAGCAATTCGCCAGGGGAAGCGTCTAGAATTGCAAGATCAGTTTCTGAAGAAATGACGGGTTCAAGCCCTTTTGAAATCAATGTTTCAAGTTTTCCCTCAAGGCATGAATTTAGTCGAATTGTAGGTTCGCCTCCAGGATACTCTGGAAGTGAAGTTGAAGGGGCTATATATAAGTCTATAAAAGACGAAGGTGGATTTAAAGTTGTCTTAGTTAATGGTCTTCAATCCGCGAAATCCTATGTTTTTGATTTTTTAGAAGATATTCTTACAAATCGTTCGTTGGTAAGTAATAAAGGAAGTCGGGCCAGTTTTGAAAGATCTACGGCTATTGCAACAGCAAATGTGGCCGATTTAACTAAAGCTCAAAAAGCAAAATTAAAATCGTTAACAAATGAAATTGAACAACAAGCTTACTTAAAAAAAATATTATTAGAGAAGTTAAAACCATCTGTTGATATTAAAGACTTAACATCCGGTTCAAAAGGAATAAGTCAGTCTTTATTAGATAAATTTTATGTTGTTTATGTTGATAGCTCATTTATTTTAGAAGACGGAGCCAAAGCGATATTTGCTAAAAACTTAAAAGGCACAGTTTTAGAAAATGGACTTTTAAAAAGAAGCTTAGTCCAACACGCCAGTGCTTCAGATGAAATCAGTATTTCGTTAGACTTTACTGATGAAGCTATTGACTTTTTATTTCAAAATCTAAAAAACAGAGGTTCAAATAATACGGGTGAAATATTAACTTATGTTCAAGAGTTTTTACAAACTGCTGTTGGAAGTCGTACAGTAATACCTGGGGATCACGTTGTTTTGGCATTAGAAAATAACAGATTAAGAATTGAAACTTTACCATGGTCTGATGGGTCTAGACGAGCACAAATTATTGAAGCAAGTCGTAAATTAGACGCACCTGCAACTCCTGACGCACGTCAAAATTTACGTGATGCTTTAGGTTTAGGAAATTTATAAAATGAAAGTCTTAAGTCGAATCTTTCTTTCATATCTTGTTATAGTGGGTTCACTATTCCCATATATGAGTCAGGCTAATCCATTTACGCCAGAAGTGATGATGTCACCTGTAGATATGTTCAATTCGCCGATTTATACACGTGGTGTTTTTATTGATTTGCCTGAAGGTCGAAGAGAAGTGAATCTCTACCGTATGCTCGGTTTTTCAGATGTGCCAGAGGCTAATAATGCAAATTTTAAAGCGGCCTTAAAAACTGGAAATTTTGTGCTTTCAATGTCGCCATCTGAATTAGGACGATCAAGTCAATACTATAGTTTTTTAGATACTGCGGAAGGTAGACAAAATTTACTTAGACATTACAAAGGGGCTTTTTCAGCACTATCTGTTGTGACCGGCGACAACTTAAGTGTTCGAACCCAATCATTATCAATAGAACTAAGAGCTCAAGTGATGAACGAAGGGTTTTACAATTTAGAGCCTGATCAAAAAATTAAATTTGAAAAAATTCAATTAGAAGTGAACCGAAGACTTTTGGCCTCGTTCCCCGTGAATCAATTAGAGCGAGCTTTAGATCGAACGAATCAGGCCCAAAGGGTGTTGTCGCACGTTCCATCTAGAGCGGCTTATAATCTAAGTATTGGGGTTTCGACGAGCACGGCCCCAAGTTGGAAATCAAATTTTAGTATTACAAATCAAGTTCGAAATTTCAAAGGCCAGCGAATTCAAACTGTAACTGATCCCTTTGGAAGAAAAGTAGATATCGCAGTTCAAACAACTGCTGAAGGAGCACAAAGAGTCAGTGGTCGCCAAATGATGGCAGATTTAAAATCGGGGACAATTCAGACAGGTTTAGTGGGCTTAGCTTTCATGGTGATTATTTTTGGATCATCTGAATTGGCCATGATTACCGATTATAAAAGTAATCCTTTAAAGTTCGAGCAGACCTTAGATCAAACCATGTCATGGGCTATGCCTTCAAGTTTAGCTTCGTTTTTTGTTATTGGAGATATGGCGGGCCGAGCGACAAATTATTTAGATATATCTAGAAAAAGCACAGCGAATTTAATTTCGTTGGTTCAAAATCGCAAGATGTATGCAAATAATCCACAGCTTTACAGTCAGCAAATTAAAGCGCAGATGGCCGTAAAGCAAACGTCTACGTTTTTAAGTCGTGCGACCTCTTATCCTGGAATGACCGCCGGATTTCTTGGGTCTCAATTAGTTTTTGGTTTAGTGGATCGTTATGTTGATAAATTAGAAAGTTGCAGACAGCTTTTAATTTCAGATGAGTATCTGCAAAATGGCAGCTACACCCCAAGTGAAAGATCAAGACTTGAACAAGCATGTGATAAAACTTTTGGAAGTATAGCTCAAGACCTCATTTCAAGCCCACAGACATGGGTGCAGTTAACTGCGCTTTTGTCCACAAAAGCGTTACTGACTTTTGGAATGGGAAGTGGCTTGATGGCCGACTACGCGATTGCAAATCAAAAAGCACTTCAAACTTTAAGAAACACTCCAAAAAGAAGTTTCATTTACAAAGTAAAAATTGTATCTCGCGGGTTGCTTGCAACACCTTTGGTGTCCACAGTTGTAGGGTTTGTTGTTTTTAGTTTAGTGTTTTGGGCCATCTCTGAGGCTTTGAATTGGGGTGTGAAGCGATTAACTATAAATGTCCCAGCGACTCAAGCGGCAGCCAACATTCGTGAACTGATGGCCACATATCAAGCCCAAGGCTGGGATATGAATAAGCTGTGTGATGATAGAAATATCTTACAAGGTGAACTTTTAGATTATCTTAAACCATTAGCTTTTTGGTCTGACACCAATAAGTGCGGTGAAACTTTAATTAAAGCGTTCATAGAAAATCACGCCCAAGTAAATACAACGTGGAGAAAAAGTTTAACTGATCCTGTTCAACAAGCGATCAGCAACTGGAACGAGTATTTATTCAAAGCCAACAATATTCAAAATGCATCTAAGTTATTATACAAAGACATTGCTGAACAGATTAAGGCTCAAAGAAATAGTGGGCGTAAAGTTAAATTTAATCGTGTTTATAATATTCAGACTAATGCTAAAGAGCCTTTGGGTTATGCAAACACCCATTTATATAATCATCCTTTACCTTTGTTTAGATCAGAGCCTTATTTTGGTTGGGATTACAAATTAAATACAGATTTAGACACAAATATACCTTATCCAGTTTATAACGGTAAAGGCGTCAGTTGGAATGAAAGATACACGTCAAATTACGGCGTTAGTGATTTAACTCAAAGAAAAAATAAATTCTTATCTGATGTTCTTCCTAAAGTTATTACGACCTTAGAAGCTAGATATAATTCTGGTGTTGATGAAAATGAAAAAAGAAGTGTCAGCCGAATTTTAAGATTTTTAAAATTCAAAAATCAGGATGGATCTCAAAATTTTTCTAAAATAGCCCAAGGCTTAGATTTTATTTCTCAGCAGCTTGAAAAAAACCCACTAGATTACCCATGTCGTATTGCTAATAATTGTTACTGGATTGAATTTCAAAAAGAGTTTTTTAACCCTGAAATATGGGCCGTTGATCCAGATAGCAAAGCTAAATTTATGAAGGGTCAGGATTACTTTGCGGGTTATAAAACAAGTCAGTATGATCCTGCAGGTGTGAAACCTATTGGTCCGGGACAAGAATTTTTCATCAGATACAGCAATAGACTTTCAAACAACAACGTTGATCCCTATTACTATGATTCAGCTTATTTCAGCATGACGGATTATTTATTAAAACAAATGGTGTGCGGTGTGGATGTAAAAAATGGTGAATCCATGATGGCTAATTGGTTTACATATAAAATGGGTTGGGCGTCACCAGAATTTAAAGCTCCAAGAATTTCTTTAAAAGGAAATATGGATCCCTGTTTTGGTGACGAATCGAATAATAGATGGCGACTCGCTGGACCTGCGCAAAGCCCAAGTTTTTATAACTACATGGAAGACGTAAAAAATCCAAATGTAAGTTACGGAGGTATCGTTGAGTTTTTATACAATGAAGCCGACGATGACTTTGTTCAAAACTTTGATTTATGGTGGCAGACTCATGTGGCGCCGCAATTTATTCAAGTGATTGAAAAATTAAATCAAGATTACTTTTTAGCCAAAGTTATTGATACACAATTAGCAGATCTGATTTCAGAAGAGAATACTGATAATAATTGTTTTGAATTGTGTCGCGATTTTAAATTTGAACATAAAAATGGATTTTCAGCTTCTATAAAACAAGAGATGGACACGTTGTACACTTACTTTTTTGTTCCAATGATTCAAGGTTTAAATTTAGATTTAAGGGCCTCGGATGTTAAAGACCAAAATCAAGCAAGACAAAAAATTCAAAAGGATTTTAATAATTTAAGATCAGACATTTATGATATTTATATGTTGCTGTCTGGTCGAACTCCAAATTTAACAAAAAATTCTTTATCTTTAGAATTTCAAGATCTACTAGCCCAAGTCAGCGCAGAGCAATTGCTTTTAAATCCTGACTACAGCCAAAATTATGAAGTTTTAAAATTAAAGGCTTTAGACTTATTGTTAAAACAAAAAGACTATCAAATGAGAATTTTAACCAGAACTGAGGCTTTTACAGATATTGTAGCTATTAAAGATTCCTCAATATTACTACTAAATGAAATGACCATGCTTTCTGAATCTGAAAAACAAGAAAAGCTTGATAATATTAATGCGAACGTAGCTCTTTTGGTTTCAGAGTTTGATGATATGAGTAATAGAAACGGTAAAGTCATTCTTGAATATAATGATTATAAGCTTGTTGACGGCGTTGAAATTAGCCCGACATTAAAATTGGTGTCTTCGTCTCAAGATAGAATCATGGAAATCACAAAAGAACTTTTTGATCTTCAAGAGCAAAAGTACATGTTTGGGTTGGCTAGGTAAGGCCCACTGCAGGTGGAAAAGTTCCCCGCCGGAAAAGCGTAGCCGAAAGACTCGCAAACGAGAGACGAAGTCTCTCTGCGGGTTCCAGCGAGCCGATCGAGGGTGCGAAAGCCCCTCGTAGATCGGCGAGTGAACTAGATAGTGCCCAAATACGCCTACCAAATTGAAATAAACACAACCCCGGCTGGCATAAATATTGATATGTAAGTGTTGGAGGGTTTTATGAAAACTTCGAAAATTCTAATCACTTTAGGGATGTTACTTTTAGCTGCGTGCGGAAGTGATTCATCTAAGTCTTCTGGAAAAAATAACTTTACGGGTAGTAAATCAGATATTGAGGCTGCAAAAAAACTAGTTGGTGAATACGACAACAACAATGTGTTTTTTGAAAAAGGGTATATTTCCTATGACTATATTAAAAATAATACTTTAACTGCGCTAACTTATTTGTCATATGCCGCTGACTACAAAACAGATGTATCTTCATACTTCGCGATGAGACATGTTGGATGCTTACGTTCTGACGGCTCCACAATTTTCACTGAGCAAAATCAACACACTCAAATGGATTTATTAGTCGGGGAGCAGTCTGCAAGAGCCATATATATTCAAGCTAATAAAATTGATAGATGTTACTTAGGAAGTATTGGAGTTCAAGGGCAGTACTCTGTGAACGGAAATATTAGAGATTACATAGATAGAAGTCGTGGCATTTTACCTCTTCCATCGAAACTTTGTCGTGATTTAAAAGCAGAACAAGCTTTAGTTCGAATTGCAAAATCTAATTTTGATAATGATCACGATAGATCTAATTCAAATCAGTCCAATAATTACTGGGGCTACAGATCTAGATGGAATCCAGATAAAGATTATTATTATGAAGTTAAAAACAACAGATATGGAATTTATAATTATCAAACACAAGAAGGTTCTTCAGAAGAAGACTCTTTTGCAAATCTTGGAAACAGTGAAGCCGTTTTTGTTTCGAAATCAATTAGATCTAGATCCACAAATCCAAGCTGTGTTAAAGATGTGTACTGGGGTTTTGAGATTGATCCAAATCTACCACCTCAGATTCAAATTTTAGGAAGAAATTCTACAGGAATTTAATTTACAAACTAGTTTGAGCGAAGCTTAAACTAAAATATAGTTTTACTTTTTATAGTCATTCTTCTGATTTTTGGATTTAAAACGGCCTTCTTTAAAAGGTCGTTTTTTTTCGTGTTTAAGCGGCGACGAGTAACTAGTTGATCTTTTCCGCCACAGTTTAAAAGCACTTTCGGATAAGCTTTTTCGCATTAGTTTTATCACTTGATTATTGGTCAAACCAAACTGGGCTTCAATGACTTCAAAAGAAGTTCGATCTTCCCAAGCCATTCGAATGATGCGCTCAATATCTTCAGCACTTAAATTGTGATCTGGTTTTTCAGTTTTTAACATACAAGTCAAAATATAAATCCACTTTTCCCTTTTGGCCACATCATGCTATAAATAATTAAGAGGTAAGAATGGTCCTGCTTATTGGTCTCATTATGTTTTTCATGTTTGTGGCGACGTCCATTACATACGTTTACGCCTACAGGGGACAAGAGCGCTTTGATAGCTTCAATGAATACTTGCGTAAAGGATGGCCCATATTTACGCCGTTTAACTGTATTCTATATATCTTCACCTATAAAAAAGCGCTAAAGCCCATCATTTCTGTTAAAGATTTTCCAGAGTTGCTTGCCATCCAAGAGCATTGGCAAGTGATCAGTCAGGAAGCGCAAACTCTTTTAGAAAATGGCTATTTTGATCACACGAAAGATCCTGAAAACAATGCTTATTATGATATTGGGTTTAGAACTTTCTATAAATACGGTTGGAGCAAATTTTATCTCAAGTGGTATGGGTACACCCATTCCTCGGCCTTAAAACATTGTCCCAAAACCGTAGAGATTTTAAAAAAAGTGAAAATTGTAAATGGGGCCATGTTTTCATATTTGCCTGTGGGGTCTCAACTCACCCGACATTTAGATCCGGTAGCGTGTTCATTAAGATATCATCTAGGTCTTAAAACCCCGGGACAAGACACATGTTTTATAAATGTAGATGGCAATAATTATTCATGGCGTGACGGAGAGGGTTTTATTTTTGATGAAACCTATCTGCATTTTGCAAAAAATAATTCCGATGTTAATAGATTAATTTTAATGTGTGATATTGAACGCCCAATGTTTCTAATAGGTCCATTTATAAATTTTATTTATAAAATAGCCATGCGTATGTCGATTGTTCCAAATACCTCAGAAGATCAAAGGGGTTTTGCGAACAAAGTTTTTGCCGGGCTTTCACCAGTTTTAAAGAAAACTAAAGCCTTAAAAGAATCTAATCCATTTAGGTATAAACTAATAAAGCATAGCGTGAATTTCACATTACTTTTGATTCTGGTTGGATTGATCTATTTGGCATTGAACTTTATAAGACATATTGTCAATTTTTTTGCTTAGTGCTGTTTGATGGGTGGGGATGAAATCAATATTTTTTGTATTTACGTTTATAACTTTAAGTATTGCTCAAGCTGGAAGCAATGACTTAAATGATAAAGGCAGATTAAGCCGCAGGGGGTTTTTAGGGGTCTTACTAGGCGGCGCAACCGCGGCGGCTATGAATCCAATGAGCATTTTAGGGTCATCGCTTGAAGGTTTAAGGATTGGTCTACCTGCGGCTCTTAAAAAACACATAGTCAGCGTTAGATTAAAAACTATTTCTGTTGTTGGCGAAACAGCAGGTCAGGTTACAGATCCCTTGCTGGGTTTACGAAACTATATAAAGTTTTTAGAAGATTTAGCTTTAGACCCTATAAATGTAGAATATAACGCAGCTATATTAAATAAAGTGAAAGCAGCTAGGCAGTCCCTAGTTGTTTTTGAACAGGCCTACTTAAAAAACCCTTTGGGTCAAAATCAATTAGATAAGCCACAAGATTTAATTCAGAAGGATTCGTTAAACACTAAGTCTTTATCTGAAAAAGGCGAGTCCGAAGAATTAAGATCTGTATTCGCTGAAAGCTTGCAAGATCTTCCGATGGATATCCGTATCATTACAATTAGAACTCTACTAGGTCCTGAATTTTTAAGGAAGATGGCGTGGCAAGTGCATTTTTCAAATTTAAAAACAATTCATCCTACGCTAATTTTAACAGACAATGAATTTCAGATTATTAAAGATTATTATACTTATCTTTATGAGGCCAGTGTGGCCCTAAACTATGAAAAAATAAATTTAAATAATAAAGGAATGTCATTAGAGTCTTTAGGTTCATTTTCAGAGTTATTTTTAAATCAGTTAATGCTAGAAGCGAGTGAAGTGATTGAAGCTTTTAATCTAGCTCAAAACTTTTATATTGAATCTTCAGTCAGCAAAAAAGATCATAAATTTTGTTTTGAATATTTAAATTTTTAATTTATAAAAAAGTGCCATTTTGAAACTGGACTTAAGAATGTCAGTATTTTTATTATTTTTTTGTTAAATTTTTATTAATTTAAAAAATGACAATATTATCAAGAGGCTAACGCAAGACCTACAATACTGCTCTAAAAAAAAGATGTCTTTAATTATTGTATTTTGTTTCCATTGTCCTATTATAAGTAAATTAAATTAATAAATTTAAACCCAAAACAAAGGAATATTTTATGAAAGCACAAAGTATCGCATTAGTATTAGCTACAGTATTAGTTGCTCCGATTGCATTTGCAAAAAAAGTAGTAACAGCTGCACCAGTAGTAGTTGAAAAAACAGTAACTGTTGGTGGAGCAGAAATGTATCCTTCAAAAGATATTATTGATAACGCTGTAAATTCAAAAGATCACACAACATTAGTGACTGCAGTTAAAGCCGCTGGTCTTGTTGAGACATTAAAAGGCGCTGGTCCGTTCACAGTTTTCGCTCCAACAAATGCAGCATTTGCCAAATTACCAAAAGGAACTGTTGAATCTTTATTAAAGCCAGAAAATAAACCAACTTTATCTAAAATCTTAACTTACCATGTAGTTGCTGGAAACTTGACTGCAAGCGATATAATTGCGGCGATCAAAGCTGGTAAAGGTAAAACATCATTCAAAACAGTCGCAGGTGGAATGTTAACTGCTAAAATGAACGGTACAAACGTAGTTATTACTGATGAAAAAGGAACGTCTTCTACAGTTACAACTGCTGATGTAATCCAAAAAAATGGTGTTATCCATTCAGTAGATACAGTAGTTCAACCAAAGTAATTTTTAATACTCTTTGAATGTTAAAAGTTTAAAAAGGCGAAGATGATCTTCGCCTTTTTTTATTCCCAAAAGGTGCCAGGTTCCGTTTGCGAATTTTACCAACCAGTTTTGATTTAATATGTCTTTGAGTTTGCTACATATCGATTTAAATTGATTACATTCCCAAACGGAACCTGGCACCTTTTGGTAATGTAACATAATATAAATTATAAGAAACAGTGTTTTAGCGAAAGTGGGATGTATATTGATTCTTTTATTAAGTCTTATGTTTATTAGGTATTCTTATTGCGTGGTTTATTTAAATTAGATTTTTTCCCAGTGCTTGTCGGCTTTTGGTATGTACTGGTCTTGTTTTTTTTGCCATTTCTTTTGGACTTTTTTATTGTAGTTTAAATAAAGTTTACCGTTTTTAATATCGAAGGATCTTGGGTCAACCCCTACTTTTTTACCATCAGCCATGGCGTAAGCGCACCAGCCGCCATATTGAGGAATGTATTTCGTTGGATCCGATTTAAAAGTGCTTAGGTTTTTTTCGTTAACGAAGTTCCACTGTACACCTTGAAATTGATGACTAAATCTAGAATCTCCTTTTTGGGCTTGGTTATTCTGATAGTAGAAAACAACATCATAGCCTTTCAAGGCTGTTTTAGAAAAAAGTCCGGTGTAAAACGTGGGTTCGGCCGATGCCCAAATACAAATTATTAATGAATAAAAAGTTAAAATTTTAAACATTGAATATCTAATTTTTAAAAAGCGCATCTATTAAAACTCCTATTTGAAGACTAATAAGATATCAGAGAATCTGATGGATGTTTAAGTTTTTGCTTTCCATTTAGAAAACTAAGCTCAATGAAAAACAAACTCGATATCATTTTTACATCTGACATTAGACATAAGTCTTCAACGGCTTTTGCAGTTCCACCTGTAGCCAAGACATCATCAATAACTAAAACAGAGTCAGAACTCTTGAGGCTATCTTTATGGATAAACAGTTCGTCTAAACCATACTCTAGTTCATAGGACTTAGAGTGTGTTGGTCTGGGAAGCTTCCCCTTTTTTCTAACTAATGAAAATGGAATCCCAGTTTTAAGCGATAAAGCTGAACCAAAAATAAATCCTCTAGATTCAATAGCCACAATTCGAGTGATTTCTGTCGGAACTTTTTTTTCAAATTCGTGCATTAAACTGACAAAGGCATTTCGAGTTTCAAATATTGGGGTGATGTCTTTAAAAATGATTCCAGGTTTGGGAAAGTTTGGAACGTCTTTAATAAGCGCTTTAATTTCAGCAATTTTTAAAAATCCCATTGCTGAAATCCTTTAGTTAAGGCTTTTTCGACCTCTGAAGATGGTATCAAAAATAGATTTGCCAGACCCGTGTATGCCCCGCAGGCTTGTATCCGCATCAAACCGTCATACTTCTTTTTAGATTCGTAAACCACAATATTCATTTCAGCGAAACTCAAGATCATGCTCTCTAGAGAAATTCCTTCCGTTTTTTGACATTGTTTTGATTGGTCGTATTTATAAACCCAAACTTTACTTTTTATTTTAGCTTTTTTGGCCCCTTTTGGAGGACAGTGCCCAGTAGTACACGCAGAGATAAATAAAATAATAGCTGTAAGTTTAAGTATAGATTTACTTATAAACTTTATCCAGTTTCAAAACGTAAACATTTCCTGCATTAGAATTAAAATACACTTCCAATTTTTTTTCATTCCAAATTGGAGCATTCGTAACCCCTGCAAAGGTCTCATAGTTTATAGTTTTTGAATTAGTCAGATTTAAAATCTGAACACCACCTTTAGACAAACCAAAAAGTAGTGTTTGATCATTTATTTTAGTGATCTGACCGGCAATGCTAGGGATTTTAAAGTTTTTAGTCTCTGCACCAATTGTGGGGTTCACACATTTGATTTCACTGTCTGCAGTTCCAAAACAAATTTCATCTTTAGTTACATTTAAAAAATTAGTCACAACAGAAAACTTTCGTTTCCATTTGAGGGCCCCGCTGACAACGTCAATATTATAAATATGATCATCGTATCCAGCGACTAAAAGTTTATCTGTATCGAAAAGTATTAGGGTTTTTAAATCTCTGAATCTAGAATTAAAGTTAAGTCGTCTTTGCCATCTTACTTTTCCATTAGATTTTTCTAATGCAATTAAATCCCCGTTCGATAATCCTGTGATTAGAAGTGATCCTAAAGACAAAAAGTTACCTATTCCACCGACACTAATTTTTCTTTGATTCTTTTTAGAAAAACTCCAGACCTGTTCGCCTGAAGACGCTTCAAGGGCAAGGACTTCAGAGTTATTCGTTAAAATATAGACTCTACCGCTTTCATAAAAAAGGCTTTGAAGTGAGGGATAATTAATTGATTTCTTCCATAAAATCTTTCCATCTTGCGCGGAGACAGAATAAGCAAAACCATCATAGCCAGTAAAAAATAAAAAGTCGGAAACTAAAAGTCCTGGGCTAGACAACCCGCCCTCTATTTGCAAATTCCAAATTTTATGACCAAAGACTTTATCAAATGCCATAAGACCATCAACACTGTTGGCTGAAATAATTTTATTTTTATATAGAACTGGCTGAAAAGGTAAATTTAGATTTTCACCGGTGTAGTCTGTCACTTCACTACTTCGAACCCAAAGTCTGACCAGCTTATCTTCGACAGGCAATGACCCACAAGACGTAAAAAATAAAGAACATAGAATCAAGATTACACTTTTGTGTAATCTTGGAGGTCTATTCAAATATTTAGTTAAAAATTTATTCATTCAGCCGCGTTCGATTTTTGGTACTGAAGCCAACGAAGTAATTTTGTTGCTTCTTCTACAGTCTTTTTTTCATCTGGATATTCGGATTTGATAGCTTTTAAATTCTCAATAGCTTCCGCTTCATTTTTATCTTCAATTAAAGCTAAGCTCAGTTGAAAGCGAGCCTCTGGGTGTAAGTACGTCCATTTTTTGGTTGAAACAATTTCTTTAAATAAAGTCACGGCCTCTTTAACTTTTCCTACTTGCAAAGTCGTCGACGCTTTCGACAAAAGACTTAATCCTTCTAGAGAATTATTTTTACCAACTTTAATAACACTCAAGACTTCTAAGGCTTTTTCGAAACTGTCTTTTGCGTAGAGTGTTTTCGCCCATTTTAAACTTAAATTTCTTGAAGCCCCTTGGCTTGGATCGGCTTTGATGAAAGCTATAACTTCAGCATGAATTTTAGATTCTAAAGTTTCGATCTCTGCTTGAGTGACTAGTGCAACAGGGATTTCCGGTGTCACTAAAGCTGAATCTTTAGCGGCTTTTTTATCCAAAGCCTTTGTGTCTTGAGCTTTTAATTCTTCAGATTTTTTGGTGAAATCCGTAATTTGTTTTTCAATTGAAAATGCAGCTTCAAATTTACTTAAAGCCACTTTTTGTGAATAAAAACTCCATGCAAAATATATGGCACAGCCTATAAGAACTCCACCGAATCCAAAAGCTAAAACTTTAGAATTCTTTCCAAGCCAGTGAATCAATGAGTCTAAACGACTTTGAATAGAAACATGATCCATCGTTTCTTTTTGATCTGAATTTTTAATTTTTGAAGTTGTAATTTTACTCATATATAAGCACCCTATTTTAAATTTATTGTTAATTAAAAATTATCCCTTACGAGCTAAAACTTCTTTTAATGTTGAAAAATGTCGTGTGTTCGAACCTTGGAATTGTCTTTTAAGTGACCCAATTGTTTGAATTCGTTTTTCAGCTAACATAGAGGCGGCTTTCATTGTCGAGATCTGCTCTTTTTTAGCAATCTTAAAAACATTCATCATATTATCATAAACAGCTTCTACTTTTTCAAACGCACGATCCTTAGAATAGCCTTCTAGCTCTACATACACATTCATCAGTCCACCCGCATTAGCAACAAAATCTGGAGCATATAAGATATCCATTTTTGCTAGCATTTCACCATGTGCATTCGTGGATAAAATATTATTGGCTCCGCCAGAAATAATTTTACACTGAAGTTTATTAATAGTTTCATCGTTTACCACTGCGCCCAAAGCACACGGAGCCAGAACATCACACTTTGAAGTGATGATGGCATTAGGGTCCATGTTTTCAACTTTATATGTTTCACAAATATATTTTACTTTTGCAGGATCAATATCAGCTACAGTCACATGGGCTTTGTTTTCGATTAAATATTTAACTAAGTTTTTACCCACATTTCCTAAACCTTGAACTGCGATATGGATTCCTTCTAATGAATCTTTATTAAATTTTTCTTTAACACTGGCTTTGATGGACATTAAAACACCGTAAGCGGTGTAAGGACTAGGGTCCCCAGAACCACCAAAAGCTTCTGGAATACCAGTGACATATGGAGTTTCTGAAAAAATATATTCCATATCTTTAACAGTAGTTCCGACATCTTCAGCAGTGATGTAAGATCCACCTAATGAGTTAACAAATCCTCCAAAAGCTCTAAATAAACCTTCGCTTTTATCTGTTTTCGGGTCACCTATGATAACTGCTTTGCCGCCGCCCAAATTAAGACCTGCTGCCGACGCTTTATATGTCATCCCAGCTGAAAGTCTTAAAACGTCAACTAAAGCGTCATGATCATTCTTGTAGGGCCACATTCGAGTTCCACCAAGGGCCGGGCCAAGGGTCGTATTGTGTATAGCAATGATAGCTTTAAGCCCCACGTCTTTGTTGGTGCAAAAAACTACTTTTTCATGGCTTCCATTCGCTTCAATAATATCAAAGGTCATACATGCTCCTGGTCTTTAAAGACATAATTTGACCGCAAATTTACTAAGATGCAAGTTTTTGGGCTTTTAGTCTTAAAGATTAACCAAAGTGTACCGAAAAGAGACTGTAAATATGAACTCTAAAATCTTAAAATTTAATTTTATAATCTGCTTTTTTCTAAGCATTTTTTGTGGAAATCCTTTGTGGGCTTCAGATTTTCCACTTATACTTTTTAATATGAGTACGCAGGCCAGTGCGAACTCTTCGCAGTGCACCGGATGTCGCAAATACTTTAGCGAAGGTTATTGTGCACCAGCATGCTGCGAGTCATGTCAATCTGAAAACCCGGGAAGCCAAGGTCACGAAGCGTGTAGCAGTATTTGTTCGATGACTTATGATCCAACCGACGCAGACAGAAAATTTGCTGATCGGTGCATTAATTCAAATTTTCTGTCACCCGGCTGCGATGGGATGAATAGAGTTTTAAGTGATCAGCAAACAAGTACTCATTCTAGGTCCATTGAAAGACGAAATGCGTCTTGTAACGAGTCTGTGGCTTTTACAAAAAAATATTGCACAACCAATGAATTAAACAGTGCCTATCCACAAGATTTATTTAACTTGGCGGAACAGATTATGAGTGCTCCTTCTTGTGATTTAGGTAGTGCGGATAGATTTAATGTACGGGCCCAAGCCTTAAGTCCTCAAGATGTAGTCAGACGTTGTGAAGAGCATTTTAATTCGTGCAAGGTCTTTTGTTTTGATCAAAACACATTGCCTGCTGGAATTGATGGGCGAACGCAAACTTACACAAATGAAGAGGGGCAACGGTTGTTTGAATCCGATTGCCGTCCACGCTTTGAAGACTTTAAAACTGAAAAAGACATGCGTGAGCTTTTGATTGAAGAAGCCAGCGAAAAAGTTATCAGTTGTCAGACAGCTCGTGCTGTCACAGATCCGGAGACTGCGGATGAAGAAATAATTCCAAGAGCCACTGATCCTGCAAGATCTGCGATAAATAATCCACAAGTGGCATTAAATGGATTAAATCAAATTGCATCTGCGATTCAGCCTTTTATTCCTGCGAACACTGGAAATTACAATCCAGGCTTATATAATAGTGAGGTGGCGAGTGATTCGTTTTCTCAGGGTAGGAAAAATGAAATGACTTATGAAGAGCTTTACGGATCTCAGCCTTATGAAGGCTCAACCGCAGGACAAGCAAATAATCTAGATTATATTGACGATACAGAATTTAATAAACCCCAGGGGTTAGCCAATCCCGGTAACGGGAATCCACAAACCCAGCAAAATGGTGCGCAAGGTGTCGGCGTGGGAATCGGTAGTTTCGGCGGTGGGAGTGGGTCTGGTCGTGGTTCTAATTCAGGACCTAATTCAAAACCTGCAACAAGTGCAGCCAAGGGACGTAAGGGTCAAAAAGATAAAGCACTATATAAGATGAAGACTTCAACGGCTGGCGGATCTTATGATACACTAAAAGACCCTACAGAATATAGAATGAACAGAGGTTCTAAAGGTGCATTCGGTGGCAATCAAAAGTTAAGCTCCCCTACTTTTAACGCCTCAAAATATCACGCTCAAATTATGGCCTCTTATGATAAAGGTAAAGATTCAAGAGCTCAAATATTGGCCCAAAGAAGAGCGGCAGGACTTGGATCAGAATCTCACGAAGAAAAACGAACTAATGGTTACACGGACTGGCATTCACAGTATAAAATACATCCAGAATACATATCGCTATTTATGCAAACACGAATTTGTTACTTCACAAAGTTTAGAAGCAAATTCAGGGATTCTTGTGAATTTAAAAAATAGGGCTAATAAGCCATCCTAAATTAAATAAAAATTGAAAATCCAAAACAAATAATTGAAATAACAGTAGAAACACCCAGCAATAAAGCTAATTTCTTAAATTTTTGGTTGGACTGTATAATTTGTAAATTTAAAGCCTTTATTTGGTTCACTTCCATTTGTACATCAAAAACTATAGATTTATGTAGCCCAATTCGATCTTCAATTCGCCGACTTAAAGCGTCCACCTTGTTTTCTTTTTCATAAGATAAGGATCTAATTAAAGGGTGAGCGTCTGGATATTTATCCATAATTGCTAAACACCATTGTAAAGACCTATAAATATACGCCGGCGCATCGCGACCCTCTTTGGTCCAACGAGTCCATGATGATGGATCAACTAATAAAAGCTTACAAATTTTTCGTCGACTTAATCCTAAGGATTTTCTAATAGTTTCAAGGTCGCCAATCTCTTGAATGATTTGTTTTCGTTCATCTGGATATGGCCCAGCGTATGGGTTTTCCTCATTTTTTATCATTACGCCCCCTATTTTCTATTTTTATAATCAAGATCTTATTGATATATTCAATATTATTAATTGAAATAAACAATATTGTAAGTCTAGTTTAAAGTTAGTCTTTATAAGTCATTGATTTTTATAGATTTTTTAGGTGCCCAATCATACGTATGGACTAATTTAAAATACACTATAGCTTATAGTTATAAGCTATATAGCTAAGTATATAATATCATTAATAATTTATTAATTTTAAATTCAATAAATGTTGTTGTCGACGGAAGTCGAGGTTGTTTTTGAAAAAATGGATTTCACTCGGCTGAGGTTTTTTCGAGTATTTTAAATATCTTACTAAAACTCTAACTAGGTTCTACTAAAATCCCAATCTGTCCCTAAATGTAATGATGTAAGCTATAAGGTTTGAAGTTTTTTAAGTCTTTGCGTTTTTATACAGAGGATGGGTTAAAAAGATTCCTATTATAGCCACTAATTGAGCTTGCAATCTTTACATCACGGCTATGAATTCGTCTAAATAATGAGTATCAATTGCCAGTTTAAAAAATAAATAATGGAGTCAAAATGAAAATAATAATTTTTGTATCAATGCTTTTGATTGCTTCAAATGTTCTAGCTGATGAATCTACATGTAACACTGAAGTGAAAATTAACTCTAAGGATAATTCAGCATCAACGACGATCTATGGAGATGCGGCTAAAGCCATATATGAGTCTATGATTAAAGTACCTGAGTCTGATGGTGGCGGTATGGATAGCTTAGTTACAATAAAAAAAGGTCAATACGTAGAGTGCACTAAAGACGATCATATCTCTGGTGTTTCGTACTATTGCGTTTTGACAATAAACAGTGATGGTACTGTTGCTGTTAAAAATTTTATATTGAAAATTTAGTGTTATTAAATCCCTTATTTAATTTCCAAGACTTGTGCACTAAATCACAGGCTTTCTATTTAGATTCATCCGGCTTGGTTATTAACACGACCCCTAATATGAACTGACTTAATTCTATAGATTGAAGCTTTGCAAGCTTCAATCTATAGAATTAGGTCAGTTCTGCTTTTGAAGCAGCTCTACCGATGACAAATCATCCGTTTTTTGATTAAAATAATTTTTGGAGAAAAAATGAGTGATTTTAAATTAATTAATCTTACAGCTCTTTATTATAGCAAAATTGTAAAGTCCTTAAAATATTTAGAGTACAGCTATAACAGAACTTTAAAAATGCCATTAGATCCAATTTTAATGAATGATAGCGAGCTTGAAGCTTGGGATAGCTTCGCTTCTCGATTTGCCAGAAGTTCAGATATTTTTTTAAGTAAATTCTTAAAAGCGTATTTAATTAAAGACGATCCTGCCTTTGATGGTAGCTTTAAAGATACTCTGAACAGATCAGAAAAGCTGGGGTTGATAGAAAATGTAGAGACTTGGATGGAAATTAGACAACTAAGAAACGCTACTGTTCACGAATACAGTGACTCTGATTTAAAGATTATTTTTAGTAAATTCAGACAATTCACCCCACTCATTTTAGACTTAAGAACTAAACTCTCAAATGCGTCTCAATCTTAAAGAAATCGCCATTATTCAGAAGGCCTTTAGAACTATTTTTCAGAAAAACAGTTTTAAACTTTATTTATTTGGCAGCAGAACAGACAATAACAAAAAAGGTGGAGATATAGATCTACTTGTTTTGGTTGATCAAAATGATAAACAAATATTTATTGATGGAAAAATAAAAATCTTAAAAGCAATTTTTGAAGATCTAGATGAACAAAAAATAGATATTACAGTAGTAACTCATACAGAATTAAATTCAGACTTTTTTCTTAAAATCATTTCAAAATCTATGATAGAGCTTTGATTTCATCTATTTTTCAACCCCTGTATTTAAATTCAAACACAATGTGACCTAATTAATTTAAATTATTAAGACTTAATGCCTGGTTTCAAAGGATTTGCTGGAATTAAATCCGTGGTCTGTTTTGCCTTAAGTCTGGCAGACCTGGGTCTTGATGTTGAACTCAGTTCAATTATGATAAATGTAATGCAAACATTAAAAGATAAAAAAATCAGATCAAAACCCTACTCTTTAAATAAGAATAAATATTTGCTCGACTTTGAGTTTGATAAATTAAATCAGATTTTAACTAGCTTTGAAGATCAAGACATTAGAAATGTTTTAATACTTAAACTGGCACTATCAACAGGTGCTAGAGCAACCGAGCTTTTAAACATTAAGATTAATGATTTGGATATCAAATCTAAGTCAGTATTTATCTACGGTATTAAGGGCAGCAATGACCGAGAAATACCCCTTGAGACAAAGCTTTTTGTAAGCCTTCAAAAGTTTATTCAAACCGAAGGGAAAAGTGAACGGCTTTTTGAAATCTCGTATCCCCGACTTGTACAAATTTGGCTTAACTATAGGCCTGTTCAAAAATCATTTCATGCCTTACGACATACGTTTGCCATACGTCTATACAAAAAAACTCGGGATATACGTCTGCTTCAGTTTGCCTTAGGTCATAGAAATATCGCGAACACTATGATTTATGCTGACTATGTTTATTCTCAAGAGGAATTAAGACGACTTATTCTTTAAATATTAATCCTATCTTTTATCTAATCAGGTTATCACTTTAATTTAGCGACTTAAGATTGTTTTACTTTAGATTACAAATCTTGACTAAAATCTAATATAATTTTCTAGCCATAAAATTTGGAATTGATACTATAAATTTATGACTTCAGAAAAATTTCAAATCTTTAAAGACCGTGTTCAAGTGTATTTAGACTGTAGCGCTTTTGACGTCAAAGCGCTTAAAGCTAATCTTGAAACCCCATCTAACACAGAGCTTTTAAAAATATTTAAAACTGAACTTCTTACGGCCATTCAGTCTGACACTCTGGATAGACATGTATACGAAGAGCTAACAGGTTTAGATTTTGACGATGATTTATCTTACAAGGACTACCTTCAAGTCATTTACAATTATTTATTTGCTGGCGGCGCACAACCTTAGGTATCGTTAAGCTTGTTTTTTTATAATTTCCTCTGAAGTGGCATATTCAATCGCTTGAAAAATATGAATTTCAAAGCGGGTTGACCAGGTTATGTTATATCCACCTTCAGTCGCAAAGACTTTATTCCATTCATCTTGATTTTTTGGAAAGCATTTAACTTTTTTAAAAAAAGAAAGGTCAGAGATATATTTTTTACCCTCCGTAGTTTCAAACTCAATTTTAGGATACTTCAAAGAAGTAACGTTTTTGACTAATATATTGGCTTGATCTATGGCAAATCCTCTCCTTGTATAGCTTTGTTCCAAGCTTCCTTAAGTTCTAAAATTCTTTTGTAAGTTTCGTTGCTCTAGTACCAATATTACCATTTAGTAAATTTCCTTCTAAATCAAAAACCGCCCATTCGTTTTGATATTTAACGTGAATATGAGGATTTTTATGTTTATTCACATCAAACCAATACATATAAACAACGATTCCAAACAATTCAGTTTGAAAATTATAGCCTGATTCTGTGAAAGGCTTTATTTTAAATACGAAATGAGCTATTTCTACCTCATGTCAAAACTACGTCTTATCAATCTGAGCGAAATCAACGAATCTAAAAAAACTTTTACATTCGATAGTATCGAATCTTTAGGTGGTGATTCAGGAGAATTCCAACTTAAAAGCCTGAACCTAAACTTAAGTATTCAGGATGCTGGGGATGGCTATTATGTTTCCGGTGAACTTAAAATTTTAAGACAGTACCCATGCACTCTTTGTAGCTTCGAGGCTGATCTGGCTCAAAATATAAAATTTGACGAGTTCATTCGTGTCGACCCAAGCTTTGACGCTGATTCTGAATTGGTAGCAAAAAGTGACGAATCAGAATCTCTAGTAATTAAATCCCACGTTTGGGATCTTTTAGAATTCATCAGAGAAACTATTTATCTTGAAGAGCCCGTACAGTTTTACCCTAAGGGTCAAGAATGCAAAACCAAATGCCCCAACTACTTAGAATTAGTCTCCAAAGGGATTTTGATCGATTCAGAAGAAGCTAAACCGGCCTCTGCTTTTGATAAGCTTAAGAATTTTCAATTCAAAGGTTGATTTTTATTCTAAAGCCTGTGAAAACAGGAGCTTCTGTTTAATTTGATTCGTATTTTTGGAGGTTATTAGTTATGGCGATGCCTAAGAGTAAAATTTCTCGTTCAAGACGTGGCATGAGACGATCTCATGATTCACTTAAGTCCCCCACTGTTCACAAGTGTAAAAACTGTGGCGCTCACTATAAACCTCACCACCTTTGTTTATCTTGCGGCTACTATAATGGAAAAGAAGTCGTTACAGCTGAACTATAAACTATCCCTTAAATATCAATTATTTAAAGGGGGGTTAAATGTTTAAATCTCAAATCATGGGCATTGGTTCTTACCTGCCTGAAAAACTCTTAACCAACAAAGACCTTGAGTCTATGGTAGACACTACTGATGAGTGGATTTTTGCTCGTACAGGAATTTCTCAAAGACATATTGCCGATCCAAGCCAAGTCACTAGTGATTTGGCTTTAATTGCGTCTCAAGCAGCTTTAAAAGAAGCCGGTCTTGAACCAAAAGACATTGATTTTATTTTTTTCGCTACAACTACACCTGATCAAATCATGCCAAGTGCGGCGAGCATCCTTCAACATAAGATAGGTGCAAGTTGCGGAGCTCTGGACGTTTACGCGGCGTGCTCAGGATTTTTATACTCACTGTCCATTGCTGACCAAATGATTAAAACCGGAGTTTACAAGAATATTTTAATCGTCGGCGCTGAAATTTTAAGTCGGTTTGTAGATTATGAAGACCGCACCACGTGTATTTTATTTGGTGATGGGGCTGGGGCCTTTATTTTGTCCAGAGCCGATGAAAAATCTAAATCTGAAATTTTAGGTCATAAACTCGGAGCCGATGGAAGCTTAGGGGATCTTTTGATTTTACCTGCCGGTGGAACCAAACACCCTGCTACAATTGAAACCGTCCAAGAAAAACAACATTTTGTTAAAATGAACGGTCGAGAGATCTTTAAAAATGCTGTTAGAGCCATGTCTCAGTGCTCCAAAGATGTACTAGAAAAAACCAACACAGATCCAAAAGATATAGATTGGTTGATTCCACATCAAGCCAACACACGTATTATTGAAGCTGTCGCTAAGCAGTTTGATATCAGTATGGATAAAGTGATTTTAGATATTGAAAACATGGGAAATACGTCTTCTGCCACAGTCCCTTGTGCGATGAACACAGCTGTCGGTATGAAAAAAATCAAACGTGGTGATTTAGTTATGCTCACGGCTTTTGGTGGCGGCTTAACAAGCGCCAGTATTTTACTGAGGTACTAACATTATGTCTGACTTAAATTCAGATTCAAAAGTTGCTTTTCTTTACCCTGGTCAAGGCAGTCAATCTGTTGGAATGGGTAAATATTTATTTGAGAATTTTTCTGAAGTTAAACAGTTATTTGAAGAAGCCTCTGACGCCATTTCGGTCAATTTAAAAAAATTATGTTTTGATGGTCCTGAATCTGAACTGATGAAGACTGAAAACACACAGCCTGCGATTGTCACAGTTTCTATTGCTGTCACCCAAGTTTTAAAAAATGAATTTGGTGTCACGCCTTCAACGACCGCGGGTCATTCCGTGGGCGAGTATGCAGCGGCTTATGCGGCTGGATGTCTTTCTGTCTTTGATGCGATTAAAGCCGTTAAACTTCGTGGGCGTTACATGCAGGACGCCGTCCCCGAAGGTTTAGGGGCTATGGCGGCATTTATGGGACCTTCTGCTGAGGAAGTTGTAAGGATTTGTGAATGGGTTTCCAAAAATTCAGATATGGGAATTCTGGAAGCGGCCAACTTCAATGCTCCAGGGCAAATCGTGATCAGTGGTCATGCTACGGCCTTAACTTGGTTAGAAAAAAATGTGGATTTAATACCAAATAAACCTGCTCGAATGAAATTGATTCCACTAAAAGTGTCGGCCCCCTTTCACTGTTCACTGATGAAACCGGCCCAATTACAAATGCAAGATTTTTTAAATGGAGTCACATTTACAGATCCAAAAATTAATTTTATTCAAAATGTCTCAGCAGAAATCTCTAGAACTAAAATTCAAGTGAAAGATCTTTTGGTGAAGCAGATCAGCTCGCCTGTGCGTTGGATTGAATGCACTGAAAAAATAAAAGCACTTGGGGCCACTGAATTAGTAGAAGTGGGTTCAGGGCAAGTTTTAAAAGGCTTAACAAAAAAAATCTGGCCAGAATTTGAAAAATTTAGATCTACAAACAACCTTGATGATTTAAAATTATTTTCAAATTGAAATAGGACTAAGTATGGATTTAAAAAATAAAAATATTTTTATAACAGGTTCTAGCCGTGGAATTGGTGCGGGCATTGCTTTGAAGCTTGCAACCATGGGCGCTAAGGTCACCATCACTTATTTAAAAAATAAAGACGAAGCTGATATAGTTTTTCAAGATCTGCCAGGCGAAGGGCATTTATTACTGGCCTTAGATGTTAATGATGAAGAGTCCGTCAAAGAAGCTACAGATTTGGCGATCAAAGAATGGAGTGGCAAAATTGATGGGCTAGTTAATAACGCCGGGATCACCCGCGATCAGCTGCTTTTAAGGATGAAAAAAGAAGATTTTGATGATGTGTACTCGACAAATTTACGTGGATCTTTTTACACAACCAAAATGCTTTTAAAGTCCATGATGAAGTTGAGAAAAGGATCTATCGTAAATATTTCTAGCGTTGTTGGTCAAATGGGCAACGCAGGGCAGTCAAATTACTCGGCGACCAAGGCAGGATTAGAAGCTTTTTCAAGATCTATTGCCAGAGAAATTGGCTCTCGAAATATTCGAGTCAATGCCATTGCCCCTGGTTTTATTCAGACCGACATGACGGACGAGCTTTCAGAGGCTCAAAAGCAAGCTTTGATTAAAGATTTACCACTTGGACGCTTAGGGCAAGTGGATGATGTTGCTGAAAGTGTAGCCTTTTTGTTAAGCGATGCTTCCTCGTATATCACTGGACACACGCTTCACGTTAATGGTGGAATGTTCATGAATTAAATTATAACTATATAAAAACTAGGAGAACTAAAATGTTAGAAACAAAAAATAATGGAGGAGTTATGTCATTGGATCCAAAAATTAAGAAGATCATCGAAGATCAGTTAGGTGTTGAAGGTGATAAAGTCACTCCAAACGCTTCATTCATTGATGATTTAGGCGCTGACAGTCTTGATATCGTTGAGCTGGTTATGGCTATGGAAGAAGAATTTGACATGGAAATTCCAGATGAAGACGCTGAAAAATTAAAAACTGTTCAGAACGTTATGGATTATATCCAGAGCAAAAAAGGGTAATCCTTTTTATGTTCAATAGAAAACCCCTTGAACAAAGACGAGTTGTTGTTACCGGAATGGGGCTTTTGTCTCCATTAGGACTAGATGTAAAATCCAGCTGGGAAAAAGCAGTTAATGCTGAATCCGGTATTGGAATGATCGAAAGTTTTAATACGGAAGGCTATGACGTTAGGTTTGCGGGTGAAGTTAAGGGTTTTGATCCTGAACTTTATATACATAAAAAAGATTTAAAAAAAATGGATCGCTTTATTCAGATGTGCTTAGCCACAGCTGAAATGGCGATTAAAGATTCTGGAATCGATTTAGAAAAATTAAACATGCAAAGAGTCGGCACGCTGATCGGAAACGGTATTGGTGGCCTTCAAAGCATGGAAAGCCAACATAGAATTTTATTTGAACGGGGCCCATCTAGAATGTCCCCGTTTTATATTCCATCAGTGATTGCGAATTTGGCTCCGGGTCACATTTCCATTAAATATGGTTTTCAAGGACCGAATTACACGATCACGTCCGCGTGTGCTTCAGGTGCCCATGCCATTGGTGAAGCGGCTAAGTATATTCGTGATGGTCACTGCGACATGATGATTGCAGGCGGCACAGAAGCCGGCGTCACTCCGATTGCAATCGGTGGGTTTGCCGCGATGAAAGCCCTATCCACTAGAAATGATCAGCCACAGACGGCTTCACGCCCTTTTGATGAATCCAGAGATGGATTTGTACTGTCGGAAGGCAGTGCGGTTTTAGTTTTAGAAGATTATGAAATAGCCACTAAACGCGGGGCCAGAATTTATGCGGAACTCACAGGGTATGGTTTATCTTCAGATGCCTTTCATATGACGAATCCTGCCCCTGAAGGGCGAGGTGCGGCCTTATCTATGAAGATTGCGCTGCAAGACGCTCAAATGAATCCTGAAGACATTCAGTATGTGAATGCCCACGGGACAAGTACTCCGGTTGGAGATCAATTAGAAAGCATTGCGATTGAAAGTGTATTTGGGACTCATTCTAAGAAAGTTTGGGTGAGTTCAACAAAAGGTGTTTGCGGGCATACATTAGGTGCGGCTGGGGCCATTGAAAGTGTATTTTCAATTATGGCCTTAGTAGATCAAACAGCACCTCCTACGGCTAATTTACAAAAGCCCGGTGAAAACTGCAGACTAGATTATATCCCGGGGGCTGCCCGACAAGGTAAAATCACATCTGTATTAAATAACAGTTTTGGTTTTGGTGGCACGAACTCCAGTTTGATTTTTTCCAAAATATAAAACAAACTTAGCCTCAAATGATAAACAAGATACTTATAGCTTCTGATCACGCAGGCTTTTCTTTGAAAGAAAAGTTAATTAAGAATTTAACTGTGGATTTAACTGTGGATTTAAATGTAGATTTAAATAAAGATTTATTAAGTCAAAGTTCTACTAAGTTTATTCTTGAAGACTTAGGCCCTAGCACTGATGCAAGTGTAGATTATCCTGACTACGCAAAAAAAGTTTGTAACGAAATTATTAAATCAAAAGATCCTAAAACTATGGGTGTTTTGATTTGTGGTTCCGGCCAAGGTATGTCCATAATGGCCAATAAATTTAAAGAGATCCGGGCCGCCCTATGCTGGTCTGAATCCACGGCTAAACTTTCCCGCCAACACAACAATGCCAATGTGCTTTGTTTAAGTTCACGTGAAATTAGTGATGATCTAAATTATAAAATTCTAAAAGTTTTTTTAAGCACTTCGTTTGAAGGTGGCCGTCATCAAGCAAGGTTAGATAAATTTAAAATTTAAAAAAATTCGTGTCCCATTTGGCCCGCCAATTTTTTTCCTAAATAATTTCAGTAAAAAAGTTAATACCATTCTTCATTTTAATTAAGACTAAATATAAAGTTATATTTTTATTAACCAAGATGAATCATGCGACTTCGTTTTTATTAATCCTATCTTCCGATAAGTTTGTACCACGAGGACGGACGTACACAATATAGAGGTTTTTGTCTTTAGGATTCTCACAGTAAAATATAGAGTTTCCTCTGTAAGTAAGTTTAAAAAACAAAGGATTTGTCTCTAAAATCGACCCAGATAAAGGGTTCGAAGTAAGGGCGTTTTCAACATAATCAATTAGCCCAACAACTGTTTCGATCGCCAACTCGAAAGTGAAATTTTCAGCGATATGCTCTCGAATTAAAATAAGATCTTCTTCAGACTTAGGTGTCCACTTAAGCATATTTCTTACGAAGACCTTTCTCACTCTTTTTGAGTTTTGCTTTAAGGTCAGAAGTGCTTATGCCTTCGCCTCTTAGAGCTTGTGCATAACCAATTGCAAGGTTTTTATGAAGAGCAATTTCTTCATGCAGTTTGTGGATTTGGTCTGCAGGAACCATGGCAATCTCTGTTCCATTCTTGTGAGATATAATTTGAACTTCGCCAGAGACAACTTGGTCAAAAGTTTCAAAAAGCGTATTTCGTAATTCAGTAATAGTTTTTTTCTTTAAATTTGCCATATGTACATCTTGGCGTACGTATAGCCCAAGTGTCAAGATTTTAATTTTTTCTAGCAGTTAGCCTCGTCGTATTTCTCGACAGCTTCTTCAAAAGCACTCGTTAGGTCCTTTGCTTTTCCCGCAGCTATAATTCTTTTTAGTTTGGCGATTGTGTCCGCTTTAAATCTTAAAGTCTTGGGTAGCCTAAGTTCTTTTGCTGGTTTTGTTCTTTTGTCTTTAAATTGCACATTGGCCCAATGTTTCATTTTTGCAAAAGTAATCCCTTCGAAGTCAGGTCCATTTTCCGCATTTTCTCGAATAGCTTTTAGTATGACTTGAATTTCCTTCGGCGTATTGTCGAGCCCTAAAAAGTTGGCCCGGTGGTGCATTATTGCTGCGGGGAGAACTTCTAAAATGCGAGGTTCGACATTTCGACCTGCCCATAACGCGTCTTTAAGTTCTATCTTAGCCCCCGTCCTTGCAGGAATGCTCAGGTTAGTTTGCAAGAGACCTTTGGCCTTAAGCATTCCTATGGTCTTCTTAAAGCGTAAGTCCTTTCGATTGAGCTTATTTTGCTCTGCCTTTGCTTTTATTTTTTTAAGGAACTCATTTGTTTCCATTTTTAATCTCCGAGAAAGTATTGGAGGTCGCCATTATTTTCCTGAATCCTTCTTACCAGATTTGGAAAACGCTCACTCGCTATTGCATCAATAATCAAAATCTTATTTTTTTGTTTAGCTTTAACCGCCTTACTGACCAATGCAGATTCAGGATCAAGCAATTTCACCTGTACATATTTAGAATCCCAAAACAGTTCAAAAGTGCTTCCTGGGGGAAGCCAAACAAGACCACTATCGCTATCTAGTTCTAAGTCATACTTAGGCAGGATTTCTTTCGTTAGAACCCTAGTTACGAAGCCTTGGGTATTTGTAATGACTGCATCAAGATCATTAGTCATTTGGAGAGTTAGAATCGGAGCTACCATCTCGTTGGCCAAAAGTGTGATTTGGCCAAGAATGCGAACTTCAACCGAGCGGATCTTTGATTCACCGGACTGTTCTCGATCCACATTCTCTGCAGTGATTCGCTCATTTAACTCTTTAAAAATGGCCATAATTATCTCTTTCATCATATTTATAATATACAGTACGTACGGTATATTTGCAAATAATATTGAGCATTTAAGTTGTTTCAATTTGAGATAAAATATCTTAGTAAATCCAAGGGTTTAAAAGTCTAGTAAATTCATTGTGTTTTTAATCTCACATATGATTATTCATTTTGGTCGGGGAAATGTTGAGGATGTGTTTCTACCTTTTTTCCGCCAATTTAGATTTGGCGGAAAAAAGGATTTCAATACGAAGCATTATTTAAGATCTAATTTTAAGATCTAATTTCAAGCAAATAATAACCTGTACATTGAACTCTCAATTTATCTTTCTCGATTATCTTTTCATTTTAAAAATTTCCTACTCAAGAACATAATATCAGGATAAAAATAAATTATGAAAAAACTTTGGTCGTCTTTAAAATTGTTGATAGTTTTTGTTATTTTTATGGCCTTCGGGGCTATAGTTGTTGTGTATTACCCTTGGCTTTTTGGTAAAAATGTTAAGGGTGAAATCATTGAAGTTGAACGCGTAACCATGCCCAGCACTGTGATTGGTTCAGTGAACAAATTCCAGATGCATTCTTATGCTGTTTTAATTCAAGATGATAAAGGCGAGATGTTCACATCAAGTTCTGAAGACCGTCGATGGGAAGTGGCTAAAAAAGGGATGTGTGTAGTGTCCTTATTTTATCGTCATCCACCATGGAGACTTCAATCAGCTGGGACATTTTATAATGCTAGAGTTCAAAAGATTTTTCGATGCCCGGGGAAAGACTATTCAACTGAAAGTAATTCTACCAAAGATAGTTTTAATGATAATTCGACAGATATAAATAATGATGAAGCCACTGTTGAATCTTCTAATAAACCTATAGAGGTTGAAAAATGAACGTTGATCTAAAACTAGACGCTTTATCTAAATCAGATCCCGCCGTTGCAGATTTGATTCAAAAAGAATTTTTACGCCAACAAAACGGCTTAGAGATGATCGCATCTGAAAACTACGCATCCCAAGCGGTGCTTGACGCCCAAGGTTCTGTTTTAACGAACAAGTACGCTGAGGGCTACCCAAACAAAAGATATTACGGTGGTTGTGAATTTGTCGATGAGATCGAACAGTTAGCTATCGACCGAGCTAAAGAACTTTTTAAATGTGATCACGCTAACGTTCAGCCTCACTCTGGAAGTGGAGCGAACATGGCCGTGTTTATGGCGGCATTAAAACCTGGCGAGACGATATTAGGAATGGATTTGTCCCAAGGTGGACATTTAACCCATGGGTCGCCAGTGAATTTTTCTGGTCAACTGTACACTGTTGCCAGTTACGGGATTGATGAAAAAACTCATCTTTTAGATTACGATTTGATTTTAGATATCGCAAAAAAAACGAAGCCTAAATTAATTATTGCAGGTTACAGCGCGTATCCTCGATTTTTAGATTTTAAAATATTTAAAGACATTGCAGACCAAGTGGGTGCGAAGCTTCATGTGGATATGGCGCACTTTGCGGGACTTGTGGCTTCTGGCCATCACCCCTCCCCTGTTGGCATTGCTAATTATATTACGTCAACAACTCACAAAACTTTAAGAGGCCCTCGTGGTGGTATTATTTTATGTGATGAAGCCGATGTTAAAACTATTAATTCTAAGATTTTTCCAGGCATTCAAGGTGGGCCACTAGAGCATATTATCGCGGGTAAAGCGGTCGCTTTTAAAGAGGCATTAAGTCCAGACTTCAAAGTGTATATTGGTAACGTCATTAAAAATGCCCGTGTGCTAGCTGAAGAATTTATGACTTACGGATACGGCGTGGTCAGTGGTGGAACAGACAACCATTTACTTCTTATTGATTTAAGAAACAAAAACGTTAACGGTAAAGAAGCAGAAAAAGCTTTGGATTTGGCTGGAATCACTGTAAATAAAAATACTGTACCTAATGAAACCCAAAGCCCATTTGTAACTAGTGGAATTCGTGTCGGCACACCAGCCTTAACAACACGAGGCATGGGTGTGACTGAAATGAAACAAATCGCGAAGTGGATGGATATGGTTTTATCTGATCATAAAAATGCGGATTTGTTAGAAAAAGTTCGTTTAGAGGTTTACAGCTTCACCAAGGACTTCCCGATTTATAATTGATATTTTTTAAAATAGTAAAAAATATTAATTTTTTCATAAAATATAATAATAAATTAATTCTCATATTTTAGTTTAATTAGTAAGTGTGTCTTTTAATTTTTGTAGATCCGCATCTACAGGTTCTCCTAGCCAAACCGAAAAGACTTCTTTAATAAACCCTTTGTGGCCTACGATTTTTTGATTAATTCCTTTCATCATAAGATATAGTTCGTCTGAGTCTTTTAGACTTACGCCCACTAAATAAAAAGGTTCGTTTTTAATGACTTTATTTTTTGCTATAACTTCAAAAAATTCAACTTGAGCTTTGGTTTCACCGTTGATGTTATTTTTTGAATAGGACATCAGCATAGCTTCTTTTAGTTTATCCCCAGAAAATGATCTTAAAGGTTTAAGTTTAATCGCAATGTAGTTTGAATTCGCAAGTTCTTGGGGATCGGTAGTTTTAGATTTGGAATCTTCAAAATACATTCTGGCCTCATATATATTAATAGAAAAGACAGCTACTTTTTTATGTCTAATGCCCTGATTTCGTCCAAAAAGTTTAACTTTACTTTCTTGCACGATGACTTTGATGTCTTTGTTGTTTTTCTTTGATTTTTTTGGATTAGTTTTGTCTTTGACGATATCACTATTGGGTGTTGCAGGTGTCTGATCAAATGTGATTTCAAGACTTGTTTCGTTGTCTTTAATCTCGAAACAAAATCCAATATTTGATATGAAAATAAAGACCATAACTGCACATATTTTATAAATATGAGAACTCTTCATAGATTACTCCATTAAAATCGTTTAAGCTTTAGTCTGATATGCACATGTTTAGAACTCAACAGCTTTTTATTTTGTTTATTGGCCTATCCCAGTGTGTACAGTCCTCGAATAGAAATATAATTGAGCCTCAGATCACTATGATGTCCGGTTGGGTGTCCCCTGTTGAACCCAATGTCACCTTGACCCAAAAATTTAGACCAAAGTACAACTCCAAACATAAGGGCGTCGATTTAGCCGGTAAAATGAACCAGCCTTTATTTGCCACTAATAGTGGTGTTGTAACCTATAAAGGCGACAAATTTAGAGGCTACGGTAAAATGATTTTACTTGAGCACAGCGAAGGCTGGACTTCGCTGTACTCACATCTATCAAAATTTAATGTCGATAACGGCGATAAAGTTTATGCGGGACAAGTTATTGGATATATGGGACGAAGCGGACGCGCGTCTGGTGTGCATCTGCACTTTGAAGTTTATAAAAACAAAATCCCTATAGATCCCCTAAGAGTCGTCCCAATCCGATACAAATTTAAGTAGTACTTATTTAGATCTTAATTATGACTTCAAATTTCAAAATAACTCTAAGTCTTTCCTTATAATTTTAATATAGGCGAAGCCTTGTCATTTGCCCTGCAGCTCGAGAACTCCAAAAAATATATTTTAATTTAAGATCCTTGAGATGATTTATAATAGGCTCGTTGGCATGAAGCCTTGCGGTTTTTTGCAAGGCAAATGACAAGGTCTGTCCTATTATAAATCATCTCAAGGATCTTAAATTAAAATATATTTTTTGGAGTTCTCGAGCAAGGCTTCGTGCCAACGAGCCTATATTAATATTATAAAGAAAGACTTAGAGTTATTTTGAAATTTGAAGTCATAATTAAGATCTAAATAAGTACTACTTAAATTTGTAGGGGTAGGATCGTCTGTTTTTTTTATCCAACAAGAATGATGTGATTGTCTTTAGAGTTCACTTTCATGATGTCACTTCTACGGATGCCTAGGTTAACGAAGTCGATTTGGGATTCCATGGATTCAAGTATTTTCATTTGATTATAAATTTTAGTTACTTCTTTTCTAATAAAATTTAAGATCTGTGTTTTATATTTAGGTCTAAGTGCGACAAACTTGACGCTAAATGTTTCGCTTTCATTTTGACCATTTACGATACTTAACTTATCTATTCTTAAAATTTCTGCGGAGGCATTAAAAGATTTCATCTTAAGTTTTGAATGGTACGGAAAGTGAACTTTAATTTTATCCTTCATCATTAATTTACCAAAAGGAAGTTCGATACGGGCTCCGCCGGCACTGAGCTGTTTACATTTACCTTGGATCACTTCCCCATTTTTAATGATCACAATTGAAGAGCTATCTAATTCAATACGAACATGAGATCTGATTTTCTGATGTTCAGATCTAGGGCTGTAAGTAGTCAAAAAGGCGTCTACTTCTTTTGAGTTAAAACATTCAAGCTCGGTCATTTTAACCCAATCTGTATGCTCGTTGGTTCTAACGTACTGGTGACGAGTTAAACTCTTGGCTTGAAGCATTAAACATAATTCAGGATAACTGTAGGGCCCCAACCACCTTTGACCACATCTTAAATGCCATATTTGGCTTAAAAGCTTTATTTCGTGAGATGTTAAATAAACTTGCATGGGCCTTTCCTATTACTAATTTTATCGGAAATTAGGGCTTTAGACTTAAGCCAGTTTCAAAATAAGACAGTTATAATTTACGCCAAGTGTCTTAAAGAGCCTTCGAGCTGTCGTTTGTTATTAATTTGTTGTTTAGAATAGCATTTTGGGTAGTCTTTATATGAACGGGCCCTTCAAGGAGAACATGATGACAACATTTAAAAAGCTTACGTTTTTATTTTTAACGACAACTATCTTTTCAATGACCACTTTGGTCCAGGCTCAGTCCTTAGATGTCGACCAACTTAATTTATCCTTGGTTGATGTCGTTCAGGAGCATGTTGATAGGTTTGATTTTTTAGAAAGCGGATTTATAACTGTTGATAAATCTACTGATTTATCCCGAGGACTTTTAGGTCTTACCTTTGGATTTGAATCGACTGAATTAAATCTTTTGTCTTCACGAATTCCACAAAAAATATTTTTGGAAGGTGGATTAAACATCAAAACAACAGATCTGGGATCAGTTCAAAAAGTTGATTTTGAAGCCGTTTTAAATTTAAAAGGAGATCTGTTATTAATTTTAAAACATATTAATCAACTTTTTGATGATTGCGCCAATATTGACCCACAAGATAATTTCCAAGTTGAACTGTGTCTTTACATTAAAACCGCTGGAATTACGACGAATGCCAATCAGTTGGCCCCTGCTCTTGAATCTTTAAGAAACGCCTTATTGACTCTTATTTCGGGGAACTCGCCAGAAGACATGATGTATAAAGATCTAATTAACAGCATTATAATTGTGCCAGGAGTTGATGGCGTAAAAGCATCATTATTAGTCAATAATTTAAAACTTTTTGGTTTAGAGTTAAGTGGCGAGATCAGTTTAGACTTTACAAATACAGGTCTATTATTAAAGACGTCTGGATCTACGCTTTTAAATAGTGCTAATTATGCAAGCTTCATTGCTGGATTTGAAAAAACCCTTATAGGCGTGCAAAACAAAGATCAGTCAGCTTTAGATTCGATCTATAATTATACGTATTTCACGTTTGAACTTTTAGAAGGTATTTTTCTTTAAGCTTAATTTTTTAAATAGATTAGTGTTGTTTTCTAAAGTGAGATTATATAAGTTAATTTAAATTTAGAAATGTTCAAATTCTTAGTTTGCGGAGTTAGCTCAGTTGGTAGAGCACCAGCTCGACATGTTGGTGGTCATAGGTTCAAGTCCTATACTCCGCACCATTTTTTAGACTTAAATCTTGAGTTTTTGGACCTAAACCTTAGCTTGCAGGTCATAATCCTTGCCGGTTTAATTTTTTAGAAAGAAGATCTTGATTTTATTTTTTAGCAGATAACTTTAAATTCAAAATATTTTCCAGGTTGTTAAATTATGCTACTTCAAGACCAACTTTTTATTTTAACTTCACAACTTCTTAAACTAAATGAAAATGAGTTTGACCAAGTTACTACTGATTTCGCAGCCAACTTCGGTGTCGATCTTATTGAACCTAAAAAAATTAATTCATACTCTTTCGCTTCGCTAGACATAACAGAAAGTCTTATTAGCTATAGGGACTGGATCAAAGACCTGCGTTTAAAATCATTTATAAATATAAAATATGTGAGGTTGGGATCGATTCCAAAAATACCCCAAAAGATATTAGAGCAATATAGCGCTGAAGAGAAAGTTATTCAGATTTCTTCAGATAAGTTAAATCGTTTTTTTGTTTTTGAAACTATTTATTCTAGATCAACTCACATCAGTGGTTCTGAACTTCTAGAATTAATAAATAGTCAGTTTAAAAACGAAGCTGATTGTTATGAACTGTGGATGGAACTACTAAATTCATGCGTTAAAAACTATGGTAGTTATTTTGATGCAAGTACTGTTGAAGATGCGAAACGTTTTATGCGGCAATATTACGACATTAAGTCTAGTTCCAACACAGGTATTGAAATTCTAAGAATCATTCAGTATTTCTTAGCAGAGAAAAAACAACCATTTATTATTCCAACTATTCTAAAAAACAAACTGGTTAAGCCGGAATCAAATTCAAATGATCTGATGTCTAATTTAGAGATATTGCCGCATCTGAAAGATGAAGCTTTGAGTTCAAATGAAATTACTATGCTTATTGACGCCCAAAATGGTGGTGAGAAGCTTTGGCAATTATTATTACTCGATTTTATTAGATTGACTGAAAATTCTGAAGAGCACTCAGGGAAATTTAATAATATGATGTCAGAAACTGAAACCCGTGAAGCACTTTTAAAAATGGACTCTTCGTATCTATCATTAGGGGATCTTTTTTTAAGATTTTTTGATTTTAAAAAAAATATTGAAATTATTATTCCTCCTCCAATCTCTGAAAAAATTATTTGTCCTAAACCACACTTAGTGAAGCATATAGATCTATTTACGCCTGCATTAAATCCTGAACCTTGGACCATGATGGCTTTTAGATATATTTGTCAAAATAGTGCCGACATTAATTTAAAAGCTATGAAAACCAAAGATAATCATAGCGTTCTATTTACTGATCTGAAGAGTAGTCTTAACGATGCATTAGATATTGCAAAGAAAAGTTCTAGTCCATTTTATGAATTATTTAGTCTGTCGATCTGGCTACTTGAAGCTGGAGATTTAGACTTTGAGACATCAGACGGTAAATCAAAAATTTATTCTGATGTCGCAAATTCAGGGTTTTCTGACCGCGCGCAGAATTTTCTGAAGGAATCAGAAATTCCATATTTCCTATGCACCATTAAGTTCCCATCACAAAAAATAAAAATTGCACTTATCCAAGAATTTGTAAAAAGTTTTTTTGCTACTGAATCATGGGCAAATGAGGATTCAAGTCATGACGAAAGTATAAATCAGCGCAAATATATCATGACAGATGTGTATAATAGCCTGAGAAAAGCTAAAAGCTCTTTAGATTTAATTCTTTAGTTCCATATTTATAAATATTTATTTATTATGTCTAATCATTAGTTTGCGGAATAGTTATAACCTTTCGTTCTGGAATTTGTTGTCCTGCAAATAAACAAACAGAACTTAGAGCCAAAAGGAAATAGATTTGTGAATATGAAAAATTTTTCGATAAAGAAAATATTTATATTTTTATCATTATCTATTTTAATAATTACATTTCAAAAATAAATGATGATATATAAAAAAGGACTTGAAGCGTATTAAAAATACTAATCATCTTTATTCAATCTCAATTTCAGATTAAATAATCTGAAATTGGTAGAGTCGTCGTTCTCGATTATTTCGACATCATAAATTTTATTTTCTTTTAAATAAATGTAATCAAAAGCCCGATCAGACCTTTCATTAGGTAATGCAAAAACAGTCTTGCTATCTGTGTATTTTAGCAGGATAGAAATTAGCTGCTTTTCAAAATAATTAAACAAAAATACGTCCCATGAACTACTAAATATAGAATCTAACTTCGTAAACTGAATTGAATTTTCTTTTAGCTCATGAGCTTCTGTAATGACTTCTAATTTATCAGTATAAAATTTTTCCTGAACTTTTAATTCATTTAATATCAAAGAAACTTTATCCAAACTAACACAAGCCAATACGGATCTTGATAAAAAATTAATCTTTTCAGATTTATTCATTCTCTAAGATTACTTCTATAGCTTACTTAAGTAAATAACTTTAATTTTAAGTAAAATTAAGAATTTTTATAATTATTTTAACTTATATATGTTCAAATATTTTTTGATTTTACAGTGTCTTAAAATTAAATAGTATAGCACTAACACATAATATCTAAGGCAGCATGAATCAATACTAAAAATCAATTGTAAAAAAAGTGGAGCATATTTTTAATTCTAAAATTAATTAGCTAAGTTTTTAAATTTAAGGAGTAATCTATGTTTAAGTATGTTTTTTTTATAGTTATATTTTCATTTAATTTTTTGGCCTTTGGGCAAGACTGTCAAATCTCTAGTACAAAAGGTTATGTTAAATCACAAACAGTTCCTGAATTTTCAGATGAACAAACTACGAATTGGGCCAGAACTGCTGAAATCATAGCTCATACAAAAAACCTGAAAAGCCAAGATTTTGATCTTTTTTATGAAATGGCATCCCCTTATGACCCGAACAAAGAAACCATATTTATTGCAGGTGGTTTTTATCCTTGGGTGAATTTGCAATTCGTGACCAAAGGTTCTCTTTCTGATTTGGCTGTTAAATACAATGTATTTGAAATACATTGGCGTGGTACAGGGTGTAGTGAATTGCCTTTAGGATTAGCGCCTGAGTTATTTACTCATGAGATGCTGGCTTATGACCTAGAGCGCGTTAGGCTTCATTTAGGAATAAAAAAAATCAATTCATGGTCTTCGTCTAATGGATCTTTTTTAATGCTTATGTATTCTGTGTTATATCCAAAATCAACAGGCCAGATTTTTCTTAGAGATACGGCCATTTACATACCAACCCTTTTAGAAAGTTCTAAAAACTTTGAAAATAACATTTTGGTCGATTATTTGAATCAGCCAGAATTCGCTTCTTTTGATTACAATACAAAGTTTCAGTTCATAAAATCCAAAGATATTGTTTCTTATAATATCCTTCTAAAATCATTTGGAACTATTTTTTTTAGAAAAGAACAACAACGAACGTTAATGTTGGAGGTTTTAGAAGCTGCTTTTATATTAATCCAAGCTGATAATTCATCAACATTAAAAACTGAAATCACTGAACCCTTATTAGACTCATTAAACCGTGTAGAGACTTGGAGTCATGCTGAACTATCAAATTACTGTGCGTCCACACTGAGTGAAGATTTTTCTACAATTAATCCTGATCAAGTTTACGTCGTAGATTATGTCTATCACCGCTGCCTCCCCTTCCAATTAAAATATAAAGCTAACCTTTTGTCTCAGTTAGATTTCAGAGGATCTTTAAAAAACGCACATAACTTTTTTGTATATCAAGGATATTGGGACGAATACTTGTATAAAGAATTAGCCGCTTCAATCGCGACTGAAAACAAGGGAAGTGTTTTATTTATTGATAAAAACATTGGACATGGCGAAATCAATCAAAGAAGTTTTTCATGTTTTGCTACAATTTTATTAACCTTCTTTGATGACCCAGCATCAAAAGTTTATTTAAATTATTGTAAATAATAAAAATTTAAAAAGTTTTTCACCCAAAGTTCAAAGACATCTTTCGGGTTATGATTTAACCCCATTGTTTTTAGTGATGTGACTTCAGTCGAACACTGACCACAGACTTCGAATAGTTTAAACTTCTCTAAATCATTATTTACATTAATGGATAAGCCGTGGCTGACCCAGCCGCGGTGATGATGAAGCCCCAAAGACATTATTTTTTTATCATCAATAAAAATGCCAATATTTTGCTTATCATTCGATGTAACATTAAGGCCTAAATCTAAAAATGTTTTTTTTGAAATATTTAAGATGAATTGAATGTAGTTTCTTAAAGTGAGCTGATTTGATTTTAAATTTAAGACTGGATAAATAATCAACTGACCTGGATTGTGCAGGGTCAGCTTCCCGCCCCTTAAAGTTAAGTCTACAGAGTTAAATACAGAATTATAGTGTGACAGATCTGTAGCCCATAGCGACTTACCAACACTTAAAACTTCTGGATGTTCACACCCCAAAATTAAAGTGCTGTCTGGATCGTGACTTTCTACATGTTCGGTTTGAAGTTTAAAAGTCTCTTTGATGTCTATTAAACCTAACCACTCTGACTTAAAGCTTATGGCACTACTCATGCTTTCATTCATATTATTATTCATGGCTCTAATAACTCGTTTTCAGAATAGGTCTTAAAGATAATTTGATTGTCTAAGATTTCATTTTTGTAGGGTCCATTCACAAAAACTAGTTTTTTTAAAACCTCAAATGGATTTGATGGAGCATAAATTTTAAAAGTATATTTATTGTTTTCAGAAGTATAAAGCTGCACATTTTCAAGTCCAATTCCAAGACTGTCTTTGATCGTGACACGAATTTGACCCAATTCCTCAAAAGTAAGTTCGCTTTCGAAAATGACTTGGTATTCATTTCCTGGGGAATTGTGTTTTTCATAAATTTTATTAGATGATTTATTTAAAATTTGGTCATTTAATTCTTGAGTTAAACCCCTAAAGCTAGAATCAGAAGTAAAAGTGCCTGTTCGGGATAAAAATACTAAATTTAAAGCCGAATTTTTAATTTGATAAAATGAAATTTCATTTAAATCTGCACTTTCTATATTTTTAGAATCTAAAATCAAATTCCCAGTGATCAAATAATAATTTTCAAAGTTTTTAATATTGGATGAATTCACATTGGATAACATAAATTCCATGTCTATATTTTCTTTTAAAAAATCATCTTTCATTTTTTTTAAAACCTGTTTGAAAGCCACAGGAATTTTTAGCTTGTTTGGAACGCTAACCGGGGCCATTTCGGTTTCTAAAGGTTCTGTTTGACTGATCCACCAGCTGTAAGACTTTAATGAGTTTTTTTCTGTCATTTTAATTCTTGGAACAACAATAATTTTAAGAACTTCTTTAGTAGCCAGATTTGATATTTTTGTTGGCTCCTTTTTTTCTATGTTTTGAGAATATCCAATTTTCGTTGAAATTAAGATTAATAAATATAATAAAATATTTGAATATAAATTATTATGTTTCAATCTAAGACCCCAAATCAAAACTCACGTCCTTAATGTCCATCAATTTACTGACTCTTTGAACAAAATCAAGATCTGGGTACACTTTGCTTTCGCCGGCTCTGATCACATAGTCTTTGTTCATTTCTTTGGATGAGATCTCAAAATAGACTTGTGTGGGTCCTGGATGCTCATCAAAAAGGGCTGTCAATTGTTCGAGCTTTAACATCAATTCACTTTCTTTAAATCTAAATTTGATTTTATTTTTCTTAGCCAGTTCAGATCTTATGGGCTTAACTTCAGAGATAAACATTTTTTTTTGACTCTCTTCGACCTCAATTTTTCCAATAAAAATCATGGGGATATCCAATTCAAATTGAAGCTTATATTTGTCGTAGGTGTCTGGAAAAACAATAGCTTCAAAAGATTCAAACTGGTTTTCAATTTGAAGAAAGGCCATTCTGGTGCCTTTTTTTGTGATGATCTCACGCTTGCTGCCGATCAGACCTGGCATTTCAACAAATTCTTTTTTTGTTTTCTCATCAATAAAAGTTTTAACTTCAAATAAATGTTCAACTCCGTCCAAAGGGTGGCCACTTAAATAAAAGCCAAGAACTTCCTTTTCGAAATTTAAAACTTCTTTTTTACTATAGGGTTCCGTTTTTGGAATCACGATAGATTGTTGAAGTTCTTCGACGTTAGCAAACAAATCAAATTGGCCAATCTCTTTATCTCTTCGTGCACGTTCTTGGGATTCAATATAAAGGGGATAGCCTTCATAAAGTTCACGACGATTAAATCCAAACTCATCAAAGGCCCCAGCCTTAATTAAGCTTTCAATGGTTTTTTTATTTACACGTCTTAAATCTACAGTTGAGAAAAACTGATCTAAGCTTTCGAATTTTTTATTTTCTAAACTATTTCGAGTTTCTAGAATGGCTTGGGCGGCGGCTTCACCAACACCTTTTACAGCACCTAAAGAAAATAAAATATTGTCCCCAGCCACATCAAAATTAAATTCAGATGTATTTACACTTGGGGGCTTAATGGTGATCTTTTTTCGTCTGGCATCTTTGGCGTACTTCACAACGTTATCCGTGTTGCTCATTTCTGTTGAAAGAAGGGCTGCCAAAAATTCCACTGGATAGTAATATTTTAGCCACGCCGTTTGCGCTGAGATCACACAGTAGGCGGCCGCATGGGATTTGTTAAATCCATACTTGGCAAACTCAGCCATCAATTCAAACAGGTCGCCAGCTTTTTTAGGATCAAAGTTATTGTCCCCAGCCCCTTTTAAAAATCTTTCTTTTTGCTGCTCCATTTCAGCAGCAATTTTTTTACCCATCGCTCGACGAAGCATATCCGCTTCACCTAGACTGTAGTTAGCGATTTTAGCAGCGATCAACTGCACTTGCTCTTGGTACACAATAATTCCGTAGGTTTCTTCTAATACAGATTCAAGCTCTTTAAATGGGTACTTAACAGAAACTTCACCCATTTTTCTTTTGAGGTATTCCGGGATCATCTCCATCGGACCTGGTCTATAAAGGGCTGTGATGGCAACCAAATCTTCAAAGCGATTGGGTTTAGCTTTTGTGATTAAGCTTGTAATTCCACCGCCTTCAAATTGAAATACGCCGGCAGTGTCACCCTTTTGCATTAGATCGTAAATTCCAGGGTCGTTCATGGAAATACTGACCGTGTTGATTTTTATATTTCGGTTTTTTTCAATCAACTTAAATGTGTTTTGAATATGAGTCAGAGTTTTTAAACCCAAAAAGTCGAACTTAATCAGTCCAAGTTTTTCAGCGTGCTTCATATCAAACTGAACTACGTTTTCGTTCGCACTTCCTATATATAATGGCGCGTGATCTACGATATTTCCGTCGGCGATAATAACACCTGCCGCGTGAATTCCGGCGTGACGAACAAGGCCTTCAATCTTTAAAGCTAATTCAACTAAAGTTTTAATCTTTGGATCTTGCTCAAATAAGTCTTCAAATCGAGGTTCTGCCTCCAAGGCTTCTGAAATCGTGATCCCTAATTTTTCTGGAACTAAATTACAAATGTGATTCACTTCCGTAAATGAAAAACCTAAGACACGACCCACGTCACGAAGGGCGGCTCGGGTTTGAAGCTTTCCGTAAGTGATGATTTGAGACACACTTTCGGGGCTGTATTTTTCGGTAACATAATTTATAACTTCAAGTCGTCGATCTTGGCAAAAGTCGATATCAAAGTCAGGCATACTGATACGTTCTGGATTTAAGAATCGTTCAAAAATTAAATTATTTTGAATGGGATCTAAATCTGTAATCTTTAGACTATAAGCCACCAACGAACCAGCTCCAGAGCCCCGACCAGGACCAACAGGAATGTCATTGGCCTTGGCCCAACCAATAAAGTCTTGGACGATTAAAAAATATCCATTAAAACCCATCTGGTGAATGACTTTAAGTTCGAACTCTAAGCGTTCAAAATACTTGGGCTTATCTGAATCTTGGATTTCATTTCTAAGTTTTAATTCTAAAAATCTTTCTTCTAATCCTAGTTTTGCCAAATGACTTAACTCTTGGTCTTCAGTCCGGCCCTCTTGGGTTTCAAATGAAGGTAAATGGTAAATGGGTTGGCCGTCGTCTTTTGTAGTTTTGATTTTAACCTGACAGCGGTCAGCGATTTCATTCGTTCGGGTGTAAAGCTCAGTGTTGAAATGAAATAAGTTTTTCATTTCTTCTGAGGATTTAAAATAAAATTGATCTGACCCAAGTTTTTTTCTTGTGTCATCGCTTAATGTTTTGTTTGTGCCCACACAAACTAAAATTTCTTGGGCAATTTGATCTTCAGGATTTAAGTAATAAGTGTTATTCGCGCCCACCAATGGAATTTTTAAATCACTTGAAGATTGGTTTAGAAATTTATGGAATTCAGTTTCATAAGCAAGACCATGAAGATTGTATTCTAAGTAAAGCTGATCACTAAAAATATTTTTTAAATTTGATAGGTGGCTCATTGCTTGATCTTGGCTAGACGACATTTGCATCTGAGCCAACCAGCCATCAAAGCCACCCGTTAAAACAATAAGGTCTTGATTAAAATCTTCCAATTCCGAAAAATCTAAAAATGGAGTTGAAAAATTTGTACGACGTTGATTTTTATAGGCATTGGTCGAAATCTGACACAGCTTCTGATAGCCTTTATAATTTTGAGCTAAAAAAACTAATTTCCCAAAATTTTTAAGATTGTAGTTGTTTGGATTTTGGCTTGGATTTAAATTCGCATTTTTATCTAATTTACTTTGTGATTTTTGCTCCGTTTTTTTTTCCATACTTTTTTCAGTGCTAATATTGATACTTGCATCACTCATCGATGACATATTTTTATTTGCACTTTTTGCAGAAATATTTTGTAAGGACTTATCAAAATGAATATTTTTTGAAAAAGAAGTTAAGACCTCTAAACCCAAAATAGGATTGATTTCTTTTTTCTTACACGAAAAGTAAAACTCAGCCGCCGCAAACATATTAGTGTTGTCTGTTAAAGCCAAGGCCTTCATAGAATAAGACTTGGCCTTTTCAATTAGTAGATTGACCTCTGTTGAGGACTCTAGAAGTGAGTAATGGCTATGATTGTGTAAATGGACAAAACTCATGGAGAAAATATTAACATAAATATGTCTTAAGACCTAAGGTTACTCGTATCAGAAAATCACACACCATTTCATAAAACTAAAGATCAGGGTCCTAAGAGCTCGAAACGAATAGATAATGACTCGGTGCCATTAAGATCAACCCCGAAAGGTGCCAGGTTCCGTTTGAGAATTAAAGCTGTTTATTTAGATTTAATAATTGATATATTCCCTTTTAGATCATTCTAAATTGATTTAATTCTCAAACGGAACCTGGCACCTTTCGGGGTTCCGCTTGGCTAATGGAATTTGGCTTCGATTTTTTGGATCAGGACCAGAAGACATAAATAGATACTGGGAAAGAAGATGAGTGTCATGACCGCAGAAAATACGATTCCCCATGCCATTGTAAAGGCGATGGGACGAGTAAACCCCGTGTCACCCCCAATAGCATAAGCCATCGGAAAAAGTCCGGCTAGAGTTGTAACTGTGGTTAAAAATATAGATCTTAGCCGGCTGGCGGAGCCCACTTTCACACAGTCTTTTAGAGATAATAAACCTTCAGCGACTTTAATATTAATCTGGTCTGACATGATTAAGGTTCCATTCACGGACACCCCAATGGCGCCAATCAAACCAATCATCGAAAAAACACCTAAGGGTAGATCATGGAATTCATGAAGCAACATCACGCCTGCGATCGAAAACGGAATGGGAAGACTCACGATCAAAGGCTGAGTGAGCGAATTTAAAGCTAGAGTCAAGACAAAGTAAATTCCTAAGATACAGGCGATCAAAGATTTTAAAACCCAAGTTTTGTTTTCAGCCTCCTGTAAAGATTCACCGCTGGCACGAATAATGTGCTCTGGAAATTGGGCTTCAATAGTTTTCACAAATAAGTCAGCCTCTTTAACAATCTGTTCTCTGCGTTTTTCATTCATGATTTTAAATTTAGCACTTTGAACTTTGTATCCATTTAAATGACTGATAGTTTTTGGCGATTGCTCTAGCTTCCACGCCCCTAATTCAGACACCGGAATTAAGCGTTGGTTGTCACTTAAGACTTTTACTTTTTCAGGATCAAATCCATTTTTCGTAATTTCAGAGCTGTTGATGGTGAAGTTCACGGGATACGCCCGACCTTCAATTCGAATCTCTTTAATCCAATTTTCATCCACCTTACCCAAGACAGCATTTTGAATCGAACTTTTATCAATAGAATATTTAGCCATTTTATTATAGTCAGGGGTGAACACCCATCTTTTGACAGTCATATTCTGACCTAAATCTAAAGGTCCTAGATCTTTTATTTTTTGAGGTAAAGTTTCTAGGCTGGATTTTAGATTTAAATTTTCTCTAGTATTTTTGGTGTAAAAATTAAAAGTTAAATATTTTGATTTATCACTTTCTTCATCGGACCAAGTTTTACTGGCCGTTAAATATTTGTATTTCTTCTTTTGATCTTTAACGACCGCTTCTGCTTTTTTTAAAAAAGTATTTTTAATTTGTTCAGGCTGAGTATGATTCTCTTTGACACGTGCCAAAATTCTAAAGACGTTGTCGCTTATAATGTTTTCGCCATTTCTCCAGACGGAACCAATACTTAAATCAATAGTTTCAAACTCGTCTTTTGAACTCAAAGATTGAAGTTTTTTGTATAAGGGTTCAATCTGGCGAAAAGTGTCTTCTTTAGATTGAGTGGATAAAATTTCCCCATCGATCCGAACCATATCATCTGAAATATTTAGATTAAAGTCTTTCTCAACATCCATAGAAAAATAAAAAAGCAATGTGGTTATGACAACAAATGATAAACTTATAGAGATCTTCCAGTTTAAAAATATCAACACTAATTTTTCATAAGCTAGTCTAACCTTATCAAACCAAAGATTAAGTTTAGTCTGACTTGGTTTTTTTACAAAATGGCTTAAGTGATTAGGTAAAATCATAAAGGATTCAATCAAGCTAAAACCCAAGGCAGTAATTAAAACTATGGGGATGGATGAAATCATATTGCCTAATTCACTGGGAATAACAAGGAGCGGTAAGAAGGCCACCATGATCGTTAAAATAGTTCCAGAGACTGGAATAAATAATTCATCTATAGATTTTTTGGCAGACTCATTTGGGGTTAATCCCGCTTCAAGTCCTTCATTATATTTTTCACATACAATGATCGCATCATCTACTAACATACCACTGACTAAAATGAGCCCCACAATAGATAAAATATCAATGTCATAACCCATAATCATCATGGTGATGAATGTGGCCGCATAACAAAATGGAACACCCAAAATAGTAAAGAAGGACGATTTCACTGATAAAAACATCAGTAAAAAGACAAACACAATGATCACACCCACAATTCCATCAGAATTTAAAGCGCTCAACTGTCGTTGAATAAAACTTTTGCCACTCATGACGGAAGCGACACTTATTCCATATTTATTTTTATTGGCTTCATCCAAAACTTTTAAAACTTTATCGTGAAGTAAAATAATATCGCTGTTCAAATCTTTTTTAACATTAATATAAAAAGCTCTTTTATCCCCATCATAAGTCCACTGATCGTGATTGGGATAATAATAATCAACAACTGCAAATTGACCCAAAGTGGTTTTAAACCCAGTAGGGCTTGAATAAATCACCAGGTTATTTAAATCTTCGATAAACTGAGACTCAATGTTTTGTTCAAACTCTATGTAAGTGAAATTATTTCCCCGACGAATGGTTCCCAAAGGTCTAAACATTAAAAAATCATTTATTTTTTGTTTAACGACAAGTGAGCTGACTTCAAAATTTTTCATTTTGGCTTCATTCAAATCAATTTTAACCGATCTTTTTGGAAAATGACTGTCTTGAACTTCTGCAATACCACGGATCTGAGAGATTTTATTTTTTAAAACTTCAAGCCAAAGACGATGATCTTTATTTTCTAAATCAAAGCTTCGAACAATAAGGGCATTTTGAAAATTAGACGTGATTTTTTGCTCTACAACTTTTATACTTCGAATATTTTCCGGTAGAAAAAATCTTAAGGATTCAACAATCTGTCTGATCTCATTTGAAGCCTGGGCTGTATTTTTAAAATCTGCAGGAAAGTTAATATAAATTCTAACCCGACCTTGATTTGATTCAGATTCGATCTTTCGAATTCCAGGATAGCTCATTAACTTTTCTTCAAGAGGAAATGTGACCTCTTGCTCTAGGTCGGCCGCAGTCGATTCTGGATATGAAACTTCAATAAGTATCATATTAAAATTTAAGGGCGGCGCCAAATCCCGGTTCATCATCGATAAGGACAAAACGCCTAGTATCAAAACCATAATCGAAATAAGGTTCACAAGTTTTGAACGGTTTAAAAAATAATAAAAAACACTCACCTGTTCACCTCAAACTTACGGTTTGCGCTTGAGACTTGATTTGAAGTTTTAAAAGAATCATTAGAATTTTGACTTACGCCAGATTCAATTTTTTGATCTGGTAAATTTAAAAAGCACGCTGAATTGACGTCCCCTAAATAGACGGATTGATCTAAAATGATTTTATAAAAATCAACTAATGCCTGATTGTAGTCTGTCTTGACCGAATTGATTTGATTTCTTGTGGTTAGAAATTCAAAAAATCCAATGCGACCATTTAAAAAGTTTTTGATTGAAATCTGCTGCAAGTCATCGGCAAAAGTTTCAGCCTCTTTCATGTTTTTAAGAGACTGAACTTGGTCTTCAATGGCTTTTTGAAAAGTCAGTTGAATCTCTTTTTGCTGACTTAAGACATGATCCCGTTGAATTTTTCTTCGTATAATTTCGAACTCTAATGATTTTTTAGAATTTTCGATTTGAATATTGCTGAAGTTCCAATTGAAATTTAGACCTACAACATTTGAATTAGTAGTGTCATTTAAAGGTAGGGTTTCAAAAGATCTTAATCCAGCATAAATTGAAATGTCGTTTTTTTGATTGAGTTGAAGTAACTTTTTTCGAGCGTCTAAAATTTCAATTTCCAAATTCAATTGATCTATAATTTGAAATTTTTGACTTTGATCTTTTAAAATCAAATCTATATTTTCATTTAAACTTAAATTTTCAAGCTCTATAGCTTTAAGTCTTAATAGATCACTTAAGTTCAATTGACTCATTTTAAAAGATTGAATGGATTTTGTGACCCTGTTTAATAATTGTGATTTATCAATCTTTAAAGATAAATTATTTTGTTGAGTGATTGTATTAAGGCTCAATCGACTTTGAATAAAGTTAAGATCATCCACAGATTCTGATAGTATTTTTAAGTTTTTCTCTTGTAGAAAGGTCTCAAAAAATTGATTGGAAATCTTTTGGCATGCTTGAAGAAGTTTTTTGTTGTCAAAAACCTTTTTATTTTTTTGATCAGTCGCATTTAAAATCTCTTGAGTGTTAAAACCTAAGAAGTCATTCAGTAAAGAGATATAAATATTTCCAGAGACTCGCTCTTTAAATAAAAACGTATTCACATCTGGAATATCAAATAGTTTTTCAAAACTTAAATCTAAAGACAGACCATAAGGTGTCCTTTGCTGAACCTTAGAGACCAAGTTAATAGCCTGGTAACTGACATCATTCATATTGGAATTTGAATCACTCCAAAGCTTTTCAAAACTTGTATTCAATTGGGTTTCCCATGGAGAATAACCAGGTATGAAACCGAGCCACTCAATTGAGGATTCAGCTTCAATCTCTTGAGCTTTCTGATCTAGATCTAATGATTTTTTTATTAATACATCTAGTAGATTTTTTTGATTTTCCACATCACTTTTTAAATTTTTATGAGCTTGAGCTAAACCTCTTGAAAAGCTTTGATTAATAAATATTATGTTACAGCAAACCAAGGCTACGACTTTAAAAAATAAAAAGATCTTTTTATTTTTTTGTTTCAAAGATTAGCCCCCCAGCTGCAAACGAATATACGATTGTTTCTCTAAAAAACACAAATAGGACCTGGGAACATCATGTTATTTATTATAATTCTAGATTTAAGCAATTTTAAGTTTTAGACACTGATCGGCTCGACTCGTATTCGTACCTTTGAATAGAATGGGTAAATTAAATTTTTCAAATATAAATGTTTATAAAATAGACCAAATTTTAAATTTTATTTTAACATAAGGAAAATATGACAACTGAAGATATTCTTTTTGATGGTAAAGGGTCTTTAAAAGCCTATTCAAGTGCTCTTTGGATGATGGGTCTATTTTCAATTGTGACCATTGGAATTGGTTTAATTATCACGATCCCAATGTTTATTAAAATTTGGCTTGAAGTAAAAACAACTTATTACAAAATTTCTTCTAAGCGAATTCAAATAGAAAAAGGATTACTAAGTACGACGATCAATTCACTTGAGCTTTGGCGCATTAAAGATTTGAAGTACCAAAGAAATCTTTTTGAAAAACTAACAGATGGTTGCACTTTAAGTCTGATGACCCAAGACGTATCAACCCCTGATTTAAATTTGAAAGGATTTACGGCCAATGAAGGTCGAACACTATTTGATAAACTGCAAAATGCAGTTTCAAATGCGCGGCGAACTAATGGCACGGTGTCTTTAACAAGTTGATGACAAACTAATATCCATATTATTGATCCCACTCAATCTTAGTCTGATCTTGGAACAAAACTAGACTCACGCAGCAGTTGAGACAGAGTCGGTAATAATAAAATCATGACAGAATCGCTTCATATAGACACATAAAAAAAAATTTTTGTCGATAGCAGGCGATTCTGTCCCGTAGATTGTTAAGGGATTTTGTCTCGTGAGTATATTTAAGCAGCATTTAATTCATAAGGCGAGTGCTTATGAACTTTTTCTAGTTCTAAAGCTCGTCCAGCAAAAAATACTTTCGATGTATGATCCTTATAAAAACGTATTTCCACATCTTTTTTAGATAAATTTATTGGTGGATTTTTTATTAAAAATTTTTCTCCACGCCAGCTTATCGTATGGTCAAGAGCAACTCGTCTTTGATACTTCATACAAAAAATTTCATTTAAATTTAAACCCTCAGGAACTTGTCTGTATGCAGATTCTTTTTTTATCGGCTTAACTGTATGTTTATTTTTCCATTCGGTCTGCATATAATTATTAAAAAACTTATTCGCATCTTCAACATTATTAATTTTTTGTAACCTCATTTCTGCAACTAAACGGTCCTGCAAATAACCCCATAAGCGCTCTATTCTGCCTTTAGCCTGAGGACTATTGGCGCATATAACTTCGATCCCCAGCTCTTCACATGCCCTAGAGAATTGAGTAAAATCTTGCCGCTTTGTTCCCCCAAGCCAACCCGCACGATCTGTATAAATATATTTTGGTATTCCTTTTATCTTAATTATCTTTTCAACTACATCCATACAATTAATCGTGTCTTCAGTTTTATAAAACCCACCAAATGGTACATCACTTGTTGCATCGTCTATCGCCGCTATTAAAACTGTCGTTTCTCCTTTCCAAAACATGTGCTCACACCCGTCCATTTGAAGCATAAAGCCTTCGTTATGATGACGCTGACGGTGACTGTGTCCATTTGGCTTTCTGTGTTTACGGGTGCGCTTAACTAAATTCCATTCATGACACCATTTTCTAAAGGTGGAGTAACTAATATTTAAATTAATATCTAATTGAAGCTTTTCAAACATATGTAAAATATTAAAATCATAATACCTTCCAATCGCATATTGATAAGCTAAAGATTTTAACTCCGATGAGGATTTATTCACTGGCGCTTGCCCTTTGTTACCATGTAAAATTGCTGTTATGCCTTCCAGGCGAACTTGCGAAGCTATTCTTGAAATAGATCTCTCTGATAAATTTAAAAACAAGGCGCAGTCTTTACGACTTAAAGTGCCAGAAATAAACCTCTCAATACTGTCGATTTGATGTCGTTCTTTTGATGACAAACTAACTCCCATACCCTTTATTCCCCCAAACTCACGTCTCACCTTGAAACACTACAAGACTAACGCACAGGGGAGGACAGAATCGGGTAACAATTTACACGGGACAGAATCGCTTCATATAGACACATAAAAAAAAATTTTATTTAAAAAATGTAACTTAAATCTACGAATTTAATCGAATTAAACTAAACTGATTAAGCAGCCGTAAGTCTAGTGATGCAGATTTTAAAATTTTGTTTTTTAAGTTTAATCTTAGCTTCTATTACATCCTGCTCTTTTCAAGAGCTCACAGTGGCTAGTCTTGGATCAATTGATAATTTTGATGACACAGAGATTGATGACGACTTTGTTCCACCTGAAGACGAAAAAGAGGAAGAGATCGTAGACGAACCATCGCCCGTCATTCCAGGTGATACATTAAAAAATACTTTTTTTATTGAGCAACAAAGTTTTAATTTAGCCCACGGTCCTTCGAAAAGATGGGATGGATGTCGACAAAATCATAAGTCTTCTGGTGGATATAATAGTGATCTTAGTTGTGGCCGCGCATTTATTGAAGACAAATTTGGAAAAAATCTAAATCAAATTTTTTTCAAATGTGTCTTCGATGCGTCTAATGAAGCTAAGTATACCAATATTCAAAAAATATTTATAAATCATCTAGGAAGCTACAACGATAGAACAGCTAGAAATTCAACTAGATTAAGTCATCATGCCTATGCCAGAGCATTAGATATAAAAAACTTTAATTTAATTGATGCGAAAGGAAATAACTTTAAAATTAGTACTTTGCTTAGAGACTACAAAGGGCAACAGGCCATTTTTTATGACAGCTTCAGGCAGTGTTGGAAACAGTCTATGCCATCATCTTGCAAACCTGGAAATTCAGAGCACGAAGGATCTGTAGGACATAATTCGTCTAAGCTTGGTGGCAATACTCTTCATAATGATCATATACATTTATCTTTTCCTTTGTGTGCGGGGTAATTTTTTATGAAGAATTCAATTTTGATTTTTTTTACTATTTTCATTTTTTCTTTTTCGGCGTCGGCTGAAGAGAAAATGAAAATTATTGCCAAGAACTCTTTCAATGTAAGATTACTTAAAAAAATCCCCCTAGCTGGCGGCCATTTTGTCTATTTAACAGTTAGAGACGAAGGCCATGTTTTGGGTCAAAATTTTCTAGTTCAATTACGAGCAAGCTGTAAAGGTGAAGTTGATGATTTTTCTTCATTAAAAATTTTAGATTCAATTTCAGTTTGTAATTTAAAACCTGAATCTGTGAAAACAAATAAGAATTTAACTGCATTAGCTTTTTTATCAAAATCCGCAAATATAAATAAATATTATGAAGACATATCAAATGGAAAAACAGAACCTAATGTTGACTGCAACGCTAAAACCGAGATCCTAAAGTTCTCTCTAAAAAATATTTGTTTAAATTCAAATTCTTAATCAGCCAAGTATGCTTTTTCACCGGCTTGAAGATTTATTTTTAAATGACCTACAGGTAAGTAACCCCCTTCAAGAACAAGAGGCGAAGTTTATCTAAGAAAACCTCCAGTAGATTTATTTAAACTTAAAAGATATTTGATATTTAAAACAGGCGAGACCTTGTCATTTGCTTTGCAAAAAAATTGCAAAGCTGTATGCCAACGAGCCTGTTTTAAATATCAAATATCTTTTAAGTTTAAATAAATCTACTGGAGGTTTTCTTAGACCTACTCCCACTCAATAGTTCCCGGAGGTTTGCTACTGACATCATAAACCACGCGGTTCACACCTTTGACTTCATTTGTAATACGATTTGAAACTCTGGATAAAAATTCAAATTCGAAGGGATACCAATGGGCAGTCATACCATCGACAGAGGTGACTGCTCTTAAAGCCACAACCTTATCATAGGTTCTAGAGTCCCCTTGCACACCAACAGCTCGGATAGGAAGTAAGACAGCAAAGGCTTGCCAGATTTTATCATAAAGGCCGGCCTTTCTAATTTCATCTATGTAAACGGCATCGGCCTCTTGAAGAATTTTAACATCTTCAGGGTGAATCTCGCCTAAAATACGAATCCCTAAACCTGGTCCTGGGAAGGGATGACGATCAATTAAGTACGCCGGCATATCTAAGGCTTTCCCGATTCTTCGAACTTCATCTTTAAATAAATCACGAAGTGGTTCGATCAATTTTAAATTTAAATCTTTAGGCAACCCACCGACATTGTGATGGGATTTAATAGTCACACTCGATCCGGTTGGCGATACACTTTCAATCACATCAGGGTAAAGAGTTCCTTGAGCCAACCACTTAATATTTTTATCTTTAGGAATTTGTGCTTTGAAAACTTTAATAAATGTATGTCCTATCGCAATTCGTTTCTCTTCAGGATCAGATTTTCCTTTTAAGGCATCAAAGAAATCTTTTTCAGCTCTCACTCCTTTTACATTTAGACCTAAGCCATCATAGGATTTTAAAACCTCATCGAATTCATTTTTTCTAAGTAAACCCGTATCGACAAAAACACACATGACTCGATCAGGCCCAAATATTTTAGTAAGTATAGTGGCCGTTACACTTGAATCTACCCCACCGGATAAACCACACAAAATCACTTCATCGTCTTTAACTTCAGATTTATATTTATCCGTTAAACTTTGCAAAATTTCTTTGGGCTTCCATAATTTTTGAACTCGTGGAGTTTTTTGTAAAAATCTTTCGAACCACAAATGACCATTTTCAGTGTGGGTCACTTCAGCATGAAACTGTAAACATAATATATTTTCAGATTCTAAAGCCGCGGGAAAACCGTTTTCGCTCACAGCAATCTGTTTTAATTCTTTTGGAATTTCAGAAATCACATCCCCATGGGACATCCAGACTTTTGAATTTTTTAAATCTGAAGTTTTTGAAATCACTTCTGAAAGACCGTACTCACGATGATTAGAGCTTGTAACTTTGCCCCCAAGCTTGTGAACAATCAGCTGCATGCCGTAACAGACACCTAAGATTGGGGCTATCGCTAACAATTCAACGATGTCCCGAACAAAGCCTTCTTTGTCTGTCACAGATCTAGGGCCACCGCTTAAAACAATTCCAGCAGGATGTCTGGATTTAATGATTTCAGTTTTATAATTATAGGGATGGACTTCGGAGTAAATTCCCATTTCACGAAAACGTCTAGCGATTAATTGTGTGTACTGGGACCCAAAATCTAAAATTAAAATCCCTGAATTTAAATTATCCATTAAGCATCCAGTCGATAATTAGGGGCTTCTTTGGTGATTGTGACGTTATGAACATGGGACTCTTTTAAACCTTGTCCAGAAATTTCAACAAACTTGGCTTTGGCTTGAAGCTCTTCAATGTTTTTAGCCCCCACGTAGCCCATTCCTGATTTTAAACCACCCATCACTTGATGAATGATCCCGCTGATAGATCCCTTGTAAGGGACTCGTCCTTCAATTCCTTCTGGCACAAGCTTATCCATGTCGTTCACGGCATCTTGAAAGTATCTGTCTTTAGAACCTAAGGACATGGCACCTAAACTTCCCATCCCACGATACACTTTATAAGTACGGCCTTGATATAAAACTGTTTCCCCTGGGCTTTCATCACAACCGGCTAACATATTTCCAAGCATGACTGTGTTTGCACCAACAGCCAGCGCTTTAGTGACGTCCCCAGAAAATTTAATTCCTCCGTCGGATATAACTGTCTTACCAAATTTTCTAGCGACCTTTGAGCATTCAATCACCGCCGTGATTTGAGGAACTCCTACGCCGGAAACAATTCTTGTTGTACAAATACTTCCAGATCCCACGCCAACTTTGACAACATCCGCCCCTTTTTCAAAAAGGATTTTAGCCGCATCCGCTGTCACAATATTTCCAGAAACAATAATAATATCTTTAAATTTTTTAGACGCCCAATCCGTCATATCAATCACATTTTGTGAATGCCCGTGGGCTGTATCAATAGCGATAACATCGACCCCAGCAGCAGCTAAAGCTTCAACTCGCTCTTTATTCGCTGACCCTACACCAACGGCCGCTCCGACAAGGAGACGCCCGTAGTTATCTTTTGTGGCTCTTGGATAAGTGTGGGCTTTCTCGATATCTTTAATTGTAATCAAACCTTTTAAAAGCCCTTGATCATCAACGACTGGTAATTTTTCAATACGGTGTTTTTGAAGAATTTTTTTTGCATCATCTAAAGTCGTGCCTTCTTTGGCTGTGACTAGATTTTCTTTAGTCATCACTTTTTCAATCATCTGATCCACATTGGTTTCAAAACGTAAATCACGGTTCGTTAAAATCCCAACTAGTTTTTGATTCACAGTGATGGGCACACCACTAATTGAGTAGTGCTTCATTAAATCCAAAGCGTCGCTGACTTTGTGCTCAGGAGAAAGAGTGATTGGATTTCTAATCATTCCACTTTCATACTTTTTAACTTTTTCAACTTCGCTCGATTGCTCGTCTATACTTAAATTTTTGTGAATAAATCCAAGACCGCCTAACTGGGCCATGACCCTTGCCACTTTACTTTCAGTGACCGTATCCATGGCGGCCGAAATCACCGGAGTGTTAAGATATAGATCTCTGGCAAAAAAAGATCGGGGTTCGATTTCAGTTGGAACGACAACCGAGTGTTGAGGGACTAATAGTATATCATCAAATGTGAGTGCTTTAGGAATATCCATTTTTATCTCCGTTAATATTATGTTATGTACCAAGAGCTTACTTTTACATAATGAAGAGCGCTTTTTTCAAGGCCCTTGATCTCATCTTCTGTTAGCTTTCGAACTTGCTTTGCTGGTCGGCCAATAATGAGTGAGCCTTCTTCAAAGCGAGCATTTTCAGTCACTAATGATCCCGCACCAACGATACAATTTTTTGGAATAATAGCGTGATCCATCACAATCGATCCCATTCCTATCAAAGAATAAGACTCTATCGTGCACCCATGTAAAATCACTTTATGACCAATGGTCACATGATCTTTAACAGTGGTTTGAGCTTTCTTATAACTCCCATGGATGACACTGCCGTCTTGAACATTTGAATTTTTACCAATGTGTATTGGCATCACATCGCCCCTTAAAACTGCCTGAAACCAAACAGACGCCCCCTCTTCAATGACAACGTCACCTAAGATATCAGCGCTTTTCGCTATAAATGTTTTTGGGTTTATTTGAGGAGACTTTCCTAAGATATTCATGATTATCTAAAACATAAAAAAGGAAGTTTGGCAATGAGAGTGGACTTTTCTTTACATCATGTATTTTTGTCGAGATTTCAAAAACGAGTTTTTCTTCAAAAGCTGAGAAGGACTGTTTTTTTCAAACACGGCCACATCTCTTGTTTTTTGAATGAAACTTTGGGTTGCATAAAACTCGATGTCTTTTTTTGAACTGCAAATAGCTAAGGCTTCAAAGGCTTTCACCTTAATCAACTGAACTGTATCTTTCAAAGTTGTCTCTAAACTTAATGTCGCTAACTGCTCATCGGACTCGACAGTGTCAAAAGTACAAAGCTTAAGTTTGTAGTTTAATTGATTTAATATTTCATGAGCCAAGTCATAGGGATTTTTAAGACTCATTTCGCCTTCCATAGGCATAATACCAAAAGGTAAAATGGGACACCAAACAGGAAATGAAATTTTCCCTTCAAGATCTTTAAATAAAACAAATGATGACAAATCGTCACCAGTCACAGCAATACCTTGAGGAAATACTTTGATTGGTGGTTTATTATTTACAGGGTTCTTTTTTTCAGACACTTTTTTTTCTTTAATCCCTTTTAAGACTTTTGTAGCTGCACTTGATTTCAAACGAGTTCACCTCTTAAGGTTTGCGGAAAGGCTTTGTAAATTTTTACGTTAACTGTCTGGCCAACTAAATGAGCGTCTCCAATAAAATGAACCACTTTGTTTTTAGTTGTTCTTCCGGTTAGGACACGCCCTAAGTCATCAAATCGTTCGACTAAAACTGGGTAGGTCTGCCCTTCATCTAAATAACATTTTTTAAAAAGCATTTCATTATGTTTATCAAAAAGTCTTTGTAATCTTTCAGATTTTTGCTCTTCAGATAATTGCTCTTCCCATTTAGCGGCTTTGGTGAATGGGCGCGGACTGTATTTAAAGGCATAAATGCTTTCATAATAAATTTCATCGATCAAAGACAACGTGTCTTCGAACTGTTGATCCGTTTCACCTGGGAACCCAACGATAATATCCGTAGAAAAAGAGACACCAGGGACATAATCAAAAATCATTTTGGCTTTTTTAATATAGTCTTCGCGAGTGTAACCACGGTTCATTCGACTTAAAACTTCTGAATTTCCCGCTTGAACAGGTAAATGAATATAGTCACACACTTTATCCCGATGGTCCGCGTGAACGCGCATTAATTCTTCTGTAAAGTCTTTAGGGTGACTTGTTGTGTATCTAATACGTTCAATATCTGTCTCTTGAGCTACACCTTTCAATAGGTCTGAAAAATTAACACCGCATTCAGAAAGATAAGAGTTCACATTTTGGCCTAACAAAGTGATTTCTTTAACTCCTTTTTTAGTCAAAATATTAATATCACTGATCAGATCTTTGAATGGACGACTACGCTCGCGCCCGCGGGTGAACGGAACTACACAAAAAGTACAGAAATTATCACAACCTTTTGTGATATTAATAAAACTAGAAATTCCAGGGGCACGATTTAATGTTTCGATATGATAAGGCTTGGCATGTTCAAATTGGGTAGCAAAAAAACGATCATTTCTATTTTCTAATTGATTATAAACTTGGTGGACTAGCTGAGGCAATGTATCAATCGCATCAGTTCCAAAAACAAAATCTAAAACAGGAATGTCTTTTAAAAGCTGGTCTTTTTCTTGTTGTGCAACACAACCCCCAACTCCAATTCTTAAATTTGGATTTTTGACCTTCATTTTTTTATAACGACCCACTTCAGAATGAACTTTGTGGACTGGCTTTTCTCGAACACTACATGAATTAATAATAATTAAATCCGCGTCGTCCACACTGTTGGAGTGGGAAAAATTCATCATTTCAAGAAGACTAGACATGCGCTCAGAATCATTTTCATTCATCTGACATCCATATGTTGAAATAAAGTACTTCAAATTTAAATCCAAAACCTTTTGAGAAAAATCTTTTGAGCTAGATTTTAAATTTAGCCCTGAATCCAAACTTGTGTCGGACTTTAAATTAAGCTGGGGCTTAAATTTAATGATTTTACTTTTTTCAAAAAAAGGTGACGTGATATTTGGATCCATGGTGATCAAATTAATATAATTAAGGGCGTTTAGGGTCAATCAACTAAATGTGTGACTTTTTGTATGAGTGTGGGTAATTTTTAAGAATTGTAAATGAGCTGCAACATAAAGCAATTGAAGGACAATCTATGATTAAACCACGTCAAAAGGCGTCTAAAGCTTGGACCGATTTACCTGAAGATTTTAAGGTCCAAGTGGTTAATTTGTTCAAAACACATTTTAAGACCGAATCAAAAACGGGAGCTTTTAAAATCCTAGGTCGTATTTATAAAAATGAAGTAGTTTTAAGATGCTCTTATTTGCTAAACAACAGCATCAAACCTATTCAATTTGACCTATCGACGGACTTAAAAGTGGATTCAAAAAGTAAGCCCTTGGCTATTTTTGAACTGTTAGTTGATTGTGCGGCTAACTTATTTCAATCCTCTTTTGATGAAGAAGAGTTTGGTGTTCCGGCTATTTGGACTGAAATCGATTTTGATGGAACATTAATTTATGCGAAATCAGAAAGTATAAATCCAGAACTTGAAGATGAAGCTAATAAACTTTTAGGTGAAGATTTTTTAAGCGAAGAACTTGAAGGAGATTCATTAGCTCCAGACCCTAGCTTAATTAAAGGCGAATTAGATTCTGAAGATATTGAAGTGATTGCAGATATTTTAAATAAAAATAAAAAAATTCATTAACTAATTATTCAACGGCTCCACTTCCATTGGCTCCGGCGGGGTCGGTAGATTCTTGACCAGGCCTGTGTGTTCCAAGCATTCTAGCTACTAAAGACTTTCTTTCTTGAATTACTTTTTCGTAGCAACCTTGCTGCTGGCAGCAAAGATCAGCGGCTAACGGAAACGCCCCGAATGGATATAAACCTTCTTCAAAAACATTAATTCCTTGGCCAGGACACTCATCCAATATCGACTCACTGCCAGACTTTGAAATAACAACCCCATTGGCATCTAAAACAGATTCACAATGTTCATTGTTAATTGAAGATAAAGAAGTAATAATTAATTTAAAACCATTGCCTTCACGAACTAAGTTCGGCGACTTACGATAATTTTGCGGAGTAGAAATGTTTTTAGCGACCAGATCCAGTTGTGCTACTCGACTGACTCTATTATTTTCACATGTAAAACCTATCGAACTCCAATTAAACTTTCGACTTCCAGGGGCAACTGCATTATTTGAACTCATTAAGTAACTATATTCATTTTCGTAAGATTGATTTAAAACATCAGTGATATAGCTGTCAGCCCAAGGAACACTTATATTTTGAGTTGAAGAGCCTGTGTTTCTCCAAGCAATATAAGACCCTAAAAATGAATCTTCACTGGATTCGGCAAACACCTCTGAAAACAAATAGTTTAAAAATGCTTTTTTTGGACTTAAAGCTTTTAATACTTCTTTATGATAATCAGAATATGTCTTTTGAGAATTTAATCGAACGCCTATGCCATTTACAAAAATTTTCTTCTGATCAAAATTTTTAAAATCTAACACTGCAATTTTAGTGGCTGTCTTTAATGTGACTTGGGTTCCCTTTCTTGAAACATTCATTTTAGGAACAACTACAGGTTTTTTTAACATCTCTGAATCGAATTCAGCCATTTGTTTTTTTGTCGTTAAAAATTTTCGCTTAATATCTTCAGGTTTCTTAATTTCAACAGAATCTTGAGCAAATTCTGAAGCTACAAACGAATTATAATCAAATCGCTGAGTAGACTGAACTTTAGGTGCCGCTAATAAAAAGTTGGAAAATAACAAAGTGGGCATCAAAAAAGCTGAGCCTAAGATTAGCTTTTTCATCGATTTAGATTTCAAAAATGATTTTATAGTATCCATAAATAAATTATTTCATGGATAGAAACATACTTAAAGTTTTATATTTAAAGTTATCCCAGCAAAGATAAGAAAACTAGACCAAAGCAAAGTAGGCCACTCATTGATTTAGAAGAATAATGAAAGCTAGTAATCCTCTTCCGAAGAGCGTTTACCGCTGGCCACACCTTGAACTTCTTCGAATCCATCATCATCGTCTTCAGACATAGAACTATCTGTGTCGTCAATTTCAAGTTCGTTAACAACAGACGTAAAATCTTTTTCAGTTTTTAAATCGCCCTTAAGCATTTCGACATACTTATCTGGGTATTTAGCTGTAAGCTCGTGAATATATTTATCTAACTTACCTTCAGTTAATATTTTTTTCTTCAACTGAATGCGCTTCCAATTCAAAAGATAATGGTAACGGCAGTAGCCTTCAACTGCTGCAATTTCATCACATCCAGAATATTTACAAAGCACCCGACCTTCAGCATCAGTTAAAAAGATCTCGGGAGCTGAGGATAATTTCTTTTCTGCAAAATCTTGAGTCAGCTCAGCAACATTCTGAGACGACCCTTTGACGTCAGAAGACTTTTTTGAACCTGAAGATTTTATTTCTTGTGACGTGGCTATCTTCGAGATTTTTTTTCCATCAGAAGTAGGACTTGATTTAATCTTATCTTCAGATTTTAAATTATTTTTAACAATTTTGGATTTGTCATTTTTTGAAGCAACAGAAGCCTTAATGTCAGGTACTTTTTGAGTTATTTTTTGCGACGATTTTTGTTCAGACTTTGGTGATTTTTTTTCTACCTTTTTTGAAGTCAACTTTTCAACAAACTTGGTGATTAAACCTTTCTTCGGAGCTTGTTTTATAACTTTAGATTTTTTTATCGAACCTTTGGCTGAAGCTTGTTTTTTAATCATAACTTTTTTAGCCGATGATATTTTTTTTGATGGGGATTTTTTTGCCGGTGATTTGGCAGATGTTTTACTTGACGACTTTATTGCTGTTTTTTTAGTCTTTATATTTTTTTTTGCAGTCGTTTTTTTTGATTTAGTAGGCATATTCCCTCATAAAATTTTTTGATTTAGTAGGTGTAGAATCTGTCTGAGCTAAGCCTTAGAGTCAAGTGTCTGTAGTGGTTAAACTTGGATTGCACTTAAAGATAAATTTATTTAATCTGTGCAGGTTTTTATATTTAAACACTTTATTCGGAGGTTTGAGATGTCTTCAACTTTAATTTTTTCGGCTCAACGCACCCCTATTGGGTCATTCAACGGGTCTTTATCTTCAATGTCTTCAACTGAACTTGGGTCTAAAGCGATCGGCTCGGCTTTAAAACAATCTGGATTTAATCCAGACGACATTCAAGAGTGCATCATGGGTCAAGTCCTTGCTGCCGGAGTGGGCCAAGCCCCCGCCCGTCAATCTTGGATTAAATCTGGCGGAACAGTCTCAACTCAGTGCTTAACAATTAATAAAGTTTGTGGGTCAGGTTTAAAAGCGGTCATGCTAGCTGATGATGCAATTAAATTAGGACGAGCAGAGGCTATTGTTTGCGGCGGACAAGAGTCCATGAGCCAATCTCCTTACTTACAGATGGGGGCGCGCGCTGGCTACAGAATGGGACATCAAACTTTAGAGGACTCTTTAATTAAAGATGGGCTATGGGATCCTTACAACAACTGGCACATGGGCAATGCCGCTGAACTTTGCGTTCAAGAATATAAAATAAGTCGACAAGAGCAAGACGAGTTCGCAGTCGAAAGCTATAACAAAGCCCTCCAAGCCCAAAAGAAAAATTGGTTTGAAAAAGAAATTTTAACTTTGGAAATTCAAGACAGAAAAGGTCCAATTAAAATTATTCAAGATGAAGAGCCCGCGAAAGTAATGTTTGATAAGATTCTAACACTTCGCCCGGCCTTCGATAAAAACGGGACTGTGACGGCAGCTAACGCCAGTAAACTTAACGACGGAGCCGCCGCTTTAGTTTTAGGTAGTTCCAACATGCAGTCCAAAACATCGACGAAACCTATTGCCAAAATCATTGCTCAAGCAACATTCGCACAAGATCCGAAATGGTTCACAACAGCCCCTGTCGGAGCCATTAAAAAAGCATTAAGCTTTGCAAAAAAATCTGTCGCTGACATTGACCTTTGGGAGATCAACGAGGCCTTTTCAATAGTCACAATGGCCGCACAAAAAGATTTAAATATTCAATTTGATAAAATTAATGTTCACGGTGGAGCCGTGGCTTTGGGCCACCCTATTGGAGCCAGTGGCGCCAGAATTTTAACAACGTTGATTCACGCTTTACATACCCATGATAAACAATTTGGTCTGGCTACTTTATGTATTGGTGGTGGCGAAGCCGTCGCTCTGATCATAGAGCGTGTGTAAAAATATTATGTCACACAAAATTTATAAGTCTGCCGAAGACGCTTTAACTGGAATCAAAGACAATATGACTTTGTTAGTTGGAGGTTTTGGTCTTTGTGGAATTCCAGAAAATTTAATTTTAGCATTACAAAAAAGCGGAGTTAAAAACTTAACCTGCGTGTCTAACAATGCTGGTGTGGATGATTTTGGCTTAGGCTTACTTCTTAAGACCAAACAAATTAAAAAAATGATTTCAAGCTATGTGGGTGAAAACAAAACTTTTGCTGATCAGTTTTTAAGTGGAGTTTTAGACGTTGAACTGACCCCTCAGGGAACATTAGCTGAAAAGATCCGTGCAGGCGGGGCTGGAATCCCCGCGTTTTATACACCCACGGGTGTGGGCACAGAGGTGGCTAAGGGCAAAGACACAAAAGTTTTTAAAGGCAAAACTTATTTATTAGAAGAAGCGATTCAGGGCGATTTTGCTTTAATTAAAGCTTGGAAGGCCGACACTTATGGAAATTTAGTTTTCAGAAAAACAGCTGCGAACTTCAATCCCATGATGGCGACGGCTGGAAAAATCACAGTCGTTGAAGTCGAAGAGATCGTGGCTTTAGGTGAACTTGACCCAGATCAAATTCATGTTCCAGGCATTTATATCCAGCGAATTATCAAAGGCGAACATTTTGAAAAACGAATTGAACAGCTAACTATAGAAAAGTTCCAGCGAGATGGCGGAGGGCGCGAAGCCCCTCCAAAAGCCATCGAGTGAACTAGACAGCAAGGACAAAAATGACTGAAATAAATATCGCAGATTTAGGTTGGACTCGAGAAGAGATGGCTCAGAAAATTGCTGAATCTGAAATCAAAAATGGTATGGCTGTGAATCTGGGTATTGGCATACCTACTTTAGTTAGTAACTATATCCCTAAAAATATGGACGTGATGTTTCAAAGTGAAAACGGACTTTTAGGGATGGGACCTTTTCCAACAAAAGACAAGGTCGATCCTGATTTAATCAATGCAGGTAAACAAACTGTCACCGCTGTTTTAGGCGCAAGTTTTTTTTCTTCAGCCGACAGCTTCGCTATGATTCGCGGGGGGCATGTGGACTTAACTGTTTTAGGTGCGATGGAAGTCGACCAAGAGGGCAACATTGCCAATTGGATGATCCCTGGAAAAATGGTGAAAGGCATGGGGGGCGCAATGGACTTAGTCGCTTCTGCTCAAAGAGTGATTGTGGTGATGCAGCACACAGATAAAACTGGAAATTCCAAATTACTAAAAAAATGTCAGTTGCCTTTAACAGGGCTTCATTGTGTTAACAAAGTGGTGACGAACTTGGGTGTATTTCAAATCAATCGAGATAAAAAAGGCAGTCAATTCAAACTTCTAGAATTAGCCAGTGGTGTAAGCCTAGACGTCGTAAAAAAATACACCGATGGTGATTTAGAATAGTGTTTAGTTTGTATAATTTTCTGCAAGTTTTTCTAAATTCTAAATCAATAAAAAATTGTATTCATTAAAAGCCTGAATTAGCAGGCATACATCGTGCAGTTCAATTCAAATGAAATATATATTCTTGATTTTATCTTTATCTGCTGGACCTGCATCTGCGATCCAAATTTCTGGTTTTAAAAATGATCTGTTTCAACATCGACGAGTTATTGACTCAAGATCTAACGGCAACTTTGTGATTTTTGATTATAACGAAGCTCGCGATGTGAATGGGCAAGACGAAATCCCTGTCGACAAAGCCCTAACTGAACGGGTCACTTTATTAGATACTGGTTTTGAAAGGTCCACCAGAATTTCAGGCGTTGACACAAATGTGGCTGGCAATATCAAAGGGGCTAAATTTGCAGTCATTTTTATCCACGGACAAAATGGAAATAAAAACTTAGGTTTTAATGATTGGACTTTTGGTGGCAATTTTAACCGACTAAAAAATATTGTAATAAGAAGTGATGGCTTTTATTTAAGCCCTACTGCACGACTAAATAAGCGAGGAGCAAAAAACATTGGAACTATGATTCAGTCTCTAAAAGCCAAAAACAGTGGGCTTAAGGTTGTTCTCTCTTGTGCTTCAGCAGGCGGACTCATTTGTAGTGATCTAAGTCGAAGCGAAGCTCACTCAAGTCTGATCGATGGAGTGATTTATTTAGGATCTGCCGTTGTGCCCAATTTAGTTTCACAAAGCCAATTTTATCTCAAAAAAACACCAATCATAATAGCTCATGGATCAAGTGATCCTATCGCAGATTGGAGTTATTTTTTACAAGTTTTCAAAACTTTAGATTCAGACCAGCATCCAGTAAAATTATTTATCTATAAATCTGGCATACATGGAACACCAATCAGAATGTTTGATTGGGCAGAAGGCCTAAATTGGATTTTATAAGCTGGATTTTATAAATATTTTTTATACATCAATTCCAACTGGCATGCAGACATATAAATCGAATCCACAGTTTTCTGTTCCTCTCACTGAATCAGGAACTTCATAAATAGAATCAGTATCCTCGTTGTACATATGGTCTGTTAATCCGTCTTTAATCGAACAATTGCTTTTATTTGCGAATCCTAAAATAGGAACAGACTTGTAGTGGACAGGGCAAGTGCAATCCGATGTCGACGGATTAGGATTTTTACACTGCCCCCCATTTTGTAGATACTTCGTAAACATACCCCCACTAGGATCCGCAGCAATCCACTGGTCGCCATTACATATCAACGTTGTTTTGAAAGCTAATTTTGAAATATCACTTAATTTGGTAGCACCAATAGTATTAGCATCACAAACATTAGATTTAATTTTTTCTGATGTATTTAAAATAGTTGAACAGCCTGATATTTTTCCATTTTTAATATTAAAGTAAATTGGAATTTTAATCGAGTTGTCTTCATTTTTTTTATTAACAATTTCTAGATCTGAGACATAATTATTTTCATAAAGATTTACTTTATTATTTAAATTTAAATTTAAATTTTTAAAATTCTCATCGACTTTAGAGTAATTAATTGTTTTAGTTGCATTCAAAAAAATCTCGTTAGTGTTGAAGGCTGTATTCACATCTAAATCTTTAAAGTTTGCCTTACACACATTTGGATCTTTTAGACTATTTTTAATCATTTTGTAATAATCTCTTAAATCCATCTTTTTTTCTATCTTTGAACTTGTCTTGTCTATCTCACCAAACATAGTAGCAATGTTTACAGAAAGCAATCCTAACAAAACCAAAGAGGCTAAGACTTCAACAAAAGAAAAACCTGTCTGATTAAAAAATTTAGGACTCATAATAACACTCCATCACTTTTGCCCCACATCCAGCACCAGAACCATAATTGAAATAGCCCCCACGGCAGTCTTGACTTTCGAATTCATAAATTAATTTTGAACTGAATCCAGAAGGGCATTTACAACCACCTGTATAAATATTTTTATTCATACATTGTCCCACATCACCTTTAGCATCCGTTGCAAAAGAAAAATAACCTGCATTTTTATAAGCAGGAATCCAAGCTGTTCCATCACAAACTTTAGGAATTTTGTCATTTGTACTATAAATAAACTTCCCTTTTGAAAAAGAGTCACACTTGGATTCATCAACAGTCACATTCATATTCGATCTGCATTTTAAAATTTTACCCTCGGCATTCAATTCAACTTTGAGCTCAACAACTGAAGATTTTTTTAATGGCAAATAGTTATAAGTTAAATTCGTCACAAATTCTTTACTTACATTTGTAGATGATGTTTTTGCAATTTTAAGATTTTTTGAGTTATTATTTATTGCAGCAAGTGGTGATATATCCATCACTAAATCAGAACCTACAGTTTTCATACTTTTAATTGACGTCAACTCGACATCACCTAAAACCAAGTCTTTATTTAAAAAATGTGCTGTACAGACTCTTTCATCTGAAAAGTAAGATATTATCATAGAATCACTGTTTTCAATTTCAAGTTCGGCGTCCACGCTTGAAATTGTTTTTTTGGCTTTATTAAAATAGCCTGAAGATAATATAACAAGCGCAGACAACTGAGCTAATCCAATTATAAAGATCAACAGTATAGATCCAGATTCACTTTTTATATGAAATTTATTTTCTATCGACTGACGCATAATTTGACCTGTGCCCCACATCTTCCGTTTGTAACAATTTTATTTTCTCTGTCATTCGTATCATACCAGGCATCAAGTACGCCGTTTTTACAGCCGTAATTTTCAACCGAATATACTATCTGTGCAAAATACCCATCAGGACATGAACATTTACCGGTTCTTGGATTAGGTATTTTACAAGAATATCCAGATATCATTGAGGCGTAAGAACCACCGTTTCTTGAGTTATCTTTCCACTCAGAATTAATACAAGTTAATGTTTTTTCTTGAGTGAAGTCATAATTAGTAACCCCTTCACTTTCTGAATTACAGACAACATTTGTATCATCTAAATCACCGGCGAGTGAATCCGTAGAACATGTTTCTATTCTATCTGGGCTCAAAGCTTTTGTAGTGAAATAGAATGGAAGTTCTTTAAAAATTTTATCTTTATCAGATTTTAAGATTATATTAGACATGTGGATATTTGTTCCACTCACTAACTCTCTGTTCACATTATCAATATAAATTTTTAGATTTGGATCGTTATTTACAAATTTAACAACATTTAAGTTTAAAGTTTTGTCCGCCTTTATCCCGTAAATATTTTCTATATTTATATTATTAGATGAAGTCTTATTACCAAAATTAGCTGAACACTTATCTTCAGACGCTAAAATTTTTCCTAATATCTGAATGGCGTCTAATGAATCCAAGCTTTTTTTTAGTGAAACATTTTTTTGGTTAAAAAACACGGCAAGTGTTGAAGCTTGCATTATCAAGAAAGAGATTAAAGTAGTAGAAATCATAAGTTCAATTAAATTGAATCCATGTCTACCTATCGACAATTTACCTGTATATTTCATTATTTACTATCGGACAAAATGCTAATAAATTTAAAATAATTTACTACATTTTTTGTGGAACTTGAATATTTAGGACCTTAAGTCCAGCACCTAGTATTTTTTGCGAATGGATTGTTAAAAGAACTCGTCTGGTAGATAAGTCTTTATCCTCTAATCCTAAGATTCTATGTTTATTATAAAATGAATTATAAGACTTTGCTAAGTCCAAAAGGTAATTAGCAACAAGACTTGGCTTAAATTTTTCAAATGCCAAACTCAAAACAGATTCATATCCAAGTAAAACACAAATTAAATCAATTTCTTCTTTCTCAAAATTAATTTTATCATTATATGTATTAGTGATATCAAAATTAAATTTTTCAATTACACTTAAACATCTGACACTAGTATATTGTATATAAGGCCCACTATCCCCTTCAAAATCTAAAATCTTGGACCAGTCAAAATCCACATCTTTAACTCTGTCATTGACTAAGTCATTAAAAATCACAGCACCTACACCCACTTGCTCAGCCACAAGATCTTTATTTTCTAAACTTGGATTTTTGGTTTCAATAATTTCTTTTACAAGTTCAACGGACTTGTTTAAGACGTCTTCCAAAAAGATGGCTCGCCCTTTTCTAGTCGACATCTTTCCTTGATCTTTAAATCTATACATACCAAATGAAATGTGATGGCAATTTTCTGCCCATTCATACCCCATTAAACTTAAAGTTTTAAACACTTGCTTGAAATGAAGTGTTTGATCTACACCCACCACATAAAGATTTAAATCACTGCCCAAGACATCATGACGATAAATGGCACTTGCCAAATCACGAGTCGCATAAAGAGAAGCTCCATCACTTTTTTTAATTAAACAAGGCGGCATATCTTCGCCCACATTTACGACGTAAGCCCCTTCGCTTAATTCAAGCAGCCCTTTTTGTTCAACCAAAGCCACAGTGTCTGAAAGTTGATCTGAGTAAAAAGATTCACCACGAACTAGATCATGTTTAACTCCTAAACGGTCCCAAAGTCTTTGATACTCCTTCATTGAAATTTCAACAAACATCTTCCAAAGAGCAGTAATTTCAGGGTCGCCTTTTTCTAAACGAATAAAAACTTCTGACCCTTTTTCGTTTAAAGAATTATCTTTTTCAGCTTCATCATGAAATCGAACATACATATCAAACAAAGCTTTGAAAGGTTCATTTTTGAAGTCATATTCACTTTTCCATTCTGTGTAGGCCCATGCGAGCTTTCCAAACTGGACGCCCCAATCTCCTAAATGATTTAGTCCAACAACTTCATACCCTTGGGTTACGCTTAAATTTCTAAGTGCCTGACCAATAACTGTAGCTCTTAAGTGGCCCACGTTCATAGGCTTGGCAACATTAGGAGAAGAGTAATCAATGACTAATTTTTTATTATTTTTTTTTCTTACAAAACCAACGTTGTCAGTATTCACTAAATTTAAAAGCTGATTTGTTAAATAGCTAGTTTTAAATTTAAAATTCACGAATCCAGATATCGCTGAAACTTGCTCAACCTCTTTCAAAAACTCAGATTTGTGTTTTTCTTGATTTAAAAACTCAGCAATTCTTTTTGCTATTTCAGCAGGAGATAATCTCAAAGTTTTCGATAGACTAAAAACTGGCAAAGACATTTGACCAAAACTTGTGTCATTTGGTTGTTCTAATAAATTTTTAATTTGATATTCAGACTTAGCAATACCGTTTAATAAGCTCATATTAAAAATGGATTCTAATTCAATTGATAAGTCAGATTTAATTTTAAAATTCATTTTTAGTCCTGTATTTATATAGCCTGCAATTAGTCATAGGCTAAAACAAATTCTTTTTCTAGTGTTTGGCCTTCTATTTCAATTTTTAGTAAATAAACACCAGCTGTGAGCTTATAAGGATAAAGTGGAATTCGAATACGACCTGTTCCTTGAGACACAAGATTTAGACCCGCTTTTAGATTTTGGGTTCGAACTCGTTTCCCTTGGGCATTAAACAGTCTGACTTTGACGGGTTGGCCTTTTTTAAGATCTGACCTTGCGTACATGTATTTTGGAAGATCACTTGTAAAGTCCTCGATCACAAAATAGCTTAAATTTAAATCTATACCCTCTTTTAAGACTAAATTCTGAATAGATTTGTAGCCAGAAAAAATCACCAAACCGAAAGTCATAAAACAAAGCGTAAGTATCCAATTTTTTTTAATTGAAAAATTTTTATCAAAAGCATGCGATTCATGTCCAAATGATGAATTCACGTCCTCAAAAAAAGAAAGTTCGGATTTATCAGAATCTAATTTTTTAGTTTCATAATCCCAAGGTTCAGGCATGTTGGCTCTACGGTTATTCAGGACACCGTTTTGGCAGCTATTTCGGTTGAAATTATGATTCTCAAAACGGTTCTCTATTTCAACCAAAGTATCATTGGCTTTTAATTTTTTCTTATATTTCCATCCTAAATATTGTAATGGTGAAATCTTAAGAGGGACTTCTGATAAACTGTTTGCAAGCGAGTCTTTGAATTCTGATCCATAGAAATCAAAATTATTTGACCTGGTATCCGTTTTTTCTGATAACGTTATGGGAGGTTTTTGAGTTAAAAAAAACGCTGATTCTTCATAGATTTTTTTCCAATCTTTCCAACCAGAAATCCAACAAAAATCTGTAGGTCTAAAATCTCCCGATTTTAATTTGTCCTTAACTTCAGTTTTAGTTAATGGCCCAATTGGGCGCCAATTATTTTCAGCATCAAGCTTTAAGATAACCCAACTTTCGTCTTGGTTTTCAAAATGATTTGATTTTGATTTCAAAGAGTTTTTAATGCCTTTGAGTTTTGATTTTAAATCCATTTAAAAAGGATACATCATTCCAATTGAGTTAGTAAATGTCTATACATGGCAATAAAGTGGTCAGACTCAATGGGAACACCCAAATAGCCAATAAACGCATCTCTGGATATAAGTCCTGATTTAAATTTTTTATATAATTTTTGACCCATAATTTTACCCAAAATGGCCGCAGCCTCGAGCTGAACGCTCCAATGGGCGTCGGTGATGGGTCTATTAATTTCAGCTGGATCAACAAAATCTGACGTGACATTTTTAATTTCTGATAATCTGAAATCGACTGAAAATCTTAGAACAGATTCTGCATAGTCCCCTTCTTTGCCTAAATTGTTCTCGAAAACAGTTTTTTGCTCTAAGGATTTAAGGCGAGCATTTAAATCAGATTCATTTAAAATTTTAACTGTTGGATTCAACCAAAGGTTAAAAAAGAAACTAACAGCATCAAGCCAAATTCGTCTCTGCATAAAATAATCGCCTGACCAATTTAAACTTTCACGTTGGCTCAGCTGAGAATGAATAAATTCACCGACAAGGCTGTAAGCACTGTTCACAGAGGGCTTAGCTAAAAACTGAATTTGATCTTTTGGAAAGACGATATTTTTTTGTGCCGTAACAAAATAAGCTAGTTTCTCTTTGTCTTGTTTTTTTAACTTTAAAAACTCAAGCTTTTCAAAATCCAGATCCTTGGGAATTAATACATCTAATAAATTTTTCCAATTAGGGAGTTCAAAGTCAGCAATATAGTTATCTAATATTTTTCCTAAATAGTCCGTATAATCGGGTTCAAATAAATCATCGTTTTCGATTTCAGAAATCATTTGGTCGTCCATTTCTTGAAGAAAAACCAAATAACTTTGAAGCTTAACCCAAGGGGTCGAACTTAGAATACAAAACTCTGACTGAAGACGCAGAACTTCAAATTTATCTTCTATGGCATGCTCTGAAAGTGCAAAATAAAGTTTATCGCTGTTGAGATGAAGAATAACATCTCGATTTAAATCAAAGTTTTTTATTTTTTGTGGCAAATGAGCTTGAGCTAAATGAAAGTCTCCATAAATTACATAATTTATAACTGTATTGTCTGAATTTAATGACTCAGATTCAAAAAAATCATCAATAACTGAAGCTGAATAAAGATCTCGTTCTTTTAAATCATCCAGTTTAGAGTCATTGATGCCCAAGACTTTAATACTATTAAGTTTGGCCCAATTCAGAATTTTTTCATATCCATCAATAGGCAAGTTGCTCCATGTTTTTTGCCATTTTGTTTTTTTTAATAAATCTTGAAAGTTAATTTTTCCGCTCAAAAAATCATCAATCTTTTTTTGATCCTTAAAATTAAAAATTTCTAGCATAAGGACTAATTTTTTTGTATTAAGCTTTTTATACACTTCCCGTAAAACCCTAAAATGTGTTCTTTGGGACTGATAAAAAGAATGATAGTCGCCACCGATAACAAATCTAGCTTCAAGAATCTTTGAAACCAGTTCGTCCATTGACGAGATATCCCAAACTTGATCAAAGGTTTTTTCGTATTCATTTTGATAGTCTTGAATGTCGTCAGAAATTGGGCCAGTAAAAAGCTGAATTTCTTGGCGGAGTGATTCATAAAAATGACGTCTTGTCTTTAACCATCTAGAATGCATATTATATCTTATATCTTTTGAGTTTCTGTTCAATCGTTTATGGAACTATTAAAGAAAAAAAGACCCAAGGAAAAACTTTTTAAGAAACCTGAGTAAAATATCAGAGGAAAATATCAAATGATTAAGAACTTTTACTTACTTGCATTGACGATTATCTTATCAATTATTTTACATGCGTATTTAACTAACAGCTACTACCAAATTCATTATGGCGAAGGCGTCTCTGGAAACTCAATTTGTAATGTCGGAGAAAAGTTTAATTGTGAAGCTGTTTCTGCAAGCCCTTACTCCCAGTTTCTTGGAATTCCACTGGCCGTTTGGGGGCTAGGGTTAAACTTGGCTCTATTGATATTACTTTTAGGTCACATGATAAGTGATGATTTCAAGAAACAGTGGTTTACAGCTTTTCAAATTTTAGTTTTAATGAGCGCACTGGGATCTATCGTTATGGGGATTATCTCTTTGAGTTTTTTAAGCGTGTACTGCTTATTTTGTATTATTTTATACGGTCTATCTTTCTTTCAACTCTATCTTGTATTTAAGATTTCACCCTTGGCTGAATTTAAACAAAATGTTTTTGGGCTTTTTAATTTAAGTAAGGTCCCTTACGCAGTATTTATCACACTTCTTTTATTTCCAGGAATTTCTATTTTTGTAAGTGCAAAAATGAAAAGGGATTATGGTGGGGATAAATTTGAAAAACAATTAGACTCACTTTTATCGGACTGGAAAAACGAATCTAATGTGATTGTCTTTGCGAACACACCTGGAACTTTATCTCAGCCAGCAAAAAACTCGGAAACTAAATTCGAAATCGTCGAATTTGCTGATTTTTTATGTGGTCATTGCCAAAAAGCGTCCAGAACTATAAAGACTTTTTTAGCCAACCATGATGCAAATTTTAGATTCTATACTTTTCCTCTGGACCAAACATGCAGAACAACTGAAAACAATTTAACGGGCCCCAGCTGTTACCTTGCAAAAACCACTTACTGTGCAGAAAAACAAGGTCAGGGCTGGAAGGTGCATGATTGGCTTTTTGACAATCAAAAAGACATGTTTGTTAGCCTTGATAAAATAAAATTGAAAGTGAAAGATATGATATCCAACTTTGGTCTAGCTGAAGCCGAATGGATTTCATGCACAGAATCAGAAGAAACTCATCAAGCTATTGTCAATCAAAGTCAGTTTGCCCAAAATTTAAATATCACGGGAACACCTACTATTTTTGTAAACGGAAAAAAACTTAAGGGTGGCCAAGTTTTAGATGTTTTGAAACGAGCGTACAAAATTCAATAAAGCTATAATCCTTTCACCTGTTGACAACTGAAAGCTTAAACCTTCAACTAGAGTTAAGTGCAGTTCTGTGCGGAGGCCATTTAAGTGAGTGATAAAAATAATTTAAACACACCGCCAACCCCCGATCAGTTACTAACAGTAACAACAGACAGTTACCACAGCTCATCATCTCCAGGATCGAGTCTTCAAACAGTTATAAAGCATAATGAAGACTTAATGGCCAGGCTATCCGTTAACCTAAGACGAGTCGGGCATCTTGAAAAAGTGATTGATGATTTAATGTTGCGATTCAAAGTTGAAAAATCAAGTAGCGATGCCCTACGGGATGAACTTTTAATTTACACTGAAAAAAATCGATTGTCTGAAAGTCAAAATCAAAAAATGTTAGGTGATTTAAGTCGCAATCAAAAAAAAATTGAACAGATAAATACAGAAAATGAAGTTTTAAAATCGCAGTTTAGAACTTTAGAAAAAGACTACGAATCTAAATTAAATCAACTTGATCTTGAAGTTGTTGAACTTGAAAAAATTAAAGATTCTGCTGAAAACCAATTAAAACCTAGACTTGTTCTATTTGAAGACCAAGTCAAAAAACAACAATTTTTAATTGAAGAATTAAGATCTAAAAATGAAGAATTAAAAGAAAAACTTCTGACTTTAAGCCATCAAGCTCAAAGCGAATCTTTAAAATTTCAGAACATTTCTAAAGACCTACAACATAAACTTAAAGAGCGAGACATAATCATCGGACAGTATGAAGGCCTAGATGATAAGCTCAAATCTTTATCGAAAGACAAGGCTATTTTAGAAAATAAAAATATTGATTTAAACGGTGAGCTTAGGAAGCTTCAGTCCGCTAGGTCATCAGAAGTTGAAAAACTTCAAGAGGATTTAGCTCAAAAATCGAATGAAGTTCAAAAATTTAAAGTTGAAAATTACGAAATTAAAAAGTCATGGGCTGAATCCCATGCGAATTCTAAGACTTTAGAATCTCAAGCGAAAATGTTAGAAGAACAAGCTCAGTCCATGAATTATATGTGGCAAGAAAAAAATAGAAAATTTATTGAATTAGAATCACAAAATAAAATATACGAGAGTATGCGCCATGACCTTTCCGTTAAAATTAAAAATTTTGAGTTAGAAATGAAAGCTAAAAATCAAAAAATCAGTGACCTTCTGACCATGGTTGAAACCATGAAAGATAAAGGCCATCACGAAAAAGAAGCCATTTTAGAAACGGCCATTCGCGGAATGAAAGGTCTTTATTTTGAAGAAGATATCGAACAGTCTTCAATGACCCCTATCAAAAATCCGACTGTTTAGACAATGATTAAATATTATTTATCCCTGAACGATAAACTTGTTGAATCTGAAACAAAGCCCAAAAGCCTTGAAAATTTAGTTTGGGTGGATATGAATTATCCGTCGAACCAAGAAGAACACGAGGTCGAATCATTAATTTCAATTGAAACACCGACCCGAGAAAAAATGTCGGAAATTGAAGTTTCAAGTCGACTTTATGTTGAGAAAGGTACTATATACACGACATCTACTTTAATAACTAATTTTGAAAAAGAGATCCCAGAATCTCATTCTGTAACTTTTATTTTTAAAGATAAAATTCTGATTACAGTTAGGTATTCAGAGCCAAAATCTTTTGTCTTATTTTTAAGCCGATGCTCTAAGCACCAACAAATCCCTATTCATTCCGGTGTAGATGTCTTTATTGGTATTACAGAAGCGATCATTGATCGCTTATCTGATGCCTTAGAATTAATTGGACGTGAATTAGACCTAACATCTATTGGTGTTTTTCAAAAAACTTCAAATGAAAAACGTAAAGGATCAAACGATCTTCAAGAGCTGTTAAGAAAAATTGGAAGGTTTGGTGATCTAAATGGTAAATTAAGAGAAAGCTTACTGACTCTGTCTAGGCAGATGAGTTATTTAATTTTAGTTGGTGGAAAAAATAAACAAGAGCACATCGAAGACCTTGAAACCTATGTTAAAGATATTAGTGCCTTAAGTGAACATACCAACTATGTTTCCAGTCGTATTAATATTCTTTTAGATGCTATTTTAGGAATGATTAATATTGAACAAAATGCCATAATTAAATTCTTTTCAGTCGCAGCAGTTATATTTCTTCCTCCTACATTAATCGCGAGTGTCTACGGAATGAATTTTAATCATATGCCTGAACTTGATTGGCATTTAGGATACCCATTAGCTGTTAGCTTGATGCTTCTATCTGGTATTGGTCCTTATCTCTATTTTAAAAAACAAAGATGGTTTTAACTAAAATTCAATTTTGGTTATTTCAGGAAGACTGATTGAAGATATGTCTACAGTTTTTGCTTGGTTTAAATCATCACAAATTTTAAATTTGTCATTTAAAAAAGTTTCAAGTAACCGTTTATATTCTAATCCCACATCACAAATCAAAACCCCATTTGGATTTTTTTCTGACAATTCTGACAAAGTTTCAACGAAGGAACTCATGCCCGTTGAACCAACAAAGTTAAGATCCTTAATTGAAAAAACAACTTTATTTTGAATAAAATGACGTAAGCTTTTTTTTCTAAACTCAAAGGCCTTATCGAAGTCTAAAGTCCCTGAAAGCTTAACCACAATGACCTCATTATCCCACTCAATAATTGCTTCCATCTGGACCTCGTAGTTTCATTTTAGTTAAATTTAACAATCAATACAATTTTATGCCGTTTTTTCAGTCATAGATAGGCCGTAATGTGTTTTTCTAGCCCAAAATCAATTATTGGCTTTCTCAAACATTTACTGACGTGCTTTGATATCAAGGTTTAGTTGCAAATGGCTTCGGGATAGTTGCTACTTGCTTTCGCACGCAATCACTGACGCACTTTAAACCCTGTTTATTAGCAAATGGCTGACGCACTTTAAACCTAGACTTTTGGTTTGTGATTTTTGAATAATTCTGAGAGTTTAAAGGATTATGTTACAGATATTAAAGTTTTAATATTTTGATTGATTTACTTCAAATAAATAATGAAGAGGAAAACATTAAATTGATTCAGAAATTAAAAATCTATTTATTATTTTTTTTCTGGATCTTTTTTTCGAATCCTATCTTAGCACAAGAAAAACCAACTAAAAAATCTGCTTTTAAATCTGTAAATAAATCTACAGATCAACTTAAAAATAATCCGCCAGATAAACTAAAGGCTAAAATCTCTGATCCAGCTTCTAATAAACCAACTGACAAAATTAACGACATTATTTATCAAGCCGATGTCATTCAAGCCGATCTAGACACTGGTAAGGCCATTTTAAAAGGTAATGTTATTATTTATTTTGAGGGTTATAAATTAACAGCCCCAGAAGCCGAGATCATCAAAGCAGAATCTAGATTCACAGCCAAGGGCGGAGTAAAAATTGAAAACTTGATGACCCAAATGACAGCAGATCATGTTGAAATCTTTTTTGATAACAACACTGGAATTTTAAAAAATGCCCGCATTGAGTCTGGACAAATGTTACTTGAAGCCAAAGAGATTCGAAAACTTGATAAAGATGTTTTTGAAGCGGATAATTCTTATTTCACAACTTGCGTGACATGTCCCCCACTCTGGAGGTTTGGTGCCCGAAAAATTAAAGCCGATATCAACAAGTATGTGGATATCAGATGGGCTAATCTGCAAGCTGGAAAAATTCCGATTCTTTGGATTCCAAGATTAATATTACCTGTAAATACCAGAAGAAAAACGGGCTTACTGCCGCCGGCTCCTGTGTTTTCAACTTCAAGGGGTCAGTTCGGTTTAGAGCAAGGATATTTTTGGGCCATTGCAGACAATAAAGATCTCACGTTTACTCCAACTATTTATTCTAAGTCTGGCGTGAAATCTGTCTTTAATTATCGACACGTATTTGATTCTCAAAGTCGCGCTGAAATTAATTTTGGATATTTAAAAGACAATGATTTTGAAACTTATGACTTCAACGATAATAAAGAAACAACCAGAATCTTGAACCGGTGGTTTATAGATTTTAAAAACCAACTTTACTTACCAAATAATTTTATTCAAAAATCCAATATTAGACTTTTTAGTGATTTACTTTATCTTTCAGACTTTCCAAATGAAGTCCAAGGTCAAAGAGACGCCAATGTGGAAAATCAAATTTCTTTAATTAAGAACGAAGGTAAAAACCACTTTTCATCAGAAATAGTTTACAATATAAATTTACTAACTGAAGATTTTAAATCCGATAATTTAAATGCAGTCCACAGAACTCCGCAACTTAGATATTCAAGACTGAATTCAATATTATTAAAAAACTTTAGATTTAGTTTTGATACCGAGTATAATAAATTTAGCCGAAAGGGTTTGTCTTTTGACAATGTTCAGCTTCCTACCTTTCCTGCAACAGAACTTCCTAACGGTTTACCTAAAGACATTTTAACTGCAGGCAATGGTACTTTTGACCCTTCTTCTGGATTAATCAGATCCGGACATAGACTTTTTGTTCAACCTAAAATAGTAGGCTCATTTAACTTAGGCAAAAATTTTATTTTATTACCAAAATTAAGTTTTAATCAGGCTCTCTATGCTTTCTCTCCAGAGTTTGATTCTGGTTTCGCGGCAAATACGGATAATCTTCCTTATTCGGAGTCAGCCAACAGATCTTACATTGAAAGCGAACTTGAAATTAAAACTAAATTTTCAAAAGTTTTAAATGAAAACTGGAAGCATATTATTGAGCCTTCCATGTCCTACATTTACGGTGATTTATTATATGAAACGGACCATTTATTTTTTCAAGGGCCTAAAGGCTTGCCCTACTACAGAAGATTTCAGCCAATTAATGACTTAGACTTTTTTGATTATAATCATGGTATTCAATTCGATTACTATGACAGAATCGAAGACACTCAAATAGTAAAATTCAGCTTACTTCAAACTTTACTTAGAAAAGACAAGACTTCGGATGTCAGTTATTACAGCCAACCTGTCTTTTTTGAATTGTCTCAAAACTATGATTATTTAAACGCGAGAACAGCTAACCCCGACGCCTGGTCTACATTAAATGCATTAGTTAAGATTAAAACAAAACACATTGAAACCTTCACTCAAGCCGCCCATTTTCATAAAATCAAAGAGACCAATATTTCTACAAGATCTAAATACATTTTTAAATCTGGAAATTTTTTATCTGCAAGCTACAAGAAAAATAATTTAATCAGTCGAACAAATGAAGTGGAGCTTCAGCAAGAATTTTTTGGAGCGGGATTAGGATTAAAACTCCCATCAATAAGTTTATCTGGGGAACTTTTGTATTCGACTTATGATGATGAAATCCAGCAATGGCAAATGCGTGTTGGATATTCGCCGCCAGGTGAGTGTCTTGATATTTTCTTTAATGTTTATGACAACATCGATCGTCGACAAGCCAATACACCAGATATTAAATTTCAAATCACTTGGAACTTTGGCCAAGGCAATGAACGCCCTGCCGACATCCAAGCCGTCTTTTAATGCTTTAGATTAAGTTTTAACTTTATAAGTTATGTAATAAATAAACTAAGCGAAGCGAGTGTCACTCGCCTTGCAAAAAAACGGCAAGGCTTCGCGCCATCGAGCTTAGTTTTTTTATTACATAACTTAAAAGTTAAAACTTAATCTATAGAATTAAAATCTACGTCTTATTATTAGTTAACTTAAGCCAAAACCGTCGGCTAATTTCTTTTGTATTTCTTTAAATCTATTTATCTTTAAAAGAACCCATGGTTTTGGACAAAGTTACTTCATTGTTCGTTACGAAGGAAAGATAAGGTAAAACAATATTGTTATTGCACTGATTAAATCTTTAGATCGAAGAGCGTTGTTTGGTTTTTTATTTTTACTAAATCTACTTTTAAAAACTGGGGGGGGGGGGCAAATGTGACGCGTTTAGAACTTATTTGGTTGGCTTTTAAATAAGAAATGAGTATCTTTCAGCAGATGTTCAATTCTGAATTAAAAAAACTAAAGCCAATATTTTGGGTTATTCATTTATTTTTCTTGTTTAGTTATTCTTTTTTGAAAGCGAATGACTGTACTTATTATCTGTTCGATTCCAAAGTTCCTACTCACAGAACGATGTTGCCTGCTGAATTTATCGAAGTATTAAAAACTCATCGAATAAACAATTTAAGTCATACAATTGGTGGAGGAAAGGGATATGCTTTTAATATTTTACACTACGCTAAAGATGGAATCATTAACCGGTCTAACATTGCTTATCTAGGTGAAACAAACCAAGCTGATTTCACGGCTAAAGTAATGCAAAAGCTATTTCCATTGGCAGATTTTCCTCATAATCCAAAAATTAAAGAAAATATCACCAAGGGGCAAATCTATATTTTAATTCAAGACAGCTATTACAAACATGATAATTTTATGCCTTTTGAGTTAAGTATGCCGTTGATAAAAAGTGCTAACCCACTAATTTCTGAAGAGGAGGATGGATTATTAAAATCGTTACTTTCCCTAAGTCCTGAAGATAAGGTTGTAAGTGTTTATGGGACTTTGACTTCCTCTGAAAAAATTAATGGAGGTGGCAATAATACTGTATCTCCTAATTTAATCGTTTCATCAATTTTAGAGGCGGATATAAAAGTAGCTTTAGTAGTTCTTTCGAGACAGAGTGGTCGGTATCCAGAATTCGATTTAGAAAATCTAAAAAATAGTGGTGTTTCAGTTTATTTCCTGAGTGAGATTCTTGAAAATAAAAGGAGCAGTCTCTTCCTTCCTGCTGTTATACTCAATGATACAACAGGTCGAATGCCTTTGATCTATGGCTCTGCTGATTTAGCATTTAGTATTGGTCCAGTTAATTTTTTTGAAGGACTGTTACATAAAATACCCACAATTATTCTTCAAGGCGAGTTAAATGGATACAGTAAGCACACATTTTTCAAATCAGTTTCACTTGCTAAGAAAACTAATGGAGCTTTGTTCGCTGATAACTTGGAAAATATAGCTGAATTAATTTTGAAAGCTGAAATGATTGATCAATCACAAATATTACCTGCTTATTTAATCAAAGATATCGATGGTCAAAATTCAGTAGTTAGATATTTGGATAGACTTTATGAAATTGTCACTTCGCAATTAAAGTAATAATATATCTTGATTTTATGAGATTGGAATTCCTCAAAAATTTAGGAGTAAAATTTTTGGGGAATTCCAGTACTAATCTGGACAACAGACTTAAAAAAATTCTAATTAATTTTAGCCGACGGTGGCGTAGACGCGGTGGGAATCCCCATGATCTTCCAGTTTATTTAAGAATTCATAGACTTCTGTTTTTTGAACTTCGCTCAAGTCCATAAGGTTTTTTGGTTTGTAGGACAATTCTGCAACTTTAACGTTCCAGCCTCTTTGACTTAAGACATCTCTAACTTGTCCTAACTCATCGGAAACGGTAAAAAATGCTGCAAGTTTAATTGACGAATCTATATTGGTGCCTTCATTAGTCTCGACAAGTTCAACGTCATTAGCCCCAGCTTCGATGGCTTCTTCGTCTAAGTCAAAAGCTCCTTTTTTTTCAGCTTCAATTAAACCTATGCGGTCAAACATCCACCCTACGGCGCCGGACTCGCCCATTTGGCCGCCGGATTTATTAAACATTAAGCGCATTTCAGAGGCCGTTCTAGCCCTATTATCTGTTTGGCATTCGACCATCACACCGACTTGGTGGGGTCCGTAGCCTTCGTAAGTTAAGTTTTCAATCTCTTTGCCGTCATCCAGCAAACCGGCTCCGCGCTTGATTGCTTTTTCAATAGTATCTTTAGGACAAGACGCCGCTTTTGCTATATCAACAGCCAATCTTAAGCGAATGTTAGTGTTGGGGTCTATGCCTCCAAGCTTTGCGGCCACTTGAATCTCTTTGACGAATTTTGTGAATATAGCACCGCGCTTCGACGCCATTTCTGCTTTAGAATCTTTCTTCCATTGCTTACCCATAATTACCTCTTAAATCACTTTTTCAAACTTGATGTTAAAACCGACTGACTTGCTAAAATCTGAAACGCCTGAGCATAGTATTTAATCTGTTTGATCATACTGTTAAGGCCATTTGTTCTACTCGCGGATAAATGATGCGCAAGCTCTGTTTTGTCTATGAAAAACAGCTCTGTATTTAATATTTCTTTAGCCGACTGATCATCATAAACCCTTAAGAGTAAAGCCACTAAACCCTTAACAATTAAAGCATCGCTGTCGGCTTGAAGATGAACATTCCCCTTTGTATTTAATCCTGCTTTCAGCCACACTTGGGACTGACAGCCCTTAACTTTTAAATCTTCGGTTTTATAAGATTCATCCATTGGGGCTAATTTTTTACCTAATTGAATCAGATGGCTGTACTTTTTTTCCCAGCTATCTAAACGAGAAAATTCAGCAATGATTTCATCTTGGATATTTTGAATTGAATTTGACATATCTCAAACTAGATAAATTCTTGAGATTTTGCAATTTTAGATTGATTTTGGTCTTTGAGAGTATTATGCATAGCTTCACGCTTAAGAACTGATTTAAAGTTGGTAAAACTTACTTTTTCGTGTATTTTTTGAAATTCAAAAGGAGATTTTTTAATGTCAAAACAAAGGGTTAAACCTAAATTCAAAGCCCAAAGAAGACTTGGTGTTGAACTTCCAGGCTTAGGAAAGGCCGGAGCTTTAGAAAGAAAGCCATATCCACCAGGCGAACACGGTGCTAAGAGAAAAAAATTCTCTAACTATGCTCTTCAATTAGAAGAAAAACAAAAAATTCTACATAACTACTGCTTACGTGAAAAACAATTACGACGTTTCATCAGAGACTCTAAAAAAGGAACTTCAGCGAACTGGATTAACTCCCTTGCTGGTCTTTTAGAAAGACGTTTAGACAATGTTCTTTTCCGTTTAAATTTTGCCCCTAGTATCCGTGCCGCAAGACAGTTGATTGGCCATGGACACATTTTACTTAACGGTAAAAAGTGTGATGTGAGTTCTGCTGTTTTACGTGTTGGCGATATGGTCGGTTTAAAAGAAACGTCTTACGAACATCAGTGTTACTTAAGAGCAAAAGACAACCCAAGAATGGACACTCCTGATTATTTGCTCAAAGAGCCCAAAGATGGAAAAGAGATTGGAAAAGTAATCAACATTCCAGGATTAGAAGCGATTCCATTTGCGTTTCAATCTGGTTTGTTTACTGAGTATTATTCAATCAGAAAAGCTTAATTTTAATAAATTAAGACTAAAAATAAAAAAAGCATCCACGAAATTGGATGCTTTTTTTATTTAAAATTTATATTACTGATACTAAAAGAAATATGATTTCAAGGCTTATTTATATTATAAACCAACTACAACTCTTTGTAGACGACCCAAAGTGATTTTAAGAGCTAGAACTTGGTTCGTTTTTTCAGTCATAGTTTGTAAAGCTTCACCTTTTTGAGCTAAAGCTGCAGATTTTTCGACTTGAAATTGAGTTAAAATGGGTTGGTTTTGAGATCTTGAACGATACTGTAAACTAATATTATTGTTAATTTCTAGAATTTTAAGATCCAATTGATCTGTAATCACTTTTAAACTTTCTATTTCTGCCTTTAAAGCATTGATTTTTCCTGACACTTCAAAAATTTGTCCCGAAACGACTGAAGCTCTGTTTGTAGTCTGATTTGGTGCAGCCATTAAATCTGTAGCCGTTGTTGTCTGATCATCTTTAATACAGGTGCCACCGGCTTCTGTCCCCAAAGCTGAACATGTCGCATCTATAGCCGCATCTAAGTTTCCGATAGTAGTTCGACTTGCATTCAGGGCTTCTTGCTCTTGTTGTAGTTCTGTACTCAATTCATTTCTTTGAACTAAGGCCTCAGGGCTAGTGTTGGATTCAAGCTCTTCAATTCTTTTATTTAAATTAGCAATTGATTCTTCTCTTTCAGAAATACGAGCTGCAATTTGCTCTCTGTCGGCTTCATAAACTTTAAGTTTTTCTGAAACTAAAGTACGAAAAGCTTCTGACTTTTCTGTCGTTTCATATTTTGAAAGCTCTGTGACTAATTCTGAAAAACTAGTTAGCATTTGGTCATAGCGAGTGTTGTAATCTGATAAATTATTTTCATACTCAGCGTTTAAAACATCGACCTGAGATCTTAAGTTTGCACTTTCTTGATTGATATTTAAAACATCATTTGGATTTAAAACACCATTTGGAGATGAAGCCTTTAATGCTGCAATTTCAACGGCATTGGCCTCAAGTTTCGTTTGCAAATCAGCCATCTGATCTTCAATCGACACTTCTAACTGCTGAACGCGCTGGTCTTTTAAAGCCACTTCTTCTTCGATATTTGCTAATTCATCAATTCTAGTTTGAATGTCTGCAGAAGCCTCGTCCGTTAGCTTTAGCGGTGCATCAGCTGGGACTAAGAAAGCCCCACCAACTCCACCACCCAAGGCTGCAGATGAAAAACCATCTGTTTCTTTACATGCTATTAACCCTGAAAAAAGCAATACACTTAAAATTCCAGATACGATCATTTTTAGTTTAACAATTAAAAGTTGCATTTTCATGCCTCCATCTTAGGGATAAAAAGCAATAACTAAGCCAGTCTATATGTCCTAACTCCCTTCAATTCATGGTCTTTTAAGCCAAATCTAGGCCCATAAGCCAAATCCAACCCCCTCAGTGACCTTTTTCGTCACCACCAAGCACCACTAAGTGCCAGGTTCCGTTTGTGAATTAAAGCTATTTATTTCGATCTAAGAATTAAATGAGGCCGGCCTTGTCACTTGCTTTGCAAAAAAGGGCAAAGCCTCATGCCAACGAGCTCATTTAATTCTTAGATCGAAATAAATAGCTTTAATTCACAAACGGAACCTGGCACTTGTTGGAGATTTCATTTAAGCATAAGATATGAAAATAGATGACTTGAATCAAGATGCCGATGAGCGGAACAAAGAAATTCCGATTGAAATTAGTCCAGAGCTTCTATCAGAAGATATTTTAAAAGCCGTAATTGAAGATTTTATTTTAAGAGAAGGAACTGACTACGGAAGTGTGGATTACAGTCTTGATGATAAAGTTCGGCAAGTTAAGAAGCAAATCCAAAAAGGAGATGTAAAAATTGTTTTTGATCAGTCGACAGAAACAATTAGTCTTATGAATAAATCTGTTTTTAAAACATCACTAAAATTTTAGATAACATATCTTTATCTGGAGAACTTAGGTTCGGATCTGACAAAAGTTGATTTAGTTCTTCTTTGATTTTTTGAACAGGAACAAAATAATTAGAGTTGTCCCAAACCTGAATATCATTCATCTCTGAACTATTTTGACTGATACTTTCTTTGGGATATTTTCCTGTCCACAAAAGTCCTAAAAGATTAGACTGTTCATCGTAAACTGGTGCCCCAGAGTCCCCGTGTTTAGAGTCACAACCCATTGCTACTGACCACGAGGTTATCATTCTGTCATCGGACCCATCTGGATCCGCAATATGTTTAATTTGATCACTCAAAATTATGCACTCTGAACTGGAATCTGTATTTAACACGACTGTGTCTTCAACTAGATTTCTTTCAAAGGTGATCAATTTTAGCTGTTGGTTTTTTATAGCTTGATGTCTTATAGGATGGTTAGTTATGGAGTGGTTATTTGTAGTTTCGTTTTCTAAAATCCCTTGAGCAATTTGATTAGTTATTACTGGATTTTTTGAAATTAAGACAGGTACCAAAAGCTTAATGTCGGCAGAGTTTTTGTCTATTTCAAAAAACATAATATCACTTTCATTAAGATTAAAGTTCCAACCAGCACAAGGATAATAATGATAATTCCCTTGGTCTTGAATTAAAAAAGACACGTCTTGTTTACAGGATTCAAGATAAGGATACAGATGAGCCACTGTCATACCAATGGCTTTTTCGTCACCTTGACCAATGTTAATTTGACCTAAGTAAACACCTACACCAACGTCACCATAATTGGAGCGATTCATGTTTAGAACTTGATAGGGGTAATGTAAAATTGGAGTTAAAGGCTCTCGGTTCCAATTGACGCCCAATTGATATTTTTGATTTGGATTTGGTCTTACACTTAAATCAGTATCGAAAGATTTTTGGTTTGTTGAACGACTACAGCCAACCAAAAGATAAATAGCAGTAAATAGAAACACAAAAAAAACAATCTTAATCAGATTGTTTTTTTTGTGTTTAAAACTTAGGTTTAGTTTTTTTAATATCATTAAATCTAAATTGAAATGCCATTTACTCTGTTGCACATGTCTCCTTGTAATCCCATCACGTCACAGGCTTCCTCTAAAACACTGGGGGTAAACTGATCTTCTATACAGGACTCTTTAATCTCGTATAAACGGCCTTCAGCTTGACCAGCCCCTTCAACTTTTCCTAAGTAATTGGGAACTCCACCACCATTATATCTAGCGATTCCACCTGGGGCGTCACCGGGTACAATGTAACCACCTGCAAGGGCTGTGACAAATTTTAAATAAATGGCACCAGCCAGAATATCAAAATACACATTACGACCATTTCTTAGGTCACTCTTAATGTCAGCGTAATCTCTGGCATAGAAATCCAAAAAACTTTGGAGCTGAGATTCGTCATTATTTAAACAACTTAAAATCATTTCTCTAGCGGCTGTAGTGACACGAGGTTCAGCTCCCTTGTCCCCGCCTGTGATATCTAATTGGCTTTTCATTTCAGCGACAGAAGCGCCTTTACGAACTGACAACTGAGAACATCCGGAATCAGCCCCACCACCAGTTAAATCAGAACAATACCCCGACTCAACAGACTGAATAGAAGATAAAATTGTGAAGTCGTTACCTGTACATTCTGCGGCCCACACAATGGTTTGAGCAATAGATTTTGAATCATGGCCTGTTGGAAATTTTAAATTTTGATTTCTATGCTCAACAGCCGCTTTCACTCGGTCTAAACGATCTTTGTAAGCAACACCGCGGTTTCTGTTTTCAGTTAAATTTTTTTGAAAGTGACCCAGCTGAGTGCTCGACATTCCATAAGCGGAATCATGTAAGTTGGCTCCAACACAAATTCGATTTGGAGTTGAAAATGCGGTCACACTTAAAACGGTTGATATCAGAAACATCACTACTAATTTATTAAAAATAAAATTTTGACTAGGCCTAATTGTTTTTATTATCGACTGCGACACCATCTTAGAAATTATTTTTTTATAAAACATCACGAACCTCCAAGAACCAATAGGCAAAAGGCATTCCTGTGGTCTTTGTGAATCAGATTTGAGTACAGCATTTTATGTGTATTAATTTTTCAAATGATTACGACGATTAATGTCTGACTAGAATTTACAATTTAAGAATTGGTGAATTTTTTACTTGATTTAGTTATCAACAAAAATCTTAATTATAAATAAGTTTTTATTTTACTTATCTAAGTAACTTTTTTTGTTAACGCAAATATTGTGAACACATATTTGTCGAGTCATAAATCTTATCTTTAGTTTTATTTTTAGTTTGAGTTTTTAATTCACTTAAAATTTCTGAAATAGTTAAATTAAAATATCTTGGATTTTTGAGAATATCTGGATTTTTAGCAGCCTGAAATACAAGTTTAGATGCCACTGATTTTGCAACATCGGCTGTGATTAAGACTTGTTTTATTTTTATCTTGGCTTCAACCAATGAATTTAGCTGACGAAGCACTATTTCGATTTCTGATACAAAGCTTGATCTCATAAAATTATCTTCTGGCTTTAGTAAGTCGACTAAAAACTGATCTGATATTAAATCCTGATATGGTGCAATAGCTTTAAATAGATCTTTACTTAGGGAAAAATAAATTCTTTGAATCAAATCTAGATTTGTATTTTCTAGAAAATAGTCTGAACTAAAAATAGAGGTTAACTTTGGATACAGAGTTTTAGAACTTAAAAATAAGTCCTTCCAACCTAACCATAAATCAGGCGACGACTTAGCGCTCGTAACGGCCCCTTCAGCCCACATACGCGTCAATAAAAAATAATTTAGGCTTCTGGGTCCATTAAATCCTTCAAAAATCCCAACAGAAGTCATAAATTCACTCATAGCCAACCAGCTCTCTAAATTCACAACAAATAAATGATAAGAATTTTGATGACGAGTATTTAAAATAAAATAATTTAAATTATCAACTCCGAGTTGGTTTATCCAGTAGTCGATATTTGTTTTAAGTAAGTCAAAGTTAGGCTTGCCATTGATATTGCTCGACATACCCCACAACTTAAACCAATACACTAAGTCTAACTTTTCTAATCCTTGTGTTACTAAACCAGAATTTTTAAACATTTCGGTGGTCACGACTTTCCATTGATCGATCTTTAGGGGATTTAAATCGGGATTATAACTTTTAAGAACGATAAAAGTTGGATCATTCGATGTTAAAGGTTGGCCCAATATGGGCAACCCAAAGCACATTAAACTAGAAAAAATGACTTTTTTTAGTGAATTCAGACTCATATAGAGTTCATAGTGCAAGTATGAAGCCCAAATAAGTAGATAAAGCTAAGCTGATTACACTTAATTCTCAATAGCCATTAGATTGTACTATGTCTTAGCTCACTTTACTCTTAAGTATATTTAGAAATTGAGTAATGCTCCAGTGCTATCAAATTTAATAATTCTATGGTTTCGCAAATCCGCTATAAAAATATTCCCCTGTGAATCTATACTTATTCCCGAAGGACTATCAAACTGATTGTTCAAATACCCTTTAGAACCAAAGCTATTCAATAAAACACCTGTCGAACTGTATTTATCAACTGTATCATCTAAATTTGTAACAAGTATTTGTCCCAATGAATCAATTGAGATTCCATTCGGTACAGTACTAACAACGAATGTTTGTAGATGAGTTCCTGTAGAATTAAATTTTTGGATGCGAAGACTATCTGTCACGTATATATTTCCAGTGCTATCTAATGCTAGACCACGAAGCTCCGTAAATTGGCCATTTAATGTTCCTGAAGTTCCAAAACTTAATAGATGAGTACCTAAAGAGTTAAATTTTTGAATACGATCATTTTCAAAATCCAAAACATAAATATTTCCAGAAGAATCACAAGCAATTGATCGAGGATTATCAAACTGAGCATCACCGTTTCCTGTAGTTCCAACTGTAAACATAAAAATTCCATTTGAATTAAATTTTTGAAATCTATTGTTAGCCGTGTCTGCAACATAAATACTTCCACTAATAGGATCCAAAGCGACAGCTGTCGGGTAATCGAATTGGCCTGCTGAAGAGCCATAAGAGCCAAAACTTAGAAGGTGCTTGCCCTTAGAACTAAATTTTTGAACACGGTTATTACCCTGTTCTACAACATATATATTGCCTGAAAAATCAGTTGTGACTCCTGATGGGAAATAAAATTCACCATCGTTACTACCATAGGGACGTTTAGTTTCTACGTGAGTACCATTGGAACTAAATTTTTGAATACGATCATAGAGATCAACGGCATAGACAATTCCTGCATTGTCTACATGCACACTTTTCACATCATTAAAAAATCCATCTAAGTATGGATAGTCATTTGAAGATCCAATTGAGAGCAAATAAATTCCATTTGAGCTGAACTTTTGAATACGACCATTTAAAGAATCGGCTACATATAAGTTTCCAGAGTTATCAATAGAGATATCCTTGGGTTCTCTAAATTGACCAGTAGCCGAACCTAAAGTGCCAAAAGTGGATTGAAAAACTAAACTTGAATTAAATTTCAAAACCCGGTGATTTAAAAAATCCACTGTCCAAATATTTCCAGATTGATCAATATCTATACCTCTAATATCTGAAGCATTTAAAGGACTTCCAGTGGCCAAAAAAGTTCCAGACGAATTAAACTTTTGAATACGATTATTCCCGGAATCAGAAACAAAAATATTTCCCATAGAATCAACAACAACAGCTGTTGGATTTTGAAATTGACCATTACCAACCCCTGAAGTTCCAATATTTATTAAAAAATTTCCTAAAGAATCATACTTTTGAATACGATCTTGGGTTTGGTTAACAGCATAGATATTACCAATAGTATCAACTACCGTATCAGCTGAATTAAATGAGCCAATATCTTTAGCAAAGACCAATTCACCCTGAGAATTAAATTTACTAATTAATTCATTAGACCTGGAAGAAGTAAAAATATTTCCTGAATTATCAACACTAACAGTCTGTATGTCGCTAAATGGATGATATTTATTAATTCCTAAAACAAATGGTCCAATAAGTTTGTTAGCACTGTCTGCACTACTTCCAGCGCCCCCACAACGTACAAGAAGTGTTGATGTTAGTAAGGAGATTAAAATGATTTTTTTAAAGGAATTTAGTTTTTTCATAATTTAATTATAAATGTAAAAAACTAGAATTATATTTTATTTATGTTAAAAATAAGAAAATTTAGTAAATTAGGACGTTTGTCTTAAAATATTTTTTACTTAATATTCTTACTTAATTTATTTTGCTAAAAAACTGTAATTTTAATATTTTTTTATCAAAAATTAATTTTTGATACTTTTTTAGCAATATTAACTGCCGAGTAAAACCTTTCGTTTAGACACGGCACGCGCTCGAACTTTTCGCCCCCATGGGCTAAAAATTCTTTTTTTAATTCCAAATCTAGCTCTTCTAAGGTCTCTAAACAGTCCGTTACAAAAGCGAGTGAAAAAACCAAAAGACTTTTAGTTGATTCAGAAGCCATATCTACAGTCACTTGATCGGTGTAAGGCTGAATCCATTTCACTGGACCAAGACGACTTTGGAAGGACATTGACCACTTGTCTGGATCTAGTCCCAACTTGGTCGCGACTGCTTTTGCTGTTTGATAGCACTGGGCTCGGTAACATTTTTTATTTTCTTCTGTGATTTGATCGCAACAAGTAGAGAACTGACAAACAGGGCTAATTTTTTTTAAATGGCTTTCGGGTAAGCCGTGAAAAGAAAATAGCACATGATCATAGGTTTGAGGCTCGATCTGTTTTGGTATCTCAAGTAAGACATTTTCTATAAATTCAGGATCTAAATAAAAATCCTGAACTTGAAACAGATGGGGTTTCCAGTCCATCACATTTAATTTTTCTTTCACATAGTGTATCGTAGATTCTGTGGATGATGTCGCATACTGAGGATAAGCGGGAAAAATAATAATATCCTCATAACCTTTATTTTTAATTTCAGTTAAAACATCTAAAACTTCGGGTTCAGAATAGCGCATCGCTGAGAACCATTCATGATCTGGATCTGTTAAGTTTAAGTTATTCATTAATTTTTTAGTTAATGACACTAGAGGTGAACCGTCTTTGGTCCATACCTTTTGATAAGCTTTGGCTGATCGCGGGGCCCTGCGAGGCACAACTAGTTTCTTTATAAAAAGCCATCTAAAAATATATGGAATATTAATTACAAAGGGGTCCATTAAAAAACGATTCAAATAACTTTGAACATCTTTCACTTCAGTGGTCTTTGGAGACCCAATATTTAAAAACAATACTGCTTTTTTTTTCAACTGATTATTCCTTTGAATTAAAATTAAAAAATCTATATTTAAAAATAATATTAAGTAGCTATTCTAGAAATTAATATTTTTTTGAAAGCAAAATGTTCTTTTCTAGAATTTTATGAAGTCCAATGTGACCCGAATAATTCCCAACTTTTAATATTTTAGTGCTGTTCACTGAAGTTTCAAATTTAAAATTATTATGTAAGAAACTCTCATGTTGAACACTATATTTAGGAATCCCTTGTGGCCAATGAGTCACAGATGAATACAAGGGCTCAGCCTTGATATCAAATTTATCTTGTCTAAATTTTAAAACATCCTCTAAGGTGTCCGCTATAAGTGTAGTTGTTGACGGCGCAACAATCCAAGTTTCACTGAAGACCTTGCCATTCACCCGGTCTTCAAAAATATCAGAATTAAATAAGACACCTAAAATATCTTTTGGTTTTGCAAACAAACATCCAAACCCTTGAAACTTTGGTCTGCTTTCTAAATTAAAAAACAAAGTCACAGAAAAAACATTTATGTAATTTACATTCTCAAAATCGGGTCGAGTGTCGATGATGACCGCAGAATCTAAATTTGAGTCTAAGTTGACCTTTGAATTCAAATGTAAACTAAAATTATTATGTTTCTCTAGATAACTTAAACCTTTGATGAAAAAATCATTCATTCCCTTTTTTGGAGCTATAGAACCCTGATGTTTGACGCTAGGTAAAAACAAAGGATCAGATTCATGTTTCGTAAAAAAAGTATCTAAACACAAGGTAGCAGATAACTGATCCGGTTGAGAGGCATAAACTCCTTGAAGCGCTGGTCCCAAAAGCTGATCAATAAACTCAGGACCCTTAAAGACTCTTAGTCCCCAGTCTTTCAGAGTTTCATATTTTTTTGGGTAAGCACTGTTTGTACCCCTCGCCAATTTGTACATAGGCAAGACAAATTTTATTGATTGATTAAATGAAAGCGGCCACCGTTTAGGTTTATCAGTGTAGACCCATTTTATTTTAGACGTTTTTTTTATGTTCGCCCACTCGATCCCGAAATCACCCGCCATTAAATCTACATTTGAAGATCTTAGAATCGCATTGGCCGCAGTTTCAATTAAACCAAATTCACAACTTTTAGTTTGAAGTAAACCACCAATAAAAGATTCTTTTTCATAAATATGGACTTCATATCCCTGTTTTAAAAAAGCCCACGCCGCTGACAAGCCAGTGAATCCAAAACCAATGATAGAGATTTTACGTGAACTTTTCATTTTATAAGGATCTGGAGAACACTTGTTGCGAAGGTTTATTCAGTCTTAAGCGTTCATCTAAGGCCATACAAATGTTTCTTAAAAATGGACGGCCAGCTTCTTTAACAAAAATCATTTGATCTTTAACTTCAACCAAATTGTCATTGATTAATTCTGTCAAAAAAACTTTTACATTCTTTTCATGTTCAAGATCATCAAGCTTTGTTGACCATGTGGTCATTAATTCTAAAATCTGCTCACGCCGGATTTGGTCGGCATCAGTCAACTGATGCCCACGAAGTGAGGCTATTTCACCATTATCAATAGACCTTTGGTAAATAGGATATTTTTTTTCATTTTGATGAAAAGTATCCGGAGTTTCAGAAATTGAACTGACGCCTAAACCTAATAAAATATCGGTTCTATGATGAGTATAACCCATAAAATTACGGTGCAGCTTATTTTCTTTCACTGCTTTATAAAGCGTATCTGTTTCTAAAGCGAAGTGATCCATCCCGATCTCTTTATAACCACCGGCCATTAATATGGATCTTGAAATTTCGTAAAGCTCTCGCTTTTGTAAACCCATCGGCAAATCTTCATCTTTATAAAGACGGTGCGTGGGCTTGATCCAAGGCACTAAGGCAAAGGAATACAAAGCGATGCGATCTGGTCTATGTTCTAAAGTTTTTTCAGCTAAAGTTCGAATGCTGTCTTTCGTTTGTTTTGGTAAGCCATAAATCAAATCATAATTCACAGACGTAAAACCAATCTCGCGACTTTTTTTAGTTAAATCTAAAGTCATCCGTTCAGGTTGAATACGATTCACCAGGCGTTGCACTTCAGGATCAAAATCTTGCACACCCATACTGACACGGCGAAAGCCAATGTCAAAAAGGGCTTTCAGCTGCTCGGGCCGAGTCCGTCTTGGGTCGACTTCGATGGACGCTTCGAAGTCTTTGGCTTTTTTAATGTCTTTAAACAAAGTCGACATTAAATGGACTAAATGCTCTGAACTTAAAAAAGTTGGAGTTCCGCCACCTAAATGCACTTCTTTTAATTCTTTATCTTTTATGTTTGGAATTTCAGATAAATAAATCTGCCACTCTTTTAACATATGTTCGACATAAGGATTCTCTCGCTTATGGTCTTTTGTGATGATGGTGTTACAGCCGCAAAAAGTACATAGCGTTTCACAAAAGGGAATATGTAAATACATGGACCACTTTGTATCGTCTTTATTAAAATGTTTTTTTAATGAGTCCATCCACTCTAATTTAGTTGGACTGTTCTCCCAGTAAGGAACAGTAGGATAGCTGGTGTATCTCGGCGCAGGGATGTCATATTTGCTCAGTAAGTTCATTGAAGGTTGATTTGTTTTTGGCTGACTGATCATGAAAGAACCTCTCTCACTCTTTCAACAAAATATTTAACATGTTTTTCCGGAGTTTCCGGTAAGACGCCATGGCCTAGTCCACACACCCAACCGGCGCGTTCAGTTGTACTTAACTTTTTATAACTTTCTAAATAAATATCTAAAGTTTTTTTAAAATCAGAAAAGTTTTGAAATAAGAAAAGCTGATCAAAATTACCTTGAACAAAACCCGATGTCTTTTGAGTCTTAATCCACAAAGGCAAATCCCATCTATGATCAAACCCAAGTCCAGCCCACGAGGCCGTTTTCATATCTAGGCTGTAATGGGCCTCTGTTGTGCCTTTAGAGTAATATCCTAACTTTCCAGGAAAGGTTTCAGCCAATGATAAAAGATAGGGTTTAATTTTTGTATGAAATATTAAAGGACTGATCTCGCCCACGGACGTATCAAAGATCATTACCACTTCAACCCCGCCAGACAATTGAAGTTTTATATTTTCAATCAACAGCGGCATTAAGATTTCACAAAAATCATCAAACAGATGAATTAATTTTTTTGTTTTCTTCAGGCCGTCCTTATGGCTGCCTTCGACAGCATAACTAAATAATGTCCAAGGACCACCTACAAACCCAACTAAGCTTTTGTCTTTAGGTAAAGCGGCTCTTGTCATGATGACGGCTTCTTTTTGAAATTCAACACCACGTAAAGATGTATCTACTTTTTTAAGTTTAGACATATTCGTTTCATCCAAATGCCAATCCAAAACTGGACCTGGTTTATAATCTAAACCCATTCCCATAGCTTCAAGTGGAAATAATAAATCAGAAAATAAAATCGACACATCAAAATCAAAGTCTTGGATTGGACCCAATGCCACTTCGCAGGCTAGTTCCGGCTTTTTACATAAATCCATAAACGAATGTTTGGATCGTAATGCTTGGTAGTGTTTATGGTAACGCCCGGCTTGTCTCATAAACCAAATTGGTGGCACGGGTTGTGGCACTTTTTTTAATGCATTTTGAAATTTAAGATTCAAAAAAACTCCTTTAATAAATTTACTTATAAAATCTGAACCAATCTAATTAATAAAGATAATTAATTTTTATAAGGGTAACCACTGATACCCCATTCCCCTAACCGATTTTAAACATCCCTGATGATCCTTCAAAGATTGTCTTAAGCGTACAATACTATTGTCCACAGTGCGCTCAGTTGGAAAATCATCTATGCCCCAGACTTGATTTAAGATCTCGTCACGAGACACCACTTGAGGGGATTTTTGAATTAAGATTTTTAAAATTTGCAAATCTTTACTTTGAGGAAACACAATCTCGCCGTCAGACCATTTAAAAGTCATAGATTCAAAGTCGATAGTTAAGTTTTTATATTCATAAATATCATTTTTAGAATGATTTTCTAAGACGTGATTGATTCTAAGTTCAAGCTCTTTATAAAGGAAAGGCTTTGGGATGTACTCTTCAGCTCCCAATTCATAGCCTTTAAGGCGATCTTCTGGACTTCCCATGGCTGTTAAAAAAACAACGGGTTGCAAGTGTTTATTTAATTTCAACCACTGTGCAAATTCAAAACCAGTGCCGTCTTGAAGGCCAACGTCTAAAATAAACAAATCCACATCTTGAAACTGAGTGAAACTTTTGGCTTCTTTTAAATTTAAAAACCAATAGGATTTAAAATCTGATTCTTTAAATTTTTCCATCAAAGACTGTCCTAAATCCTTGTTGTCTTCTAGTAAAAAAAGGCAGTGTTTTTTATTTTGCATATCACACGCCTTTTTGAAATTCTAAAACAGAAATCAAGGGTCCATGTAAGGATTTAAAATACAGATCCCCGTTCATTTTTTTCATCAGGTTTTTTGAAATATAAAGACCTAGCCCAGATCCTTTGTAAACACCTCTGTAGTAATAAGATGTCCCAAGCTTTTGCAATTCTCCTTCAAACGCATTTCCGTTAGTTGACAACTCAATAATCGCTTTGGACTTATCTTCTTTCACATCAATTAAAAATTCAGTGGCCTGAGCATGTTGAATGGCGTTCTGAAATAGGTTCATCATCACGCTGGTTAAAAAAACTTTATCTGCCCGAATGGCAATATCTTGATTGAGGCTGACTTGAATTTCAGGCCACATACGTTTAACAGACGACACCACTTCTGAAAATTTAAAATTTGTAAACACACCAAAGTGTCTGTTGTCTTGAGATAACATCAAAGCGTTTTCTAGTTTTTGCCCCAAGGCCTGACTTTCAGAAAACATCTTTTTATATTCTGACGGAGTAATAGATCGGTTCACTTGAATTAATTTTTCTAATGACAATCTGTGGGTCGCAATCGTCGTTTTTAAGTCATGGGTGAAGGCAGCAAAAAAAGATTCACGTTCTTTTAAAATTTGTGTCTCTTTGTGGAAGTAATAGACTAAAGCTCCGCCACCTAAAATCACTAAGGCTAAAAACACTGCCCCTTCTTGAACTAACATCTTTTGATAACGTAAAATATTTTCTGAATTTTCCCATTTTGTGGCTTGAAGCGAACTGTATTGTAAATAACTAAAGTAAACCCACCACGCCCCAAGAGCGGTTGTAAACACAAACCAAATCAAAGCTAAAATAGTTTTTTGATTTTTAAAGAGCATCAAAAGTTCTACCCATAGCTCGAATAATTTTTTCTGCTGCTAAATTTAATATTTCATCTGTATGTGCATACCCAATAAATCCAACCTCGTATCCATTGGGGGCCATAAAAATTCGTTCTTGAATCAAATTTTTAAAAAAATGCATAAAGAATGTTTTATGATTTTTTGAAATTTTAGAGATGGTTCTAATAGGTTGATCTTGAGGTTCTACGAACCAAAATAAACTTCCAAAGCGAACCATTTCAAGAGGCCACGAGTTTTTTTGAATCGCTTGATTTATAGTTTTTTGAAATTTACCACTACGAACTTCTAAAATCTGATGAAGGTCTAATTCGGCCATCTTTTTTAACTGCGCGTGCCCAGCGGCCATACCAAGGGGGGACGCGCTTAAGGTCCCTGCTTGATAGACAGGACCCAGCGGCGCCACAAAGTCCATTAAATCTTGACGACCACCATAGCATCCCACGGGTAATCCCCCACCTAAGACTTTACCGTACGTCACAAGATCAGGTTTTAAATTAAAAATTTCAGCCATACCGCCGAAAGCGGTTCTGAAACCAGAAATCACTTCGTCAAAAATAACTAAGACATCATTGGCTTGCGCATATTCAGTTACAAATTTAATAAATTCCGGTCGTTGAATTAATAATCCAAAGTTGGCCGGCAGTGGTTCTAAAATCACAGCGGCTAGTTCATTTTTATTTTTATCTATGCACTCTTTAAATTGCTGTTCGTCATCTAAAGGTAAAACCAAGGTCTGCTGAGCTAATAACTCTGAAACCCCAGCAGAATCCGACGCGGATTCACCAGCTAAGCCACTTCCTGACTTCACAAGAAGTGAATCCACATGACCATGATAACAGCCTTCAAATTTAATTATTTTATCTTTTTTGGTGGCTCCACGAGCGACACGAATCGCGCTCATGACGGCTTCTGTTCCGCTACTGACGAACCTCAGCTTATCTACTGATGGTGAATAGCATTTCACCCATTCGGCCAAGCGAAGGGAATAGGGCTCGCAGGTGCCCGACGTCCAAAGAGTGTCCATCATATTTAGAACAGCAGCTTTCACATCAGGATCTTGGTGGCCAAAAATTAAGGGACCAAAACTTTGACAAAAATCAATGTACTCGTCGCCTTCAACACTTTTAAGTTTAGCACCCATAGCTGATTTAAAAAATATAGGATGGCCCCCAACACTTTGAAATCCACGAACTGGGGAATGAACTCCACCTGGAGCTACAAGAAGGGCGCGCTCAAAAAGTTCTGCCGACGAAAGGTCTTCAATTTTTTTTGTATACATAATTTTTATCTCTCTACAAACACTGATTTAAAAAATCATCTTCATTTTTACAGAAATAAATTTGATCGGACTTTAAGTGTTTTTTTAATGTGTTCACCGTTCGACCCAAACCACAAAAATGTGTTTTAGTTTTGATCTCTGGGTACACCATTAAAACAGACTCGAACGCATGGCCACTCATCCATAAAAAACACTCTTTATCTTTAAATAAGCTCTCGGCTTCGATTCGAGTCAATGGATAACTTAAATCGTAAGTGGGGATAAATTTAAAATTATAGGATGTGACACTCGACTGTAATAGATTGTCTTTAAGGTTGATCCCATCTTCAGGCGACGAGCTATTTGAAAGCCAGTAAAAATGCTCAGGTTTTAAGTACGACATATTAGGTTTATGTTTTAAACCCAAACCATCTAATGACCCATTAATCCAGTAGCCATCTTGGGCCAACTTCATCCAAGTTTGATTGCCAGAAACCCAGACTGTTGAGGATTTATTTTTTAAATCTTCCAGTCGGGCTTCGTATCTGGTGATGACGAATTCAGCTTTTGTTGAATTCGTCATGATGTCTAGTTCACTCGCTAGCATTCCGTGGGGCTGCGCACCCCCTACGCTAGCTTCGCTGGAACTTTTCCACCTGCGGCGGGCACGCTCTGACTTCATTTGCGTTTGAGAATAAAGCTGATGAGGTTTAAATTTTTGATTCAATTTTTTTAATGGATTAAATTGGCTGTAATGAAAGGGCTTATCTTCAAAATTCCCAGAGGCATAAAAGACAGAACCAAATTCAGTGGGAAGAGATGAAAATCCCATGGCTTGGTGGCAACCCCCGCCGTATTGCTTATGGGTCTGTCTTTCTTTTTGAACAGAATCATAAATATCATAGGCATTAATTTGAATAAGTTGTTCGACCAAAGGATGAGTTTTTAAAATTTCAATTGCGATGGCCCCTTGAGCCGCCGCCGTTGGGAATTCTGAAAGTGGTAAGACCATCCAATTGCACTTTTCAAATACATCCAAGATTTGTCGTCTGATGTCTTTGAATTCATCAGCTTCAGTGTTCATCATGCGGTCTACCGCCGCTTTAGCCACAACAAATCCATCGCAATCAGAATCTAAAAACTTTTTAAACCTTGTAGGAATATTTCCACGAATGGACTCAAACTCCAAAGCTGAAAGTGGATCTGAAGGCGAGTTCGAAACTGTATCTGAAACTGAATCTAAAACTATGGAAGGCAAAAATAAATTAAGGCTTTTTTTTAAATGATACTCACGTCTTGGACTAGAGGTCATAAAGACTAACTTTTTTTGTCCCACAGAACTCTTTTTTAAAAACAATAAATCTCTTTGGTCTTCTCTGGGGTTTAATGTAAATATTCGCGTTTCAGCGTTTTCATCTATAGGTAAGTCTTTCCACGAGTGGACCACTAAATCACATTGGCCAGATTTTAATAGCTCTTGAAATTCATATGTAAAAACCCCTTTTGAATTTGTTTTGGCTAAATCCATATCCAAATCTAAATCGCCAAATGACGGACGAAAGAAAAAATCTACATCAATATTTAATTTTTCTTTTAAGTGTTGCCCTACATTTAGGGCTTGAATTCGGGCAAGATCACTTTGTCTAGATCCAATGATTATTTTTTTTTTAAGTCCATCTTTAAGCACTTATATCATCCCAACCAAATGGACGATGATTCATGGAGGTCATAAAATTTTCTGACGCTTTAACGATTTCTGCAAGAGCATCAATTTTTTTCTTTTCAGCCAAAATATTTTCTTTTTGAATTTCATTAAAAACTTGAGCTAGACTCTTAATATTAGAATGTTCAATCCGCTGATTTTCACCATCTCTAAAATCTATTACTAAATCATAACTTTTAAGATCTGTGCTTTCTAAATTTATTGGAGCACAAATAAACAAGGCTTTGGGCCGTTGAGCAGATACGTCAGGCACCATATCAACAGAAAGGTCAGACGACCTATGATAAGACTTATCAGACGCCTCATTAGAAGACAGGTTAGACGAAAATTCGGTTAAAAGCTTTAAGCTCCATTCAGAATTGTCATACACACTTAAATATTTTTCTGGGCTTCTTGTATAAACTTGGGTTTGAATGTTCAATTTTTCGATCCAAGGCTTTAAACTTTGAACAAATTGTCCAGCACCTAAAATATCTAAATTTTTAAATCCATTTAAGGACTTACGAGCCAAACTTCCGTAACTACTTGAACCTAAATTAAGTAAATGCAGAGATCGAATGCTTTTTGTATCAGCCACAATACTGTGAATTATTTTAGCAATTGGGTTTTTCGCATCCAGGTGTTTTAAAACTTGGGTTTTAAACTGACCAAAAACTTCGGTTTCACCAATCACAGGAGACTTAAGTCCACATAGAACTTCTAGTAAAAAACTATAAGCTTTTTCATCTTTTAAAAGCTCAATTGAAAAAGCGGATGAAATATCGGCTATGGACTCAGGGGTTATTGCTGCTTCTGAATTTACGACTAACCCGCTTAAAGATGAAGTCAATGATAGAGTGGAACTATTAATGCCTAGGCCTGCGGATTCAACTGTTTGAACATTAAATAGATTGTAATTAGATATCCATATGCGGCGTAAACAGGTTTCAAAATAAACAAGATTTGGGTCGGTTTTTAGATTCAAAAACTGATCTTGAATATGAGCAGACTCATGGCCTTGATTTTTTAATATGTGTAATACAAACAAGCTATTATCCACTCCTTAAATCTAAATCAAATAAGACCTAACTTTGTCATAGTAATGTCACAGACCATAAAAACAAATCCCACCGACTTAGATCGAGATATTAACTACATACTGAGGTACTAATAACGCTTATCTTTAATTTGGATGCCTCAATTTAAGTCACCTGAAATTGAATTTAAATCTCATTTTGAGATTAGGATTTTAGCTCTATTTAAATGTAAGTCATCAAATAGAGCTACTTATGTATTTTTAAAAAAATGATTTTAGTATCGAATTCTATTTAATATTTCTTCAGCAGTTTGATCCGATCTGTATTCACAGATTAATTGAGCTTTGTCATTTGAAGAAGATTTTAATGAAATTATATATCTACTTTTATTATATGGAATATAGCCGTCAGCAGGACTAAAGCCTAAAGCCGTAACATCATCAAGAAGACTTTCAATGATTTCTCCTTCTTTTGATTTTGAGTCATAATTTTTTTCTAAATAACTTTCTGTCATAGATATAGGTAAAAAAGTGGTTCCTTTTTTGAGGGTATAAAGCTCTAAGTTTATAATTGAACATTTTGGATTTGAAATTAATGCAGATTGCCTTCCTTTAGTAGTTTCTACCATACCATCTGAAACTAAAAGACCTATCTGCGGAGTTAAATCTTCTTCAATCGTTATTTCATTTGCCTGAGCAAAAACAATGTTAAAAAAAATCAACAATACTAAAACTAATTTCATTTAAAACCTTCCTTTTTAAAGTTTATTTTTTTATAGTTAAGCAATACGCAGTTTTATTAAGATTCTAGTTGAGTTGACAATTTTTGCTCTGCTAAATTTATGGCTAAAATTGTATACTCTGTTTCAAAGCAAGATTCTCTTCTAAAAGAAAAATTTATATCAAAGCACCATTAAAGCCACAAACTAAAAACTAACTATAACGCATTATACTAGTCGCAATTAAATTTAAACTGACATACAGACCGTTAGAACCAACAGACAAGACAACTTTCGTGTCAATTCGTGTTTACTACAAATTTATAGACTGATGAACCCTTACTTTCAACGCTGAAAGCGAATGAAGTTATTTTGAGATTTACTGTAATTAGGTGAATATGGACCAAATGTTTTCTCTGACCTAAATCTATTATGACTTGAACACAGTAGCCTTAAATTGCTTTCGTCATTTGACCCACTCAAGGCAAAGGGCTTTATATGATCGATCTGAATTTGAAATTTAGACTCACACTTTTTTTGACTTTGAGGATGGATAAAACTGCAACAACCTTCTTCACGGCCATAAACTTTAGCTTCTGTTGATGCAGAAATGTATCTAGATCTAACTTGTGTTTTTTCAGCAGACCCCTCTTCAATAATTAAAACTTTATTTCCTAAAGTGGCCGAATGATTTAAATTTAAATTTATTTTTATAGTCTTAATTTTAACAGTTTCATTTCTTTCAGCCTTAGGTTGCATTTGCTTTAAAGCCTTTAAACATAAATGATCAATCAAATCCTGATACGTCATATTTGGGTTCACATGGGATAGCAATAATTTTAATTGATCCAGCCTTTGCTTCTGTTCACCATTTAAAATCAATTTGATTTCTGTTAAATCCGAAGAAATAGCTCTGACCTTTTCTTTTGGTAAATTAATTTCAGACGATAAACTCAAAAGATGTCTTTCGACGTCACGACTAGATTTGTTTTCAACTTGTAAGATCAAGTCGGCTTTTGAAATAAATGACAAAGGTTTATGATTAGGTTCTAAATAACAGTTTAGATTTGAATTTGAATCTATAGGCGGATTATCAATAAGTTCATTTTTAGTATTAGATAAAAGCTAAGAATTACTGATAACAGAATCTTGCCTTTTGATCTTCTTAAAAAAAGTCTGCACTTGAGCGACGGCATTTAAAGACAAGGCACCGGATTGAATTTTTTCTTCAATTGAAGGCAATTCATTTAACAGTCTTGCCGCTTCAATTCTACGATACGCCGTGCTTTCGGAATATCCTAAATTTTTGACTACATATTCAAATAAACTAGCATAACCAATTTCTAGAAATAATTTCCTAATTTCAACTTATTTTAAATTTTTTAAAAACAGAATCTGAAGCTTCCGATCTTCAGATGACAGCTGTTTCATCTTCGCCAACAGGTCTTGATTATTGAGTTTTTTAGTTGCAATATGTAAAGCAGATCTAGGCTCTAAATCGATGTTAAATAACCATACATAGGCCCAGGTAGGCAATTATAAATTAACATCAAGCTTCGCGGATTAAAGTTATAAAACGAATAGGCCCGAAGCTGTGAGTTCAAAAAATATGTAAATAAATTTTATTAAATTATTAAAATTAAATGCTGTGTTAAAATAGATCTGAAATTTATTAACTCTCATGATTCCAAACACAACTCACCTAGGATTAGTGTTTACATAAAAACGGAGATGTGAAAAAGTACCTATCTATAGATGATAAAAAGACTACATATTTAACAAAGTGTTTTAGAATTGGAGTTTGATTTTATGTTTAATCTTTATAACGAATATCATTCGACAATTTAATCTGTTTTACTTTCAGCGCTGAAAGTGCTCCTTAGTGGATAGACCAAATCTGAATTCAAATTAAAAGCAAGCAAAACTTAAATTAAACACAGAGCAATGTTATTTAGAGCGTATCTTTATTTTTCTAAACTTAGAGATAAAAATTACTAAAGAGCCAACTTGTTTTGAGTCTGCCGCTCTTCGTGTCACCAAAAAATTTAGCTCACACCTTTTTTTAGTCGAATCGCATACTCTTCTGCAAAGTAAGTAAAGATCAAGCTGGCTCCAGATCTTTTTATTCCCAATAAAGATTCGTGAATAATTTTATCCCGGTCCAACCACCCTTTTTCAAACGCGGCCATTAAAGCAGAGTACTCCCCGCTGACTTGATAGGCGGCTACAGGCGCTATGCCCAATGAAGCTAAGCGAAAAATAATATCTTGATAGGGCCCAGCGGGTTTCACCATAATAAAATCAGCCCCTTCTTCAACATCCAATAAAGCTTCTCTGATAGCCTCTTCGGAATTTGAAAAGTCCATCTGATATGTTTTTTTATCTCCAGATTTGGGTGCTGAATCTAAAGCAGCACGAAAAGGCCCATAGTAGTGAGACGCATACTTTGCTGTGTAGCTGATAATCCCAACATTTTTAAAATTATTTTCTTCAAGTGCTGTTCGAATACTTAATATTCGTCCGTCCATCATATCTGAAGGCGCAATAAAATCCGCGCCCAATTTTGCATGCATCAAAGCCATCTCGGTTAAAATCTCAACAGTTTCATCATTTAAAATTTCACCACTGCTAGACACCAATCCATCATGACCATCTGACGAGTAAGGATCTAAAGCCACATCCGTAATCACCAGAAGTTTTGGCGCAAGTCGTTTAACACAATCAATGGCTTCAAAATAAAGCTTATCCTTTAAAGCGTAAGACGCTTGGTCATCTTTATTTTTATCTTCCACATGAGAAAATAAGGCGACACCAAAAAGACCAGACTCTGATAAAGATATTATTTTTTGTTCAAAATCTTTTAAGCACAATCGACTTTGCCCTGGCATTGATTTAATGGCTTCCGTTTTTTTAGAAATAAAAAGCGGCTGAACAAGATGAGCCGAAGATAAAAACGTTTCTGCAACAGCCGATCTGACAGTTTGATTCTTTCTTAATCGTCGAGGACGATTCAAAATAATAGTTTCTTTTTTCTTCAAAATACTCACCTTTTAAAAATTAAAAAATTGAATGAACCCTTTGACCTCTTATCGTTTAAAAACTAGTATTCCTTGAAATTTAACGTCAACTTTTAACTAAAATATAGCAATTAAGCTATTTTAAAGCTCTTTTTAAGGATCAAAGTCTATGAAATTAAGTAAATTATCATGCAATCTCAAATTAAACATAAAAGCACTTTTTGCTATGACCTTGATCATTCAAATTTTTAATCTAACCTCATTATTTGCTGCTGAAAACTGGTCTAGCGAAACAGACGCTGGAGTTGTTGTGAATTCAGGAAATGCGGACTCTCAGTCGGTTTCTCTAAAAACTTTAGAAAAGTACAAATTAACCAAATCTGATGAATTAGCATTCCGGGGCGAGTACTTCCAATCTCAAGGACAAGTTAACGGTTCCACAGCTTTAACTTCTGAAAACTCACTAGCAGAAATTAAATATAACCGCGTGTTTCATGAAATGTTTGGTGGATTCGTTGTCACGACTTGGTCAAAAGATAACTTTAGAGGATTTGAAAATCGTTTCGAGGTTGGCCCAGGTGCTTCATATCATTTTATTAAATCTGACGCTAAAAACTTCTTTACAGAACAAGGTTACTTGTATCGTCAAGAAACAGGTTACTTAAAAGGACCTGCCAGTGGTGCGACTAATGATATTAATTTTTACAGATCGTATTTTGAGGTCAATGCAAAACTTAACCCCACGTTATCTGGTAAAGTTTGGCTAGAATCAAAACTCAATGTAGAAGAGACTGAAGATATAGAGGCCCGAGTTGAACCCTCTTTGAGCGTAATGCTATCTGGCAATTTTTCGTTAGGCTTAGCTTATAGATACAGTTTTGACAACGTGCCCGCAGTTGCAGGTTTAAAGCGTGTGGATACAATGTACATGACAACTCTTAAAGCAAAATTTTAATTTAAGGATTTATATATGGGACTGTTTAGCGCGATTGGTGGATTTTTATTCGGAAAGTCCCCCCAAATTTTTGATAAAGACGGAAATGTCAGACATATTCATCCTAAAAAGAAATGGGAAGAATGGCAGGCCCGTTACACTCAAAGTAGCGAATTCAACTGGAGAAATCACAGCGGTAAAAAACGTGGTTCTATAGGTAAGTCAGAAAAGAACGTTTAGTTATTTATTACAAAATCAAGAATTTCAGCTTCGCTCAAGCTTGGATTTTCAATTTGAAATTCAAGCCCCCTTTCAATACTATGTCTTAAAGACGGGCCAGGTTTAATTCCTTTAAAAATTAAATCTTTGGCTTTTATTTTTGCGACGGGTTCTTCTTTTAAATTATTTAAAGTCTTCAAAAGTTTAGATGATAAAAGAGGATCGGAATCTATTTTTTTTAATATTAAATCTGAAATATAAATTTTAAGCTCAGATAATTTCCAGACATTTAATCCAATGCGAATAATTCGACCAACGACAGGATTGCTGTCATTAGAAGTGTAATTTTTTACTTTTGGAGCGTCTTTTTTAAAAGAATTTAAAACTTTAAAAAAATGCAAAGCCTCTTCAAAAAAGTTTTTCTCTGTCTTTTTTAAAGGTAAAAGATAAATCCAATCTTTAAGGTGATGCTCAAAATTGTTTTTCTTGGTCACAGCTAAATCTAAAAGAAAATTTTCAAAAATATATTCAGAGGCCTGATAGTCTTTCAACCTTTGGGATAAAAAACTTAAATCTTCAAGATCAAATTTTGAGTTGGATTCAACGAAATACTCAAGTAGGCCCTGCTCTAAAATCATAGGTAGGACATTTGTAAAATCTTGACCCTTGATCATTTTTTTTAATTCCACAAAAACTCTTTCAATAGATACCTTTGATAAATTAGACCAATTTTGAAGAGCCGCACTTTGTGTATCTGCATCTAACTTGAAACCTAATTGGCTTGAAAAGCGAAATGCCCTGAGAACTCTTAATGCATCTTCCGAAAATCGTTCTTCCGCAAAACCTACCGTGCGTATCAGCTGATGATCTAAATCTTGAATTCCATTTTGTGGATCCTGAATTTGACCAGAATTATTTGCATAAAGCGCATTAATTGTAAAATCCCTTCGCTTAGAGTCTTCAAACAAATTATCAGAAAATTTGATTTGGTCTGGATGTCTTGAGTCTGTGTAAACATCCTCACTGCGATAAGTCGTAATTTCAAATATTTCAGAATCATTAAAAATAACGGCTATCGTCCCAAATCTTTCACCACGGGTTGTATGCTTTGGAAACAGTCGTTTAACATCTTTAGGTTTGGCATTAGTCGCAATATCGAAGTCATAAGGTGATTTATTTAAAAGCATGTCTCTGACGGCACCACCTGCCAGATAAGCTTCAAAGCCTTCTTTTTCTAAAATAGACAACACATCAATAACCTTAGAGTTTTTAACAAATTCAAAAAAGTTTTTAATTTGTATTGGCTTAACCACAACTTTAAATATATGCGTAAGTAGATGAAAGAACAAATTATGATTGCATTATCAGACTTCAAATTCACCCAAGTGGGGTTTTTAAATCTGACAAAACCAATAAGTCTTTCATTTTACGAAGAGTGGCTAGATGAAGGCCTAAATGCAGACATGAAATATTTAAAAGATCACTTAGGTCAAAAAAAAGATTTAAATCAATTTCTACCCGAAGCCAAATCCGTCATTATTGTTGCACTTGATTACTTTAATCACCCCAAGCCAATGTCTTTAAAATCAAAAAAAGAATTAATAACAGAATCTTTATTAACCAAAACATCAGATACAAAAATTAGCTCAATGAAAATAGCAAGCTATGCGAAGGGCGAAGACTATCATTTCTTTTTTAAAAAAAAATTAGAAGACGCAAAAAATCACTTAAAATCTATTTATCCAAATGAAGAATTTAAGACATCAACCGATTCAAAACCAATTCTAGAAAGAGACTTCGCTTATCAAGCTGGATTGGGTTGGTATGGTAAAAACACAATGTTGATTCATCAAGATCATGGAAGTTATTTTTTACTTGGTGAAATAGTAACAACAATTGATTTCAAATCGACTAAAAAAGAGAATTTAAATTTTAGTATAGATGTAAACCCTTCCCGAAGAGAAAATGCTGATCCGATGTCTGATGATCTTTCTTATCACCCCAACCGGTGCGGAACATGCACAAAGTGTATCGATGCTTGCCCTACCCAAGCTTTAAGTCCCCAAAAACTTGATGCTAATAAATGTATTTCTTATTGGACGATTGAAAGCAAAACAATTCCACCCCTATCTTTGGCTCAGAAATTTGACTCATGGTTTTTTGGCTGCGATATATGCCAAGATGTTTGTCCTTGGAATATTAAACTTCACACTTTAGATAAAATTAAAACTAAAAATCAAGTTGAACGACAAGACGTCTTAGATGAAATCTTAGAAATCCTTAAGTCTTCTAACAAGGCTTTAGAGAAAAAGTTTTTTGGCACACCCCTATCCAGAGCTCGTGGATTTGGATTAAAAAGAAACGCCTTGATCGTGGCTATGAATATGAAAGCTATAGAAATTAAAGACGACATAACAAATATTGATTTAAAAAATTTAGAACTTGAAAATTTTAAAACTAAAATCCTTTCTTCTCTGACCACTTTCAACGTTGAAAGTGATTTAATATTACCCCAATAATTAATTATCGCCATAGAAGCGCCAAGTACTTTACGACAATCGCATAGCAACGTCGGCACGTTGATACTCAGATCCAAACCTGTCTTTAATTTCTTGATCGTGAACAAATCCATTTTTTAAATATAAATGAATGGCGGCTTTGCAGTCAGAATTAGTTAGTAAATAACACATCGGGATTTTTTGATCTTTCACAAACTGAATGACGTGTTTTAATAAGAATTCCCCCGCTTTTAGACCACGAGCTTTTTCATAAACACCCATTTTGGTCAGCTCAAAAACTCCGTCATCATAGACTTGCCTTAAAGCTGCGGCTCCTATGATTCCAAGTTGATCGTCTTCTACGAACCAAATGTGTCCACCACTTTTTAAAATCATTTCCTCAGGTTGGCTTAATACATTTTCATCAATAGGTTCCATTTTAAACATGGAACTAATCCACTCGTGATTAATGTCATAGAAGAATTTTTTATATTTAGATTCGTAAGGAATAACTTTTAACATAAAACGTTTATATCCGTTTATTTTAAGGCATCAAAGCCATTTGAAACTAATTGAAGTAATTTCTAAACGGGCTGGCATCTTATTTTTTTATTTAAATTGATTGTTTATTTCAATTTTTTACTAAAAAACAAATAAGCCAGAATCCCTGTTACTAGCAACTGAACATAAAAAAAACTTTTGTAAAAATCTATTAAAAGTTCAGAAATTCTGTACGCCCAAATTGAAATCAAGGGTAAAGCCTTGTCTGATTCTTGGAGCGTGCTATCAAGGACTCCATAAAAAATAAAACATGCAAACAAAATACTAATTAGAAAAGAGATCAAAAACAGAACACTAACAAGTATTTTCACTTCACTCCCATAGGCAAAAGGTGCCAGGTTCCGTTTGAGAATTAAACACGTTTAAGTTTACTTGAAATCAAACTGAGTTAATTATCAAATCAATTTAAACGTGTTTAATTCTCAAACGGAACCTGGCACTTTTTGGTTATTTGTAGTTTTTGGCTGCGAAGTCCCAGTTGACAAGATTCCAAAACGCTTCGACGTATTTGGGACGAGCGTTTCTGTAATCAACGTAGTAAGCGTGTTCCCACACATCACACGTTAAAAGGGCAATTTGACCTTTTTGTGTGAGTGGCGTTTCAGCGTTGCTAGTCGTCGTGATTGCTAATGTCCCATCAGACTTTTTAACTAACCAAGCCCAACCCGATCCGAATTGACCTAAAGCCGCAGCACCGAAAGCGTCTTTAAAGGCTTGAAAACTGCCCCATTGTTTTTTGATAGCGGCTGCTAACTCACCCGTGGGCTCTCCGCCACCTGATGGTGAAAGTGAACTCCAATAAAAAGTGTGATTCCAAACTTGAGCCGCATTATTGAAAATTCCACCACTAGATGATTTTACGATGTCTTCTAAAGATTTTTCGGCATCAGGTGTTCCTGCAATCGCTGCATTTAATTTATCAACATAAGTTTGATGATGTTTACCATAATGATACTCCATGGTCTCAGCAGAAATATGCGGAGACAATGCATCTTTTGAATAATTGAGTTCAGGTAACTTAAAAGGCATAATAAACTCCTTAGTTTGTTTAGCTGTGTATGTTTAACTTTATATGTTTACTGTAAATGTTTATCTATATTTATGTGGCTCTATTTGTTTAGCTAAGTTTATTAAACTATACTAACTTTTTACAACCAATCTTGTCTACTTCGGGGGGTTTCAAATGGAAATGGCTTTCAAAACATGGACTCAAGTGGATGAGAACCTTAAGACCTCTCAAACCCTGATTGTGCCCGTAGGTTCAACAGAACAGCACGGCCCTACAAGTTTAGTTGGAACTGATTTTTTAACTGCACTTGAGATAAGCAAAATGGTGGGTTTAAAAACTAAAAGACTTGTTGCGCCAAGTCTAACTTGTTGTCCTGAAACATCAAAGATTCATAGAAGTTTATCGGCTGGACAGAAGGATTTTAAAATTTATGTTTGAAAAAGTTAAATTAGATAAAATCGTGAGCCAGGATACAAAAAAAGACCCAAGAGTTTATGATTGGCTACAAAAAGATCTTGGCGTAAGTGATTATGTCATTTTTGGTTATCCTGACGATGAGGGCATTAAAAATAACGGCGGACGATTGGGCGCAAGCCTTGCCCCGGATGTCATTCGAAAGTTTTTTTATAAAATGCGACCCTCATTATTTTATAATTTTAAATCTCCAGCACTTCATGATTTTGGGAATTTAAAAATGGATACAGATTTAGCGACTCGGCATAAACAAGCGGTGATAGATTTAGACGGTGTTTTAGATCAAGGCAAAACTGTTATTAGCTTCGGCGGTGGTCATGACTATGGTTATGTCGACGGGAAATCATTTTTAAATTTCTGTGCAAAAAAAACATTTAATCCCAAACCTAAAAAATCTAAAGTCATTAAGGCAGATAAAAAACCCTTGATCATAAATTTTGATGCCCATTTTGATGTTCGAAACATGGATCAGGGTATCACCAGTGGAACTCCGTTTTATAGACTTTTAGAAGAAGAGGTCTTTGAATTCATAGAAATCGGAATTCAAGAGCAATGCAACACTAAAGCCCACTACGATTATATTAAAAGTAAAGGGGGCCATGTTTTATTCTTGAATGATCTTTTAACTCAAGGACATTTTGACTTCAAAAAATTTACTGATTTTATTATATCTTTAAATATCAAACACACCACTTGTTATTTAAGTGTAGACATAGATGCTTTTTCGAATGCATTTGCTCCTGGGTGCAGTCAGTCTTTTGCAACAGGGCTTACGCCTGAACCCTTTTTCTTAATGATGAATTATTTTATTGAAAACTTCGATATCCGATCATTAGGTATTTACGAGGTCTCGCCTACACTTGATTTTGATGATATAACTTCGAAACTTGCAGCTCTTATCGCCTATAAATTTATTAATTTTAAACAGAACATTAAATGTAATGCTAATTAAAAGCCAAGTTATCAGATTCATATAACACATCATCATGAGGACACTTAAAAAATGACGAATTTAGATAAAACCATAAACCACCCTTTAAGAAGCCTAGCGAGTGACAACCACAGCGGTGTTCATCCAGAAATTTTATCGTCCTTAATTGACGTGAACGAAAACCACGTCCACAGCTATGAAGGCGATCCACAAACACAAGAGCTAAAAAAATTAGTTAAAATACTTTTTGGCGAACAGTTTGAATCTTTTTTAGTTTTTAATGGCACGGCCGCTAACGTGCTTGCTTTACAAAATTTTGTAAAACCTTGGAACTCAGTGATTTGCAGTGATGAAAGCCACTTAAATATTGATGAATGTGGTGCGCCTGAAAAATTTATTGGATGTAAACTAAGTTTAATTAAAACCAAAGATGGTAAAATAAAACCAGAGGATATTGAAAACAAACTTATTCGCGGGGGCGATCAACACTTCAGCCAACCTAAAATGGTGTCTATCACCCAACCCACAGAACTGGGCACTGTTTACAATCTTAAGGAATTAGAAGATATTTCTAAGATCTGCCAAAAGAACAATCTTTTTCTTCATATTGACGGATCTCGATTTTCAAATGCCGTGACCCATTTAAATTCAGACTTCAAAACTGTAGCTCAGTATGCCGACTGCATTAGTTTTGGTGGCACTAAAAATGGCCTTATGGGCTGCGAGATGGTTTTAATTAAGCATTCTGAATCGACAAAAGAATTTAAATTTGAACGAAAGCAATCTATGCAGCTTCCATCTAAGACCAGATTTATGGCTCAACAATTTTTGACTTATTTTAAAAACGACTTATGGAAAGAAATTTCTGAACACTCGACCCATTTAGCCAAAATCTTAGAGGCCAGACTCAAATCGATTCCAGAGATCAAAGTTTTACTTCCAGTGCAATCTAACGCTGTCTTTTGTGAAATCCCTAAGACTTGGATTAAGGAACTTAAACAAGAGATCTTTTTTTATGTTTGGGAAGAGAAACGATCCGTCGTTAGGCTGATGACAAGTTTTGATTCTACGTTTGATGACTTGGATTTATTTATCAACCGCGCTTCACAACTTTCAAACCATAAATTTAAATCTGACGTTGAGGTATAGCTATGGCTAATGAAAGTTTAAATTACACAAATTATTTAAAAGTTAATGAACTGACGAGCTTACAAGACCTTGTAAGTACAAAAATCAGTAAAACGGCCCATGACGAAATGCTTTTTATTGTTGTTCATCAGACCTATGAGCTTTGGTTTAAACAAATACTATGGGAAGTTGATTCGATCATAAAAATTTTTAATAAAGATTTCGTCACAGAATCTGAAGTTCAGACTGTAAACCATCGACTTAAACGTGTGATTGAAATCCAGCGTCTTTTAATTTCTCAGATTGATGTTTTAGAAACAATGACCCCACTTGGTTTTTTAGAGTTTAGAAATTATTTATTTTCTGCCTCAGGGTTTCAAAGTGCACAGTTCAGACTTATGGAAAACAAAATGGGCCTACAACCCAAAGAGCGCGCCATTATGGGGGGCTGTCCCTACCATCAATTTCTAGATCAAACAGACACCGAAAAAGTTAAAACATCTGAAAGCGATCCAAATTTATTTTCATGTGTTGAAAGGTGGTTAGAACGCACCCCTTACTTGCAAGTGGATCAGTATGACTTTTGGAAAGAGTATAAAGTGGCTGTTGATGACATGTTTGACCAAGAAGTGTCTTCAATAAAAAAACATATTGAAAATCCAATCAACAAAGAAAGCTCTTTAAAAAAATTAGAGCAAGAGCGTTTAAATTTTAAAATGATCACTGACGAAAAAACTTATGAGTTATACAAGCAAGAAAACTTTTGGAAGTTATCTTATAAAGCTTTAATGGCCGCCTTATTTATTCAGGTCTACAGATCCAGCCCCAAACTTTATCCAGCTTTTGAATTGATTATGAATCTAATGGACATCGATGAAAAGTGGACGATCTGGCGTTACCGACACGCCCAAATGGTTAGTCGTATGATTGGTCAAAAAGTGGGAACAGGTGGATCTTCGGGATCTGAGTATTTAAAAAGTGCGGCCGAAAAACACAAAGTATTTTCAGACTTCTTTAAGCTTTCTACATTTTTTATTTCTGAATCCCATTTACCTAAACCTCCTGCGAATTTAAGTTTTTAGTTCAAACCGTAGATTTAGTCCCAGATAATCGATGTTGAAGACTCTTTTTAATAATCTTGCCCAACTGATTCTGAATTTACTTTTCGGCTTTGTTTTAGATTCTATTAGCTTTTCAACTAAGGATAGTTCTTTTGGTTTTGGCACCACTTCAGACTCGGCATTTAAATGTCTGTAGAGCCAAATGACTTTATTGGTTGATCGAAACTCAGAACACGAGACATTATTTCTTGTGAAAGATAATTATCAGCGTACTCGTCGCCATACATGGAGATGGTGAAATTAGTCAGGCCTATTAATCGCGCCCAATTAGCCGAAAGCATGAGTCGGTGCGCCTGGCCTTTTGGTTGCCGACTTGTCACTATCTATATATGAAATCAAACAAAACCTGGCACTTAATCTTTTTCTCACTTTTGCTAGCGATCGGTCCGTTTCAGGCCCGCGCCGCAGGCCCTTGCGCTGACCTCAAAGCAAAGGAAGTATTTCGCTTCCAGCAAGGATCGAGCATAGAGCTTGTTGCTTGCGCAGAAAATATCAGCGGGCCCGTAAGCGACCTCACGGTTTTAAAAGTTCAGGGCGATGCGATTGAACATGTATTTGATGGCGACCCCGCCTTTAAATCTTACCGAGTTCAAAAAAACGCTTCTTCAATTGTGATCCAAGAAGCCCTTAGCACTATTAATGCAATGCCGTTTATTGAAACAAAGATCTCCTGCCTAGGCGGAAAGTGTCTTTCCAGTTCGACGTGCATTTGGAAAAAATCTAAGCCCGACGAGGCGATCGTATTAAAAGTTCAGGCCGAAATGAAAAAGAAAAATCCAAGCGTCTCGGATATACAAATGGAAAGAATCTTTTATTCGGCTTTAAATGGCAGCGTCGGCGCAAGTAAGATATTTGAAGCAGACGGCAACAACGCGGATGCAGGTGGGTCCGAGGCCTTTGAGACCTACAAAGCCGATCTGGCAAAGTTGAAAAAGCTGGGGGGCTTTTAGCGGCGCCCCCTCCATCTCATTTCGAAGAACAAGCTAAAAAAATCGTCTTTTGAACCGATAGTCTTACACGACGAATTCAATATCGCAGCCGTTGCACTCAGTTTATTGACCTCCATTCTGCTTTTTTAGAATTTCGCTCGAGGAAAATCTTCTACCAATCTTGATCAGGAACAAGACAAGACCTCTGACATGCGCCCCTCTACTGAGACAGTTCGCCGTAATTAGTGAGCAGCTGACTGACGCACACCAAACCTAAGTCCAGACAAATGCTTTTTATATCGAAGGTTTGTAAAAACCCAACTACCTTTTATTAAAAACTAAATGTTAAGATAGTGATGTGAGACACCTTATTCTATTTCTGTCGTATTCGCTTTTTTCAGTCATGACTATATCTTTGGCTCAAGCCACTTGCCCTAACGAACTTTCAAAAAGTCATCTATTAGGAAAAGTATCTAATCCTACAAAGTTTTACACCCCGGTCAAAGACTACTGTAGTGACGAGACCTTAAATATCTTTAGCAACTGTATTGAGTCTTCATCTAGCAGCAAGACTCTATTTTTTGGTTCAAGAGAACGCTTTTCATCCCTTCAAGCTCAATCAGATTGTCCTAATGGTTATGCTACAGAAGTCAAAAATGGATTTTTAAAATTTCAACAGTTAAACGGCAAACCCGTGTGTTTAGATTCATGCGATTCCATTTCTATCGGTAAATTTTTTAGGGACGAAGATAAATTTGGATCACGAAAAGTTTTAAGTGTTGGGGACACTGTTTACATCCCTGAGCTAAAAGGCCAAAAGTGTGGTAGCAAAGTGCATGCAGGTTGTGTCACCGTCAGTCAGTTTATTGAATATACAAACTCGCCGGTCGTAGATCTTTACTCTGGAACTTGTAAATCCATTGTTAAGGGCCTTTGTAAAGACAACTATGATCAGAAGCTTCCAGATATAATTTCAGTTTACAAGGTCAACACTCGCCCTATTGGCACTTCAGGGTCAGAAACTCAGCTTTCATCAGAAGTCCAAGATTATTTACTCAATTATTAATTTTATCTCATTAAAATAGCTCTTACCGGAGACGCGTCTGCGTCTTTTATTTTTAATGGTAGAGCAACCAACTGATAGTCCCCGGCTTGAACTTCATCTAGCACTAATCCTTCCAAAACAGAAATACCACGATCTAAAATAGCATTATGAGATTCTAATTTTTTTGATGTCGAAGGATCTATAGACGGCGTATCTATGCCGACTAAAATTATGCCAAGATCTGCAAGGGCGTGGATCACTTCAGGGGATAAAGACACAAAATCATCCCGCCATTGGTCAGGATGAAAAGAATTGGTTTTAAAAAGCACACGACTGCGTTGGATACTTTGAATGTCAAAATCAAACAGACTGATACGCTGACCAAAAGCTGTTTTGACCTCGATGACCTGACAGCCCCCAATATAGGTGCGAAGGTCTTTCTGATCTATTCCAGGAGCTTTAGGGCCATAGTGGCTCACGGCATCGGCGTGAGCCCCCAAATGTAAAGTCGTTCTTATAGTAGAAAGGTCTAAATGACTGCCTTTATCCTGAGACATCAAAATTTCACGACTGAAAGGGGTGTCCCCAGGAAATACGGCGATTGATTCACTTATCAGTGGTGAAATATCAAAGATCTGATCAAAGTCATCTATATTAAATTTCATTAGATTTTTGCCAACACGGCTTGAACGTGGCCTTCGACTTTCACACTTCGCCATTCAGCCTTAAGATTACCTTTGGCATCAATCAAAAAAGTGCTTCTATCAATCCCCATATACATTCTGCCATACATATTTTTTTCTTTAATCACACCAAAAAGCTGACATACTTTTTCATTTTCATCACTGATTAAGTTATGTTTATAATTTTGTTTTTCAATGAACCCTTTGTGGGACTTAATTGAATCTTTAGAAATTCCAAAAACAACCGTGTTCTTCGCCTGAAAGTGAGCCAAAGCCGCCGTAAAATCATGACCTTCTAAGGTGCAACCGCTGGTGTTGTCCTTTGGGTAAAAGTAAAGAACGACATTTTTTCCTTTCAAATCTGAAAGTTTAAAATTCCCAGATGTGGCTTGAGCTTGAAAGTCAGGTACAGGCTGACCTATTTTTAAACCTGATGCTGATACCGGTTTTTGAACTGGCGCTTGAACTTTTGGCGTTAGAACAATTGTTTTTGTTGGCTTAGGCGCAGACTTTACGACTGCTTTCTGCATAATCGGTTTCTGCGGAACTGACTTTTTTACTGAAGCCATTTTTGGTGCTGCTTTTATTGTAGATTTTTTTGTAATTTTTTTGGCTGATTTCTTGGCTGGTTTTTTAGCCGTTTTTTTAATAGCTTTTTTACTTACTTTTTTTGTGACTTTTTTCACAACTTTTGCTTTTTTAGTCACTGCTTTTTTTTTTGCTTTTGTTTTTTTGGCCATTTTCGATCTCCGAATATTTTGATGTTAAATTGATGTTCATTTATTTTAATTATTTCAATGATAAATTATAAATAAAAGTATTAAATATAACTATCTATTTTATTAATTTAAAAAAATTGGTATTTATAAATTGAATGAAAACTTGCCAGACTTGTCAATCTTGGACTAGTTTGAATTTTGTTAAGCTCTCTAATCTAAGCTTTAAAAGTTTGGGGCGCCTGAAGGAGTATTATGAGCAAAATGCAAGCGCCTAGAGGTTGCCCTGATGTTTTCCCCAACGATGTGGAAAAACGTTTATATATAATTGAAATGGCTCGAAAAATATCAAGTCGTTATGGCTTTCAAGAGCATGAAACTCCAATTTTTGAACACTCCTTTGTATTTGAAAAGAACCTAGGTGAAGGATCAGACATCGTTTCTAAAGAGATGTACTCCTTCACAGATAAGGGCGGCGAAAGATTTACGTTAAGACCAGAAGCCACCGCCAGTGTGGCCCGACTTTTTATTAGTCATAAACTTTTTAGGGAACTACCTTACAAAGTTTTTTATCAAGGTCCCATGTTTAGACATGAGCGCCCCCAAATGGGACGACAGCGTCAATTCACACAAATTGGGGTTGAAAATTTAGGAATTAAAGATGCAAAAATTGATGCTGAAACCATTGAACTTGGATGGCAACTTTTAAAAGAACTTGGAATTTCAAATGAAAGCCAAGTTTTAATCAACTGCTTAGGGACTGATGACGACCGCGAGACTTATAAAAAACAATTGGTTCAGTATTTATCTAAACATGTCTCAGAATTATCAGAAGACAGTCAAAAAAGATTATCAACAAATCCACTTCGAATTTTAGACAGTAAAGCTGATCAAGATAAAGAGATTTTAAAATCCTGCCCGTCTTTACTTAAATTTGTAAATAGCGAAAGCTTAAAAGAATTCGATAAAATACAATCCTTGCTGTCATCAATGAAGGTGCCGTTTAAAGTTGAACCTCAGCTGGTCCGTGGTCTTGATTACTATACTGATACTGTTTTTGAAATTGTAAATTCTAAACTTGGCGCTCAATCTACAGTGCTTGCCGGTGGACGCTACGACAATTTGATTGAAGGTATGGGTGGACCCAAATGCCCGAGTATAGGATGGGCTTCGGGAATTGAAAGATTATCTTTACTTGTTGATTATAAGCCTTTGAAAAAAATTAAAATAGGAATTGTGGACATGGATCATTCAAATGATGAATATCTAATGAAAGCAAACCAGATCATCCGATCCAAATTTGAAACCTACTGGAGTCCAACCGGTAATTTTTCGAAACAAATGAAGAAATGCGAAAACCAAGGATGTCAGTACGTGATTATTTTTGGTGAAAACGAAATCAATAAAAAGACAGTCTTAATAAAAAACCTGTCCAAAGGCGAACAGGTCGAAGTTAAATTTGATGACGTTGTTAATTATTCGTTTAACTAATGATTATGTTCATTTTGATTACATAAACTATTAAATTACCCACAAGCTAGACTAAGTTTTAAGCCTAATAGATCGCTGATAACACGAACGCCGTCTAGATTTATAAGACTACAGTTGTTTTTCACGATATCATTTAATTTATCTGGCTCATCACATGCTTGTTGAAAAATCGTAGTGTAAGTGTCTGACTTTGGGTCATACTTTTCGACTTGGTAATAAAATATAGAATCGCTTTGGTCTTCAATTAAACCGTAACTCACATTACAAGTTGAAAGCACATCCGCACTCACAGAAAAACTAGCCAAAAGAATTAATCCTAAAAATAAAATTTGTTTCATAAGCCCCTCGCTTTTAAACAGAACGTGATGATCTGTTATAGGAACCTGGTATTCATTTAGTCTAAACATTACAAGTCTCGAATATTTAAAAAGGACTAAATTAATTAAATAAACTTAAATCATATGAGAAATCTTAAAATCTACAACGCAAGGCATAGCCAGCGACAGACAAAAAGTTCATCGTGACGAATTTTAAAGCCCAAAACCCTTACAAACCCAAAACACCTAAAGCATTACTTAACCGATGACTATGTTTTTTATAAAAAATAATAATTCGTTTTGACCGAAGAATCCTGACTGGACTTTAATAATTTCACAAACAAGATATTTTTTAAAAAAAACAAACAACAACTTTTACAAGGGGATTAAAAATGAAAGCATTATTATTAGTAGCATCTTTATTAGTATCAGCGGTATCTTTCGCTGGAGAGTACACATCATACCAATCAATTTTATTTCAATCTGCATCTACATATGTAAGAGCGAATAATGTTTGTTTATCTGGCGGTAACATTTTCCATAAAACAAAATCTGCTGTTGAAGTTAAACATTGTGACGACAACAATGCTAATTGTTCAGTTGAATCACGTCCACTTAGACAGCCTATCGTGAGCACGGCTCAAAGATGTGCTGATTTCAGCGGTTCTGATGATTCATGCGTTAGATGGGTTAGCTACACTTTAAAACAAGGTCCAACTGCAAAGATTTTTGTATATGGTTCTGCTAAAGATTACGAAGACGACAGAACTCCAGTTGCTGTTAGAACTTTTAACATCCCTAGCTGCCGTTAAGACAATTTAATTTTTTTAAGCGAAAGCCACTTACATTGTAAGTGGCTTTTTTTATTTTGAATTACTGCCTATCCTTTATTCAATATTTTTTATTAAAAAATATTTAGCACAAAGACTTGATTTTAAAATTAGCTAAAGCCTATCATTTATTTAAGTTTTTCTTGAGGGGGGCCTTGATGCAAAATTTAAAGTCTGAACATGAAAATTTAGAGCTCTTAAATGAACTTCAAACCGTGCTACAAGACTACTTAAACCAAAAATCAAATATGAGTCTAAACGGGCTTAGTAAAAAATGTACGATTAGTGAGCCAACACTTAGACGTATCCTTAAGGGCCAAGTTAAAACCTTACCAAATATCACAACGATACTAGATATTTTAATTACAATTTCTGGTGACACAAATACAGAAAATATTTCTAAAAAGTATCCTGGTCCTATTTCTAAATTTCTAAAATCAATGATACCTCAGATTGAGGACTGCAACACCGAGTACAACTCTGAACTGAATGTAGAATTAAAAACTCCAATCCGATACCTGATTTTTAAACTGGCATCGAATGCAACGGGTGTCTCTCAAAAGAAAGTAACTGATCTTTTTGGAATACATGGAATTTCTGCCCTGCAAGATCTTTTAGATAAGGGCTTTGTCATTAAGTCTAATGAAGTCTTTTTTTCTAAATCAAAAAATTTCACTGGCAGTCACAATGAATTTGTAACAAATTTCAAATCAATTTCAGATTTTATTAAAACAAGAAACTCTGTGACAAAGACAAATCTAAATCCGCTACTTGCTAATTATTCAGAATCTATTTCATTTAATGCCTATAAAGAAATAGTTAAGATTCAAAAAAAATCCTTACAAAAAATTAGAGCCATTATGTCCGAAGAAAAATCTAAGGGTCCAGTACCCCTATTCGTACTATCTGCTTTGGACACTTTAGATTTTAGAACTGCTTATGAAATTGAAGATGAGTTCAATAAGTCTAAACGTGTAGCTTTAGAATTTTCTAAAGTATAAATTATTAATCTTTTCAATATCACCCAAACTTATTTGAGTGTTGTTAGAAATTTCTAGATCTTTGTCCTTAATACGAAGTGACGAAGTCCCATGGGCTTTCACAAAAGCATTAGATGGGTAAATCATGATAGAATCAAAATCTAAGTCCACAGATATGTTCTTATATATATTTTGGAAAGGTAAAGGCAAAATCTCGAAGTTTACTAATTTTTCGGGGATAATATTTTTTTCAAAAACCACTAAAGTTTCATTTCTAATATCCCTTTGATGTTCATGAATAAAGCCCATCACATGCATCACTTCGTGCTGAATTTCTGAAGCTTGGCAATTTGGATTTAAAAAAATGGGTTGAGCCCCGCCGACTCGACCAACGTAACTCGCACACAAGGTTTCAGATGGTGAAAAGACAATGAAATCTTTTTGAATCCCATCATAAGGATAAAACTGCACCGAAGTTTTTTTAGAAAAAGCATCCAAGGATTGAAGAACTCGCTGCTTTAAAACATCAGACAACTTAGTATCAAACGCAAATGGAATCTCGGCATTGGGCCAAAGTTGGACTTCTTCTGTAATGAAAGTTTGTCCAGAACTTTGCTGTTGATTTTTAAGTCGATCTTTAAGTTGACCTAAGATTATGTCGCCAGCGGCAATGGCGAAGCCTTCGATCACTTCAAATTTAATTTCTTTTTTAGGATCAAAATTTTTTTGTTTTTTCTGACCTAAAGCTAAAATTTCAGTGGTCTTATCGTTTTGCCTGTCTGTTTCAGTTATTCGTTCAAATGTTTTTGATTTAAAAATAAAATTTTGTTTTTTATTCGATTTGATATTTAAATGATCTAAGTCATTATAAATAGTTTTTTGGGATTCGGAATTATCTTTAAATAAAAAGTTATTTTTTGAACTGAAGTACAACGTAAAAAGACCAAAAATAAGTCCTAAAAATAATGTGGAGATTCGATAAAAGCTCATAATGACTTACAATTACAAATATAATCTAAATGATCAAACTAATGGCGATGTGATTTTAAATTCAAAACAGGTGCTTAAGAATTAAGATATATTCTGAAACTTAGATTATTATTAATAAAAACAAACCCTTTAAGTTCTCAATTAGACTTGTTTTTTTTTGATTTTAAGATAGTTTATTTTTCTTGTGCCCCGGTGGCGAAATTGGTAGACGCACAGGACTTAAAATCCTGGGCTTCGTTAAAACGGGCGTGCCGGTTCAAGTCCGGCCCGGGGCACCAATTGTGTCATCTTGGGATCTTCTAAAATCTATTGAATTTAGGTACTTAGGCGAAAGTAGTCGAGCGGTTATTCTGAAAGCTTGTTTTTCCAAGGTTTTTCATGGATAATAAAGTTATGGAAAAACAATCTACTCTTTCTACGAGCATTGATTCTGATCTTAAAAAAGCGTTAGCGGCGTTTTGTAAAAAACGAGGGCTTAAAATTCAAAGCGTCGTAGAAAATGCTATTCGCGAGCAGCTCGAAGACGAAATTGATCTCGCAGACTATGACCTACGAAAAAGCGAAGAAGAAATTTCACTCGCTGTCGTTCTTAAGAAAATAAAAAAATGAGTTTGAAAGTTTACGAAGTTGTTTTTAAAAAGAGTGCAGCAAAAGAGCTGCAAGGTTTACCTCAAAAAATTCAGCAGAAAATATTAGACGCTGTTCAACTTCTTTCTTTGAATCCTTACACTGAACTGCTTCAGATAAAAAAGATGAAAGGTGCAGATTCGCTCTATCGAGTTCGCATTCAAGATTATCGAGTCATCTACCTGATCGAAAACCAAATAATCAAAGTCACAATTATCAAGATTGGGCATCGCAAAGAGGTTTATGAGTAGCTCACGCAGGCAGTTCGAAACTCCTCAAGCCGGGAGCACCAATTTTTAAAAAAAATCATCAATATACAAAATAAATTATTTTAGTTAGACAAACACTTAGAGTAACATCTAACTGTATTATTTGCGTTTTCGGCAATGGCTTCAAGAACATAATCACTTCCAACCTGTAGAACTTTACATGCCATTCCGCCTAAATCGTTGCTGGAAGTACTAGCGTAAACACCTGTTAAAAAACAAAATTTATAATTAGCTACCGGGCCAATTGAACAGAACTTAACACCATTCACCATTGAGTTAACGCACGTGTTAGACGAAACCGTACCTGGAGAGCCGGCCGCAGATCCGCAAGATGTAATTTTAGAGGCGGCATCTACTGTTGCATTAATTGGAATTTGAATTGATTTTAAAACTTTCATGCCAGAGCTATGTCTTTTTCGATTGATTGGAACTGTCAATTCAATAACACCAGTTGAATTTGTTGTGCTAATTGATTTATTTAAAAAACTTATTTGTCCAATTTTTAAAAATCCAGAATCAGAATTTGAACCAATAAAAAGCACATTGGACGAATCTTTAATTGAAGCAACGTTTGCTTTTGAACCGACAGCTCCAACATTTAATCCATTCAGTGTATTTCCGCAGGATAAACCATCGGTTATTAAATCTTCCATAACTCTACTGAGCTGAAGCTTTTCAAGTTTGTCTTCAAGTAAGACAACTGAATTAGTTTGAGAACTTATTAAGCTTGCCATAGCTAATCCAATAACAGAAGTGATTGTGGCTGCTACAATGACACCGATAAGTGCCGACCCCTTACTATTACTATTCATAACTCCCCCCAATACATACTTATGATGTCTTATCGACTTTAAAGTATTAAATAAAAAATGTTTTTCATTTAATACTTTAAAAATGTATCAGTTTGAAACAACTCATCACAATTGTTGGGTAATAAGCTTAGAAAAAATGGATACACATTGATAAACGCGATCTGAATCCAATTCGGACGTTTTGTCATTTCAAATGTATCGATTTCAGCAGCACCTGTAAGCTATCCTTTTGATAGAGAGATATTAAGATTAGCGTGACTAATTAACCCCTGATCGAGTTATTTTTCATAATCCAAAGATTTGGTTGTGTTTGAAAAATAAATGGATACAGCTTGTATTTGTTCGTTCGACATACCTTGTACAATGTTTTGCATAAGACTGTTTTCCCTAATTCCTTTCTGGTAAAAAATAAGTTGCTGCAATAAATAAATTTCAGATTGTCCTTTAAGCTGTGGGATAAGTCCTGATATAGAATTATAATTATTTTCAAGTTTCATATGACAATGTACACAAGCATTTTGAGCAATAGAACGTCCTAAATTATATATTTTTTTTATTTCTAAATTTCTTAAATCAGTATTTTTTTCTTTTAATATCAATTTAGAAAAATAGTTTGAAACTTGGGTTATTTCATCATCAGAAAGCATTGCGGCCTGTTGATTCATCTGATGGTTTGGATCAATTCGCTTGTACCATTTATAATTCATCAACTGATGATAAATATAATCTGCATTTTGGCCGTCTATATTTGGTGTGCCGGTCGAATAATTTAATTTTGATCCTTGCGAATCATGACAACCTACACATGACTTAGCAAAGTTTGGAGTCATGTCTAAAAGGGTCGGTGTCGTCGTCACAATATTAGATCCAGGGTTTTGTGAATTTGCAGTGATAACTTCAAGAGCGCCGCCCTCAATCCAATCAGAGATCAACTTACGATCAGCCTCTGTTGTCATTGAGGCTTCAGGACTACCAATACTCGGCATAATTCGAGCGACAACTACATTTCGATGAAGTAAACCATTTTTAACATAAACCATGGCCTCTGAATACACTTGCCAGTTAGGTTTCTGTCTAGAAGGATGACAGCCTGAACATAGTTTTTGAAAGACAGGCTGAACGTCAACAAAACTAGTTCCTGAAGACACACCACCGGCTGGAACGACGTCAACTACAGATACGGGCTTATGTGTTTTGTTATTTGGTGAACAGTTCACAAGTAATAATAACGCTAAATAGAAGAACTTCATTTATCTAGTCCCAAATTCGAGTAGTAATTCGCTAAAGCTTCTATTTGATGTTCATCTAACATTTTTGATATTGGCGTCATCAAAACATTAACTCTTTGACCGTGTTTAAAATTTTTTAATTGATTAATAAGGTAAGTTTTTTTTTGCCCAGCCAAATTAGGCCACTCGTCATTCGGGCTTATCCCATCTTGACCATGGCAAGCGATGCACGATGAAATAAGATTTAGGTCAACTTTCTCTAAAGCTTGTGCACTTAAAGTGTTTTTTAAAAATAGCAAAATAAGTCCTAAATATAATAATTGAATTTTCAAAAAGCAGCCTCCAGAATTAAAAAATTTGCATTTTGTGCTAACTGTCCTAATTTAGAATTTTCACTGGGATGAGTCGCCTTTCCTATTTCGGAACGAAAAGATAAATACGTGTAGGGCGAAATATTCCAACGAAATCCAAAACCGTGTCTTTGATATATGTCGATAGGAAAATCAGAATCAGGAGTTAACCAATCAAATTTATAAATCAAAGTAAATTTTTCTGAGATCAACCAATCCAGTCGAGCAAGTAATCCACGAGATCTTGCATTTAAAATAGAATTTACATAATTTGGATCGCTTGCGTTTCCTTGATTTAATATAGAGTTAAAACCTTTAGCTTCTGAATACTCAAATTTTAAAGTTGCAGGAAAATATTTATAATTAAGTCTTGCTAGTGAAACTACAGAATAAATAGACCATGCATGACTTATTTCATCCTGCACAGATTTATAATAATTAGCACTTGATCCAAACATAAAAAAACTTGGCATTATCCTTATATTAATTATTGATCCCCATTCATTGGCTTGACCCAGATTTAAACCTTGTCCTGAAAAGTTTTTACCGTTCACTAAAGCTACATCGTAGTGAATTTTAGAATTTGGTGTTCCTGAGATTAAAACCCCTGTTTCAAAATCAAACCATCTGGTTCCTGTTTGAATCCGCGTGTAGGTCCGATGCTCATTACTGATTAAGCCAAAAGGGGATCGAAACCTTCCGACAAGTAATGATTCAAAAAATTTATACTCAGCTTCTTTATAAAAATTATATAAAAGATATGTATCTCTTAAAGGAGCTGCTGCAAAACCGGCAATATTGTTTTCTATTACAAGAAAGGAATTTTTTTGCTCTGAGAGAGGAATATGAACCGCCACAGATCCAGCCATAACACCAAGCCCACCCTTCGAAGTTTTTGAATTTTCTGGAGCATAAGCCAAAGCTAAAAAATTTGCTGACAAATAATTCTGTAAATCTATGGGGTTAGTTTTAAATTGGCTGGTTTGAAATAGTTTTCCACTCCTTTTAAGTGGCCCACCACCCACTGGACTAAAGTGACAAGAAGTACATGATATTTGATTGTATCTGACTGCAAAATCTGGTGTTGCTTCAACACTTATATTCAAAATAAATATGGTAAACAAGGTTGCCACACTTATTTTAAATTTATTCATTTATCCTACTTTGCGGAATATAAACTTTAGATTATATTTTTTTAATTAATTATATGTAATTTATTTTTCTTAGTCCCATTCCCAATACCAACGCATATAGACCTTGAAATGTAAGATCGAAAGCCAAGATCATACCTAAAAGCCATAGAGTATTAACTGGTAATCCGAAAGCAAAAATTAAACCTGCAAAAACTGTAGTGATGCCAGATAAAAGTAGCCATCCCCAATTTTTTTCATAAGAAAAATCAAAACTAAACCAAATTCTTAATGCCCCAGATACAATTAGTGAAAATGACAAAAGCAATGTTAAAGTCAATGCGGCTAAAAATGGATCTATTACAGCTAATAGACCTGCAATCGTATAAATAAGACCGCCAAATAATAAATAAAAAAATCCAGACCAGTTTTTAACCTTAAAAGAATGTATGACTTGAATAAACCCGCCAATACTCATGCACAAACCAACGTAAAGAACTGAAATCTCTGTCGCAAGTAAAAGATTTGCAAATGCTAACAATCCCAAAAAAATTAATGTTAGCCCAAGCATTACAAACCAAATTCCTTTCGTTTGAACTTCGCTTGTATTCAAATCAAATTTTTTATTTTTATAATCTAGTATTATATTTGACATAAATTTAAGTTCCTTTTTTTTTAAGTTTGCAATTTTTGATTAATTTAAGTTTGCAATTACATATCCATGTTAAAAACCACCTGAATCGATCTTGCCCGGACATAAAGTTAAATTTTGAACTTATAATCACAAAAAGAGTAAAAACTCCTCGTTATTTGATACGGATGTTGGTCTTGGGATCAAATAGTTTTAATTTGATATTTAGATAATTCTTATATTTTTGAATATGACATGTATTAACGCTTAAAAGACACTGGAATTTAAAATGATTAAATCTGATCGCTACTTAAAATCTTTTGAAACAGTTTTTATCGAATCTTTTATGAACGAAAAAAAATGTCTTTAACAAAAAAAGAATTATTTTATGCAGAACTTTTAGAAATTAATTTTTCAAATATCTTTTTTAACAAAAGAGTTTCAAAATATAAAATGTCTGGAGACTCACATTTTTTAGCTAGGCAGTATTTTGAAAAAATGAAACCGATGTTGCTTTAGATTTATTTAACAATAATCAATATGGAAACTAGCGAGTCGATAATCTAATAGTGTTAGATTTTAATCTGAGGAAAAGTCCGCATTCTAAAAACACCCTTACAGCCATTTCGGACCCATAAACCCTTTTCCATAGTAAATCCATAATCATTCACATAACACTGACGGCCACCTGTAAGACGTTTCAACACGGGCTCACCAAAAGCACGACCTACATTACAAAACACTTTTGTTGAATTATTTGCAGAAGATTCGCAAGTGTAATCTTTGTAAAAGTCGCTCTGCTGCAAACAGTCGTTGTTTTTTGCACAGGATGCTATGTTGCGTTTTTTATTAACACGAACTTGCTCTGTCACATCTCCGCCAGAGATTCGACAAAACAAAGTCACAGGTTTTTTTAAGTCCTTTGCGGGATAGAGTTTATAAAGTCCATTAACTAATCCATCATCATTATTTAAGAGCTCTTTGCAAGAGCGAGCCAGAATTTTAAGGGCCAAATAATTACTTACAAGTGTTTTTTGTTTTCTAATAAGTCTTTTAGCTTCAGGAGATAAATCTGGATCTTGGTAAACATCTTTTAATTTTAATGATTGAGCTTGAATTCTTGGAACAGAAAGTACATTTCTTGAAGCTGAACTTGAAACTCTTGTTGATTCATTTCCTTCTTTAGAAAAATTTGTCGCATTATTAAATAAAAATAATGTCAAAGCGCCACTCAGGACCACACTAAAAGTATAGAAAATTCTTTTAAATGATTTTTTTTCCATAAATATCCCCTAAAAATTAGTTACTTAACATTTCTTTAGCGTGCTCGTTCATAATAGTGTTTATTTCTGTCAAAACTGGATCAGTAGCGATAATTTCTATAATAATTCTAGCTTCTTGGCGAGTAATTCCCTCGGCTGACATTAAACGGGTTTCATAAGTATCGTAATACCCTTCACTGTTTTCCATCATGTAAGCTCTAATTTCTAAAATATTTCCAAGATAGCTATTTTTTATGTATGTACCCACATTAGATCCAATAGATATCGCCGTTGCATCCCCGTCACAAGATCCATCACCACATCCAAGAACTGTATCAGAGATGGCCATTCTATTTAAAAGTTCAGTTTGTCGTCTTTCCGACAAATTTTCGAAGCCTGGAGACGAAATTTTATTGAACAAGTCGTTTGTAATTGCGAAGTCCCCGGCATGAACTAATTCATGCGTAACCGTAACCTCTACTCCGCGAACGCCCTTATCTTCGTTAATTAACACGACACCACCTAGAACCGCAGTTGGGTATGCTGGGACTACAACACCGTGAAGATCCAAAAAATCTTTACCAGAATTTGGCGACAAGGTGTCATAAATTTCTTTTAAATGACGACCTGGTCCTGAAACAACTACCGAATTTAAAAGCCCTACTCTTTGTAAAGCATTTAAGTCGCTGTAATCCACTTGAGTGATCGGCAGTTTACCATTCGCAAAAAGTTGTGTCCCCGGCATTGTAACATCAATAGTGCCTGCGCGAAATTTTTGATCAACTATCTTCATAGCCGCCAATTCATTGGCAAAAGTATCTTGTGGATTTGAAGCCAATGATCTTCTTGTGATATCTGCCATGGGCCCAGTTGGCACAAATCGCCTATTATCAGATATTCCTTGTCTTACATAAGAACTATGTACGGCATTATAAAAAGTTCTTGCTTCTTGTTGATCGCTTTCTCTTGCACCAATACGCTTAACGGATAGTTCGTATTTGGCTTCTCTAGCTTCTTTAATACCATCGTAAAGTGCAGTCACATGAGGTTGAATAATTCGAGATGAAGATTCAGTCAGTGTTCGTCCAGCGGCTATAACAAGGTCCCTAGTAACTAAAGTAGCACTAACTAATGGCTTTGCTATTGGAGATTTAGATAATGTTAAAATATTATCCAGCACCTTGGACGCAAGCCCAGAAAGCATTCTGGTGTATGTTGAAGGAGCATTAAAATAAGTCGACTCATCCACAGATGAAGGATTTATAACGACGGGTGTGTTTGTCTGTATGCCAAGATCAATAATATTTGTTCTGGAGCCGCCAATTGTCATAAGTCCCGTTCCAGCGCCTATGCCAGGTACAAATTCTATAGCCCCATTAACAAATCCTGTTCTTGGAGTGATGGGACGTAAAGAACCTCCACCAATAACATCAACGGCATCACCAAAACCGGGTACAAACCCTGAGGCATTAATAAGCATTGAACCCGTATTACCACCTATTGGATTTAGGCCGGTACCACCAACACCAACTACGGATCCAAACCCTGGTATCAAACCAGCACCGATAGTGCCAGGATTTGATCCACCACCGCCTCCTCCAATTAGTTGTGTGTCTCGCCCATCAGTATCAACCGCATATAATTTAAAACCTAGATTAAAAGTAAGTAAAAAAACAACATATGGAAGATATTTAAATTTCGTGTGCTTGGAAAAAATATTTAAAGTATTCATATACCCCCAATGATATAAAGTTCTTAACGGAAGAATCTTAAGTGCTCTTTAAAGTTTTAAGATTGATTAATTAAAAATAAATATTTCTCAGTTCGAGCCAGTTAAATTTACTGCAAGTACATTTTTTTTCGTGAAAATCAGAGGTAGAGAGAATCAAATCATAATTATCTGGGCGCACCTGAATTAACCCAAGACTGAACCATGTCGCGGTCATTTTGTCTTAGTCTTCCCGTAGGAGGCATCGGGGCTGTAGTGCTATTCATTCTTTCAATAATTTTTACTGTGTTGGCTTTGGCAATATCATAGTTTGTTAAATTCAAAGTTGCGTTTCCACCGTGACAGTTCAAACAAGATCTATTCATAACTCTGTAAGGTGATGTAGAACTTGTTAATTGGCTATACGTCACACCTGCAGTTGGAATTGGCACATTAGGAATTTCAACTAAAATCGGCGGTCCAACAACAGGATCATCTGGATCATCAGGCATAGCTGTTGTATATTTTATTTCATCGATTTCAAAACCAAGACGAGTGCTGACTGCAAAATTTTTGTAAATAGCGTAAGCGGCTCCAGAAGCATCGACAAGATTCACAGGTGTTGTCACATTAATTATTTTTGAAATACCAGAGTATGTTGTCACTGCGGTTTGTTTCACCCCATCTAAGTAAATCATTAGACCAGAGATTGAAATATTTTCGACTGTAGATTTTAATTTTACTGTCGGATTTCTTATAAATAATCCTGATATCTCGCCATTAAATTTATTCAGCTTCACTTCAACTTTTAAAACAGCTTTGAATTTACCATTGGCAAGACCTTCAGCTTCAGTTTCTAAATCCCACTCAATTCCAACCCAGTTATTGTTGTCTGCTGTGGGTATAATGCTTGGTATTGCTTTACCAACTGTTCTTAAATTTGAACTATCACCCGCAGCGGCAGCATTTTCTAAGCAATCAAAATAACCAATCTGAGATCTTGTCCAGTTAGGTTTAAAAACGTTAATTTGAGATTGCATGGCTGAGCTAAAATTATTTCCTCCGTGAGGATTAGTAGACTGATAATCAATCAAAGTTTCACCTCTGATCATAAAGGCTTCATAGGACGTATTTAGATCACGACTTCCATGAGCTGCTGAATGACACTTATTGCAATTGGTCTTTAAAAACGGATGATATGTTCTTTGAAATGCGGCTTTTAGCTGACCATCACAAACAGCTTGAGACGAACTTGAAAATTCACCCGTTTCAGCCTCAAAAGGACTACAATTGTTAAAAGCAAACAACAGCCCTGCAGTTAAAACTAAAATTACAAAATAGGATTTCTTTTTTGTATTCATTAGAACCTTATAACCTCGTTTAATTTTGAAGAATCAAAAGCTCGACCAACTAGGGATTCAAACAATCCCATTTTATTATTTAATTTAAGGTAATTTGCAAAAACTGAAATAGCTGCCATCTCTGGATTGTTTCCAACAACGGACTTATCAGACGCCGCTTGTCCAGTTGTGAACCATCCAATTTGGTTATTTGAAGTTTCTTTTCGACCAGCAGGATCAAAGTATAAAATATAAGACGCACCAGCAATGCCTCGGTCTGAATTCCAAACTGAATCCCTGGCGTTTGATTTCACGGAGCTGACAGCGCCGTCTGAAGTCACGTAAATAAATAATGGTTTATTCATGATAGCAGCCGTTTCTAAAAGTCGTCCCACCGTTTGCCCAGCGATAAGATCAGCCGCGTCCCCTGTCCCTCTGGTGTTATTATGATAATCATAGCCACCCAATTCAAGCGATGCAGCCCCAGCGTTTCCCTTCAAAGCATTGTAAACCATAGTTGAAAAAACTAAATTACGACTGTTATTTCCAGTCCCATTATTCATAGCCCACAGAGCACTTAAATTTGCACCAAATGCAGGATCTGTTCTTGGATCAATTCCAGAATTAGACAATGCTGCTAAATCAAGATTTTTTTGATTAGAACAATCAATCAAATTTTTCACATTTGGGTTTATATTTTCTGAAGCTAATTTTCTAATCTGTGATTCAGAAAGCTTTTGAATTGATTTCGCAATGGCTAGCTTTTGATTTTGATTTAATGCTGCACCTAAAGCGCCAGCGTACCCTAAAGCCCCTTGAACAGAACTAAACCCGCTCACAATCAAAGGCGCATTTGGGGCCGTCAAAGCCGGCATCTGACGAATTCCTGTCAAAGAATTAGTAGCTGTTCCCAAGTTTGGTAGCATGCCCCCGCGTAAACCAGCTAAATTAACAAGACCATCTATTGATAATCTATTTTCACTTGAATCATCTCTGGTCCTGACGCAAACACCGACAAAAGACGTCTTTGCTAAAGCTGTTGGAGCAACTTCTCGCAGACCTTGCAAAAATTTGCTGATGTAAACTCCGTTTTGCATTCCCGCAAAAGGAACATTTCCAAACTCTCTGACTATAGGAACGTTTCCGTCACCTAAGCCCATCACATCATAGCTTGGCAAAAACTGACCACCTTCATCCACAGGGACAAAGTTTGCTGCCATCGCTGCTCCGCCTGATAAATTTAAAGTCACCATCGGGATCATGTTAGAAAAAGTCGTTGAGCAAACACCAGCTGCGTGGGCTTCTGGTAATAAAAATTTTAAATAGGCTGGCGCAAGCAAGGTTGCCGAAAAAGATAATAGGCCAGTAGCCAATAAATCTCTTCGATTCACTGGACGTCCATGAGCTAATTGTGTCCATAAAGGCGTATTTTTATTTTTAGATTGTTTGCTCATTTTTTCTTTTCCTTAATTTAAAGAGTTATAAAATCAAATGAAGACAACATCACTGTACATGTCGATAACATTAAGTTTCTTGTTTGCGTGTTTGAATTTCTAGAAGCTTCAGGAATCGCTAAAACAAATTCACGTTTTGTTTCGTTTAAAATTAATCTTTCCTCATCAGTAACTGATCTTCCCCAAAACTTAAGGCTCAACATATCTATTTCTAATGAAAATTGTTGATCGGTTAAATCATTCAAGCCTTTATTAAAATCTGTATTTAAAAAATAGCTTCTGGTATTTGCAGTTAAAGCCACTTCTTTTTTGACTAACTCGTTACAAAACTGACTGCTTAAATTCGAAATTGAAATTAACATGGGGGCTGTAACAGAACCCAAAGTGTAATCAGTAGACATTAATGGTTTTCTAGCATTGTATTCATTTATTATTGTAGAGTTAAAGTCTATGTTAGTAACTGATGATAAACTACGAGCAAGCTGCTCAGACGATTGAATAGCGTAGTGTTGAAGCTCTGATTTTGATGATATTAAAGATGCTGGATCTGAACTTGAACTAGAGGACCCTTCAAAACCGCTACAGTTCATAAAGAAATTCATCAATGTTAAGGCCATTATTAATAAAATAAAATTTCTTTTTAAGGCTTTTATTTTCATCTTACACATTCCTCAGTGACAGAAATCATGCTGTAAAGTTTCTTAAAATTATATCCTTGCTGTTCAAACTCGTTGGCATAATATTTTAAAAAATCTAACTTTTCTTTAAAAGATATTTCTTTACGACATACGGATTCAAAAACTCTTTTCACCATACATTCACTAAATCTTTTACTTTTAGAGATAATTTGACCGAAGTCTTTGACTCCAAAACCTTGATCTATATTAGATCCTCTCCAACCAAATTTATTTTCGTTAGCGATTTGTCTGGCGTTGTTGACGAAAGAATTATTCATAGTCACAAAACCATTAGAAAAAACATTTGAATTTGAATTCAACTTACCTTCCACTCCGCCCTGGACCATTCCTGAACCATTGACTTGGACATCCCGGTTTGAAATGTAATTGTTGTTCCAATTCCATTTTGCAAAAGCGCCCCGAAATCCATCCATCACCGTGTGGCAGCCCTTACAGCTGACCTGAAATTTAGTATGATCCCCACCTGGGTAACGATCGATATCTCGTCCAATTCTGCTGTCTGATGCCGAACTGTCGGACCACTCTTCAATTGGTGAACACATGAATTGTCTGAATGTGAATTCCACAGGTCTACGATTAGTACCAGCGGTTGTGTGCGCGCCCATAAAGGCTCTTGAAGTTAAAACACCAGCAGGGTCTGGATTATAAACAACAACGTCAGTTGTGTTTTGTAAAATTAATTGCCCTTCGATTGGACCAAGTATTTGACCAAGATCGATATTTAAATTTTCTAAATCATTGAAATGTTCATTGGATTTAACTATGTGGGAATTATATTCAGATCTAATTGTTACACCAGCCGGGATTTTATTTGCATCAGCTATATATTGAAAATTTCCTGTCAACAATGTGCGCGCGTCTCTGTTATCTCTAACAATACCGATGAACGTAGCCGCAAAATCATTAAATGCGGTTTGAATCGCTTCTTCCCTAGTCGACATTTTTAATGCCATTTGCTTGATAGTTACATTTAAAAAACCAGGATGCTCCATGGCCACTTCGGCTGCGTTATTCCACTTGCCTGCATTGATAAAACCTTTGATTCGAGGAAGTAGAGCATGATCTCCCGGTACTTTTGTTCCAGAGATTCTTTCTAATAATCTTTTGGCTTCTCTGTCAGCGTCAACGGCTTTAACAATAACTGGTAAACAGATAATTCCAGTAAGTAGTAAACGTAATATATTTGTCATCTTCGCACCCATGATAATTTATCGGTGCATGCACTAAATATGTAATGATCTGATTAGATATTCTCAATTTATTTTACAGCAGACTATGATTTTAAAGCTCAATGACGTATCAAAAATAGAATTTGATAAAGTTATAATCATTTGTAGATGATTTTTTGCAACACAGTTTTATATGGTCTCAAATTAGAACAAGGTTCTTAAGAATTTAATTTTTATATATAATCTTGCAAGAACTTAATAAGATCTTGCAAGATTTAGAAATTACTCTAATTTTAATTATAGATTAAAGGCATACCGTAAATACCAGAACATGTTAAATTCACGTCTTTGTCTTTGGTTGGTAAGTCCAGAGAGATTGTTTCAAATGAATTTAAAGAGGGTTTAATTAAGAATGACTCCGATGCTGAACCGCTTAGAATAACTGGCTCATTTGCTTCAATGGCCCCGTTATCGTAAACAAGCACATTACACGAATAACTATTTAAAGTTGGTACAGCTTTAAGATTGATATAGTCTTCGAACTCAGGTTCTGATAACTCTATGGATGAAACTTCACTCACACCAACCATAATTTTTCCACTTTTATTAATAGAAAAGTGATCTTCAGAGCAGCCAAGTCGACTAAATATTGTATTTGGCGCAACTTTAGAACCTTCAAATGCAAATATTCCAATCCAAGGTTCAACAAAAGTAGACGCTTGATTTGAAGCGCTGCCATATAATGGAGAATCACCCAATAGACTAATAGTTTTTAATGCAGAATCACCTATATATACTTTTTTTATCTTTAATTTAGATACGCTAGTGGTCGGATCATATTTAAGAAAAGACACCTCTGCCACTACTATATTTAGCCCTTGGGCAGCCACATTGCCAGATGTCCAACTAGGACAGGACATACCGTAAGCTTTGGAAAGCATTAATAAAACTATTAAGATAAGACTAAATTTAATTTTCATTTTTTCCCCTTGATTAAGTGTTTAATTTACTAAATTCACTTTTTTTAAATAACATCTATGTATTTAGTTGCAATTGGCCATCAATCCAATTAATTAATAATTTATAATTAATATAAAATTAACTTTTAGTACATTTTGGAGTTCAATGAAGCCCGTTTATAACTACCTAGACTACAGAAAGCTTATTAAAGACTTATGTGACGACTTTAAAAACAACTCTGCTCAAAGTTTTAAATATGCAGATCTAGCAGAGTTCATAGGGGTTCAAGCGACTTACTTATCGCGCGTGTTCAATAGTGAAGCCCACTTAAATTCAGATCAGCTGGATCGTTTATGTGAATTTTTTATATTAAGCGCAGAAGAGTCCGAATATATTTTTCTTTTAGTTGAATGGGAAAAATCATCTTATCATTCTCGTAAAACTAAGTTGAAACAAAAAATTGAAAATCTTAAATCTAACTTTAAAGATACAGGTTCCTTTTTAAAGGCAGAAAAAGTTAAACCTATTATTCAAGAGAATATGTCACAGTATTTTCTAGAACCCTATGCACCAGTCGTGCATTCATTTTTTGCTATAGAAAAATTTGCTCTAAATCCGAACCTAATTGGGGTTGAAATAGGATTGTCTCCGCAAAAGCTTAAATCCATTTTAACTTTGTTAGAAAAACTGGGTTTGATTGTGTTTGATGAAGAAATTAATAGATATAAAATGACTTCGGATCATCTCCATTTAGAAAAAAAATCTGACATCAACGAGGCCTATCAAAAACTCACTCGACTGATGTCAGCTGATTTTTGTTCACGCTTGATAGGTCAAGAAAAACATCAATACTGCGTTAACTTTGGAACAGATCCAGAAACGTATACTTTAATATATCAAGAATTTAATAAATTTATTTCTAAGGTTGAAAAATTAGTAAGGACTTCGACCGCGAGTAAAATATATCAATTGGATTTTCAGCTTTTTCCATGGCAACAAAATTCCATGGAAACATTTGTAAATCCATTAAAAAAACAGACTAAGGAGCTGAAATGAAGGTTTCAAATTATTTAAAAAATTTATTTTTACTTAATATATTTCTGCTGATCTTAGTTGCGTGTTCCGACTCAAGCCTATCTGGGTCAAATAAAATGGGCACAAAAAATTCATTTGATTTTTTTAAACACGATGCTGATCCTGGTCCGTTTATCGGCGGAGGTGGAGGCGAAGTGATTGTGTGTTTCGGATCAAAAGAAACAAGAGATCAAAGTTTTGATCAAAAAGGCTCCCTTCTAGACAGCGCTAGAGATCAGATTCTACAAATATATTCTTATGATATAGTTGACCAAAAATTTTCTAATTATTTGCCTGCTTTTCCCAATGATAAAGAATCGCCAGTAGATTTTTTAAACCGACACACAGAAGATATTTTTCATATAGCCCCTTATTTTGCAATTAAACTAAGGCAATCGATAGATTTGGTATTAAATGGTAATAAAGATACATCTGCGTGGGTCAATGTTGGAGCTATTCCTGAAATCGGAGATTCTGGCAAACGTTGGTATAACAAAGATAATCCATCATTTAATAGAATAAATTTATTTTGTCGTCCTTTTCAAATTGCTAAAAGAATAGAAATATACGAAAAAAACAATAGATTTCCAATAGTAAAAATTCAATATGATGCTGATCTTTTTAATCGTCTGAAATGGATGAATGAAGTTTCATTTCCAGGTATCGGACTTAGAAAAAACGCAGGTGTTTATAATCAAGCCGTTTTGATTCTTCACGAAGCCTTGTATTTAATGACATCTTCGCTGGGCGCGACAGAGTCCTTAAGCGCTAGAGAACTATTACCCCAAGTGCTGTTTGATTTTAAGTCTTACGAAAAACTTCTTATGTCTAAATTTGATAAAACACCCAAAGAAATCAAACGTTATTGGTATAATAATTTAACACGATCACTTAAAGCTTTTGGGCTAATGGACTATCCACGACTATTTTTGGGTGATCAAAATTCTAAGGCGTTACCAAAAACTTTAGGAGAGTCTTACGCCGCGTCCGACGCACAGCTTTTAGCCGAGTCTTACGCTCACCTGAATGACCTAATTAATAAATGGATCCTCATCAACCTAGACAAATCAAACACTTCAAGCCCTAAAATCAAATTTTTAAGCCACGACTATTATTCAGACCAAGAAGCCGATTTTTTGTTAAGCAAAGTCACTGATATTGAAGCCTTTATTTATGCTAGCGAGATTATTTGGCAGACAGAACCTAAAGATTATTTTCATTTTGAATTTTTATTTATTCTAAATGATCCAGAGGATTTTAAAACAATGAAAATGTATTTCTGTCGACAGATAGAAGTTTATTTAAATAGTTTATCTAAAAACAAAAAAGTTAAAAACTTGTATAAAATGTTTAATCGAGCAAATAATTTTTGCGAGACTTCCACAAACTTGCAGAGCGTTACCAAGTGAAAAATAAAAAATTTAAATCAGTTGATTATTTATTATAAATTGAGCAGGTTTATATTGTGTATAAAAATAATTTTGAACAGACGATAGAACCTGGATGCCCTTGGTACTCTTATCAACAATTCTTTGGCCCCCCAAATGTGAATTGGTGTGAACCTACTATATGCGCATGGATCAACGAACCTTTTAATGCTTGGTCCAACTTAGGATATTTTCTAATTGGACTATATATTGTTTTAAAAGCCACAAGTCAGATTCAAAAAAACTTTGGTCCTATTGTGGTATTCACCGGCATCGCATCGTTTATCTATCATTCAACAAATAATTTTTTCACTCAGTACTTTGACTATCTAGGAATGCTGACCTTAGTTGGGTTCGTGATTGCTTTTAATATTTCCAGATTAAAAAAAGATCTATCCCTTTTAAATATGTATTTGGGCTGGACTCTTAGTTCTTTATTAATATTATTAAATATTTTAATGATGTCCAAAATTCCAATACAAATGATTATTATTTTTGGATGCGCACTCATAATTATTTTAGAACTGTGCTGCCGGTTTAAATCTAAAATGAAGTTAAGTTATAAATATTTAATTTTAAGTTTAAGCCTGTTGGCTATCGGGCAAACTTTGGCTTTGTTAGACAACAGTAGAATCTATTGTCCCGAACAGCTTTGGATCACAGGTCATGTCTTATGGCACATCTTTGGGTCACTTGGTCTTGGGGCCTACTTTTTACATATAAAAAAAATTGAACTTAGTTTTAGACAATAATTCGGAGTCTTTATGTCACATTTATTTCCGCCAATTGAACCATTTAAATCCGAACGTATAAAAGTATCACCTCTTCATGAAATTTATATGGAACAAGTAGGAAATCCAAATGGGGCGCCGGTAGTCTTTTTACACGGCGGTCCCGGTGGTGGTTTGCATGCCGATTACCGCAGATATTTTGATCCTAAGCACTACCGAGTTATCTTAATTGATCAAAGAGGTTCGGGACAAAGCACACCTCATGCGGAACTAAAAGAAAACACAACTTGGGATTTAGTAAATGACATTGAAGTTGTACGTCAGCATCTTGGAATTAATAAGTGGATCGTTTTTGGGGGAAGCTGGGGATCAACTTTAGCTTTAGCCTATGCGACCAAACATGCAGATCAAATTTCAGCCATGGTGCTTCGTGGTATTTTTATGTGCAGACCCCAAGAGATTAAATGGTTTTATCAAGAGGGAGCAGGACTGATGTTCCCTGAACTTTGGGAAAAGTATGTGGATTTAATTGAACCCTCAAAAAGACATAATATGGTGAAGGCGTATCATGAACGACTCACCCATAAAGACCTAAACATTCAATTGGAAGCCGCGAAACGCTGGAGTCAGTGGGAAGCAGGAACATCACACTTATACTATGACCAACAGGCTGTCGATAGCTACGGAGAACCCCACAAGGCTTTAGCTTTTGCCCGTATCGAATGTCATTACTTTATCAACAAAGCTTTTTTTGAATCTGATGATTATTTGTTATCTCAAGTTAAAAATTTTAAACATATCCCCGCTTGGATTGTTCAAGGCCGCTATGACGTAGTTTGTCCTGCAACTAGTGCATGGGACTTACATAAAGCTTGGGGCAAAAATTCCCAACTTTTCATGATCCCTGACTCTGGCCATTCTGTGTCTGAGCCTGGAATTCAAAAAAAGTTAATTGAAATTATGGAGTCTTTAAAAGAACTATCTTTATAATTTTAATTGATAATTTAATAAGATTTTATTTTTTAATTACAAACACACTGGCTGGATTAGTAAACTGACCATCCCCAGTTCCACTTTCACCAAACTCAACTAAATTACTTTTTATCATATCATCGAATCTAAATACCTTTTGGCCAGCATTGTAAGCGGATGTGTAGATCTGATTACTGGGGCCGATGTGAACATTTCTTGGTTGGCCCAACCCGTTAACAGATACAAATCCATCACCAATAATATTATCTATTCTTACTATTCTTGAATTAAAAAAATCAGCAATATAAATTCGGCCACTGCTATCTAAATCAATACCCAAAGGCTCGTTGTACTGATTAGTTGAGGATCCAGTGGACCCTGATGTAAACCATCCTGTCGCACCATCTAAATTCATACGGACTACTCTGTCGTTTCCACCATCAGCAGCGTATAAATAGTTTGTATTAGTCACAATATCACTGGGTGAATTAAACTGAAACACACCACTACCTATTGATCCGATAGAACCCCACCCAGCGCCCGTAATATCATTCATACGAACTATGCGGTGATTAAGTCGGTCTGCGATGTAAATTAGACCTAATGAATCTATATGAAGACCTGTAGGAGAATTAAATTGACCAACACCCGAACCAAAAGTACCTAAAGTTGTCCAACCATCTCCAGACATATTATCCATTCGAACAAGTCTGTGATTCGCAGAATCTAAAATATAAATCTTTCCACCAAAAATTTCTAAATCTAAGGGTAAGCTAAACTGACCCACGCCAGATCCTGCAGATCCGAAACTACTTGAAAAAGTTGTACCACTAAAATTTGAAAAACTAATAATTCGATCATTTGAAGTGTCGATAACATAAACTATTTTTTTAGGCTTGGACCCACTACTGCAATTATTTAATAATAGTAAGGTTACAACCACTACAATTTTTACTGATAGATATACTTTATTTAGTTTCATATTTAAAATACTATTTATTTAATAAACCTGGCACAAGTCCAGATTTATTAAATTAAGTTTTAATGAAGAGAGCATTCAGCAAAACGTATTTACCCACCAATCATCGCAATCAGCGGCGCAATCGCAAGCGAGACCACACTCATTACTTTAATTAAGATCGCAACACCAGGGCCCGATGTATCTTTGAACGGATCACCCACTGTGTCGCCAACGACTGCCCCTTTGTGGGCCTCAGATCCTTTTTTGTGACCTGCCAAATTTCCTTTTTCAATGTACTTCTTAGCATTGTCCCAAGCCCCACCGGCGTTGGCCATAAACAAAGCCATTGTCGCACCAACAGCTAGTGATCCTGCCAACATCCCAGCTAAAGCCACAGGGCCCATTAAAAATCCAACAACCACAGGCGCAAACACTGCGATCAACCCAGGAACAATCATTTCATATAGTGCAGCTTTAGTGGTGATATCAACGATCTTTGCAGAATCAGGATCCGCTTTACCTTCAAGCAATCCTGGAATTTCTTTAAACTGACGACCAATTTCAACCACAATACTTTGCGCCGCTTTACCAACCGCAGTCATTGTTGTTGCTGCCACTAAGAAGGGTAAAAAAGATCCGATTAATAAACCAATCAATACACCTGAAGACGTTAAGTTAAGATTAATATCGGCTAAATTATTTAAAGCTCTGACGTGATTCACTTCCATATTAAAAGCACTAAACAAAGCCACAACAGTTAACACCGCTGACCCAATCGCAAAGCCTTTACCAATAGCGGCTGTTGTATTTCCAACCGCATCTAATTCGTCAGTGATCGCACGAGTTTCAGGCCCAAGACCTGACATCTCTGAAATTCCACCGGCGTTGTCTGCAATCGGTCCATAAGCATCGACCGTCATCACAATCGCAGTTCCAGCCAGCATCCCTACAGCTGCTAATGCAATTCCATAAAGACCTAAATACAAATCCGCTACATAAGCAGCGGCAATCACAATAATTAAAGACACAGCGACTGATTCCATACCCACAGCTAAGCCACGAATAATATTTGTCGCAGCTCCTGTGATAGACGCTTCAGCCACAAGTCGAATTGGTTTAGAGCTTGTATAATAATCTGTGATCAAACCGATCAAGGCTCCGCCAACAGCTCCGGCGGCTAAGGCCCAAGTTACATTTTGGCTGATTTCAAACATCGGCATTAATATAGCGGACGCAATTGTTAATAAGATTGGCGGAATAATTAAAGCCAATCTTAAAACCATGGCTGCAGGATAATTCGACAGCATTCGTGTCACAATGATCGTCAGCATAGAAATCACAATTCCTAAAGCCGACAAACCTAAAGGTAAAAATAAAGCAATAGGACGTACATCAATCTCACTGGTCACAAGACCCGATAGCAATGATAAATCTGCAGTCAAAGCAATGGCCATTGTCGCTACAATGGCGGCAATCATGGACTCATAAATATCAGCACCCATTCCGGCGACGTCACCCACATTATCCCCTACGTTATCTGCAATCACACCTGGATTTCTTGGGTCATCTTCAGGAATGCCTTCAATCACTTTTCCAGCAATGTCCGCACCCACATCGGCAGCTTTAGTATAAATACCACCACCAATACGAGCAAAAAGTGCTATTGAAGACGCACCAACGGCGAACGAATGAATGACCGTTGCTAATTCTTTTTGTCCCCAAAATATTTGGGTTAAAATACCAATACCAATTAAACCCAGACCGGCTACACAAAGACCCATCACTGCGCCCCCGTCTAAGGCCACAAGTAAAGCCTTTGATCTTGAACCTGTTCGTGCCGCTTGGGCTGTCCGAACGTTAGCGTAAGTGGCGGCTTTCATCCCAAAAAATCCAGCCAGTAAACTTAAAAAAGCACCTAAGGCAAAACTACCCGAAGCCATCCAACCCAGTGGAGAAAATCCCAATGCCAAAGAGACACCTAAAGCATAAACAGCAAGCACTTTATATTCACGGGATAAAAAGGCCATCGCTCCTTCTCGGATGTATTTGGAAATTCTGTTCATGTCCTCGTTGCCGACGTCTTGAGCCTTAACTCTGATGTACAATATTAACGCAAACACTAAACCAACTCCGCCTGAAAGTGCGGGAGCCATCAGATAACTTTCAATCATGTTCTAATCTCCTGAAGATAATAAATTAATAGAAATAAGAACTATCACAATTCAAAAATTTGACAAAGCGAATATGGCGTTGGTTGAGTGCGCGTCAGGTGTCTTGATATAAACTTATAATGTGGTGTGATTAACCCTATGGGAATGAAAATATTTGTAACGGGACTTCTAGGTTTAACTTTAATAATTTGGTTTTCCTATCTTATGTTGGCTATGATTGGGCTGGCCCAAGGATTTAGCCCAGTCCTTCGAAATGGATTTTATGCACTCATGTTAAGCTACCCGTTCGCAGCTGTGAGTTACACTTATCTTCTGTGGAAAAAAGATTCTTTTTTTGGCGCGACCTATCCGTTTAGTTTGATGGTGGGACTTATTTTTTTCGCTGCTCTTTGGGGTGTATTTGAAAACTACAAATCTAAGAAAATTAAAATATATCAACTTGATTTGTTGTCATTAGAAATCCCGGTTTCATTTCACCAAGAGCTACCTAAAAATGAGACTTGGTTTAAAAACTCAGAGCTTTTGTTGTCAGCGAATGAACGACTTCGTCGACGCCCTTTCATTGACCGACGCCCAAACCCAGATGTCATTACATATAATCTTTTAAGTGCCGACTACAACTCTATGGGCGGACGAAAAATTCCAATTCATTTAAGAGTTTCGCTCTTTAATCAAAAAATAGAGATCCAAAGTATTAAAAAATATCTTTATGAAATAGGTCAAATCGGGTTTCATTTAGATGGTGTCGCGGGCTTGTCGGATATAAATTTCCAAGAGATTGAGCCAAATCTTATGTATTCAGATCATGTTATTTTTGATCCTAAGAACACTATCAAACCTAAATTAGATACAGTCCACTTCATATTGACTGATCCAATTAAACACACCCGCTTATTCCTTTCGATTTCTAAAAGTTCTTTTTCAAAAGAAAAAGCGATTTTGTTTTTAAAACAAGTGATGAGTTCTATAAAACCAAATCATCAGTTAGCTCAAACTTACTTTGAATCAGTGGCTACGTTCGTTAAGAATAAAGAATCAATTCAAAAGACCAACTTTGAAATGAATCTTAAGTCATTCAATGATCAACTCAACAAGCATAGCCTACCCCCTTTGGTCGAAGCTGAAAAATTTATTGATGTCGGTCGCTACTTTTACAAGTTTGGTGGCGATAGTGATCAGATTAAAATTACTTTTGCCGTTCGCCTAGGATCTAAAAAGTTAATCACAAAACGAACAGTGTCAGATCCTTACACTGTAGGTGCTTCGGCAGGCTTACTTGATTTCCCATCGACGAGAGCTGATCAAATTTTCAGCCAAACTTACTCGACTGAAAATATTTATTATCCAGAAAAGGATTCAAAGCCATTAGATTTAGATTTTATTATTTTGGAATCAGAAAAAATATCTAAATTAAAAGAACTCAACCTTCCTGAAATCACGAAACCTTTTGTTTGGCAGCTTTCTCCGACAACAAACGATTCGAATTTAATTCAAGCCAAAGAAAAAGTCGATTATAGATACCAAACACAATTACTTAAAATTGATAACACACTTTGGGTTTATTTAAGCTTTATGGGTCTTAGAAAATCTAGCGATGGCCAAGAAGAAATGTTTTTTTGGATCGCGTCTAATGAGGACTCTTTTTACTTTTCACTGAATCCAAAGACAGGCGGAGCCGTTACGAAAGAGTTTTTAGGTAAAACTCTTAAATTTGATATCGAACCTTTAAACTCTGGATTTATATCCTATTATTAGTTAATTCAGACAACCTCGTATTGTATTAAAAGTTGAACCAAAATAAGTAGCTCGCCAATATAATAAAAGCCTAATCATGTCTCATTATGAAACATTTTTAGCTATCCATAAATATTAAATTTTAACTTTGCTTTATTATCGAATTTCCGATAATATTACAATTGTGGTATTAAATAACTTCATCTTCAAAACTATTAACCACCAGAAATTAATGAAATTTCTGTGGGAAGACAATTTAACAGCTTCTATACACGAGCTTTCATTAATGTCAGGACTTCCCTATGCTACAGCTTATGACTTTTTACATAAAATGGAAAACCAAAAACTAGTAAAGAAAAGAAAATCTGGTCGAGCTAGTTTATTTTCATCTAATGTTTCAAAAACTGAATTAAGGCCTTTTATGAAACTTTTGGGATCAACAAGGGATAAAAGCTTAAAATCGAGTAGGTTCGACTTATTAAACCTACACTTAGTTGGAAATTTCCCAGAATTAAAACAACTAAAAGCCAAAACCCCAGAAGAGCTACTTGTTAAAGTGGTGCTATCAGCCAAAAAGAATTCAACTTTATTACGTACGTTGCCACTTTTAGTTAAAAAATTAGGAACTAAATTAGATTTTAATCAACTTGCTTATTGGGCTAGCTTACTTCATGTTAACCGTGAACTCGGATTTACACTGGAATTAACCTCTAAGCTTTCTGATGAAAAAAAATTTGCATTTATGGCTAAAAAGTTAATGGATAATCGTTGGTCAAATCCAACTTCATTTTTAAACAAAGAGTCAAATCTTAAAGGGTTTCAAGCTAAGCTTGTTGAAAAAAACACCCCCGATCTGGCTAAGAAATGGTTTCTAAAAATGAATATGGGTTTGGATTCATTTACTTCTCAATATCAAAAATTTACTGCAAATAATTAAATATCTCAACTTTTTATCTTTTTACGGCGGTTATAGTTGAAAAAATATAATGCTAAAGAAATCGAAAGATTTCTTACTATACTGGATTCTTTGTTAGCCAAAAAAGTTAAAATCATAATTATCGGTGGAACCGCAGCGGCGCTTGCCTACAAAGTTTCAAATGTAACCCAAGACATAGATACATGGAATTCAACCAAGGAACTTTTGAATGCTATCAAAAAAGCACAGGAGATCACCAAATTAAACATTCCTGTTGGGCAAGCCAATGTAGCAGATGCCCCTTACCTCTTCGAAGAACGACTTATTCCATTTAAACCCGAATATTACAAGAAACTTCAGATATTTGTCCCGGAGGTTATTGATTTGATTTTAATGAAAACCTTAAGAGCCTATGAACATGATCTAGATGCTATTGAACAAATGGTTAAAAACCAAAAAGTTAAATCAAACAATTTATTTAAAAGGTATACCCAAGAATTAAATTCAGCTGTCGGAGACAAGCGCAAATTGGACTTGAATTTTCTAGCCATGATAGAGCGATGTTTCGGATCCAGTATCGCAGATAAACTTGAAACAAAGCTATTCAAAAGTTCTTGAACTTAATAATCAACTTAAAAAAAAATTAAATTACAAATCTTGATTCTAAACTTTTAATTAAAATAGATTTTATTTTTTTGCTCCTCTATAATTTTTCCCACAACAAACCAATTTTTAGGTATAAATTCTTTTTCGCTTTCAGGAATAGTAGCTAATATTGGCCCGTTGGTTTGTGGGTCCCATATAACTTCTAAGGCTGTATCATGTGCCATATCATCAATGCCATTAATTGCGGGCTCATCAAGGCCGATGGCTGGGACACCTTCGATCTGAGATTTAAAAGCACTTTTATTGTCGGCCATTAAAAAACTTCGATGTCCCTTTAAAATCCGCGCTTCGGTATTTGTAAACATAGGAATAGAATTTTTATTTATTTGCGCTGATTTTTTTGAGGCCTCTAAAACTTCAGTCAAATGTCCGACAAATCCAAATCCAGACACATCAGTTACCGCGTGAACTTTATCTAGCAATGAATTCGGAATTAAATTTTCAAGAGTCATGGAATTAATTAACTCTTTTATTGATTTTAAATCCAGGTCAGCCTTCATCAAAGCTTGTAAAGCTATTCCAGTTCCCAAGGGTTTACTTAAAATAATTAAATCGCCCGCTTTGGCCCCTAACTTTCGAAATAAAAATTTAGACTTTTCACCAAGGGCTGTCACAGTGATTTGATCCTCATGACTTGAATACGTATGAGCATTACTTAGTTTTAATCCAAAGCGCTGACACACAGACAAAACACCTGACATGATTTGAAGGGCTTGATTTTTTTGAATTGTTTTACTGTTTTGTTTTATCCCTAAAGACACAGTGATCGCATAGGGCTTCACTCCACTGACCCACAGGTCACTTAAAGAATGAAGTGTAGAGATTTTTCCGAATAGAAATGGATCTTGTATAAATTCTTTAAGACTGTCGACCGTGATGTAACTAGAATTATGTGTTTGAGGCAACTCATAACAATCTTCAAAAGATTTTGGCAGTTCGTTTGGAAATTGATGAACTAATTCAGAAATCACATCTGACAAAATTGTTTTTGGAACTTTTGATCCACACCCCCCACAGGTGTTTAAAGTGTCATCAACATGACTATTACTATTTGCAGTTTTCATTAAAAAAGGGATTTCACCAAAACGTTTCATAAAATTTAAATCAATTTTGGTTTTAATTTTAACCATAAATTTAGATTTGAAAGACAAGGAACCCCACTGGGTTAGGACTTCATCCGCTGACACATGAATAAGTTTTAACACCCTTTTTTGGGGTATGTATTTTATTAGATTTTTAGTGGCTTTGTCTTTTGCAAACTCTAAAATATTTTCAGCTAAAATTCGACCTTCTCTAACCGCATACACACCAGATTTCTGAAGGGGCGACTCTTCAAAATTTATGCAGTCCCCGGCTCCAAAAATATTTAAATGGGATGTGGATTGAAGTTTTGAGTTCACATTTAAATAGCCATTGGTATCTGTGTCTAAGCTTGATGACTTAAAAAGTGAAGGCGCGCTTGCACCAGTAGCTAAAACAAGAAAATCAAAGCTAATGGAAGCTTTATTAAAGAATTTTAATTCATATTGATTTGCATCCGGTGATAAATCATTTTTGGATAAATTTATTGATTTACTGATGGATTCAATTATGGATTGACCTATTGATTTACCTATTGATTCACCTATCGATTTAACATAGTGATTTAATAAAAGTTCAATATTTTGGGCTTTAAGTTTCTTCGCAATTTGATCTGATATTTTTGAACTCTGCCCATCAAGAAAATAATTTAATCCTTGAACGATACAAATTTTATCTTGTCGGCCCATGGATTTAATTTTTTTAGCCAAAGCCACAGCCGTTTCAATACCAGCTGCCCCACCCCCCACAACGACAATTTTTTGTGGAGGTAAGTTTTGAATATTTGGCAAAAATTGATTCCACCCCTCTAGTAAACGAGAAATAGGTTTAAGTTGAAAAACTCTATCAGATAAATTTGATAGTAACGCCTGATTTGATGATTCAATTAAATTATCAACTAGTTTATCATGTGAATTGTTTTTAATTTCAGATCGGGGAATTGGCTCAGATGTGATTCCAATATTAAAAGACAATACGTCATACTCTAAAGGTGCTCGCCCACTGGAAAATAGAATTTTATTTTGATCAGGTACTATCTGTGTGACTTTATCTTTTAAAAATACGCACCTAGCTTGAGTTGTTAATTTCCAAAGATTAAAATTCAATTGCTCTTCAGAGTATTTTCCCATCATAAATCCAGGAAGCATTCCAGAATACGCGGCACCGTCAGAATCAGATACAAGAATAACCGAAGGCTTAAATCCTTTATTTAAAACGTCGGGCTTTAGCATCGCGATCTTTTTTAATACTTGAATGTTAGCGTGTCCGGCCCCTGCCAGTACGATCAATGATGAACTCATAGACTTCCTTTGTTGATCCAGAAAAAATAATTTGGTCTTTAGATTTGTCCAACCGACTTTGATAAAAGAGGTCGTAGTAAGATTTTAACAACATCGAAATCCAATCCCTGTGGCGGTCATTTGATTTTTGCTCAAAGGCCTCTTTCATTATTTCAGAAATAGATTTAAACATAGACCCACCCAGCCGTTTTTGAATCCGAGTTAAGCTATTTAAAAGATCTGCATTTAAGGCTTGAGACTCTTTTTTAGAATCTAAAATATACTCATTTAAAATATTTAATACACGGTCTTCAAGGCTTACTTCTTGTAATATGATTGGCTGAGTTTGCATTAATTCGTAAAATTCTTTTGTTAACTGAAGCTTTCCAATAGATCTAGATTCATCTTCAATAACAAAAGGGTCTGGGTGAAAGTAAAGCTCAAGACCTAATGCATTTTCAAAATTCTGCTGTGTAGGCTGCGTGTTGTATGTCGAACTGTCGTCGGAACTGGAATTAGACCCAAACGCAGAGCCTCTGTGGTTGGCTAAATGTTCTAAATCAATCTGATTTTTTTTTGGTAAACTATTTAAAAGTTTTGTTTTACCGGTTCCGGTTAAACCAGCTAAAATAAAAAAATGGGTTCTGGATTCTGATACGAAATTTGGCTCTTGATTTGAGTTAGGATTTATATCTAGTACTGAATTTAAGACCGGATTTAGCTTAGAAACTAATAACGCCCTGATCTCTTTATAACCTTTGCTGACGGTGATGGCCTCAATTCCAATTTCACGCATCCACTCAGCCGCAAAGTTTGACCGAAGCCCCCCACGCCAGCAATGAACGTATACAGGACCGGATTCGGCTATTCTTGACCACTCTTCAAGCAGCTGCGCTTTAATTGGATCAACTAGTCGGTGACCACATTCAATGGCTTTGTCTTGACCGAAAAGTTTGTAACAAAGTCCGACTTGATGACGATGATCATCATTTAGTATTGGTGAGTTGATTGCCCCTGGAATAGAACCTTTTAAAAATTCGCCCTCACTTCGGACGTCAATCAGATTTACTTTTTGAGTCTTTATTAGGTTTAATAAATCTAAGGCAGATATTTCCATTAATTAGGGATACCAGTCTTTTCGGTTAAATGAGTATATAAATAAAAGATTTTAGCTTAATTATTTTTATATTTAAGGACAAACTTAGGTACTACATCGAACAGTATTCGAAGACCCGTAAGTATTATATAACAAACTTTGCCATTCTAGTTCTGAAAATCTGTAATGGCACGATCCAAGCTTGGGATTGATGAAATCATTATTGTAGTCTTGTTCGCACATGAAAAGTCATGTTATTTAACAGTTTTGCGAGTATTGAGATCGGAAAATCTTTAGGTTAATTCAGGGGCTCTGGATCGTAATTAAGTAATTTTGGACGCTTTAATCTTTCTCAACTTTTACTGATCCTAAATCAAGGGTACACATATATTCTTTTGAGATAAAATTCATTGTAATTTTGCTACGAAAAGATGATTTCCAGACAACTTCAACGGTTTCCATTGAATTCCCAGTATCTTTATCAACATACGAGTTAGTATTGAGTTTCAGTTGTCTGGGCCCCTTCTTTGATTGAAAAATGGTAGTCTTTTGGTGATTCAGAAATGATCTTAATGAATAAGGCTTTTGGACTAACTTAAGGCTTTCTGTCCGAATTCATCCGGCTTGGTCATTAACACGACCCTTAATTAACTAACACAACTAAAACCTCTCCTACTTACACAACAGAAACTTGCAAAGCTTCAATCTGTGGAGCAAGCAAAACCCCTTGGTAGATACACATACCAACGTCATTGCCCAAGCGGCATGCGAATCTGCACAGCGAAGCATGCCGTAGACTAAACGATGAACACAACAAACTCTTACTAGGCATCAAAGAAAAAGAATTTAGGGACTACTTGAAGTGATCGAAGGCCTTAAAAAAATCGGACAAAGGTTGCTTTATTCAAAGCACCCCTCTTATCGACAAAAATGCACAGATTAAACAAAAAACCTAACTTAAAGCCGAATCTAGGGGTGAAATTTAAATGTTAAAAGCTATAACTTACCAAAAAATCTGGGCTTGATACTTATGGATGAGCTCAAAAATAGCTATTGTTTGTCCTATGTTTGTAGACTCAGTTGACGATTATTTAAAAAGATTCCAATATTAATTTATGCGTTCTAATCATAAATTTAAATCCAAAACAAATAATTTATGTCTTCAAGGATAGATGTACTCAAGTGTCTTCCGGAATCTTTTAAACCTCATTGGAAACCAATTGTTTTAATTTTTTCTCCTAGTTACATAATCCTTACAGCCATGATAATAAAAGGCGATTTATTTTCCATTACATTAGGATTAGCTTTATCAATATTCCATTATATTTTCATGGCTTATTTGTTGAAAATTGACTTCACGATGCGTTTTAGACGGGAAAACACTAGGATTGTTGTAACTTCAAAGCTACCTGGTTTAAATAGAGTTATAGAACTTCGTAAAGCTAGAAAAATCTATTTCACACAAACTAGATACCGCTTATGTCTTAATTTCATGAGTGAAAATGGGATTTACTTAGGCTACGTTCCATTAGATTATTTTAGATTTGAAACTCTTGAAGCTTGGTCTAAAGAGCATTTAGAAGTCATAAATTATTGATGATGTATAAAAGCTAATTTTAGATGTTTCCGTATTTCGGAAAGATTTTTTCTATGCACAGAATTATGAGGTGTCATAAAACCAAGAGCTTGTTATTAATAGGATTTCCAATTTATAGGAGTTTTTCAATATGACCAAGAAACGATCTAATTTAGGCCAAATAAAGTCATCCGTATATCGAAATGAAACGGTTCGCTGCAGTACCGCGCATCGAGTCCTTGGGATTGGCTTTTAAAGCCAGTTGTTCTATTTTAGTAAGCGAGTTTAATCATACACATATCAGGCAGGCCTGACCCTTTTTCGCATTTTTGTCCGTCCATAACGCCTTCTGCTGTCGCATTTTCGATAACCAAAGGCTTTTCTCGATCATTATTCATACACGAAAATATAGCCATGCCACTAACCGTTTAAGTTTTTGTGTAAGTCAGGAGCCAACCATCTCCAAAAACAAATTCACTTTGTCCATCTTGTTGTATATTATAAAAACGAGCGAATGCCTGTGCAGCACCAAACAGTAACAAACCAAAAATTATTGCGCGCATAATAAGCCCTTCTATAAAATTAATTGCATACGCATCCACCATATTCGAGAAATATTGATCTAGAAATACTATCTGTAAACATGATGGAGTTGTGAAAAGTTTGCCCACCATCCAAATCTTAAATGAACAACATGCGTAGAGGAATTCGCTGGCTTTTGAAGCTAAGACTTCATACATTAATTTAATATTTTTTAAGATCTCTTATGACTAAATCAGTTATCTGAAAGCGCTAATTCACTCAAATAAATCATGAAACATTGAAAATTGCGAAAAACGGAGAACCCCGCTAAAAATCAATATTCGAAAGGAAAGATTATCTTAGCGGTAGTGGATTATGATCAAAATAAAATTTTAAATAATATGATTTATAAACACTCAAAATAAATACATTTGATTCAATGCAAAAATATCATTTTTTATTGACGGCTTATTTTAGGCTTCAGAATCCAATCTAAAAGCAATGCAAACAAAGAAGATGCTCCTTCCTAAATAAAAAATATCCAATCACCACGTCGCCTGTTGCGAGATTTAAACACAGCCCCCTTCAACTTTCTTAGTTAAAAATAAATTTAAAAAAACGTCCAAATTTTCGATTTTAAAACCCGTGGTAAAATAAATTTCTGACTCAATCTTACCTGTGGTCAGCATACCGAAGCGGTATTTAAATTTATTAATTTTAAGGAGAAGAATAAATGGAACCTATTATTGAATTTAAAGATCAGACTTATAATAATGCTAAAATTAACATTGGATCTAAATTTAATCCTTCAGAATCTAAACTATTTAACCAATCCAAAATTAACCCAACAGACGAATTAAAAGGTAAATCGAACCCAGAACTAAAAGTCGTTATTTCAAGACTTTCGAATCAAGATTTGATGGGACGATTCGGTCAACTAG
>JAYUKW010000032.1:0-89819 GCA_043764155.1 Bdellovibrionales bacterium
GCCTTATATAAATTCGAAGTAGATATAAGATTTTAAGTATAAGTTAAAGCTTAAGTTAAATTTCAAAATAGATTTAATTGTGAAATGTAAGGTGATTAGATTTTTTTAATTCCCATCTGGTCGACTTTGAATTTTGAATACGAATTAGGGACTTGGAGTTTAAACTTCGAATCCGGTAGTGGTTTTATTGTTCGACTGCTTCTAAGTTTTAGATCCACTTCGCCTTCGTTGTGGGTCAACTGCACCCAGCCGTCGTTTGCTGTCATATTCTTTTTCCAAACAATATCTATATTGGCACTACGATTTCGACAGTCTTTGACAAAGCCTTTATCGTCTGAAGAACATTCCCAGTTTTTATCCGTTAATTTTTTTTGAAAAATAATATTTGTGAATAATGCTGGGTCTACTGGGGATTTAAGAATTTGAAACATAGTTTCAGGCGTCGCTACACCAAAGAAATATTTTCTTTCAAGTGGCATAATAGCTTCAAAACTTCCGTCTTTGTAAATGAGAGTTCCCGCGTTTAATAAGCCCAGCGGATCATAAATATCAACTCTTAAAAGCTGAGGGTTCATATATGTTATGTGTGTGTAACCTGAAATGTTTCTGTTTTTCTTTGCACTATATATATTTGTTTTAAAGACCCAATAAGAAGGCTTTGAACTTGTATCTACAAAATCTTCATTTTTTGTATTAGTAGTCTGGCAGGCTGAATTGAAAATAAAAAGCATTAGCCCTATAAATTTAAATAAATTATTTTTGATTTGATATTGAATTGATTTGACGTTTAATTTTTTCAAGCTCGCCCATTCCCTTTTCTTTAACTTGTAAGGCTTTATCATTATAGCCTACAGCATTGTACACAGCCGCTAGGTGTTCGGCAATAACTGCTTCTTCTGGAAATAACTTGTAGGCGGTTTCAAGATATTTTTGAGCTAATTCAAACTGACCTTTTCGAAAATAAACCCAACCTAATGTATCTGAATAGTGACCATCATCGGGTTTGATCTGAAGCGCCTTTAAGACTAATTTTTCTGCTTCATCTAGTAAAATATTATTTTCAGCGTAATAAAAAGCCAAATAATTCAAGGCGTCTGAATGTTCGGGTTCAAGCTGGATGACTCGCTTTATATTTAAAATCGCTCGACCCATTTGACCGTCTTCACCTTCAAGATGACCTAAAAAATATAAAACTTGAACATCATTTGGATTTCTGAGAACTACTTTTCTTAATGTTGAAATACTATCTGCAGCTAATCCTAATTTGTTTTGTAAGATAGCAATATACAAATAAACTCTTGAATCATAGGTCGAGTTGTCTACAGTTTTTAAAAAATTCAAAGCTAATTTTGAACCTTTACTATTTTCAATGTCTTTGGCCCTTTGTATGCTAGCTTCAATATACACGGGTTGTTTTTTAGAAATTTTTGAGTAATAAAATTTTGCTTTTTTAGCATCACCTTGTCTTTGATATATAGTTGAAAGCAAAAAGTATGTTTTTCCAAAATCAGGACTTAATTCTGAAACTTCATTTAGTTTTTGTATCGCAAGTTCATTTTCATTTTGTTCAGCTAAATGTAATGCCATCTGCATTTTAATAAAGCGATTTTGTGGTTCAAATCTTTCGAGCTGAACTAATTGCTGAAAAGCTTTTTCCTGATTTCCTTCTTCTAAATATAAATCATACAGCTTGGCAAAAGCACGATCTGAGTCCGGATTAATTTCAATAAATTCATTCAGCTTAACGATGGCCTGTGCGTTTTTCTTTTGTAGGGTTAAACTTTCAACAAGCGAAAAAATACAGTCTGTGAAATCTGACTTTAAGATTAAACAAGTCTCAAAATATTTTTCCGACTCTTTAAATTTTTCCTCTTGTTGCTCTAGTCGACCTAAGTAATAACCAGCTAGATGCTTTTGTTCTTCTACATTTTTAAGCTTATTAAAAAATAGTTTGGCATTTGTATAGTCTTTGGTTTGTGAATAAATCGCCCCAAGAAAAATCAAAGCCTTATAATTATTCGGATCAAGTGAAATCACTTTTTTGTAAGCAATCAAAGACTCTTGGGCTTTATTTTGTAAGGCCAAAACTTCACCTAAGGCTAAGTAGGCTTCAATATTTTTTTCCATTTCAGGAAATTTAAATAGCTCAATTAACTTTTTTTCTGAATCTTCGAGCTGACCACGCTGAGCCAAAATGAGAGCATGTCTTAATTGCAGCTCCCCAGAAGGTTCAATCAGTATAGCCGTTTCAAGGTCCATTTGTGCCTGTAGCCAATCCCCGTTCATGGAATGCATATCGGCCTTTAAAACTAAATAATCTTTTTGTGCCTTGTCGCTCAGGCCTATATTTTGGCTTTTATCTTTGCCGATTTTTGAAGGAATAGAGTTGCAACCTAAATGAACCAGAATTGTCAGTGCGATTAGAAAGTAATTTGATCTGGGTAGGATCTTAAACATGTTTCTACATCGGCTTAGGCTTTAGGATACCTAAAGACAAAGCTTTCTGACTGCTTGGATTTGAGACAAATTCATTCACAATCTAGACTTATGTCTGTACTAAAAATTTGTTTTCTTAAAATGTCTTACTTATGCTTTATAGGCCAGCAATCTAAGCAATATTTGACCGCAACTGGACCGGCAAAGGTGTTGACACGTTTTGACACTCCCATATATGTTGCAGCTCGTAATGTATGCACAGGTGTTTTATAGACTGAGCAAGTAGGGAAATAACTTAAGTCTATAAAAAAAAGGGAGGACATGTGAATCAAGGATTAAATCAGGGAATAGTAACAAACCAAGGAACAAATTTGGGAACTGAAAGTTCAAAACACAGAGCAAAAATTGTAAAGCGATATCAGAATAGAAAGCTTTATGACACACAACAAAGTTGCTATGTGACTTTAGACGATATAGCAAAAATGATTCGTGCAAATGAAGATGTTATTGTCATCGATAACAAAACTAAAAACGATATTACAGCCGCTACTTTGACACAAATAATATTTGAAGCTGAAAAAAAATCTGCACATTATGCACCATTATCTACATTAAGAGATGTGATCCAACACGAGAACGGAAGTATTTCTGCCTTTCTTGCTAAACTTGGTGCGTTCCCAAAAGAACAATATCTAAATCAAAAACCACAACAAGTTATGGTTTCAACCCCAAGCTCAACTAAAGATCTTAAACCTACGTTTGATGATATGAAACAAACTTTAGAAAAACGTGTAGCAACAGCTGCAAGTTCCTTTCAAGATGCAGATTTCATTGAAGGTGATTTTTCAGAGAAGCTGCTAGAACTTCCAAATTCGAATAAAAGCTTAGGCCCTGCTTAAGTTTTATAAATTAATTTTTTTAATAAAAAAAGCCAGGATTTATTTCTGGCTTTTTTTTATGTTATTTTTAAGTAAATGATTTCCATTAAAAGTTCGAAGAACAGTGATTGAATTTCGGATCACCACACTTGCTCTACGTCTAGCTTAAAGCCTACATATCAAATCAGATTGTATTAAATAATTTTATGGACAGTCAAAAAATATATCAACTTTTAAAACCTAAGGTTAGATTTGAACGTGAAGAGTTTTGGACTATCGGTTTTGATGTGCAAAAAGAAATTTTATTCTGTGAACTTTTATTTTTAGGTACACTTCGAAAATGCAAAATTTATCCTAGAGAAATATTTAAATTAGGCTTTAAACACAATGCAGATCAAATCGTGATTGCACATTCACACCCCTTAAGTTCAAAAGTTTATCCCTCTAGAGACGACATTATTATAACAAAAGAATTAAAATCATTAGGTATGACTTTAGATTTAGAAATTATAGATCATATAATTTTAAATCCAAAAAAATATTTTTCGTTCTTTGACGAAGGCTTTATGTAGTTAGACATGCAGTAATATGAAAATTAAGAAATTTTAATCACTTAGTTCGATTTTTTAATTTCTTTAGCTGAGGTGACGTTTAAGTTGTCATCTAATTCTACTAACCAACCATCTTTCTTTGCATTTTCTTTAAAAACTCTAATGTATTCGTCTTTCTCGCGCTTAGCTTGAGCCGCAATCTCTCGATTTTGATTTATTTTGGTACGAAGTTGGTTTTCTACAGACAGGGACGAAAGACTAACTTCAGATGTCGAGATGTCTTCATCAAAAAGCTCTGTTGAAGTCTCTAACTTAGAATTTTCAGGAGCCCAATTTTTTGATTTGGAGCTAAACTTTTGGGCTAAATCTGTTTTATCAGACGTTATTTCAAGATCTCTAAGTTGTTTTTTATTATAGACACCCCTCATACTTCTATTGATCGCCTGATCCACTTGACGGTCAACGGCTAAAATATCCACAGCATCTTGATCCACTTTCTTAGAGTTTATCGATATAAAAACGAAGTAAAAACCAAAAAAAACTAGGGCAAACAGGCCTAAAGCCTGAAGCAAATCGCTTTTTTGTGAGTACTTACCCATATAGTTTTATCGGCAAAAATAATTTTCTATTAAAATAAATATGGACCAAAGTAGTCTAGAATTGAGTTTATGTTAAAAGACATAACTACGAAAATACAAAAAACTAGCGTGCCAAAGGCAATCCATTTCATATTGGTACGTATTTTGTAAACCCAATTTTTTTTGAAGTTTAAAAATTCATTTTTATCATATTCAAGTTTAATTTCAGAAATCGCGTTAAAGTATTCAAATGCTAATAGTAAAGCGCCTACTTTTTCTTTAGCTTCAATGTTTTCGTCCATGTACTTCTTCATATCATCGTTGACATGAGAATCTAGATTTTTGTTCGCATAGTCATATAGTCTTTGTTCAAAGAAAAAATCAGAGACATCTCTTGATGGTGGTTTTAATCTTTCTCTTAAAGTTTGAGTATTTTTTTGATTTTGGATTTTAGGTTCTAAACTTTCCATTAATATAAATATTCCTTTAGTAAAATTGAACCTAACTTTTTAACCCCACGACTTAATCTCAATTTTGCAGTTCCAGGAGTAATCTTTAAAACTTCAGAGATAGTATCAAGCGAAAATCCACCGATATAAAATAAACAAGTAATATAAAATTCATCGTTTTGACTTGAGCGACGAAATTCCCGCCAGGCGCCAAGATCCAAAGTTTTTGGAACTTCAAAGTGCCCCAACACCGGAGTCGTCCCTTGATGATTTTTCTTTTTTTGTTGACCAGAAAACACCTTATTTATTTTTTTAAGCTGCGCTACTTCTGAAGCATCACTTTTTAAAGACATAAAATTCGGATCGACTGTATCTACAGTGATATCTTTAGCCGCAGTCAATGACCAAGATTCATTTAAAAAACAAAAGAAAAGTAACTTAGAGGATCGCTCAAAAATATTTTTTCTAACAACAAATTCGGTCATTAAAGTCCCTTAATCAATTGTCAGTTTTAAAAATTCGGGCTCGTCTAAAGTTTTTCCAGAACCCATCACAACACAAGTCAATGGATCTTCAGCAATCGTGACAGGTAAGCCGGTTCTTTCTCTAAGAAGAATATCGATGTTTGTTAATAGCGCTCCGCCACCAGTTAACACAATACCATTATCCACAATGTCAGCCGCCAATTCGGGAGGTGTTTTTTCTAATGCAGTTCTAACCGCATCAACCACTTCAGATAAAGGATCCATCAAAGCATCATTGACTTGAGTTGCAGTGATCTCAACTGTTTTGGGTGCGCCAGCTACTAAATCACGTCCTTTAATTTCCATTGAACGCTCTTCATCTAAAGCATAAGCACTGCCAATTCTAATTTTAATATTTTCAGCCGTTCTTTCACCGATCAATAAGTTGAACTGACGACGAACATAATTAACGATAGCTTCATCGAACTTGTCGCCAGCCACTTTAATAGATTTACAATAAACAATACCACCAAGTGAAATTACAGCTACACCTGTGGTTCCCCCACCGATATCCACAACCATACTTCCAGTCGGTTCAGTGATCGGAAGACCTGCGCCAATAGCGGCGGCCATAGGTTCTTCAATTAAATGAACAGATCTTGCACCGGCAGATTGAGCAGATTCTTTAACCGCACGCTTTTCAACTTCAGTAATTCCATAAGGAACACAAATTACAATTCTTGGTCTGATGAAAGATCTTTGTTGGCCCATACTTTTATCAATAAAATATCTAAGCATTGAAGAGGTCACTTGGAAGTCGGCAATAACACCGTCTTTGATAGGTCTAATTGCAACGATACTTCCTGGAGTCCTACCTAACATCTGTTTAGCTTCTTTACCGACCGCCATTACTTTTGTTGCTGATCCACGGTAATCTTTTTTAACTGCTACAACTGAAGGCTCGTCTAAAATAATTCCTCTTCCTTTAGAGTAAACTAAAGTGTTGGCGGTTCCCAAATCGATCGCGATATCGTTAGAAAAGTATTCAGATAATTTATCGAAAAAACCCATAGTTGAAATCCTTATGATGCAAAATTTTAGAGCTAAATTATGAATTTAAACTTGATCTATAAACTCAAGTTTAAATCACATCATTCATTTAAAACTAAGTACAGTTCAGTTTTAAGTTCTTTGCAAAGTTTAAACCTAACTTTAAACATACTCCATTTTGTCTGGGTGGGGTAGATCAGTCAAATCCTTCCAAGATAGTTCTGACTTGGAGTGGTTAAAAACATTTTGGATCTGCTGATTAAGTTCTTCGTCGGTCCAGCTGTAATAGTCCTTAAATATTTTCCCAATACGTTTCAGAAATTTAAAACCATGATCACTTTTACCTAAAAACAAGTGAACTCTACGAGTGTAGAAGTCCAACAAAGTTGCACAACATGTGTGTTCAAGTGCGTGGGCCGCTTCATACTCCCAAACGTATTCATATTTATGATTTTCAATGATGTCCCAAGCTTCTGGTCCATGACGCTCGACCAACATTTTGGCTTGCAAATGACTTAGACCAGATTTTTCCGCCAACTGACCTACTTTTGCTAAGGATTCAAAATAAGTTTTCGTATCAATTTTTGAATTAAGTAAATCTTTAGTTGAACATTTTTTGTACGAGGCTCTTTCGGCTTTTGTGAAGTGAGTTAAAACTACATCTAGGGCCTCTTCACACATCAACCTGTATGTAGTGTATTTGCCCCCCATTAAAAAAGTAAAGCCCCTTGGATCAGTCACAACCACATGATCTCGGCTGATTTTGCTCTCGGCTATTTTTTCATGACTACTTGCTTCTTTAACAAGGGGTCTTACCCCACAGTAGCTCGCTACAATTTTAGAACGATCAATTTCTGCTAACGGGAAATACTCTTGAATAATATTGATCAGATAGTCTACATCGTCGTTAGTGGTATTTACAGATGTTGGATCGGCCTTAAAGTCAGTGTCTGTGGTTCCAATAATCACCATCTCCTGCCGAGGAATTGCAAAAATAATTCGCTTTTGCTTGTCAGCCGCCATAACGACTGCATCATCAATAGGAAAATCTAACCTGTTTAAAGTTAAGTGAACCCCTTTGGTTGGGCGCATTCTAGAAATCCAGTCTGGAATAAGCTTCTCAGCCACTACATCTGTCCAAGGACCAACTGTAGTTAAAATATGACGGGCTTTGAATTCATATTCACGACCACTTATCATATCTTTAGTTTTGATCACTTTAACTTGAGATGTTGATGAGTCTTGATTTAAGGATTGGAATTCAAAGTAAGTCAAAAAGTGAGCGCCGTATTTTGTAGCGTCTCTAGCGATTTCAAAAACTAAACGATCATCATCCAGATACGCATCAGAGTAAGCGAAAGCCCCCTTCAATCCACGAGCATTTAGATTTTTAACTCTGGCCATAGTTTTTGCTGGTGTAAGGTAAGAGTGGGATTTTGGGGCCCTGAATAAAGCCAACATATCATAAAGCAACATCCCCATTTTCATCTTGAGTGGCGACACCCTGTCCCCTTGATACATCGGAATCACAAATTCCAATGCATGGACCATGTGGGGCGCGGCTTTAAGTAAATGATTTCTTTCATTTAAGGCTTCGAAAACCAGACGAAATTCAAAATTTTCTAAATACCTAAGTCCGCCGTGCGCTAATTTGGAAGATCTTGAACTGGTGCCTGAGGCTAAATCTGATTTTTCTATACACAAGACTGAAAGACCACGACGAGCAGCGTCCCTAGCGACACCGGCACCGTTAATTCCACCACCAATCACAATCAAGTCATAGGTCTGACCTTTTGACTGATTTAAAATTTCTTTTCGATCTTTAAATGAAAAGCGTGATTTCAATTTGGCCTCTTCAATTTTCCCACCTTGTGGTTTTGATAAATGAAATATCTGACAACTTTTCAATTTTTAAATTGTGTAGCTTAAGTCCATTTATATTATGACTTTGAGGCCTATCATTCAACTGACTATCAAGATGGCCTTGTAGATTTGGCGCTAAATTAGTCTCAAAGTCTTGAACAAGACTCTGTTGAAAAAATATTTGCTGAAGATGTTTTTCTTTGGCGATTTTAGAAACTGCCTCTAACAAAGTGAAAAATACAATCTCTGATTGAGCCCTAATCGTTTCAATCCATAAACTTTGAGTGTGACCACCAAAAAACAAAATAGGTTGAGCCAAAATATAGCCTTCGATTTTGGTTTCAGAGTTAGAATCTAAAGAATTGGAATTGTTGGATGGAACTACTGATGATGTAGCGCTAGTCCTGTCATCAGACCGACCCATAAACCAACCCATAGACCAACCTAAACCTAAATAGTGGTCTAAGGATTCTTCACGCCAAGGAGCCGACCAGTTTTTCATAAAATCTAGAGGGTCTAAATCAGATGTGCTTTCTGTTTTCTTTTGCTCGAAAGCTAATAATTTAGGCTTATCTTCTGATCTTAAAACTTTCAACTTATCGAATTCCACTAGGACTCCAGGGATGAATTTATAAAATAAATCTTTGTGACGCAGACTTAATATGTGTCTTTTATATGTCATAAATTACGATTTTTTGTCATTTATATTTTATGAACACATCTGACTTTTGGAAAAAACCCCTAAATACGTTTTTAAATGAAATTGAGGATTACCTATCAAAACAAACTGGGACCCAATATGCCGCCTTCGATGCGGACGGCACCTGCTGGTTCAACGATGTCGGCCGCGAAGTTTATCTTCACCAATGCCAAAATGTTTACAAAGGAAAATGGACTTGGGATGACTATGCTAGGCGAGAATTAGAAAATGTTGAAGAAGCCCTATGGTGGATGGCTGAGATCAACGCTGGACGTCGCCCCAGTGATGTTATTCGAGATGCCAAAGACACGATGTTGGCTAGAAAAAGTTTAAGTTTAATTCCAAGCACTAAAAAATTGATTTCATTTTTAAAAGAAAAAAAAGTGGAAGTTTATATCGTCACAGCTTCAGTTGGCTGGACTATAGTTCCTGCCGCGTCCGAGATTGGAATCGACCCTGATCATATTTTAGGTGTTGAAACTGAAGTAGATAAAAATGGTTTAATTACAACAAACCGTCATATTCCTCTGACATGGACCCACGGAAAAGCAGAAGCGATTTTAAAAGCCACCAATGGACGAGCCCCAATGTTATGCGGTGGAAACTCTATAAGTGATATTTATTTATTAGATACATCTTGCCAATTCAAAATGGGAATTAGATCTGTAGATCCTGAAGAGTCTTTATTTGATCGTGAAAATGAATTGTTAGCGGTATGCAAAGAGCGCGGGTGGGTGCATTTCGATTATCACGTTTAGAGATGCGCATGCAAAAGCTAAATAAAAAAATAGATTACAAAAAAAAATTAAACGAGAGATATTTAATTATCTCCCGAATTAGAAGACTAAATTAAACATTCATCATGTGAATGTTTAAAGTTAAGATTATTACCAACGATCAAAAATTTAAAGCCGCGTATTCTGTTGGTTGAACAAGTCTGCCAAAAGATTCGTGATTTGTACTCATTCCATAGCTTTGGATTTTGCCATCTGGTGTAATCGTAATTATGGTCACTAAGGTTGATGACCCATTACCTTCGCCAATACCATAGTAAGATCCTATCACAACTTCTTCAGAACCTAATTGAATTGTACCTAGAGGACTTCCTTTTGAAACTTCATTTCTATTAGCAGAAGCTCCATCAGCTTTGTATAAATACACTTGGCCATCAGTAGCATCTAATGTAATTGCAGCTAAGAGTGGTGAACCACCACCACCTTGTGATTGACCGTAATAAGTCCCAATTACTTTTTGTCCGCTTCCAATTTCCATATTAGAAAAAAGTCGCGGCGTTGAATAACGACGATCTTTTTCAGATGTTTGTTGTTTTACATTATTAGCTTCTGCACCATAAGCACGGACTCTACCAGATTTATCCAATGTGATTATAGATACTAAATCTCGGCTACCGGCCCCTTCACCCTTAAGGTAATTTGTACCTAAAACTGTTTCACCAACACCTATTTTTACACTTGTAAAAAAACGACCTAGGGACACATCAGCCCTGTTCATACTAGCAGAATCCGCACTGTAGACACGCACGTGATAATCAACACTTTTTGTAACTACTGTTACAAGGTCTGAAGTTCCGCCTCCTTTTCTTATCCCATGATAGGAAGCTATAACCTGTTCGCCATTTCCAATTTTTATATTGGAAAATGTACGTTGAGATAAAGGTATTCCGCTAGATTTCTTAGGACTAACATCAAAGACCCGAACATCCCCATTTTGAGATACTGCAAGTACTGACGTAAAGTCTCTTCCGTAGCCCGTATTATAAAAGCCTTGAAGATGACTTAAATCAAAAAAATCACTCCATGACAAATCTGATTCATTTGAGCTTAAATAATCATTGCATGTATTAGCGGTTGCTAAATTGAAGCTTAAGGTCATCGCTAACACCAAAAATATATTTTTAAATATATTCATAAAAACTCCTTTAATTGTTAATAAAGTTCAAAAGCAAAATATGCGCCATAATATATGCAATAGAAATTATTTAGTACTCATTTTAATGAGGTATCGCAATTAAAGTGTCAATTAAAAGTAAATAAGATCTTAAAATCTCTTAAAATGACTCCAAGCCCGCTATTTCTTTTGGGCAGTCGTGAGCAAGAACCTCAAAACCATCTTTGGGGACGGGAACATCCCATCCTAAAACTGGGCTGAAATTGTGGGATTAATTTTCATTTTAAAATTTTAAAAAATCTGTTATTAACGTTATATGATTAAAGTAACTGCATTACTTTTTATTTTTACGAATATGCTTTTATTTCAAAATTGTAATTTAAAGTCTACCACTGCAGACAAAAATCCAATTAATTCAGATCTTACACCAGATTCAATTCTAAATTATAAAAGACTTCTTTGGATTGGTGCACATCCAGATGATGAAATCCCACTATCGCCTTTATTAAAAGAATTCTGCAAAAAACAAGATAAAAGCTGTATGTTATTGACATTAACATTGGGCGAAAATGGAAGATGTAAACTAAGTTTAGGTTGTCTTCCAGATTTGGCTTTTAAAAGAACAAATGAATTTATTAATTCTGGTAAATATTTGAATGCTGATGTTTTTCAATTTGATTTTGGTGATAGTCTTAAGCCAACAATAAATGGTATTTTCAATGAGTGGACTAATAAAATGGCCAACATTAGTAGTTTAGAAGACCTATTAATAAATAAAATAACAGAATTTAAGCCAGATATAATTTTCACCTTTGATCCTAGGCATGGGACAACTTGCCACCCAGCCCATAGGGCCGCGGGCGAGTTAGTGATTAGTGCTTCTAAAAAAGCGTTATTTCCTAGAGAATCTTTATATATGATAGAGTCTATAATTACAGGGGTTGGTGGTTCGTCCAATGTTGGATTCAGAAGTGCAGTTCTTGAAGATAAAAATGTTCAAGAAATTTCTTACAAACAAGATTGGACCGCGCCGGTAAATTTAATGAGATATGTTTATAAAAGTCAGTATTTTGAATCGGAATCTATCTTACTGAGTCAAATTCCGATTGAGTCCCAAATTATATCATTACTGCCTTTTGTAAATGCTCAGGATAATGACTACAGATACTTTAATTTATGTACAAATTAGATCGTGTTGAAAATTTTTAATTCTAAAACTTAATTTGTTGAAAGCAGAACCAATTTAAAACAAGGCTTATAGTAAATCACAATGATTCTAGGTCAGAAATTTCTTTGGGACAATCATGAGTTAACACTTCAAATCCATCTTGAGTGACAAGAACATCGTCTTCAATACGAATACCTAAACCTCGTAAGGCTTTTGGAGCTTCTACGTCGTCTTTCGGAATATAAATTCCAGGTTCGATCGTAATAACGTTGCCTGCTTCAAAATTAATCGGTTGGGTTAAGTCATTGTTGTAATAAGCCCCAACATCATGAACATCCATTCCTAAAAAGTGACCTAAGCTGTGGGGATAGTATTTTGTAAAAAGTCTTTTGGAAATAATTTCGTCTTTGGATTGCTTTAAAAGTTTAAGTTCAATTAAATGATCTGTAATTAACGAAATCACTTTTTCATTTAAATTTTTAAAGTGAGTCCCTGGTTTTACTAGAGCTATCATTTGTTTTTGAATATCTAAAACTCTTTGATATAAATCTTTTTGCTCAGGACTAAACTTTTTATTAACAGGATAAGTTCTGGTGATATCTGCCGTTAAATAGTTGTACTCACCACCGGCGTCAACCAACAAAAAATCTCCATCTTGGCAAATATCGTGATTGGTTTTGTAATGTAAAGTTGTCGCATGAGAACCCGATGCCACAATCGCAGAGTAGCCTTCCCGTTGGGCCCCACGCTTCATAACTTCATAAAGAAATATTCCATGAAGCTCTCGCTCAGAGATTCCTGGACGAACGGCTTTCATCAAAGCTCTGTGGGCATCGGATGAAATTTGACATGACTTTCTTAATATCTGAATTTCTTCTTCGGTTTTTTTAACTCTAAGTTGACCCATAAGATTTAACGGATCAGCCATTGTCATTAAACCTAAACCACTTCGGCCTTTACGTTTTTGGATGCTTTTTAAAACTGAATGCATCATAAGACCATCATGAGTTCCATAGGCTGCATTACAATAAATTGTTTGTGAATGGGCTACTAAATCTAAAATTTTAGTTTCAAATTCAGAATTCTCAAAAGCGGCGTCCATAGCAAAAGCGTCTTTAGCGCCCTCAGCCCCAAATAAAAATCCATCCCAAGTTTCTTTTAATGGATCTTTTTTTTGAACAAATAAAATACTTTCTAGCTTTTGCCCAGGGCAAAAGACAAATACACTTTCAGATTCTTCATACCCAGATAAATAAAAAAGACTGCTATCCTGTCGGTGATTATGGGCCACATCACCGTTACGGTAATATTCAGGTGTTGAAAACAAAACCAAAACTTCATTGGGTTTCATAATCGAAGCTAAACGTGAACGACGATTTTTAAAAAATTCTAGATTATAAAGAGCTTCTGGATTTTTTTTCATAAATTTTAGTCACCTTAAAATCACATCAAAAAATATACGACCGATACAGATTTATCGGAATATTAATTAATGTACTAAAAACTATATGTTCGTGCAAACCGAGCAAAATAATCTTGGGCTTTTTGTTCTGAATCCTCAATCATACGCTTTACATTCTTAAAATCTAACGCCAAATGACCATCAGTCGCAAGATTTAAGCTGTGATCGGCCCCCATAGCTTTTGGATCCATCGCATTAATGACCTGAGCCCAGAAGTACTTATCTCGGCCCTCTAAAGATCCACTCTCTTTACCCCAATTCATACCTGCGCTTGGAATGGCCCCGATATAAACAATCTTTTCGGCTCCCATAGTCCGCATCTGTTGAACCAAACCTTTGGCCTCAGTTACGAAAGCCCACGAGGCGGACTCTGATTGAGCCAGCGGAGGCACCTTCATACAACTCATTAACGCCTGGGCAAAAGATCCATTTTTGTAATAAAGCTCTTTGCCTTTTGAAATCTGAATAGCTGGACAAATAAATGAAATTTTTGAATGAGCAATATTACGTCCACGAGTGTACTGATTGATTAAGGTGTCATAGACATCATTGCTAGTTTCTTTAATTGTGCCCCTTAAAAAACCAGTACTGACTGCGTTCCCAAAATGGCCTTGAAAAGCCTTCCAGCGCATATCATTCACGGCGCCGTTCAAAGCAAAATTGGCTGCTATTAAACTTGACCAGTCCATTCCTGCGACAACATGTATTGGAATTTTTTGATCATTGATGGCTTTTAAAGCCCCTAAATGAGCCAGCGAGTAAGATAAACCAGGCCCAAGTATCAGACCGATTTTTGGTCTTACAGCGCCTTTATCTTCTGAGGTGTTAAACAATTTATTTTTATTTACTTTTTTTTGATCTAAAGAGTCATCTTTGGCCGGCTGATCAACTACTGTTTGATCTTTCTTCGTTTTATCTTCGGTCACTAACCCAAAATCTGAAGTTTGGCAGGCCGTTAATATAAAAAATCCAAGCAAAAATATAATTTTCATATGTCATCCCTTCTGAATTTAGATTATATTAACTTTAAATAAATAAAAAACTCAAGGCTACCTTCTTTGCCTAAAAGCTCAGATTGAAAATAATCTAAAATTTTAAATTGTTTCATGCCTTGAACAAAAGTTTTTATTTTAGCTTCGACTTCAATAAATTTATCCTTACCTTTAACAAGTCCCTTTCTATCTAAGTCTTTGGCTGACAACTCAAATTGAGGCTTAACTAATGCTAATACACTAGCTTTGGGTTTTAACAGTTCTGGAATAGACCCTAAAACCTGAGTTAATGAAATAAACGACACATCTATAACCACAAAATCAAATGGTAAGTTTAATTTAAAATCTATATTTTTTTTCGCTAATCTAATATCTAAATTTTCAAAGCTTTTTATTTTAAGATTATTTTTAAGATCATCACTCAGCTGACCAGCCCCAACATCAAGACCCACAACAAGATCAGCTTTGTTTTCAATAAGAACTTGTGTGAATCCACCTGTGGATTGACCTACATCTAAACACTTAAGGCCTTCAACATTAAATTTAATTTTTTCTAATGCTTTTTTTAATTTAATTCCAGAACGAGCTACAAACGACGTCAATTCCGATTCCACTTTAATTTGTTCTTCGGTGACATGTTCTAAAACTTTATAAGACGCTTTTTTTAATATAGCCCATGACTTAGTTTTTGGATCAAAAAGACTAACTTCGCCCCTAGAAATAAGCTCTTCAGCTTGGGACCGCGATCTAACTTTATTCTGTAAAACTAACCATTGATCTAATCGCATTTATTTAGTTCTAAGATCATTGTATTTCAAAAGTTCGCGGAAGGGTTTAAATTCTAACTTTGATTTTAAATCTAACATTATATTTTCAGTATCTAATTTTAAACTATCATAAGTCATTTGAGTTTTATCTATTCCAAATGATTGCACCAAATTATTTTCTTTTTCGTTATCAGCATCTAAAAAATCATCCTTAAGTTGAAAAAGTAATCCAAGTTTATAACTTAATTCAGTTATGTTCTGAATTGTCCTTGAATCTTGATCGTAAATAATAAAAGGCCCAACACACGCAGCCGAAATAAGGCCAGCGGTTTTTTGGTCATGAATAGACAAAATTTCTTCTAACGCATAGTCGTGATTTGTTGCACTTAAGTCATTGGCTTGGCCAGAAACCATTCCGTGATACCCTGAACGTCTTGATAATAAGGATATAAGTAAACCTAAATTTTTATGTCCATTATAACTTTCACCCAAAAGACCAAAAGCTTCTGTTAATAGGGCGTCGCCAGCTAGCAAAGCTGTAGCTTCATCAAATTTAATATGAGTCGTGGGCTGACCTCTTCTTACATCATCATCATCCATGCAAGGCAAATCATCGTGAATAAGTGAATAGGTATGAATACATTCAACAGCCATTGCCCAGGATAAGGCATGATCAAAACTTTTTCCTAAAGCCTGACATGAAGCAAAACTCAACATAGGTCGAAAACGTTTGCCACCGGAAAACAAGGAATAATTGATGGCCTCCGTAATCCTTGAGGCCCCGTGCATTTTTGTTTGAAATGAAAAAATTTGTTTTAATTTGTCTTCAAACTGAGGAAGAGCCAACGACCAATCCTTAAGTATTTTTAAATCAGGATAGTCAGAACTTAAACTTCTAGATTTTAAATCCACTTTTATTTCCTATTCTGCACTAGAAAATTTAGTTGTTTCACCTGAAGCTGCATTCACTAAAAGTTCGACCTTCTGTTCTGCCGCATCCAATTCAGTTTGGCATTCTCTTGATATCTTAACACCCTCTTCGAAAAGCTTAAGCGAGTCCTCTAATCCTAGTTGTCCTGACTCCATATTTTTTACTATTTCTTCTAACCGAAAAAGCTTAGCTTCAAATGGATTACCCGTTTTTTTATCTGCCATAATCTTATCCTTGGTTGTTAATAACTATTTTGATTTAATTTTAAACCTAATTATTTACCTAAATTAATATTTTTATTATTTACTCGAATTTACCTTAGTTACATCTGCCTCAAGACTACCGCTGGACATCTGAATCCAGATTTTATCATTTTGTTTTAATTGATTTGATTCAGCCAAAATTTCACCAGTTGAGTTATTCTTTCTGACAATAGAAAATCCACGATGCATTACACTCAGAGGACTTAAGCTGTCTAACATTCCAACAAGTGCTGAAAATTTATTTTTCTTATTCTGAAATTGGTTTAGGAATGATGGTTTAAGTCGATCAGAAAGTTTTGAAAGCTTTTGACTTTGAATCATAGGAAAATTTTTATTTCTAATTAGCATAGCCGAAGAATTATTAAATTGTCTGCGGTGATTCAAAATCACTTGTTTTTGCTGCTGGATTAATCTTTCCATCCAGTCATCACATTTAAGTCTTAAATCTGAGAGTCGTTTTTTTGGATCAACTAAAGATCTTCTGAACATCAACACCTGTGACCCCAGATTTTTGACTTTAAATAAAAGCAACTGTTTTAATTTATTTTGATATTTGGATAAATTTTCTTTGATCACATCTACGTTTTTAGTCACAAGCTCTGCCGCAGCTGACGGAGTGGGAGCTCTAACGTCACTGACGAAATCACAAATTGTGAAATCAATTTCATGACCTACAGCCGATACAATTGGAGTGTTACATGCGTAAATGGTTCTAGCTAAAGTTTCATCATTAAAACTCCATAGATCTTCGATGGATCCTCCACCACGTCCTATGATCGCAACATCAAAATTCATTTGATCCATGATTTTAACAGCCTTAGTTAAACTTTCCGCAGAGCCTTGCCCTTGCGTCAACACAGGTAAAATTGTAATTTCAGCCGCTTTAAATCTTCGACCCAAAACTTGAATCATATCTCTGACGGCTGCCCCAGTAGGACTGGTAATCAGAGCAATTTTTTTAGGTAAAAATGGAAGTTGCTTTTTATGATCTAAAGAAAATAGACCTTCTTTTTGAAGTTTTAATTTTAAATCTTCAAAAGCCTTTTGAAGGGCACCTGCGCCCATAGGCTCCATACTTTCAACATAAATTTGGTAACTGCCACGCGGTTCGTAAACAGAAACTCGTCCGCGGATTAAAACTTCTAAGCCATCTTTGGGATTGAAATTTAATTGTTTTGTGTAGCCCCTAAACATAACTGCAGACACTTGGCTGGATGAATCTTTTAATGAAAAATAAAGATGACCCGAGGTGTGAGGTTTAAAGTTAGATAATTCGCCCCGAAGCCAAAGTAATGGAAATTGACCTTCCAAAGAATTTTTAATCATTAAATTTAAACCTGAAACGGTTAAAACCTTAACTTCTTGCTCTACTTTACTATCATTACCTGACTGGTCATTGATTTCACCGATGATTTCACCGGTTTCTAAAGAAAATGTAAAAGTCTGTTGATTTTGTGACATTTAACAAATAAATAACAATTTTTTAAAATAAAAGACAGCATTGATGCACCTTTTTTGGGACTATAAAGGACTTGAGACCAGATTTATCAAAAAAGTGTTCCAATAATAAACATCAATACAAATAGTCTGTGGCTAAAAAATGGGTGTTTGATATAATAAAGTTCTGTGGGACTCGCAGAATAAGTAAACCCTACAAGATTATAATTCGGGAGCCGTCCCTGATCGTGGTGTGCAAGCTTGTGAAGTACTTAAATGTACCAGCCAAGAAGCCTGAAGCGGTTATCATGGTGCCCACTTTAATACATCGGGTTTACTAGGCTGGTCAGAGTTCTTACAGTTTTTTCATTTAGTTAGAAGTTAGCAGTCAGTTACATTGTCGGCCACGATTTCATTTGTCGATAAGCTAATCCACATCCATAAAGCAGTCCACCCGTCATCAAGAAGCAAATAATAACTTGGATGGAATTCAATTCAGACAAGTCATAGAAGATCGCCTTCAGAACCGCCGCCAAAATAATTAATATTGAAGATTGAGCTAAGATTCGATCTTTTAAATTCCAGCCTAGAGCTAAAATTACGATGGCGTACATTCCCCACAAAATTGAAACAAATAAAGCGTCAAGAAAAGCGGTCTCTTTTGAAAGTCTATATATTCCAAAAAGAATTTCAGCATGAGCCATAAATAAAAGACCCTTCATGATCTGAACATCTATTTGGATTGTGTTTTTAGTCTTAGCCGATTTGATAACAAATAAATAAACTAAGATGGCTAGTAATCCATAAATAAAATTAAATGCTAAATAATTTAAATGGCTATCATTAAATGTTAAAAGTAAGCACCAAACAAATACTAGTCCCAACACTATTTTTAAAGGTTGAAAGACATTTAAGTTTCCATTTTTTTGATTTAAAAAGGCACCTACTCCTAATAAAACCAAACCCCAAAAGGGTTTAAAATGATCAGGAGTTAAATCTAAAAACAAGCTATGAAATATTATAATTCCAACGGTCAACACGACTGAATCTCGACTTTCTAAAATTTTTCCCATTATTTTTTCTGCAACAGAGTAGGTAAACCAAATAAAAACGGCGATACCAACACCCACCCACGCTCCGAAACCTGGATTTATCTTTTCTACCCACATGTAAATACAGCTATAAACAATAGTGCCTAGTATCATTAAGTGCTTGGCTTCATCTGATTTTAAATGTGATTTATGAAGTATTGAATAATAAGCTGTCGCTAAAGCAAAGGTCAGAAACTGAGTTAATTGTATCAATATGTAAAACTGAATTGTCGTGGGATCTTTTACATCTAATCCCATCATAGCCACAATAAATACGGCACAGTAAGCCGCGAAAGTCAGAACAAAGCGAGTGTTTAAATACAAAGCTGCAAGACAGAATGATAGATTCCAAACCAGCATAAATCCAGCAAGAAGCCCTTGATCTAATCCTTGACCTAAAATTATCAAACTTAAATATGTTCCTGTGATTGAAACCAAAGCAAATAAGGGATTTTTATGTTGTGACTGTAAAAATAAACATAAAACTCCAACGACACTGGCCATCACTAAACCGGTTATTGGAGAAATTAAATTATGAATTTTAAAAGCACCGAACCAAGACATATGAAGGACAGCCACACCACCAGCCGCAAGCATAGATGAATAGTCCTTGTCAGAAATATTTGAAAGAAATCGTGGACTAAAAACTAAAAAAATACCGGTCAACACGGCCAATAGAATTTGTCTTTCTGGAGTCAACCAGCCCGCATCTATCGTGAGTTTAATAAAAAAAACAACTGCAAACACCATAAAGATGATTCCCAAAAAACCCATCCAACTATAATCACTTGATGCCTCTTCAACTTTATTTAAGTCTTTAAAAGACGAAGACTTATAAACGGCTGAGTCATCAACCACAATACTAATTTTTGAATTGGTTTTTAACCCATTTACTTTTCCGACTTCAGCTTCAGATTTGTAAACAGGCATTGTCGATTCACTATTATTAGTTTTCGGAATATTTAAGATTTGTGACTTTGACTCAAGTTGGCTTAGACGTTGCTCAATTTTTTCAAGCTGAGTGCTTATTGTCTTTAATGATATTTCGTCCATATTTAAATCCTAATGGTTAAATCCTGAAGACTAAATTCTGAAATTTAACTTTGCTTTTTTCAACTGTTGATTCTCTATTCTAGATCTATATTTTAAACATCCAAACGAATCGATTTAATTAACACATCATAACTAGGCTTTAGCCTTAAGCGTTTCATTTTGATATCTGTATAAGTAATTGGCTTTGCCCTAGGCTTAAGTTTTTTAGGACTTGGAATATATAATTTTTAGGTGCTATTATTAAATTATGAACTTAAAATTAAATAAAATCACAAGCCTATTCGTAAGTATAATAACATCAATTTTAGTCCTACTTTATATCGTAGGATGTGACAGCAGTCTGAAGACCAAGTCAGCGAATAATCCTGTGGTGGAAAATTTAAGTTGCACACCGGAAAATGTGACCACATTGAATCAAGACATAAGTGTCTCTGGTAGTTCTTTTGTTCAGTATCAAAGTTCAACGAAATTAAAGACAGCTGTTTTTTCTGGACTTGGATCGCCAACATTTAAAGATCAAAAGTCGTATATATTTGATAAAACGTACGCGGCTGGTGTGTTTTACTTTTTGTCTAATGAGTCCACTGGAAATTTTATTTTTAAATTCAATCAAAACACCAATGCTTTGACTCAAGTCAGTTCGACATCATTGATTTTAGACGTAGGCAATATTTCGCACGTAGTTTATAATGGAATTTTGTATTTTGCAGCTGATGATGGAGCCAGTGGACTTGAACTCTGGAAACTAAATCTATCGACAGATGTTTTGTCTTTAGCCTCCGATGTTCTGGCTGGGGCTAATGGATCTTATGTTAGAAATTTACAGCTTTATAATAATAAAATTTATTTTTCAGCAACGACAAATGGTTCAGATTACAATTTAAAATCGTTCAATCCTGTCAACTCAGCTGTCACAACCCATGCTGGTTCGTACGCGAGTGGCGGACCGAGGGATCTCACTGTTTACAGTAGTGCTATTTATTTTTCTGACTCTGGTGGACCAGGATCACAAATTTTTAAATATGATTCAGTGACCAACATGGTAACATTAGTGGGTACCGTTCCTGGTCAATTTCCAAGCATAACAACACCGCTGGCTGTTTATGATGGGCTTATTTACTTTGGATCTCAAGACCAAATGGCTGGAAACGAGCTTTATAAATACTCATCCGTTACAAATATTATTTCTAGAGTTGTAGATAAAGTTGCGGGATCAGGAAGTTTCTCTCCAAATAATTTATTTGTTTTTAATCAAAAGCTCTACATGAGCGGCCAGGATGGAGTGCCTCAAGTGACAGGGAACGAACTGTGGGTTTACACAACGGCGTCCAATCAAATCAATCTGGTGAGTGACTTTTATCCTGGTCTTAGATCAGGAAGTACCGAGTACGCTAACTCATCAAACCCTTCATTTTTTACAGAATACAATGGAAAAATATATTTTTATGCTCTTACAACAGCAGGCGCAAGAGTAATGCAAATGACAACAAACCAAACAATCACCGAGCTGGCATCCTTTCAGTACCAAACCCGGTATCCAATTCATATTTTCGGATCAAAATTGTATTACTTGGAAGATAGTTTGAGTTTGCAGAGTCGCCTAAGGTCCTACGACTTTTCAACACAAGTGACAAATCAAGATCCTATTTTGGGGACTCCTGCTTCTATCAGCTTAAGCCCGACCTCTCATGTTCTGACTGGCAGTGACATATATATGGCTTCATATATTAGTGGCCGTGGAGTTGAGCTATTAAAATATAACATCACAACGGACCGAGTTTCACTTGTAGCCGACATTTACACCGGCAGCAGCAGTTCCCAGCCTTATAATTTAAAATTAATTGGAACGTCACTGTATTTTTCTGCAGACGATGGGATACATGGTTTTGAAATTTATAAATATGAGACAACGAATGGAACTCTGACCCGTCTTTGTGATATCAACAACAGTACCAGCAGTTCATCTCCTTCGAATTTTGTCGTGTTTGACAATCAATTGTTTTTTTCAGCAGAGCCAAATGTTGGCAATTCAATTGATAATTTGATTGGTTTTGACTTATCAGAAAATAAATTTAATCTTTATAAAATTAACGGCGCTAATATTGAGTACCCGGATGATCTTTTTGTTTCTGGAAACAGACTTTATTTTACTACACAGATCAACAGCGTGGATCAATCTTACTATTATGATTCGACAAATTCTCAGATGACTTTGGCCGAAGAAAATAAATTTCCTTATTTTAATGGCCAAATCCTAGACGACTATGCTTTCTTAAATAATAAATATTATTTCAATTTCGGTGACGATGCGACAGGTGCAGAGCTTTGGGTTTATAATCCACAAACCCAAATAAGCAATATGGCTTTGGATTTTTATGTGGGAATGAATGGCGTCAGCCCAGAAAACATGTCTGCCGCAGGAACAAAAATTTACTTCGGCGGAAGCTTTACAGCAGCAGGTCGTGAGCCTGGAGTTTTTGATCCTGCAACAAACATGATCTCAATGCTTTCAAATTTGGTCTCCGGAACTGGAAGTTCTAATCCATCAGGCTTTACGTTGGCTCACAATAAAGTTTATTTTGTGGCAACAACAAATGTTGGATCAGAACTTTATGTTTATGATCCTGCAGGGCCGTCAACGTTGCTTGTCTACGACATAGAATCAGGTGCCCAAAGTTCAGACCCAAAGCTTTTGGTTTCTAACGGAACCTATTTATACTTCATCGCCAACGGCTACCTCTTCCGCGCCCAGCAGTAATCCCAAAGGTGCCAGGTTCTTTTTGCGAATCCTCAATTTACTTTTGGATTTAAAACCGGCTCGTTGGCATGAAGTCTTGCTCTGCAAGACAAGTGATAAGGCTTGTCCGGTTTTAAATCCAAAAGTAAATTGAGGATTCGCAAAAAGAACCTGGCACCTTTCGGTGATTCAAATTGAGACAAAACAAGTTAACAGATCAAAGTGACACAAATTGGCACCCCTATTGCTCTATAATCTATGTGAATCATGTTTTTAAAGGGGAAATCCAAATGAAGCACTTTAAACTGTCTAAGAAGTTAACACTAGGCCAAAAAGTATTTGTTCTAATGATGACTTTCTGTGTTGGGGTGATGAACTTAAGTTTAACAACAGTATCTGCTGAGGTCGTTGATGCCACAGTAACTACAACGACAACCACAACGACTGCAGCACCAGAAGTGAAACCAGCAGCTACTCCACACATTCGAATCGGAGCCGATGGATCTGTAGACATCAATCCTAATATTGATCCTGCGGTGAGCGCCAACGCCTGTGAAGCCATTAATGACGACCTGGATATTGAAGTCAGATCTATGATGTCTGCTTGTTCTGGAGCTAGATTAGGTGGTGATTGCCTTGAAACTTTATTTCAGTGTAATGAAGACAATAAAGATTCTGAAGACTGTCAGTCTTTAAATGGTGCTATGGAATCTTCTGCTTCAGAACAACAGAAAGATGTTTTAGAAGAACAAAAAGAAGCGCTTGAATCTTTAAAAGATCAAAAAGATGCCATCCAAAAACAACAGGAACAAAAGCAAGAACAAATTGATGGCCTAAATTCTGACTTCGCGGATAGGCTTCAAGAAAGACGAGACTTAGACCTTGCACTTGAAGACTCAATTAAAGGAAACAACGAAAATACCACGAATGCGATCAATGGCATCAGAGAATCCATGAGTGCTCTTGAATCCCAAAGCCAAACTGTTTTTGCACAAATAGCGGATCAACAAAGACAAATGAATCAGTTCATGCTGGCAGAAAGATTAACATGTAAAGCGGAATCTAAAGTAGAAAGCCAAAAATTTTATGGTTATTTAAGATCATGTTCTGAAGGACGAAGACAAGGTTGTAACTTAAGCTTTCAAAGTTTTGCCCGAAACGGCAATAACAGTTACGCCGATATGGCTCAGGCATATGAAAGAAGAAAAAATAGAGAGTGCTTAAGAATAGATTCAGACTCTGCTTTTTCAATAAAGTATAAAGCCCTTCATGCTCAAATTGAATCCAACAAAGCTTTACTCGGTAAGCAAAATGCGGCTATTAATTTAAAAAGCACAGAACTAATGAATTCAATTCAGATCGCTCAAGCCAAAGGCCAATTAGCTAATGCTCAAGAAACAGTAAGAAATGCTGCTAATGTGCAACTGCACGATCAAGAGACTCAAAGATTACAATTAAGAATCACACAACTTTCAGACTCTATTAAAAATGATGTAAACCAAGTTAAATCACTAGAAGATAGAATCGATGAACAGACGGACACAATCAAAGACTCTAGAGATAAAATGACTTCAAGCTTAAACAGTGATGATTTAAAAAAATTAAGAGAAGCTCAGCTAAACGCTCAAAGAATTTTAAATGAAGCACAAGCTGCAAAAACAAATGATAGCTGTGAATGCAGTGGTGCAATTCAAACGATATCCGACCGAAGTGGAGTTAACTTTTGTGGTTCGACTACAGATGAAAGCCCAGCCGAGTACGGAACGATACAAGATGCTGCAGAATAGTAATTTGAGCTGTTGATTGAGTTTAAGATCGAATTTAAGTTTAAATCCAATCTTAAATTTAATCTTAAATTCAATCATAAATTCAATCAACAGTTGCTACCCATAAGATTAAAATGATAAATTAGTTGTTTATTATTTTAAAAATATGAAATCTTACGGGGGCCTTTATGTGGAAATTCACTTTCTGGAAATACGTTTTAAGTGCAATTGCTTTTGTCTTCGTTGGAACACTGATTGTTTTATGGTTCGTTATTTCTAGCTTTTCGGCAAAGCTTCCAAAAATTATTACAGTCCAAGATTACACACCACTTAAAGTGACTGAAGTTTATGATCGTCACGGCGAAAAGATCGGCGAATACTTAAGAGAAAAAAGGTCCTTGATTGAAACCAAAGATTTACCTAAATATATCAGTCAAGCGTTTATCGCAGCCGAAGACTCAGAATTTTATCAACACACTGGCGTCAATCTTCAAGCTATCTTCCGCGCCATGATTGCCAACATTCGAGCAGGCAGAACTGTTCAAGGTGGATCTACCATCACCCAGCAAGTTGCAAAACAAATTTTATTGACATCAGAACGAAGCTTAGACCGTAAAATCAAAGAGGCTATTTTAGCCAGACGTATGGAAAAAGATTTAAGCAAAGACGACATTATGTATCTTTACTTAAATCAAATATATTTTGGACAGGGGGCTTACGGAATTGAAATGGCAGCCCAAGTTTATTTTAAAAAACACGCCAAAGACTTAGATATTCATGAAGCGGCAATGCTGGGCGGACTTCCTAAGGCCCCATCTGCTTTTTCACCAGTGACGAATCCAGAACGTGCCAAGATTAGACAAAAATATGTTTTATCCAGAATGGCCGATGAAGGATTCATCACTGAAGAACAACAAAAAGAAAACGCAGACAAAGATTTAAAAGTTTACTTTAAAGAAGACTATAAAGATTTTGCGCCGTTTTTCCTTGAAGCTGTAAGATTAGAATTGATAAAAGAATTCGGCGAAGATCAAGTTTTAGATAAGGGACTTAAAGTTTACACGTCTTTAGATTTAGAAAAACATAAAGTCGCACAAGTGGCCTTAAAAAGGGGCGTTGAAGATTTAGATAAACGCCAAGGGTATCGCGGCCCGTTTGGCAGACTTCAAACAGAATCAGATATTTTAAATTTTATTGTTGAACAACGAACTGAACTTTTAAATAAAAAAGCCCCTTTCATCATTATTGATTTATCTGGAAAAATAATCCAAAAGGGTGATTTAATTTTTGATGAATCAGCAAATCTAGTTGTTAAAGACACCTTAGCTGAAGAGCTGCCTAGCTATTTAGATTTAAACGAAGTCACAAAAGGTGTGGTGTCAAAAGTCGATGATAAAAATGGTTTCGTCGAAGTACTAATTCCAGACAGCATTGGACTGATTGATTTTGATTCTATGAAATGGGCCAGAGAACCCGACCCGTCTACAGGCGCTAAATTTTCTGAATTGGACCGCCCATCCCAAGCGTTAAAAAAAGGTGACATTATTTTAGTTAAAATTTTAAATAAAAAAATCGCGACGGATCGCTTCAACAAGTTAGATAAAAAAATTAAAAATCAAATTTATTCTAATACCAATTATATTCACTTGGAATTAGAACAAGAGCCCTTAGCAGATGGGTCTTTAATTTCCATTGACCAAAGAACCCAAGAAGTGATCGCCATGGTGGGCGGCTATGATTTTAATAAATCTGAATTCAACAAAGCTATACAAGCCGCCAGACAAACAGGCTCGTCTTTTAAACCTATTGTTTACGCTTCAGCTTTAGACAAAGGATTTCAACCCAACTCAGAAATTTTAGATATACCAATTGTATTTAAAGAAGAAGACAAAGAAAAATCCACAAAAAATGAAATCGTCTACAATAAATATAAACCGGCTAACCATTCCAAAGGTTTTACCGGTGATATTTTATTTAGAGAAGCCTTAATTAAGTCTTTAAATATTCCCACAATTAGAATCACGGACACCATTGGTGTGACTTGGGTTCTAAATTACGCCAGACGTATGGGGATTTTTTCTCCGCTGAATCAAGACATCACACTTTCATTAGGTTCAAGTGGCGTTACGCTTTATGAAATGACAAAAGTATATGCTCAGTTTGGACGACTGGGTAAAAAAATTAGACCCGTCATCATTAAACGTGTCGAAGATGAAAAAGGCGAAGTGATTTTACAAGATTACACTTTGGATAAACGCTTTTCTGAAGAGATCTTAACAAATGAAGACAACTGGAAAGACCGTGTCGTCACTAAACAAATTTTTGGCGACATGAGCAATATTTTTATCTTCCCCGATGAAGACCAATTAATGAAACCTCAAACTGCTTACATCATGACTAATATTTTAAAAGGCGTGATTGAAGACGAAGGCGGCACTGGGGGATCAGCACGTGGAATTACAGTGCATCCATTAGCTGGTAAAACAGGAACCACAGATAATTATTTTGATGCTTGGTTTATTGGGTATTCACCTTTAATTGCAACTGGAGTTTGGGTTGGATACGAGCAAGAAAGGTCCTTAGGCCGCGGAGAAGTCGGTGGTCGCGCCGCCCTTCCCATTTGGTCTGAGTACATGAAAGAAGCTCACAAAGACCTTCCTTATGTGGACTTTCCGGTCCCTAGTGGTATCGTCTTCGCAAAGATTGATGCCATAAATGGAAAGCTGGCAACACCTTTGTCAAAACGTACTTTTGATCAAGCATTTGAAGAAGAATTTAAACCGACAGAAAATAGTGATGCCGGCGAAACCATTGATGAAAAAGAATTTCTTAAGGAAGACCTTTCAGGATGACAAATATTATACTTAAAGGTGTAAAACAAAATAATTTAAAAAATATAGATGTTTCAATTCCATTAGGTTCATTCACAGTGATCTGCGGTCCAAGTGGATCTGGTAAAAGTTCCCTCGCGTTTCAAACACTTTTTGCTGAAGGACAAAGACGATACATAGAATCTTTGTCCAACTATTCAAAACAATTTATTAACAAAGCTCCAAAACCTGATTTAGAAGATGTTGAAAATATTCCGCCAGCCATCGCCTTACAACAAAAAAATAGTATTAAAAATTCAAGATCAACGGTGGGTACAAATACTGAATTACTTGATCACTTAAGAATCCTGTACGCCAAAATTGGTTCTGCCAGTTGCCCAGATCACCATTTAAAACTTCAGCCTTACACACCAGTCAGTGCTGCCGAATTTATTGTGGATCATCTTAAAGACACTAAGGGTTACATTTTACTGCCTATTTACTCAAAACTGGTTTCATGCAAAGGCAAAGACCTACTTAAGGTTTTAATCCAAGAGGGATATTTAAGAGGGGCTTATTTTTTATCTGAAAAATGGAAAAGCCCTAACTCTTATTACATGACGGATGATATTAATGTTTTTGATTTACAAAGCCCTGAAGCCTTAGATCATATTGATGAAGATTTTTATGTTGTGATTGATCGATGCGTTGTCGACGATTCAGAATTGGGTCGAATTTATGATTCTATTTATTTATGTTACAACACGTACCTTAAGGTTCACCACGCCGACACTTTTGGTGACTGCTTTTTTTGGACTACCGGAATCGCTTCATCTGAAGCTGAAGATGAAAATAACGACCAACAAAAAATGGGGCCTAATAATCAAAAATCATCTGGTAGACAGCTTCATCGCTTCAGCGAAGAAAATTCATGCCCCATTTGTGATTATAAATTTCCCACTTTTACCCCGCAACTTTTTAGTTTTAATAGTCCCTTAGGGGCGTGTTCTGATTGTAACGGATTTGGCAATAGACTAGAAATTGATGAAAAAAAAGTAATCCCTTTTCCAAACAAAACATTGATGGAAGGGGCCATCACTCCTTTTGCTATGCCGTCTGGGCGGGTGGACTTTAGAAAATTAATTAAATTCTGTGAATCAGAAAAAATTAGTCTTCACACTCCGTGGGAAAAGCTATCTAAAGAACACCGAGATATGATCTGGATCGGTCATAAAAAGTGGTTTGGAGTATTAGGTTTATTTGAATACTTAGAAACTAAAAAATATAAAATGCATGTCAGGATTTTTTTATCTCGCTACAAAAGCTCTTTTTTATGTGTCACTTGTGATGGGGATAGACTTAAACCTGAAATTAAAAAAATCACTTTAAAAGATTTAAATATCTCGCAAATGACAGCATTCACCTTAAGTGAAATGCAGGATTACTTTAAAAATGTAAAATTCAGCGATTACGAAAAACTACTTTGCAAAGAAGTTTTAGAACAGATTCGATTTAGATTAGAATACCTAAACAAAGTGGGTTTGGGTTATTTGTCCTTAAATAGATTAACCAGAACATTATCTGGTGGTGAGTTTCAACGTATGAACTTAGCCCATCAGTTAGGAATGGGCTTATCTCAGACACTGTTTGTTTTAGATGAACCCACGATCGGTCTTCATCCTAGAGACAACGACCGATTAATTGAAATTTTAAAAGATCTTCATGAATTAGGAAATACTTTAGTGGTTGTTGAACATGACCATGATGTCATTCAGCAGAGCGAAAGAATTTTAGAATTAGGCCCTGGATCTGGCTACAAAGGTGGGGAAATTGTATTTGATGGCACGACATCTAACTTTTTAAAATCAGATAGCTTGACTGCGAATTATCTTAAGTCCTTAGCCACGTGGTCTCCGGCTAGAGACGTCAGAGCCGTTAATAAAAAAGAACCTATGTTAGAAATAACAGGGGCTAAAGGTCACAATTTAAAAAATGTAAATTTAAAAATCCCTTTAAAAAAATTCATCACTGTCACTGGGGTCAGTGGTTCTGGAAAATCCAGTCTTATAAATCAAACCTTATACTCAGCACTAGCCTATGAACTTAAGATTCCTGCAGACCCGCCATTAGAATTTAAATCTTTAAAAGGTCATGAAGATATAAAAAATATTATTTTAATGGATCAGGCGCCAGCCGGAAAAACATTAAGATCTAGTCCCGCAACTTATTTAAAAATTTACGACTTGATTCGAACTTTATTTTCTACCACCAGAGAAGCTAAATTTTTTGGGTTTACCCCTGGAACCTTCAGTCTAAATGTGGACGGTGGACGATGCCCCACATGTCGTGGCATAGGGTATGAAGCCGTTGATATGGTGTTCATGGATGACATCCTGATTTTGTGTGAAGAATGTAAAGGTAAACGCTTTAGAGCCAACGTTCTTAAAGTCACTTTTAATAACCGAAACATTCATGAAATTTTAGACATGACAGTTGAAGAGGCCTACAAATTTTTTGTCGCCTACCCTAACATCAGAAAACCCCTAGGTGTCTTAAAAGAAGTTGGCCTTGAACATTTAAAAATTGGCCAATCATTATCCACTCTAAGCGGCGGGGAAAATCAAAGATTAAAATTATCTAAACAGTTTTTAAGCCACGAATTTAAAAATGGTCTGTACATATTAGACGAGCCTACGACTGGACTTCACTTTAGAGAAATTGAAATGCTTCTTAAAGTTTTACATAAATTAGTCGACGGTGGTGCAACCGTGATCCTAATTGAACACAATTTAGAGATCGTCAAAAACTCAGACTGGGTCATAGACATAGGACCTGAGGCCGGCGCTGGCGGCGGCCAGATTCTTTTTAGTGGAACTCCTACTGAACTGACCAGTCAGAAGTCCCACACAGGGAAGTATCTTAAATCCTATATGAACTTATAATTTTTAATTTAAATCTTCCTCAAAATCACCTTCATTATTTATATCTTCTAACGTGTCCTTAATATTATTTGAATCCGTAACTAAGTCTAAAGCTTGAATTAATCTATCTACAAATAAATTGATAGTTGAGCTGTTATTTAAATTTATCAGACCATTAAATTCTATCTTAATATTATCTTGTGTTTCAAAAGGAATTCCCATGTCATTGTCATTGTCCAAGTAAACACTAGGACTTAGATTCCCATTACAATCTGCTTCTAGATCAAATTCAATTCTGGAATATATTCCAGGCGGAACTTGAACTTCGGTGACTGTTGTTCCAGTTGGATTTATGTTTAAAAGCCCTAAGTTAATTTCAATATTGTCTTCATCTAATTCTGGGTTAGTATTTGTGCCTTCTAATTCTGTTTTAAATCTTAATCTTTTAACACAAAACTGCAAACTAGCTACTGCAAAAGGACTTAACTTGTTAGCAGCTAATGGCGCCGAATAAGGTGCAATTTTTAAGGACACAAAAGGATTACCAATAGTCGTATTGTCGGTGTTACTACACCCAACAAAAAATATCAAAAAAACCAACACTACTTTTTTCACTTTATTCTCCTTTATCAGATGCTAATGGAAATGCCGCAATACTAATTTGGTAAACACAATTATTTTCTTTTTTCTCATTTTTTATAGCTTCAATTTTATCAAAGGCTTCATTCAATATATTTAATATTAATTTGTATTGGTCTTTAGAAACAGGCATCGCCTTTCCTATAAGCCATCTATTATCTCTTGAAACAGTGTCTATGGATTTAATAGCCAATTCGAACATTTGCTTGTGACCCTCAGTAAGTCCCAATTTATAAATTTCTTTATTACAAAATAAACTTTTTTCTGTTTGTAACAATTCACCAACTTCATTTGATTTAAGAAAATTGTGATCAATTAAAAATTTTAAAGATTCTCTTATCTTCTTTTTACTAACTTTGAATTGTAGTTTTTCATAAATCCAATCGGGATCATTTTTAAATCCCTTACATTCAGTAAGTTCTCTTATAGCTACATTATACCATTTAGAAAGATATCCAAAATTGATAATTTCATCGTCATTATTACCTTTATATTTTTTGAAACCCGACATACTTTTTACGGCTGTTTTTCTTTCATCTAATGAATTTGAATCTGATAAGACTCTTAAATGGTTCAAGAAATTTTTTTCAGACGTATTCAACTTAAAAGTGTAACCTAACTTATCTATCACTTCTTCTGAAATAGTTCTATCTCCAGCGATGATCATACTTAATAAAGCAGCTGAAACATTACATGTTTCAGCCACTTTTCTTTGTGATAATCCATATTCAACTTTTACATATCCTAAACAGTCTTTTATGAATTCTTTGTAATCATGATATTTATAAATTTCTGGTTTTTTCATTTTAAACCCTTAATTGTTTAAATATATCTTAGTTGTCATCACTAATACGAATACTTAATGATTCCATTAAATCTTCAAGCTCTTCGTCTATAACTTGTTGATTATTTGAAGATGGATTAAAACTATCTAATGCACTCACCATATCTGCTAATGGTAAGGTGATTTGAACACCATCTGAAACCACAAAATTTCCATCAAACTTAATGGTGACTTCTTGATTTGTAGAATATGTTCCATTGATATTAGTGACTTGAAGACTTTTACCGCTCATACAGTCTGTATCCAAATCGAATTCAATACGTGAATAAGTACCTACAGGGACTTGAAGATCACCAAGATCAGTTCCTTGAGGATCAATGGCTACTTCACCAAGCTCAAAATCGATACTATCTTCAATTTCAATTTCTGATGAGTCATCAGAAATTCCAGGAACTTCAACGACCATATCTTCAGGCAATTTAAATCTAAGTCTTTCAAGACAAAATAGAATATCACCAAAATTGGCTGCCTTTGCTTTTGGAAAAAGCAAAGAAAATATATTTGAATTTGCGACAGTTTGCCCATCGGATAATTTTAAAGATACACTAGCTAATCCAGATGATGAATTACATGCTGTATTTAACATTAATGCTAATGTAACAACTAAACGTACTATAATTTTATTTGTTTTCATTTGAGTCCTCCTATCTTAGACTTGATTACTTTTCGGGAAATCACGTTTTTTAGTTATAGAAATCAATTTTTTTGTGAATAAAAATATTTTTTTTTATAAAAAAACTCAACAAATTTAATATCTTATATTTTTAATTATTTTATCATTCACATGCTTATTTATTATTTTGTGAACATTTAATATTTTAGTAATATAATAATTTGTACCAAAATGGTTCAATCTCCGACCAGGTGCTAAGCCAAGGTGCCAGGTTCTTTTTTGTATTATCCAATCCGCTTCAAAATCTAAAACCGGCTCGTTGGCATAAAGCCTTGCTCTGCAAGGCGAATGACAAGGCTTGTCCGGCTTTAGATCTTAAAGCGGTTTGGATATTACAAAAAAGAACCTGGCACCTTGGCTAAGTCCAGTCTAGGATTTTATATCTAGACCACTGTACCCCGATTTACTCTCAAGCTGTCAAAAATTTAGTCGATAAGAGTACTGTAAAGATTTTGATCAATACGGGAGAAATACAGATGATTAATTGGGACGAGTTCGAACATATTCACGTCATTAGAAAATTAAAACAAATCGTTGGATCATGGTGGAACATTGATATCGTGTTCACAGACGATCGTGGAAAATTAAAAATCAATTCAATTAATGGTGGAACATTTTTTAATCCTTCATCTAACACTATATTCAAAAAAGACAGCGTGATTGAAAGTCTAAGTGAATGCGTAAATAAATCTATTCAGGATTTAAAATTATCTGACAATCGTTTCACTTTAAAAAAATGGGATGCGATTGGATACGACGTAGCTGTCTTCCCTATCATTATTGAAAATGACTTTATGGGAAGTGTAGTTGCAGTTGGATTTATTAAAGACAATTCTGAACCTAACCGTCTTGCAGAAATCAAAGAAAGACTTGCGATTTTTGGATTAGCCCAGAATGAAATTGAAGACTCAGTTTCTAAAATCAATGTTGTTCATGAACAAGATCGTGAACACTTTGTGGATCTAATGGAATTAGTGAGCCAAGAGGTCATCACCCTTCACTTAGAAATCACAACACGAGAAGATCGCATTAAAGAATTAAATAAAGAGTTAGGTAGTCGATTTAAATATGACAACATGATTGGTAAATCTAAATCTATGCAAAGCGTTTACAACCTTTTAGATAAAATCAAAAATTCAGAAACTACAGTTTTAGTTTTAGGTGAAAACGGAACGGGTAAAGAATTAATAGCCAAATCCATTCATTACAATTCACCCAGAAAAGATAAAACTTTTGTGATTCAAAACTGTTCAGCCTTCAATGACAACTTGCTTGAAAGTGAACTCTTTGGTCACACCAAAGGATCATTCACAGGTGCCATTAAAGATAAAAAAGGTTTATTTGAAGTCGCCCACCGCGGAACTTTCTTCTTGGATGAAATAGGAGACACGTCCCCACAAATGCAAGTTAAACTATTAAGAGTTCTTCAAGACGGAACATTTACTCCTGTGGGTTCGACAGAAACTAAAAAAGTGGATGTCAGAATTATTGCTGCGACCAATAGAAATTTAAAAGAGATGGTGGATAACGGCGAATTCAGAGAAGACTTATACTACAGGCTGAACGTCATCAATCTTCCAGTGCCTTCATTAAAAGATAGAAAAGAAGACATTCCCCTCTTAGCAGAAGCTTTCTTAAATAAAGATAAAAATGATGTGAATAAAAAAATCATCACTAAACGAGCTTTAGAGAAGTTATATGATTACCACTGGCCAGGAAACGTGCGCGAACTTCAAAACGAAATGGAACGCATTTTGGTTTTAAGCTCTAATGAATCTAAAATTACAGCTGATATGCTTTCACCAAAAATCACAGAGTCCACGGAATCTTCAAAAATCCAAGGAACTCGAATTTCTGGTAAATTAAAAGATGCTTTGGAAGAGCTTGAAAGAGAAATGATCCGCGAGGGTTTAAGACGAACCGGTTGGAACAAATCTCGATTAGCTAAAGAACTTGGAATCAGCCGCGCAGGTCTAATTATGAAGGTCGAAAAGTACTCGCTGGAAAAGCGCACCATCGCGAAATAATTTCATTATTTCTGTTTAGGGATCAGTCGATTTTTTGATTCCTAAGCGTCAAATCTAAAAAACTGGACTATGAAACTGGCGTAACATTTGCTCTAAGGTGAGCTAATGGAACGTATATTAAATATCGCTTCGGCAAATTCGAAGCACACACTATCTGGTGAGCAAAAGGCTTTACAAAGCCTACTTAGACTATTTAAGAACACCTTCGAGTACCGCACCAAAGCTTTAATGACGACAACCGATTCAGCTTTATTTAAGTACTTCGAAGACAAGCGCCCCCCATACAGAGTTTTAAAAGGGGGCAAAACAGCCGTTATTCCTGTTTATCAATCTGAAGATTTATGGGGTATTTTACAAGTTCAATCTTTTAAAAATATTGATAAGCCAACCATGGATAAAGTTAGAAAGGCGATCAATGATATTTTGCTTCCGGCTATTAAGAGAAAAGATTTTTCTAAAAAAATAAATCCCTGCGATCAAATCAATATTTATCTTAATTTACTTCAAAGTGACGATGGCATTAAGATCGCTTTAGATGTGTTAGATCAAAGTGCAAAGACATTTATGATCTACTGGGAGGCCTTAAGTCCTTCACCCAATAGAATCAGTGATCTGTATGATTTAAAAGACACCCTAGTTTACATCAAAGAGATTTTATCTTTGACCCCTGAACAGAGAAAGCTATTTGCTCTTTACTTAAACCTACCTAAAAAATTAAGGGGGGCTCAAATAATTCTAGCAAGTTCGAATTCATTTGTAGATTTAAAGCGACTTCTGCATGGTGAGACATTATTTTTAGAAGCCTTGATGAAGCACAGAGTAGATATTGATTATAAATATGAAATCAAATTTAAAGACAAGATCATTCAAAATATCGTTTCTAACATCCAAAATGAAACTAACTTAAGTCATTTGATTTAGTCCGGATAAACACCTTGTTTCTTTTTTAAACAAGGTCTAGAATTTTTATATGTGCCCAGAACTCAGAGACAATCCTTCCACACTTGATTTTTTAAAGAAGCATATCTCTATAAATCAAATTAAATTTCAAAATTTAGCTGGGGACGCTAGTGCTAGAAGGTATATTCGCATTTATAACCCCACCGGCAGCTACATATTAATGATTTTTCCATTGTCTGAACAAAAGATGGCGACCAATTTTTTAGAGATTCAAGCCGAACTCTTAAAACACGACAGTCTTGTTCCTCAGATTTTGGGATTTGATTTTAATCAAGGTTATATATTATTAGAAGACTTAGGTGACTTAACACTTGAGCGGCGCTTTTACGAAAATCAAAATTTTTCTAAAACAGCACCTTATTATTTTAAAGCCTTAGATGAAATTATTAAAATTCATAAAATTAAAATTGATAAGTCTTCAAAGGCTCCTTTTTTTCATATTGAATTTGATACTGAAAAGTTACTTTGGGAATTAAACTACATGAAAAAAAATCTACTTCAGGATTTTTTTAATTTAGAAATGCCTACAGAATTTAAAGTTAGTCTTGAAACTGAGTTAAAAACAATTTGCGATCATTTAAGCCATTTACCTCAAGTCGTTTGCCACAGGGACTATCACTCTAGAAATATCATGCTTCACCGTGATCAAACCTATGTGATTGATTTTCAAGACGCTAGACTTGGACCTTGTCAGTACGATCTTGTCAGCCTACTTCGTGACTCCTATGTAGATTTGACTAATGATCAAGAAGAAGAGCTACTTAAATATTATTTTGACCAGATGGCTGATTCCATCACATTAGATTGGGATACATTTATTAAAAACTATAAAATTCAAATTCTACAACGAACGCTAAAAGCCTGTGGTAGTTTTTCAAGTTTTTATAATCAAAAACAAGATACTAGATATTTAAAACATATTCAGCCCACTTTACTTAAAACTAAAAAAATACTTTTTGATTTACCTGGTTACAATGTCTTAAAAACACTTTTCAATGAGTTCAAAATTGAAACCATCGAGAGTGTTAAATTATGAAAACCTTTTTTCTTGCTGCCGGGCTCGGAACTCGCTTAAGACCTTTCACCGAGACAACAGCAAAACCAGCAATCCCATTTTTGGGGCTACCTCAGATTCTATATCCTTACTTTATTAGCCAAGAGCTAGGCTCAGATAGTTTTATTTACAACACTCATCACAATCCAGAGTCCGTAAATAACGTCTTTAAAACTTTTAATATTCCGGCAGTCAGTCATTTTGAAGAAAAGATTTTAAATAGTGGCGGCGGCTTATGTCATGCCCGCAAAAGCTTAATTGATGAAGAACATTTTTTACTAATGAACGCCGACACTCTATTTATTTACGACAAGCCTGACATCATTAAAACTATTTTGAAACAACACATTTCAGAAAACAGACTAGCAACCCTTTTTACAATTTCAAAAGACGGCTGTGGTTTAGATTTTACTGGCTTACAAGCTGATCAAAATAAAAATCTAATTCAAGCGGGCTTAATTAAAGATCTATATCCTGATCTAGCTGATGAAGAAAAAAAATTGAAATCGAATAATTTTAGTCATTTCATTGGATTTTATATATTTTCAAATCGAATTTTTTCTTATCTATCAAATCAACCCGACAATTTGATTTACGACATTCTTTTAAAAATTCCAAAATCCTCTAACCCAAATTCGACCGACCAAAAAATTTGTATCGAAAAACTAGAAAATGTAAGTTGGTATGAACTAGGAACTATTAAAGACTACAAAACCAGTCACCTTATGCTTTCCAAATTAACCGAATCGGACAAGGACAGCTCGTTTACAAGAACCCACACCTACTTCAAAACCAAACACCCCGATCTTTACCCCTTCCAAAACAAAATCGAACAGCAAATCCTCCGCTCTATCTAACCAAAAGGTGCCAGGTTCCGTTTGCGAATTAAATGTATTTAAAACGATCTGAAATGTATTATATTTAATCTCAATTCAAAATAAATCGGTTTAATTCTCAAACGGAACCTGGCACCTAATAAAGGGCACCAAGCAAGCTTGAGGTTTTGGCGCCAGTGACAGACGACAGGTCTTTGATTTTAGTGCCGTTCAGACGCTCTAGGGCCATCCAAGCGAAGGCCCCGCCTTCGATAGCGTCCACGGGCCACTTACAGTATTCAAGGCTTGTTTTAACTTCTATGTTAGGAAATAAAAATTGAATGCGTTTTTTTAAGTACGAGTTTTTAGCCCCGCCACCTGAAAGTATAATTAGTTTAGGCATCGTTTTTAAAAATTTCGTGTACTGGTCTTTTAATGACCTAGCAGTGAACTCAGTTAAAGTTGAAATTTGATCTTCAGAACTTAAAGCGTTTAAATCTTTTAGCAAAGGCTTAAGGGCTTTGACTGAAAAGTTCTCCCTGCCGCAGCTTTTGGGTGGTTTTAAATTAAAATATTTTATTTGATCAAATAAGTTTTTAATCACAACTTCGTTAGGTAAGCCTCTAGACGCAATCAAGCCTTCGGCATCATAATCTTTATTAAATAGATTTTTCGTATACTCATCCATTAATAAATTTGCCGGACCTGTATCAAAGGCGATCAGCTTACCTTTTTGAAGACTTGTCACATTTCCAATACCACCTAAATTTTGAAAGGCCCATGGACGCTTTTCATTTTTCATCAGTTCTTTGTGAAAAAACGGTGCAAACGGGGCCCCCTGTCCTTTTAAAGCAATATCAATATTTCTAAATTGAGACACCACCGGTATATTAAAATCTTTTTTTAAGAAACTAGCTTCGCCTATTTGAATTGTTGATTTTTTAGGAGAATGAAAAATAGTTTGGCCATGCAGACCAATAAGTCCGAAATTCCATTTCTTAGATTTTTTAATTTTTTTTAATCCCTCAGAATAAAACTCACCTAAGTCATAATGCAGTTGAGCCACTGACCAAAAATCAAGTTCATTAGCAGCCGCTTTTAAAATGTCAGATTTTAAATTTTTAGGAAATGGTAAAAAAGATTTATCAAGGTACTTTAAAGTTTGATCTGATTTTTTGGATTCACAAAGTGTGTAATCGACACCGTCTACACTTGTGCCGCTCATGATGCCTACAATCTTCATTCAACCCCCGATATTTAATCAGGGTATCAATCAAGACTATATTGTAAAGGCCAATTTATTATTTGAATTCGTTTTTGGTATTTAAAGATTTATATTTTACATGAACAGTTTTAAATAAATTACCCATTGCTACACCAATGGCGTCCCCGTCTTTGGTGTTTTTAGACATGCCCACAAGTTTGTTGCTATCTAGCTGACCCTTATCTAATTTATTTAAAAAATTATCTACTGAAGAACCAGGTCCTACTGAAGCTAAACCTCGATCGCCCCCACCACCACCTGCGCCGGCATCAACAGAAATCATTCCACCACCACCTGAGGTGTCACCTAAAGCCGCCAGTGTTTTTGACATGTAATCATCAAAGCGACCACCCGGTTCTGTTGGACCAAGATCTGACAAATTTTGAGTTCCAGTCGGAGTCGTAATTGTTCCGGCTGCAGCATCAAAAGTCACACCTTGTCCTGCTAATTTATCAATATCAGGTTGCATTCTATTTAAAATCTCATTTCTTGCTTTTTCGTAATCAGTTAAATTTCCAGACTCAATGGCATTTAAAATCGGATCAAAAAATTCACGATCTTCTGTTGCAATCGGTCCGATTTGAGTTTCAAAACCAGGTGTTCCCCACAAAGTTCCAGGGGATAAAGAGTCTCTTGAACCCATAGACCCCATCATTGTCATTAAACTTTGAATTGTTTGTGCAAATCCTGCTGCCGCCTTAATGCATTCACTGAAGCGACGCCCACTACATCTTGCGGCTCTTTGTGAACCATAAGATGCATTATTAACACTATTTACTGCTTCAGCGATTCCGGTTGAATTTATCGAACCCGCAGTAGATGCAAAAACAGATTGAGCTGTGAAAATAAAACTTACAATTAATGACGAAACTAATTTCATTTTCATAATTACCTGGCCTTGTTTAGGCTACTAGCGCCGTAAGGATTTGAAGATTTATTTGCAGCACATTCTGCTAACTGTTTTGTACATCTTGTATTTGTTCTTAAATACACTCGGGTCCAAATATCATCAGAGGATAAACCAAATTCAGCTCCAGCAATATTTCGTCCACCAATTTTTTTCTGAGTTAACATATTTAAATCTTTTTTCTTTTTATCAAGACCTGAAAACTTTCTATCAAAGTCGTCGTCTCCACCACCAAATCCACTTCCACCACCACCGCCAGATGAATCCCCACCTGTGACCATGTTGTTACCAGCTTTTCTAGCGGCGGCCGCTGCACTACCCGCTGGGGAAGACGGGGATCCACCGCCACCGAATCCACCTAAACCTGCACCACCACCGCCTGCACTACCGCCGCCTGATGTTTTATTTTTTAAAGCATTCCAAAAATCTTCTCTGTCTTCACCAAGCGGTACATCTAATCCGCCTGATTCATCTACAGGAAGGCCATTAGAACCGGTTTCAAAACCAATAGGAAGTCCATCATTTTTAGCCAAAGTAGTACATTCGGGTGCATTTGCAAATTCAGGCAAAGTGCAATCGACAAGTTCGCTTGCTCCGTCTTCATCTAACATCGCATTGCAAGACGCCATATCCCCGCCAGGCTGTTGGTTTGCACCCTGTTGTGAACTTGCCGCTTGTTGAACAGCAGTGACATCGGCGACACACTTATCACCTGTTTCTTTAATTGATTGTTGAAGTAATTTTAACTTTTCTACTTCTAGAGAACTTGTCGCTGTTTGAATTTGTCTTCCAACAGTATTAAGCGATTCACTGCAAACTGTTTGACAGGCTGCTGACCCATTTTCGCATCCCTTACCCATAGTTGAATTTAAAAGTGAGCTTAGAGTTGTGGCCAAAACACCCATCTGACACATCTGTGCCATTTTTCCAGGATCTCCACCCGACATAAATCCAGCGGCCAAAGCTGGAACTGCGGCAGCTAAGCTTAGCGCTTGTTTAAAGCCTTGTCCCGAAGGATTTTGACATTCGTTAACCGCATTTTGTCCTGTTCGTTCACAATTAGTTTTTGGATCAGCACCTCTAAACGCAATTTTATCAATAGGTGAAGCTTGAGGCGGATTCGCTACAGCTGATTCTAATCCAGCACTTGCACCAGCAATATTGTCCTGTGCATTTGAATGCAGACTAAAAAAAACTAGGCTTAAAGAAAGTACTAACTTTGTCATTTTCATAAATCCACCTTCAGTTATATTTATCGGACCTTTACCTAGTAAGAATAAATCTAAATCCAAAAACCATCACAAATTGAGACACTTGTAGATTTAAATTCTTGATTCGCAACAAGTTGATCACACTCGCATACCGCAGGTGAAAAAGTTCCAGCGAGCCAGAGGAACTTTTCTGTCTAGTTCACTCGTGCTTAACGGGCGGCTTCGCACGCCCACGCACTCGCTGGAACTTTTCTTTAGTTTGATCTCGGTGGATTTAGAATGGCCCCTGTAGAATTAGGGCTCATACGGTGCTCGCTAGACATCAAATATTCTCTGGATACTATTTTAACTGAATACCCAGTGCGGCCCCCATTATCTAAACACTCACCCGGAATGTTTGGCCCGTTTCCTCCTGACGCATAAACTTGACCGCATTTACCAAATCTACTTCGTACTTGGGTATCAGACGGTGTTCGATATTGACCGACATCAATACCAGCCACCCAAGATGTTAAAACATTGGCGATATATTCTGGTGTATTTTCTAAGTAGTAAAATATTTGGCCAGCAAAACCAGATTGTCTGTACTCAGACACAAATTGCCTTCTAACATTGAAATTTGCTAAATCTGGAATATCACTTTGAAAACCTAAATCACGCCATAAATTTCCATCATAAGTTAAATTCCCAGAAAATCGAAGTTCATCTGGAAGCCATCTATCTAATTTTCCTTCTAAATAGTTTTCATGGAAATTTGTTTCAACGGAATAGTACGTGATATCAAAAAGATCTGGTGAAACAACAGCCAATTCACGATCTCGCATTCGAGCTTGGGTCGCTAAGGCTTGCCCAGTTCCACCGGGTAATAAATTATATGTAATTCCCATATAGTCATTAATACTAAATTTTCCATCCGCTGTTTTATTACCTAAAACACCAGTTGAACTTTGGGCTAATCTTGATCTAAAACCTCTTATATTATCGCCTGGATATTTAGGCGCATTTGGTAAAAACAAAGGGTCTCTCGGACTTGATGGCCCGGCTGTTCCAATTTTTCTTTCTGGCCAAATTGGAATTGTTTTATTATTTGAAGATCGTGGGGCCCCACTAGGCCAATCTAAACCATACCAGGGGCCGATCCTGCCACCGAAAGGTTTTGAAAAAGCTTGGGCTTGAAGTTGTAGTCCTGCTGTAGGAGCAAACAAAGCGCCCGACGAAGTACTGACCTGGACATGATTATAAACCATGTACCAAGGGTTTTTTTCAAAACCCATGATCTCTTCAAAATCACTTCCTTCTGGAGCACCAATTTGTGCTAATCCGCGAATCACACCCTCTGCATCAGCTACATCTAATAAATCCGCATCGGACTGATTTTTTACACTTGGATCTGATGTATACAAAGATGGGGGTTGGCTGTAGTAAACTATCCCAGGACCTACTTGGCCATTAGCCGCACGACTTTCAAAATCTACATAAACTGGGGCAATATAGGCTGCTATTTGCGGTAACCATGTCCTTTCATCAGAACCAAGTCCTTCCATTGAATTAAAAACTTGAATTTGAAACGCACCACCACGTCTTGAAGATTCTGATAAATTAAATTCAAAAGTTTTTCTAGCACCTTCAAATACAGACGAGCCATAAAGGTCTTTCATTCCGCCTTGGCCAGCAACAATGGGCCTCATAAGATTGGCTGCTAAAGCCTTAACTGTTGCTTTACGGTAAGAGATTTGAAATCGATAAGCGGACATGATGTTAGACACAAAATACCAATTAATTACAGATGCAAAACCAAAACGTCTTTGTAAGTCCCGACCTAATTGTCGAGTAAAATCTCTAAGCGCAAAGTTAACACCTAAGTATCCGTTTGTGACTGGTAAAACTCCAATCCCAGGGAAGCCTGATCCACCATTAATACTAATTAACTGTGACCCACAAAAATTATCGTAAGTCCCACCGGGAAAATCTAAAATATTAAAATCTGAAATACAAAATGGAAAATTTTCCTTTCTAGCGAATCTATCATCTTGTCCCTCTTCTCCACTAAATCCCAGTCCCGCTTGTGATCCTCTTACCCCAGCGGTCCCCAACACCACATACCTATACGCCAATAACTTATGTGCTTGTCTGATCTGATAATTGGTATGAGCGATTGCATTTAAGATTTCAGCTTGGCGTTGGGCCACATAGATAGATGCAAAGTCCGCTGCATTTTGTAAATTAATTTTATCATGAACCACCATCGCCACATTGATAGTCATTCCAAACATAGTGAACAGAACTAAAAAGCCTAAAGCTAAAAAGACAGAAATTTGTCCGCGTTGTGATTTTGATGTGTTGACTCTGATAAGGCTCACTTTAAAATTATAAATCGGATGTACTACTTAAGGTTATTAGTCTTTAGCACAGTTTTTAGATCGACCCTTTGGGTCTTGAGCCTTTTGGCATTTGAAATTGTCTTCGCAAATAATTCTAGGACCTTATCTGACGCCAACATCGACAAAAGCCCAGACGTCCAAGGCTTTTGCTTTGATATCATCGCTGGAAAATCAAATATTGGATCCATTCTTCAACTTAAGACGTTTAATGACGGAATCCATGGGATTTTAAATTTCACTCAAAATAAAAATAATGTTTTTATTCAAAAATCAGAAAGCGACCAATTTTTTACACCTTTAAAATCCACATATGAAAATTATCTCAATCAAAAATTAGTGGATTCTAAAATCACAACTTTTGAATCTGTAAAAAATAAAATTTTAATTCAAACTTCAAATTTTAAATTTAAAAAACCTGTTAAGTCAGAACACCCTTTGGGTTTGGTTTTATCAGCCCAGATGACAGATCTTTTGTTTTCTAAAAAAGACATCACTGAAATCAAACCAGAAGAAAAAATCATTTTTCAAACTTATTCTGAATCTCTAGGTAAAACCCAACAAATTAATAGTAGTCTTGAGACAGAATCCGATTATTTAGTACTAAATCATTCTAGTGAAGGCGAAACCTTTAGCACGAAACACTCCACTAACGGAGATCTTTTAGGTAGCCACTTAAAAACCAAAAATATTTTTATCAAGGCTTGCACTTCAAGCTCAGTATTAACTCATATTAATTCAGCACTAGATAATAAAAAATTTAAATCCTTGTTTTCTTTCGACGATAGGAAAAAACTAAAGACATGTTGCCAGCACTTCTAACTCCACTCCTACGACGACTACTACTTACATTACCAGTTGCCTTTGGCGTGCTGACTATCACATTTTTTATGGTTCACATGATTCCTGGGGACCCCGTCGATTTAATATTAGGCGATCTGGCCAACCCCTTAGATAAAATTCAGATGAGAACCAAACTTGGACTAGACAAAAGTATTGGACTTCAATATTTAAATTTTTTATCAAATGCGGTTCAAGGAAATTTTGGCGAATCCTTGTTTTCAAAAAAGCCAGTCTCTGATTTAATTTTTAATCGTATCGGGGCCACTTTTGAATTAGCGTCTACAGCTATGTTTTTTGCTATTCTTTTTGGATTGCCATTAGGAGTTTTGGCGGCTGTTAAAAGATTAACATTTTATGACAGGGCCCTGGTGACCTTAGGACTTGTAGGGATGTCCTTCCCAGGATTTTTCTTAGGTCCGCTTTTAATTTATTTATTCGCGATCATCTTAGGATGGCTTCCAGTTGGTGAGCGCGGTGGATTTTCAAATTTAATTTTACCTGCGTTCAGTCTGGCCCTACCCCTTGGTGCAATTTTATTACGAATGACACGGGCGTCGATGCTCGATGTTTTACATGAAGATTATGTTCGGGTCGCTAAAGCCAAAGGTTTAGGTAATTTCAAAGTGTATTACGTACATGCCTTGAGAAACGCGCTGATCCCTGTGATCACTATTATTGGTCTTCAATTTGGATCGGTTTTAACTGGAACTGTGATCACAGAAACTATTTTTGATTGGCCAGGACTTGGAACATTACTTTTTGATGCCATTCAACGCCGAGATTATCCACTTGTACAGGGCTGTGTCCTGATTGTGTCTTTAATTTATGTCTCTGTTAATTTTATTACAGATATCGCTTACATCTTGGCCCATCCAAAAATGCGGATGTCTTAATGAAAACTGAGAATAAAATAAATAATATTCCTGAAACGAAGTCCCTTTTTAAAACAGTCCTTAAAAAAAATAATTTCTTTTTGATAACGGGTGCTGCCATCGTGATATTAAATTTTATAATTTCACTGACAACACCTTTTTTACCATTGCCATCATTTAAAGATTATAATTTTGAGCAGCGCTATGAAACCCCAAGTTTATCCTCACCCTTTGGACGAGATGAAAATGGGGCTGACGTGATGACCTTAGTTTTCTGGGGATCAAGGGTCAGTCTGACAGTTGCCATTTGTGTCGTGAGCATCACGACAATCTTAGGTTTAATTATTGGTTCTATTGCAGGCTACTTTGGTGGAAAAATAGATTTTTTTATTATGCGCTTTATTGATATGATTTATGCTTTTCCTGGATTTTTATTAGCTTTAGCTATGGTCGCCGCCCTTGGACCTTCCGTTAGAAATTTAATTTTAGCGATGTCTATCACAGGTTGGGCCGGGGTTGCTCGTCTTGTTCGAGGTGAAATCCTGCATTTAAAAGAAAAAGAATATATTCAGTCGGCCATATCAGTTGGAAATTCAGCCTTTAGAATTATCACTGTTCATATTTGGCCTAACTTGATTGGTGTCATGACGGTTCAGTGTACTTTTGCCATGGCTGGAACTTTAATTGTTGAATCAGGTTTAAGTTTTTTAGGACTTGGAGCCCCGCCAACAACTCCAACATGGGGCATGTTATTAAATTCAGGTCGATATTATTTAGTAGAAGCTCCGCACATAAGTATTTTTCCAGGTCTTGCTATTTTGATGTTGGTCTTAGGATTTAATTTATTAGGTGACGGCTTAAGAGAAATTTTAGATCCTAAAAGCAGAACATTAAAATAGGTGCAAACATGAATTTAAAATCACAACTTGGACAAATGTTTTTTATCGGCATCAGCGGTACAACTTTAACCCAAGAAGAAAAAGATTTTATTGTTGAAAACGATATCGGTGGGATCATTTTATTTTCAAGAAATGTAAAAGACCCGGAACAGATTTTAAAATTAACCACAGACATTCAAAATTTATCTAAAAAAACAGAATCCAAATTACCCTTTGTGATCAGTATTGATATGGAAGGTGGACGAGTCCATCGTCTTAAAAAACCATTCACAATTTGGCCAGCAATGCGGCACTTAGGTGTCAGTGATTCTCCGCAATTGGCCTACGATATCGGTCAAGGTATAGCTAACGAACTTGCTGCTGTTGGAATTAACTTAGACTATACACCCTGCTTAGATGTTTTATTAAATCCAAAAAACGAAATTATTGGCGACAGATCTTTTGGATCTGACCCTGATCATGTCGCCAAAATGGCATCTGGATTAATTCGTGGTTTTAAAAAAGTAGGGGTCATGACTTGTGTGAAACACTTTCCAGGTCATGGTTACACGTCTATCGACAGTCACGAGGATTTACCCATTGATGATAGAACGTGGGATAAGCTTTTAAGCACAGAAGCCTCTGCTTACAAAAAAGTTTTTAAATCTAAAGTTGAATTTTTAATGACGGCGCACATTTTATTTAAAAATATTGATCCTGAATATCCCGTCACTCTGTCAGAAAAATTTATTCAACATTACTTAACTGACGAGCTGGGATTTAGAAATTTAATTATGACTGATGATCTTGATATGAAAGCTTTAAGTAAAAATAAATCGGCGTCTGAATTAACTTATATGTCGTATCTAGCAGGCGCCGATATTTTTCTTTTCTGTAACGAACCCAAGTCCCACACAGAAGGCGTTCAATCTATGCAGGACCGTTTGGGCCAGCTAGATCCAGAAAGAATAAAAGTCTCGTTTGATAAAATTTTAAATATTAAAACCCAACTGACCGAAAACTGGAATCCCCCAGACTTAAGTATAATCGGCTGTGACGAACATCAAGCTTTAGCTAAAAAACTTTTAGAGTATAAATAGCAATCCCTATTTTATTGGTTTTAGCCTTTCTATTAAAACCCTCTGACCCTTTTTTCTGTCTAGACTGCGTTAAAATCTATTGCTGTTATTAAGACGCCTAGATTTTAACGCAGTCTAGACAGAAAAAAGGGTCAGAGGGTTTTAAGGCTAGGATTTTGTCTTAACTAAAAATCTACTAACTGATTTTTAGTTAACACCTCTAAAATAGAATTTCAGGAGCTTCTATGAAATTTCAAATGATCAAATTTATATTTTTAACTTTGTGCTTACTTACTTCTTACCAAAAAGCATTTGCTCAGTGTAATGCGGGACAGGCCTTCACTTGTTTTGATCAATCTGACGCGGACTTGATTTTTAAAGATTTAACTTCGGCTTTTGCTCCGACAACAGTCTCTGGTGCAAGTTCATTAGGTAAAATCTTTGGTGTTGAACTAGGTCTTGTTATTTCAGCTTCAAGGGCCCCAAATACAACGGCAGTTGTTAAAAGCTATGGTTCAAGTTTTGATATCCCTGCAATCCCAATGGCTGGGATCAGCGGCATATTTACACTTCCTTATGGTATCGGAATTGAGGGATCTATTATTCCAAAAGTAGATATCAGTAGTTATGGTAGTTTTGAAAGTACAAATATCGGTGCTAGATGGACGATCACCGATTTATTACCGATGGGATTTTTTAAAATAGCTATTCGTGGCTCATACCTGACTTCCAACACATCAATAACTCACGCAGAAGACTCTGGAAATATTTTAATTGGAACTGTTACTGAAAATGCTAACTTTGATGTGGATATTGTAGAGATGGGCGGGGTCATTGGACTTAATTTTAAAATTGTTGAACCCTATTTAGGAGTTTCAAATTTAAAATCCGATGGAAGTATAGTCGCTAATGGAAGCACAACAACCGGAGCACCAATTCCAGATGTAGATCAAAAATCTAGTTTGTCTGGATCAAGATTTTACGGTGGAGTCCTAATTAAATTTCCACTTTTAAGAATCGGGGCAGAAGTCGCAACTATTGAAGATGTTGAACGCGCTTCAATAAAAATTGCATTTAAGTTTTAAAAAAAGTACACACTAAAAATGCGTTATAGAGTCTTGTGCCTATTTCTTATTTTACTAGCTATATATCTTCATTTTTTTACAAATTTTGATGTCAATTTTCAGTCTATTTTCTACTCGAATGGTCATTGGATTATTGATCCTAATGATCCAGTCATTTACTTCTATTTATACAAATTGCCCAAAGCAATTATTGTCGTTTTAGGATTATTAACGTTGACTACTCTTATATTAAATCAATACAAAAAATTTCTTAACCAAAACACTAGAACTAGCCTGATCACTGTTTTAGTGTCGATCGTATTATTTCCAATATTTATAAACTTACTCAAGGAGCTTATAAGACAGCCCTGTCCCAGAGATCTAAAGATATTCGGAGGTCATTTTGATTTAGATTTTATATCTTTTTTTCTAACCAGAGGAGACATTAAATGTTTTCCAGGCGCACACGCTTCAGCCCCGTTCTCTATGCTTTCGGCAGTCTATTTATTTAATAAAGAATATTATAAAAAAATATTTATTTCTTTAATGCTTTTTATAGCATCTATTATTTCAATGTATCAGGTTCTTAGGGGGGTGCATTTTATCACTGACACGGTATGTACCGCCGGGCTTTCATGGTTATTTATTTACTATGTTAATAAAATTAATCTTCTTTATCGCCAAAAAGTTTAGCGCTTGAAGGTGTGTTTCCTTTATTACGTGCAATGGCTTTTCTAGTCTTACCTTGATTGAATTTTTTATTTTTACGAATTGAACTCGTTTTTTTTGTCGGTGAAGCCATAGAATCCTCTTTAATGAATAATTAATAACAGATATTTAGCTACCAAACGGGCAATCGGATGTCAACGCTATGCAAGAGCCCCGAATAGGACGTTTCACGCTTTAAAGCATAGCTTAAAGACAATTTCGGCCCTGCCAGAATAAATCCCATCCCTATCACTTTCGAATCGATGGTCTTATCATCCGCAAATCCAAACTGAAGTAAAAAGTTTTCTGTAATTGAATTGGTCACTCCGACCTTGATGACACTTTGAGTCTGATCTGAAGCGTCTCTTGCGCGCCAGAAATCCCCCCGAATCTTTACAGATTGTGAAGGGGCATATTCAATTCCGGCACCTAAAGCACGTCTTAAATACCCTGGGACAAATTCATCCCTTCGATCCAACAAGTGCATGGCCGAAAGACCAAACGTCCATTGCTCAAAAGCATGCCACAAAAATCCAGCACCCAAATCAAAAATATTTTCATTTACAGTGGATGATTTCAAAATCGAATAATTTCCAGACAACCCAAAAGAAATTCTAGATGAGAGTGGTTGCGAAACCCCAAGCTGAAAATATTGATCTTCAAACGAACCAAAATCAAAATTCGTGTAGTATAAAATCGAAGCTAACGGAAAACCGGTTGTTTGTAGTATTTCTGACTTTTCGGAATTCCATGCCCCACTTGTACTATCTAAAATAGAAACAGAATAACCTGATATGTCTTGATTCTGGGATTTTCCATCAGCATACCCACCGGCTAAAACCAAATCTGCATTCGTTGATAAAATTGCAGGATTGATCAACCCAAAATCTTCCATACCTAATCTTGAAGTCGAGGCTATTCCCGCACCCACCATTGAATTATATCTGGATGAGTTTAGGAATTCATCAAACGAAAAAGCGGGCTTAGAAAAAAATAAGCTTATTGATAAAATTATAAAACTAAATTTAAAAGTTAAATTTGAAATAAATATTAAATTAATTATTGCGCTAAATTTTAGTTTAAGTTTATTGATTCGATTCATTTGAAAAACATAACAGAGGCTCGTAAATAGAGCTATTAAATACAGATATGGCTTGGTTATAATCTATTGATTTAAGTTAAAAGTATAAATTTTTAAATCTAAAAAATTTAACGCTTATGACAAATAGTGACGTAGTGGGGACATACAAAAAAAGTTCCTGGCCCACAAGTTCCAGTATAATTAAATGCAGGAGACAGTGGAGCAACTCGATCTAGATCTTCTTCGTAAAAATAAGCGATCTTAATATTAGGGTCATTTGATCCACCGGTAAGTTCATCCATATCATAACAAAAGTCATTTGACTTAGGAATAATACAACCTGCTTTTGCAAACCCAACCCTACAACCAGGGGGCCCGGCGCCTGTCGCGGGACATGGTAAATTCACATACCAGTCTTCGACAGGTAAAATATTTCTAATTCGATCCCATCTTTGCTGCTGAGTGAAATTGGCAGGAATATCATCTGATTTTGTGTCACAAACAGTTTCATCATCTGTGGTAATACTATTTGTATTTAGGCGGTCGTAAGTTAAACGATCAGCATCTTCTGGACGAACAATCACAAAGCGCTCGCTACAATCCCAGCTCTCAGCCAGAGAACTATTATTTTCTAAATTTATTGCACCTTGAACCGTCATGACTCTAGACGGGGCCGTCGACATTCTAGCGTCAAACTGTTGAAAATTAACTTGATAACCCGTACCGAAAACCGAAGTTAGGGCTCGGTTATCCCCGGTTGTTGTTCCATAAGGCGATCTGACATACCTATTTGGCTTTAAAGGATCAGTTTGTACAGCCAACTCTTCAGGATAGGTTAAAGCCACGTAGTGTGTGTTTCTTAAAATATTTCGAATTGAATTTTCAACACCACTGGTATTATTAATTCTTAAAACTCCATCAAATGTTTTTGGAAATAATCCTGGGATACCAGCGACATAATTTAAATACCCTCCAGGTCCCAATGCTAAAAGCTGTTTGGCGACTCTTTCATTACTTAAGACCACACCTTGAGTTGTATTATTCATCATCGAGGCCGAAGTGATTTCGCCGCCTTCATTTCCAGTCGGTTCAAGATAGTCTTGCAAATTACTTCTAGGTCTTATGTTCATCATAACGCCAGCTTGGCTATTACGATCACTTAAGGCTAGGGATCTACTTTTTGTATCGGCGTTCATTTGGCTAATCTGTGATAAGAAATTTGATCTTAATGCCACCCCAGAGTTTGGAAAGTATCCGCCGGCTTTAATTGTAAACGCTCTTGGGTCTTGTCCAAACTGTCCAGAACAAGACATGTAAGCCATTTGGTCAATTTTAGCATCGTAGGCAAAGGGCAGACCAGCTAAGGTTTGCTCTTCAATATCTGTGACGCTGACGACTTGGGATTGGTCTAGATCAGCACAGTTTTGAAAGCTCAAAACCACACACAATCCAACACTTAAGCTTAGTCCTGAATATATTCCCTTTTTCAATCTGTAGCTCGCTTTGTAGCTTATTGCTTTAGTTAATTTCATTCCTAATTTTTTAATCGCATCGTTAACTCTCATGCTTAAGATTTTATCGGATTTTTTAACATTTCAATAGAGCTTCACCTCGACTAAAAGTGTGTTAAGTTAACGATTATTCAAGATTGTAGCCATTTTGTGGGGACTCGGCGTGGAAAATGATCTCATTTCGAGACAAAACGAAATATCTCCTTATTTTTATGAAATAGGCGTCAATGCCCCTATTGCTAAGACTTTCACTTATCATCATCATGAAAATTTAGAACTTGGCACTTTGGTTCAAGCCCCATTTTCTGGACGAAAAATAAATGGTGTGATTTTAAATAAATCCCAAACATCACCTGAATATAAAACTAAGTCTTTAGAACCCTTAGATGAAATGATCACATCCTTAAATCCAAAATCTTTACGCTGGGCCAAGTGGCTCAGCGAATACTATGCCCATCCGATTGGACAGGTTTTAAGTTTATTTTTTCCACCACTGAAATATAAACCTGCAAAAGAAAAAACAGTAAAAAATGCAGATCTTGAATCCGATTTAAAATTTTCTTCAGAGCAACAAAAAGTATTTGATGATATTTTACCAAATTCAAATTCTTTCAATGTCCACTTGATCCATGGGGTCACTGGTTCTGGAAAAACCGAAATTTATTTACAGTTGATTAAAAAAATTATTTCTGAAAACAAACAAGCTTTAGTTTTGGTCCCTGAAATTTCTTTGACCCCTCAACTTGAACAACGATTTAAAAAACGCTTTGGCGAAGATCAAGTGGCTGTCATTCATTCCCAAGTCTCACCAAGAAAAAGAACTGAGTCTTGGTATGATATTTCCTTACAAAAAAAACCAATCCTAATTGGCGCAAGATCTGCTTTATTTAGTAATTTTAAAAATTTAGGCATCGTTGTCTTGGATGAAGAACATGATTCCAGTTTTAAACAAGATGAAAAATTTAAGTACCATGGTAGGGATTCAGCCACAGTGTTGGCCCAGATCTGGAACTGCCCTATTGTTTTAGGCTCAGCGACTCCATCACTGGAAACTTGGAATAAAGCCAAAACTAATAAATATTTATTTCATGAACTTAAACAAAGAGTATTTGAACAAAATCCTCCTGAAATTGAACTGATAAATCTTAAAGATGCTAAGCCCTACAAAGATCAACCCTTCTGGTACACAGAAAAATTACATTTTAAAATCAAAGAGCACTTGGATAAAAATCAACAAGTGGCTTTATTTTTAAATCGTCGTGGCATTGCACAAACCATTCAGTGTATTGATTGTGGACACCAAATCAAATGCCCGAACTGTGACATCACACTAACCCTTCATCACAACACAGATTGTGTTTGCCACTACTGTGGCTATTTTGAAAAGATCAAAAAAAAATGTCCTGATTGTGGGTCCGATAAACTTGTCGCCTTAGGCCTTGGAACTGAAAAAGTCGAAGAGGTCATACAATTTAATTTCCCTGATAAAGTTATTGTTCGGGCTGATCGGGACACCATTGATAATCGAAACGAAATGCAAGAGTTCATTGATATGGTTGAATCTGAAAAAGCCCAAATTTTAATTGGAACCCAAATGATTTCAAAAGGTTTAGATTTTCCAAAGCTTTCTTTTGTGGGTGTTTTGCTTGCAGATGTAGGTTTAAATATTCCTGACTTTAGATCAAACGAACGAATTTTTCAGCTGATCTCGCAGGTCAGTGGACGTGCCGGACGGAGAAAAGATTTAAAAGGCGAAGTTTTAATTCAAACTTATAATCCTGAACATGTAGTTTTTAAGCACGCCCTGGTTCATGATTACGAATCTTTTGCCAATGAAGAATTAGAAGAAAGAAAGATTTTTGGCTATCCCCCATTTTCAAGACTAGCTAGTCTTAGGGTTCAATCACCTGATAAAATGGATGTGAATTTAGCTTGTCAGTGGGTTTCACAAAAAGCGGCGCAGCTTAAAAATTCAGTTAAGGACTATGAGGATTTAGAAATTTTAGGTCCAATGCCTGCCCCAATTCAAAAAATTAAAAATCAATTCAGAAATTTATTTTTATTTAAATCTGATCAAAATCTTTTAATCCAAAAATTCTTCCAACAGATAATGCACAGCCAAGACGGTTTGCCGCCAAAGACCAAGATATCTTTAGACGTTGACCCGATAAATATGCTTTAATAAGTTTGGTTTTAGAAAGGCGGACTTTAAGATGGCAAAAATTAAAAAATCCTATGATGCAATTATTTTTGGTGGTGGTTTATCAGGTTTAATTTCAGCCAAAATTTTAATGAATAAAAATAAAAGTTTTTTAATTATAGAGCCTTCTGATAAATTAGGTGGACGCCTTTTAGGATGGTCAGCAGATGATCAAATTTTACCTTCAAATTTAAACTTATACTCCCAAAATGAAGGCAATTTAAAACATTTCACTTGGCTTGAAGAGACCTTAGATCAACAGATTTTATCAGGTCAATTTCATACCAACACATTTCATTTTCAAGATGGTAGCTTTAAAAATTTTAATGGCTTCGGGGATAAAAATCCTCAAGCCTTAGATCAATTGAATAAATTTTGTTTTGAATCAGAAAAATTAAAAATCAGTTCATATCCAAAAGATTGGATTTCAAAATTAACCAATTCACTGAATGAAGATCACTATTTACTGAATTCCGAAATCACAAAAGTTAAATTTGTTGGTGACAAGGCTTTCGCCGTTGAAATAAATGGTAAGACCGAAGTCGAATTTGGTGAATTAATTTGGGCTGTCGCACCTCAGCGTTTATTAGATGTTGTTCCTAATGAATATTTAGGCGCAGCCGATGCTAAAAAATTAAAAAAGCATATTGGTGTGTTTGATGCTGTGATTTTAAATTTAGCCCATAAAGAAATTAACTTTGAAGACCGAGCTGAGCTTAATGTTGAGCCGAATGTTGAACCTAATGTCAAATTTAACAAAGAGGTTCTGGAGTCCATTAATTCAGAAACATCTGTGTTTTGCCTTTATGGTTCAAGCTTAGACTTTGAGCCCATCGTAGGTCACATGACTAAAAATCATTCTTGCTGGATGAGTTTAATAGACGCCGAACAAGCCCTAGATCACGAGCATTTAACTAAAGTTATTAAAAACATGAAGCGACAAATTAAACGTGCATTTCCGACTTTTTTTGAATCTCCAGATTTCAAAGAAAAAATTATTTTAAGTGAAAGTTCTTATGGCCAACTTTTGTTAAAAGAAAACGAAGCCGGATTCTTAAAATCTGTTCCCAATATTTTTTGCACTTCAAGTTTATGCTCTGAAACTTCAAGTGGCTTATTGGGGACGTTGGATCGGACGTATAGGTTGGATCAAGGACTATAGGGTTAATTTGCTCATAGATTAACTTAGGCTCATAAATTGCTTAAAATACACAATATGGCTAATTTTTTAGTTCAACTGCTATTAAATATTAGATTACTGTCAACCAGCTTTACAGCTGTCAATACGATGTTTTTTTCATTACTTTTCGCGGTTACTTGCAGTTCATCTCCAATCAATAATTGTGAGGTTCGTGATCTAGACCAGCGATCATTCCAAATTAATTTTAACAGTCAAATTATTGCAATAATAGGATGGAGACATCCTGGTCTTAATGCCGAAAACAGAATAGTTAAAACGCTAATGAAAGCAGAATTATTGTCCAAAAATAGAAGTTGTTCTGAAGCAAAAACGTTATTTGAAGAAAACTTGCTAACATTTATAAATTTGGATAAAGAAGCCCAAAGAGTTCGAAAAATTTTAATTCAAAATCAAAATCGAATAACTGAATTAGGAACTGAACGGGCTTTTGAGGAAACAGCAAAAGTTTTAAATCAAACATCAAAGATGTATGAAATTAAAAATAATATCTTAATGAACTGTCCGCATCTTCGATCGGTAATTAATAGAAATTTAAATATTTATCCTGGACCTGAAAACACATACGCTTTTGAAAGGAATTTAGCTGTTATTGGAGTTGAAAACTTAACTCTTATGCAAAAATCTATTAAACTTATTCCTGAAGAGTTAACTCAAATTGATGTATTTGAACTTCCACTTTCAACCAAAGTAAAACGTGGTTTTATAAGTTATGAACAAGCTGGATTTGAGAATATTTCTAAAGATGAATTCGAATCTTTAATTAGCTTGGAACCTAGCCTAGAGCATAAACGACTTCTTAGGATGTATCGAAACACAATTGTCTCATTAAGAATGGGTATAAAAGATCGAAACAGGGTAATGATTGAAAGAATCGGACGAAATGGTGACGATCATGCACTTTTAATCGGAGAAGATCATCTCGCAGACTTAAAACAAAATTTAATTTCTAAATGCATGAGTCAAAAATTAGTAATTGAAAATCCTAAAACATCAAGTTTAGAAAATACTGCAGAATAATAGAAACAAAAAAATTATAAGTAAATACTGCTATGATCACTGAATTAAATTAAGAGCTATAGATCCATCGTTTTCACTACAATTTTAATTTGATTCAATGCAAAACTTATTTTATTTATTGACTACATTTTTTGATTCGCTGGGCAAGTGTTGTTAAGAATAAATTCAGGTTGTATCGTTCCATCTTTAACTTAAAAATTAATGGCTTCAAAAAGCTTAACATGAGCTTTGGACGCCAGCCTCGCAAGCATTTGTAATGCTCGCAAAATTTAAAAATCTCCAAAATTTTCGATTTAAAAACCCATGTTATATTATTTTTTTAGATTACCACTAAAGCGTCGTCATCTGTAATATTTTAATACCGAAGCGGTAGTGATTAAAAATTATATATGAAAAGTGACTTAAGTTGATTTCGACAAGCATACTATAAATTTAATTTTTTTAAGGAGAATAACAAATGCAATCTATGTTTGATTTTGAAAAAAAAGGTAAGTCTATTTTTGAATGTAATTCCAATCAGATGTCTGAATTCAAGAATGAACCAATACCTGAATCCAAAGTTGTTATCTCAAAACTCTCAACTCAAGATTTGATGGGGCGATTTGGTAATCTTGTGCAAACTGAACGTAAAATCACAGAAATGATTTTGGAATATATTATTGAAATTGATCGTCGTAAATTATATTTAGAAAAGGCTTATCCAAGTTTATTTGAATTTTTGGTTAAAGAATTTGGGTATAGTCCTTCGTCAGCTATGCGAAGAATTGAATCGGCAAGACTTTTAAGGGAAATTCCGGAAATGTCTGAAAAGATAAAAAGTGGGGCGATTAATTTATCTCAGTTAGCCAAAGTTCAGCAGACAATTCGAGCAGTTCAAAAGTCTTCTAATATAAAAATTGTAACGGCCCATAAGAAAGAAATATTAAATAAAATCCAATTTGAAACCCAAGCTAAAACCGAATTGATCTTAGCCCAAGAGTTTAATTTACCCCATGTGCATTTTGAAAAAGAAAAAATTCATAAAGACGAGTCCATCACTTTAACGATTACATTCACCAAAGATCAAATGGCGCTTTTAGAAAAAGTGCAGAATTTAATTTCCCATGCAGTTCCAGATAATAAGTGGTCAGAGATCTTTGCTTACCTCGCCCAAAAAGAAATCAAAAGCAGATCGCCAAAGCTTAAACCAAATTTTAATTTAACATCTAAATCTTCTAATAATCTGCAAATTTTGAAAAATGAAATTTCAAAAAATACGCTGGATAGTAAACCTTCGAAGCACATTTCTTTAAAAACTAGAAAAAATGTTCTTGAGCCTCAAAAAGCATGTTGCCAGTTTAAAGATCCATCAACACAAAAAGTTTGCGCTAGCCAAAAGTTTTTGCAAATGGATCATATCCAGCCTCGTTGGGCAGGCGGCGGCAACGAATTTAGTAACTTTCAAACCTTGTGTGCTCAACATAATCGGTATCGTTATAAATCACAGGTTGGATTACTACCGAAGCGGTAATGACTTCTTAAATTATGAATTGCTGTCTAGTTCACTCGTGCTTCAGGGCGGCTTCGTTCAGTCCGCTTCGCTGGGACTTCCGTGTTCGCACGCACTCGCTGGAACTTTTCCTCCAAGAGGAGTCTTACACAGTCAGGCTTCCGCACCCTCACCTGCGGTGGGCCTATTGCTTAAGCCACAACTCTCTGATACAAAAACCTTCTAATTAAATACGCACCTTTAGAAACCTGGTGAAGGCTAATGATTTAGCTTTTTCTTATCTAAAGGGAGGTCCAACCAGGAGGAAAAAATGGAAACTCAAGCAACTTCACCCAGTGTGAATCTTAAAAGCATGTTAGACGCCGGCGTCCACTTTGGTCATCAGACTCAAAGATGGAATCCAAAAATGAAACCTTATGTTTTTACAGCTCGTGGTGGAATTCACATCATCGATCTACAAAAATCATTAGAAATGGCTAAAAAAGCAGCAAAAGCTGTTGAAAGCATTGCGGCTCAAGGCGGCAAGATGATTTTCGTGGGCACTAAAAAACAAGCCATGGAACCCATTAAAGAAGCTGCTATTCGTTCAGGTCAATTTTATGTGACTAAAAGATGGTTAGGCGGAATGTTAACCAACTTCTCTACTATCAAAAATAGTATTGAACGCATGAGAAAAATCGAAAAATTAAAAGAATCTGGTGACATAACCAATTACTCTAAAAAAGAACAATCTAAAATCGACAAAGAATACATCCGTCTTGTGGATTACCTTGAGGGTATCCGTGACATGAAAGAAGCTCCAGTGTGTATGTTCGTGATCGACACAAATAAAGAACATATCGCCGTTGCTGAAGCTAAAACATTGGGTATTCCCGTTGTAGCTATCGCGGACACGAATACTAATCCTGAAATTATTGATTACCCAATTCCAGGTAACGACGATGCGATTCGTTCTATTAAACTTTTCTGCGACTTAATTAGCGACGCCTTCTTAGCCGGCGCTGCAAAATACGAAGAAAAAATCAGAGAAATGAAATCTAAACAGCCAGAAGTTGAAGCTGTTGAAGTTAAACCAGTTGTTAGAGAACAGAAGAACGCTAAACCCGTTTCTGCAGGTCCAGCAGTTGTTAAGGTCAGCAAACGTAAACTTGTAGCGGCAGGAACTGCTGATGAAGTTGAAATAGCTGAAGAAGTTGAACGTGGCGATACCACTGAGTTTAACAAACCTGTCGATGAAGACACAGAAAGCTAAACTGACTCAGCTTTAATTCCTAAAAAGGGCTTTTTGAAAAGCCCTTTTTTTCTATAAATATCAAACCTAAAAATAACTTTAAAAATTTAATTTTTATCAAGAGAGGATCTTATGGTGAGCGCATCTGAAATCAAAAACTTACGTGAAATGACTGGAGCAGGAATGCTTGATTGCAAAAAAGCCTTAGAAGAAAGCGCTGGCAATCAAGAAGAAGCTGTTGAATGGCTTAGAAAAAAAGGCTTATCAAAAGCTGCTAAAAAATCTGATCGTGCAGCGACTGAAGGACTTGTACAGTCTTACATCCACGGCGAAGGACGCATTGGGGTCTTGATCGAAGTGAATTCTGAAACGGACTTTGTGGCTCGAAACGATGGGTTTAAAACTTTTGTGAGTGATATATGCATGCACATTGCAGCTACAAACCCAAAGTTTGTTAGCCAAAATGAAATCCCTGCTGAATTTGCTCAAAAAGAAAAAGAAATCTTAAGAGGCAAAGCTTTAGAAGAGGGTAAAAAACCTGAATTCTTAGAAAAAATTATTGAAGGCCAAATCAAAAAATGGGCCGCAGAAATTTGTCTTTTAGACCAAAACTACGTTAAAAATCCTGAAATCACGATATCTGAATATCTATCTAACACCATTGCTAAAATTGGTGAAAATATTGTAATTCGTCGCTTTACTCGATTTGAATTAGGCGAAGGCTTAGAAAAGAAAACCAGCAATTTTGCTGAAGAAGTGGCTGCTGTATCAAATTTAAACTCGTAGTTTAATTTACTTAGATGAGCCCTAGGATTTATCTAATTTTTAGCTAAATAAGGAAGATTGCTAAATGTCTAAACCAGTCTATGAACGCGTCCTACTAAAGCTTTCCGGTGAGGCTTTAGCTGGGGATCAAAAATTTGGTATTAACACAGAAATTCTTTCGACTATCGCGAATGAAGTCGTTGCCATTCAACAACTTGGTGTTCAAGTGGGTATTGTTATTGGTGGGGGCAATATTTTTAGAGGTGTTGCTGCTTCAGCTAAAGGCATGGACCGTGCAAGCTCTGATTACATGGGTATGATGGCCACTTGCATTAATGCTTTAGCCCTTCAAGATTCTTTAGAAAAATTAGGCGCTGACACCCGAGTCCAATCCGCGATCCAAATGAATGAAATTGCAGAAGGCTACATTAGACGACGTGCTATCCGCCATTTAGAAAAAAATAGAATTGTTATCTTTGCAGCTGGGACCGGCAACCCTTACTTTACGACCGACACGGCTGCCGCATTAAGAGCTATGGAAATAGGGGCTGAAGTGATTTTAAAGGCCACTAAAGTAGATGGCATTTATGATAAAGATCCCATGATTCATTCAGATGCTAAAATGTACACGGATTTAACCTACATTGATGTTTTAAATAAAAAGCTTCAGGTTATGGACTCTACAGCTATTAGTCTTTCAATGGATAATAGTTTGCCGATCATCACTTTTAATCTCCACAAAAAAGGAAATATTAACCGTGTTGTTTGTGGCGAAAAAGTGGGAACAATAATTCGGTAATTGTAATAATAAAATTGTGCGAGCCGCTAACTAGAGTTTATGATTAGGATTATTAAAACAATTACTAAACTTAAAATTTCATAACATAGGATTTTTTAATAGAGGATAAGTCTATGGAAGCTAAGCTAAAAAAAGACACCGAACTTTCGATGCAAAAAGCGATTGACGCTTTTGTTGAAGACTTAAAAAAAATCAGAACTGGCCGCGCTAACGTCAGTATGCTTGATAACATCATGGTTAACTATTACGGAAATCCAAGCCCTATAAATCAAGTGGCTAGTGTCTCTACACCAGATGCTAAGTCTTTTGTGATTTCTCCTTGGGAGACTTCAATATTGAAAGATATTGAATCTGCCATTATTAAAGCAAATTTAGGAATGACACCTCAAAATGACGGGAAGGTCATTCGCCTTAAAGTGCCCGAATTAACAGAAGAGCGTAGAAAAGACTTAGCTAAAAGCGTAAAGAAAATAGCCGAAGATGCTCGTGTAGCCATTCGTATGGCTAGAAAAGAAGCCAATGATACTCTTAAAAAATCATTAAAAGATAAAGAGATCAGTGAAGATGAACAAAAAAGATTTTCAGATGATATCCAGAAAGTGACTGATACTTATATTAAAAAAGTAGACGACATTTCGACACAAAAAGAATCAGATCTTTTAAAAATATAAATGACAATGATCCAACCTGCACAACCACTAAAACACTTAGCCATCATCATGGATGGCAATGGGAGATGGGCCGAAAAGAAAGGCCTTTCAAGACTTGAAGGACACCTTCAAGGATCCAAAGTGGCTGAACAGATTATTGAAGAGTGTTTAAAATTTGAAATTCCCTATTTAACATTATTTGCTTTTAGTACAGAAAACTGGGGCCGCCCAGCAAAGGAAGTTCATTTTTTAATGGATCTTTTGGAAAACCATTTAACAACTAAGGGCGAAAAATTCATTTCAGAACAAATTAAACTAGAAACAATTGGGGACTTGTCAAAACTGCCCATATCACTTCAATCTAAACTTAACGAACTCAAAAATAAAACTAAAAGCTTCACAAAACTAACCGTTATTTTTGCTTTAAACTATGGTGGCAGAGACGAAATTAAAAATGCAGCTTTAAAATTAGCTTCTGACATCGAACAGAACAGGGTTTCAAAGTTTAACTTCACAAATGAAGACTTTAATAAATATCTTGAGACTTCCGAATGGCCCGATCCAGATTTAATCATTCGAACAAGTGGTGAACAAAGAATTTCTAATTTTTTGCTATGGCAAGCCGCCTACAGTGAACTTTATTTTACTGAAAAACTTTGGCCAGATTTTGATCAGCAAGATTTTTATAATGCAATTAAATGTTATTACGAAAGAAACAGAAAATTCGGTTGCTTAGAAAATTTAGTTCAGTCAAAAAATAACTTTGATGATAAATCTATTGGCGCACAAGAAATTTCAAAAGATAAAAATTTAGACAAAAACCTTGAAGGGCTTGCCGTTATCCATGACATCCGAAAAAACTCTTCCCTCTAAATATAGTAACTTAGTCGTAAGATTATTTAGCGCCTTGGTTGCTTTATCTATTCTACTTATATCTTTATATTACTTTAAATTAACCGGAGCGATATTTTTAGTTTTAATTGTCAGTGCCTTGATTGCCTTTGAATTTACAAACTTATTTTTTAATAATAAAAAAATCCCCGACATTTACATTAAGTTCTTCATTCCTGTTTTAATTTCAACAAGCCTTTGGTTTAGCATTCAAAGTTTAAGTTTAAGTTCAAGTCCTTTGCCGGACAAAGCGCCCTATGCACTTTTGCCGATTTTAATTGGCTTAATTTCTATACCCTGGTTTTACAGACTAAGCCCCATCCAAGAGACCTTTGATAAACTAGTCGTTTATCTACTCATCGTTTTTTATTGTTATTTTTTGCCACTCAAGATACTTGAAATTTTTAAGTTAGATGAGCGATTTTATTTTTTTTGTTTCTTTGGTCTTTTGGTTTTTGGAACTGACACCTTGGCTTATTTCTTTGGAAAAAAATTTGGTCGAAAGTATTTCACCAAAGCTTTTCAACCTCAAATTAGCCCATCAAAAACTTATGAAGGTTTTTTAGGTTCTTTAGTTTGGCCCATAGTCTTGATTTTAATTACTCAACAACTTCAGATTTTTGATTTTAATTTTTTAGGTCTGTTTTTTTGCTATTTAACTACTTTGACAGCCATCAGTGGTGATTTGATTGCCTCTTTAATTAAACGTAAATCGACTAAAAAAGATTCAGGTACACTTTTTATCGGTCACGGGGGATTTTTAGATCGCCTGGACAGCTTATTATTAAGTGCTCCGATATTTTTAATGGCCGTCCCCCATCTTACTCTGCTTTAGTCAGTTTATTAAAATTTAGCCTTAGGGTTTACTAGCTCTGGATTCCTGCTTGTGATAAAATTTTTATATGACATATATATCTGAACTTTTACAAACTGTTGGTCCATTTTTTTTACTTCTTGGTCTTTTAATTTTTATTCACGAAATGGGACATTTTTCTGTCGCTCGTTTTTTTGGAGTTCGTGTAGAAATTTTTTCGATTGGATTTGGTAAAACTATTTTTAAACGTAAATATGGTGACACCGAATATCGACTATCAATCTTTCCACTGGGCGGGTACGTTAAAATGTTCGGCGACAATCCAACGGCCGTTGTTCCGCCTGAAGAGCAAAAATATTCTTTTATTCATAAACCTGTCGGACAAAGGATTGCGGTTGTAGTTGCAGGCCCTTTGATGAATTTAATTTTAGCTTTTTTTGTTTTTTTGAGTATTGGCCTTTACGGAGAGCCCCAAATCTCTGCTGTCTTAGGTGATATTGCAGATACAACATCCGCATTTAAAGCAGGTCTTAGATCCGGTGATAAGATCCTTTCAATTAATGATGAAAAAGCAAAATCTTACGATGATACTTTAAAATTAATTTCTGAATCCAAAAATGGAAATGCAAAAATTATCGTTGAACGTTCCGGTCAACCCCTTGAGTTAAATATTCCAACTGAAATAAAAAGTAACCCGAATATTTTAAGTTCTGAAAGACAAATCCCCCAAATTGACGGATGGAGTATGTTTTCGGCTGCACCGACAATAGGATTTATCGATCAGACTTCAAGTTTTTACCTAGCAGGTTTAAGAAATTTAGATGAAATAAAAAAAATTAACTCCACTGAAATTAAAACTCAAAGGGATTTGAAGTTTTATTTAAATTCGATATCAAACTCACCGAGTACTATAGCAACCTTATCTAACCAAGAATTAAATATTCAAGTCTCAAGATTAGAAAATGATAAAGAAGTAACTAAAAATTTTAAAACTAAAGCTACAAACTTAAATTTTGAAACCACTGAAACTTTTATCGGCAGAGTCCAAAAAGGATCACCCGCAGAAAAGTCAGGACTACGACGTGGTGACAAAGTCATTGGCATTGGTGGAATTGAAATTAAATCTTGGGATAACTTAATTGAAGCAGTGAAAACAAAAGGCTTAGAAAGTGAACCCCTTTCTTTTAAAGTTCTAAGAGATTTTAAAGAAGAAGAAATTAAAGTAGTTCCTCAAATCAAATCAATGATGAACGACAAGGGCCAAGAAATTAAACGCCCTATAGTTGGAATCGAGCCTGGCTTTTATGTTCATGTTCCAAATCAAATTTATGTTTCAGCGGGCGGCCTAGGGGCTTCGTTATTATACTCAGCTCAGCAAACGTGGAAGTGGACGGTTTGGACATTGAACAGTATGATGCGTGTAATTCAAGGCGAAGTCTCCCATAAGAATTTAGGTGGATTTATTACCATAGGGCAAGTGGCAAAAGAGAGCTTTAAAGTTGGCTGGTCTTATTTTTTTCAAATGATGGGAATTATTTCTATCAATTTATTTTTACTGAACCTGTTTCCAATTCCAGTTTTAGATGGTGGACATTTGGTGTTTTACACCATTGAAGCGATCCGTGGTAAACCTGTAAGCCCTAAAAAAATGGAAATTGCATTTATGTGTGGTTTCGCTCTGTTAATGTCTTTAGTTGGATTAACTTTATTTAATGATATTCAAAGAGTCTTTTTTTCAGGCTGGTAAAATGATGACTTTCACATCGATTAAAAAAATCGATCTACAAATGGTTCAACTGTGCTTTTAAGTGTCGACACCAGCTACTCTAATGGTGGAATAGCCTTATTTGGTGATAAAAAACTTATCACTGATTTTATGTGGTCAGATGATAAGTCCCACAGTGAAACTTTAACTGTTCAATTTGAAAAGCTAATAAAGAAATCTAATACCTTACCTTCTTCAATTACAGAAGTTTTATGCTCCCATGGTCCAGGCAGTTTCACTGGACTTAGGGTTGGAATGAATTTTGCCAAAACTATCGCTCACACTAATAAAATAAACTTAATTTTGGCTCCAAGTTTCAGATCTATTATTGATATTGAGACCATAAAAAAATATCCAAGTCACATTCATCTTGTTTTGATGAATGCCTATAAAAATCAACTATTTAAAGCTAAATACAAGTTAATAAACAATTTGCTTTCAGAAGATCTTTCAACTTCAACTGTTTTGCCCCAAGACCTTAAAATACCCGATCAAGATTTTATGATTTGGGGAGATGGTTTTGAAATTTATAAAAATTTAATTCCAGACAACTTTAAAATAAAATCTATTGTTCCAAATGTATCTTTGACTGATCCAATTTCTAATCCTGCTATTCGACAAGCAAACTTTTATTTTAATTATGACCATTGTCTTAAATTTTTAAATATTGACCCTTTGATGGCCGAACCACTTTATTTAAAAAAGTCTGAAGCCGAAGAGAATTTAAGTCGTGGTTTGTTAAAAAAACACACTCAAAGGAAATTATGAGCATTCTTTTACCTTTCAGAAAAAATAAGGATCGTTCAACCGATTCAAAAACTGTTTTTTATGCCTTCGGTGGTGGTAAAGGTGGTATTGGAAAAACGTTCTTAAGTTCCAATTTTGGAATTCATCTAGCTAAAAAAGGTAAAAAAACTTTGATCGTAGATTTAGATCTTGGTGGTGCTAATGTTCACACTTATCTTGGCATTCAACCTACTGGTCCAAATTTAAAAGACTATTTAAATTCTAAAGTCACTAGTATTGAAGACGTTATTTCAGGAACTAATAACTCAAATCTGTATTTTATTAAAGGCTTAGATGATTGGAGTTCTGATCTTAAAATTACACAAGAAAAGACAAACCAAATGGTCAGTCATATCCGTGCTTGTGAATTTGACTATGTTATTTTTGATTTAGCAGCTGGAACTCATAACGAAACTATTGAATTCTTTTTGGCTTGTGACAAGCAAGTGATCATAACTACACCTGAACCGACAAGTATTGAAAATTCATACCAATTTTTAAAAAAAGCATTTCATAAAACTGTGATGGAAACAAGTAAAGAGCTTCAATGTGTGGATGAAATCACCAAACTTTTGAATCATAAAGAAAGATTTAATATTAAAACACCGGCTCAATTGATTACTTTTTTAGAAGAAAAAGAGCCAGAATTAGGCAAAATCCTAAGAAAAAAAATTTCAAACATAATGCCAAAAATTTTAATCAACCAAGCCAGATCTCACCAAGACCAGATTTTATCCAATTCTATTGAAAAAATCTGTTCACAGTACTTTAGTATGAAATGCGAAGGCATTGGCTTTGTGAATTATGACAGCGCTGTTTGGCAATCTTTACGCGCTTTAAAACCTTTTCAGCTTGAATCTACAAAATCGAACACAATGAATGAACTTTCTAGAGTCTTTGAAAAATTAATTGAAGATAAGGCTTTACGTAACTTAACAGGCATGGCTTTATAGTCAAATTATGAAAGAGGTCTTTGACGGCAAAACTTACTATGACATCCTTGAAATCCCAAAGGATTGTGGGGCCAACGACATATTAAAAGCCTACGAAAAAATTAAAGAGGCCTACAGCCCGTCTAGTCCGGCGCTTTACACTATTTTTACAAATGATGAAGCTCAACAGCTGAACTTACTTATCGATAGTGCTTTTTCTGTATTAAGTAACCCGGTTCGAAGAACTGAATACGACAAATCCCTAAAAAGCAGTAAACCTAAATCAACAAATATGGATCAAGTGGTGAATAAAGTGGACACTCCAAAGACTGGAGACTCTGGTAGCAATGGCAAAACTTCTTTTGGTATCTACACTTTGGATATTGCTTTTGAAAATAAAATTAAAGAGACTGAAATTTTTGATGGGCCATTTATTCAAAAAATACGTCATTATAAAAATATTAATCTTGAGCAACTGAGTGAAAAATCAAAAATCAGCAAATCCTATCTTTTAGCAATAGAGTCCCATGATTTTGAATCCTTACCTGCAAAAGTTTTCGTAAGAGGTTTTGTTATACAAGTTGCAAAACTATTAATCTTGGAGACTGAAAAAGTCGCAAGCTCATTTATGAAAATATTTGATGATGCCCAAAAGTAATTATGAGCACATCCTATAACTTTACTTATTTAGAAACAGAAAAAATCAGACTTGATCAATTTTTAACTGAAAATTTAAAAATATCACGTAGCCAAATTTCAAAAATTATTCAAAATGGTTTTTGTACTGTGAACGGAATTCAAAAAAAAGCATCTCAAATGCTGAATGAAAATGATGTCATTTTAATAGATGTTCCTGAAGTTAAATCCAAAACAGGTCCTCAATCAGAAGATATAAAGCTTGATGTTGTTTATGAAGATGATGAATTGATTGTGATCAATAAACCTTACGGAATGGTGGTCCACCCCAGTAATGGTCATGGAACTGGGACCTTAGTGAACGCCCTACTTCATCACTGTAAGGTTTTAAGTGTTGGTTTTCATGAACATAGACCTGGGATAGTTCACCGTTTGGACAAAGACACTGGTGGTCTGTTGGTCGCCGCTAAAACTCATTCCGCGTTAGTGCATTTAGCTGAACAGTTTAAAGACAAAACCGCTGGACGAATTTATCAAGCAATCACTTTCGGACGACCGAAATTGGAAAGTGGGTCGATAGAAAACTATTTAGTTCGTGATCCTAACAATAGAAAAAAATTTTCTTCTACTAAACTTGCCAAAAAGGGTAAGTTTGCAAAAACTCATTACAAATCACTTTATTCAGGAATAATCAGTGTCTTTGAACTTAAACTAGACACAGGAAGGACCCATCAAATCAGAGTCCATTTGTCTGAAGCAGGCTGCCCAATAATCAACGATCCTATTTATAGTACAAATCGTAGAATTAATATGGTGACGGACGCTGGACTAAAGTCAAAAATTTTGACCCAACCAAATATGTTTTTATTTGCAAAAAAACTAAGTTTTATCCATCCCGTGACTCAAAAACTTCTGAAATTCGAAGCTGAGCTACCCAATTCCTTTAAAGTGCTGCTAGATTATTTAAATGTTGAACTTCCAAAAGAAAGTCTGTGATTTAGGTATTTTTTTTGAATACAAAAAAATTAAAATAGCATTTGGTAGTAAAGCCTTAACACAAGAAAAACTGTCATCACTTTATCCAAATGTTCATTTTTTTAATATCAACCAAAAGCACACAACATTAATTTCCAATGAAAACGCCTTACTTCCTGAAGCCGATGGGCATCAGTGGATTCAACCAAACACGTCTTGTCTTATTCGAACCGCAGACTGCCTACCGCTAATTGCCTATGATCATAATACAAGCCAGATCACAAACCTTCACTGTGGCCGAAAAGGTCTAGTTGATGGAATTCTAGATCAGTTCTTAAAAATCACGAATACAAATTCTAATTACAGTTTTTTTATCGGTCCACATATCCAGACCTATGAAATAGGTCTGGATATGTATAATGAACTCAAAGATGATTTTTCAGATCATATTTTACTTAAAGATCAAAAATACTACTTTTCACTTTCATCATTAGTTAAAGATTTTCTTGTTAAACATTTTAAATCCTATAAAATTTATGAGTGTGGAATAGATACATTTGTAGATGATAATTATTGGAGCTACCGCGCTGATAACAAAACTTTGCTTAGAAATATTAACTTTGCGTTTAGTGTACGTCAGTCATCTGTGACTAAACCTGGCGTTTATAGGAAAAAATGAATTTTAATCAACTATCAAATTATAAATATTATTTAATTTCATTGGTTTTTTTATTTATAAGTCTGTTTTTATTTTTTAATTCTAACGTTCAAAATTACTTCAAAAAAATTAATGTCGGAAGTTCACGACAAGTTCTTTCTAAAATTCAGACAAAAAAACTAAATCCAGATCTTGAATTGACATTAATTAAAGTGAAATCTCAGCAAAAAATTTATTTAGAGGTTTACGCCAATATGAATCACGGTCTTGAATTGATTGAAAAATTAAATTTAGATGGCGAATTCGATGCCTATGTGATGTTAAAAGACAGAACTACAAATTTATTAATCTCGAATATAGATCGTGATGAGGATCTGGAGATTATCGCCCCAACATACGATCGTAGAATGCGACCAATATTGAATGTTTATAAATATGATAAAGTCATGGAAGAGTTTAAGAAAGTAAATTCTAAGTTTTCTAAACCAATGTTGTAAAACTGATTTAGAAAAATAATTTCAAATATTAAAGTATTGGGGCTACGGTTTGGTCTTGTATTAAAACCGGAACCGTTTCTGGAGCCAATGCAGTTGGAATAACCTGATCAGGAATTTTTCTAAAAACAATACGAGCATAAGATTCTGGAGAATCACTGACTTTGATTTGTAGAAAAATTTGATCCAAAGTCTTTGTCGGATCAGCTTTTGAAGCTTTTTGTGCTTTACTTAAATTACCAATCTGTTCTAAAAATACATAATCTGGAAAATCAAATTCTAAGGATGACGTTGGATCTGGACCAGAAATATCTTCAACTGATCCAATTAAAAAACCCTGGGCATTAAATTCTCGTCCATATTTAATAGAGTATGTTGCTGCTTTTGAAGCCATCCACGTGTAATCACTTTTTAAGGTCACTTCTAGAGGAAGTGACACTTTAAACTGACCTGTCGATTCTGGAGTAATACCTCTGGCACAAGATTTTAAAAATCCTATTGTCTGCACATTCCCTTCCGAATCAAAGACTTGACGGTGGGAGTACATCACTTGCTCTTCGCTTCCTAATGAATTCTTAACAAGGATACTTAAACTTTCAGCCTTATAAATCGCTTCAGGTAAAGTTGTGATTTCAGAAAAGACTTTCTCATCGATTGTCTCATTCGAAAGAGGATTTTTAAATTCTTGACCATTAACACCGCAGTAACTGCCAATAGGCTGAATGTTATTCGTGGCCCGGCTACAAGCTATCATAGCTATTGCAATAAATAACGTTGAAGGCATTAGGGATATTAGATTTCTTTTCATCACTTATAAATCCCAGAAAAAGGTTAAAAATTCAAGCTTCACACGATGAGCCAATGGCCTTCGAGCTTAGTCACTCACCCTTAAATATTTTAGTTTTGCTCATTAACTTTGCACATATTTTTTATTGACGTATCTAAAGACCCATATTCGTCTTTCCAGATCTCACCTTTAAAGTCCCATTTTAATTCTTCAGAACCAAAGGCTTTAAATGCCGTTTCGCTTTCTTTTTTACTAAGTTTACCACCAGCAAGTCTGTACCTGATGTTATTTCCAGATCTAGAGAAAATTTCAAATCGAATCAATTCAGCCTGGTCAATTTTTTCTTTTAACTGGCTGATTGTCGAACTGACTTTAGCTTCTAAAACTTTTTCCGCACGATCTTCAGCTTGTCTTTTTAGTCTTTCAAGGCTTTCTACTTTCTGTTTCAGTTTTGCGATATGAAAATCAACACCACTATTTAATGTGCTAATGCCCACATCAATAGAGGCCAATTCATTTTGAGCTTCTTTCAATTGAGACTCTTTTTCTACAATTTTTTCTTGTTTTGCTTTTTTAGATTTTAATTTGAAGATATCTTCTTTAAGTTTAGCAACGGCTTCAATATTTTTAATCTTATCTTTTTCGTAATGTCCAACACGGCTTGCAATTTTATTTTCTAATTTTCTTTGCGCGTCTAATTCATCAATTAAATTATTAATGGATTCCTGAACTTGAATAAAATCGATATCCGTCGCCACATACCTAATCAAAGGGACTGGGTATCCAGACACAAAGGCCTTTGCATCCATCGTTAAACTTTTAATTAACAAATCATAGAAACTAACTTTATTATTTTTTTGGGCTTCAACTGAAGCGACATACATGGCTTTATAAAATTTTTCGACAACTTTAAGGGCATCATCAGCATCAGGGAAGTGACATAAACTTAAGAAAGCCATTGAGCGTATTAGATATGAATCTGGCTTCCAGGCCATTGGAGATGTATTTTTGTCTACAAAATACATATTACCTAAAGCTTGCGAGTAATTTTTGCTACTTAATTGGTTCCAACCCAACTCAACAAGGTTATCGTACCAGATTACGCTTTCAGAATTGATATCTTTATACTGCACTTCAGCTTGTGAATATTTTTTTTGAGTTAAATAAATTTTTCCAAGTGATGAGGCGATCAAATCATTTAAAAAGGACTCTTTGTTATTTTTAATTTTAAGTTTTGAAATTACTTTTTTCGCTTCCAAAAAAGAGTTTTCAGCAAGACTAATTTTATTGAAATTGACAAAGGCCACAGCTCTAAAAAATAGAATAAAGGGATATTTAGGATGGTTACGATCAAAGTTTGCTGTGATATTTAGAACTTCTTTATATTTATTTTTTCTATTTAAGCCTTGGGATCTCCAGTAAATAAAATCACCGAAGGTTGATTTAGATAATTTTTTAGGTTGAATGCTAGACAAAAAACTTTCAACAATAGATTCATACCCTTGGGGCAGTTTAGTCAGTAAATACTCTAAAGACTCAGCATCATTTTCTGCCAATTTAGTTAGTAAAGGTAAAGATTCCGAATACAATTTATTTTTATGAAAACAGTCTGCTGTTTTTAAATCACCCTGATTTGTGGCTCTGTATTTAACAATTTCATCAATGCAATCAGCTTGTACAGCAGACGAAAACAAAATCATCAGTAGTAGCAGTTTTATTTTCATAAATAACATCCTATTAAAATCCTTAGTAAAAAAATCTTACAACATAAATGTTACACCCAAAGACATTTGCGTGTCTTGGATTAATCTACTTTTTAATTCATTTCCTGTTGTGTATTTTAAAACATCTGCATTGTACCATCTGTTAGAAAAATCAAGCTTAATTGAAAAATGCTTATTTAAATAGAACATCTGTGTGATTCCCAAACCGAATGTAATAGCTGATTCTTTTGGACTAGATCCTACAGAACTTCCTACTGTCTGTTCATAACTTGTCTGACCTAATTGACCAGATAAAATAAGATCATAATATAATATTTTGTAACCTAGAAAACTCATTTTAGCGTAGATCGGTGAGTAATTAATCGCTCCACCAATGTAACTTAAAGTCTTAGTTCGGTCTAAAGTAGAACTACCACCCGATAAACTATCTAGTCTTTCAATGACTGAGTTTCCAGATAAAGAAGATCCAGTGTATTGAACTTCAAAGCCCCATTTTTCTGAAAGGAAATAGCCCCCAGAAAATTGACTTAAATAGCCTTCATGTTCAGGATTATTAATATGAACCCCTGCGCTGGCACTTACAAACACACGGTTTGTTTTAACAAAGTATCTTTGTTGAATAAGTGAATATTTTTTTTCACTTGGTGTCCAATAGTCATCAACCAATTTTCTTGTGTTGATCTTTTTATCACGGTACTGAGCGTGAGCATTTAAACTCACAAGAGTACTTAAGATTATAACCGTCAATAGACTCAGTTTTTTCATTTTTAATGCTCCTTCAAACATTTTTTCAAACTTTAAATTCTAAAAGGCTTACTTTAGTAAACCTTTTAGCCAATTATCTTTATGAAGATTTCAAAATAAACGAGTAATTTACTTTCACAATTGTTCCACCTACAGGCTTTGGAAACTGCCATGTTTTAATGGAATTACTAATGCAGGAATCAAGCCTGTCGTCGCCCATAGCGTTTCGACTAGAACCTGCTCTTTGAACACGTCCGCTGGCGCTAATTGTGAACTCGGCCTCGAAAATACCTGACAAATTTGGGCGCGCATTCAAACGTCTTTCGTAACAGTATTGAACATCACCTTTGTTTCTTCTAACGACACGTTCAATTTCAGCGCGTGATAAACCACCGACAACAACGATTTCGTCTTCGATTCCATCAACAAAACCACGACCTGTTTTACCTTTCGATAATGAAGCCCCAGTTCCACCACCACGAGTTGATCCACCTAAAGACATAGTTCCTAAACCACCGACTTTGTATGAACCTAAACCTTGCTTACCGTCGCCGCTACCACCAATTCCGAAACCTTTGTTAGTTCCAGTTGGAGATCCTTTTCTTAAGCTTGAAAAATCGCCGCCTTGGCCTTTTCCATACAAGTTACTCGCCGTCTTAGTCGACTTAGAATTAAAACCAATGCTTTGAGATAAACCTGAAAGCTTAGCTAATTTAGACGCCGCCTGATCTGATGGACCAAATTGACCTTTAGCACCTTGTCGACCTTGTGTGATTTTCATCTTATTAGATTTTACACCTTCAACGGCTACAGATTTATTTTTTGGTCCGCCACCGCTATTTGGCTTATTTGTTTTTTTGGCAATAGCTTTTTTAGCAGCACCTTTTTCTATGATTTTAGATTTTGTATACGCTTTAACAACTTTTGGCTTAGTTACTTTTTTAGCTGAAACAGGTGTCACAACTTTTTCTGGTTTTACTTTAAGAAGTTTTTCTCTTTTTTCTTCTAAAACTTTTTCATCAATCTTAACGACGTCAAATTTTACGTCTTCTTTAAAGTAAGCATTAATCAATGATGTCAAACCATAAGCTACAAACAAGAAGGCAATAATACCAACGTATCCGTAAACAATCTTTTGTATTAAGACCTTGTCGTCTGGTGTAAATGGAATAGCTGTTTTGATATCTGATTCTTCTTGGACATAGACTTGCCTAACAGAAAATTTTAAACCTTCTGGAGATTTATGAAGCTGTTCCCACTTTTCAGATGTAGGGCGTGGAATTTTGATACTAATACCAGAATAAGTAAATTTTTGATTTTTCTTATTCGGAAGTATATCAGAAAATACATATTGATTTTTAGAATCTAGAACAACGATTTGGATCTTTTGTACTTTTTCAGCAACTACATCACCTAGTTTAATATCGTAAACAGGCTGCTTTTCAATTACAGCCGTCACTTTATCATCTAACGTGATTTTACTATCAAAAGCGAAAGCTCTTTTTCTTCCATTAACTTTAACAGTCCAACCGTCTTTGCCATCGAATACCAGATTTAAACCCCAGTATCCTGTGTCTATAGGTGTGGCTTTACCCACAACCTTTTTTTGTTCCAAACATGTGCTTGGTGACAAGACTTGTGAAGAGTAAAGTTCATTTTTCTTATAGTATTTAACTATTAGTATTCCGTCTAAGATCCTGGATTTACTCATAAGGACCTCCCTGCATATTTAGAGATTTGGTTTATTTTTTTAATCACTTTAGTTTTCTTATTAAAAATATATTCAAAAGATTGGGGATGCTCTTCGTTTAAAATAGAGCCTGAAGGATCAAAGCCCTCGCCCATAACATCGGCACCGCCGAACTTATGCTCTTGAGATTTTCTATATTTATAAACTTTTCTTGCCGCGAATACAGACTCTAAAGCAAACAGAGTGCTGAATAAGTACATGAAAATTATTAATACTTTTATTTTCATAAGTCGTCCCTTGAAGCTACGCTGTTCTGATTATAAAAAACTTCGAACTCTTGTTTAATTTTTCTAACTCTAGAATTATATTTGCTTTTTAACTTAGAATTTTTAGCCATAATATTTAATGAACTCTCATAAGATTCATAAAATGAAGTTCTTAATGTTGATTTTAAATTTCTAAGTTCACGATCAATCGCTAACTTTAAATCAGGTTTATCATTGATAACAACAGAACCCATGACCATTCCTAAATCTAAATAAAGTCTTGAGAGTTTAATTAGAGCTCTAAGAGAGCTTTCGTCATGTCCAAATTTTAAAACATTTTGAAATTTCTCAGTTATAGGACCAGCTTTGCCCATTGTTGTTTCAATGAATTTAACAGCTCCATTAAATCCAAATGCAGCTTTCGCACGATCAAGTTCTAAGGATTTAACATCCATTTCAGCTAAAAATATTGAAGCTTTAGCTTTGGATTCAGCCAAACCATCTTTAGAGTTAAGTACGCTTAAAAACTTGCTTCTCGCTTCTTTTTCTTTCTTTTGATCTAACAATTCAACCGCAACTCGAATGTATGCTTCTGATTTAAATGGCTCGTTACCTGTTTGTAAAACTCGAAGAGCGTTGTCTTTAAAGCCAACTTTAAATTTCTCAACATGGTCAAACAAGAACTGATGAATTTCAGTATTTAACTTTTGATCAGGAATCTGAACAAGTTTATAAAACTTAGCTTCTGATTCTTTTAATTTTTTATTTTTAATTTGAACTCTGGCCACTGAATAAGACCACTTATAACTTTCTGGTGCTGATGTTGTATTTTCTAAAATAGTCGCAACAACTTCGATTTGAGGATAGCTGTAGATTTTTTCATATAGTGCTAAAGATTCTGTTAAAGCTAATTTAGAATTTGTATGCTTAGGATTATTTTTATAAAAAGCTAAGTACGCATCAGCTGCACTTCTTTTAAACCCGGCTTTTTTAAAGTCGATGGCAATATTCCAGGCCGCTTCAGTTAATTTTAATTTTAAAAATGATTTTGAAAGATAGTTTTTATAATTAACAATGGCCAACTTATAACTACCTTTTTTCTCGTTCATTTCTGCCATTAAAAAGAAAGAATTATCAAAGATAGGTTTTAAAACATTTAGTCTTGAGACATCTGTAGTTTTAGGAATGATTTCACCCAAATACACATTTACAGAATTATAATCTTTGTTTTTTTCATAGATTTTAATAACGAAATCTTGAGAGTCTTTACCTTTAATTGTATTCGGATACTGAGACCCAAGTCTTCTAAAAGTGGCTAAAGCTAAAGGCTGTTTACCAAATTTTTCTTCAACACGAGCAAACTTATATAAAACTTCAAGACCATATTTGCCTTCAGGATATTTTTGGTCATATTTTTGAACCAAATGTCTTTGTCTTAAAACTGTATCTTTTGTCCATTTATCGCTCGCTACTGCATTTTCATTTGAAACAATCGCAGAATATAAAAGTTCGTGGGATTCATTAACAACTTTTGAAACATCACTGGCCATTTCAAAGTAAACACTGGCTTTATCAAAGCTATTGATTCCAAAATGAAGTTCAGCAAGCAAATTAATAAATTTAGGTTTTTGAGCATCATCATTACTGATTGTTGTATGGGCCATATCCCCAATTTTAAGAATTGATTTTAAATCCATTCTTTTTTTAGCTTTTTCGTCGGCTTGGGTCCATTCTTTATAAGCATTTTTAACTAAATTTCGACCGTAAACTAAAAACTCTTCTTTAATATCTTCATCAATTTTTTGATTAATGATTTTATGAGCTTTTTCATAATACTGGGCAGCCATAACTAAATTGTCTGAATTTTCATAAGAAATAAATAACCTAGATAGAATTTCAAATTTTGTATTTACATTTTTAGCACGCTTAAACATGACGTTTAGAACAGCAGTTTCATCTTTATAATCAGATCGACCGGCATATACTTTAGCATGATCGTCTAATGTTGAATCCATTATTTTTTGATCTTTAATAAACTGTGAAAGTTGAGCTAGAACTTGATCCCCGCTGAAAACTTCAGACGTAAATAAAGGTAAATCCTTTAAAACTTCAGAGGCTACGTTAAAACCATTCTTTTTGCTAAGCGAAAGCAAATAAGACGACTTCATGTCTTGAAATGCGGATTGATATTTAGCTTGGTAGTATCTTGTCCAGCCTCTTTTATAAATTGAATAGGCTTGGGCATTATGATTATTATCAATGGTTAATTTAGAAAAATAAATTTCAGAATTTTTATAATTTTTTTGATGATAATACACTTCTGCAAGCGAAAGGTTTGAATCTTGTACTAATGGTGAATTTTTAAATTTATTAACTAAAATCAAAAAAGGTCTTTCAGCTAAATCAACATCTCCAAGTTTAAGATATGTCATACCCATTGTGTAAAAAACTTCATCCATTTTTCCATATCTGGGGAATGATTTTTCTACGGTTTGTAATTCAACAATCGCATTTCTTAAAATGCGTTGTTTTGCTGGAACGGATTCAAATTCGCTGGAAAAATTTTTACCTTTTTTCTTTAAAATCTGATCTAAAAAATTTCTAGTTTTAGATTGACGAACATAAAGATCAGCTAACCTATGTCTTAATTCAGGCTCTAAGCGTGAGCCTTTATGTTTTTTAATCAAGCCTGTCGCCGCATCAATCGCCTGATCTTCATTATAATGCGTTATGTATTCAGTTTCTGTAACCTTATCATTTTCAATAAGGCCATCTACCATATCCTTAGCAAGAGCAAAGTCTTGCAAAATGAAAACAAGTATAAGGGTCTTTAAAAGATAAGATTTCATTTTAGTTACCTGCCGTCGTTGACGCGAGTTTGATTTTTGTGAAACCTGAAATTGCTAAAGTATAAATTGTTTTTTTAATTGTTTCATAAGGTACTTTTTCATCTGCAAGTAAAACCCATTGAAATTCTTTCTTTTCGCTCCACTCTTCATCCTTCGTAATTTTATCGTGCAAAGCCGAAATGAATTCAGAATCATCTTCATGTAATTGTGAAGTATTGAACTTACCACCACTTAATTTTAGCAATTCGTTATCACCCACTTTTATAAATCCATCACTAATGATGACATTTACGTTTTCTTTAAGTGGGGTGCTGTAACCGAATTCTGCATACGGCAAAGTGATGCTGTCTTTAACTTTAATATGTTCAGATCCTGTGGATTGCTGAACCATAAAGAAAACAAGTAAAATAGTTAACACGTCAACAAGGGCTGTTAGCTGAATATCAACTTCTGAGCTTTTTTTATTTTTACGTCTAAACATAAGTTATCCTTTAAAAATATCTTCTAAGGTTACGTCTTCAAAAAGCGTCTTTGACTTATCCTGTACACTAGATCCATTTAAGGATTCAGGTGTTTTAGCCATATCAAATACTTTAATAATATCTTTATAAGAAACCTCTGGTGAAGACTCAATTTTAAGCGACTTCATAGATGGGTACTTTATTTTCAAATTCTTTAAAATTACATTCAACTGATCAAGTCCTGCGACACTTTCAAAAACATTTTTATCTAAGCTTTTAACAATCACTTTAATTGAATTGATGTTTGAAATTTCTAAATATGTAATTGGAGACTCGTTTGCCCCATCGCTTTGTGCTTCTTTATCAGACGTAGGAAATACAGATGAATCAAATATATTTATATTAGAACTTGCCACTTTCGACATCATGAAAAAAACTAGCAATATAGTTAATGCATCAACAAGGGCTGTTAACTGAATAGCCACTTCTCCGCTTTTTTTCTTTTTACGTCTAAACATAAATCCATCCTTATTAAATTAACTACTTTAGTTTTTTAACTTAACTTTTCACTTAATTTTTAATTTAATTTTTAATTTAAAAAGTTTAGTTCATGGTAAATCCCAAAAACTAAACCCATCACATTTTTAAAATCTTATGACTTAAAAAATCTGCTTTTAATAAGATCTAAAGTTTCAGCTGCGTATAAATCAGATTGATCCATCAATTTATTCATACGTGTGTTTAAGTAAGCAAAAGCGATAAGACCAGGAATCGCAACTCCAAGACCCATAGCTGTTGCACTCATAGCTAATGAAATACCTGCTGATAAAACTTCTTGTTTGTTAGCTGCATCTGAATCACCTAAAGAGGCGAATGACATCATTAAACCTGTGATTGTTCCAAATAATCCTACTAATGTAGAGATGTTGGCCATTGCCGGTAAGTAGTCCATTCTTTTAGAAAGATCAGCTTCAACATGACCGATGGCTAAACCAGCTGCATTCGTCATAGAGGCTTCGTCTCTGTTTGATCTTTCAAGAATGGCTTTAACTACTTTTGCTGCTGGGATACTTTTGTTAGCATCACAAAATGTAACTGCTTTGCCAATTTCATCCTTTAATAAGTAGTTTTTGATTGTGTTGATGAAATCACCACCATCTTCTTTTGAATCAAAGTTTAGTTTTTTATATCTTTCTACGATAATAAAAACTGTTATAAATCCCAAGACTAAAACGATTAGACCTGGAATCCCGGCATCCTTAATTACATTTGCTAGTGACATAATATTCATGGAATCTCCTTTATTTAAAATCCATTAACAAACTCTTTAAGAGCAACTGATGTGCCAATACAAAACAATCTGCAAATTATAAAATATCTAACAAATTCAATAGTTTCCAATTTTACATCAGATCTAAAAGAAGCTTACTTTGACTATAACTAAGCAGTAAAAGAACGAAGAGAGACACTTTTTGTCAAAGATATTGATCTATAAATTCATTTGGTTTGATTTGAACCCATAGTTGTAATCCCTACTTCATAAAGGGACAAAATTTGTCCCTTTATGAAGTATTTTATTGATCATTAGGCATTAAAAGGTCTTAAAGCTGACAAGTTGATTGGCATAACTATTGATATACAAACCTTTGGATAAGTTTAAAAAACCCTGGAGGTTTTAAGTGGTACGTGTTGTTTATACCTTATTATATATATGGATAACAATAATTGTAGTTGGCTGTAACGGAAAGACGTCACCTATATTCGGTGGCGACAGAGAAGCGTCGTTATCAATTCTTCCTGTGTCTAAAGTATTTCAATTGAAATACGATGACCCAAAAAAACTACAGATGGTGATCATTGCCGATCCAACAGCCTCTATGGGCTCAGCTAAACAAGCTATCAGAGAATCCTTACCTGGATTCACTCAAGGTCTTTTAAGCACTGGTTTTACGTTTGATATCTTCTGTTCAAACACGAGCTACACAGGCGCAACCGGCGAAGTTATTATTACTATAAACTCCTCTGACAATTTGAGCACGACCCAGCTTCAAGCAGAATTAACTAAGTGTATTGACGTAGATTTAACTCAAAAAGACTTTGGCGACGAGCGTGGTCTTGAATCAGCTAAATTAACTTGGGAACGAGTCGGTCGCGAAGGACAACTTGATCCCAACGCAGTCAAACTAACCATGATTATTAGTAATGAAGATGACTGCTCAAGAGATCTTGGCAAGTTTCCTATTGATGACGCCAATAAGTGTAAAGATCAGAACGTAACTTCGTCCCCGGTTCCTATGTATTTGGGCCAAGCTTTTCCGATCACTGATCTTGGTTACTCTGAAGATTCAAGATTATTTACTCCAACACGTTATGCAGACTTCTTTAAAGAAAGATTAAACTATGTAACAACAACAAAAGCAGATGAATTAGATCAGGCCTTAAGACAAAGAGGTCATATTTTTGCCCCGGTCATTATGCCGCCTCCGGTTGCTATTGGGCAGGACAAAGCAAAATCATGTGTAGATCTTAAAACAAGAGCTGCAAAACAAAATGGTTTAGTTAAAGTCATGTCTTACGGTATGCGCTACTTTCAAGTTGCCGAAGCCACAGGAAATCCAATCTATTCTTTATGTGATGATTTCGCAGATATTTTTAGCGAGATTAAAACAACTGTTGAAAATGAAGTGAATATTAAAAGGTTCATCTTGAGTCGTAGACCTGCTGATCCAACAAGTTTAAGAATAGAAATTAAACGTAAAATTATTGATACAGAATCTGCGGGATCTATTCTAGAAAGAATGGAATTAGAAAATTCAAGATCTTCTGAATCCAATAAATGGATTGTGATGACAACTAAAGAATCCAAACAAGGTAATTTAAAAATAATCACTCAGGAATGGCGTAGAATTATTTCTTACGGCCAAGAATTTAGTTACAACCCACAGACCAACGAAATTATTTTAGATAATAATCTCTACGAAGCTTATAACGATAAACTTCAAGTTATGAACTACGCACCTGAAGGTTTAGACGGCGAAGTAAATTATGATGTTAATAATACTGCGGACAAATCAAATGGTAACTAAGATAGTCTTTCTTTTATCTTTTATCTTGGTGTGTGGTTGTTTTCCAAAACACGAATCTAGTCTGCCTCCGGCAGATTTGGTATCTGAAGATAAAGTTTTAGGACCTAATGATTCTAATTACTTTGAAAGTGATCAGGGCTTTCCAATGGATGAAACCACTGAACTTCAAAGATTGGCCTTAATTAACAAAGAAGAATGCTTAAGTAATCTCACTTGCTCGATGAACCAGGTCGAAAGGTTAACAGACGAGTTTCAATTTAAAACTGGCCAGCTGATCTTAAGAGGAAATTTATTTAACTTTAATCGAACAACTAATCGCTGGTCTACAAGTGATAAAATAGAAGTGACTACATTTGCCGCCAACCCTGATCTTATAAACACGGTACAGGAAAGCGACTATCATAATTATATTTCTGAAGTCAGACCCTATACTCGACTATTAGATAATTTAAATAAGAATTTAGCATCTCCACTTAAACCCATAGTCGTCACTCAGGGAAAGTTGGGTTTACTAGAGCTAAGTTATCAAGATCCAGGCTTGTGTGATATGTTCGCTGCTGAGAGATTTTACTTATCGCCAGGTTTTCCGTGGCCTATGTACCAACCGCCTTCTGAAGGTGTAGATAATTTTGATTGGGCCCCAAGAACAGGGTTTGATGAAAACAATGATGTCTTTGCTGCAGAAACATTGATTATTTGCGGCGAGATCACTATTTTAAATCGCACTGTAAAACTTGAAGCTAAAAATATTATTTTTTATAATTCTCACATCAGAGTCATGTCTGACAGGGACATGCCGTCTGGCCTAAGAGTGATAACAGAAAATTTAGGATATTTTGGAACTAACTTAATCGAATCTAATATTATCAACAGAGTTTCAGGACAAAAAAATTCCACAGCCCCAACTATTGATTTAGGGGCAACAGGTCTTGTCACTAAATTACTTTCAGATGTTCCAATCAATAACAACCAAAATACACACTACTTTAAAATCTTCATGGCGGAAAAAATTGAAAACTAAACAGATTTACTTTTTAATAAGTTCTATTTTATTTATAGCTTTAGTTGCTAGAGCCGCTACTTTGCCTGCAACCATGGACGACTTAGATATGGAACTTGACAGTTATACCTTCTGGTCCCCAACTGCACAATTTACTATTACTCTAGATAGTATTCCGGGTTTTACAAAAACTCAAAATAGAAAATCAAAACATTTTTTATTTGCCAATGACATCTGTCAAGTTTTCGTTGAAACCAATGCAGATTCAGGTCCTATCAAGGTTGAAGCAGGGGATCAATATTATATTACGACTTTTTATCTTATAGAGAACATTGGTGAGCCCTCAAATAATTTAATTGATCAGGTGTACATGAGTCTTGAAAACTCTAGTAAAAAAGCCAGTACAATAGATATAGTTTGTAATTTCGCCCCTGAAGATATTAGTGGGGATTCAAGTCCAAGTATATTATTTGAAAAAGGTTTAAATAATATTATTGAATACTCTTCAGCTCTTTGGCTTTAATTTATTTAGATTTTAAATTCCGCCATGATTTACCTGCACGCGCTTTTGGATCCATTTGAAATTTTCTAACGGCTGCTGTGTGCTGCTCGTACGTTCTTGAAAACTGATGGGTCCCATCATTTTTACTTACAAAATAATAGTTATTACTTTCTGTAGGTTTTAATGCAGCTATCAGTGCGGCCTTGCCTGGGTTTGCAATAGGTCCGAAGGGAAGACCACTTACAGTGTATGTGTTGTAAGGGGTAGGTGTTGTTAAATCTTTTCTTGTGATGTTTCTTAACATTTTTTCTGTCTTCACCCAAACACCATAAATTGTTGTTGGATCACTTTGAAGTCGCATCGATTTTTTTAAACGATTATGAAAAACAGAACTGATCATTGGTCTTTCAAAACCGGCCCCAGTTTCTTTTTCAATCATGCTAGCTAAAATCACAACCTGATGATGGCTCATTTCTGGGTTAAAATCTTTTTCAATTTCATTCCATACATTTAAATGCGTCTTAACAAAAAAAGAAATGTACTGCTCTACGGACCATTTTTTTGGCAATCGGTACGTGTCTGGAAAAATATAACCTTCTAAAGACGGAGCTTCATACCCTAAAAGTGATTTTATAAATTCTGGATCTTTTGATTTGATAATAAAATCTTCAGCTTTTAAAAGTTTAGCTTTTTCCATGATATCTGCCATCTGAAAAGTATTAATGCCTTCCTGAAAGGTCACAACTCTTTCGATTGTTTGACCTTTCATTAGTATTTTTAAAATATCCATAGCTGATTTATTTATAGGTATTTCATATTCACTGACTTTTAAAGTCTGTTCATTTTTTGTAGCTTTTAAATATATTTTTGCAGCTTCGATAGGAAAAGTTGGAATCCTATTTTTGACTCTAGCTAGGACTAAGTTAAATCCTTCCCCAGATTTAACTTCAAACTCTAAAACATCTGAGTAATCTAACTTCGCTGATAATTGTAAATTCAGCGTGAAGACACCTAATAAAACCGCGGCGACTGCAATAACTATAATACTTGTTATAAATTTCATTTTACTCCCAAGTCATACCAGGCATAATTTGTGATTTATCAAAGGCTGTTTTATCTTCCAATGAAGCAATAGGTGTTGAACAGTAATAAACTGCAAAATGGGCTGACGGCATACCGTTTCCAGATTTTTTAGTTCCACCAAAAGGCAATTTAGAACTTGCTCCATTCGTTGTTCTATTCCAGTTAAGTAAACCTACATCTAATTTTTGAAGTGCATGATCGAAATGAGTTTTATTCTTTGTAAAGATGGATGCCACTAATCCGTAATCAGAACTGTTCACTTTATTAAAAGTATCTTCCAAATCATTCACTTTATAAATCGCCACATCGGGTCCAAAAATTTCAGACTTCTGATAAACACTTTCTTTATCAAATTTATTTACTAAGTGAGCACTTGGTGTCACATAAAAACCTTTCTTTTTTAAATCTAATCTTTGTCCTTGCAATAAGGCTTCAGACCCTTCTCTAAGGGCAATGTCTTGAAATCTTAAATAGCGCTGCATAGATTCATCTGTTATTAGGGGGCCCATAAAATTATTTTCATTCCAATGACCAATTTTTAGTTTAGAAGAGATTTTTTTAAATTTATCTAAAAACTGATCATAGATTTTTTCATGAAGAAATATTCGACTGGTGCATGAACATCTTTGACCTGCAGTTAAATAAGACCCAATTACACTTTCATAAACAGCTTTGTCCATGTCGGCATCATCCCAAATGATAGATGCGTTTTTGCCACCCATTTCTAAAGCTAAATTTTTCCAGTAATGCTCTATGGTGTCTTTTTTGATTTTTAAACCAACATCATAAGATCCAGTAAATAAAACTCCATCAACTAGATTATGTTTAGCTAATCTTTTTCCAGTTTCTGCTTGACCTTGAATCATGTTAAATACGCCAGCAGGAAATTCAGCTTTACTAAACATTTCAGCAATAATCTGACCCACAGCCGGAGTTTTGTCCGATGGTTTAAAAATAACAGTGTTCCCAAGAAGTAATGCTGGAACAAAGTGACCGTTGGGCAAATGAGCAGGAAAGTTAAATGGGCCTAAGATAGCAAGTACACCCTTAGGTTTAAATCGAATCACACCTTCAACATTGGGAATTGCATTTTCAATTCTAGATTCACGAATCAGATCTGCTGAATTTTCAATTGTAATTTTAATTTTACTAGCTAAGGCCGTGGCTTCAGTTAAAGCCTCCCACGTCGGCTTACCTGTTTCACGACTGATCACATGTGCTATTTCATTCTTATTTTGTATAAAAACTGCTTCTAATTTTCTTAAAAACTTTATTCTTTCATCAATAGATAGCGCAGACCAACTAACGAAGGCTTTTTTTGCAGATTCACAAGCTAAGTCCACATCTTCAAAAGCGACGCTAATATCAAATAAATGGTCTTCAAAATCAGCCGGACTGTTTAAGCTCCAACTTTCATCTTTACGACTAGACTTCGTAAATTTGCCATCAATGAAGCTGCCCTTGTATTTTAATGATTCCATTTTAATCCTCGCAATATATTAATTAAACTAAAGATCCTACCAACTGTCGATAAAGATTCATGGACTCTTCAATGCTTTTAAGCTGAATGTATTCATTAGGCTTAAACATTTGTGCAAAATCACCTGGACCAAATATCAGGGGTTGAAAACCTGAAATCTTAAATAGATCGGCTTCGGAGGTATAAGCCAGGGAATTAATATTTTTTTTGTCATTTTTTAAATTTATAATTTCAGTGATTTGATTTAAAAAATTCTGATCTCCTTTGAAAATATAGGGCCAGCGCTGCGACAAAAGTTTAGAGGATCCACCTATTTTATTAATCTCTTCACGTAAACTTAAAATCCATTGGTCAGATATACTTTCTGGAATCCCAGGAGGAAATACACATTCACCCCAAAATTCAATACTTTCTAAATCACACACTACTCGCCCCAAGTGAATGAATGGACATTCAGGTAAGAAATCTTCATTTAAAAAATTCTGAAACTCGTTTGTCAGCTTTTTTAAAAACTGCAAAAAGCCCTTAAGTTTGATTCCCATTTTAATTTCATTATGACTCACTAAATCGAATTCAAATAAACAACTTCTGGGATCAGAGTAAAGATCTTTTCCACCTGCAAAATCCATCACTAATAATTGATCTGGTAGGTTTTCAATAAATTTTAATGCCTGAACTATAGCGTTATTAGAATTAAAAGACGTAGCCTTTTGATCTTCATTTTGTTTTGAATGAAAATATTGGCTTTCTGAACTGCTATGCTCTTGGTCATCATGTTCTGATTTCATTTTTTTTTCAAAATCTGTAAACGGAAAATTAATTCGCATTCGAATACGGCCAGGTTGTGCTTTTATAATTCGATTTGACGTTGGAAAACCAATAATGGCATTCATCGCTTCAACATTTTTTTCTTTTAAAAATCTTAGTGCACCGTGGGATCTGACTTCACGACCATAGGTCCCGAGTAAGGCAAATTTTGATTTTTGATCTTCTGTGGTTTCAGATAAGGCTTTAAGTAATAAAACTGTACTTAGTTTGCCTGAATTCGCGCCAAGACCGTACATTTTGCCATCTTTAACTTTGATATCAAAGGGATCTTGATCGGTTGCGGTCCAAGCCCTAAAAGGGCCCGGTGCTTCAGTGTCTAATGGGTTTACAAATAAATATTTTAAATCTTTGGTATCTTTTTTTTGAGTGATTAGTATATTTTGAAAATCCAAATCTCTAAATAAATAGTTTTTAGTTTGACAAATCATTCCAATGGTTTCAGCCAAACCACAAATATATTCCGTGTATTCAGAAGTTCCATTCACGATAGAGCTGTCAATTGACAATGCCTTTTTGCAAAGCTCTATCGCAGATAAATTCATTATAAACACTCTAGAATAGATTTCTGTAAAATGACTTTGGCTTCTTGGATATGCTTAGTTTCAAGAATAGCTGGTAATAAAAATCTTAATTTAAATGGACCACGTCCACAGCCAAAACAAATAATTCCATTATTAAAAAGTTTTTTATTTAAGAGCATCATCTTCTCTTTACTTCCATCCAATGGAATCACTCCGATCATAAGACCCATGCCTTCAGCTTCTCGAAGTAAACCCTTGCATGGACCAGATTCATTAATCTCGTTTAACATCTGTTTAAATTCATTGTGAATTTTTTGAATTTTACCTTGAGGTCCCATGTAGCCATCATTGTCCAAAATATCCATTACCGCTTTTGAGCTGGCTAAAGCCGATGACGAACCGGCAAACGTTCCTGACACTAAACCCGCTTTAGGGTTCAGCTCTTCTGTGTAAAGTGTGGCCGCCCCTTGAAGGCTTTTGGCGACTGTAGTGATATCTACATATTCACCTAGCTTTAAAGTTTGAAAGGCATAAAATTCTGTTGTTCTACAAAAAGTTTGCACTTCGTCAAACCAGATTGGAATATTGGCTTTTCTGCAAGATTCAAAAAGGGGAATAAAGTATTCACGAGGGGCCACATTGTAACCGCCTTCCCCTTGCATGGGTTCAAAACAAAATACACAAATATTGTTTTTATTTTCCTCAATATGTTTATTCAACATCTCCAAAGCTTTTTGTGAACTTTCTGGATCGTGTTTATTATAAAAAGGAATTCTTAAAACTTCGTCATACGTTGGAAGTCCTTCTCTGAAGGCTGGATTATCTGTGATTTCTGCCATTATAGTGCTTCGACCTGCAAACGCATTTTCCATGGCAATCACTTTTCTGGCACCATTAGTTTTTTGTCTTGCCATCTTTAATGCATTTTCACCGGCCATAGCCCCACACGTCGTTAACCACGCATACTTCAGGCGACTTCCACGGGCAGACACTTCTACTAATTTTTCTAAAACTTGGCCATACTCTTGATTCGGCTGAAGATTACCTTGCATGACCACATCAGATAAGGCCCCACACACGCTGGCTTTTAAGATTTCTGGATGAGAATGCCCTAAGACATTAATTCCGATTCCGTTAATTAAATCTAACTTCACACTGCCATCAATCAATTCTACATATGGACCATGGCCTCGTCCGCTGCCAATAAAATTAAAAAATAAATCTCGGCCTCTTAATTTTCCATATTTAGCAAACATATCTTTACTCAAAGATTCTTTGGCTGGGTCAGCTGATCGAACTGCATTTAAGTGTTCACTGCTTTTTAAAGTGTTTGAAATTAAAGTTTCAAATGCAGAATTTGATTTAGTTCCAAATAAAGAATCCATAAAACCCATGATTTATCCTTTTGACTTAAAGCGCGCCCGAGTCATTCGTCGTGTTTACAGCAGTCTATTGTTATATGAATATATACCAAAGGTGTAAGGTAAAAAAGTGGTCAAAAAAATTTGGATGTACTGCCTCATAATTTTTAATTTAGGCTTCATGGCAAATGAAGCTCATTCTAATGATTTAGCTGATTACGTTACTGATGATGAAATTTATGTTCAGACGGGCTTAAAACTTTTTAATTCCAAAAAGTACTCTGACGCCGTTATTGAATGGCATAAAGCCCTTCAAAGTAAGACGTATGGGACTTCTCCGGAAGTGTATTTTAACTTAGGTTTGACGGAATTTCATTTAAAAGATTATGGGGCCTCTTTGGCTCACTTAAGAAAAGCTCAGGACTTAAACCCATTATCTCTTAAAATTTATAAAACGATTGGCTATGTAACTAAACATATCCAAGAGAAAGAGTTTTATCGAATTAAAAACTCACCCTATTTAACTATGCTGATCACCTGGATTCCAAAAACTCTTTGGATCACAATTTTTATAGTTTTAATTGGATTTGGAACTTTAGCTGGATCGCGTCATGTGGCCCATGGTATCTCCGTTAAAGACTTTTTTAAAACCTATGCTGGCTTCTTAATTTTAAGTCTTTTGCCTTTGTTTATGATTTATAAACAGAGCACATTGGACTCAGCGGTATTTGCTACTCTTGTTGGATCAACACCACTTCCCCTTTACACCCATCCCAATTCAGAAGCCCCAGAACTTGGACTGATTAATGTAGGCGATGCTTTTGAGATTATTAAGACCCACGCTCCAACTTCTGAAATCAGCGCAGACGGATGGGTCGCAGTCACGACACCTGAAACACCCTTTGGATGGTTGAATTCCAAGAATTTTATTGTGCACGAGGGTAAGATTGACCCGCCCCAGTCCTCGAACTAAACTTCAATTCATGATTTTTAAAGCCTTTATTTTAATTGGTTTTCTATGGACCCCGACTTTGTTTGCTAAAACTGCAAACCCTGCTGAAAATCTATATAATGAAGCCATTAAGTTTCAAAAAGCGTATCGTTATGATGAAGCCATAGCGACATTGGAACAGGTCAAAACAAAATATCCTTATAGTAACTTCGCAAAGACATCTAGATTAACAATTGCAGATATTCATTTTGAAGCCAAAAACTATATTCAAGCCCAGTACACTTACCAAGCTTACTCTGAACTTTATCCAACGGATGAAAAAAAAGATTATGTTATTTTTAAAATCGGCGAATCTTTATACAAGCAATTACCTCGCGGTCACGACCGAGATTTGTCTGCAGCTAAAGAAACCATAAGCATTTTTACGCTTCATTTAACAGAATTTCCAGACTCTATTTATAAAAAAGATGTGATCAAATTAAAAAATATCGTTGAAAATAAAATCGACCAAAAAGAAATCTATGTGGCTAAATTTTATTTTAAATACAAACATCCTTTGGCCGCCTTACGACGTTTTCAAAAATTTTTAACGGACTATCCCCAATCATCACTAGTCCCAGAAGCTTTAGCTGGTGCCGCTTATTCCGCTCAAAAGATCAATGAAGACGAAGTTTATGAAAAGTACATAGCGATATTAAAATCAAAATATCCCAAGTACGAAGTCCCTAAACTTTACACAAAAAGGTTTGTATGGACGAGTCTTTAAAAATTATTTTTGAAACAGCGTCGAACCATTTTACAAATGGGGACTACAAAAAAACCGAGCCCATATTAAATCAGTTAGTTTTAAAAAATTATAAAAATGCAAAACTGTTTTATATGCTAGGGGCAATCCAATATCAAAAGAATGATATTAAAAATGCGATCCGTAGCTTCAAAAGGTCCCTTGAAATTGATCAATCGTTTACTGATGCAGGGATTGGACTGAGTGTGATCTATAATGACTTAGGTCATTACGAAGAAGGTAAGAAGGTTTTTGCTAACACCCAAAAACAATTAAAGTCGCCTGTTTTGATTAAACAACGGGATTCTAAAGATAAAATCTTTTTAACTAAACACCTTGAATTAGCAAAGCTTTATAACGAAGAAAAAAACTACAATGAAGCGTTACAGCAGCTTATTAAAGCTAAGAAATTTAGCGATGAAGCTGTTAAAATTCAAATTTTAATTTCTGAATGTTTACTGAATTTAAAAGAGTATCAAAAGGCTATTCACGAATTAAATAATATCGTGTCCAAAGAAAGTAGTAATGTTCCCGCATTAATGCGATTAGGTCAGGTGTACACTTTAACTGGTCAAAAAAATCTGGCTCAAAATTCTTTTGAAAAAATACTTTTAATTGATCGTCATCATGTTGGCGCTAATCAAAGATTAAATATTTTAAGAACACAACATTCAAACCCAGTTAAGGAGTTATAATGGCTTTACTTAAAGAAGGTATGGTTCCATTTATTAAGGCTGACGAAATTGACCAAATGATCACACAGTTGGCTGAAACTATTGACCAGCATTACCGTTATGAGCCTGTGGTTTTAATATGCCCCCTTAAAGGGTCATTTATGTTTGTAGCTGACTTAGCTAGAAAAATTAAAAATCCAAATCTTGAAATTGAATTTGTACAAGTGAAGTCCATTGGTCGCTCCGTCAGTGTGGTTAAAGATATTGGTTTAGAGATCTATAATAAACACGTGATCATCTGCGAAGAGATCATTGATGCTGGAAAAACATTAAGTTTTTTAAGAAAACACCTTATGTTATCAATGCCCGCAAGCATTCGTATCTGCGCCTTGATCGACAAACCCTCTCGTCGGGAGATCCCTTTAAAGCCAGAGTACGTTGGTAAAACTATCGACGACCGTTATGTCATTGGCTACGGCATGGATTCTGACGAACTTGGCCGTAACTACTCTGAAATCTACAATTTCATGCAGTAAAGCTTTTAGTGCCTAGCTGAATTCAAATTGCCAGCGCAACTCCGCGAATTGAAAAAATAGCCAATCTACGGCTACCTAAGATTCGCAAAAAAACAAAGGAGTTGC
>JAYUKW010000033.1:0-86216 GCA_043764155.1 Bdellovibrionales bacterium
GATTTAAATCAATTTAATTCGCAAACGGAACCTGGCACCTTTTGGGATTACGTTGTTTTAGAGTTTTTTGTTAGTCTATCGGCGGCGCTATGTTGATTACTTTTTAGGCTTTCGCTTTTTTACTTTTTTATCGGGCTCGCCGAAAGCTATGGACTCTTCTAGGGCTAACATCTCTTGAATACTTAATGACTTTAAGGATTTTTTTGCTGCTACTTCTTTTACAAACCCTTCTTGTGGGGTTAGTTCAGGAATCTTAGTTTGAATAAACTCTTCAATGGCTTTTAATTTTTCTATTTCTTCGGGCGCACAAAATGCAAGTGCGTCCCCTTTATTAAATCCACGTCCAGTTCGACCGACTCTATGAATATAATTTTCAGGATCATCGGGTAGATCATAATTTATAACATGGGTCACACCAGGAAGATCAATTCCACGAGCCGTTACATCGGTGGCAATCAAAATAGCGGTTTTGTTTTCGCGAATAAATTCTAAACTTTTTTCTCGTTCTTTTTGATCCATTCCACCGTGAATGTTGACCGCTTGAATTTCATTTTTAATCAAATGATTTAAAACTCTTTCTGCTCGCACTTGAGTTCTGACAAAAACAATTATTTTTGCATCTGGGATTTCATTTAAGAAATTAACTAACAAATGTCTTTTATCATCCATTCCAACTTTTGTAATGAAGTGAGAAATATTTTGTGACACTAAATTTTCCGGAGACACTTGAATTCGCATCGCGTTCGAGCTGATTTGTGAATACGCCAGTTTCTTAATTTTTGGATTAATGGTCGCTGAAAAAAACAAAGTCTGATGACGTCGTGGTAATTTAGTTTTGATACTATTGATATCTTTAATAAAACCCAAATCCAGCATTCTATCGGCTTCATCTAAAACTAAAATCTTAACCCTAGACACTTCAATGTAACCTTGGGCAATCAGATCAAACATTCGCCCAGGCGTCGCAATCAGAATATCAATCCCGCCTTCAAGCTGCCTGACTTGAGGATCTGTTTCCACTCCACCGTAGACCGCATAACTTGTGACCTTGGTGTTTTTAGCTAATTGAGAAAAAACTTGCCCAATCTGTTTAGTCAATTCACGGGTCGGAACCAAAACTAAACATTTAATAAATTTAGAATTTTCCTTGGGCATATCTGGATTTTTATTTTTGTATCTAGAGTTGGCCTTAAAAGTCATTTTGAATTCTTGAATGGCATTGATGACAGGAATCGCAAAAGCCGCCGTCTTTCCAGTCCCCGTCTGCGCAATAGCTAACACATCTTCGCCGTTCATGATTGGAGGAATCGCTTTGAACTGAATGTCGGTTGAACGATGAAAACCTATGGCAAGTAAATTTTCTTTTAGTTCATCAGAGATGCGATACTTTTCGAATTTCATATATTAACCTTTATTAACCTTGTGATCTTCTTGCACCGGAACTGGAGCCCGAAGAATTCGCAGTTCTTTTTCTATTTGGTCGACTCTTTTTTTTGAATGAAGATGTATTTGAGTCCCCAGATTTATTAGCTGGTCCATTACCACCTGATTTAGGTTTTCCAGAACCCGACCGCTTAGGTCCTCGGCTTGAAGACGCGAAACGAGTTCCTTTCAATCCAGCTTTTCTTTCAGCTTCAATTTTAGCTTTAGCTTTTCCAACGCCCATCACAGCTGCATTTTCAGCTTCATCAGAATGATAAGGATGATTTTTATCTATTGGAATTTTTTGATTAGTCGATCGTTCAATATCAGCCAAATACGATTTTTCATCCGCAGTCACCAAAGATATCGCAGCGCCATCTTTACCGGCTCTGGCTGTTCGACCTACTCGGTGAACATAGCTTTCAATAATATTTGATAATTCGTAATTGATAACATGTGTAATTCCGTCAACATCAATCCCACGAGACGCAATATCTGTGGCCACTAAAATTCGAACATCACCGTCTTTAAATTCCTGTAGAGCTTTTTGTCTGGCCCCTTGGGATTTATTTCCGTGAATGGCGGCGGCTGAAATTCCACTTTTAATTAAAGTCTCCGTGATACGATTGGCTACGTGTTTCATTTCAACAAATACCAAAGTCTTTTTAAAAGTTTTGTTTTGAAGTAAGTGTACAAGTAAGTCGGCCTTTCTCGGCTTATCAACAAACATCACGGACTGTTGAATACGCTCGACCGTTGTGGATTCAGGGGTCACTTCAATTTTTTTAGGTTGAAATAAAATTTCATTGGCCAAGGCTTCAATCTCTTTGGGCATTGTGGCTGAAAAGAAAAGGCTATGACGTTTTTTAGGTAATAGTTTTAAAACTTTTTTAATGTCATTTAAAAACCCCATATCCAACATGCGGTCAGCTTCATCTAAAACAAAAGTGTCTACTTTACTTAAGTTTAAAAAGCGCTGTTCGATTAAATCTAAAAGCCGGCCTGGGGTTGCAACCAACACATGTGGGCCTTTTTGAAGTTCTTTGACTTGGCTTCCTTGAGACACACCACCAAAAATCACAGCATATTTTTGATTCAAATTTTCACCGTACTCGACAAGATTCGCATGAATCTGAAGTGCTAATTCACGAGTGGGTGTTAAAATTAAAGTTTTAGGATGCCCTGAGGACGTCAGGACTCTGTCTTGAAACATATTATTTACGATAGGCAAACAAAAGGCGGCTGTCTTACCTGTTCCTGTTTGAGCAATCGCTAGAAGATCTTTTTTCAGTAAAAGAACAGGTATGGCCTGTTCTTGGATTGGCGTCGGCGTTTCGTAGCCAATTTTTTCGAGTGATTTTAATATTGTAGGATTTAAGGCAAAGTCTTTGAATTTCATGGGTTCCGATGGGTTAAGATGTGTAAGTGCAATAAGTTCAGCCTGAAATGACTAATTTAACTTCAAAGCAACTGGACAATCTAATGAAAACAGCAATGGGGTCAAGCCAAGTATTTAAGTCGTCTAAAAAGGCTAAGTAAACTGAATAGTTATTTGTAATAACTTTAAGACCGCAAAATGAATCATCATATTTTTTCTAAAAATAGCATCAGACTTTGCCAATATTGAGCATAACTTGAAAGATCATCATGTGTACCTTCTGGGATCTCTACAAAAGTTAGATCTTTAGTTAACTGAGATAGTCTTTTAGCTTGCAGAATTGGTATCAACTGGTCTTGAGATCCGTGAAACATCAAAATTGGCGATTCAACTTTTTTAATCCACTGATCAGATTTGAAATGGTACTTTAATAAAAATGCAGGAACAAAAGGATATTTGCTTAAAGCTAAATCCTCGATACTAAAATAAGGAGTTTCAAGAACTAACCCACTTAATATAATATTTGAATTTAACTCATGTATTATCTGAGAGGAAGAATTAATACTTACGTCACCCAGATCTGAACTTGAAGAAGTAATATCATAGGCTTTATCAAAAGGCATAGTTCTGTTTTTAGATACAAGTCGTGTAGCAATTCCAGTGCCTAACGACCGTCCGTAAATTACAATTTTTTTAGGATTCAATTCCCCAACTTCTTTTAAAACTATATCAGCAATAACATGGAGCTGATTTTCTGATTTTATTTGCCCCTCACTTTTTCCATAGCCTGGGTAATCTACAATCCAAACATCCCAGCCTGTTTTTTTTGTCATCTGATCTGCAATAAAACCACATTGACTTAAATTACAGCCATTGCCATGAAAATATAAAATCACACCTTTGTGCTCTGGTGCTTTAAAATATAAACTGTGAATTTTTAAGCCTTCGAGCACAGTCCATTTTTCTTCGAAGGGCATTTCAAAATTGTATTCATAAGTCAGTGGAGTTTTTGTAGGATGGAATAAAAGTTTTTCTTGAGAAAAAAACATGGCTATCAGTATTGTTAGATACATGATAGCCACTGATTTTAAAATTATAAAGACTACTTTCTTGATTTTAGCTTGATTCATAAGTTTTAAATCTTAATTTATTTTGGACAGTCGTCAATAAGTCTAAATCCCATATCTTGTGTTTTGACATGATAAAACTCTTCACTGTCGATAATAGTTCTGACGTCTTCGACCATTAAAACTTTACAAATCTTTTTAGGGCGATCAATGATGTATCTGTTCTTGATCTGAATAGATACTTCGATCATGGCATCCTGGCCTTTTTGTAATTTTGGATTAATCAACTTTGGATCTGGATTTGAATTTAAATCAGCAACAGAATCCTGGGGTTCGAAGATTATCTCATTGGGCAGTGTATTGTTTCCGTCAGAAAAGAATAATTTATCACTTTTTAAACAAGGGCCGTCCTCACCATCATTTCTGTGATTAAAAACGGTATGTTTGGTAAGCTCTTGAATAATCACTTTATGAGTCATTGAACCATAACCTAAAGCGGTCCACTTAAAAGTGACTTCTGATCTATCTAGTTGAATCGTTTTAGAATGAATCACTTCATTGATGATGTCAGAACCTTGGGCTGGCTCTTGCCTAACTGGAACTTTAGTAAGATCCCCTCCGTTAAATTTAATTATAGATATTTCTGAGGATGTTAACTCTTGAGCTTGAACCCCAGAACTTAACCCCAAAACGACAACGAATGCTTTTAAAACTTGTTTTTTCATAGGTTTCTCCTTTCCCTATGAAGAAAGTAAACCAAATAAAAATTCTAAACAAATCAATCTCAACCACATTTATTATAGTTAATAACTATATTTAGATTACACATTTAACTTGATTCAAACCAGCTGGCAACTAGGCACGATCCATGCAATCAATTTCTTTAATTTAACTTAAATTTTACGAGGCGCTGTTGCTCAAATTTAGACTGTTTTTTTGTATTAAATTATTAACCCTGATTTCCACTTTGGCTTTCGGGCAGTCCAATGAATTAAACTCTGTACTTCCTGAAAAGGCCATATCACTTGTTGGTCTAAGAACAATTAAGCATGGTCCCAACTGCTTTAACACTGCCTTAATAGGAAGCTCTGCTTTAGATTACGTTAGGTACACCAGTAGTCTTGAAATGCTCAGTTTATTAAACTCTCCAATTTGTGAAAAAATCGTGCCTGGTGAACAAAAACCAGGTGACATCCAAGTTTATTTTCACCAACTGGAAGGCCTAGATGAGCCAGAAAGCTTGGCCCATGCCAATATTTGGCTTAGCAAGGACCTAGCTTTTAATAAAATGTCACTTTATTCTGGATCGGCTTACGACATTGTCACAAACCAAGCTGTGTTAGAAAAATACCAGTATTACACTGATGCTGTAGTATTTAATCAAACCCAATCCGATGGAACAAATCTTCAAGTTCGATGTCCACCAAATATCCAGTGCGAAAACAAAATTGCATACTTTCGCTGTAATCAAAAAATTGGTGATTATATTTTAATAAATACTAAAAATGATATGTTACTTAATGTATATAATAAAATTAAAATTATTGAACAAAAAGTTGAACAACTTGTTTTCTCTAAAAAAGAGCCGTCTTATAGTCTAATTTCAGAAACTAATAATTTAAAAGATATCTTGTTAAAACCAACTCGTCTTTCAGAAAAAGACCTATTCATTGCAGATTATTTGAAAAAAGCCTTAGATTCTATTTCTAAACAATATAAATTTTAATTTAATATCAATTAAATAATTTTTTAATTAGAAAATGATTCTAAGTTAAATAAATGCTTTCTTGATCTCGTCTAAAGTGACTTCAAAAGATTTAGTTTTAGGTAAATCTGCACGGTAAATTAAACACAATTCGTCTTTAATAGACTTAATATTTTTATCAAATATATCTAAATCTATTTTACACACTTTCAGAGGTAAAATGCCTACACCGACCCCCTCAGACGTTAGTTTTTCGACCAGCTCTAAGCTTGAAGTTGTAATATGACGTTTAAATTCAATTTTTTTCTTTTTTAAGACTTGAAGTAAGCTTTGGACTTGAGCCAAGGCAGGGTCATAGACCAAAGTAGATTTATCGAATTTAATTTTTTTTGAACATCGAAGTGTGATTTGATCATCAATTAACTTTAAAATCACAAGATCAGGATGTGATACAGGATTGATTACCAGGCCTATATCAATTTTAAAAGAAATCACCTGCTCTAATATTTTACGGGATAAGTCGTGCACAAACGTGATTTCTAAATCCTTATTTTTAGTTAGCAACGGGTTAACCCAAAGATCGACAGCGTAAAGCGCGACTGATGGATGACAGCCCACTTTAATATTACCAGCAACTGATAGCGTAGCGCCCTTAGCTTTATCCCCGATGCGTTGCCAATCACTTAATAGAATCTCAACGTCTTTAGCTAAGACATCGGCCTCACGTGTCGCGTGCACACCGGATTTGGAACGCACAAAAAGCTTAATTTTAAGAAGCTCCTCTAACCTTTGAAGAGAAACACTTAGACTTGGCTGCGTGATTCCAAGACGTTCAGCAGCCCTAGAAATATTTTTTACATTATAGAGTTCTAAAAAGTATTTTAAATCTGATGGGTTTGGAAGCATAGTTTTTAACTATAACAATTTTATTCACTATTCAAGTAGCGCTTTCGGTACCTTCATAATTCTTGTTTCTTCGGCAAAAAAAAGATAAGGATTTTTTGCAGAGATTTCCGTGCTCAAACCATTTGGGCTCGTCGGGCTGAATCAAGCAGAAAACATTTTTTCACTTTCAACGCTGAAAGTAGTCAGACAAGAAATCTGCATTTTAATATAAGTCCAGGACTAGTTTCCAAATTCGCTATCCAAATCTAATTAAATTAAATACTATTAAAAGTATGAAATATTTAAAAATTGGAATTGGGATCGTTTTACTTGGGATTACTTTTATTATTGGCCTAAGCGCTTATAATACCTTTCAAAACCGTATGAAGGATAAAAAAATTGACGACCTAGTTGGTCAATTTCAAAACAAGCTTAAAGCTAAACAAGAAGCTGGTCATTCGTTGTATAAAATTAAAAATTGTAAAATCGTGATTTTTACAGATCTAAAACCAAATATTGAAATGGAATGTAAAGATCAAATCCTTATTGATGACGTAACTAGCTTTGACAAAGTTCAAGACAAGTTTGTGTTTCAACAAGATGGCGTTAAAGAGACTTTAATTTTTTATTCAAAAGTTAAAAAGAATAAAGCCGAGCTGATCTGTCGTTTGAGTTGGCCCTTAACTGCAGGTCCAATTACAAAATTAGGCGACGTGAATCGATATGGCATGTGCAACTTAAAATTAGAAAATTATAGCGCATGGTTATCCTTAGATGAAAAAAAATACTTCGAAGTTAACGACGGCACTGATTTTACCAAAAATGATATTTTATCATTTTCACAAAAAGATATTGAATTGAATTGGAATGATCCTAAAGGCAAGACTTTAAGTAACACTCTAACTTATGAAGTCACTTTTGAAGTAGATACATCAGAATTAAAAATAAGATAGATTAAGTTTATATCTCTACTGATATTTATTAATTCTATGTATTTAAATATTTAAAGAGTCCAGTTCTTGAACCAAAACTTTTAAATCAGAGTATTTTTGCTGAAGTGCATTTTGCTTTTGTCCCACAAGTTTATAGTGTTCAGAAATCATCGAGTTTTTATCTTTTGATTCAGATAATAAAATAACTTCTAGTTTTTGATTGTCAGATTCTAGATCCTCTTCCATTTTTAAAATTTCAGATTCTAGAACTTCAATACTTTTCTTTATACGATTTGATTTTTTTCGGTCCTCTTGACTTATAGCTACAGAATTTGTTTTTTGATTTGCAGCTTTAGGTACTGATGAACTTTTTTTCTTTGATGTCAGCGTATCTTCACCCCAACCGACTTTATCTAAAAAGTCTTGATATGTGCCTGCGAAAAAATGGGCTTTAGGCTCACCCTTACCATTCGGGCTTTCGCACCCTTCACTGCGTGATGGCTCTTTAAAATAAATCAAATGGGTCGCAAGCTTATGTAAAAGTCCCTCGTGGTGAGTTACAAAAACGACGGGGCCTTCAAATTTATTGACCTCGTCCCCTAATCTTTCAACAGCGTCTCTGTCCAAATGGTTAGATGGTTCATCTAGTAGTAAACAGTTGTTCGGGTAAGCTAGAATTTTTCCAAGTAAGACTCTGGCTTGTTCGCCCCCAGATAAGACTCCGATTTTTTTTAAAGCCTCGTCCCCTGGAAACATCATGGCTCCGCAGATCCCACGTACTTGTGTGATTGTGAGCAAAGGATTGGTCTGGGCGATCTCGTCAACTATAGTTGATTTTAGATTTAAATCTTTCTTATTGGTTTGATGATAAAATCCAATTTTAGTTTGAGGATGGACCCAAACTTCATCTTTTTTATTTGTAAGCTCTTGGGCCAATTGTCTTAAGAGAGTGGTTTTACCTTTTCCGTTTTGTCCGACAATGGCGATTCGATCTGTCGGAGTTAATTCAAAAGATAAGTTTTCATAAAGGTATTCACCTGGGGTGTAACCAAAACTTAAATTTTCAGCCTTGAGCAAACGTTTTGCTGGTGTTGGCAAATATGAAAATTTAAATCCAAGACTATTTTCGGCATCTTTTAATTCTATAATTTCAATCTTATCAATGGCTTTCATTTTAGATTGAGCTTGGGCCGCTTTGGACGCCTTGGCCCTGAAGCGTTCCACAAACTTTTCCATCTCTTTAATTTTTTGATCTTGGTTGGCTTTACTTTTAACTAAAATTTCATATTCAAGCTTCACTTGATCGTAGTATTTTTGGGAAGGTCCTTTAATTTTTTTGGCTTCTGTTTGATAGATTCCCAACGTGTGAGTGATCACATGATCCATAAAATACTGATCATGTGTAATCAAAATCACTTCACCTGGATAACTTAATAAATAATCTTTAAGCCAACGTAAACTTAAAAGATCAAGATAGTTTGTTGGTTCATCCAGGATTAATAAATCTGGTTCTTGTAAAATACATTTAGCTAAGTTAATTCGAAGTTGGTAACCCCCAGAAAAACTAAGGGGGGACTTCTGCATGCCCTCAAGACTGAAACCTAAGCCTTGCAAAATTCTTTCAGCTTTATAGTGCTCGTAAACTTCTAAACCGTCACAGCACTCTTCAAGCACTGTGGCTTTATCAAATTCTAAATGCTGGGACAAATATCCTACACGGTACCCCTTAGGAAAAACCACTTTGCCCGAATCCGCTTGAAGTTCGCCAATAATGATCTTTAAAAGTGTGGTCTTGCCGCAACCATTTCGACCCACAAGGCCTAAGCGTTCGCCTTTTGACATTGTAAACGAAAGGTCTTCAAACAGGATTTTACCTGGATAGGTTTTTTCTAAATTAGTCACCGAAATCATAGATTATTAATAAGGGATTCGATGTGGAAAGGCCAACTAAAAATTAGGACTTGGCTTTTTTTCGTCGAATCACTTTTTTAGCTGATTTATTTTTTTGTGATTTTGATTGTGTCTGAGATTTTAAAGAATAACTGACATTTACTTTTCGGTCAGAATTTGGATCACAGCGATCACAGTGCCCACATTTTTGAAGTTTATGGGTGTCTTTAAAATAATTTAAAATTTCGGCGTGACGACACAGATATCCTTCCGAATACGCTTGGATAGAATCTAAACTTTGCCATCTATGAGAAATTATTTTTTCTGACGCCTTGGCTGTACGAATAAAAAATGAATGTAACATTCGATCTTTTTTTGCATACAACATTAAACATGTTGAATCCAGACCGTCTCGCCCGGCACGGCCGATCTCTTGGTAGTAAGACTCGATATTGCCAGGCATTTGGGTATGAATCACTAAACGCACATCCGAATGATCAATTCCCATTCCAAACGCATTAGTCGCAACTAAAATTCTGATTTTTCCGTTCTGGTAACGCTCTTCAATGCTGACTCTTTTTTCAGAGCTTAAACCTGCATGATAGTAAGCCACTTTCTGATGAGTTTGCTTAATAAACATCGACCACTCTTTACACTTGTCTCTGGTTCCACAGTAAATTATGACTCTTCCTAAAGGATGATTGTCTAAAGCTTGAAGCAAGGCCTCTTCTTTAGCTAAATCTGTGACACAGGCTTCAACCTGGTAATACAAATTAGGTCTATAAAATCCATAAATATGTAAGGCAGGATTTTTTAAATTTAACGAAGACACAATGTCGGTCTTCACTTGGGGCGTTGCTGTGGCCGTCAAAGCTATGATGGGCACCTTGGGACAAACTTTTCTTAAGACAGCCAGTTGGCCATATTCTTTTCTAAAGTCATGCCCCCACTGGGACACACAGTGAGCTTCATCAATTGCAAATAAATTTATTTTTTGATCCTTAATCCAATCCGTAAATCCAGGCTTTTGCACACGCTCTGGCGACAAATATAAAATGTAGCCTTCGTGCATGCGAGCTTTCATATCTGCAAAAATCTGGCGACGCTCATCATTTTCTAAACCTGAATGCAGACACCCTGCTCCCAAATTTAAATTTCTTAAATGTCGAACTTGATCATTCATTAATGCAATCAGTGGAGAAATCACAATTGTGAGTCCAGGATTAACATAGGCCGGTAGCTGATAGCACAAAGACTTTCCACCCCCTGTTGGCATGACCGCCATCACATCTTGGCCTGACAAAATAGCATCAATGATAGCTCTTTGACCTAGACGAAAATTTTCAAGATTAAATTTAGTTTTTAAAATTTGAAGTAAAGTTAAATCTTCTTTAACTGATTTTAGATCTGAATTTAAATCTAAATTTATTTCTGATTTAAGTGTTAATTCTTTTAACGATGGCACGTTACTTATCCCTAACTCACTTTTTAACACTATTTTTAAATCCAAAACTTCAGTGGAGAGTAATGAACTCAGTTCATTTAAATCATCAAGAGAAGGACTATCGCCTAAATCCATAGTCAATTGGTTGGTTTTAACTTTCAAAGACGTACTCTGGGACTTAAGAACATATTAGATTGTATACAAAGAGACATAAAATTATCTTTGACCCTAAGAATGTTAGGGTCAACGTTCGTCCGAAATTTGAATTGTAGTTTTATTTTAATGCTGACTTCGTCTGCAACAAAAATCAAAAATTATTTTTTAAATTTAAAGCGCAGTTCTATACCCAATAAACACGCCATCTTCTGAAGGACTTAAATATACTTTTTGAAGCGCGCTACTTTTTTTTACATTCAAATAGCTTAAGCCCAATCCATACGCAAGACCAAGGGTGGCCCCACCTACAACATCATGCAGTCGATGTGCGTTGTCATTAATTCGACTCATGGCCACAAAACCGGCCATTGAGTAGGCCGCCACTCCCCAATACCACTCATGCTGTGTTCCGATGACAGAGGCAAAAGCGAAGGCCGAAGCAGTGTGACCCGATGGAAATGAGTCTCTGTTGTTAGAATTTGGTCTTGGTTCACGAACTATGGCTTTTATGATTGTCGTCATTAGACCCGTGTAGGCCGTTGCTTTAAGCATTAAGATTGATTTTTTTCTATGTTCTAAATTGTCTGTAAAAAGATAAAGGCCATATAATGTTGAAAGATAAAGTGCATTGGGTAGCATTTGTCCAGCAAGATCACCCCAAACAGAAAAACGACCTAATGGCTTATCATCAATCGCTTCATTTTGAATATTGTGTCCAAGATTGTCTTCGACACCATCGAAAGTCAGAATTAAAGTGAGGGCAGTACCACTGAGTAAATAGTATTTCGCTTCAGTAGTGAATGGAGAGGCTAAGTCTTGTCTCAATTGACTAAATAGACTAGCTTGAGCATGAGTTGAAAAAGTCACAAATAACAAAATCAACAATTTCAATTCAACCCTCTCACTCAAATTAACTTCAGTTAAATTTAGATTATATAAATATTTTAGACAATGAAATTACAAACGTTATAAATGCCTACGAATTGGACGAAAAATTTGATTTTTTTAATAAGGCGTCATTGTTGTCAGAGGAGTCTGTCAGAATACATTTTTTAGTGAAAACGAACTCATAAAATGGTATTTAAGTATTTAATTTAATTTTATATTATTTTTTAAAATTTCATTTAAACGAAGCGAGGTTTTTTTGAGCGTTGTTGATTCTATTAAAAAAGCTTGGGTTCCAATAAATAGCGCAGGCTATCCCTTTATTTTTGTTTTTGCGCTGGTCACCTTTGTACTCAGTTTTATTTCAGTTCATCTGTTTTGGATGGGGTTAATACTGACAGCGTGGTGCACGTACTTCTTTAGAGACCCAGATCGAGTCACCCCAAATGATCCCAATAGTATTTTTAGCCCTGCCGACGGAACGATTTCTTTCTTAGGCCTTGTAAACTCGCCAAAAGAATTTAGTTTTAATCCAAATAAAAAACTTTTAAAAGTATCGGTCTTCATGAGTGTGTTTAACTGTCATGTGAACCGCTCGCCCATCAAGGGTGAAATCACAAAAGTTCATTATATCAAAGGCTTGTTCATAAATGCGGACCTAAATAAGGCCAGTGAAAATAACGAACGAAACCTGATGCAAATAAAAAACGACAAAATAGAAATTGGGGTAGTTCAAATTGCTGGATTAATCGCTCGACGTATTTTGTGTTGGAGAAATGAATCGGATAGCCTTGAAGTTGGAGAACGCTTTGGTTTAATTCGCTTTGGATCAAGACTTGATGTGTTTGTTGATCCTGATCTTGTAAAAGCTAATGTGCTTATTGGCCAAACGGCGATTGCTGGCGAGACTGTCTTATTTAAAATAATTTTGTAAATTATTTGATCTTATTTAAAATAATTTTAATAACCTAAATCCTATAACTGGAAATTCTATGACACATGCGACAACTAAAAAGCCTAGATCAAAGAACATTCCTGCAAGGTATTTGGTGCCCAATACCATCACTTTAATTGCCTTGTGCTCAGGTTTGACGTCCATTCGCTTCGCTTACGAGCAACGATTTGAGCTGACAATTTTTGCCGTGCTATTTGCTGCCATCTTAGACGGAATAGATGGCAGAGCCGCGAGATTACTTAAAGCCTCTTCCAAATTTGGGGCCGAACTAGATTCATTGGCGGACTTTGTTAATTTTGGCGTAGCCCCTGGAATCATCGTTTATTTTTGGGCCCTAAAAGATTTTAAATCCTTAGGTTGGATTGTAGCGCTAACCTACAGTGTTTGTATTTGCTTAAGGCTCGCCAGATTTAATGTTGAAACGGAAGAGGAAAATGCGGCCCCTTGGAGAAAAAAATTCTTTCAAGGTACCCCTGCCCCGGCTTCAGCTGGACTGTTATTAATGCCTTTTTATACAAATTTTTTAGGCGTGGAAGTCATCATCCCCAATTCTATAATCTTGGTTTACACAATCGTTATTTCATTGTTGGCAGCCAGTAGTATCCCCACCTTCTCTTTTAAAGACTTAGGATCTATCCCAAGGCAAAGCATCAGAGCAGGTCTTGTGATAATCATACTTTTGGTTTCTGTTCTAGCGACTTTCACTTGGGAGTCCCTGATTGCCTTTGGATTAATTTACTTACTCACTATTCCATTTAGTATTATCAAATTTTCTAAATACGAAAAAAATGAAATCAAGCTTTCAGACGAAGAGCAGATGAATCTGACCGAACAAGACTTTGAATAAAAAACTAGACCTTCTGTTTCTATTTTAAATAAAAAAAGCCTACTTTTTTCAAAGTAGGCTTTTAAAATTTACTTTATAGTTATTAAAAACTATTCAGCTTGCTCAGTAGCAGGAGTTTCTGTTCCTTCAACTGGAGCGGCTTCAGCAGCTTCGTCGCCAGCCTCTTCCATTGTGTCCATTGCTGGAGCTTCTGCAGGAACTTCTTCTTTTTTGCCTGGGCAACCAGTAACAGTAAGTGTGAATGCTCCTAATAATACGGCCGCTAACATTAACTTAATTGAATTCATAATTTTCTCCTTATAGATAGAATTCTTTATTAATAATTCATGCGTAAGTTAATCACTATCTTTGGTTAAAATCAATAACATCAATTTGTATGCCATTAATAATTGCAGAAAAAAAATTTAAAACTAAGTTTTCATAGGTAAAATTTTATAAAACAAGAATGACATTTTTCGTCATAAATCTGAATTTAGCTAAAATCACCGATTTCTTAGTCCAAAGTTAATAAATTAAAAAATTTAATTGATATTAAAGACCTGGATGAACAGTTCTCAACAACTTATCAGTTCCGTATTCATTAGATTTTCAACTAATAATAATTTTCACCTTTTTGTGGACGACAGGTAAACACATATCTAAACATACTTACTAAGACCAATCAGAATAGGTCTTGGCTTTAACAAAAAAATTTAAATCCTTAGAAGGAATTCAATGTTTCAAAAATTTAATAGTAAATTTAAAGAAGAATCTAAAAACAAACTTAACAATAAAAAACTTAAGATTAATTTAATAACTGCACTTATTGCATGCAATTTCTTGGTTTTTACGTCTAAAGCTGAGCTAGTTATTTTTGCTGAAGGAATGGCCGACCATGGCAACTTGATTGCAGATTTCGAACTGCAAACTGGTGAAAAAGTAATTATCACTGATTCAAGCTTTGCTGATAACTTAGAGTCATTGAAAAATTACTCCGATCCAAAAGTTCTAGCCCAGCCAAATTCATTGAAACCAGATTTATTTATAACAAAAGATATCACGTACTTTTCTGCACTCAAAAGCCAAGGTTTTACCCAATCTATGGATCTGCTATCAGAATTCGAACTTATCAAAACTGGAATGATGGATTCTATCGACCAACATTGGGTGGGCTTGACTTTCAGAGCCAGAACCTTGGTCTTTAGAAGCGGCGTCGACGTCTCTGCCATCAACACATATTCCGATTTAGCAAAGCCCGAGTTTGAAGGCTACCTTTGCCTAAGAAAAGCTGACAACAGTTATAATTATGGACTGGTTTCATATCTAATTGAGCAGTACGGTGAAGCCGATGCAGAAACCATACTTTTAGGCTGGATGACTAACTTAGCTCAGCCTATTGACGATAAAAAAGGGGATTCTGTTCTAATAAAAGATGTCAGCGCAGGTTTGTGTGATTTAGCCTTAGTGAATCATTACTATTTAGCCCGTGAGTATCAAACAGCTGAAGCCGAACAGCGTAAAATGAATGTGAATGTAAAGTACTTAAATCAAGGCCAAGGCGGCGTGCACGTGAACGGATTTGGTGTTGCTTTCTTGAAAACGAGTCAACAAAAAGACTTAGCTCAAAAATTTGTTAAAATGCTGCTTTCAGAAAAAGCCCAGACACAAATTGCGACAGCTCAGTTTGCATTCCCAACAATTTCAACTTTAGCAGATCAAGTGATGAATCAAGGTTGGGGTAAATTCAACTATGATCCAGCAAACGGCTGGGGTCCATTTGAAGCAAGCCCCTTAGTTTGGTCTAAGATTGGCGAAAATTTGAACGCGGCCAAACAACTTATGCTGGACACTCAGTACATGGCCACAGAATAGCTTCAAATCAACTCAAGAAATATATTAGGAAATACATATGTTACGAATTATTTTTGTTTTACTGTTGTTTATAGGTTTCGGCTGGCTAGGCTCATCACAAGTCAGCCATGAAAACATCAACTTAGCTAGTTTTAAGACTTACGTGGACCAGTTAAACTCAGGTCAAACATTAGACACTAAAGGTATGTCTTTAGATCAGTTTTTTATTCAACTCGGAGTACATTTTTTTATTCCCAATGCGAATGAATTAAAAACTAAATCTGAATTGTTAACTCAAAATATTTTAGGACTTTGCGAAGCTTTAAAAAACCCATCGACGTCAACGGACACAACTCAGCTCGAAGCTTCAGCCAAAAATTCATGGAAAGACACCATGATGACTTATCATAAAATCTTAAGCGCTCCATTCGGACCGATTTACGACAACGACCGCGACATTGCTAATGGAATCTATAGCTGGCCTTTGATGTACGACTGTGGAATGCATGTTGAAATGCTTGAAATTAAAAACTCAGGTCAGTTTAGTCCAAAAGCCCTTTACACATCCCAAGGCTTAATGGCTGTTGAGTTCGCCCTTTTTAATGATTTAACTAGTACCACTTGTAACAACAACCGTCGCTTCGCAAAAGTTCACGATTGGTTAAAAACAGATCAGGCTTCAAAAAAAATAGACTTATGCACTTTAGCTTTAAAATCTTCTGAAATAGTAAAATCCAAAGCGCAGAAATTAAATGAATCCTGGGCTTTGGATCAAGGGAACTTCACTTCTAAAATGGTAGATGGATCCACTTTTGAAAACTTCAAGACTGTTTTAAATAATTTAACAGACGCAATGTTCTACTTTGAAGTCGCCAAAGATGTTCAGCTTGGAAAGCCACTTGGTTTACACAAAGACTGTTTGAGTTCGGATAAAAAATGCCCCGATGATATTGAACACAAGTGGAGTCAAACTGGTTTGGACGCGATTGAAATGCAGTTCATTGGACTTAATCAAATTTTTAATGAAGGTGGTTTCGGTCAGTATTTAACTTCGAAAGGATTCGGAAATGTTTACACTGATACAATAACTTTAACTTCATCGATTCTAGGTCGTATTCAAGATCTCAAAAAAACTGGAACTTTAAATGATCTGGTTTTAAATATGAATGCAAACGAATGCCAAAAAACAACAGACACAAATCTGTTGGTCCCTGTATGTGGTCTTCAAAAACAAATACGACAAGTCATCATACTTTTTAAATCTGAAATTTTACCGGCGCTTTCATTAAACGCTCCGTTAGTATTTCAAGGGGATGGGGATTGAAGTTTTTTTTAATCTTATTTTCTGTTTTTATAATTTACTCAACACAAATTCAGGCCGAAGAAAAAACCCTTCGGCCTATTGTAATTTTTGGCGATAGTACAGACCAAGTGGATCGTGGTTTTACAGGTCAAACTATTAACGAAAAAAAAATTGAACTCTACCAATTCACAGATGTGAACCGCGCGCTGAAACAAGTCAGTGGAGTTTATGTCAGAGAAGAAGACGGATTAGGGCTTAGACCCAACATTGGCTTACGGGGCACAAACCCAGATCGATCTAAAAAAATTGTTTTACTTGAAGACGATGTTCTGATTGGACCCGCCCCCTATTCGGCACCTGCCGCTTACTACACGCCAAACATGAATCACGTTGAACGCTTAGATGTGTACAAAGGGTTTTCTGCGACTGGGATTGGTCCCAATTCAGTAGGCGGAGCCATTAATTATATTAGTTCGCAGATCCCAGACAATATTTTAAATACCAAAAACTCAGCTCAACTTAATTATGGATCTTTTAACACCTGGAACGGAAAGCTATCTTCATCAGGACCTGCTAACTTTGGCCAAACAAAAATAGGCAGCTACCTGATTGAAGGTTCACACATATTTTCAGAAGGATTTAAGACTGTTGATGGCGGATCCAATACTGATGTTATTAAATCTGAAATCTTAGCCAAATACCGATTGGATATTTCAAAAGGAGATCGGGCTCAAAAACTTGAATTTCGTTTGGGATATTCTGTCGAAGATTCCAATGAAACATACTTGGGTTTGTCTGTCGATGATTTTAAAACCTCGCCCTTTAGACGATATTCAGCGTCGGCCTTAGATAATATGACCTGGGATCATCAGACCTATCAGATTAGACACACCCTACAAGTGTCTGAATCGGGGCTATTAGAGTCTGTGGCTTACAGAAATAATTATTCTCGCACATGGAACAGACTAGATAAATTTAGAGACAACAGCCCCGCTAGATCGCTTGCAAATTTATTAAACAATCCCAGTTCGGATGCTTTGTTTTATGGAATCTTGATTGGGGATACCGATTCTGCGGTAGCAGGAACAAATGGCGAATTGATTTTGGCTAACAACAAACGAGATTTTTTTAGCCAAGGAGTTCAAACTAAGTACACCGATGAGTTTTCATTAAATCTAAAATCTGGAATTTTAAAAATTGAACCTGAAGTTTTTATTAGAGCTCACCAAGATCAAGTTCGCCGCGATCAGACGTCCAATAATTATGAAATGTTTGATGGCGCTTTAGAAGCTGTTGGCGACCCCACTCAGCAGACTAGCTTAGAAAAACAAACCACAATGGCTTATACGCTTTCTACTTCTACAAAATTCACTTACAAATCTTTTATTTTAACACCAGTGTTTCGAATGGAATCTGTTGATTATGATTTTAGTAATGATTTAAATCCTGCGAATAACATCGGCCGATCCGACTTTGCCTTTATTCCTGGCGTTTCTATTTTTAAAAGAATCACCCCCCATTTTTCTTTAGGCACAAGCTTTAACCGCGCGGCTTCACTCGCGGGACTTTCAGCTTCAGGAGATGAAGTGAAAGAAACAGCAAACAACTTTGAGCTTCTATTTAAGTATTTAAATCCTGACTTACTTTTACAATTTGATTCCACATTATTTTACACTGACTATCAGAACATCACAGGAACCTGCACCGTCTCTGGAGGCTGTATTTCTGGATCAGGGGAAGCTTTCAACGGCGGGGCCGCCAACATTTACGGCCTAGAAGGCGGTATGACCAAAGGGTTTTATTTAGGACAAGTGTATTTACCCCTTGGACTTAATTTCACTTATTTAGATGCTACTTTTGCTTCTAACTTCTTATCAGGTTCACCGGAATGGGGCGCTGGAAACGTTAAAAAAGGCGACCCCCTGCCCTACATTCCAAAGTTTCAATACACACTGAGCTTAGGCGCGACTTACAAAAAGTTAACGAGCGAAGTGTCGGTGACTTCTCAAACCAAAGTGTTTGACCAAAGTGTTGAAGCCGGTCGAATTGAAATTGATGGATTTCAATTTGTGGATCTTGTCGCCCACTATCAACTATCCAATCCCTTACGCTTAAGTTTTAAAGCGTCTAATCTTTTTGACAAAGAGTACGCGGTGGCTGCACGGCCCTTCGGATTAAGACCCGGAATGCCACAGTCCTTTCAAATGGGCTTAAAGTATATTTTTTAATTTTATAATATTTAGTCAAGACCATTATGGATTATAATCCATAATGGTCTTGACTAAACTAGATTATAATCCATAATGGTCTAATGATTAAAAGACTAATCCAACCACAATTAAAAGCCGATCTTGAAAAAAAAATCTTGATTCTTAGTGGTCCAAGGCAAAGTGGTAAAACTACACTTTCAAAAAGTTTATTTGATAATTACGACTATTTTAGTTTTGATGACGGCGATGATCGTTTAAAAATACTTAAAAAAGAATGGAACAGGACAACTCCGCTTCTTATTTTGGACGAAATTCATAAAATGAAAAATTGGAAATCATTTTTAAAAGGTATTTTTGATAAAGAAGGGGTAAGGCCAAGAATTCTTGTGACTGGAAGCGCCAAAATGACGGCTTTTAAAAAAGCAGGTGATTCGTTAGCTGGACGGCATTTGAATTTCAGACTGCATCCTTTCGATTTAAAAGAACTAAAAGAATCAAAATTTAAACTCAGCCTTGAGGATTCGTACCTTCGACTTCAAACGGTAGGTGGATTCCCTGAACCATTTTTAAGCGGTAAAAAAAATGATTATAATCGATGGCGGCGATCACATTTAGATCTTATTCTAAGACAAGATGCCTTTGATCTTGAAGTCATCAGAGACATTTCTAGCCTCGAAACACTGATTCATCTGTTAAGCGAAAGAGTTGGCAGCACAGTATCGACTGCGAACCTTGCCCGACAACTTTCTAAAGATCCAAAGACTATTCAGAAATGGATATCTTTACTTGAAAATCTTTTTGTTATTTTTAAAATCTCACCTTATCATCAAAATATAAGTCGTTCTTTAAAAAAAGAACCTAAATATTACTTTTATGATTCAGGCTTAGTTCGAGGGGACGAATCACAAAAATTAGAAAATATTGTAGCCTGTGCACTGCTTAAAGAGGCTCATTATTTGGAAGATGTATTAGGCTATAATGTATCACTAAACTTTTTAAGAACCAAAGATGGCAGAGAGATCGATTTTTTTATCGAGGTTCAAGACAAAAACTGCTGGCTTATCGAAGTTAAATTAGGAGATTCTGATATTTCTCCCCATTTCAAAAGTTTCTCTTCTCATTTTAAAAATGTTCGCCAAGTGCAAATAGTTAAAAATCTAAAGCGTGAATTTTCAAACGAACAAGGTGTAGAAGTTAAAAAAGCTTTGCCGTGGCTAAGTGAGTTAAATTTAGTGAATTGAACTAACAAAAGATATAGAGTTTTGATCTAAAGGTGTGTGTTATGGTTTTAATTCTATGTATTGGTTTTGTCGTAGCTACATTGTCTTCAGTGTTAGGACTACTAGTTGCTAAAAACCATGACTTCTTTAAGCCTTATTTGCCCTTCTTGGTCGCTATCGGTGGTGGACTTTTAATAGGGATCACACTTTTAGAATTCTTGCCCCGAATTTATTCTGAACCGTCAGCCCTGACGTCTATTTTAGTTTTTGTTGGTTTTTTATTAATTAAAATCTCTGAGGGTTATTTGGCCCCGATCATGTTTGGCAAAGAGGCATCGACAGATTGTCACCACCATCATGAAGCTCCGGATCATAAGCATTTAATTTCACATCATGCGGCCTGCACTTCAATTGGTTGTATTTTGATCTGTGCTTTTTTTGATGGAATCGAAATCACAGCTGGATTTATGTTAGATCAAAATATTGGAATTTTGGTTGCCATTGGGTTTATGGTTCACACCATTGCTGAGAGCAGTCTTGTGGTCAGCATTGGCTTATCAGGTGGGTTTAATAAGGCGACCTCTTATAAAAATGCGATCTTAGTCGGTGTGGCTATTTTCTTAGGAACCCTAGTGAGTGTTTTTGCCATCCAGCTTTTCAACTTTGATGTTTACGTTTTACCACTTGTGACAGGCGTTATGCTTTATGTTTCCTTTGGACACTTGGTCCCCGCTTCACTTAAAGATCGTCATGGGTTTTTAGGTGTGATTCTTGGGGCAAGTTTTATATTTCTAATGCATTAAATTTAATACCCAGCCAGAATATATTCTATAGGGATATTAACTTGATATTCAGATTTGAACTGATCAGGTAAAGGCTTAAAGGGAGCTAAGGATTTAATTAAATTTAGGGTGCCTTGATCCAGGGATGAAAATCCAGATGACTTATCAATCATGACATCTTTCAACTGACCTTCTTTTGTGATCACAATCTTAGAGATCACAACACCTTGCTGTTTCAAGCGCTCAGCGATTCTAGGATAGGTTTTGTATTTATTAATGTAAGACACTAGGTATTGGTCATAACTCATCCGAATGGTTCGGGAATTCTTTGCGGCACTATTGGGGTCGCCTGAGCTTTCGACCGATTCACTTTCTGTTAAGTTTTGGAGTTCTTTTTTAGCAGGTGGATTTAAGACGCTGTCTTTGGGACCCTTAGCCGTTTCTAACTTAGGAGCCGAACTGGTTTTTAGCACTGTCTTATTTGGCTTTAAATTGGTCGCGGCTGGCGCTTTTGGGGTCTTTATTTTGGATAAATCTTGATCCTGCAAAGTAAATTCAATATCTACCAAATCTACTTCTATTTGAGGTTGTAAAGCGACTTGTGACGACTTTAAATAACCAGTTGATACAATTAAACCAAATGCTAATGCATGGAGCCCTAAGCTCAGCATTAGAGCTTTAGATTTAGAAATACGTTCGACTTGCTTTAGTAGATCTTGCATATTTTTAGAAAAATTAAAGATCATAGGTTGGCTCACAGCTATAAATCTATAGCAAAGACTGGTCCCAAAATCACCAAGATCTTAAAAAGACAGATAGGACTCTAATTCAAATTATAGATATTACTGGGTTGTAAACTATTAATTACGAAGCTATCAGCCGTAGAAATCGCCATATCTAAAATTATATAAAAAATTATAGACCCTAAGTTTACTAATTTAGATCTGACTATTAAAACTTGATTTTAGAACTCAAATGAAAAGAACTCTGCTTATTGTTCATGTTTCTAGGTATTATTGATGAATGAAATTTATTTCCAATGATGAAATTACAAAAATGGACAAACATTTCAGGGTGCAGTTGATTAACAGCCTGACTGGTTACAAATCGGCAAATCTAGTTGGAACTAAAAATTCTTTAAATCAAACAAATTTAGCTATTTTTAGCTCTGTCACACATATCGGCTCCGCTCCACCTCTTTTAAGTCTTAATTTTAGACCGGATAAAACCCCAAGACAGACCTTTGAAAACATCATGGAGACCGGGTACTTTACGATCAATCATGTCCATCAAGATTTTTACAAAAAAGCACATTTAACAAGTGCAAAATACCCAAAAGGCACTTCTGAATTTACTGAAGTAGGCTTCACTGAAGAGTGGTTGGAGCCAAAGAACAACCAAGACGTAATCAATAATAGCTCTAATATTAACAAACAAGATTACAACTTCTTTGCCCCCTTTGTTCAAGAAGCTGAGGTCAAAATTGCGATGAAACTTGTCGAGCATCATTTCATCAAAGCGAACTCTACGGAATTAGTAATAGCTTCCGTAGAATTTATTGTTTGTGATAACATCTATATACAAACAGACGGAAGCTTAGATTATGAAAAATTGGGAACAGTCGCTCTTTCAGGATTAGATACCTATTACACCACAAAAAAACTTGAGAAGCTACCTTATGTCCATGCACCACAGATTGGAAAAACCCCCAGCGAACTGGGCTAAACAAAACTTAACTCAGCAGGAAATTATGAAAAATAAATTTTATTTAAATTTGAATTTACTATTTATCACCTTATTGACTTTGAATAGTTGTGCCTCGGGAGGCTATATGAATACAGTTGAAAAATTAGACTTAGATAGATTTATGGGTGATTGGTATGTGATCGCAGGACGTACCACTTACTTTGAAAAAGGCGCATATAATTCACTTGAGCAGTACAAGTGGAATGAAGCTAAAAAAAGAATCGACATTACTTTTTCTTACAACAAAGATGCCCTTGATGGGCCAAAAAAAGTGATCACTCAAAAGGCATGGATTTATAACACTAAAACAAAATCACACTGGAAAGTTCAACCCTTTTGGCCCTTGAAAATGGACTACATCATGATCGATATAGATCCGAGCTATCAATGGACGTCAGTTGGAGTTCCAAACCAGAATTACCTTTGGATCATGTCCAGAACAAAAACCTTGGACGCCCAAGTATTAAAAAATATTATTAAAAAATTGGACGAAAAAAAATACAACACTAAAGATATTCAAATTATAAATCACAGTCTTTAGTTAACTTAGCGAAGCAACAACCTTAAGCTATCAATAATTTTAAATTAAACATTTACAATTTGTAAAAGTGAAATCCAATTGATGGAGTTACTGATGTTATCGAATTATTACTTTCAAGAACTCCATATCTCATAGCAAACTCCGGCGCAATGCCCATTCTTTTGTATTTAAATTCATAACCAAATCCAAGATACAATCCTAAACCATTGAGGTCTTCGCTTTGGCCTTCTGACTTTATTTTGATCCAAGACAAACCTGTTCTGTAAAAAAATTGTTCTTTATTAAAAAGAGGGATGTATTTTTTAAACTCTAAGCCAAGATTAAAAATTTGAATTTGATCCCCGAGTAAATTAGAATTTTTTTTATCATTAATTGGGGTTTTTCCAATAATAGGACTAATAAAAACTCCGAAAGAATATTTGAACGGAACTTCGTACCAAACGTTAATAGTATTACTTAAACCAGAGTATTTTAGGTTCTGATTGTCTATTTTAATTGAATGCAGTTCGTAATGCTCTCTGGCTCGAATTTTAATTTTTCCAGCTTGGGCCATTTGAAAAATCAGCGTTGTGCTTAAAAAAATAATGTAGAAAATAATTTTAGATTTCAATTATTAACTCCTAATAAAAAAGTTCAATAGTTTTCGTTTTAAGTGATCGGTTAATAGCGATGAAGGTCACAATCAAGCTAACGCATAGACATCCGACTAAGGATAACACAGGTGGGATCCAGTCTAATTTCCATGAGTTTTCAAAAATTAGACTTGAAATCAAGTAACTGGCAATAAAACTTATCAGGATTCCAGCCACTGTGGCCATAAAACTTATGATTAGAAATTGCCACAAAAATTGATTTTGAATTGTTGCCAATGAGGCCCCTAAAGATTTTAATAAACCAATATCCCATTTTTTAATGGAGGCTTGATGATTGGCGATTGAATAAATAACTACGAATCCAGCCAAAAAACATAATAGCGACATAAACTGTAAAGCCCAAACCATCTGATCTGTGATTTGAACAATACGTTGAATGACTCTGGACACATCCACCATCGAAATATTGGGATGGGCTGCCACAATGGCGTCTTGAAGTTTTAGTTTACTATTCAAATCGAAGGTTTTAACAGTGGCCACAAAAGTTTTTGGTGCCAAATCCAAAGACCCTGGTTGAAATTGAATAAAGAAATTAGGTTGAAATGAGCTCCATTTAATAGATCTTAAATTAATAACCCGTCCATCAATAGGAACGCCGTCAATTTCGAACGTCAATTGATCATTTATTTTTAGACCTAGGGTTTTTGCAAAACGTTTTTCTAATGAAATTTCAGCGATTTTGTTTTCGTCATAAATACGACTCAATGACCTGCCTTCTAAAATAGTTTCAGATTCATCTAAGCTGTCCCTATAGGATAAATTAAACCCACGATTTCTAGATCTTAGTTCTTGCTCTTGTTCACGAGATAATTTTTTTTGGCCTTTTTCAAGATTTAATTTTTTACTAAAATCAACACCATTGACTTCAATCAGTCGTGCTTGAATTATCGGTGAGACCTGACCTATTTGTCCTTTTTGATCTTTTATAATTTCAACTAAAGGCTTTACTTGTTCTTCTTGAATATCAAACATAAAAAAACTTGGTATTTTAGAATCTGCGGGATTTTGAAGGTCGTCCCTGACCGCTTTTTGAACCTGTGGGATTAAATTTAAAAGTAAAACACCTATACCAATGGAAACAAAACAAGTCACTGTCGTCACTTTATCACGGGTCAGTTCCCTTAAGGCCCATCTTAAACTTAAATTATTTATATTCTTATAAAACTTAAGAAGACTAAAAATTAAAAAAGAAATCAGAGCAAGAAATAGTCCTGATAGAATAAAAACCAAAGTAAATACAGATCCGACTTTAAAAGAATTAGAAAGCTGAATAGATAAAAACCAAAAAAATAAAAGAGCAGGAAGACTTGAAATCAAATTTAATAAATATGAATTTTTATCATTTGTTTGGTCTTTAGATAAAAGTCTTATTGGCTTAATTTGAATTAAATTTAAACTTAAGGGCAAACAAATTAAAATGCTTCCGATACTTCCAACTAACGTACCAAGTAAAAAAGTTGAAGGTCGGATAACGAAATTAATTTCAAAGGGAAGCAAACCTTGAGTTAAACTTCCAATCACGGGGACAATTAAAATAGCTATTAGCCCTGCAACCAAGGAACTTAACAAACCTAAAATAAAAATTTGTATTAAATAAAAACTTAAAGCTAGATTTGGGGTCAGGCCTAAACTTATTAAAATTGCGATTTGATCCACTTTTGATGAAAAGTAAGATCTCACTAAAAAAACGGTTCCTATTGCACTTAAAAAAAGAGCCACAAGGGACGCTAGCCCCAAAAAGTCATTTAAGGTTGAAATCAATCCCGATAACTGTTCACTGGCTTTTTCGTGAGTGTAGATCTGAAGCTCTGGGCTTTCGATCTGTTCAAAAACTTTGTCTCTTAGTTCTGTTAACTCTAAATTATTAAGATCTGGAATTTTATAGAGCACTGTATACCAAGCCACACTTCCGACTTTAATTAACTGAGTCGCTTTTAAATTTTCAAGACTCATGTAAATTCTTGGTGCAACACTCGTCCCAAAGCCTGAGGCCGAGTCCGAACTAACAACATCTTCAATTTGAAACTGGGCCTTTCCGATATTTAACTTATCACCGATTTTTACGTTTAATTGTCCAAGCACTTCGGGATGAACCCAAATTTTTAAAAATTGTCTTAAATTAGCGTGTGCTTGATTTTGGTTAAGGTTATTTTTTTGAAGCTCGACCTTTCCATAAAAAGGGTAATTATTTTCAATGGCTCTGATTTGAATCAATCTAGATTTTTTGTCACTATTTGAAACCATAGAAAAAACTTCAACCATGTTAGTCTGCTTAATTTGATTCGAAACAGACCTATTTGATATATTTTTAAAAACTATTTTTTTTTCATCCTCAGTGATGCTACGTCTTGCCGACATACCAAAGTCAGCACCTAATAAAACTTTTGATTTTGATCTGATCGTCTGTTCCAGCGAAACTTTGAAACCATCAAGAGCAATGAAGCCTGAAAGCCCCATTGCTAAATTTAAAATAAATAAAAGGCTAAACCTTTGATTGTTTTTAAGCTCACGAAAGATATATTTAAAAATCTTCAACTCAAATGTCCGCGTTGGGAATTAGGATAACGATGATCTAACTGGCCACCAAGAAGATGCAGTTGAAAATCACAACGTTTGGCAAGTTCTAAATCGTGTGTGACTAGCACCAAAGACGTATTCGATATTTTAGACATATTAAATAATAAATCCATCACCTTATTTCCAGTCTCAGTGTCTAGATTTCCACTGGGTTCATCGGCAAATAAAATTTTTGGTTGAAGAACTGTTGCTCTAGCAATCGCGACTCTTTGACGTTCTCCCCCACTTAACTGATGAGGCAAATGATCTTTGCGATCTAATAGACCAACCGCATCTAGCATTTTTAAGGCCCGTGAGGACACATCTGGCAACGAAAGAATTTCAAGTGGAAGACTTACGTTCTCCTCAGCGGTGAGGTGAGGCATTAAGTGAAACTGTTGAAACACAATTCCAATATTTTTCGATCTGAAAACAGCCAGTTGTTTTTCTGTCAAATCAGACATCAAAGTCCCATCAACGGATATAGATCCTGATGTCGCCGTGTCTAAGCCTGCAAGTAAAGTTAGAACTGTCGTTTTACCACTTCCGGAGGGTCCAGTCAGAGCTAAACTTTTTCCTGCCTGAAGCTGGAAGGAAATATCATGAAGGGCACTGATTAAAGAAGCGCCTTGAGAATATGTTTTACTTAGTTTTTTTACGTCTAAAATCATAAGCTCTCTTGAATATTTTTAAGAATATATTTTGCGATAATTTTATGACCTTTTTCGTTGGGGTGGATACCATCATCTAAATTAAGGTCCTTACGACCACCAACACCATCTAATAAAAAAGGAATTTTTTTAATTTTATTTTCTTTTACTAAGTCTGAAAAAGTACTTTCAAAAGCAAGTCTGTACTCTTGCCCATAATTTAATGGTAATTTCATTCCAGCCAAATACACAAGTACACCTTTAGACGTGGCTAGCTTTATGGCTTGGTCTAAATTTTTTTTAGTCATCTCTGGCTTCAGTCCTCTGAGACCATCATTCGCACCGAGGGCTAAAATTAAAATATTTGGTTTTTTCTTCATGTGCCACTGAAGCCTTTTTATAGCACTGGCCGAGGTCGATCCACTAATACCCGCACTAATAACTTCTATGTTTTTATTTTTTTGATCTAATAGAATTTGCAACTGATTGGGAAAAGCATCTTGTTTTTGTACACCGTAGCCTTCAGTCAAAGAATCACCAATAATTAAGAGTCGTTTTCTAATGGCTGATGCGTGCGAACTCACTGAAAATATAAAGACTAATATAAAAAATAGATTTTTCATTTTTACAGATTAATCATTTGAAACAAGAATGACAATAAAGACATTTACATGGGTGTAAAAATCACCCTTTTAGGAAGTTTAGCAAAATCACTAACATCCGGATTTAAATATTCAAAACCAACTTATCGACGATCATACAAATTCTACCTTGCAATTCTTTGTTTAGAAAACTTAATATAATTGGAGATATATAATGATTTTGACACTAGCCCTTGTATATATGTACATAAACTTGTACATATATATTTGAGTTTAACTTGAAGGCTATTAAAAAAGTTGAATGGCTTGGCGACAGTAAAATAATCTTGTCTAATTTTCCTATTGAAACAAAATCTTCAATAGGCTTTCAACTCAATGTTTTACAAAAAGGAGAAATTCCAATTCGAAGTCGCCCAATGAAGAGCATTGGACCAAGCGTTTTCGAACTCAAAGAACAAGATGAAGCAGGATGGTATAGGGTGGTTTATACTTTACAAATAAAAGGACATATTTATGTATTACATGCATTTACCAAAAAAAGTTCCAAAACTTCTAAAGTGGATCTTGATGTTGCCAAATTAAGGCTAAAGCAACTTAGGAGACTATAATGCCGAGAAAAGTAAAATCTGTTTTTGAAGATATTGGCTTCACTAAAAGCGAAAGCTTAGCAATGTCACTTAAGGTAGATCTTTTTCTGAATATAATCAAAATTATTCGTAATCGAAATCTCAAATCAAAAGATCTTCAAAAAATTTTAGCAGTACCTCATTCAAGGGTCAGTGAGTTAATGAACGCCCATCTTTCTACTTTCAGTATTGAAAAACTAATCACCTACTTAGAAAAACTTGGTTGCACTGCAACTTTGTCAGTAAAAAATCAAAGAGCTAGCTAACATTTCTAAAACTATTTTTAATCAAAAAGCTGATTGGTGTTTCCAGTGGTGTTGGTGTGGCTATAGTTGATGCCGTACTTGTTTAAAACTGAAGCCCAAAAATTTGGAAGCGGGGTCAGTGCTGAAACGCTGTAACTGACTTGATCTGGCCTGACTGCTGTCAACCTATGGTGTTGACCCGTTTTAAATCCCCCACCCTTGCCAGCAACTAAGAAGGGCATATCTGCCGGCGCACTAGTATGATTACCGTCTTTAAATCCATAACCGTAAGTGGCGATAGAGTTATTAAATAAACCCCTAGTTTTTAAACCTTGTACAAAATAACGATATTGTCTTAAATAATAATTATTTAATGTAACTAATTTTAAGTAATTAATCATATCTGTATTGTCGGCCCCATAGTGTGCCATACCAATATGCTGACTTGTGGCCATATCACTGATTAATGTTGTACGGCCCACTTCGGAATGAAGATCTTCTGCCGCCACAATTTGATTATAGAAATTGTTGATATCAGCGGCTTCAGATTGCATTTGTAAAATACCAACTTTTCTAATTCCACATTCCATAGCGGCCAGCATAATATCCATATTAGCTTTAACAATCGCGTTATAGTCTTGGCCTCTGCTGGCCGCGGCATCTAAATTAGCTGCTGGCACTGCTGGTTTAGTACAAACCGGTCCAGTCCCTGTTGATGCTAAAGTTCTTTGTAATTCTTCGTAATTAGTTAACCAACGATCTAAAATAATTCTATCATCCGCAGACGCTAATGCTCTTTTGGCTTGAATGTCTGGAAGTAAAAAATCGAGTGCACTTTTACGTTTCTTCAAAGCCGCAGTGATTTGAGGATCAGTTGGTAAACCGAATGTATCCACAAACATCTGACCTGGATTTGTATAACTGTAAGCGGGTTTATTATTTAAGTAGGATAAGTTATGGCCCCACTCACGGTTCGCACCGGTGCCCATATCGGCCCCGCCGGCATTTCGCATTTTTGCACTTAAAATATGTTTCTGTATTGAGGTCGCGTCTGTTTTTCCAGATAATTTTTTACCAATAATCTGATCGATACTGTCATTGACTGAATATAAATCTGTACACCAATTGTTTTGAAAATCATTTCCAGTCAAATATCTTGCGATGGCGTCTGCATGGTGTCCCGCGCAGGTATTCCCCGCAGAGTTTTGAAGACCACTGACAATAGAAAAATCATTTTGCATTCCACTTAATTTATTTAACATGGTTGGCAACACTGTTGGCAAAGCGCCTACTGCCGGATACCATCTAGACATACTACGGTCCCACTTCAAAGTCCCATTAGGATTTATAGAATGAGGATAAGTCCCGTCAGGCATATACATCACAAATAAATTCATAGGATTAGCTACCGTCTGCGATCTTAAGTCTTTTGGTATTAAACTGACTAAAGTTGGCAACATCAACTTTAATGTCATTCCGTAAATGCTTCCTTCAAGAAACTGACGACGATTAAGTGATGGGTTTAGTTTCTGATTAGATTGCTCTGTAGGCAGATACTTGGGTTGCAGATTATACTTTTGATTTACATTTTTTTTGCTCATCACTTACCTGCCGTTTTCTTTAAATGAAGGACTATTAATTATTTTTTTCAAAACGTCTTCGAAGGATCCACCATTCGAAATCACATTGACACCCAGGTCTTCAGACAAGCAGTGATCTTTTAAATTCATTGTTCGACCCAAGGCAAAACTGACTATTTTACGAGACATGCAAATGCTAGTTTCAGGATTATTAGCCACTAGTCTTTTTAATTCACCGGGACCATTAAATCTTTCCCCATCTAAAAGACCATCAGCAACAACGGAAATCCCTCGTCCGCTCCATTTACCTAGATTGTAACTTGTGATCCACTTTCCACTTGCATTATAATTTTCTAAACCAAAACCCAGTGGGTCCATTCGGGCATGACAACCCTTACAGCTAGTTTGGCTAGCGTGAAGTGCAGCCAACTCACGCGGACTATTGACCAAGCTTGAATCAGGTAATGCCGTCACCCCAGGAGGTGGAGGTGGCACTGTATCGCACAGAACATTATTTAAAATCCACGACCCACGACTGACTGGATGTGTATCTAAAGTCCCACCAGAGGTGTTAATTAAAAAACTGGCTTGAGAGATTAATCCCCCACGATTTGATCCAGAACTTGAATTTAATATTGGAACTTTGGTGAAGGCTGTCCCCGTCACGCCAGATATTTCATAGTGGGCGGCTAAGCTTGCATTCAAAAAAGAATAATCCGCATCCCATAAATCTAAAACCCGTGAACTTTGAGTTAAAACATGATTCACAAACTCTTCTGTTTCACGCTTGGCACTTTGAAGCACCATGTTTGAAACCCCAAACTCTGATGGCACAGAGCTGTTTTCAACTTTTGAATAATCTAACCACTGATCGGCAAAGACGGACGACAAGCGTTTTGATTTTGGATTTAAAAGCATTCTTTTTATTTGAGCTTCTACATTAGCTTGCGAACTTAAATCTGAAGTTAATAAAATATCATCAGGGCTAGACGCCCATATCAAGTATGACAACCTTGATGCCAATTCAAAATTATTTAACTTCACTTTTTGATTTTGTGGTGCTGAGTAAGCCCCATAAGATTTATATAAAAAATTTGGTGACGCCAGCATCGTTGCTAAAATCACTTCCGCTGGTTCATTAAAGGTTGTGTAGGCGTTGAAAATATTTTTTAAACTGGTCATCTCTGAAGGTTCAATTAAAGGTCTTCTAAAAACTTTAAGACTTAACTTTCTTAAAAAATCATCGAAGCACGCATTAGTTCTGGTGTTGCAGCTTAAACCTAAAATTGAACTTGGGTTTGAAGTGATAATTCGGTTTGCAGTATTCAGTGCAAGCTCAAAGTACGCGTTACTCACGTTTTGAGATAAGTTGGTGTCACGATTCATTCTAGAGTATTCATTGGTAAAACCACTACCCCCGGCTTGATCTGCAGTGGGAAAGTTTGAAGGAACCATATCGACATTAAACAAATCTTTAATGGTGTAAATGTACTCTTGGTTCGTTAAACGGTGAAGTTGCATTTTGGCTTGAGGCGAACTGGGAACGCACTGTGAAATAAAATTTTGATTCGTTCCACCGCCACTTGAAAATTCGTTGCTTGCGTTAAAACCTGCGCCGCAATTGTTATATAAAAAAAGCATGGCAGACAAAATTGTAAGACAAGATAAAGAATTTAAAATTTGTTTTTTAGAATAAAACAAGTTTTTCATTCATAGGACTTATCGGATTTTTTAATCTTAAAATGGAAAGTAATAATCTAATGAAACCCAAAAGTCTCAATTTAATACGATAATTGATTCAGACTGAATATACGACACAACACTGTTGATAGAATTTAAATAAAAAGGCTTCTGTTTCAGAAGCCTTTTTTATAATAATTAAACAAGCTGTTATTAAATTTAATTCCAGAAATTAATTAGGAATAAACTTAATTGGCAATGAAGAGGTCGCAGATTGATTCGCCGTGAATCTTTCTGTGGCTTTAAATACAATTCTAGGTCGTGGATTTGCAGCCAAATAACCTGCATTTAAAGTTCCAGACAATAAACCATTTTGTGCATTTAAAGTTAAACCGATGTCACCGATGTCACCCGTAAGGTAAACAGTTCCGTCTGGGTTAACTAATCTTGCTGTGTAATCCAAAATGTCTTGTTCCGCGTCGTAGAACAAAGTTTTAACATCTAGACTGATCGCATTTAAAGCCGCCGCAGTAATCACTTGAGGGTTATGCATATCTGTCCCTTCTGCTGGAACTAAAACAGAAGCATCTAAAGGCTTAAATCCATCCCAACAGACTGATGTCGGTGAATTTGTTGATGGATCACAAGTCTGATCTTTTCTGTCATATTCGAATTCAAAAGCCACTGCACCTCCACCTTCACCAAATCTTAGCTCTAGGGCGTAGACGTTACCTTGTTTCAACAAAGAGTATCCGTTTTTATAAGAATCAGTTGTCCCATCGAAGAAGATCTGTGTTGGTGCACCAACAGCACTTCCATAATCTCCACCAGTTGGACCACCAGCAGTTCCTCTAAATTCACTGCTACAAGTGGATCCTGTATTTAAACCCGGGGCAATACTTTGGGTCATTGTCACCATAGATCCTACACAGTAACTGACGGTTACTACAGGCGTTAAGTCTTCTATATATTCTGTTGCTGCTAAGAATAATCTGATGTTGTCATCTATTCTACGAGTTCTGAATCTATAAACACCCGTTGATGCTGGAACGAAATATCCAGAGTAAGTTTCACCGTAAGACCGTGTACCATTTATACAAGGAGTGACTCGTCCACCATTACCAGCAGTCAAAAATGCGGACTGACTGCAATATGCCGTACTTGCGGACGGAAACTTTTGATCCGTGTACACAGGAGTACTACTCCATCCATTTTCAGTACTGTAGTTGTCACCGAAATGAATTCGCTGATCTGCAGGCAATAAATTATTGATGGCGGCAGGAATACTAGCTGGATTCGTTCTATAACCCGAAGCACTCAACTGACATGTTCCAGTTCCACCAGTACATAAACCACTGTTTGTAAATGCATCACGAATTGGCTGACCCGCATAAGGGTTAACAAAGAAGTTATCAATTTCGCCCCACACAATTTGGTTATCAAGTTGAGGGTTTGCATTTCCAGATCCACCACCAAATCTTTTCATTGTAATACCACCACGTTTTTCATCATTAAGTGGTAATACAGCTATTGGCGGTGCATTATTGGCGCCGTTACCAGATCCTGTTCTTGAAATATTAAAGACTGTGAATGCTGTAGCTCCACTTGGATCTTGTGCAATAACACCTACATTTGTATTCGCACCTGCAGGCGGAATACCGACTAAATTAATTCCCTGAATTGATAACCAACCCGGAGCTGGTCCTTCACCAAACTGATCTGTTACAAAATAAGTTATTAAATCACCGTCTGGATCTTGAAAGTAAGTGCCTAAGTTCACAGTGAAACTTTGAGCTTCAGTCCCGTAAACTTCCACTTCATTAAATTTTAAATCTTGATCTCCTGCAGAGTTTTTTGATCCTACAGGTCTGATAATACGAACACGTCCACCAATAACTTTTTGTTTCATTGTCACTGTCAATGGAGTGCCTGTTACACCAGATGTTACTGACACAACTTCACGAGTGATCACTTGGTTTGTTGCAGATCTTACTTGTAGGATTGAGTTTCCTAAAGACTGCGCCCCGTTAATTACAAATCTGTCGACTTCCCAAATTGTTGTTCCAGGAAAATCTAATTCTAAATAGTGAGCTGAACTTGAAGATGTGGTCGCAGACGTTGATGCACTTCCGTCAATTAAATTAGCAGCAGTTCCCGTTGCAAAACCTGAAGACGTGATGTCGCCAACAACTAAAGGAATTTTAATTAATCCACCACCAAAACTCACGACTTGATTTGGAATTGGTAATAATAAAAATGGCGACTGATTGAATCCAAAGATTGTCACTGTCGCTGAAGCTGTATTTGAAATTTCGGTATTTGGTGTTCCAACAATTCTGTATGTGAACGTGTAAACCAAACTCGCATTAGAACTTAAATTTAAAGCGGCCGCATTGGTCACATTAAATGTGAAAGTTCCGTTCGGATTCACAGTTAATGTTGGCGATCCAGTAGATGGCGATACTGAAGCCACTGTTTGCCATGCGTGAGCTTCTGATGAATCAATTCCCGTGTCATTAAAAGTAAGGTTGCCGACAACTTGAATATTATTATTTTCAGCAATGGTTTCAGACACAGAGTAAGCGTCACCAACTGCTACAGGTGAAGAGTCAGGGACATCTGAAATTGAAACCAGAAATGATTTAAAACCGGTTGCTGGAATTGTGTTCGTGTCTGGCAAAGTCAGTCTTGTTTGAATACGATGCTTACCCTGAATATCAGAATCAAATAAAGTATCATTCGAAACAGTAATAACTCCAGTTACAGGATCAATCGTGTAAGCGTTTTGTGGATCACTCGTGGCCTGGTCAATTGAGAATACACCACCAGTTGAATTTCCATAAAGTAAGCTTACAGTTCCTAACACGGTCCCGTTTACTGTTGTTTCCGGTATTGATAACCCGGACAAAGATAGTCTTGGTTGTTCGCTGATCCCATTAATCAATTGAGCTGGCACGTAGTTAATTTTTAATGAGTCACCTATAGTAGGTAAATATTGTGCTGTTAAAGTAATACCCTGCTGAACTGGAAGATAAACAAACCCTCCAATTGGAACTATAATTATTGAACCGTTTGCTTTAATAATTTGAATTTCAATAGTCGATGGGATCGGTTTATACGCAATTGGAAAAAATGAAGCCGAAACCAAAATAGCCTGACTGATCTGGCCTAAATTTGTAATGTAATCATTTTGTGAAGCATTGATATCAAATGCAATACCACCAGATGGAACAGCTATGTCTTCTGCAATATTTCCAGTGAATGCTGTATCTACGATTGAATATATAGAGTAGTTCGCTTCACCCTCATTTACATTCGTTGTTGAGGGGTCGTCTTTGTAATTAGTTAAAAAATTAATGTATTGCTGTGAGGTATGATTTCCTACGGCGCCTGGAATAAAAGTTAAACTTGGAGTTAAACTGTCTCTCGAAGCATCGGGTTCATCAGACACAATAATTATTGCCAAGTGGGCATCAGGTCGAACAAATCTAGCGCCTGGCGCTTTTAAAGCGTCTCTTTCTAAAAAGGCCTTAATACTTTGTAAAGGTCTTTCGTCGTTGATGTACTCCCAAGCTTGTTGTCTTGTTGTGGAATTATAACCATTAGAATCTTCAAACGAATTATTGGTTACCTGAGAGTATGCAGGGTTCGCAAATGGAGGGCCCACAAGACCACAACCTGATGTCCCTCTTTGAACTCCATAAACGTCAAAATTCTTTGCGAATTTCGTTAAAAAAGATCCAATAGTTGAAGAGTTTAAATCATCTAAATAAGGAAGCGCAGACAGCGATCCAGATCTATCAACACATTCACCTTTATGTAGGTCACCAAAAATGGGTTGTCCCGAAGGTGCTAAAAAAGTTAGATTGTTATCAGCATCATAAGCTGCTGCCGACCATGCGGAAGTTGAAATCACACCCATTCTATACTCGTAACCTAAAGCAATAAAGCCTTCGACAAATACAGATATATTGTTACGAACTTTTTCGACTTCTTCGAACATACTTTTAGAAGGATCGACAACCCATAAGATATCCATTTTAGGATCAAAACCCAAGTCGCCTTCATCAAATGAGTCAGAAGTTGATGACGTGGAAATTGAACCACCGCCACCGCCGCAATTAGCAATTGTCATTAACATTAAACTTGTTAGAAACAATTTCATTAAATTATACATAGGTTTATCCTTTTAGAGATTACGTTCAATTACGAATATATATCGGGACAGGTCCAGTTGAGGATGAAGTTTATTAAATACGACTCAATTCAAGACTTAAGGATGGGTCTTGATGGATTTGGATTTTAGGATTTTAATTAAAATATCTAACTTTGATACACATACATAAGTGTTACTGAAATGTATTAAATCAGCCACTGCATGAGATATGATAAGGAAATTGGGTTTAAATAAACACTTTCGCAGATACATTAAACCTTTTAGCAAGCGCTCTTATCTGACGAAGATTCAGCTCCCTTTGTCCGGCTAAGATTTTTGATACTACAGACTGCCCACCAAGATCTTCCGAAAGATCAGCTTGTTTTAGATTCTTTAGTTCCATCAAATATACAAGCATTTCAGCACCGGTCACATTTTGTGTAGTGAATTGATTTCTTTCATAATCACCAGCAAGCTCTGAAAGAGTTCTTAAATACAATTCAATACCTTTGTCTTTTGATTTTTCAGAATTTACATAAACAATAAGCTTTTCAATAACCCGGAGTGCATCCTCGTGATGCCTTTTAGAAGAAATAGATTGAAGAGGAAAAACTTCAACAAGTTCTAAATATGTAGAGCTTACTTTCTGGCCAGAAAGGCCAACGTCTTTTTTAATATTTAAAATTAACTTCTGCGCGAAATTCATTTTTTACTCCTTCCATTTATTATTGTCGTACTCTTTATGAGTTAATACATGAGTTATCAACACAACTTTAACCCCATATTCAATTTTTGTTATAGCCCGTACTTTGTTCCCAGCAACATCAAATATTATTTGTGAACCAACAAAATCAACACACCCACCAAACAAGTTTTTTATATCTTGCGGTTTATCAAAATCACTTTCCTCAATCAACTTTGTCCATCTCTCCAAAGCCTTTCGGCTTGTTGAATGCTTCTTTTTAAACTGCTCAATTATGTTTCGGCCAAGAAGCTTCATAACTTAATATAGCAAAATGCTATATTTTAAGCAAGAACCTTAACGAATTTTTAATAATAGTGGACTTAAAATTAACAATCTTTTACTAAAATCAGTCCTAACTGTACCATTCGGTGACACTTGCTAATGGAGCATTAAATATCGCAAAGAATTAGATTTTAATTTTAATAAAACTAAACTTTTGTGAACTTAAAAAATGCCTATTTTTATACCTCCGATACGGAGGTATTTTAATAAGCAAATTATAAGTTTCTAACCCATAGGCATGCAGAGGAAACACATTAGATCATCCAACTAGCGTCAATCTGCCCGAAGAGGTCATCACCCGGCCTAAAGGCGTTAGCTTTGGAGATGGAAGTTCCATATCAAACCCTTATGCGTAAATTCATTATAGAGGGGCTTACTAAAAGAATTGATAAACTATAGATCCAAGAAATCTTTAACGGTTAATTTAGTTTTCTCTTGGATAGCTTCTGGAATTTCACCTAAGTCGGTCCGAAAAAGGGAATTATCCCAAGCTAAGATTTGATCGACAATAATTTCTGACTCTTTATCTAAACCGCATATATTTTTAGGTAACTTAATTCTAAAAGGAAAATTTTCTTCTTTAAAAATATTGCTAGTTATTGGTAAAATAACTGAAGACTTTAAGCCAGCATCAGATATTTCTGTAGGTTGAATACATAAGTATGGACGCTATTTTCCAGGCTTAGTCCCAACCCTTGGTTTTAGATCAACTACATAAATATGCCATCTTTTTGGTATCATCAAAGGCCTTTAAATCTTTTTGAATTTAAGGAAAATTCTTTTTGAGTTTTGCTAGAGCTTTCCGAAACGACCTTGGCATTTTTTTTCCAGCGCGCTATTCGTGCACTTTTCTCGACTTCAAATTCTAAAAGCACAAGTGCTTATGAATAAGGGGCTTTTTTTACATTCTAACGACTTATTTAACTAGGATTACATGTATTGATGTTGAGATTAATACTGCCATAAATAAGAAAAATAAGACCCAAAAATAAAGCGCCTAGGCACCCTGGATAAATTCCACAAAGAATGTTTATCGATCACGTGGGACTTAACCAATCTAAACTTGCGCATCACTTGGGATGGACGCCAGGAAAAATAAATATAGACATAGTGTAATATAGTGTAATATATTTAACTTTAATATGGCAAATTTTAGATTTATTCATTGGTTAGCTGATTGGATTGAAAGTCAGACATATTTTGTTTTCGAATGGGATCTGGGTAATCGCACAAAGAATTTAACTAAACATGGAATTACTGTTGATGACGCAGAATCTGTATTTAACCAGTTAGAATCTATTAGAGCTCTTGGTGAACAAATTAGCCCCACTGTAAATGAACCTAGATATGGAATTCTTGGTTTAACAGATAATTTAAATCATGTGTTTATATGCTTTACTATACGTGGTTCTGGAATCCGTATTATCCACATTAGAAAAATGAACAAAAAAGAAAGAGGTTTATATGCCAAATTATGTGAAGAATGAAAAAGGTTACGCCAACATTAAGTTCAATGCTAAGGCCGTCAAAGATGCATATTCCAAGGCTAAAACTAAGCGCAAGCATCCAACCAGTGTTAATCTACCTGAAGAAGTTATCACAGCCCTAAAGGCTTTAGCTTTAAAGATGGACGTTCCGTATCAAACCCTTATGCGTAAATTTATTATCGAAGGTCTTACCAAAAGAAAACGGAGCGCTTGAGCTAGCTGGTGATCATCTTTTAAATTTAAGCATTAAATTAGCTCGATCAATGGCGAATTATTTTTAAATGGGACGGAACAAATTCCATAGATGTCGAAATCACAGATTATCATAAATAAGGAGAATTAAAGATGAGACCAAAAAATAGAGCACCTAGGCACCCTGGATAAATTCCACAAAGAATGTTTATCGATCACGTGGGACTTAACCAATCTAAACTTGCGCATCACTTGGGATGGACGCCAGCAGAACAAACTCATAAGAAAATTCATGCTATTAGTGCCTAATTAAAAAATATAATTTACACCAACAGACCACTGGGACGTCACCGCATCAAAGGTCGTAAAATCAACGCCGCCATTTTGTTCTAAAGTGTTTGTGTGATCAAAGGCAAGTGTTCCAACCCAATTGTTGTTGTAGGCATAATTAAATGTCAGTCCATACCAGAAGTCATTGTTACTTGTATTTCCAGAACCAAATGTTGACGACGGGCCAAGCTTTTCAAATTGACGATTTAAATAAAAAGCATATCCGGATAAAGAAAACTTAGAATTAAAATTATAATTTAATACAGACTGAAAGGTCGTTCTAAAAAGTGGTAAGGGCGATCCAAGTCCTTCATCTCCGGGACCGGTTGATGTGGTTGTGTATTGATTCACAAAAAGCATCGCTTCAGCCCCAAGTCCGATTGATAGCTTGTTGTCGAAAAACATCCAATTATTTCTAAATCTAAAATCTGGTCGAGTGATTAAGCCATTTCTTCTGGACAGCTCTGACACTGGTAATGTTAAAAATGCTCTAACTTGGAGTGATCCACCTAAGACATCTTTAAAAATCTTAAGAGCTCCGACTTGTGTATCTGCAAAAATAATTTCAGGTTCATTTTCGTCAGCCACATAATAGACTTTGCTTGCATTTTGATTGGCAAATAAAATCACTTTATCAATTTTATAGTTGATTTGACCAAACATCAGCGTAGAGGGTTCGTTTCGTTGATCACCAAACCCTGCGTAGTGCTGAAGTAATGCAAAGCCCGAATACCGGCTTGGCTTTGCAGACTGAGAACTGGCCTGAAGGGCGTTGTCCAAAGTCTGCGCCTTAGCACTAAAACTAAATAATAAAATGAATATAATTTTTATTGGCATATGTCTTCTGTGCCTAAAATTTCGTTGTAGAAATATCTTAAGTCGCGAAGGTCTTGATAGTAGCGGCCTAAAGCGTCTTTATCAGTTCCATCTCCACGTAAGTACTCGTCTGATAGATTTTTAATAACACTAAAGGCAATGTCATTTTCAGCTTTAGACGCCACGTATACATATTTTTTGTCTACAAATGCAATTCCCAAATCCCCGGACATAATCGAATACTCTGTGTCTTGGAATTGAGCCGTTGGATAAACACCCTCTAGCTCTGATTCAATATTTAAAACATCAGCCACAAGTGGTGTCATGAACGTTGTGGTTCTGTACTTATATCTTAGCGGATCAATTCCAAAAAGATTTTTAAAATCACTAACTTTGTAACATGACATTTTAAGTCTACGCTTTAACACATCCGTATTTTGATTGACCACATTCATAATATTCTGAGTGTAGAGCATACGGTTATAGGTGATAAACCAAGGGTCTGCTTGCACACGTCTAGATAATAAATCTAAAGACACATCTTCTAAAGTTCCAACAATGTCTGGATCATTGTAATAAACTAAGTAGGACGCCACACTGGATGGCACGTTGGGATTGTAAAAGAACCCGTCGTCCCCAAGAAGAAAGTAAGTCGCATAAAACTTATCTGAAAACGTTCCTTTTCTAAGTAATGTTCCTGTAGGCTCATCATAAAAGGAGTAGTAATTTCTTTCAGCCCCACTTTGCTGCAAGATTGCATTATAGAAAGCAATCGACAGTTTAATGGCACGTTTTAAATCCGTTTGAACGAAATCTAAAATTGTATCTTGCTGTCTTGAATCTGCACCCACTGATTTAAATAAATCTTTAATTTTACTATTGTAAATCGTGAATGAATCTTGATCAAAAAGAATAAATCTTTTGATTTCCCACAGAGCTGAAAAAACACGGCTGTCGTATCCAGCCGCATTCCAATAAGGTCGACCAAAGCGGCGATTTCTTGTCCAGTAACCACGTTGGAAGTTATCAATCATACTCATGACAATTTCAGTTGGTGTGGATCCAGTATCATAAGCATTACACATCGCATTTGTTGAACGATGTTCGTCTGTGCAGTACAAGAAATGTTTTTTCTGACCCGCAAGAGGATGGGTAGAGGCATACACATCATTGGTGTGATCTATGCGTCCACCTGTGTATAGAAATGAAATCGCAGCATTGTCATAATTTTCCCACTCATATTTAGTGTGAATTTCAGACTGAATATTTAAATAATCCATCACGCTTGAACTTGTTTGGGGATATTTCTTTTCAACTACTGCGCCAGCTTCATTTACTTTTAAAACTTGGTCTTCATGGAAGTTAGAATGATCCACACTTCCAAAAAAGTTATGACGTAGACCTAAATTATGACCAAATTCATGAATGGCCACACGATATAAAATAGAATCCACAACTTGATCTATGGTCATGCTTTCGAGCATTTCAGGCACGCCTTCAAGTGTTCCTTGAAGTTCAGTAATATTAAGATCATTTTTATTTGAATGTCGAATCGCATCTACATACGCTTTTGCATGAGCTTGAGCACTTTCCATCGCTTGAAGCATGTCATTGTTCATCACCCCACTAAATCTACTTTTAATATCATCAATGTCTTTGAAATTATAAAGCTTAGGATAGTTTAAGGGATAAATTAATTCGCCTGTTTCACTGTAATTAATTTCTGTTGTGTACTTTGCAAAATAAGGGGGCGTGTACAATAAACCTGGAAGCATTCGTTTAAACTTTTGACCCACTTCTGTTGAAGGCTGAATAAGTTTAGACGTACTGACCCAACCAGAAATCGTGTCTTGCCAACTCCCCTTTTGACCACCTAAAACTTCGGCCATCTCTGAGTAAATTTGCAGATCAGATCCTTCAACACCACTTCGTTTCATCTCTTCAGCTAGTCGTCTAACATAATATTCTAAGTACCCAGTCCAAATCATAGAATTGGCTGCAACTAACTCGCCCGTAAATGGATTGTCATCCGATGGGCCATATCCGAGGGGACTTGTGGGTTCAACCTCTGTGATGAATTTTATGAATGAATATCTGGTATCCCCAAACACTACGCCTTCAGGCGCATCCTCAATTTCAAACTGCATCGCTTGTTTAAATTCAGGATGTAAATCTAAAACTTCAGCTTGAGTCAAATTTGGGTACTTAGCCAATACTTCTGGAAACTTTTCAGTTTTCATTCTGTTAAAAGCGCCCAATAAAACTTTATTTGTTTGATCAAATACACCTGATATAGGCTTGCCTTCTGGGTCCATTTTGTTTGCATCTGTTTTATAAATCCATTTGAATCTTTCTGGAAATCCCGGAGCAAAATAAAACTTATGAACTGGTTGCGCCGGATTAAATCGGTTCGCAAACTCTTTCACTTTTCTGTTCGTAACATCTGTGGCCGCATCTTCATATGCCGTTGTGAAGTAACCATACTTTTGAAATAAAGGATCTAGTTCTGAATTATAAACTACTGGCTCGTAAGGATGCTCGTTGGCTTCCATTTTTTTAAATGAAAATAAATAATCCACTTGGTAAGTGAAATTTTCACGAAGGTATTCACGTAGATCCGCACATCCACCTTTTGATGGATCAACACTAAACACTTTTCTAACAACAAAGCTCATGTAGTCTTTTTCGATTTTTCTAGACTCATCAATAACTTCAGAGCTGTTATTCGTCCAACATCTTTTATTAGGCATCGAAAACGGAAAGAACGCATCCTGGTTGATTGTCTGATTTGAAAAATCAACTGTGAAGTAATCCTTATTTTGCCAGCGCTCAAATAAATTTTCTACCAACGTGTTTGTGGTTCTTCCGTCTAGCTCTTGATAACGGTATTCCGAATGGTCTACTGGCCATTCATAAACTAAGTCGTCGTACTTGGCGGCGTCCAATCCAACACGATTATTGACAGCACTCCGAAATTGCAAATGCTTTCTTGAAAACACAAAGTAACCAGCATTTAAACGGCCCTGATAACCCGTAAAAGAAAAACCATCGTTAGACGATGTATTTACAATTGTGATTTTGTTTAACCAGATAGCGCCTTGGTTAAAATCTTTATTTTCAGGATCAAACTGTTCAGAGTATGGTCTTAAGTCATTACTTTTTGTAGCAGCAAGACCTGTTAAAAGTTGCTTTTCAATTCGGTCTTGGTTGGCATCACCAGGCACATTCGTTTCGCGCACTTTCGCACAGCCTAAAGACATTACAAAAGCCGATCCAAATAGAATTTGTATTAAGAAGGTTTTATTCATAAACAGTTACTCCTGTGAAAAGCTTTTCAGTAAATATCAATTTGATTTTTTGATTTGGGAAGAACATCTGATCATACTCGCCGTCTTCAGCATCGTTACCTCGACCGAAAAACGAGCACGATGTGTTTTTAGACTTAGATTCTGCCACAATTAAAGTACGAGATTCAATATAGCTTGAGTCCCTTGGAATTAGTTGATCAAAACCACAAAGCCCACGTATTCCTATTGGATTTAAGTGGCTGGTGATAGCAGAGACTTTAAATTTAACTTGAGACGCGCCGTAGGGATTTGGATCTAAAGGAGTTAGGCCAAACGAGAGTCTGCTGACACCTGTTACGGTCCACACATTTAAAATTTCTGTTTCGTTGTCAGCATAAGAGACTCGGATGTAACCTCTGGGCTCGAAGCTGACTTTGATAGATTTTGTTGTTTGATCCACAGTATTTGTTTGCACAAAGCTGGCTTCCTTTCTTAACCAATCAATATCTTGCAAAGTCACTTCTTCACCAAGTTTAAATCCTTGAAGTGTTGTTGCATCTACAACCGTATTTACGGGCGCAGTCGGTGATAATGATGCCGGTGTAGTCGCCGTCGGTGAAGCTGCAGGAACGGATGGATTTAAAACAGGTCCCGATATTGCGCTTGTCACAGGTGCTGGAAGTAAATTAATTTCTTGTTCAAATAAATTTGCCACCTGTGGCAAAAATGGATCAAAGCTGATTTCTTTTAATACTTGTAAGTAACCATTTTTAACCGACATACCAACGAAAATATATCCAGATTCAGTTATAACATTGCTTGATAGTAAAGGATCAGCGGCTTGTCCATAGTAATAGATAGTCACATTGATCCACTTACCCGAAGCTGGACGAGATTCTAGGCCATCATAGCGAACTGACATTTTAATATCAGTCGTGAATTTTGATTCTAATTTTTTAATTATCAGTTTTTCTAAGTTATCTAAGATCTTCACTTGCAGGTCATACTTATCTGCTAAAAATGGGACTTGTGTTCTTAATAAAAATTCATCTGATTTTAAATTTTTATCAGGCGACAGCACCACATCCCCTTGGGCTGTGATTTTAATGTACTCTCCGTCTAATTTAAATTGCCCAGGGTAACTTCCAAACATGCTGACCCCACCAAAAATATTTTCATCTTTGGCTTCAATTGGTGATAAGTAAGCACTTGTTAAGGACAAACTTAAGGGCTGTACGAAATTGGCTGGGATCGGCATAACACTAAAAGCGTCAGGACGATAAACCCAAACATTAACACCATCATAGTCTTTTCTAAAATTTGTGACCCCAATTGTCGATTCGACATCTTGAACTTCACCTTTGGATTTTACATCACCCCACGACTGACCTAATCGGACTTCCTTTGGCGCCGTCGTTGCCAAATTAGCAGCTCCGTCAGAAAATGTATTATTTAAAAGGTCAAAGTCTGAAGTTAAAATACCTGAATCAAATTTATTTTCTAATAGAACTAAGAAAAGTTGTTTACCACCTTCTTTAGACAATTGAAAAAAGATATTTGGTAATCGCCAAATAATAGCGTCTTCAACTTCTCTGGCTTCACACTTTCCAGCTTGAATACAGCTGAAATTAGGGTCTTCAATGTCAAAGAATTCACGGTAAAGGTTTTCAACAATAGATTTACCTACGGCGTCCCCGGGCTCAAAGAATCGAGTCAGGTCTGCACCCATACGAATTTTACCGATTGGTGCAGGTAATTCAATTTCACCTAAATAGTTTTTTACAATAATTATTTGGGTTGGCTTTTGAGTTCCATCTTTTTGCCATTCAATACACATCCCTTCATCGTAAAAGTACCCACAGTCATATTCTGTGGGATCACTTAAAATATCAGTCGCCTCATCTAATGTGGTTTTAAAATTAATTCCAGCAAGACCTGAATTATTTGGGTTTATCCCATCAAATAAAATTGGTTTTTTAGAATTCACTTCTGTTAAGTCATCTCTTTCGTTGTCTAGGCCTTCTCTGGGATCAAATCCAGTGTTCGGATCACGATCGGCGACGTTCCCAGGTATGAAATCTCTGTCATCAACTTCTGTTGGTGACACACCTTCATCTAAGGGATTTGTGTTGATCACAGGATTAGGTACACCTTTACCTTCGGGAAGTTGGTCTTTTTGATCACTGCATGAACTTAAAAATAAAACTGCAGAAAGAATTGCAAATAATAAAATGGGATTGATTTTACTTTTGATCACTGGCCCCCCGATAGATCATAAATATTTGGTTTGGTGTATGTGAGTCGTTCGAGAACATAAACCTTAATTTTTTTCTGTGCGCCTTCACATAAATTAAAGTTTAAGATTCTGTTAGAATTTAAACTTTATTGAGTTAAGCCGCCTTCGTTGTTTTACTAGACTAAAATCTAGCACGTGGGTTTTTTTAAAGGCAATGACGCTCCACTACAGCAACCCCCAAATGATAAAGTCCAAGGCCAGAAGTGGGCTTAGAAGACATGAGCTAAATCTAGATTTTATATTTTTAAATCAGGCTTGGTAAAGATCGGCTTATTTGGCATAGGATAAGTTAAAATCTTAAAAAGGCTTAAATTTAAAATATACAAAGACTTATCCAATTCAACTAAAAGAATGAGATATTCAGACTATTAAGGGCTTAGTAAAAAGAAATCGCAAAGTCGATCCACTTCATCAGAATTTAATCAAATGAACTTTTGATTTCTTTTAAGCTTCCATATATGTCAGACATAATATATTTGCGTTGATTGACGTAGTCTTCATTATTCAAAATTTCATCATACCAAGATCCAATATTACCAAAGCCTCTTACAAATTCTTCAACAAGTGCTATTTTAATTTTTTGTAATGGAAATTTTAGAGTGCTGTAGAGCTTTGGAATTTCAGAATCTTTTAGAACATTCTGTGCATACTCTGAAAAGCCATTAGAAGCTAAATCAGAGCAAATTTTGGATATGCCATCAGATGTTGAAAAATCAATATCATCATCTTGAAGTAACCAAACAGACAACATAAAGGCTTCTAAAAAAGGGCTGTGAATTTTTTTGGCGAGATCCATGGCATTGCTAAGATCTCTTTTTAAATTTGCAAACAGATCGCTAATATTTCCTTTTTGTTTCTCATTAACAGCTTTAAGATCATTATCAGTTTTATTTTGGCATACATAGCTAAAAGCTATCATAGTCCACGGCTCGGGATTGGAAGCGGCAGAATACAACTCATTTTGTTTTATTGGCGGCGGTGTCGGGCAAATAATTTTTTCGAAAAGCAAAGGAGGAATAATAATTTCAATATTTTTTTTAAAATCAAAAAATATTAAAAAGAGATTACCTAAAAATATGAGAGCAGGTTCAATCATCAAAAGTTCTCTACGAATTTCGATTTCAGACATCTCAGTATTAAATTTTCCCTTGAACTCTTCAGAATTTTCAGTTCTCCAAATAAGCTCGGTTAAAATCGCTTGCCAAAGCGCTGCTCCTCCGTTCTGTGCATCAATAAGCATTGTAATTTCTTTTGTGCTAAGCGCTTCATCTTTTAAATATGGTAGCGTCTCAAAAGTTGAAGTCGGATGATTATAATTTGCATCTGGTTTGACTAGTTTATTTGTTAAATTGGAAGGAATGCTAAATGATTGCGTTTTTTCAGCCTTAGAATATTGAATTGTTTTTAAAATTTCATTACAAACATCAGATTTGTTATCAAAGTCTAATCGCATGAAGCGTTTTGCATCATCAACTGTACATGCATCATAATAGGTGCTGTAGTTTTTAATGTGAGAATTTAGCACTTGCAACCACAGCTCGTTACGTTCACTCAAGCCTTCGTGTTGACAATCAATTAGGTCTATCATTTCCAAGCCACTAATATGAGTGGACCGAGAATAAACTGTTTCAAAAACAAAGAAGCGACAAAACCTATCTGAGGAAATTTGAACCGCTTTCTCCTCTGGGCTGAATCGCTCGAATATCTTTTGAGGAACTTTAAGAATCGAGCCCAATCTTACATATTGTACGACTGTAAACGATTTTGAACGCAGCTCTTTAACCCAATCTAAATAGCTAATTAGATTTTCAGTAATGTCTAACAAAGCAAATGAGTAAGAGTTAATTTTTTTGGGTTCAACAAGATCTATACCGTAAACGGCACTGAATTCAGCAGCGACTTTGGCATATTCGCTTTCATCAAGTTTTAAAAGCTGTGAAGTTAAAACGAAAAGTTGATCCTGTAACAGCATAGCCTAACTCCAGTGCAAACTTATTTAATCAAAGGTAAATTTATAAAACCGTAAAAAAATTCTAACATTGAAGAATGATAAATACATGACTAGTCTTCACTATATTCGCTACCTGCACCAGATGAGTATGGCGCCGACAAAAGTCCAGATTCACTTTGGTCGAGTTCAGATCGTCATCCTTTAAAGACATACTAAAGTCAGATGCTAAAAACTAAATCATTTTTGATTAAGGTAGCTGTTCTCGGTTTCTGTTTTCTATTTAAAATTTCAGTTCACGCCAGTCCCAGTCTTTTAAGTCCCCAGGTTTCAAAACCTTTTAGTAACGATCCTAATTTCTGTGATTTCAATCTTGAATACACTTACTTCGATCTTTGCTATTCGAATCTTCACAGACAATCCTTATGGGCTCAGCACATTTTAACTCGTGAGCAAATCAAAGGGCCTCAAGGCCGAACCAATAACTTCAGAAGTGACCCCAGAGTATCGAATCCTGTAAATCAAAATGACTTTAAAGGTTCTGGCTTTGATCGGGGGCACTTAGTTCCTGCGGCCGATATGAAGTTAAATCAAACCTCCATGTCAGAAACGTTCTTCATGACAAATATGTCTCCACAAAATCCAAATTTTAATTCGGGAATTTGGAACGCCTTGGAAGGATACATCAGAAATGAAGTTTCAAGCTTGGGGCCAGCTGTTATTATTACCGCCCCAGTTCTACTTAAAACTGAGACTTACCCTATGATTCGAAGCCAAGTTACTGTCCCTTCTGAATATTATAAAATCGCCTACTTTTATGAGTCCGATATCATTAAAGCTTTTTTAATTCCCAATCAGCCGTCCAATGGAAAAAAATATTCTGCATTTCAAATTTCAGTTGATGAGATCGAAAACTTAACAGGCTTAGATTTTTTTTCAGATTTAGAAGATCAAATTGAATCCGCGCTTGAGTCTGGTCTTTAAATTCTAATCTAAAAAAACTATCCAACAATTTTATATTTATGTATGCTTAATAGTTAGGGGAATTCATGTCGACAGCACATATTTTAAATTTTATTTTTACTTTTTTAATCTTTGTCATCACAGGGCCTTCTTTCATAATTTTATTTTTAGTAATGACCACCCCTATCTTAAATTTACTATTAAAACTTAGTTTTCTTTCTGATTTCAAAAATCATACTATTTTAAAACCTTTTTTAAATTTTTATGGTTTTTTCTATTCTCCAGAAATGTTTTACTCCACACTAGCGTGCATTATAAATATCTTTATCACTTTTATCAGTTTAGGGATGCTTGGCGCTTTACTTTTTATTTTAATTACCCCTGGGCTAAATTTAATCTTTAGCGAACAGATCCCATTAAATTTAACTGGCATTGATTACGCTTTTAAAAAATCTGGTCTTCATGGAGATAATAGTTGGCCGACTATTATCATGGTCTCAATTTTGTTTTCAATTGGTTTTTTAATCGCTGGATTCGGCTTAAAAATTTTAAGATCTTATAATTTTAATTTCATAATTAATTCCGTGACCTATCTTTTTATACTTTGGCTTTGGGCTTTAGTCCTCTGGTCGATGCACTGTTCAAAATGGTTTTTGCTAAAACCCATCAGTTGATACTAAAATAATGAAGTGAAACTCGAATTAAAAAAAACTTTGGTTTTATTCTTAGTTCTAAACATCGTCCTTTACAGTTTAAATGTTGGGGCTAGTTTAGATCCCAAAGCCTGTAAAAGAAATCCTCCACAAATACAAAACCGCGATGGAGCACAAAACATAAGTAATATTAGTTATGACTCCGCCCAGCTTATTTTTGAAGAGATTAAAAAATCCAGAAATAAAATCCCTTACTTAGAAGCAACAAAAAATTGTGAAAACAGAGCCCATGCTATTTCAGAACTTCTATTTAAAAAATTTGGTTTATCTACAGTCAAAGTTTTTATTCAACCGAATAGATCTGTATCAAGCACTCAGAATTCTGATTCCACATCAAACCCAATTGAATTTGGGGCCACTGGATCTGCATATCTCTCTGGTGGTGACGACAAAGTCTTGCTTACCCCAACATCCAAAGTGTCGCAAAGAGCTTACTCTTGGGACTATCACACGGCTCCTGCAATCTGTGTTGTAAGAAACGGTAAATCAGAGCTGTTTGTTTTAGATCCCTCTTTATTCAACCAACCTACTCATTACATCGAATGGCAGAATCTTGTGACCAAAGGGCTAAGCCAAAATCAATTCGAGTCCTACTCAACTTCAATGTTTAATATTTCAAGATTAGACGAAACAATTTCGTCACCTCGACATACAGATTTCAGTCGAGAGAATTCAAGACTTGTAACTCGAAATCTTCGCTTAGATTGGAGCCAACACCGTCGACTGCTTCGTAGTGTGCCTTCACTGAATTCAACTAAAAGTTCAACTAATGACTCAACTAACGGCTCAACAGCTGAAGGAACAAACTAAGTATCAACAAACTCATAAGTAACTAAAACTATTTTATTTTTTTTAATATCTTGCTTAAGACTTAGAAATTAAATTTTTAAAGAACCACAAAATTTTTGCATTTAGAGCGAATTGGGGCCAAAAAAAATTCATTAGTAAATTCCAAATAGGAACAAAGAAATTCCTAACTCCGGTGGTTAACTTCAAAGTCACTTTGCTTTTGTTAGAACCCAAATCATGAGTCCAAACCTCTAAACACAAAGGTCTTATTAATCGAAAGGTCAAAGCATAAGACCCATAAAGATAATCCAAGCGTCGGTATTCAGAGCTGATCTTAGTCATCACTCCTGCGAACTGAATCCAGGGTCCATGATGATTAGTGTAATCACCCTCTTTCATTAAAGGGTCTTTATTTTCGGGTAAAAATTCAACTTTGTAAGGAGGAAGCTGTCCCGAACTAAATGTCTTTTTTTTAAGCAACCATTCAAAAGATTCTGTCTGTGAAATAGGTAAAGTGAAAGAAATTTCATATACGTGAGTTCTAAAACTTTGCGGCAAGGGCTGGGAAGCAAATATAGATTTTGTCATAGTCTTAAAAAATCTCACTGACTTCAGAAAATAACAAGTGTTTACCTGTTTGTAGTTTTTATTTTGAGAATTTGGTTTTATATGTCATAAGAATCCAACAGCTTTTCCTGAGGGGGGAAATCAATGCACACGTCCATCTTTTTAAAATCAATAATGTTCTTAAGCCTTTTTATTAGCCAAGCGTCTTGGGCAAAATCTAAAATTTCAATTCCACTTAATTTTGGTTCCAGTTATGAATTTGGTTTGTTTCCAACGAGTGGTCCGTCCACAAAAACTAAACATCAACAGTCCTTGCCAAGCTGTGAAGATGTTAAAAACGTAGATTTTAGGAATGCACCCGGTGTGAACGCCAACCAAGGCTACTGCTATGGTGAAGTATCACCAGAAGATCCTGAATTTAATAACTATGCCCTTATTTTTTACGGGGAGTACTTTAATATCGATGGGGAACTTTTTAGAATCCTCGAACGAAATCCATTATTAATGACGATCGCTCAGTTTTTAAAAGTGTGTATACCTCTTGGTGGTGTTTTAGATCCTGATGGCTTTAGATGCGAATACAGAGTGTCGTTCTAGTTAAATGTTAAATTAATAAAGCAAAACACGATTTTTGCTTTATTAATTTAAATTTATTTATATAAACTAACTGAAATATTTGAATCTTGGTAGCCGCCATCTGTTCTCAGCTGCTTAGCTAAACTATTAATATCTATAGGGAAGTAATCTGAAAAGTTGACTCCAAAAAAGTGAGCGGCAGAGTATCTTAGTTTGGCAAAACGTAAATTTTTAATCTGTAAATGCAAGTGCGTAGAGCCTTCTAATGTATCGTAATTTGTATCTGTGAAAACATTTAGACTTGGAGATTCATTTGTCAAAAACAAAACACTTACATTTAAAGTCTTAATTAAACTATTGATGTATTTTGAATTTGACTCAAAAAATGCAACCAAATCCGGACCGTTAAAATGAATAGAGATTTTAGTAGGATTTACTTCAATACTGCTAACATTAATAATCTGGCTTAACGCCATTTCAATTTTAATAGCTGTCATAAGTCGTCCATCACGAACAATACTTGAATCATTTCGATAAGCCGCTGGCAAATTTAGTGAAGAGAAATTTGCAGCAAAATGATTTGAAATAGTAATTCTATAAATTTTTCTAGATGCCATAAAATCAAAAAGAATAACTTTGTCTTCATCAGCTAAATTGTGAAGGTCGTTTAAAACTTTTTCGACTTCATAGCTGGATTTAACATATTTGATATCAAATGTTGCGGCTTCAACCATACTATTGAATTGAACAATTTTATTTAGCCTTACTTCTAAATCTAAATAATCAGCACAAATATTAGCTTCAGCATTAATCGTTAGAAACATTGAATATAAAAATAAAAGCCTGATCATGTGATCTCCATAATGCTAATAAATTAAAATTTGACTAAGCATTTAAGCAACTAATATGCCGTGCTACATCTTTTGCAGTTACCAATTAACACTTAGAAATGTTTCTAGATATGTGATTAGTAAAAATCACAATAGTTAGGGGTACATAAGATGATTCAAACAAAAAAAGTCCTATTATTTATGACAAAACTTGTCACCTTCCTTGTTTTGACTGGCTGTAATGACAATTCTAAGCTTATGGCTCCGCGACTTAATCCCATCGAAACTTCAGCCTTAGGTATGAACTTTAACAACGTTGGTTTTGTAACGTCGTCAGATTCCGAAGCAGAACTTCTGGCACAGATTGAAAATAACAACCTTAAGTCAGAGACCCTGATTGAGGCCTTTTTAGCTTTTCAAAAAAACGCTTACTTAGCAAAAAAACAGACAAATCGAAATGGGCCAGATTTAGATACTAGTACTCTTATTCCATCCGAATCCGAGATTCTAAATAAGATTAAATTTTATTTACAAGGTATCAACTTAAAAACAAATTTAAATCAACTCAAAAATCTTTTTGAAAAAAATATGGAATCTGATTTAGGTGAACTTATCTATAATAAAAAGCACTCCTCACTTTGGGCCGTTCTTCAAGACCAAAAAATTCAAAGCTATTCTGGAACAAACTTATTTGAAGTGATTCGAAGATTTAGATCAGAAAGGCAATTCAATGCCGACAACGGGGTTGTAATATTTGAAAAAGGTCATGTTCTTCCTGGTTACATGGTTTGGACTGGTAAAGACAACTACGACCTCATCGGAATTGAAATGACCGTCAGAGGACGAGCTGAAAAAAAATATGGTTCAGTTAAAAATTTATCTGACGTCCGCGTTGTCGAATCTAATATTTATTTGGTCACCCAAATTTTTGAAAGTAAAATCACAAATGTACTTGAAGTTTTTAAAAATGGACTTGTACTTACTGCCAAAAAATATGGAATTCCTTTAGACAAAATTGAAGAGTCCATCCCCGACCCGCTTCTAAGACTAGATTATAAAGACCTTCCCCAAGAATCAAATTTAACTTTACGACTTAGGTTAAGTGACAGTTTAAGTTCGTCTCTATTTTCTTTTGGGTATTCTGATATTCCTGATGGTGATTTAAATTCTCGATAATCAGTAAAACAATAGACTTTGGTTTACAAAAAAAAAATTTTTGTAAATACTGGGACTAATGAAAAAAACAAAATTAAATAAGTTTTCAAAAAAGTCTTTAGATTTTTTAGTCAAAGCTGGAAAGCAAAAACATCCCGATTGGTTAGAAAAAAATAAGATTGAATATGAAGAGGTCTTAAAAATTCCTTTTATTACTTTGGCAAAAGAAATAAAGGCAAAGCTTAAACCTTTGGCTCCAAGTTACCACTTTCCAAGCACAGGCTTGGCGCGTATTAAGCGTCCAGAATTTAAAGTCTTAGGTGGACAGCCTCAGTTTAAAGATTGGATTTCCATGATTGCCTCTAAGCCTTCAGCAACTAGGTTTGAAAGTAATCCTCATTTATTTTTTGGACTATTTCCGAATGAAAAGCAAAAAATTCTTTTGGCTGGTGGCTTATGGCAGCCGACCTCAAATCAAACTCGAAAAATCCGACACGCCATTAGTCAAGATTCAGAACCTTTTCATCAATTGTTTAAAGATTCTAAATTTAAGTCTTCATTCAAAAAAGGATTTTCCCTTGATAATCAGGCGATCCGAACACCGAAAGGGTTTTCTGAGGATCAACCTGATTTAGAATGGATTCGACTAAAAAATTTCGTGGTGATGAAAGAATTTTCGATCACACAGTTTTCATCACCGAAATTCTCGGACCTAGTTATAGCGGATTTTACGCAAGCTTTAAGATTAAATAAACTTTTAGAAAACGCATTAATGTCCAGGATGTAATCAGCCTGGTAAGGCTAAATCACTTCAGCGATTAAATCATATTCAAAGACATCATTTATTCTAACTTTAACAATGTCACCCTGATTTAGAATCTTGCCTTGAGTGTCGTTAATGATCACCTGCCCATCGATTTCAGGGGCCTGACCATAATGTCTAGATGAAATCAGAAGCTCAGTCTCTTCGTGATAACCTTCAACTAAAACTTCAACTTCTCGACCCAACCATTTTTCATTATTTGATTCTGCGATTTCTTTTTGAAGTTCATAAATTTTTTCAAAACGTTCATCAATTACACTTTGATCAATCTTCCCACCTAATCTAAAGGCAGGGGTCCCATCTTCATCAGAATATTTAAAAACCCCTAAGTGATCAAATTTAGCTGTTTTAACCCCTTCATAGAGCTGATTAAAATCATCTTCGGTTTCACCCGGAAAACCAACAATGACAGAGGTACGAATAACCACGTCAGGGATTTTTTCTCTTAAGCGCTGAAGTCTTTCTAAGATTTTTTCGCCCGTGATTTTTCTGTTCATTCGTCTTAAAACAGAAGTCGAGAAATGCTGAACGGGCATATCTAAGTAGCGAGCAATTTTTTTAGAATTTGCGATCTTTTGAATGATCTCGTCTGTTAATTCATCTGGATAATAGTAAAACAATCTGGCCCAATGAAGTCCTTTGACAGATTCTAGGCCATCTAAAAGTTGATACAACATCTGTCCTTTGTCTTCTGACAAATCCACACCATAACTTGATAAATCTTGTGAAATCACATTTAATTCTTTAACTCCTGAATTCACCAAATTCTGCGCTTCGGTCACAAGGGATTCCACAGTACGACTTCTTAAAGACCCACGAAGTGTTGGTATGATACAGAAGGTGCACTTACGATTACAACCCTCAGACACCTTAAGCCAAGCTGTGTGCTTCGGCGTAGTTTGAAGGCGAGGATCAAATTCTGTGTGAATGTATTTAGGAATTTCAACAAAAGATTTTTTTTGTAATTTCCCTTCATCTAAAGCTTTTAAAAACTGGGTGATTTTAGCGTATTCACCAGTTCCAATAATTAAATCCACTTCTGGAATTTCAGCTTCGATTTCAGAACTGTAGCGCTGGGCCATACATCCTGAAACCACCAAAACTTTACACTGACCTGAGTCTTTATATTCAGACAGATCTAAAATTTCACGAATGGATTCTTTTTTAGCCTCTTCAATGAAAGAACATGTGTTTATAATAATGACTTCCGCTTTTTCTGGGTCCATTTGAATTTGATAGCCATCAAGGCCTAAGTGGCCCAACATCACTTGGGAATCCACAAGGTTTTTAGAACAGCCTAAAGAAGAAAAATAAACGTTTTTTTCAAAATTCAATTCGATACACCTTTGTTGGATTTATCTGACATGTATATCCGTCTTGAGCTTACAAATAAAGCAGAATTATATAAACGCCTTAAATTTGAAGCCTTTATATCAAAATAGGGATTTGTAATCGTAAGAACACTTAATTTAGGACCTTAAAAGTCTGTTTGAGGTTTTAAATTACTGCTTGCGAATATAAAAACCAATGATAGCCTTTTAACATGACTCAAAATCTTTTATCCTATCAGCTGCTTTTACCCGTTCTAATTTACGCCCTTTACATTTTATTCATGTACTTTTTTATGTTTTTAGTCAGAGCAAAATCCGTCGCATCTGGTAAGACTTCCATTAAATACTTTAAGACTTACAATACAACTGAAGTCGACCCCTACGTGCTTGTAGTTGGACGACATCTTGAAAATCAATACGAACTGCCAATGTTATTTTTTATTTTAAATATTTTGACTATTATTTTAAATTTTAGCAGTCCCGCATTTTTAATTTTAGCTTGGACCTTCGTTGGCTTAAGGTTGGCTCATAGCTTTGTCCACTTAACTTCAAACAAAGTGGGTTTAAGAGCCAAAATATTTGGTCTCGGACTTTTAGTTTTAATCATCCAAACTTTTTTGATTTTATTCTTTTCACTTTATGTAATGAGTTAGAAGGTGCCAGGTTCCGTTTGGGAATTAAACCACTTGTATTTGTTTAATTCCCAAACGGAACCTGGCACCTTAAAGTAAAGGTCGAACTTTAGTCATAAATAAAGTCATCGATTTTTTAACGTCTTCGTTGTCATGGTTGTTGAAATCAAACCACAGCATTAAACGGTCATCAGGGTGGTACTTTTCTTTCAACTGACGAGCCACCGTTTCACAGTTGCCGTAGATGGCATTCCCCACAGCTTTTTTTACTTTTTCAGTATCTAGGGTCCCTTCCATGGCTTTCCAGTAATTAGCCCATGCTTTTTCAGCTTTTAGTTTAGCTTTTTCATTTTGCTGAGCAGGCGTTAAACCTTCTGTTTCATCAATAAAAATTAAAGCCGTTCTAGGCATATGGGACTTGGTCCAAGCCCCCCCATCTTTATGAAACTTGGTCTTCATTCGTGTGTTGGTTTCATCTATTACCGACTGTGGAGTGATTGAAAGATTAAATACTGAAACCGGTAAAATGGTATTTGCAAAATTTTGTAAAGCGACGTCATGAGTCCCTAATGTGAGCTCTAAATTTTCTAAAGACACTTCTTTTGGAATTAAAGTCAGTTTTTCAAAATTCCAAAATTTGTCGATGGGCAAAACGTCGTCCGAATTAATTTCAATTTTTGTTTGTCTTGAACTAAAATTAGGATTGTTTGAGTGAAATTTAAAATCATAACCGCTAGAAAGCTTCATTTCTTGATTGTAGGTGTTGATCACCATAGACCAATCTTCTTCAGTTCTGAAATCAGTTTTAGATAAAGTTCTAGTTTGAATATTTTCAGAACTTAAGGTTTCACCTTTTAAAAGGCGTAAGAAAATTTCAGTGGCCTCAGATAATATTTTACCTTTTAAGGCAGGCCAAGCTTGTTTTTCCCATAATGTTCTTGGACGAATACCGTACGGCTCGTTGGCAAAATCAAATCTGCCAGAGGCGAACCCAATAGATAATTTTCTGTTTTTATATCCTTGAACCTCTTGAAGTTTTAAAAATGTTCTGATGGCTTCAGCATGAGCCACAGGACCCCCGTTACACAAAATATTTCTAATAGCAGAACCTACATTTATCTTTTTTGTTTTTGAAAACAAAATCTGGGCCATTTGAAGGACATCCGTATTTAAACCGATCTCGCCCACAAATTCAGGAATCACAGCGTTCGAAGTCTCTTTTTGGGTCTGACAACTTAAGTGGGTCTCAGCAATCCAAGCTGTGCCATAACCCAATTCATCAGCCAAAATGGCTTGATCAAAAAAGTTTTTAAACATGTCTGATTCAGAAGGCATATGGCCATCTACTTCAGTCTGACAAATAGATAGAAAAATATCGAACTTCATAAAATTAGTATTAACCTATATTTAATAATTATTCCACAAAAATGCTTAAGTTTTCATCTCGCAATAGTTTTAAGATAAGAGTATCCTTAATTTAATATTAATAAAAAAATAAGGAATCAAAACTTTGGATTTCAGAAACAAAAAACCGACGAAATATTTATGGTTAGATATGGAAATGACAGGCCTTGATGTCCAAAAAGAAAGAATCATTGAAGTCGCTGCCATCATCACCGACACCGATTTAAATGAAATCAGCAATTATCACGCGGTGATTTTTCAAGATCATGAATTTATTGAACGTATGGACGACTGGAATCAAAAACAGCACAAGGCCACTGGTCTAATTAAATTGATTCCTGATGGCAAAAAGCAAGACGTAGTTGAAAGCGAACTCATGGCCTGGATTAACACACACTACAATGAAGAACTGCCGATTTTAGCAGGAAATAGTATCGCTCAAGATAAACTTTTTATTGATTTTCATATGCCTAAACTTAAAGAGGCTCTTCATTACCGAATGTTAGATGTCACATCTTGGAAGATTCCATTTTGGATTAAAGGAATTGAAATGAAAAAGAAAAATGTCCACCGCGCCGTCGACGACATCAGAGAAAGTATCAAAGAATTTAGAACTTATTTAAAGTTCGTGGATTTCAACACCCCTGTGGATTACAAAAAAAAATAACAAAAGAATTAAGCTATAAATCTATTTCATAATTAGTTTCCATTCTGTATTTTAAAACAGGCTCGTTGGCATGAAGCTTTGATGCTGGAAAAGTTCCAGCGAACATCGCAGCTGTGAGTGAACTTGACAGCTCTGCAAAGCGAGTGACAAGGCTTCGCCTGTTTTAAAATACAGAATGGAAACTAATTATGAAATAGATTTATAGCTTAATTCTTTTGTTATTTTTTTTGTAATCCACAGGAGCGTTTCAAGTCCATTTAAACGGGTTTAATTCTCAAACGGAACCTGGCACTTTTTAGTATCTATAATGATCTGGCTTAAATGGTCCAACTTGATCAAGACTTAAATACTTAGACTGCTTATCTGAAAGCTGAGTCAATTTGGCCCCAACTTTATCTAAGTGGAGAGCTGCTACTTTTTCGTCTAAATGCTTAGGAAGTCTATAAACACCGATCTTATAATTTTTTGTGTTTTTATAAAGTTCTAACTGAGCCATAACTTGATTTGTGAAAGACGCGCTCATCACAAAAGATGGATGCCCGGTTGCGCAACCTAAATTAACTAAACGACCCTTAGCTAAAACAATAACTTTTTTACCATTCTTCATTTCGTGAATATCAACCTGAGGCTTTATTTCTGTCATTTTAGAATTGGCGTTTAACCACTTCATATCAATCTCAATATCAAAGTGACCAATGTTACAAACGATAGCGCCATCTTTCATTTTTTCGAAATGCTTTTGAGTGATGATGTCACAGCATCCAGTGGCCGTTACAAAGATATCTGCTTGTGATGCGGCGTCATCCATTGTGACGACCTGATATCCTTCCATAGCCGCCTGTAAGGCACAAATAGGATCAACTTCAGTCACTAATATTCTAGCCCCAAGACCTTTTAAAGATCCAACAGAGCCTTTACCAACATCTCCGTACCCTGCAACAACAACAATTTTACCGGCTATCATCACATCGGTCGCGCGTTTTAAAGCGTCGACTAAAGATTCGCGACAACCATATAAATTATCAAATTTTGTTTTAGTAACAGAATCATTCACGTTAATTGCAGGAATTTTTAATTTTCCTTCTTCAAGCATTTTATATAAGTGATGAACACCAGTCGTAGTTTCTTCTGTCACACCGATTATTTTCTTTAAAGCGTCTGCAAAACGAGGTTCATGCATCATGTTGGTTAAATCACCACCATCGTCTAAAAGCATGTTCGCACCTTCATCATTCCATCCTAAAATGGTCTGTTCAACGCACCAGTTGTACTCTTCTTCAGTTTCGCCCTTCCAAGCATAAATCGGAACACCAGCCGCAACCATGGCAACAGCCGCATGATCTTGAGTGGAATAAATATTACATGAACTCCAACGTACTTTTGCACCCAAATCCACAAGGGTTTCAATCAACACGGCCGTCTGAATTGTCATATGAATACAACCAGTGATTCGAGCGCCCTTTAAAGGAAATTGACCTTTGTACTCTTGTCTTAATGACATCAGACCTGGCATTTCACTTTCAGCGATTTGGATTTCTGCACGACCCCAACGAGCCAATTCATCAAACTTCTTTGGATCTTCCATAGCTTCTTTGCAAACTCTAAAGTCGACCATTTTATTTGCTAAAGTTAATTTTTTAGCCACCATATTGTTGGAAGTTAAATTTGACTTCGTGTTGGACGCAGCACTCATATCTTGCATTGGGTATCTCCTGATTTTTAAAATAAAAGGATAATGGACTGTTCAGTAAAGCGCAAAACAATATATAAAATGACTGCACTTGGCGGTGATAATGAAAATGAGTTTCTTAAGTGAGCTCTACAGAAATCATGGCATTAAATCTAAATAGGTCATTTTAAAAAATACCAATTTAAAAGCTGATCACTTCAGATCCAGATAAAGTCATGATTTCATAACCGATATCTGTGATTAAAACAGTGTGCTCGAACTGAGCCGACAAGCACTTATCTTTTGTTTCGTAATATTTAATTGAGGACCCAGGTATTGAAAATTCAACTGTGGCGGCTGCGGTCTCGTTCACCATCGGCTCTACTGTGATGCAGGTCCACGGCTTTAACTGATAGCCCTTCCCTTTTTTTCCAATAGAAGGAACAAAGGGTTCGTCATGAAATGTTGTTCCAATGCCGTGCCCGCCGATCTCTTCTACGACGTAAAAGCCTTTACGGCTAACGTACTTGTTGATCGAAAACCCGATATCTCCGACAGTGGATTGAGCCGAAACCTGTTGAATTCCTTGATGCATAGAATGATAAGCACATTCTGTAACTCGTTTAGCCGCTTCAGACACATCGCCCACAAAAAAAGTTGCTGATGTATCACCGAAGTACCCATTCAAAATACAAGTCACATCCACATTAATGATGTCCCCATTTTTTAATATTTCATCAGCTCTAGGGACCCCATGACAAATGCATTCATTGATAGAGGTACAAACAGACTTAGGAAATCCATGATAACCCAGAGGCGCTGGCAAAGCTCCAGCGGAGAGAGTGTAATCATGAACGATCTTGTTGATTTCAAGAGTTGAAATCCCAGGCTGAATGTATTTTTTGATATTTAGAAGCGTTTCGGCCGCAAGCTTTCCAGCTTTCTGCATGCCATCTATGAAAGTTTTGGTCTTTGCGTTCATAAATAATCTATAACCTAAAAAAAAAAGAGCCTCAACTACGAGGCTCTTAAAATAATTTTTAAAGATAAAACTTATATCTATTTTAAGTGACCGCTTACAATTTTAGTCATTTCAAACATAGAAACTTGTTTTTTACCAAAGATTGGCATTAATTTGTCATCAGCATTGATGTTTCTTCTGTTCTGAGCATCTTGAAGATTGTTCTTCTTGATATAAGCCCAAAGTTTCTTAACAACTTCTGTTCTTGGAAGTGGTGCTGCACCGACAACCTGAGCTAAGGCTGGACTTGGCATTAACGCTTTCATGAACGCTGCATTTGGCTTTCTTTTTGTTTTAGCTTTTGGAGCTGCTGCTTTTTTTGGAGCCGCTTTTTTAGCTGGAGTAGCTTTTTTTGCTACTGCTTTTTTCGCTGCAGGTTTTTTTGCTGCTGCTTTTGGTTTTGCTTTAACTACTTTCTTCTTAGTTGTTTTCTTTGCTGCTTTTTTCGCTGCTTTCTTTTTTGTCGCCATTTAAAAATTCCTCCCATTAAAGGCTTAAACTTCATCTTTAATGATATCTATTTCTTTTCCCTTGTAAACATTTTAATTTGAAATTTTTCTATATTGGATTCTCTTCGGTTGTAAATCATCAACTCCAAGTCGTTTTTTTAAATCTTCTTCGTACTCAGAATAACTTCCTGGGAAAAATTCAATATGACTGTTTCCTTCGAAAGCCATGGTGTGAGTACAAACCCTGTCGAGGAACCATCTGTCGTGACTGATCACAAGAACGCAACCACCAAAAGATTCAATCGCTTCTTCTAAAGCGCGCATAGTATTCACATCCAAGTCATTAGTCGGCTCATCGAGTAAAATAACGTTGGCGCCCTCAGCTAAAAGCTTCGCTAATTGCACACGATTGCGTTCGCCACCCGATAAATTGCCAACTTTCTTCTGTTGATCTGATCCAGAAAAGTTAAATTTAGAGACATAAGCTCTGGAATTCATCTCTTTTCCACCGACATTCATCAAATCTTCACCACCAGAAATTTCTTCCCACACAGTTTTTTCAGCATTTAAATTATCTCTAGACTGATCCACGTAAGCCAACTTTACTGTTTCGCCGACTTGTAATTCACCCGAATCTGGCTTTTCTTGACCCACGATCATTCTAAATAAAGATGTTTTTCCTGCTCCGTTAGGGCCGACAATTCCGACAACACCACCGGCTGGAATATCAAAACTTAAATTTTCAAATAAAATTTTATCCCCGTAACGCTTAGAAATATTTTTGGCTTCAACCACTTTCTTACCTAATCTTGGACCTGGCGGAATATAAAGTTGAAGTTCTGCTAATTTTTCCTTCGAAGGCTCTTTAAGCATCATTTCATAGTTAGACACACGGGCTTTTGCTTTCGCTTGTCGACCTTTAGGGTTCGTTCGAATCCATTCTAATTCTTTTTCTAAAGTTTTATTTCTTGTCGCTTCAGTTTTGGATTCTAACTGCATACGTTTGTTTTTTTGATCCAACCAAGACGAATAATTACCTTTAAATGGAATTCCTTCGCCGCGGTCCAATTCTAAAATCCAACCGGCTACATTATCTAGAAAGTATCTATCATGGGTGACAGCAATCACAGTTCCTGGAAATTTCGCCAAATAATGTTCCAACCAAGTTACCGATTCGGCGTCCAAATGGTTGGTAGGTTCATCCAGTAATAAAATATCAGGCTGTGAGAGTAATAGTCGGGCTAAAGCGACACGACGTTTTTCTCCACCAGATAATTTATCAACTGACGCTTCACCAGGAGGACATCTTAAGGCTTCAACAGCCATGCTGATCGTCTGATCCACATCCCATCCATTAACGGATTCAATCTTTTCTTGAATCTCGCCCTGCTTTTCAATCAGCTTATCCATGGCTTCTGGAGTGATATTTTCGTCACACATCTTTTCACTTAAGGAATTGAATTCTTTTAACCAAACAGGTAATTCGCCCATTCCGTCCAGAATATTTTCATGAACAGTTTTTTCAGGATTTAATTCTGGCTCTTGTTCTAAGTAACCTAATTTAAAATCGCGAGCTGGAAAAGATTCACCTAAAAAATCTTGATCAATTCCTGCCATTATTTTTAAAAGTGTACTTTTACCTGAACCGTTTAAACCCAAAACCCCAATCTTTGCGCCGTAAAAGTAAGAAAGATAAATATTTTTTAAAATATATTTTGTCGGTGGTATCACTTTACTGACACCTTTCATTGTATAGATGATCTCTTCAGCCATGTCTTGCTCCTAAGGTCTAAATTTTTCTTGTCAAAGAGTTTTAACGGATTACACTAATTGAGTGTCATCAAAAAATGAAGTTAAAATTTATAAAATACGCGAAGAGCTGTCTCAGGCCTTAAATAATTGGCAAGATATAGAGACAAAAGCTAAAAAGACACCCAAAAAGCCAACAGAACCCACTACGTCGCCAAGAAAAAGAAAACTTTTAAAAGTCATTCAACAGCAGTTAGAGTCTCTTTAGACAATAAAATTGAATATCCAGAGAGTCTTCAATGAAGCGACTTTTTAGATTTGAAAAAAAGCCTTTTACTCACATTCCGCTGATACTTCTTTAAAGTTCACTGATTTATTTTGGAAATTGGTTGAAAAGTTCACTTTTGTTATTAGAGCCAATGGCAATCTTGAGTACTGTTTTATGATTTTTTTTTCTGTCTCTTCTTTTTCGACTAAAATAATCAGTTTATTATTTTTATCTAAGTGAAAGCCATATCCCAAAAAATCAAATAGATTCACATAAACACCCTTTCTTTTGTTTTCGTCCTCGTGCTTCAGTTCTGCTAATAAAAACTTTTCGACTTTTAAACTAATTATTTTTCCCTCTGTGGTTTTGGCTTTGAAGTGGCAATTCAGTTCCAGAATGGCTAATGTTGATTTGTTGGGTATTTCTTTTAAGGATTTAAGTTCAACAGAGTAAGATGTTGAACTTAAAAAAAGCAAAGCAAAAGTCAATTTTATCATATTAGTCCTAAAGTTGATTCTAAAGTTGATTCTAAAGTTGTCCCTACAGTTGATCTTGCAGTTGATTCTACAGTTAGTCCCTAAAGATCAGTTGCTGGTTTTATTTTTTAGGCGACTTACTATCTGGCACTTTGTGAGAGCAATTTGGACTTTTAAATTTTTTTGCAGCATTAACAGCACTCGAAGACTTAGTTGGAATGAAAGACGACCCACTCTTTAGCTGATCTGGACTTAAAGTTTTTAAAGCCAAAGCATGTATTCGCGGCATAATGTCTTTCAAGGTTTCATAAACATGTTTTTGTTTGTCTATGGATTTGAGACCCTTAAACATTTCGCTGACGATAAAAACTTTAAAGTGCGACTCTCGACCTTTAGGTCCCGAATGCAGATCACTTTCATTCACAATTTCCAAATCATTTGGGCTATAAACCGACATTAGCAACTGCTCAATTTCATTTTGAATTTTCATATTTAAACCCTACCGGAATACGCTAATCTACGCCACCAAATAGTGCCAGGTTCTTTTTTGTAATTTAAATGACCTTATGATCTTAAAAGTGGGACAGACCTTGTCATTCGCCTTGCAATTCGAGAGCTACAAAAATTTAGTTTATTTTAAAGATCCTTTAGAGCATTTAAAATAGGCTCGTTGGCATGAAGCTTTGCTGCTGTCTAGTTCGTTTGCTGGCATTCGAGGGGCTACGCACCCTCGCCAGCTCACTGGAACTTTTCCAGCATTTGCAAAGCGAATGACAAGGTCTGCCCTGTTTTAAATGCTCTAAAGGATCTTTAAAATAAACTAAATTTTTGTAGCTCTCGAGCAAGGCTTCATGCCAACGAGCCCACTTTTAAGTTCATAAGGTCATTTAAATTACAAAAAGAACCTGGCACTGGGTGGATCTAGATCAGTTCGTAGAGGACGGTCATTGCTAATGTGAAAGTGATTAACGTAAGGCTTATGATACGGATTTGATGCAGGTTTTTATTATTTAAAATTTTACCAACGTAAGATCCTCCGATGATCCCAATAATCATCAGCAAAAACGAATCAAAACCTACTTTGTTGTAAAACTCGCTCAGTAAATTCAAATCAAATAGAAAGGCTGAAATAAAAACACCTAAACATACAAAAATCATCATGGCGTTGACAGTTGGGGCTTCTTCTTTAGGAGATATATTTTTGTTATTTAATACCAGCCAATTTAAGAAGACTCCGCTCCCAACGCCAGCAAATCCAGAAAGAAGACCGGCTATAACACCTAGTTTGTGAGGCGGTAAATTAGCCAGATAATTTTTCTTATTTTTGCTTTCTAAATTTCTAGCCATTAGTTTTAAGACCGTATTTAAAAAACTAAAACTCATTAAAATTAAAAACAACACAAGAAAAACTCTTAAATAGTCTCCGTCAACTTGCTTCGCTATTAAAGAACCTATTAAACCGCCAATCACAATAAACGGCGCCATCTGGAGCACCAAAGGCCAAACAATTTTTTTTTGAAATTGATATTGAACTGTATTAATAGTCACAGATATAAATACAAAAGTTAAACTTAAGACAATGGCCTGATAGGGGGTCAAATCATAAATTTTAGGTAATAAGGGAACTAAAAAAATTCCTCCACCAATTCCCAAAAAAGAAGAGACAAAGCCAAGGGCCAATCCTAAAAATAAACTCATTTTGGGATATAAACTGGAATTGGATCGCCTAAAGGTTCATTTCTAATATGCTCTGGATCCAAGTAAAATCTATTTTCTTTAGCTTCAAGCCTAGCCTGTAACATCAACATGCTTTTTCTATCTTTCGGGTTGATATCAAAACCTGCGTAATTAAATTTATCGTGAAATTGGGAATTAAATTTTTTTGTAAAAAAACGCTCCCACGCATTAGAGTCCAATTCACAGTTGTAGGTGATAGTTCTAGGATGAGAATGTACTGGTGTAAAGGCAGTTAAGATTTCTAAGTTTCCAAAGTTACAGTGAAGCTTAAGAGCCGGACTTTCCCACTGGGTCATTCCAAAAAGTTGGGGTACATTGCAATACCACAGCCCAAAGGCTTTTGATAAAAAACCTAATCCATAAAATCTATCTTCTTCTAACAAAAGCGAATTAATAGAAGATAAATTATGAGCCAACCAACACTCAGGCTGAACAGTCGGAATACAAATAAATAAAGACAGAGGTGTCCACTCGCCTTTAATGGGTTTACCAAAAGCCGATCTTAAAGCTGGGCTTAATGTTTCTGTCTTATGTGCAAAACCCACAACCACACCAGGCATAATCGCACAATCATAAAACACCCACCTAGGCATTGCCATATTCGCACCTTGAAACGCACGGCCTTCAATATCTAAGATCAAATCAGAAAATTCCAATTCTTTTAAATGAAATGGATTTTTTAAAATCATTTTGTCTTTATCAAACCAATCAATCCCGCTGTGAAGTGCGCCTGGATTTAAAGAATGGTTGTTATCTCGAGATAAAACGTAGGGTCGTATATTATCGTGATCCAACCAATTCACTTTGTTTGCAAAATCTGGCGACGACATACTAAGCTTTAGGTCCAATCATATCTTCAGGGCGCACATACTTATCAAAATCTTTAGCCGTCATTAAACCTAAATTTACAGCCTCTTCTTTTAAAGTGGTGTTATTTTCGTAAGCGGTTTTTGCTATTTTAGCCGCGTTATCATACCCAATGTGAGGATTAAGTGCCGTGACTAGCATCAACGAATTTTCTAAGTGCTTTTGAATTTGTGCTTTATTAGCCTTAATCCCATCTAAGCAATTTTCTCTAAAACTATCTAACCCGTCCGACAACAATCGAACCGAATTTAAAACATTAAAGACTATGACAGGTTTAAATACATTCAGTTCAAAATGACCTAAACTTCCTGCAATTCCAACCGCAGTGTCATTGCCCATCACTTGGACCGAAACCATAGTTAAGGCTTCCGATTGAGTCGGATTAACTTTGCCAGGCATTATGCTGCTTCCAGGTTCGTTCGCAGGTAATATCAATTCTCCGATACCACTTCTTGGCCCACTGCCAAGCATTCGAATATCATTTGCAATTTTCATCAAGGATACAGCTAAAGTTTTTAGACTGCCGTGAAATTCGACCAAAGCATCATGGGCCGCCAGCGCTTCAAATTTATTAGGTGCTTCCTTAAATTTATGGCCCGTGTCTTTTGAAATGTAGGCACATACTTTTTTTGCAAAATCCGGATGAGTGTTAAGCCCAGTTCCAACGGCTGTGCCACCTATTGCTAAATCAAAAACGTCGTCCAGGGACCGTTCAATACGTTTGATAGACTGTTCAATTTGACGTTCGTAACCAGAAAATTCTTGTTCTAGAGTAAGTGGTGTCGCGTCCATAAAATGGGTGCGACCAATTTTAACGATGCCTTTAAATTCTTTGGCTTTCTTCGACATGGATTTTAAAAAATCTTTCAATGCCGGCTTCAGTCGACGTTCAGTTTCATTCACCACAGCCACATGCATCGCCGTCGGAAATGTGTCGTTAGAGGACTGGGCTTGGTTCACATCATCATTGGGATGAATTTTTTTATCCCCACGTTTAAAACCTAAAATTTCACAGGCCCGGTTCGCAATGACTTCATTCGCGTTCATGTTGGTTTGAGTTCCACTTCCCGTTTGCCATACTACCAAGGGAAACTCTTGATCTAACTTTCCTTGAATGACTTCATCACACGCCTTAACAATGGCATTTGATTTTTCAGCCGTCAGACTCCCAAGATCTTTATTCGCTAAGGCCGCCGCTTTTTTTAATAAGCCAAAGGCTTTAATCATTTCCGGGGGAAAAATATCTTTGCCAATTTTAAAATTTTCTAATGAACGTTGAGTTTGAGCCCCCCAAAGTCTGTCGTTTGAAACTTCAATTGAACCCATAGAATCTTTTTCTAAGCGCGTGGACATTAAGCTCTCCTAAATCTGCTTTTTTATTTTTGTAGATTTCACTTTACATGATTTGGACTTCATCTGACAATTTGAGGCTCACGAATAGACAACTAACACGATACAGCACAGCTCATATCCCTATTTGCATTTTTAAACCAACAACACTAGCAACTTGATTATGAAATCTACGACCCCAAAAATTAAGAATTCTGATAACTCAAAAAAATATTGGCTATTGAAGTCAGAACCCGAATCGTATTCGATTGATCAATTCAAAAAAGATCAAACAACCTGGTGGGAAGGAGTTAGAAATTATCAAGCCCGAAATTTTATGACTAAAGAAATGAAAGCTGGAGATCAGTTTTTATTTTATCACTCCAACGCCACCCCACCTTGTGTTGTAGGCTTAGGTCAAATCTCAAAACCAGCCGCCCCCGATCCCTCAGCTTTTAATAAAAAGTCTGATTACTATGAGCCCAAGTCCACGCCCGAAAGACCTATTTGGGAGTGTGTCGAAGTCAAGTTTTTAGAAAAGTTCCCAAAGCCCTTGTCATTAGCAGAGGTCAGAGAAATTGATGGTCTAGACAAAATGATTTTAATTAAAAAGGGGTCCAGACTTTCTATTCAGCCTGTGACGAAAACAGAGTTTGATTTGATTTTAGAACTTTGTAGATCAATAAAATAAGTTCTAAAAATAAACTTAATATTTTATTTAATATTAAAATCGCAAATAAAATTGTCTGATTAAAAATTAAAAATAATTAAGTTAAATTTATTTTCTAAAAATACTTCCAAGGAGTCCACGAATCACTTGTCGCCCCACTTCGTTGGCCACGGTTCTCGCAGCAGATTTAATCATAGTTTCACCAACACTGGCCCTTGTCGAAACTCTAGGTTTTGTTGCCGGCTTTTCTTTTATTGGAACTTCATCGGTATCAGTACTTTTTTTACTTAAGGACTCAAAAGCAGAGGGATTGTCCATTTTTTCTTCGTAACGACCAAAATACAAAGAAGATTTAATAAGAGCCGACTGAACACTTGGATCCATAGGACCAATTTTTGACTGGGGCGGAATTACAAATGCTTTCTCAGTGATTGCAGGTGTTCCATCTTTATCAAGAAAAGAAACTAAAGCCTCACCAACACCAAGCTGAGTGATAACCTCTTCTGTTTTAAAATTAGGATTGGGGCGCATAGAGCTTGCAGCCGCTTTGACAGCTTTTTGATCCTTCGGCGTGAAAGCTCTTAAAGCGTGCTGTACTCTGTTCCCCAGTTGGCCCAAAATACTTTCTGGAATATCCCCAGGATTTTGAGTCACAAAATAAATTCCAACTCCTTTAGAGCGAATCAATCGAACCACCTGTTCAATTTTTCCAACTAAAGCTTTTGATGTGTCTTTAAAAAGTAAGTGAGCCTCGTCGAAAAAGAAAACTAATTTTGGTTTTTCTAAGTCTCCAGCCTCTGGTAAATTTTCAAAAAGTTCAGACAACAACCACAGTAAAAATATGGAGTACAATTTAGGCGAATTCACTAATTTACTAGCTGTAAGCAAATGAATGTGACCTTTCCCGTCAGAATCACAACTTAAAAAATCTAAAATATTAAACATCGGTTCACCAAAAAAATCAGCAGCTCCCTGTTGCTCAAGATTAAGAAGGCTACGCTGAATAGCTCCAGCGCTAGAAGCTGCGATGTTTCCGTACTGGCTTTGAAATTCTTTATTATTTTCTGCGACAAACCTAACTGTACTTTGAAGATCTTTAAGGTCTAAGATCAATAAATTTCGATCATCAGCTATTTTAAAAATTTGCTGCAAAACCCCTTCTTGGGTTTCATTCAATTCAAGAAGTTGCGCGAGCATCAATGGGCCAACATCAGAAATTGTGGCACGAATAGGGTGACCCAATAGCCCATACATATCCCAAAAAATAACAGGGTTTTTAGAAAATGAAAAATCTTCGATTTTAAGTTCCGAAATTCTAGCTTTGACTTTTGGGTTTTCAACTCCAAGAGCACCAATCCCTGATAAATCACCTTTTATGTCAGCTAAAAACACAGGAACACCAATATCAGAAAAGGACTCCGCCATTTTTTGCAATGTGACTGTTTTACCAGTGCCTGTTGCTCCGGCAATCAAACCATGACGATTGGCCAAAGAAGGCTGAAGAAAAACTTCTTTCGAAGAGTTTTTTGCGATACGAATGGGCATTGAGATTGACACGATGGACTCCTAATTTTAACTGTAACTAATTTAAATTATTTTATAGAGGATGCGTATGAATTTGGGAAGTATTTTAAATCCAAAACGAAAACGCCGCACACCTCAACTCCAAAGAATAATCTCTCGACGAATTGGTCAAGCTATTGCTGGATTGATTCTAGCTGGTGTTGCTGCGCTATTTGGTCTTAAAAAATTTGACTCAACAATTCAATCGAAGTCTTACGACAAACAACAGGTTGATATCAGTCAAGGTTCAACCAGCGATATCAATTTTAAAATTCTAGATGCAATTGAAAGAAGCAAGAGACTGCCTTTTGTAGAAATTAAAAATGTCGAAGTTATAAAACTTCTTCGTGATGACAATAAAGGCTCAAGACATCAGCGTTGGATTGTAAAGCTCAATCGTGGCATCGATCTTACAATAATTTATAATTTAGATTTAGCAGACAAAGTTCCATTATTTTCTGGAGATATTATTGATGCTGCCGGCGAGCTTATTTATGGGACTTATGGGAACACTTTCGCAGACCCAATACTTCATTGGACACATGAAGATCCAAAAAACAAACGCAAAGATGGGTATGTTTTACACAGAGGCAAAAGATATGGGTCTTTAAAGTTTTCAGAAAAGAATTAATTAGGTATATGATTTAACCAACCAAACCAAAGGAAATAAAAATGGATTTAACAAGTTTAATTAGCCAATTTGCAGGAACATCTGGATCAGGAATGACTCAAGTAGTATCTGAGTTGATGAAAACATCTGGTGGAGCACAAGGTCTTGTCGAAAAGTTTTCGGCGGCTGGATTTTCAGATCAAGCTAAAAGCTGGCTTGGAGACGGACCAAACGATTCTATTTCTGGCGACGCAATTCAAAAAGTTTTAGGCGCACCAATCGTATCTCAGTTTGCAAGTCAACTTGGTATGGACTCTAGTTCTGTTTCTGGTGAATTAGCTAAAGTGTTACCCGAAATCATCAATGCAATGTCTTCAGGTGGAAACTTAACTTCAATTGCAAGCGGACTTTTAAATCAAATTGCTGGTGGAAACTCGGCCATAGATTCAATCAAGAAATTGTTCTAAACTTAATACGTAATTTTCTGAACTTTAATCCGTCAAAACCTGGTCGAATCATGATCGCCCCTATGGAAGGGGTTATGGATCCGTGGATTAGAGAAATTCTAACGTCATTCGGAAGCGTTGATTTTTGTGTCACAGAATTTATCAGAGTCACAAGTCACGTTTTACCCGATCATGTTTTTTATGATTACGCTCCGGAATTAAAAAATAACTCTAGAACATCTTCCGGTACGCCGGTATTGATTCAGCTTTTGGGAAGTGACTTAAACTATATGGCTGAAAATGCGTTCAGAGCTTCTGAAATCGGTGCTTACGGCATTGATATTAATTTTGGATGCCCCGCCAAAACTGTGAACAGACATGACGGAGGATCTGTATTATTAAAAAATCCCGAACGTGTTTTTCAAATCACATCCGCCGTCAGACGAGCCGTCCCCAAACATGTTCCAGTCAACGCAAAAGTAAGACTGGGTTTTGAACATAAAGATTTTCACAAAGAGATTGCCCTTGCAGCCCAAGAGGCTGGTGCTGGATGGTTGACTGTTCACGCCAGAACCAAAGTCGAAGGGTACAAACCACCCGCTCATTGGGATTTTATTCGAAATATGAAAAATGCAGTACAAATTCCTGTAATCGCTAATGGTGAAATTTGGAATGTTGAAGACTACCATCGATGCCGTGAAGTAAGCGAATGCGAAGACGTAATGATTGGACGAGGCTTTATGGCAGAGCCATTGATTGCAGATCGGATTAGGAAAGATTTTTTAAAAAATGATTTAACAAAAAATACGAACAATTTAAAAGAAAATACTGAAGCCGATTCCCAAACCAATTTATTTTATTTAAAGCATTTTATTTTAAAGTACATCGAAATTTGCCCGAGAAAAGAAACAAAGTTTCTTGTGGGTCGCACAAAACAGTTGGTGAAGCTTTTATCGAGACAAAATCCGTACTTTAATTTATTATTTGATAAAATTAAAGTTCAACAAAAACTAGAAGATATTCAAAACTTAATTATCTCGGAGCTTTAGGGATTTGAGAGTTTTCAATCTGTCCGCCAAGATTTTTAATCATATTACGGCTTTCAGGACTTAATGATTTATAAAACTCCTCAGGATTCTGTTGAGCTTTTTCTAAAAGTTTTTTCATTGCATCTGGATCACCATTTTGATCTTTTGTAATTTGACCCATAACATCAGCACTGATGTTAAACATTTGGTTTTTTTGGTCGCCATTCATCCCCATTACGTCCATTTGATCCATATGTTTTTGGGACTCAGGGGCATTTTTTATAAAAACATCACGCTCAGATTTGTTTTTCAAAAAATCTTGGGTTTTAGATAAGGCTTCTTTGTTGTATTTGTCTAATTCTGCCCTTGAAACTAGACCTGAAAATGTGAACAGAACTGCCAACAGAATAAAAAATCTATTATTATTTTTCATACTTCATTTATCGGCTTTTAACACTTTAAAATAAATATTTTAGTGACTCAATATAAGACAATAAATAACTTTACACAAAAGGCTTAGTTTAAAATCGAGTAGATTAAAAAATAAATCCCTACTGATTATTTCAACATCTGGTCCAATTCGCCTTTTTGCTCTAAGGCTTGAAGATCAGTAAATCCACCAATCAGATGATCTTCAATAAAAATTTGAGGCACAGTGCGAAGCCCGGTTCGCTCTTTAAGAGCTTTAAGCTCCTGTTCTTTTCCGTCGAGATTAATCTCATTGTAAGGTACACCTTTATTTTTCAACAAAAGTTTAGCTCGGTCACAATAAGGGCAAATAGTTTTTGAGTAAATAGTCACTGTTTTCATATGAAGTTAACTAACATGTTTGGAGTTTGCGATCAACTCTGCATCTAGCCTGAACCCAATTAAGACTTGTTTTTTGATATTCTAATGATACTTTTAAAGCAAAATTGAGTTAAAAAATATGACTGAAAAAATCACAGAACCTTTTTTAGATATATCATGTCCTTTATGCTTATCAAAAAAACAAGATTCAATAATTCTTAAAAACTTCAAACGTTCAATTGACTCTTATTTTTTAAAAATTGAAACCAGCAAAATTAGATCTAACTATTTAAAGTCTTTAAATTATTTTGATTTAAAATCCACACCTCATTTTTTTAAGTGTTTGAATTGCAACTCTATTTATAGAAATCCAATTTTTATTTTACCAGAATCTGAAGAGCATACGAGGTACGGAACTCACAACAATAGTCTTCTAGATCCCAAGTACTTACAGTATTTGGGCGATAGCATTAAGCCTTTTTTAAACTTCATAATGCCAAATCAGTCTGGTTTAGATTTTGGATGCGGCCCGACGAAAGGAATCGAACACTTATTATCGACTGATGTATTAGACAATGATACTACATTTAAGGATTCAAAAGAGTTTAAAATCAATAATATTAGAAGCTATGATAAATACTTTTTTCCAGAATTAAAATTAGGCTTAGGCTCAAATTTTAATTTGAGCGCATACAAACCTTTGATTCCATCAAAAACTAATGCAATACATAACTCTAATTGTTTGTTTTTCAAGTCAGTAGAATTTGATTACATTTTTTGCCATGAAGTCGTTGAACATTTTGTTAAAACAATAAATGAATTTGAAAATTTATTTTCTTTTCTTAAGACTGGCGGTCATCTTTTCATACGTACAGAGACTTACCCTGAAGACTTAAATCAATTCGAAGATTGGTACTACAAAAACGACAGCACTCACGTTTTTTTTCTTTCGATTTCCACCTTTAAATTTATAGCTAAGAAATACAATTTTGAATTTTTAATTCTAGATAAAAATAAATTTATTTTAAAGCGCAATTAAAGATTTTTTTAATACTTTCTAAAACTTTAAAAAATAATGCGATGTTATGTGAACCTTGAGTCTTGCCCCTGTTATCATAAACTATGAACAAAAAGATTTTTATTCTAGCATCAAGCTTAATTGTTTTAAATAGCTGCACAAGCATAAGTAAAAAAGAATGCTCGAAAGCAAATTGGGGCCAAAAGGGATACGATGAAATTAAACAACAAAATCCCTGGCAGCAGAATTTAAAACGATACTCAAAAGTTTGCACCAAGTATGGATTCACATTGGACGAAGCGGCTTACCGACATGGGGTGAGCACAGCTTTATCTGAAAAATGCACAGGATACCCTGAGTTTCAAAAAGACCAATGGGCCGGTGTTGGCATTAGAGATGCCTTAAGTGGTCAAAAAAAATCTTTAAACGATTATAAAAGTGACTGTGGTCCCTATGGGATAGAAATTAATATACCCGAATATAAATCTGGATTAGATAAAGGCTTAGATCAGTTTTGTACCAAAGACAGCGGTTTGAATTTTGGTAAAACTGGATCAGCTTACAACATGACTTGCACCAAGAAAGATGAGTCCTCATTTTTAAAAGGCTACCACATAGGAATTCTTGTAAACAAAGCCGCTGTCACCCAAAAGGAATACAACACCATACTTAAAGACATTGAAAGTCTAAAGGGCGATGTTCAAAGAAAAAATCAAAATATTAAAGATTTAGCCACTGACGTTGGTCAGCTTAAAGCGGATGCCACAAGCCAAGATATTTTAAAAGCCAAGGATATGGGACAAGCCATTCAAGAGCTTCAAAATGATATTACAAACTTAAATAGCTACATCTCAGATTTCGAAAGCAAATCCAAAATTTTAATGTTAAAGAAAATCAGAGCACAAAATGCCGCAAAAAAAGCTTTGGGGGAATTTTAATTCAATGATTAAAAAAGTCAAACCTAATGGCAGACAAAAGCCTAGCTCAGGTCTTACAAAATTGAAAAGCATAAGGTTAAAATAAAACATGGGACAAAGCTGATCCATGTGGAATCTGATTAAGATTTATTTTTATAAAGATCCTAAAGCTTATTTAATATTAGTTATTGGGCTTGTTTCGCCTTTAAATTTACTGCTACAGAGTGAAAGCGGGATCGCATTTAATTTACAAGCTATTTCGCCTTTGCCTGTTGTTTTTTCTCGGAGAGGCGATTTAACAAAAGATCGCTATTCAAAATATTTTTTTGATTTTTGCAAAAACGAAAAAATTTGTGTAACTAAAAAATTTAGCAAAGATTATTATAGAAATTTATCTGGCCCACACAGGCACAAGGTATTTCATTTTATTGCATTAAAAAGAACTATTGTTCTAGAAAATCAAAAAAATAAATTATTTTATAAGAATTTTTTTTGTAAAAATCCAGATATTAAATCTAGCTTTAAAATTGATTTTAATATTCACAAAGTAATAATTAGAAATAATCAGGCGGCTATTCATGAATTTAAATGCACTAAATAGTCGAAAGTATTTTGTTTTTCTAACTCTATTTATTTTTTATTTACTTATTTATGCTTTATTTGAGCTTCCATATTTGAGCTTTCTTTACGCAAGCTCATTAGACAGTATTTTTATAATAGATTCAGATGGAATAATTAATAATTTAATTTTAATTATAAAAAATAATGATTTTTTAATTTACGTATTTTTTGTTTTGAAAATATTTTTCTTAAGCCTAACTCTTTCAGACAAATGGCGGCGCCTATCAGCAACCTGTGTTTTGACATTAAACATATTTTTTTTAAATTTAAACAATCATACTTCGCCCGAATTGAAATATATAAATTTATTATTTTTAATAATTATCTTGTACCCTAAAAATTTTAATTTTAAAAACAATCCTGATTTAAAATTCAAATTTAGCATATTATTTATTAATATAATTTGGTTTATTTTTGGTCTAAGTTATTTTATGTCAGGCTATTATAAATTTATAAGTCCCGACTGGTTCTCCGGTGTTTTTTTAAGCTCGTTCGCAGAATTTAATCATAACTTTAACGACTCATTTGATTTTATTTTAAATTTCCCTGAATTCCTTAAGTTTTGTACTTATTTCGGAATGTTCACTGAACTTTCCGCCCTTCCATTATCTTTATTCACTAGAACTCGGTGGATAGCTCTAATAAATCTGACATTGATGCAACTTGGACTTTTACTGATAGCAGACATTTATCAGATAACATTTGGGATGCTTATCGTTCATATTTTTATGTTCTTAACATTATCAGATTTATTCGTCCAAACTTTTAGAATCAAAACTTAAAAGATCACCCTCATCATTAAAGTCACAGCTGACTTGGATCGGCTGACAACAGACTTCGCAATCTTCAACATAGGATTGGTTAAATGCGGATTCATCAAACAGCATCGAAATATTTTGCCAGCAATGGGGGCATTGAAAGTGATGTTCATACATACCTCATGTTAAGGTGCCAGGTTCCGAATGTGAATTAAACTCGATTAAATGAGTTTAATTCACATTCGGAACCTGGCACCTTTTAGTAACGGAGTTCGGTTTTTTGATATACCTTTTGAGGGGTAATGAAAAAGCGAATCAAGGACTCTTCCATTTGATCGTAGGTAGTAGCCTTAACTGTTTTTGAAAATAAGGTGTGCCCAAATTCAAGCCAGGCATGGGAATTGGTGATGAAAAATTTAATCTTTCTGATCCCTAGTTTTTCGGGACAGTGCTCTCGCATTAAATCTAAATACCTAAAGCAGGCCCGCCTAAACTCCTCGCCCTCCTCATAACCATCTTGAGGCGCTGGGCCGACTTTACCCACCGGGTTTTTAAGTCCTAATCTTTCCCCCACCTGCCACATCAACCAGGGTCTTAAAGTTAAGGCTCGACCCACCATCACCATGTCACACGTGGTTTCAGACATCATTTTAAAAACATCATCGACTGTTTGAATATCACCGTTACCTATAATTGGAATCGAAAATCTATCTTTTAAAAATTTAATCTGCGACCAGTCCGCCCGCCCCCGGCGTTTTTGATCTGGAGTTCTAGGATGTAAAGTGATCCAAGAGGCTCCCCCATCAACAAGACTGGTTACGAACTCATTTAAGACGGATAAATCATTTTGATGACCCGCCCGAAGCTTCACAGACACCGGAAGCGTCGTATTTCTGACCGTCATTCTGACGACCTCGCCCGCATATTTGGTGTCCCCCATTAAGGCCACGCCATAATTGTGTCTCAATGCTTTTTTAACAGGACAGCCCATATTGATATCAATACCCTTGGCCCCAAGAGCTTCTAATTTTAGAACTGATTTTTTAATGCAGTCTTCATCATTTCCAAGAATTTGAGGCACAAGATTATCTTCGTCAGAACCAATTTTAGCTTCATAAAGCTGGTTTATATCTTCAACTGGAATTCTAAAGCTAGATAACATTTCTGTGGGCCAAATTGTGGTGGCCCCTTCAGGCATGTATTCACGAATCAAAAGCCTAAGCCCGATGTGCGAAAGCCCCACCATTGGCGCTAAACACACTGGAAAGTTAGAATTTAAGGGAAGCGTAGAAGGACTCATAGATTTAGTTATTATCAGGAATGAGTGCAGACCACAATCTTGAAGTTGACCCCAAAGCCCTGTTGTGGAAGCTTGAAACTCTAAGATGGAAATTCAGACATTGCAGTTATGCGGCCTCGGAAAACATCCAAATAGAATTAAAATCAGAGGGACTAGTATTTGATGATTCAAACCGAAAACGCTTTCATTGGAATATTAGGTGATGGCCAACTGGCTCGCATGCTATGCCAAGAAGCTCATAAACTAAATATTTCGACCGCTGTACTAACCACATCTAAAGACTCCCCGGCCTCCTTAGTGAATTCTAATATTTTTTTAGCTTCAGAGATTAATCTGGAAAGTGTGATTCAATTTTCTAAGTTCTGCTTAAATCAAAATCCAAAAGCTATTTTAACAATAGAAAGCGAATTTATTGATCCCGAGTATTTAATTCAAGCTGAAGACAAAACAAATATTAAAGTTTTTCCATCTGTGGACAATCTAAAAACTATACGTGACCGTAAACCTCAAAAACAATTCTTAATGGACCACAACTTACCCACAAGTCCATTGGTTGAATTTAAAAACATTCAAGGTTTAAATCAAATCTTGAATGTTTCAAATACTAATTTAAAGCCTGAAACAAATCTTAAATCATCAAATCAAAAACTAGTTCTTAAGAAAAGACTTTTTGGTTACGATGGATACGGGACTATCATTTTAAACAATGTTCATGATTTACCAAAGTTACCCAAAGACTTTAATGCCAACGACTGGATCTGCGAGCACTTCATTGAATTTAAACGTGAGTTAGCGATTAGCTTTGCTCGAAATCAGCAAGGTCAAACTTGTATATTCCCTTGGGTTGAAACCTTTCAAGAAAATTCAAAATGTCTTTGGGTGAAGGGACCTTTAAACACAACCAATTCAATGAAGACCTTGCAAAAGAAAATATCTGATGCTTTGGATAAAATTAACTACCAAGGGTTCGTCACATTCGAAATTTTTGAAACTAAGAAAGAAGATCTTCTTATTAATGAAGTCGCCCCGCGCGTTCACAATTCCGCCCATTACAGTTTAGAAGCCTTGTACTTAAACCAATTTAAAGCGCACTTGATTGCTGGTCTAAATTTAGAGTTACCTCAAAAACCCAAAGTGATTTCACCTTTTGCTATGTACAACTTGATTGCATCAAAAGAAATAAATAATCCTAAAATTCCGCAAGATAGCTCTGAGTATTTTTTAAATTGGTACCAAAAGTCCCAGTCTAGACCTGGACGAAAAATGGGACACATCACGTGTTTAGCTTTAACCTTTGATGACGCTTTGGTATCATTAAAAAATAAAGTGAGGGACTTTGATTTATGAGCACTCAAAAAAAACCATTAGTCGGCATCATCATGGGAAGCGATTCAGATTTAAAGATCATGAGCGCCGCGAAAGAAACTCTTGAAAGTTTTGAGGTTCCTTTTGAAATAAAAATTGTGTCTGCCCATAGAACACCAGAACTTATGATGGAGTATTCGCAAACGGCTTTTGATCGTGGACTTAAAGTCATTATTGCCGGCGCAGGTGGCGCAGCTCACTTACCCGGAATGGTTGCCGCCAACACATGTTTACCTGTTATCGGAGTTCCAGTGAATGTGACTGCCATGCAGGGATGGGACGCCTTACTATCAGTTATGCAAATGCCAAAAGGTGTTCCTGTTGCCACAGTTGCGATTGATAATTCTACGAACGCAGCTTTACTCGCATTAAAGATATTATCCTTATCTGATCCGACTTTATTAAAAAAAATGAACGACTACACAGAAAATCAAAAAGACAAAGTTATTCAAGCCAACCAAAAACTTAAGTAAACCAAAACTTCAATAAATGGACAATCAATAAAGATCACAACTTAAAATGTAAAAAATTAATGTTCAAAAATATTAAAAAGAAACTAAAAACATTTCATTGAAGGGATAGGGTTCATTCGCTAATGGCGATAAACGAACATATTTTCCATTCAGATCCGTGAATAGTCTTAAAGAAAATTCGCCGCCTAAACTATCTTCAAATGTCAGAGTATTAACTCCTTCACCATCTTCAGGATTAAAATCTATCAAGCGATAAGTTTCGACCTGTCCAGACCTCAACGTTATTTTGATACCTTGATCTTTATCTGAAGAACCTATTTTAATAAAACAAATCTGCTTAATTATAGAATCATCTATTATTTCTGGACCAGGACTATTTCCGCACATTGGTTCAATATTAACATCAGATGAGTGCGCACTTACTGCGAATACAAAAAATGCAAAGAATATTATTTTTTTAAACATTTAAATCTCCTTTAAAAAAGTTATAAAAATAAAAAAGTTAAAATTCAACAAATTCATTTTTTATATCTAAAGTATTAACGAATATAAAATCTGTGGTTTATTTAAAAAATAAATCTTTCATCAAATAAACTTACAATTCAATAACAGTAAAACCCGTAATTTCAATTAAATTGTATTTAACGCTACGACTAAACTCTATTTAAATGCACCATACTGAAGACAACGACAAATGACGATAACCCGGAAGCTAGAAAAAAGTATTAACATATTTTTTTTAATTAAAGAAAATTCTTGGTTTTAATAAAACTAGCAAAGAGCTGCGGTGAGAAAACCTATAATTAATAAAATTAAATTCTTAATTTATCTTAAAAAATAAAACTCCAGGCCAGCCCATGGTCTAGTGTTTTAATATAAAAAAAACTTATAGAAACTAAGCTCAAAATTAAACCAAACAAGAATCTCAAAAAACTGACACGTCCAAGAGCTAGTCTTGACCAATTCCTCACTTGCACAAAAAATTGAATACATATCCATGGAGGGATTTGCGTATGAGATTTTTAGTTTTATCTGTCATTTTATTTTCATCAATAAAATCATATTCGTTTCAAAGATGTGCCGTAGAAGATGTTAATCCAGCCACAAAATTTATTGTGGACATTCAAACTCGATTAATGAGCACAACTTCATTTTTAAGTGGGACCTCATCTAAAACAAACGTCATCCCTGTTATAGTTCATGTTGTAGAAAGTGTAATTTCTGAAGATGTGATCAACAAACAGATTGATGTCATGAATAACTCTTACGCCCTAACAGGATTCAGATTTGAGTTACAGGAAGTCAACTTTATTGCGACAAATAAGTGGCCAGACATTGATTTTGGAAATTCAGACGAAAGAGACCTAAAAACCTCTTTAAGAAAAGGCGACAGCGAAACATTAAATGTTTACATCATGCCGTCATTAGGTTGGTTACTTGGTTGGGCCACATTCCCATGGGATTATAATTCTGATCCTAGAATGGACGGAGTCATCATCGGTAAGGACACTTTACCTGGTGGTTCAGGATTTCCATTTGACGAAGGTGCAACATTAACTCACGAAGTCGGTCATTGGTTAGGATTATTCCACACGTTTCAAGGTGGATGTTCAGGTAGTGGGGATTTCGTAGACGATACAGCAGCACAAAGATCAGCAAGTTCAGGTTGCCCACTAGGTAATGATACTTGCAGCAATCAAACAGGATTAGACCCTGTTACAAATTTCATGGATTACAGTGATGATGCGTGTATGACCGACTTCACAAAAGGACAGACCGTAAGAATGGCGGCCAACTTCACAACTTATAGAATTCAAAATGGATTCACACCAAACTAAATTTTTTAAATTACAAAAATATAGAACAAAAAAAGGCTCTTTGAAAAAAGAGCCTTTTTTTGTTTAATGCTCGATTTATGGAATAAATCCTAGCTTATTAAAGTATTCGCTTCAGTAACTTATCCCGCATCTTTGCATTGAACGTTTCTATATATCCATTATCAGATCTTATATGTTTCAGCTTAAAATAATCATTTCAGTTTTACTGATAAAATTCTGAAGCAAAAGAATTTCAAGTTGAAGCAAGGATATAAATGTTGAGACTCGACTTTTATTTGAACTTTTCCTAGCTACACTTTCAAATAAAAAATAATTAAAAAAGTAAAATCTCAAGCTAAATGCGCCGAATAAGTTATTGCTTTGATAATTCAAAAGCACTTTTTGTGTCCAATGTATCTAGGGCACCGATAACAAATGCTGTGATTTCCCCATTGGATTTCGGATCTTTCAAAATATCTGTGATTTTCCGAATAGCTGCACGCTGTAATTTCAAAATTGCGCTATAGGCGGCTATATTTATAGAGCCAGAGCAATTGTAAAATATCTGGGAGTATTGATGTGGAGAATTATTTAAATTTTGAGGCTTAATAAAATCTGCAGTGGCTTTAAAGTGAGTTTTAAAAAGCTCTAATGATAAACAAAAATCTTTATGCACAACTTCGTAATGATCGCCTTTAAGTTTTACTATACCATCAATAAAGAGAGAGTTTAAATGCTCTTCGCCATATGCTCCAAACATCTCTTGCACCTTATCTAAAGTCACCCCTTTTGAGTTATTTGCTAATTCGTAAATTAAATATTTAATTGGATTTTTAAGTTGCTCCGAAAGATCGATCTCATCTGTTCGAATATTTTGATCAGAAATAATAGAAACTGCAGAACCTAAACGTTCAGACAATGGCCCAGGAAAAGCAGCAAGAATATCTGAAATTTTATCTTTTTTTGAAATATAAGATAATAACCTTAACACGGTCGTCGATGTTGGAATTCGTTTAAGCTCTTTTTTACTAATTCGTCGCAACGTTGGTTCACTCACTCCACAACGTTTACTTAAAGAATTAACTGTTAAACTTGGGTTTTTTACCAAATAGTCTTTAATTATAAAGTTAAGCTGCAACAAAGCCTCTTCAATAGAAGGCTCAGCATCTGGTGAGTCATTTTCTATGTTTAAACTATTTGAATCATTATCCATATTTTCTACCTGCATTTTGGAACATGAAGCCTTCGTCGACCTAAATAAAAATTATATTCATTGTTTCTGTCTATATTATTGATAAAAAAATCGACTTCAAAATTAGTTGGAACTTTTCTTTTATTATCTAATCTAGACGTTACAAAAAAGGGACGACCATGCTGAGCCGCTTTATCATAGTCCATAAATGTTCTGACAACACCATTTGCATTTTCAGCTCCCCAAACCGTAATTCCAGCTTTATAAGATATTGGTACGGAAATATACTTACTTGATCGCTCTAAGCACTGACCATCATTTTTGAGAGCTTCCGTAACATTAACAGTAGAGATTTTAACCCCATTAGAATTTCTATAGGCCCATTGGACACAAATACCTCTTAAGGGACTAAGGCTTTCAATTTTGTCATCTTTGATACAAAGATCGGTGCCCTTAACTGGAGTTTCGGCGCCAGGTATATAAATATCAGTAACTTCTTTTTTAAAATCTCTTGAGTTTAAAGCTTCATTTGTCGACATTTTTTTATATTTAGTTCTCATTTGTTCTTGATATGAGTTGTCGGCAAAAACTAGTGTCACTCCCAATGAAACTATAAGCATTAATATGTTCATAAATTCTCCCACATACTATTTGGTTATTTGAATCAAAATTAAATCAAGTGTAAAGCTATCAAAGCTATTCAAAAGATTTAAAGTCGTCATAATTCAATTTGACGAATCCCACCTTAGACCGGACTTCGTCAAGTCTTGCGATTATTAAAACTTGATTGTGCAGTTGGTAATAAAAAAAAGCCCACTTTGCGAAGTGAGTTTTTTTAAGTCTAAATATTTATTAATTATTAGCCTAAAAATTATAGATCTTTAGGCTAGTAATTATAAACAAATACTAATTTGGCTCAATCATTTTTGTATTCATAAGCTGAACAAAATCACAGTTTTTAAGAGTTGTTCCTGTGTCTACTCGAACTTTCCAGCCACCAGTTTTAGATGCATAGCATGAACCACTATCCATATCTTTTGCAGCCATAGGATCTTTTGTTACAATAACAGAACGTCGATTACAAGGGTAACGAATCTCTTTAGCCCCTTGTTTCACAATACATGAGGCTATGTTTCTATAGATCTTTGTATCCAAAACCCCAAACCAAGTTCCTAAACCGCTGGTCATCGAATCACCATCGCTATAGCTTGCAATAAAAGTATTTACTGCAACTTTATCTATGTCTTTAATTAATTGCACATCAGAATCAGATTGATCGGCTTGCTCTTTAGCATTTCTTACAACTATACCGTTCTTACAAACATCAAAACCAAGCATGTTATTTTGATTGTATCTAACATACCAATGACCTTTGAAAGCGCGATTATCTTGAACATATCCTGTCTTTAAATTTTTTGGAGCACAAAAACCAGAATTCACTACACTTGAACCGCTATTATTATTAGTGCAAGAAAGAGTTTTATCTTTTTCCGTACTACATCCAATGATATTGAATTTGGAAGAATCAAGATCTTTAAGAGCGACTGAAGCCCCTAGTGTTGGTGCTCCATAGTAGGCCGTTGAATCAAAAGTAATATGTTTTTTTGGGTAACCCGGAACAGCCACTTCCTTTGGATTATTTTTAGCATCTTTGGTAACAGTTACTTTTTCAACTTTAGAATTCGAAAAGGCCTGCGACAAACTAGGTCCTAAATGACCTTGAGGCTGTGCGTCTCTATTTATAGCTACAATGCCACTTGTACAAACAAATTTTGATTTAAATCTAAATTTATATGTCGAATTAACTTTCGGATCTGGTTTAAGCTCACCAAATTGCCACTGCCCACCCTTAAATAAGCATGCGTTTCCAATCGGGTTCTTAGTAGCACTTTTAATACCTTTAAGCCTAGAACAACTAGCTCTTTTCTCAATTCCGTCAGATCTATATCGACATTGCACAGGTTCAAATTCGTCAACTTGAGCTTGAACAATAAAACTAAAAATATTTATTAAAAAGCTAAAAAACAATACGTTTTTCATACTATCCTCTTATTTGTTGTTTAATAAACTCACTTGTAATTAGTTCCTAAAAATCGACCCATAACTTGGCACGAATCAATATTATTACAAATCTTTTGATCTTCGACAGAGTCATCCTCAGCTAAAAGCTCACACTTAGATTCATCTTCAGATTTTATAAAACCATCAGGACACGGAAGGGTACACTTACCAGAGTCGGGCTCCCACTCGCCGCCCAATGAACCACACATGATTGCTAAATCTTCAGATAAGGCTTGAGGCAGACAGCCTTCAATTTCAGTTCCAGTACTGTTTAAAGAAAGCATGACCGGGAAATTAAGCAAAGAGTTGGTTTTAATATTAGAACTAACAACAGACTCTACATCCATTTTTATTGAGGCGTAAATATTTTGATCTGTCGTAGGATCTCCTGATTCAGAACCAACATATTTTACAGAATTGTCAGTACGATCTAAACGACCAGAAATTTTAATCGATTTAAGATTTAATTTGTCATACTTAGTCGTATTTGAAAATTCAGAATATAAACTTTTAATTTTAGATATGTTGTATTCGTTTTTGTCATTCCAGTTGGTGACGTTGATTTTACCACCTGTGTTTAATACATCTATTCCACAATTTGCAGTAGTATTAATAAGACGTTTAGTCTCTGATTCAAGCCCAGAAAGACTGCTCATATTAGAAAGTTTGGCCTGGTTTTGAAACATGTGAATAAACATAGACATCATGGATACACTGACTGTTGCCATGATAATCATAACTACACAGACTTCAAGTAAACTCATCCCGGTTTGATCACTAAAAATTAAATTGGATTTTAAAATAACTTTGCTCATAGCAATAACTTATCGGGCAGTAGTAACTAAATATAAATTAATTAAATAAAAAATATCGTCGATATAAAAAACTTTGTCGCCAAGCTATGGTAATATTTGTACTTGATGGAATACATAGCAATATAAGCCTAATTGAGTTCGTCAGATTATCTATCTAAGCTATGAAATCAACCTTAAAATTCGTCACGTTTTAAAAACTTAGGTTCGTTTCTCTTTTATAAAACTTCGCAAACACTTCTCCCGTCGCATCATCAATGACCCCTATTAAACACAAAAAGACCTCATAGCATTTTAAATTACAGATCACCAAACCCTGAAGTTTTTAAGCCAAGCCTTGAATCGCGAATTTTAATTATATCTAAAATCACACCCTTGCGTGTCCGAAGTATTTTGCTAGAAAAAAATTAAGAACGAAGAACTTAGCCATTATGTTATTTTTCTTTTTAAGGCTTTGTTAGAAATAAAATAAATTTTTTTTTGTCTTTCAAGTTCGATATAATTAAGAAAATTAAAAAAGGCACCTCTAAACAAAGTGCTTTTTTTAATTTAAAAGCTAATCGCTATTGTTATACAAATAATTAAATCCCCCGACAGCTCAGTCACCCTAAAATCACATCAGTAGACAACTCCATACAGATAACTTATCGTAGTCTGTATGGATAAATATCTTTTTATAACCTTAATTTTTTTCTTGTCTTCATACTCAAAAGCTATTGAATATAAATGTCCAGAGACAATTGAAACGACACAGAATCTATCCCCTAGAAAAGATGATGGCTGGCAGGGAATGGACGCAATCTTAAATAAGAGAAAGGGTCTGGAAAGCATTAAAGTTTATGATGGTCATCCCAATGAGGGGGCAGAACTCGTGCCTGATAATCCAGAGTCTCTAAAAGAATCGCATTGGACAAACCAAACGGAAGAAGGTTTTTGGATCGCTTGCACTTATACAAAGACCACTCTTATGATGATTAGAGAGATCCCTAAAAGTACAAAAAAATGCACGCTGAAATATCTTTCACAAAAAAATGATTTAACAACTAAAAATATTGATAAATTAATTTGCATTTAAATTAAATTATTTTAAATGCAGATATTCACCTTTGGGATTAAATGACTTAATTTTCTTTAGTCGTCACCAATACCTCCCCAACATAATAAAGAGAAACAGAATCCCCACCCAAGCCTCATTCGCCAATTAATTTAGACTTTTAAAAAGATTTATTCAATTTTTTTTGAATCTACATATCCATTAAAACGCTCGGACATACGTTTGGCACGGGCTTGCTAAGACATATTTTTCACAATCTTTTATGAATGATCCATACATTCAAAAAATTAGACCTCACGAAAGCAGGATGTATATGGATCCGGCCTGGTGCGCAAGAACAGATTTAAAAAAATAAGTGCGTACGTATATTCGGCTCTC
>JAYUKW010000034.1:0-25885 GCA_043764155.1 Bdellovibrionales bacterium
GTTTGAATGTTCGTTTAAACTCCAAACATTTTTGGCATATATTAGGGCCGTAAAAACGCTGAGGCGTTCCAGGCCGGATCCATTCTATTGCGCTCGCCGTAGGCGATTCGTGCAGAGCGCATGGATGCGCGTGTCTATATTTTTTGAGTGTATGGATCATTCATAAAAGATTGTGAAAAATATGTCAGCAAGCTTCCGCGCCAAGCCGAACTAGGTTTTAATGTATATGTAGATTCAAAAAAAAATTAAATAAATCTTTTTAAAATTCTAAATCAATTGGCGAATGGTGGCTTGTAAGATTCCGCCATTTTTAAAGTTCTCCACGTCATCATAGGTATCTAGTCTGCTATGGGCTTTAAAGCTTTCTTTAGTTCCGTCAGTGCGAGTCATCTCGACTGTGAATTCTTGTCTTGGATTTAAACTTGTTAAGCCCTTAATTGTGAAAGTCTCTTTGCCTGTGATCTTTAAAGAGTGTTTATTAACCCCGTCCATAAATTGAAGTGGCAACACACCCATCCCTGCAAGGTTGGATCTGTGAATACGCTCAAAGCTTTCGGCGATCACGGCTTTAACGCCAAGAAGTGCTGTGCCTTTCGCAGCCCAATCTCTAGAACTTCCAGTTCCATATTCTTTTCCTGCAATCACAACCAGTGGCGTTTTGGTTTCTTGATACTTCATGGCCGCATCATAGATCGGCATCTGCTCGCCCGTTTTTACAAATTGAGTTAATCCGCCCTCTACACCATTTAACATTAAATTTTTAATTCTAATATTGGCAAAAGTTCCGCGCATCATGACTTCATGATTTCCACGACGAGATCCAAAAGAATTAAAATCCTTCACATCTACTTTTTGCGCTTGTAAGTAAGATCCCGCAGGACTTGCCGCTTTGATGTCCCCTGCTGGTGAAATATGATCTGTGGTTACACTGTCACCGAAGATTGCTAAAATATTTGCGTTTTCAATATTCCCAATGACAGCCATCTGCTTAGTTAAGCCTTCAAAATAAGGTGGGTTTTGAACATAGGTGCTTTTGTCATTCCAAGAGTAAGTTTCAGTTTTAGTAACTTGAATGGCTTGCCACTGCTTAGGCCCTTCAAATACATTTTGGTACCTGCGTTTAAACATGTCAGGGCCAAGAGATTTTGCAACGACATCTTGAACTTCTTTTTGAGTGGGCCAGATGTCTTTTAAAAACACAGGGCTTCCATCAGGATCAAAATCCAAAGCTTCCGTCATTAAGTTTTTTCGCATTGTGCCCGCAATCGCGTATGCGACAACTAATGGGGGCGACGCTAAATAGTTTGCTTGAACTTGTGGTGAAATACGTCCTTCAAAGTTTCTGTTTCCAGACAAGACTGCCGACACAATCATGTTATTTTCATCGATCGCATTTTTAATATTTGGATCTAACGGACCCGAATTTCCAATGCAGGTCGTACAACCGTAGCCCACAACATTAAAACCCAGTTCGTCTAATGATGTTTGTAAACCCGCTTTTTCTAAATAGTCCGACACCACTTGAGACCCTGGCGCTAGAGACGTCTTCACCCAGGGTTTAACTGTTAACCCTTTGTCTCTGGCTTTCTTCGCGACAAGACCAGCTGCGATCATCACAGATGGATTCGATGTGTTGGTGCAACTTGTGATTGCAGCTATTACCACATCCCCAGATGTTAATGAAAAATCATGACCTTCCACATCTATGGTTTGAACTTTAGAATTAAAACCGGTCTTTAATGCATTTTCAAAATCAACATCAGCGTGTCTTAATTCCACTCGGTCTTGAGGACGCTTTGGACCCGCGATACTAGGAACAACATCTTTTAAATTTAATTGAATCATGGATGAAAATTCTGGATTTTGTCCAGGAACTCTCCAAAGACCTTGCTTCTTAGCATAAGCTTCAACCAACTGAATTTGTGCTTCAGGTCTGGCTGTTAAGCGTAAATATTTAATTGTCTCTTCATCAATTGGGAAAAATCCACACGTGGCCCCATACTCAGGCGCCATATTCGCAATCGTTAAACGATCTGCAAGTGGTAAAGTTGCAAGCCCTTCTCCGCAGAATTCTACAAACTTTCCAACCACACCTTTTTTTCTTAAAATTTGAGTCACTGTTAAAACTAAATCTGTCGCGGTGGCCCCTTCGACTAACTGACCGGTCAACTCAAACCCAATCACTTCAGGAATTAAAATGGCGGTTGGCTTTCCAAGCATAGCGGCTTCGGCTTCAATGCCGCCCACACCCCAACCTAATACGGCAAGTCCGTTCACCATAGTGGTGTGACTGTCAGTTCCAAAAACAGTATCTGGGAAAAACTGAGTTTCCCCTTTTACTTTTCTTGTTCCAACAACCGGAGCTAAATACTCCACGTTCACCTGGTGACAAATGCCTGTTCCAGGAGGGACGACTCTAAAATTATCAAAGGTTTTTTGGCCCCATTTTAGAAACTCATAGCGTTCGCCATTTCGTTCAAATTCCAAATCCATATTTTTTTGATACGCATCCTTCGTTCCCGAAAAATCCACCATCACCGAGTGATCAATCACAAGATCAACGGGAACAAGAGGGTTAATCACGCTGGGATCACCACCTAAAGCTTTAACCCCTTCACGCATAGCCGCTAAATCTACGACAGCCGGAACACCAGTAAAATCTTGCATTAACACCCGAGATGGAAAGAAAGGAACTTCATCTTCTGATGATTTAGTTTGAAGCCAATTGGCGATGGATTTCATGTGAGACGAGTTGACTGAAGGATGATTTTGGTGACGAAGTAAATTTTCTAACAACACTTTTAAAGAAAATGGCAATTTAGAAATATCTCCGAAGTTATTGACTGCGCTTAAGTCAAAGTACACGCCTTCTAAAGAACCCACTTTTAATGTTTTTTTTGCGCCTTCGAATTCAGTCATGTTATCTCCATCTTGATTTATAGATAAACGTATTTTCAGACTTAGAATTGAATCATCGATAGGTTTTTATCTATTTAGACTAGAACTTAACATAGAATTTTGGACTGAGGTAAAACATAGGACAAAATTGGATAATTATGACGCTTTAAATAAGAAATTAATTTTTAATTTTATTCTACCCCGTCAGCAGTTCCACGCGTTGGAGGAGCTGTAGGCTGACCTGGTCCGCCAACACCGCTTGGAACTCCACCCGGCTGATAGCCTGACATCAATGATTCATACATAGCAGGTTGTGAAATTCGATTGCCAAACAAAAAACCAAAGAACCCAACGTCATTGGAAGAGCTATTGTATTCAGCAAGTAAATTTTCAAAGTTATTCACGCGGGACTGATAGGGTGCCAAGTTAGTGACCCCATTAGCTTGGGCATTCTCTAAACTCGTTCGAGCTTGGGCTAAAGCTGCGCTGACTTGGCTTTTACTTTGTTTATGCTTTTTTTTATGTTTTCGATAATAATGATTTGCAACTAATGCAATCACACCCGCTGAGATCGCGGTCCAAGTCCAACCACTATTCCAATTGATGGCATTTAAAAAGGCTTCCGCTGGATTTGAATAATACAAGAATGGTAAAATTAGCATACTTGTAAAACTAGAACCTAAGTTGGCTGAAAATCTACTATCTTGTTTTAGAATTGGTTTTTTTAATGTTGCTCTTGGGGACTGGTACGACTTAACAACTTCAAAAATCTTTTTTTGCCAAAGATCAGTATCAGCGGCTTCTTCATAGGTAAAAGTATGGCCGTTTAATTTAAAAGCAATGTTATCTTTATCAATCCACTTAAAAACAACTTTAATCGGCCCGGCCTGAAGATAGAAGAAATCTTCACCGTGCATGATAGAATCAATAGTTAAATTTTTTACTTTTTTGCTGTCTTTAATTAAAGATTCAAACTCTTTAGGAGATAAAAACATCTCTGAGGCCACAACAAGCTCTTCTGCACTTACGTTTTTAGTCTTTGACATTAATACTTCAGAGGCTTGATCCGCTTTTTCAGAGGGTTCTAAAACTTTAGATCTAGCTGAAAAAGCAAATTGAGACCAACAGATTAGAATAATGTAAACAAAAACAACTTTCATCGCTATAGGTTTTGAATTCAAGCTTAATCCTCCAACAATTAAAATCTGAAAGTAGAATTTTTAATTTTATTGATCTTAGGTAGTGTATCGGAATGGAATGGGTCAGGCTTGATTGAAATAAGGGTTATTTTAGCAATCTTTGAATTTAAAGATCTCATTCTGATACAAAAGTTCTGCTTAAAACACCCTAAAAATAAGATTCTTTTGCATTTAAGCCTAAATTTGCTATTTATATTTCCATGTCCTACAAAATTAAAATTGAAAAAGACCGTATTAAATTTTCTGTGGCCCATTTCACTATTTTTAGTCCAACGGAGGCCGAAAGACTTCATGGACACAATTATTATTTGACCATTCAAATTGAAACAAAAAATTGTGATGACTTAGGGTTTGCAGTCGATATGAAGCCTTTAAAAGACATTGCCTATGAACTGTCTCAGGAATTAGATGAGTTTGTTTTGCTTCCAGGGGAAAATCCATTTTTAAAAATTGATAAAACAAAAACTCAAATTAATTGTACTTGGAATAATAAAAATTATTCATTTCCATTAGAAGATGTCAAAGTGCTTCCGCTGACAAACATCACTTGCGAAAATTTAGCCTACTGGTTCTGGTCCAATATGAAGCCAAAACTTCCAGCTGTTGTAGAATGGTTAAGCGTTAGCGTGAAAGAAACCCATGGTCAGGAGTCCGTCTATGAAAATGGCATTTAAATATAGATTCGAATCCGCCCACCGCTTTGTATTTTCTGATAGGGAATGCTCAACCCCACATGGTCATACGTGGTATGCGACTTTAAATTTAATGGCGTCCACGGAAGACTTAAATGAAAATAACATGATTGAAGACTTCGCTATTTTAAAAAAAGACTGGAAGACATTTGTGACGTCAGTGGCCGATCATAGTTTTTTTTATAATAGTGATGACCCTATCATTCCTACTTTAAAAACACATATCCCTAACTTTAGAGGCCTGCCCTTCCCAGGGGACCCTACAACTGAAATGATTGCAGGTTTATTTTTTGTAAAGGCATCGGCTTTGTGCGAAGATTTTCCGGTAAGACCTTTTTCGGTTTTAATAGAGGAAACGCCAACGAATTCGATTGAATTTTTCCATGCGGAATTAGAAGACTTTGTTAAAAAAACCAATTTGAGTTTAAAAACCTCAAATTGGTGGGCCAGTACAGATCCTAATTCCAGATCTATTATGGGAACAGAACACTCACTTTTTCTTTAATCACTAGTTTTAAAATTTTTTAATTTTTTTAAAAATCTATTTAGAAATTATATTTTAAACCCACCATAAGTGCTCCGCTATGATAGCTCATATTTTCTTTGTAAATAGTAGGACCGCTAAGTTCTAAATCTACAGTCGAAAGCTTTTTATATTCAAAAGTAAAGTCTAATTGCTCTGTGATAGAGGCTTCCCCACCAATAATAAATTGAGCGGCAAAACTTGATCCATCGGCAAAGTCGTCAGCAACAGCGTCATAGATCTCTGCTGAAAGAACACCAAATCCAAGTCCTGCAACAAATGAAAACCCGTTACTAAAGGGGTATTTGTATAGTCCATTAAAAAGAATCGAGGACGAATCTAAATCCCCATCCCAAGCACTTCCATCAATGGAATCAATATTTGCTTTACGCCCAGAGAACTCAATTTCGGTGCTCATTTGAGGACCAATGTTTAAACCAAAAATTAATGATGTCGCGCCAATTCCTGAAAGATTGTAATCCACATTGGCCCCACCAAAACTATTATCTTTTTGTGACGAAGGCCCTAAAGCCCCTTTAATATAAAAAATAGATTGTGAAAAAGCTTGGGATGAAAAACTTAAAATTATGAGTACTAATAGAGACATTATTTTTTTATTCATAAACTGGCTCCTGTGAAATATTTTTTTGGCATTAAAATTAATTTTTAATGCTTCACAGGTATAACAAATTAGGACTTAAAAAGTTTCACAAGTAAATATCCGCAACTTTTATGGTAAGTCTAGCGGGGCTAGGGTATAAGAAACTTAACTTTATTTTGAAGAGGCAACACTTATGAATCCATGGCATGACGTTTCACTTGGTGATAAATTTCCAGACATAATTCGAGCGATCATTGAAATTCCTAAGGGATCAAAAAATAAATACGAAATCGACAAAGAAAGCGGAATGATTAAAGTCGACCGAGTTCTGTTTAGCTCCATGCACTACCCGGCAAACTACGGCTTTATTCCAAAATCTTACTGCGGGGACAACGACCCCTTAGATATCTTAGTCCTAGGTCAAGAGCCTGTGCCCCCTTTAACATTAATGATGGCTAAACCAATTGGAGTCATGAAGATGGTGGACCAAGGGGCCTCGGATGATAAGATTATCGCTGTCCACGCCAATGACCCCGAATATGCAGACTTCAATTCAATTTATGAACTTCCTAAACACCGCCTACAAGAACTCAGACGTTTTTTTGAAGACTACACGGCTCTAGAAAATAAAACCGTTGTCGTTAAAGATTTTTTTGATCGAGAAGAAGCCATTAAAGTTATTAATGAGTCTATCGAACTTTATAAAAAAACATTTAAATAAAATAATGTATTTGATTATAATAAATTTTTTTCGATTTTATGGCCAAAAAACTTCAAACTATTATATGCTAAAATTTAATAATCGTTTTTCCAACATGAGAGTGATCCATTAAAGTCTTTGAGACCTCAATGACTTCGTTTAATGAAACGATTTGATTTAAAGTTTCTTTTAAAAACTTAGGCTTCCATTCTGATGCTAATTGATTCCAAATTTTTTGTCTTAATTCCATGGCGCAGTTATTTGAACTTGCACCCAATAGACTTACTCCCCTTAAAATAAAAGGCATCACTGTGGTTTTAATTTGTGGATTTAAAGCTAAACCAATTGAGGCCACATTGCCCCACAATTCAATTTTAGGAATAATACTTTCTAAAAAAGGACCACCCAAGTTATCAATAGCCCCACCAAACATAGCTTTTTCTAGGGGCCCAACATCGACCAGATGTTCCTTTAAAAGACTAACGTGATGAGCCCCAATTCTTTCTAAATAATTTTTATTATCTAATTTTGAAGTCACCGCTTCGACAAAAAAACCCAACTGATTTAAAATCTGAATCGCAAATTGCCCCACACCGCCTGTGGCTCCAGACACTAAAATAGGTCCCATACTGCATGTTTGGCCATTTAAAATCATACGTTCAACAGCCAATGCGGCAGTAAAGCCAGATGTTCCTAAAATCATAGCCTCTTGATCGGATAAACCTTTGGGAATCAAAATGACTTTATCATCAGGAATTTTAACGAATTCAGAATAGCCCCCATCAAAAGATTCTCCTAAACCCATTCCGTTCGCCAAAACCAAATCACCCACTTTAAATTTTTTAGATTTAGAGTGATAAACGTACCCTGCGACATCAATGCCTGGGACAATGTTGTCTTTTTTATAAATAGGCGAAGTAAAGGTAACTCCTAGAGCATCTTTGTAATTAATCCCACTGTATGTGGATTTAATCCAGACTTCACTATCAAGAAGACTATAATCAGCCAGTTGTCTTTGGTGAATTTCACAGGTTTTATTTTTTTGATTTACAACTAAACATTTGAATTTCATAAAAACCCTCTAAATTTAATAATTTTTTCAAACTTACCATATTTTTTGTAGATTCATTTTAATTTTGCATTCATGTTAAGTGAAATAAAATAAACATAACAAATAAGCTGAATAACATATTTATCTGGAAATAGACTTATGAAAGTGATTCAAATCACAACTTCGCCCCATCAGCATAAAAATCAGTGTTTATCTGTTTTTTTGCCCATGTGGTTCAGCGGTCAATCTGATGGTGATAATCCCATAGCTAGGGGAATCAAATACGGGATACCGCCAGAGATTAAGATTGAAAAGGAAGATATTACAACTTTAGTGAGAAAGGGTTTAATCTATTTAAATCAAAAAAAAGTTCCCCATTTGCCTTTTGATATTAAAGGAAAATCTAGAATTATAGTTGGAATCCCAGATGATTTTGCTTTTGAAAAACATAAAGCTGCAAATAAAAAAGAAGGCTCATTTAAAAAAAGTGCAGTCTTAACAAAAAAAGATATTGTTTTTGAAGATGACTCAATGGTCGTCATCAATAAGCCTTCCGGTTTACCCTCGCAGTCCACATTAAATATTTTTGAAAATCATGCGTTGTCAGCACTCATGTCTTATTATTTAGAATCGAATAAAGGCATTAAAGCGCCTTATTTAAATTTAATGCACCGATTGGATAAAGACACTTCTGGGTTATTACTTTTTTCAAAAAAAGAATCGGCTAATAAATATTTAACTGATCTATTTGAACATCGAAGAATGAGCAAAACTTATTTAGCGGTGACTTTAAAAAATCCGCTTTACAAAAAGGATCAGGAATTTAATGTGTCTGGACTAATTAAGAAGTCACCTCAACCGAACATGGCTTTTTATTTTGTGATGGATGAGAAAGAAGGACAAACTTCAGAAACAGATTTTAAAATTTTAAAGTCTAATGAAAAAAACTTTTTAATTGAATGCCACCCAAAAACAGGCCGTAGTCACCAAATCCGTGTTCACTTAAAACATGCAGGTCTACCTATCTTAGGTGATGTTTTTTACAATCCTTTGTTCAAAGCCCCGCGCCTGATGCTTCACGCTTGGAAGTTGGAATTTAAACATCCCATCACTGAAGTTTTACTTCAGCTTGAAGCCCCGATTCCAATTGAATTTAAAATTTAATTTTTTAATTCCATAACCTTCGCGGCTAGCCTATTCTCACAAATATTGATTTTCAGGCATGTTAACTTTCTCATAAAAAACTCTAAATTGTGCATCTATAAAGCCGTGAGAAGTACATAAGCAGAGGAAAGAAAAACTGTTCGATGACTAGTATTTTATTCTAACTACCGTAGCGGTAATAATCCCACTTGAATTTTATATCGATACCGATTGTGTTGAGCACAAAGGGCTTGAAAGTTGCTAGACTTATTGCCACCACCAGCCCAACGGGGTTGAATGTGATCCATTTGCAAAAACTTTTTGCTACCACACTTTTTTTGAGTTGATGGGTCTTTAAACTGGCAGCCGGCGTTTTTGGGGTCAAGAACAGTTTTTCTGGTTTTTAAAGAAATATGTTTTGAAGACTTATTTGTTAGACTATTAATTTTAATATTTTTTGAAGTTTCAATTTCTAAATTCCTCTTAGCTTCGTGATTATCATTTCTATTTCCGTTGTCATCATCTTCATTTATATTCGAAACAACTTTTGCCTCCACCTTAGGTGATCGGCTTTTAATTTCTTTTTGGGCAAGGTAAGTGAACATCTCAGACCATTTTTTATCTGGCACTATGTGTGAAATTAAATTCTGCACTTTTTCTAACAACTCCATTTGCTCTTTTGTAAATGTCATAGTTAAAGTGATGGATTCATCTTTATGTACTTTTTCCTTTTCAAAATGAACATGGGGTAAATTAAACTCTTGAGCTAAAATCAGTTCGGTTTTAGCTTGAGTTTTAAATTCAATTTTATTTAAGATTTCTTTCTTTTGAGTCGTTGCAATTTTAACATGAGACGTTTTTTGTATAGCTCGAATCGTTTGCTGGACTTTCGCCAATTGAGATAAGTTAATAGCCCCACTTTTTATCTTTTCAGACATCTCTGGGATTTCCTTTAAAAGTCGTGCCGATTCAATTCTTCTCATGGCCGACGAAGGACTATATCCAAATTCTTTCACTAAAAATTCAAATAGACTTGGGTAGGCTTTTTCTAGATAGATTTTTCGACGATCAATTTCAATAATACACTCCAAAACCAGTTCTGTGATTTTTCGCTCTGTTTGAACGAGTTTGCCAAATCGTCCCATTAAATCTTGATTTGATAGTCCTGAGACAACCACTTTGGGTTCCATTTTCAGTTCATTTTTAACTGGAGGTGTTGTGTTAAAAGTAGATTGAAAATTAATTTGAGCCTTATTTTTAGTATGATTATCAGTATGAATTTTAGTATGACCATTAAATTCAAAAATAGATTTCATTTGTTGTTCTCCTTAAAATATTTTTTAAATCCCGCTTCGGTATGCTGAGCGGATGCAATCCTAAATCAGTAATATATTTTAACATGGGTTTTAAAACCGAAGATTTAGCGTGTTTCCTAAATCTGGCTGTTGGCTCAAAAAGTCTAATGGGACTGTGTTTAAATCCCGCCACAGGTGATGTGGTGATTGGATATTTTCTGTTTATAGGAGGGGCTGTTCTTTAACTACATATCTTTTAGAATGGATTCTGAAGACTACAAAAAGCCGTCAATAAAAAATGATACTTTTGCATTGAATCAAATGTATTTTGTTGAGTGGTTTATACTCATATTATTTAAAACTTTATTTTGATCTTAATAATCCATTACCGCTAAGGTAAATGTTTCCCCCACGACTTGATTTTTAGAAGGGTTTTCCATTTTTCGAAATCTTCAAGGTTTCGATAATTAATTATTTTGAGAGAATTTCTTATTTTTGGATTCAGCTTAACTTAGTCATAGAGTAGTCGGAGATCATAAAGCCAGTGAATTCCTTTACGAAGGTTGTATATTTAAGATTCAATTTCAATACACTGTCCAATCTTTTTACATAAAATGATTACACAAAATTAAATTGGATTAACTTGCAAAAGAAGCTCCGTGTTTTTTTTTCAAATTAAATTAGTTAAGGAGTGAATTGTGAAACCTATTTATCGACCATTAATTATTTCTGTTCTTTTATTATTATCCTCGTATGCTGCACAAGCTACTGAGTGTCAGCAAGTTGAAATGCTAATTGGCTTGTCCGCAAATGAAACTCCGGTACTTGCAAGTATTCTAAAAGAAAAAGGATCTGACCCTGCGATCTCTAAGAAAATTTCAGACTATCTCGGTAGCGTCGCAGGTAACTGCATCAACTTCTTAATAATTCCTGAAGATATTGATCAGGCTCTTCCGGAGGAAGCTTATATTGACATTATTAATGTTACCAATTCGGGACTTTTTGTTACGAGTAATTACATGATGTCTCAAGTTGGAAAAGACGCTAATGGCAAGCTCACATTACTTGGAGGTGCATGGAGTGGTGGAACTTTTTCGGGGGCGTTTCCGGATGTTTTTTCTAACTCTACCTTTTCCGTAGTTTTTTCAAAATTATCGTTTTCACCTCGGTTTGAAGCAGTAATAAAAAAAGATAGCACCTTTATCAAGGCTGAACGAGTACTAAAGGAAAGAATCAAAATGATTTCTAGCTACGATGTGCTTATAACTGCGATATATGCAGTAGGTTACAGTCGCTCAGCCTTTGCTAAAAATTTATGGTCTAAGGGTGTGCCCGCGGAAGAATCTAAAAAAGTATTAGCGGTTGCAACAGTACACGATGCGAAAGGTAAAATTTTTGTGGATCCTCGTTTTCTATACTCCAATGATGATAAAAATATCTTCGACGCAAACGCCTACACTAGTAAGGGGGAACCTAAAGTTTTCCATCCAATGGGCGGTAGCGTACATCAATCGCTATATGACTCCATGGTTAAAGAATTGGGATATCGGTACAACGGAACCTCATGGGTACCTTCAGTAAATAATGCTCAGTAACCCTTACTTTATACCCAAGCTCATTATCAAAACTCAATCCAATGACGAACACCACTCTATTTATTAAGTTCAATAACAGGACAACGATCAGAGACTACTTTTAGACCAGCATCTTCAGCTTTTTTTTCAGTAGCAACATTAAAAACACCAAGCTGTAACCACAATACTTCAACCCCTCCCGCTTCTAAAACTTCATCGACAACCTGCGGGATTTTATCTGAAGCTCTAAACACATCTACGAACTTTCTATATTCAGCGGGAACTTCTTTTAATGTTTTATAAGTCTTAAATCCACCTTCATTGTGTGCCTTAGGATGAACACCAACAATATCCCAACCCTTCGATCGAAGATAAAGTGGAACAGTAAAATTAGGTTTTGTTTGATCTGTGCCTAACCCATAAACGCAGATTTTTTTATAGCTTTGCAGTAATTGAAAAAGTTCAGCTTCAGGAACATTCATTTACAGACTCCTTTTTTTATTTTATTTTTATACTTAAATGAAATTTATAAAAAGAATCAGATTAGCTAGTACTGTACTCAAAAAAAATATAAGAATTATCTGCCTTACAGAGCAAAGTTTTGTGACATGGATCCCACTGTCCATAAGCTACAGGAAGTACTGTAGAATTTTTCTGCTCAATTGCATTGGCCCAAAAGTTAGATCTGTTGTTGTTAACTGAAAACACTTGAACCATGTCGTTGCAAATCAATTGAATATCAACTTCACCTTTAGAACCTAAAGCATTAAAAATACTTTTAGAATTTTCTTGATCTAATATCTTCATTTTAGGCAAAGACTCCTTAACATAGTCTTTAATAAAAATTTGCTTTTCAGATTTATCCAAAATCGAAAGGTACTCGCAACTTTCGTTCCAAAATCTTCCATACTGATTATCATTAAATAACTTTAGAATTACTTCTGACTCATTTTTTTCAAAATACTGAACGCACAAAAAATGTGAGTCGCCAGCATCATTATAATTTAAAACTCTTTTATTTAGATCTCTATTTGAAAAATTAATTTCTGAAAGCTCGGCATAAAAGACCTCTTTTTTAATCATAGAGATCTCCTTTTCGTTCATCAATGATTCGATAAAAACAGTTTCAAAAGACTTTAAGTAACGCTCTTCTTTAATCACTTTGGACTCCATTAATAATATTATAAAGAATTTACTTAAAATCGTAACACGAAAAATTGATGCTTTGTTCGACTTTAATTAAACCCTATCTCATTCACAGTTTAAACCTTGAATACTGCGTTAAGTCCGTTGTAACATCACATACTTAATAACTAGATCTAGGAGCATTAAAAGTGTCGACTCATTTAAGTGCAAACCATAAAACTATCGATCAGAAAATAATTGAACCTTTAAAATTCCAACCTGACTTGAATGTATCTGAATTCATTATTGAAAACCCGACTGTCAGTGACGAAGCTGTCCCAATGGATGTTCTATTTGTGGGTGGTGGTTCAGCTGGCCTGTGCGGAGCTATTCGACTGGCCTTAAATGTGAAAAAAGCCAAAGCATCTGACTCTAGCTTTCCAGATGTTGAAATTGGTGTTTTAGAAAAAGCCCAAAGTTTAGGGGGCCACACTTTATCTGGATCCGTTATCAATCCTATCGCTTTAAAAGAGCTATTTCCTGAACTGACTGAAAAAGACTTTCCATTTAAAAACAAAGTGAATTCTGAAAAAGTGTATTTCATTACAAGCACCAGTCAATTTCGTATGCCGACCCCGCCCACTATGAAAAACCATGGGAATTACTCAGCCTCTTTATGTGAAGTAGTTCGTTGGCTCGGTGAAAAAGCCGAAGGCTTAGGTATTAATGTCTTCACAAGTTTTCCAGCCAAAGCTTTACTGGTCCAAGATAAAAAAGTGATTGGAATTAGAACTACCGCTGCGGGATTAAATAAAGATAATTCTGAAAGTGCGCAGTACATGCCGCCCACAGATATTTTAGCCTCAGTCACAGTTTTATGCGAAGGCACACGTGGTCCCATCACTCAAAGTTATTTGAAGTGGTCAAAAACAGAATCCCAAGCCCCTCAAATTTACGCCCTTGGTGTTAAAGAGGTATGGAAAGTTAAAAAACCTTTCAATGACGTGATTCACACCTTGGGTTGGCCTTTGGCCAGAGACACCTTCGGTGGCAGTTGGCTTTACCCTATGGGGGACGACATGGTGTCCTTGGGTTTAGTTGCGGGACTTGATTATAAAAAAACAAATTTAGATGTCCACGGTGAGCTACAGAATTTAAAAAACCATCCTTTAATTAAAAATGTTTTAGAGGGCGGTGAAATGGTGGAATGGGGAGCCAAAACTATTCCAGAAGGTGGGTTTCATTCGTTGCCTCAAAAATTGTCTGGCGATGGAATTATGATCTGTGGTGATGCCGCCGGCATGGTCAATGTCCCCGCTTTAAAAGGGATTCACTACGCAATGAAAAGCGGGTTGTTGGCTGCAGACACAATTTCACAAGCCATCAAAGCTAAAGATTTTTCTGCTGAGTTTTTAAAAAAATACGACGAGGCTTTTAAAAAGAGCTTTATTTACTCAGACTTAAAAAAAGTCAGAAACATTCGACAGGCCTTTATGCACAGTAATTTTTGGTGGGCCTCAATTAAAGCTGCATTTATGACCATCACAAACTGCGCTTTTCCCCCACAAAAACCCCATGATCATGAAGATGCCGAAACCGTAAAAGAATTCGCTGAACCGTTGAAATACTTAGGCATTAAAAAAGTCGACGGCGTGTACTCGTCGGGAAATAAAACCAGAGACAGCATTCCAAGCCATCTGACTGTCAAACCTGTGTCGGAATTGAATATAGGAACGGACATTTCAGCCCACCTCGCTGATTTTTACGCAAGCCTTTGTCCAGCCGGGGTTTACGAGCGCCAAGGAGATAAGTTAGTGGTCAATGCCCCTAACTGTGTGGACTGCAAAGCCACTGACGTCCTAGGTCCCCGCTGGGAGCCCCGAGAAGGCGGCAGCGGACCAAATTATACATATATGTAAGCAAAAGAAAAGTTCCAGCGAGTGCGTGGGCGTGCGAAGCCGCCCTAGAGCACGAGTGAACTAGACAGTAAGAAAAGTTCCAGCGAAGCTGACAGGAGGTGCTTTAGCCCCCCGTTAAGTCAGCGAGTGAACTAGACAACAAGAAAAGTTCCAGCGAGCCCACCGCAGGTGCGGAGGTGCCAGCGAAGCGCACTGAACGGGCGAAGTGTTTGGGAGTGCTTTAGCCCCCCGTTAAGTCAGCGAGTGAACTAGACAGAGCTTTGATGTATTAAAATTTTGTGGTACTAATCTTCCATATTTAGAAACCTGAGGTCTTAATGGAAAGAGTTAAATCAAGTTTTGATAAAAATAATTTAAAAGATGTTTTTATTTCTTTTAATTTGAGTGACCCCATTTCAAAAACTGAAAAGTTTTACACGACCTCTGCCGATGCTCAGTGGTCCCCACTTGCGTCTAAAATATTTGGTTTCCCTTGGGTGTCCAGTGTGGAAATCAAACCCCAACAGGTCATTATTCAACGACAAGACTGGGTGGATTGGTCGATGTTAGCTGAACCAATTAACGACATGCTAGAACATCATTTTAGCTTTTATGAAGACGACGACATTTTAGAAGAAAATCAGGAACCGAAAGTGGCCCCAGAAAAAGAAAAAATTATTTTATCTGAAGAAGCTAAACCCATAGCTGCTTTTATTGAAGCCGAAATTAATCCTCAGTTGGCAGGTCATGGTGGACGCGTGCAGTTGGTCGATTATCAAAACGGTACTTTGTACTTAGAAATGCAAGGGGGTTGCCAAGGCTGTGGTATGGCGGCCAAAACAATGCGGGATGGTATTGAAGTGGCTGTTAAAAAAGAATTTCCAGAAGTTAAAAATATTAACGACGTGACCCTTCACTCTGACGGGGTAAACCCGTACTATAATTAAATATTAAAACATTTCATCAAGGGATTCTTACTTATGGAAAAACGAGCGGCCATCGAAGACTTCAAAAATAATGTTGATCGTATTTTTGATCCTGACTTTGGGGACTTTAAAAGAAAATGTGGTAATTATATTTCAAGACTTGCACCTCATTTTTTAGACGATAATGAAAGCTTTGAAGTTTTAAAAGATCTTAAACACTATGTGGTTTTCAATGATAATTTAAGAACCCCTGATGAAGTTCGATTTTTTATTGATCACAAACTTCACCAGATTGAAAACAAACTTTAATAGACTTCTGCTAATGAATCTCAATGCAATTTTAATCTGTTGTATCTTTACTCCGTGGGTGACTTTAGCTGAAAACAAAAAACCATCTATCCCTGGTTTTTTGTTGGCCTCATGGATTAAAGATATGCTTAAGCTTGCTCCAAAAGGTGTTGGTGTAGACAAAATATACTTTTTAAAAGTAGCATATAATCCAGATCAAGTTGGTGAAACCAGATTCCATCCTTTGAGCGATTACTTATTTGAAGACACTATAACATCTGCTCAGACTGGAAAATTTAAAATCGAAAAAGCATTTAAAACTGAAAAAGGTCAGGATAAAAAGTTGTTAGGATTTTGGATCAGCTCTAATGGTGAAGGCACAAAAAGTAAATTTAAAATTAAACTCACAAAAATCGAATTGAATTAAGGCCGCTAAGAATAAGAATCTCGGCCAATATTTATTAACAACGTTTAAACGCGACTTTTTATTTTGGTATAAACTTTATTCTGGTCTAATAAGATAGAAACTACTTTTATATTTAATAACATTATTTTGTTTATATTTTAGAACCCACAATGATTGATGTTTTTCTTTATGGTTTTTTAAATACTCTGAACTAAACTTTAAAAAAACATGCACCTATGAATTTTTTGACGCTTCAGTTTTAATTTTTAAATTACAGACCACCAAATCCAGAAGTTTTTGTGCCAAGTCTTACACAACTTGCAATTTAAAATCTTTCAATGCAGGTAGTGCTAGCAATGGGGTCCGATCAAATTGGGTTTTCCATATATTCTGCAATCTAGCAAAATAGGCTCAAGCTTCGACCAATACTCATCCCTGAGCATAGCTCATGGCATAGCAATCCCTTTTTATTTATTGTTAGCAGATAATGATTACGGGTTAACTTAAAGTTTACTAAAACTACAAAAGTTAACTTAAAGTAAATCAACTCCAGCGCAAATTCTTCCGATAAAAAATAGTAATTATTAATGAATCTGGAGTATTTATGTTGTTTAGAATAAATCAAAAAGGGATGAGTTTAATTGAAATGTCTATTGTTATGGTAGTCATGGGTATACTCAGCGTAGGTCTTGCCAACCTTTTCTCAAACATGGCAATGAACCAAGCGCGTGTCCTTAATTTTGATTCTTTTAAAGATCTAGAAAGCCAAGTAAAAAAAGTTATATTATCGACTGCAAATTGCGGGGTTAAAGATCTAAATCCTGGAACGATAGGTGTAACGAGCTGGAACAATAATACAAAGTATAATTTAACGGGTCTTGAAAGTATATTCATTGAGCTAAGTCCTGGTGGTAAGTATGACCGGATGATTTTAAATAATATTATAATATCAGCTCCATTAAATAAGACAAATAACGTAATTGAGTATGTTGGACTAGAATCTGGCGATCCGGCAGTTGATTCTAAGATACTAGCTGCGATCAATATTGATGTTAGTTTTTTAAATACATCTTATAAAAATCAAGTCAGTATTCCAGTTCATTTAGGGCTCAATCCAGCTCTAAATAAAATAATCAGTTGTACATCAGAAATTCAAAATGAAGACCTAAGTAATCTTTGTTCTGGATTTGGTGGCGAGTGGGACGCTGAGAATACTAAATGCAACTTACCTTGTCCCGATGGTTTTCTAAGAGATGAAAGTAACAAATGTGTTGCAGAAGATTCGCTAGATTCTGGCGATCCTCAGTATTGCAGTAATATTGATGCATGTACTGTTCATAATCGTTTTATGGGATCTAGTTATAAATAAATTTAAATTAACTTAGGAGAAATTCATGAAATATAAAAAACATCTGTTAATATGTATTACGATATACTCTTCAACTTTAGCCTTAGCACAAAATAACATACCTATTGAATGCAGATATTCAACTAATGGGACTGAAAAATCTGTTGGTTGTAGTCGAATCAGTAATATGGGTATAGCCAATAATTTAACATTTGGAAATGTCTGTGTTTTTAAAGGTGGTCAATGGCAATTTGGTGAACTAAAGCCTGATTCTAAGGCCACTACTACTTATAAATATAAGTTTCTTCCCAAGTTTATTTGCTCTCGAGGTATTTTAGTTGTTGATATGAACAGTTCGATTCAAGGTTTTTTAGGCCCTAGTTTAGGTATGGTTTTTAGAGATTCTCCTCATGATAAAGTTAAGTCTAAGTTTGACTCTAAGAAAAATGAGTTGGAAGTTTTGGTCCCTGGATACACAAAAAAGTACAAACTTTACGATTCAAGTACTTATTATGGAGTTCCTGCTTCTGGATCTAGTTTAGCTCTTAAAGATTTAGATTCAAAAGTGTTTAATATTGGTAGCTGTTTTGTAGATTTAGAGAACTCTTTTGCATGTGTGAATAGCGAAAAAGGTTCTAGTATTAACCAAAGTGGATTTTGTGGCCCAAAAAATTTAGGGACAGGATTTGTTCAAAATGGAAAAGCATTTAAAGGCTATTGGTATGTCAGATACAAAAATTCGAATCAAGGCGCATTTGACGTATGTACTCGGGGGATAATAGCTATAGATGCCAAAGAGCAAGCCAACCAATCTAGATCTGAAGTACAGTTAGTTAAAGATGCTGATTGGAATATATTGCCAACCAATTTTGTGAGTAGTTATAATGACGGTAGTGGTATGACAAGTGGACTCAGTACATGGTTTGGAGCATCCACAGGACTTAAAGTTTATAGAAATTTAATGAGCTGTGTAGAAGACGTTGCTGGAAAAAAAGTTAGATATCCATGCTCAAGCAGATCCCTATACGTCTATCCTACATTGCCACCTGAGACTGAAAACGGTCGATGTTATGCTTACAAACAAGCTGGAAGTTGGAAATTTAGATTTGATGCTGGCGTAATTTTAAAAGTTTGCGATGAGCTACAAGCAATTAATACTGAATTGATTAAACCTAATTGAGGATTAATATTATATAAATTTTAGAATACAAATGTTAGAAATAATTTTTGTTTTTAAAAATTTAAATTGCAAAAGATTATTAATTTTTTAGAGCTAAATAATTAAAATTGATATTTTTAAATCATGGAGAAGTTTTATGACAAAAATTAGGTTTCTATTGGTTTCAGTAAACAATCAGGGGAATTTTTTTGTTGTTGAACGAAATGCATACAGAATTCATCTGGGACTTTGGCAGTCAGAATCTCTTTAACAAATCTAAAAATAGTGATAGATTTTTATTATGGATCGATTTAAAAATTTAGACATTAAAGACTTATCTCAAAGTCCCTTCACGCAGTTTGAAACATGGTTTGAATTCGCGAAGAAAAACGTAAGTCTTTATCCAGAAGCCTTTAGCGTCAGTTCAATAGATCAAGAAGGTTACCCTAACTCAAGATACGTTTTGCTTCGTGGTTATAAACCACCCATCTTTCAGTTTTTTACCAATTATAATAGTCAAAAGGGACAAAGCCTTTTACAAAATCCAAAAGCTTGCATGCTTTTTTACTGGAAAGATTTAGGTCAACAGATCCGCATTTGGGGTGATGTTAAAAAATCATCTACTGAAGATAGTGATGTTTATTGGACGACTCGCCCACTTGAAAGCCGCATCCATGCCATGGCCTCTAACCAAAGCGCAGAAGTGAAGGACTTTAAAGAGTTTTTAAATCTAATTCACAAATTAGAAAAAGATTACGAACATAAAAATTTACCACGCCCAAAAAATTGGGGTGGTTTTGATTTTACTGCTCACAAATTTGAATTCTGGCAAGAGGGTGAATTTAGACTTCACCATCGATTTTTGTACACCCAATCCTCTAAAAAAGACTGGGCCATTCAAAGACTTTATCCTTAATTATTTTTTTACAGAACAACTCATATCTATGTACTCAGGAGTAGAAGAGTCCTCTGTGTAAAATTGGATTGAACCTTCGAATTCTTTGTTAAAACTTAAAAAATCTTTTGGTAAAAGTAAATTAAACCACTTCCATGCATCTTCTAAGGCCTGAAATCTAAGTCTAGAGTATTTATTAGTCGGATCTGCATCGGCCGTTAAATCTCTAGAATCAGACGTGTAAGCCCCACTAATCTGCGCTTTTAATAAAGATGTTTCAGATTCAACAAAGGCTGTGTATTGAACAAAATCATCAGTTCCTCCGTAATCCCAACCTTCGACTTTTTCTAATGAATTGCAAACAAGTACAGGCAAACCAACGCTTGAAGCATTTGCATTTAAAATTCCTGAAATTAAAAAAATAGCGGTTGCGATAAAATTATATTTTTTCATAAGCCTCCTCGCTTAGTTAATTCAGAAATTAACATATTCATCTAAATAAATATTGTAAATGTATTTTATGTTTATAAAATTTTAAGCAAAAAAAATATTTAAATTTTATTTTTAACCCTAACTAAATCTTAATAATTAAAATTGCTTTTGGTAAAAAAAAGCCCACTTTTTAAAAGTGAGCTTTTTTAAATATTAAATCTAATTATTAAAAAAACTAATTACTTAACTTTTTTATCTTCTGGCTTACCTGTGTCTTTAACGATCTCAAGAAGTTCAACTTCAAAAGTAAGTGGAGCACCTGGTTTGATTTTTGGTGGTGCGCCTCTGTCACCATAAGCTGTGTCAGATGGGCAAGTGATTTTTGCTTTTCCGCCAACTTTGATTTTTTGAACTGCTTCTGTCCAGCAAGGAATCACACGGTTAAGTGGAAACGTTGCGGGCTCTGGCTCACGTGGTGAATCAGCAAGCTTTGTTGTTGAACTGTCGAAAGCTACACCGTCTCTTAGTGTTCCGTGGTAGTTTACTTTTACAGTGTCAGTTTCTTTTGGCATGTCGCCTGCGCCCTCTTTAAGAGCTTTGTAAACGATACCTGACTTAAGAACTTCTGCGCCTTCTTCTTTCTGCATTTTTTCTAAGTAGGCTTTAGAATCTTCTTTTTCTTTCTCAGCAATCGCTTTTGATCTTTTGTCTGCAAACTTAGCGATTTCCATCCCAAAATTTGAAACTTCAGCTTTTGATTCACTGTTGTTTAAAGAATCCATGATTCCTGTCACTAAGATTTTTTGTTCTTTAGATGAAAGGTCATAAGCCTTAACTCTATCGCCAAAATTCTTTCCAAGTGAGTAAATCACTTTTTCATCATCTGTTTTGATCGCAGAAGCTCCAACGCCCCCTTGATTACATCCTGCTGCAAACATGGCCAATAAAATCGTGGCAATTAACATTCTCATAGCTGTTTTCTCCTTTTATATTTTTTAACAACTTGAATATCCTACCTAATTACTGGCCGGGATACAAAATTGTTCGTCAAGAATGTAACTTCGCATTATTTTCTTATAAGACTAATATTCAGTTACAATTATCAATCTCATGTCTCGATCCAATATTAAAATTCGAAATTGAAAGGTAAGTTCTTAAGTAATGCTCTCAGTTTTAGAAATAACTGGAATTTAGAAAGGATAAAGACTATTTTTAGAGCATGTCAAAAATAGCCCGATGGTGGAAGATTTTACTTTACTACACATGGTTTATTGTAGTTTGGGGCGCTTTTGTTAGGGCTTCTGGGTCGGGTGATGGATGCGGTAAAAATTGGCCCACCTGTAATGGGGACTTGATTCCAAAAAACAGCTCGATTGAAACCATAATAGAGTTCATACACAGAGCGACCTCGGGCCTTTATGGTATTTTTGTTTTCGCCCTTGTTTTAGTCACGATCTTTTATCTTCAAAAATTTAAAACTGAAGAAAGAACTAAATTTAATCTAAACCCAGAGTTTAAACTTAAAAGACTGTTTTATGCTCTTCCTGCTCTTGTTCTGACATTGACTATTTTAGAAGCCTTGATCGGCGCAAAGCTTGTCCTATCTGGCTTGGTTGGCACTAACGAATCTTGGTCCCGAGCAATCATTATGATTGTCCACCTGCTGAACACTTTTGTTTTGGTATCAAGCATCGTTGGCTGCATTTACCTTTATTCATCTGAAAAATTATTTATAGATTCGGATAAAAAATTAAAACTTAATATCAATTCCACTCTTTATATCCTATCAACTTTAGGATTAATACTTGTAGCTGGTCTTGGGGCTTTGACAGCACTTGGGGACACATTATATCCCGCGGAATCCTTACATCACGGACTGACCCAAGATTTTTCTATCACTTCGCCTTGGATATTAAGACTTAGGGTTTTACACCCCTTGCTTGCTGCTGTGACAGTTCTACTCATCACACATACTTTTTATGATGAATTCAAAAAAAACTTTACGGTTAAAATTTACCTGATCTTAAGTTATCTAACTCTGGCCATCGGTTTGATTAATTTAGTTTTGTTAGCTCCTATTTATATGCAGATTATTCATCTTTTGTCGGCTCAAATGCTGTGGACTTTACATTCCTATTTGGGCTTTAAGATATTTGTTTCGAAAGATTAAATTAAGTCTACATTTAACCCAGAATGCTAGTTCATATGACCGAAATAAATCAAGCTTTAACTAAGACTTTTAGAGCTATTGGTTTACTGGCTAGTGACATTTTTTGTCGTTCAATCGTTTTCAACATAAAGTCTGCAAACTTAGATCTCATTGAAGTGGTCTTAACTTTTATAACCGATGCTTTTTGAATTTAAACAAGTGGCTTAAAATTTGCAAAATTTTGTGTGCTCTGGAGATCAAAATATGACTATTTCTTATAAAATTTTATTTGTTGGTGTTTTACTAATTTCTGATATAGCTTTTGCCGGATTTTACAAACGGGATATTCCAAATGAAAAGCTATTCCCCTACGATACCGCAGTCGTTAAAAAAAAGTACATAGCTTTGGGGGTTGGACAAGTACAACCCTCTGGTTGTACGGCAACTCAAATTTCGAATACACTAATTTTAGTAGCAACTCATTGCATTTACGATTCTAAAAAGGCTGCCTATGATTCATTAGATACATTGCAATTCATGACCTCTTTAGATGGCTACACCTCTTACTATGTAAATGTTGAGCAAATACTACCTAAAAATTTACCTCGCAAACCTCCTTTAAAAAAGTCAGATTTTGCAACAATCAATGAAAACCATCTGACTGACGTAACTTTACTTAGAATTGCGAGAGGAAAGCTTCCATCAAAAGTTAAACATTCAATAGGAATTGATAGAAATTCTTTAACTACTGAAACTAAGTTTTTTGTGAGTGGATTTATAACTATCAAAGCACCCAATATGCCCCCAATTTTAGGTATGGAGGATTTGTGTCGTCAAAGCGAACTATTTCACGAAAATATATACTATAACAATTGCTCCTCAGCAGATAGAACATCGGGAGCGGCCATGTTTGTATCATCACCTGAAAAAAAACTTGCTATAGCTGGTATTATGATTGGCACCTCAGTCAAAAATACCGCATTGGATCGTGTAGTTTACTCTGTTCCTAGAGCGGCCACATACAGCCATATGTTTTTTTTAGATGATCCTTATGTTAGTTATATCAACAAGCTTATTCAGGAAGATTTTTAGTCAAGACCAAACATTAAGACCAGAAAAAAGTTGATTTAAGGCTCTTCGTTTTAAACTTTTACTAAATGACAATTTTAAGCTCTAATTAAAAATAAAACGACCCTGGTGTTGTTAGAAGGTGTTCTTCTGGGTATGTTTCTTGAATGATTAAGTTCATGTTAAAAAACCATTTGCACTTCATAGCTGTGATCTGTCTAATGGCTTTTTTTATTCACTTTAAAAACACTTATTTTACTCCAAAAAATGCGTTCTTAAGTTCTCCGGCAGGTCGTCAAATTCAGGATCCAATTAAGGCCTCGAATTTGGATTTGCATGAAGCCTCAAACAAGACCTTGCTTTTAACCTCAAAACTGAATTCTAACCTAAACTCAAAAAAAAATAGCTTTGATGACAAGCTGCTAATTAAAAATGAAATTAAGATTTCAGAATCGAGCCTAAAAAGTTTTAATGTAACAAAAACAGATAATAGCTTTTTAAACACTTACAAAAAATATGCTTTGCTCGATTTCTTAAAAGGTAAATCAACTGAGTATATTTTAGATCTTAAAGAGATGCCCAAAGAGTTTTTGTCCCTTGGATTCACCTTAGACCAGGGATCGCTTTTAGAACCTAAAGTTTTAGTTAAATACACAGATGGTTCATCCGAATCTTTAGCTCTACCCTACCAAGAGATGTTTAAGGACGACTGGGTTAAGCTTGAAACAAACCCGAAACTTAATATAGACAGTTTAGTTGTCACAGCGGCTAGTCCGATTAGCAATTCTGTCTTTTCATTTTTTATGCAACAGCATTTGTAAACCTTTTTACTAAAATTTATTTATTTCAAAAATCTTTAAGGCAAATCTTGGTTCCCACACTAGTGGCTAAAACTTGAGTATAAGATTAGATGCTTAACGCAATCAGCTATTGGCTATTAAGTCCCTCTAATTAGATTGATCTCTGAACCCCAATTGAATAGTTTCATGAAAAATAATTTTATTTTTATTTTCTTTTTGGGGGGCCAACATATGTCTGCATTTTTTATGGGTCTAATTTTAAATACAATAATAAGTCTAATGTTATTTATTAACATTTCTGAAGCTCAAGTCTGGCAACATGAATCTAAAAAGGAATGGAATAAAGCGACACAAATTAAATACTCAAATTGGGTTTCAAGCAAACTTGGGTCTGATTTTTTCAATGATCTTGGACGACCTTTTTCAAGCCTTAGATTAGACTGTGCAGACGCTCACTATGCTTTACTGGCTTATTTTTCAAAACAAGAAGGCTTACCTTTTGCTATCGACAACGGAAATTTAAACAACCTGACAACAAGGTTTAATGACATATCAAATCTTGATGCCAGATTTGTGGCTTTTGTTAGATATATCGCTGGAAGTTATGGAACTGAATCTTTGAGCCACGCAGACACCTACCCCATTTCATTTAAGACACTCCGTCCAGGTGATTTATTTATGTATAAAATTGGAAGTAGCGGAGGCTACACTCGTCACACTTATATTTTAAAAAATATTAATCCTGATGGTACTTTTGATGTGGTGTATTCGACCCAAGCTGATGCCAAAGCGGGAAGACCTCTTCGCCGACGACCGTCCTATATGTTTAATCATGCTCCGTCTAATACAGGAAGTGACAAAAATTATTGGGGCTTTCGTAGACAAAAGCCTTCTGAGTTATCTGCTACAGCTCAAGAGCAAATCCCTGGGGCAGATTTTTCACAATATGATTTGGCCAGACTGTACAGAAATGAACCTTTAAGTTTTTTTAGAGAAGTAAAACAAGCCAATCAAAGTGTCACTGAATCACCACAAATGTTAATCACAAGAAACCTAAATAATATTTGTGGATCTTTAAATGACAGAATCGATATCGTGACTGAAGCCCAAAATTTTCTTGGTCGCACAAATAACCAGTGTATGGCCTTTCAAGACTTTGACGCGTATTCTACCCCAAGTCGGGATTCAGGATTAGGTGACGAGTTTTTAACTCTAGCTTACGACTTCAATGATATCGTAGACCGTGGACGAGGTGACCGAATCGGAAATAATTTATTTGTTATCGCCCAAGCGGCTCTTGATAAGCAAAGAAACTCGAACCAAGATCAGTCGTTAACGACATTTTGTAAAGTTGAATTCACAAGTGGTGTAGATGGATACACTAATATTGGACGCTTCTTTGATGCCCTATTTGATGGCGACGTGTCCTTCCATCCTAATGACAATATCTATAGACGATGGGGTTATGACGAAGGTAGAAGAACATCTTGCTTAGAGCATTATGGATATGCTCGTCCTCTGGTAAGAATGTAAGACTATTAGCTCTTTAAATAAAAGCGTAAGTACATAATGGCAGCCATTTTGTACTTACGTTACCGATTAAAATTATTTTAAAAAAATTAAAACTGGCGATTTAAATTTGCTAAATCCAAATTATAAACCATAACTTTAATTGGACCATTACCTTGGCCAAACTCTGGTAATAATTTTGCTTC
>JAYUKW010000035.1:0-25767 GCA_043764155.1 Bdellovibrionales bacterium
ACCACACTCTTTCCCTACACGACGCTCTTCCGATCTATTTTTGACGCTACTTAGACAGAAAAAAGGGTCAGAGGGTTTTTAGAGGGTTTTTAGAATTTGGCGTCTGTTGGTCAGGGTTAGAGGTATTAAAACTACAAAAATCCAAGCTAGATTGTAATTTACATTTAAGCGATAAAAGTCGTCACCGATATACATGAAGACTACAAAAAACAGTCCAAACCAGAAATGTGGTAAAAATCTTAAAGAACTAAAAATGTGGATTCTTTCAAAATGAGTCATCAGAAGCATTGAAATGAAGTGAGTTGTTAGGGCAAAAAATGCCCCACAGTACAGGCCACAAATAAACAGATTAGTGTGTAGGAAATGAAAAAAAAGGGGGTAAGATTTTAAAAAACCAAATCCTTTTTGTGGACATAAAAATAAACTGATTAAGCCACAAAAAATAAAAACCACCGAATACTTAAACGATGTAAAATATAAATTGGGACTTACATACTTGACCATACCTTGATGTATTTCAGCAGTTAGACCTTCAGGTATATTTACTTTTTCGTTTTTTGACTTTTCGTCCAACTCGAAATCTTTATCTGTATATTTGATTTTAACTTTCATAAATTTCCTTTTGATTTTTTAAGGATTTTAATGACCTTGAAATAATTTTTCTAACATTAGCTTGAGACAAGTTTTTAATTTCTGCGATCTGTTCAAAAGACATCTCTTTTAAATATCTCATTTCAAGAATCTCCTGGGCTAATTCTGGTAAAGATTTTAATAAAAAATTTAAATCTTCTATCAGGTCCAGACTATTTATTTCATTGGCGACGATAGACTTTGAATTTAAACTTTCATCTTTACTAAACGTATCAATTAACTTATCGGTTCTAGATTTCTTTCTGATTTCATCTATCAAAATATTTGTAGCTAATGTGTAAAGCCAAGATGAAAACTTTTGATGAATATCAAACATGTGGATTTTCGTATACACCCTTTCCCAAGTCATTTGATTTAAATCATTCACGAGCTCTTCACTTTTAACCTTTTTTTTAAAAAAACCATAAATTTTAGAAGCATATTTTGAATATAGTTTATCAAACGCTGTTGTCTTTCCTTCAATTAATTGCTGGGCCCAAATTTGATCCTCTTCATTTGAGTGATCAAATTTATCATTAAGCTCAGATTGCCTTTTTTTGTAAAAACTAAGGTCAGAAATATGTGAGTTCAATTTTTTAAACATTAAACTAGGCCTCTCAAGATATATACGATTTAAACCAAATTTTTGTGACATTTCGCAAAAGCTAACTTTGTATCTGCGATTTTTGCGTCTCTTCCTGTAATATTTGAGCAGGTTTTTATATCTTCGTCACAAAATAGATGCTCAAATCGTATTAAATATTATGATTCCAAAATGTCGTCACATAAAACCGCTTAACTTTATATTAGCTCTGATATGCCAGCTAGTATTTGCCTCAGCGCTGTTTTTTTTTGGAACTGGCGCATTAGCCCACCCTGTTTCGTTTGAAGGCGGCTATTCTCTTATGTCTGAATTTTCGACCCTTAGGCGTGAGACCTCTTTTATCTATTCTCCATCTTTTAATACGGGCGCAGGAGTCACTTGGGAACAAATGGACAGGATTGGGTCTTTTACTAGCTTACAACTATCGTGGTTAGTTCAAAGATGGAACTTGAACGACGCTCAAGGAAATATCTATGCCTTTGGTGGACCAGGTTATTTTGATGCTTCAGACTTAAATTTACAGGTTAATTCATTTGGAAACTCCGAATTTAGATCTGACAGTTTTTATAGATATGGATTTCAGGCCGATTATGAAACTCGAAAATTTTATTCGATGGTACGATTCTCAGAAAATAGAGTCTATACGAACAGTAAAAACAACAACGACATCCTTTTTAATATGTTAGATCTAAGGCTTGGTTTTGCTCCTTATAAAGGAAATTACAATCAACTGAACTCATGGCTTATTTTAAATCTGAGATCTGATACAAATTTTCATAAGATAATGATTATTCCAACATTAAGATTTTATTTTAATAATTATTTATGGGAAGTGGCACAAGATTTAGACGGCAATAGTCATTTAAATTTTATGACTCGATTTTAGATACGAATTTCAATTATTATGTTTCTTCTTAACCATTAAACTTTATATTAGACTTTGCTCAAAGGAAAAAAAAAATGAAACACAAATATGTTTTTTTAATGACACTAGTGACTTTAAATTTAACCACCCATTTTGCAATCGCTCACAATCATGATTTAAACCAAAAGATGGTTACTGAACCTAAGGACAAGACTACTGTCAATACTGAGATTATAACTACAGTTGGAGCTAAGATTGAATCAAAGCCTGAAAAGTCCACAATCACAAAGTTAGTTCAAATCAATGGAATGGTGTGCGCCTTTTGTGTAGACACTTTAAAAAAAGTTTTTAGTAAGCAAAAATCTGTGCAAAGCACTGATATTGATTTAGATAAAAAATTACTAACTTTAAATTTAAAATCTGGCCAAGATTTAGATGAATCAGTCATTAAAAAAATTGTAAAATCAGCTGGTTACTCTGTAGTAAAAATCACAGATCAATAGAACTAAAATCATTGATTTAAAATGCGTTAGACATTTTTACTAAAAACCTGTTTTAAGGTTTAAAGCCTACAATTAATTATCGATTTTTTGAACACGGAGAAATGAACTTGAAAGAAAAAAACTTATTACTAGCTTACTTTTCTCTTTTCAGTTCATTGGGAACTATTTTGTGCTGCGCACTTCCTAGTGCTTTAGTTTTTATTGGAATGGGCGCTACATTTGCTGGATTGATTGGGGCTTTTCCACAAATTGTGTGGTTATCCGAAAACAAAATTTTAATTTTTATAATTTCTGGGATTTTAATTTTTGCAAACTATCTATTAATTTTTACACAAAAACAGCTTAGTTGTCCCACGGACCCTGTCTTAGCGAAAGCCTGTATAAGATCTAGAAAGTGGTCTTTAATTGTATTAACTTTTTCCACATTAATGTGGATGATTGGATTTTTCTTTGCATTTTTGGCGACTACATTTTTAATATAATTTTTAATATAATTAAAAACTGAATTTCTAATTTAAAAAAGGATTTTATGAATAAAATAAATTTAACTCCTTACACACCTTTAATTGCCATCCTTGGAGTAACTTTAAGTTTAAGCCTTGTGCATCAACTTAGCATGATGTCTTTTATGGGTTATTTTCTAGTTATACTTTCTTGCTTAAAGCTTATGGACCTCTCTGCATTTGCAAAAAGTTTTTCTAAGTATGACCTGATTACAAAAAAATATAATGCCTACGGATACATTTATCCTTTTTTAGAACTTTTCGCAGGTCTTGGATTTTTATCCTTAACATTTTCAAATTCTATCTCTTTTGAATTTGATCAAAAGTCGATCTTTGTGGGCGGCATTACATTTTTAGTTGGAGTCATTGGTAGCATCTCAGTTTTTAAAGCCGTTTACATAGATAAAGTAAATTTTAAATGCGCCTGCTTGGGCGGAAGTTCGTCAGTACCCTTAGGATTTGTAAGCTTTTTAGAAAACATCTCTATGACCTTAATGGGCGGCTATTTACTACTCTAAAAGTGCCAGGTTCCGTTTGTGAATTAAATCAATTTAAATCGATTTGAAACTTACGCAAATTCCTTATCAAATCAAAAGAAACAGATTTAATTCCCAAACGGAACCTGGCACTTTTTGGTGCTTGCAGTTGAATGTGAAGTCTAGCAAAATTTGAATATGAGTTCTAATTCGGATCACAAGTCACAGACACAAGGTCATAAACAGAATCACAAAAATAAAGATCATAGCGATGGAACCCCTGAACATAACTGCGCGGTTCATGGAAGTACGACTCAGATAAGTCACACTCATTTATTTTGGGCGATTGTGATCAATGTTCTGCTAACAGTTGTTCAAATCATTGCTGGTGTATTTTCTGGTAGCTTATCCTTGGTTGCAGATGCCTTTCACAACTTAAGCGACGCCTTTAGCTTGGTGATTGCGTACACAGCTGAAAAGGTGTCCTTGTGGCCCAAAACTGATAAAATGACCTACGGCTTTGGTCGAGCTAAGATTATTGGGGCTTTAGTAAATACTGTAGCACTCACTTTGATCGCCATTTACATCAGCTACGAAGTTGTCATTCGATTTTACAACCCAAAACCCATTGATGGTTGGATTGTCATAGGCGCTGGTTTTTTTGCGCTTGTGATAGATCTCGCGACAGCTAAGCTGACTCACGCTGGATCTAAAAATAATATTAACCTAAGGGCCGCATTCATACATAACTTAACAGACGCTATGGCGTCTGTTGTTGTTATGATTTCAGGAGCTTTAGTACTAATATTTAATATTTATATTTTTGACCTGATCGCCAGCCTTTTAATTTCAGCATTTATTTTATACCAATCTATGCTTTTACTTAAATCCTGCGTACTTATTTTAATGCAAGCGACCCCAGACTTCGTTGATCTTGATAAAGTTAAAAGTGAAATCCTAAAAGTTAAAAACGTTATAGACATCATAGATTTTAAAATATGGATTTTAAGCGAAGCAGAACTTGTCTTAGATCTTAAAATTAAAATCAACAGCCAAGACATCACAGAAATTTTCAAAGCCAAATCAGAAGTCAAATCCACCCTAGCCTCAAACTTCAACATCCGAACTTCATACATCGAAATCGAAATTTAAAATTCACATTTAATCTTAGTTATTTAATCTATAGTTATAAAAAACCACAAGCAAGCGAGTGTCACTCGTCTTGCAACCGCTTCGCTAGCAAGCCTTCGCGCCATCGAGCTTTGGTTTTTTATAACTATAGATTAAATAACTAAGAGTAAATTTGAATTTTAAATAATCAATTTGATCAATACAAATTATATAACAGTTACAGCTCCACTTTAAACTCTAGAAAGTTGATTTATTTAGCATTGGATTTTCTTTATAATATAAATCTAAAAATAGAATAAAAAACAAAGCTCGATGGCGCGAAGGTTTGCCTGGAAGAGTTCCAACTAGTGGCTGAAAGCCATGAGTGAACTATACAGTGCAAGCCAAGTGACACTCGTTTGCTTGTGTTTTTTATTCTATTTTTAGATTTATATTATAAAGAAAATCCAATGCTAAATAAACCAACTTTCTAGAGTTTAAAGTGGAAGCCGCAGACGACACCAAATTCTTCAATCGTAGCCGGTGTATCAGACACGTCGATGAATGAAGCCGAAGTGAAGATCTCTGGGCGCAGAATTAAATTAGGCGATATCTGATAATCAAATCCAACATGCAGACCAATGTAAACTTGATTTGATGTCACTGTCTTCACTACATCTGTGTCTCTTTCAGTCGTAGCCATAGCAAGACCTGTTCCTAAACCTACAAATGGTGCCCATGTTTGAATAGTCACAGCTGATGACAATTTACTATCTGGAATAATTGGAGGTGAATTCATAAAGTAACGACGTAAAATCAGACCCGTGAAACTAACCCCTGATGAAAAAGGACCTAACCTAAAACCACGTCTGTGACTTAAAGCCAAAGTGTAATTTCTGGCAACAAAAGTCTCTACACTTAATCCCATCATACCTGGAGTTTCTGCTCTAGAAACATCAAATTTTTGATTTTGCACAATCACTTCTTTATCTATACCCGATCCACCATAACCAAACTGTCCACCATAAAGAAAGTCTGGTTTAAATTTAAAAGCTGAAGCTTCGTGTACAAACAAACACTGAAGTATAAAAAAAACGATATAAAAATTTTTATGACTAGGCCGCAATTGAAAGTCCCCCGCCGGACGTATCATTTTTTTTCTTGATAGCCTCTTCTAAGTTGATCGCATTTGAGTAAACAAGATTTAGTAATCGGTTATGTAAAGACTGTATTAGTTTTTCTTTTTCAGCTTCAAGCATATTATCAGGTCTGCCTAAGTCATCTTCTAAAATTTGACGTGCACGAGGCGACACCAATTCTAAAACATTGGGTGACATTTCTGGTACGACCCTAATGTATGCATTTAATTCTTCATTAGTTGCTTTTTTAATTAAGATCTCTTGGGATGACACAGTCCAATCAGAAAAGAACCCTATGTGCGGATGTTTAATTTTATACTCTTCCACCATCGGGCCTTTCACTTTAGACATTAACCTGCAGGCGTCCATAAAAGTCATGGAGTCTATCAACTTGTTTAAAGTCATTGACAGTGAAACTTCAGCATCATCAATTTTTTGATCAAAGTAAGGTGCAATTTGATTTTCAATATCTTTCAAACGATCTTGAGAAATTGTACTTAATTTGGCTGCCGTATTTAACAACTCAACTTTTTTATCATTGTCTAATTTAGAAAAATAATTTTTTCTCATAGCTTCAGGCATATACAAAGACACGACAGTTTGAATGTCGGCGTTGTTGCCAAGTAAAACTTGGTTCACAGTACCCAAAGATGTATTTCCTAAGAACGAGAATGGACGATTTAATGCGTCGGAACCCAAGTTTAGAGAAGCCACTAAATCCCAATATATTTTATTAGTCACATCATGTCTTTTATCTAATGACAAAGCCGACATTTGAGCAAACACATCACCCATTTTCTTTTTATGTTCTTTTGGAATTGGTAAGCTTCCCAAGACACTTCCAGAAATTTCAGCGAAGCCCGCAATCTGCATCAAGCCTTCTTCACCTTGTTCTGACCACTGAGAAATAATCATCTCTAAATGGTCTACTAATTTCGGAGCTAAATCTTTAATCTGAAATGACAACTGATCAATTTTAAGCTCTAAAGATTTTTGTAAATCTAAATCCGCAGACTTTGCTGATCCAGATCCGAAAACACCTTCGCCAGCTTTCATTTCAGTTTTACTTTCAATGTTAACCGAAGACTGCAATGGCTCTGTTTTTGAAGACCCACCACTTAGCAGTTTCCATAAAATCACACCAAGTAAAATGGCGATGGCTAAAATAAGCTGACCCACTAAACCTTGCATTTGAATAACACGATCTAAAAGAGTTGGATTTGAATTTTCAGATTGAATGAATTGAACTTGGGCTTTACCAATCCCACCGAACTCGTCTTTAACACGCGCTTGAAGCCAGTCATCGACCGACTTTTTAATTTGCTCGCCCATGTTTTCTTGAATTCCAACATTAATCGACACCGCTTTAATCGCGTACTTAGCTAATGGACTAACAGTTCCAGATTCAATATTCGAATAACGATCAAATAAAGTGTCTGCATCTAAGTAACCTAAATCTAAATCTGTATAATTATCTTGAGCTTTCGCATTTCGTTTATCTTCTTTGTCATCAACAACAATCAGATCAAATCGTGCGCCGACATTAAATCTTTCGTAAGACACAATCGCTGAAAGTTCTTGAGCGTACCTGCGAACAAGCATATCTTCTAAGGCGGCTTTGACACTAATCACATCCGCACGTCTTAGCGGGGATGTGGCTTCAGCCGAAGCACTTGTGTTCGGTGTCGTTCCCGACTTTGCCGAAGAGGATTGTGGACTCGTCGAAGCGCTAACCGCAGGCTTGGACGCCGACTGATTTGCCGCTTGCCCTTGAGCTTGGACTAAATCAGCCCAAAACAGAAATATTAAAATAAAGATGGAGGAGAATCTTAATTTCATGGATTTGCCTTCGGAGCTTCAGACGTCCCAGGGGTAGCATTAGAATTTGTAGAATTAGAAGTAGGATTAGAAATTTCAGAATTAGACGCTGGTAAACGATCTGGAATTCGTGTTGGCAACCTTAATGTTTCGCGCACTTTACCGGCCATATCAACTGCCGTTTTAAGTTCAGGATTCACAGCCAAAGCACTCTCGTACCATTTTAAACTCTCTTCGAATTCACCTTTGGCATAGTGGATCGCGGCTTTCATGCTTAAAGCTCTGTCGAATTTTGGAAACACGACTAAAATTTTATCGATTTCAATTAAGGCTCTTTCTAACTGCGACGTTTTAGCAAACTGCTGTGATAAAAATAATTTTTCTAGTAGATCTTGCGCCGTCTTCATCTCATCTTCACGACTTGTTGTTGCATCTAATTTTAAAACAAGTTGTGTTCCTAAATTTCCGCCCGCGTTGATCGGCACCCAAAGGTCTTTTGTTTTATAGCCATCTTTTCTAATGACTAAATTAACTAGGCCACCCGGAGAATTTTGACCTTTTAAATACTCGGACAGATCTTTATCCGTCTTAAGTAGAGGCGTCAGTCCAATTGGTTTTTCTTCACCCGGATCGCCGCTCACAATAAAAACCGAAGCTTGATCAGGTTCTGAGATCACTTTAAAAGGTGTCGAACCACAATTTGTTAAAATTGTAATTAAAAAAACATAAACTGAAATTTTTAAAATTGGGCTCATAATTGACATTCCTTCTCTCAATATCTATCGATAAAAATTGGATCTGGCTTGATGTGAAAAAAGGGAATCTACACTATAGGCTTGGTTTATTTTTTAAGTTTGAAGTGCACAAAAATTTGAATTTTAAAGTCCGCCTTAAGTCTTAATTTTAGCTAGGCTAAAGTTTTAGTTGAATAATACATTATTTAACTTTTGATACGACCTAAGTTTAGATAAAATTAATTAAATATTTGGTTAAGACGTTTAAGGACCAGTCTCAACAAGTAACTGCGAACTTCGAAGATTAATCTGTCCCTGCGACGGACTAATCACTGAAATGTATTTTTGATCCACAGGCATACTCATGATTTGTGGACTTCGGTACATCTGAATTGTAGCTGCATTAATTAAAACGCTGGATCCAGAAAGAGCAGTTAAACCCGCACTTCCAGAATTTGCATTGTGATAAACTAAACTCGAAGTTCCGCTTGATAAAGGGTTTGTATCCGTCATGACCTGATAATACACTTTAGGTGCAGTAAACTTAGTTGTATCTAACTGAGCTCTGGTGCTGGTGATCTGTGTGACTGACGAGATATTACGTTTCAAGGACCCAATACGGTACACAATACTTGTCTTATTTAAATTTCTTAGCTTCACCCAAAGTCCAGCTTTGTGAACTCTAACACTACCAGATCCACAGTAATACTCACATCTTAAAACTAAACTGTAGTTATTATTTTCATTGGCAGCTCTAAATTGCGTGATGCCTTCGTTAAAAGGAATGGTCGCCATTTTTATTCCTGAACCTGTGAAACGAGTTTCAGTCATCGTGACGATTTGACTTGTGGTTACGTTTTGTAGTCCTAAAATACCTTCTGATCCACCTATGGTAGATACTAAAACTTCTAACTCCCAAGCATTGTAAGTTTCAATTCTATCTAATTTTGTTGCGCGTCTTGTGAAGTGACTCGCATTTATAAAATCATGATAAGTGTCTAATGACGTCGAGTACGCAAAAATGTCTTGATCGTTATTTATAGGCAACTCATCAGAATTAATGAGTGGATAATAAATTTTAGTTTTAGTCGCGTTAACTTGGTTCACTAATAATCTAGCTGACATCACTGACAATTGGCCATCCGTCGACGTTTGCTGTAATTCAAGTCGTAATTTTTGTGCACCTACTGGCATAGTGATGGTGCCCTTAATCAAAGTGGGAACCAAAGTGTTTGCCGGAACATTCACAAATCCGACTATCACGTTAGATGCGTTCACAATCCCTACGGCTTTGGCTGATGAATCCACGTTAGTTGCAATGAATTCTAATTCATAACTTGAAACACCGTCATAATCATTTGAATTAAATGAAGTTAAAGTTCTGTTGAAGCTTAAATTCTGAGTGGCGCTTGAGCTAACCGCCGTATCTGTTAATTCAATCGGGACCTGATTTTTTAATGATCCGTCCCTTAATATTGAAACCACATTGGATTGAACAGATTTTCTTTGGCTTGAATATGTACCTCTGACAACATAGTAATATGTTTCAGCTGCCACAACATTTGTGTCAATCGTAGTTAAGCTTCCAGTGCTGGCCACTAAACCAAACGGCCCAGTGGACGTTAAAGATCGTAATACTTCATAACCTGTTACACCTGAAACCAAATTCCAACTGATATTGACTCCCGTCGGAACATTTGAAACGGCAAGCCCTGAAGGACCTACAACTAAACTGACCGCCACTTCGTTAGAATTATTGGATCTGACTCCAGAACTGTTGACTGTACGAAGCACATAAAAATAATCTTGCCCAGGAGTCACCGTCGTATCAGTGAAATTCACAGCACTCATTACAGGTGAAGAGATCACTGCGTATGGACCACCCGTTGTTGAAGAACGTAAAACTTCATAGTTTAAAATACTAGGAACTGTAGACCAGTAAAGCTCAACGGAGTTTGTTGCTTGAGACGCCAACCTTAAACCAATTGGAATAAGTGGTGAGACACTGACATTGACGGCGTCACTGACGTTAGACATTGCCATTTCAGTTCCAGCGTTGTCATACGGCTGATAACGGTAATAATAAGTTATTGCTGGAGTGATTGGACTATCAATAAAATTTGTTGTTAATAAATTTGAAGCTATCTGTTGAAATACAATTCCATCACTAGATCTTAAAATATTATAGCTGTTAGCCCCACCGATTGACGACCACGAAACCAATATCGAAGTAGAGGTGTCAAATTGAGCATTAGGTTTTGCAAAGTTTGAATTAGGAATAAAACTTATTTCATTAGACACTGCACTTTCATTTGTTCCGTTAAGAGCAGTCACTCTAAAATAATATTTTGTTCCAGATGTTAAACCTGAAACTGTAGTTCCGGTTGCAGTGCCAGAATTTTGAATCGGAGCGCCGTAAACGCCCGACGTTAACGAGCGATAAATATTAAATGATGTTTTTCCTGAAATATCAGACCATGTCAGTAAGGCTTCAGTGCCCGTTCCATTATTTTCTGCATTCAACTGTGAAGGAGCAAGTGGTGTTCGACCAGGACTAAATCCAATACTTACTTGGGACAACAACTGAACGGGAATGTAATTAGCTTTTATTCTGTAAAAATAAACGCTGCCATTTGTAGCGGTATTATCAGTGTAGCTAGACATCGAATAATTTGTGCTTACTGCTATGAAGCTAACACCATTTGTTGATCTTTCAATATCATAATCAACTAGTCCTGGCATCGGACTCCACGTGATGGTGACTTGATTGTTTCCAACAACACCACTTGGTGCAGATGTGGGAACAAACGTGTAAACTGAAACAACACTTGACGTATAATCAAGTCCGCTAATTCTAGCCTTAACTCTGACGAAGTACTGTTGTTGTGAATTCAAACCAAACATAGTTAACGTATTCGAAGCGGTCGTTCCTGCGGACGTGTAAGGACCTGCGAAGTTTAATGCACGCTCTACAGTGTATGATGCCGCATTACTGACTCTCGGCCAATCAACCCTGACAAAAGTATCACCTAAAACAGTTAAACTAATATTAGAAGGGGGCTTTGCAGTCACTGATGTGGTCTGACCTAAAACAACAGCAGATGTCTGCCCCTCGGTCAAATCAGGAAATCTAGCTCTGACAGTATAGTAATATCCGGTATCGATCGTTACGCTCAAATCAGAATATGTCGCCGTCGGCGCAACTGCATAATTCGCAAACGGACCATTCACAGAACTTGATCTAGCAATAACATAATCACTAGCACCAGTAATTGCATTCCAACTTAAATTCAGTTGGGTCGCTTGCGGCACTAAAGTTAAACCAGTGATAGATGCATTTCTGAAAGCCACTGTATTTGTAGGTGCTGTTTCAAAACCACCCCACACGGCAGAGACTCTAAAATAGTTCATACCTGCAACTAATGTCGCTGATGACACCATAGGGTTAGAAGTTGTTAAAATCAAAGAATACGGACCAAGAATAGATGTCGCTCTGTAAATTCTAAAATTATTAAAATGACTTGGTGAAATCCAATCCAATTGCAAATTTCCAGTCGCAGAAATAAAGTTTGAAATTAAATTCGAAGGCGCATTCGGATTGATAGAGGCCTTCGCAGAGCGAACAGGTGTTGGGTAACCAACATAAATTTTATCTCCGTCCACATCAATCAAATAAGCTTGAACATAGTAATACGCCCCTGCTCCATTAAGGGTGGCATCATTTAAAGCTCTAGGTACGAAGGCGTCTGCTAAAACAAAAAAGTTTTTATCTGGATCTAAAGATTTGTAAACAGTATAAAGTAAATCACCAGAGGAGTAGCCTGCATAAGTGGCCGGAGCATTCCAAGTTAAATTAATGTTACTGTCACCTGGAGACAACGTTAAATTTGGTGAACTCGAAGAATAAAACCCAACTAGATTTGATCCGTTACTGTCTGCTGGTCCCCAACCCGACGTGACTTTATAATACAAAAGATTGTCACTTCCTGTCCCGCAGTCATTAAATTGCGGAATAACGGATGAGCCGTAAGAATTAAGTGTATTTTTTTGCCAGCTTCTAGTGACTGTAAAATCTGAAAAATAAGATGGACTTGTCCAGTTTAACCTTGCACCAGCAGATCCCCCACACGCGGGATCTGAAATAAGGGGGGTTATAGAGAACTGTGTCGGAGTCGGAGAAACTGCTTTTGGAACTGCCGACGCAATATTGGACTGCACACTTTCGCCCGATGGATTTATTGCTTTTATAAAATAATAATAAGTAGTGTTATTAATTAAACTCACATCTGAGTACGCAGTCGATGTTGTAGTTATTCCTAAATCCGTGAATGGCCCGGCAAACTGTAAAGATCTAAAAATTCTGTAAGTCACGTTTTGCGGAAAACCACTCCAAATTAAATCCACTTGGGAATCACTAATAGATGTGGTCAGTGCATTCGTAGCCACGGGGGCCGGTGCAGAGATTGTAATGTTCACTTCAGATGTGTACTGACTTCGACCAGTTATATTTGTAGCGTAGACTCTGTAAAAATATTGAACTCCGTTAGAGACCAAAAGATCGGTGTAGTTATTTCCAATTTGATTACTGCTTAAAATTGTGAATGGACCACCTGACTTTATTGATCTTTCAACTGTGTACCTTGGAGTAGGGCTTGAAAAACTATCTGGATTCCAAGTTAAGTTGACTGAGCCATTTATATTACTGGTCGCCATTATGTTTGAGGGTGGCAAATCATAGTGAGTAAAGTTTGTTAAAAATTGACACGCCGACAACGTACCCACAAGGTTTATAGTCTGACCATAAAGTGTAGTCATCGTATTTGCAGCTACAGTGAACGTCACCCCCGTCGAATTTAATAGAGCAGGATTAGATGCGGTCACTAAATTTGTGCACGATGAATTTGAATAAATCCCTAAGCTGACTCGACTTAAAAAATCAGTGCTAAATCCATAAGCTCCAAACATTCTAACATCTCGACTGTAAGACGGCGACGCAGGACTGATACTAGAAAATAAAGGCACAGCTGGGATTAAATTGTCAAAAGTATAAAAAGTTAAAAATGTACATGCACTTTGGTTTCCAGCCGCATCAAAAGATTTTCCATAAATTGTAGCTTCATAATTTCCAGCAACACCGATAACAAGTCCAGGCGATAAGTACTTTGAAGGCGTACCTTCACCTAACTTATTCGAACAAGACATATCATCATAAAATTCAACCCGAAGTGGGGGCAACTGACTTGCAGGATTGACTAAAACATTTCCGAAAATAGTTGGTGTCGATGACACATTATTCGGAGACACTGGACTTACAGATGTGTAGATCGGCGCAAACGGAGCAATATTATTATGAATATAAGTTGTTAAGAAAACACAAGCTGAAAAATTTCCATAGATATCTCTGGCTCTTGCATATAAATTATTTGTTGAATTCAAAGGAACAGTCGTTACAATACCTGAAGACGTAAACTGACCGCGAGTTCCAGTTGATAACTGAGCTGTACAGATTGAATTACTAAAAATACTGACTGTAGAGATACTAGGATGGGCTGTTCCAAGAAGTGCAGGTGTATTTGAAGTTCTACTTGGTGACGCGGGTACTGTGCCAAAAAATCCTGGATTAGGCGCTGGTACACTTGAATGCGCATACGTCGCATGAAAAAAACATTCTGAAATGTTGCCTTCAAAATCTAAAACGTTCACATAAATAGACGTTGTGGTATTTGTATCTGCGGATACAATAATGCCTGAGTTTTCATAGCTCGAAGTGCTTCCCTGCCCTATTCCTAATGTACAAAACTCATCTTTAAAAAAGTTTAAAGACACTGTTCGTTCTGAAACTAAACCAGTGATCAAAGGTGTTGTGGTTAAGTTCGTCGGTGAGGCTGGATTTAACTGACCAAACGTAGGACTTAAAGGTGGAACAGTGTTGTGCACATACGATGTCATAAATGTACAATCAGATCCGTTGTCAGAGCTATCAAATGCTCGCGCATAAATTTGAGTTGTATTATTAGTTCGAACGTTGGCGACGGCACCGACACTAGTGAAGTCAGCTCTTGTGCCGGTTCCGATCACGTTCACACATAAGGCTGTGTCGTAAAATGTGACTTCGTCTGTATCACTGCTTACAAATCCAGAGACTCTGGGAAGCGTAGTTTGATTTGTTGGCGACACAGGACTGATAGATGAAAAACTTAAATTTGATGGCGGTAGGTTATCATGAGTAAATGTTGTGAACAAAGCACAAACGGATGGGGTCGCTGTTGCATCTAAAGACTGGGCATAAATAATAGTTGTTGAGTTTGCAGTCAGAGTCACATTGAATCCAGTGGCTTGAAAAACAGCTGGATCCCCTTGGATCAACTGATTTAAACATCCAGAATCTCTAAACAACGCAACACTGGTTGAACCAGGCGCTGTTGTTCCACGTATATTAGGAGTAAAGGATTGGCTCGATGGTGATAAAGGTGTGATAGCTAGTAATTCTGGGTAGGGACTAAATGTATTTGAGTGAGTAAAGTCGGTCATAAAAACACAGCCAGACGAGGTCCCAACAGGATCTAATGCTCTTGAATAAATAGATGTTGTTTGATTTAAAGGAAGTTGAACAGATATTCCAGTTTGTGCAAAGGCATTGGCAGATCCACTAGCTAAAATATTAGAACATAAAGAATCACTAAAAAACTGAACCATTGAAGACGCTGGTCTTGCGACACCAAATAAACCAGGCGCACTTGTCGCTCTGGATGGGGACATAGGAACAATTTGAGTGAACACAGGTTCTGTAGGAATTAAGGCAGGATGGGTGTAGTTTTGTAAAAAAACACATTTACCAAGAGCTTGAGATTTAACATAAAAATCTACGACTGTATTCACGGGAATCCGCGCAATTAAACCTGTGCTTATGAATTCACTCACTCTTGAAGATCCCAAAGATGGACTCGAACATGAGCTGTCATTATGAAATGTTAAAATGTCTAAACTAATGTAATCAGATGAAGTTTGACCAATAATATTAACTTCAGCAAATGTATTATTGTAGTCAATCAATTGGTCACTAAGTAAAGTTAAAGATGATACGACAGAGGATTTATTAAGAGATCCCCCTCTGCAAGACACTTGCAAGCTGAATAAAACTAGCAGTAGCATTAACCAAACACGTTCCAGAAACTTTCCTTTTGTAATCTAAAATAATTAAATATTACTTAAAATTAAATACTGTTAATATTACTGTCCTAACAAAATTTTCATTACAGAATCTGAGTCATTTAAAATTGTAATATCTAAACTTAGATCATTATTTAAATCATCAACCATCACACCACTCGAATTCATCGATGTCGTTAAACTGCTTGTGGATGAAAAATTTCCAGATGGTGATCCAAATAAAATTGTAATTTTTTGATCATTGCCGTTGCCGACAACCAAGTCTTCGCGAGAATCCCCGTTTAAATCCCCTTTAGAAATTCCTGTAGGCTCAAGACCGGCAGAATAATTAACAGCAATGTTAAATGTTCCGTCACCCCTGCCTTTTAGAAAACTAACAGACGAAGATAAATTATTTGATACAGCTAAATCTAAAAAGCCATCTGAATCTAAAAAGCCTGCGACGATTCCATTTGGACCTGACTGAACATCAAATTGTCCCGTCTGAAAAGTTCCGTTACCTTGAGATAAATATATAGTCACATTTTCATCAGACTGATTTACAACTGCGACATCCAAAAGATAATCTTCATTAAAATCACCACTGGTAATAAATGTCGGTTGAGATCCTGTTGTTGCCGCTGTTCTTGCCCCAAAAGTTCCGTCTCCAACACCTGGAAGAAAATTAATTCGATTGGCTCCACCGCAAGTGACCACTACATCTTGAAGACCATCTGAATTATAATCCCCACTAACAATGGATGTAGGTTGGGCCTGAACTGGAAAACTTCCAGCCGCATTAAACACTCCACTTCCCTGTCCCATGTAAACACGTACAGAATTAGCTCCGTTTAAAACGACAACTATATCTAATACTCCGTTGTTATTTAAATCGACAAGCACGGCATCGGTTGGTGCATTTCCAACAGCTAAGGTTCCGATCAAACTAAATAATCCCTTACCATTACCCTTATGTAAGGAGATATTATTTACTGATCTGTTCACAACTATTTTATCTAAAAAGCCATCCCCATCAATATCTGCACTTAAAACTTTTGCAGGACCACCAGACGTGGATGTCAAAAAACCTAACTTGCCGTCAGATTGTCCTGGAAAAATTTGAAATTTAGATTCTCCGTTAGAAACCACAAGTAAATCATTAAAAGTGTCGTTATTAAAATCAGCCGCATTGATATTGATTGGATTTAACAAGGTTGTAATAGCAGGTCTGACATCAAAAGTTCCATTATTTAAACCGTAAAGTAATGACGCTGTACTGTCCCCAATGTTTGAAACCGCAATGTCACTAAATCCATCTGAATTTAAATCACTGGCCACCAATGAAATGGGGCTTAATCCCACAGCTGTGGTGTCTGGCGCATCAAATGTTCCGTCGGCAAAATTTAAAAATACAGAAATGCTATCTTCAGAATTATTGGCCACTATAATTTCTTTAAATCCATCTGGATTTAAGTTGGCAATCGCGACTCCAGAAGGACCTACACCTGTTCCATAAACAACTTGGGATGCAAAAGTTCCATTTCCATTATTTATAAACACACTCATAGAATCATCAGAGGCGTTGATCACAACAATGTCGTCCCTATTGTCATTGTTTAAATCACCTACGGCAATTTTCGATGGCAAAGATCCTGAATTGTAAACTAAAGCAGCACCAAAGGTTCCGTTGTTATTTCCAAAACGAACTGAAATATTATTTGAAGCGGCCAAAGCCATCACTATATCTTTTCTGCCGTCAGCATTAAAATCACCAACAGCGATGTCGACCGGTAAACTTTCTGCACCGTTAATTAAATTTGTGACCGCTGAATTAAAAGTTCCATCCCCACGACCTGAAATATAAGAGTACTGACCGATACCATTACATGAAAGCACGATGTCTTGAAAGCCATCGTTATTAAAATCAGACGACGCAAGACCTGAAGGCCCGCTACATAAACCAGTCAATTTATTTAAAACTGTAAATAACCCGTTGCCTTTGCCCAGCAGTCTTGAAATCGAGGGTTCACCTTTATTTAAAACTAAAACATCTTTGAATCCATCATTATTTAAATCGGTGATGACTGAATTTTCAGACCCATTTCCAGCTGTGAAATTTAAATCGAAAGAACCCGTGTTCTTTGACTGACTTAAAAGCAAGAAACGAGCTTTACTTAAACCACTAGCTACCACATCTGGCAAAGTGCCAACTAAGGGCCTTACAGAAACAAATGATCTAGACGCTTTATATCCTTGAATTACTGATATGGTCGCTAATCCAGAGCTGTCGGTTCTTTTTTCCATCGCTCCAATGATATTAACGTCCCCTGCCGTTCTTTGAAATAAAACTGGATAATTAGAAACTCCGTTACCAAAACGATCCACCACTTTAATAGTTAAGGGATCAGAAAAGTTTTGTCCGACAAATACTGACTGATTGTTGCCGCTTAAGGAAGGAAATTCAAAGTGATCGGGAACATCGGCTATGACTCCAATATTTATATTTCTTACGAAACCCTGCCCGTCAGTGATACGTAAAATATCTGTCACACCAGATTTTGTTCCAGCCGTGTAAACATTTGTAGTTGTGTTGTAAGTTGCAGTTAAAGAGTTATTTTGATTTATAGCCACAGTATATGGAGGCGTTCCCCCTGAAATCGTAAAAGGCTCGTTTGTACCAACTATAACTTGAGGATTACTTGGAATCACATTTAAAGATTGCTTTTGCCATAAAAGATTTAAGTTCGCTTGATTGCCAGCAAGATCTGTTTGTAAAACTTGGATGTTATAATTTCCATCCATAAATTTTGGAACACTGATACTAAATAACGAATTCGTACAAACAACACTACCCATACCATCAATAGCTAATGAAATTGTGGACCCTGTTTCACATCCCCCTTGAATATTTAATACAGCTTCACTGGAGCTATGAGGATTTGTAGGCGGATATGTGATTGCAGGCAGTGAAACGCTTGTTTTTTTATACCACACAAGGCTTACGGGTGCGGACAATTGTCCTGCGTCGTTTTGTGACACTGAATAATTATAAACCCCATCTGTGTTTTGATTCACTGTAAACATATAAACAGAATTTAAGCATGTCACTTGGCTGGATCCTGCCCCGGAAAGCAAAACTAAACTTCCAGCCTTACAAACCCCTTGGATAGTTAAAGATTCTGATTGGGAGTAGAATGGGTTTTGAGATGGAACGCTGATCACTGGAACTAAAACATTAGGCCCAGTTGATCCTGACTGTATGCTTAAATTCTGTTTACAAGCAGATAAAATAGCGACAGCTAATAAAGCTATCACTATTTTTTTTGTTTTACAGATCACGTTCAAATAATTCATTTACTTTTAAATCCTTATTTTGGAAATCTCATCATACGATTACCGTTTCTATCTGTGACATATAAATAATCATTGTCCCCAAACAGCATTCCTCTTGAGTCATTAAATTTACCTAACGTTGACCCGCTTGAAACTCGTCCCCCCTGACACCAACCTGGTGTTACGTCTGACGAACCCGTACAGCCAGGATCTCCACCGCTAGTTGGGAATGAGGCTTGAATTCCACCTTTCCAACCCACAATAGTTCCAGTTGTTTTGTTCATCTTAAACAAAGCCATACCATTACCACTACCGCACGTGTTTCCGTTCATACCATAAATAAAATTGGCATCGACCCAGACGCTCACGGGAAGGGAACAGTCGAACGCGTTCGTTCCTATGTTAGCTATGTTCGCTGGTAAATTCTGCCATGTGTTGACGTACACATCTTGACGAGTGTTAGCCGCTTCAACCAAAACCCCACCTAAAGTGTACTTGTCTATTCTAGAGTTTCTAGTGTTAGTGATGTATAAGTTTGTTCCATCAGTCGCAATACCTGATCTATCATAATTAGACCACTCGAAGTTAAAACCTCCACCGCGGTCATTTCTGTAGTTAGCTATTTCTGCTTGACCACCTAAACACCAACCCGCTGTTGAAACAGTATAGTTTCCATTAGACGCGGTTGTGCAACCACTACTTGGGGCATTTCGGATTCGTCCCATCCAACCATTGAATGCACCTGTGGCGGCATTGTATGAAGACACTCTATGGTTTCTGCCATCAATCACATATAAAACCCCACCACTATGTACAATTCCAGTGGGGCTGAACATGTGACCATTATCACTGCCTTCACGACTTAATCCACCTAAACACCAACCTGGAGTAAACGTATTTGCAGCCGCTCCATTACAACCTGGATCTCCACCAGTTGGTAAGTTTGTACCACCATTACCAATACGACCGATCCAACCACCATAAGCTCCGGTGTTCACATTAAATCTTTGAATTCGGTGTAATGAAAAATCAGTAACGTACAGCCATGTTCCATCGGAAGTTAATCCGTGAGGACTCAACATAATTCCATTCACATTGTTTGCGATTAAATTCTGATCGCCCCATGTGAATGAAGGATAGTTACTGGCACCTAAACACCAACTCGGGGATGGACTCATTGGAATAGCCGTTGTACATGCGGCCACATCTTGTCCCCCAGTTGGAACAGACGTCATCGCCCCAATCCAACCAATCAATTCCCCTGTTCGTTTATTCATTTTTTTAATTCTGGAACCATCTAGTTCCGTCATAAACAAATTTTCACCAACAATTAAAGATCCCATTGGATTGAATGTCGAGTAGTCATCAAATCCGTGAAACTCCACAGTTTTTTGTTTGTCAGCGGTCCAAGATGTTGGACTTATACTTTGTAGCCCTATAGACCCCAAGTAATTTCCAGTGGAGACACTGAATTTTTTAAGCATTGGAAATCGTCTACTGATAGCCAGGAAAGATCCCGCGCCGTCCAAAGCTATACCCCAATTATCCAAGAAGGACGTTTCATCTAGACCTGGTTTATGCGTTCCGCCTAAACACCATCCCGGTGTATTTTGATTTGTAGATAATGAATTACATCCTGCATTTCCACTCATGCCAGCCGGGTTAGCCACTTTACCCATCCAAGATTCAATAAGACCTGTAGACCCCACTTTTAAAATTCGCTCGTCATCGGCGACATAAAAATTAGATCCATCAAAATCCATCGCATTTGGATTAGTCCAATTTAAACTTAAATTTGCTAATCTTTGGATGAAGGCGCCTGTGTCGATGTTGTATCTGTTGATCACACCCCCATCACCGCTATTTAAAACGTAAAGGTTTGTGCCGCTAATAACCATGTCTCGGGCTTCTCTGACTCCGCCTTGAACTCCACCTTGATTCGCTGAGTTTGAATATAAAAATTGTCCTCCGTAACACCATCCAGGAGCTCTTTGTCCGTTAGGTGTAGCTGTGCAACCCACAGCTCCACTTGTTGGTGTGATATCTACGATACCAATCCAACCTTGAAACGCCCCGCTAGTTTTATTATATCTTAAGACTGCGCCTGAAACGCCTACGTACATAAACACTGAATCTACTTTAATACCATTCGGAACGATCATTCGACCATCACCGACTCGGCTATTTGTTCCATTATAACTTCCACCTAAACACCAACCCGGTGTGACCGCATTAGTTGTACTGCTACAACCCACAGGACCACCTGTTGCTGGACCACTTGGTGATGTTGTGTTTACAGTACCAATCCAACCATCAAATTCACCTGTGTCCACACGATGTCTTGAAACCGTATTTGAACCAGAACTTGTTACATAAACATAAGTGTCATCCGCAGTGATTCCCCATGGCCATAAAAATCCACCAGTGGTTTCAGTTCCGTTGATCGCAAGTCCACCCACACACCAGCCAGGTAATGGTTGATCGTTTGTAGTTCCCACACACAAGGCATTACTTGGAATACCTTGGGCACTGCCTGAAGGACCAATGCCGTTTTCTCTGCGCATACGTCCAATCCAACCTTTGTAAGCTAAGCTTTGATAATCGTATTTAATAACTCTATGGGAGTCATGATCAGCAACAAATAAAAATTGTTTGTTAGGGGTAAAAGAAATATGATTTGCCGCACGGATACCATCATATCTTGCCGCCACAGGCTTATATCCACTTCTGAAAGGAAGTAGAGTTCCACCCGAATCTGTTTGAGTAGACGATGTTCCAATCCAACCTAAATCCCCAAGTACAGCCCACGCTTGGGTCGCCGGTGTTAAAACACCCGCACTGTGTGTGGCTGTTAAAGTCAGACTTGATTCTGGGTATTGTCCTTTAAAGTAAAACTGTTTGGCACTTTGACCAGCAATAAATGTCAAAGAGGTGATGGATGATAAACATGTCACATCACTGTAAAATGCTCCGGCTGTTCCAGCCCCAGTTAAATTCGCTATTGTATTAACAACCACTGGCGCGACTGTTCCAACACCGTCTAAAGTTTCTAACGTAAAAGGCCCACGGCACTGACTTGTTAATGAACTGACGGGATTTGCTGGACGAGTAATTCTAAATGCTGACGGACTTATTGTTAGTGTACGAGTTGTTGACTGAGTCATTAACAATGCTGGATCAGAAATAAATATATTTAATATTTCGGCTTGGTTCCCTTTAAAGTAAACTGACACAGACGACTGTCCGCTTGGAATTGTGACTGTGGTGTTGGATCCCCCACCTGTACATGTCGCAGAGGTGTAGAATCGTCCAGAAGCCGATACACCTTGAACACCATTGACTCTTAAATTTAAAGTTTGATGTGCAGGTACGTTAGTTCCCATTGTGTCCCTGATGCTGACTGTAAACGCGGTTGAACACTGACCTGCTACGACAGACGACGGGCCTGTATAAATAATTTGAGACGCGATCACTTTGATATCTTGAGGTATAGAGACTGTTGTGATTTGTCCCAATGGATCTGATGCATTGACAGTCAAATTTTCACCCACTGGATCTTTTAAATAAACGTAAGTGTCTGTGTTAGGTGGTGTTCCAATCGTCATTGGAAAACCGGAAGGTGTTATTTCTGTTGTACATCCACTATCAGAGAAGATCTTTGCACTAGATCCCAAAATTCCTGACATCGCAATATTCGTGCTACTAAAAACTTGTCCCTGAGTTCCGTCTTCAGCTAATGGCGAAATAACAATTCGAGTAGAACACGCGCCCGAAAGCACGGTTAATAATGTTCCTGGTGGATTTGGACTAGCCGCTTCTGCAACTAATCTTAATCGGCTTGGAGTTACGTTTAATGCGTAATTCGCAGAAGTTAAAACAGCAGAAGAATCTGTGACTAAAATACCTAAACCCAAAGATTGAAAATTTCTTAAATATAAAGTTTTTGTATTTTGACCAGCACTGAAAGTCACATTCGTACTTAAGGCCGCCCCACCGCAACTATTACTGGAATAAAAACTTGATGTTCCATGTCCAGAAATTTGAACCGTTGTATTTGATGTCGCGTTGGATAAGTTGCCACCTAAATCTCTAAGTTGAAGTAAAATGGCACTACTGCAAACACCGGACCTGACATTTGTTGGTCCAGTCATAGTGATCACACGCGGAACACCGGCTGTGATATTAAAACTGTTACTTGTGGATGGATTTAAGACTCCCGCATTAGCAACAAATCTGTAACCCGTTCCCGTCCTGTCGACTCCTAAGTTATTAAAAATAGCCAGACCGTTGGTTGCAACGACAGGGTTTGTTCCTGTTAATATGGCGCCATTGACGTTATTTGAAATTGTTAAAGCAATAGAAGATGATGCTGCAGCCCCTGTGGTGATTAAATTTCCTTGAGCATCTTGAACAGCCAACTGAATTTCATTCATGCTGGACAGACCCGCTGGTGAATTTAGCGGTTGAACTAAAAATGCTAGTCGGCTTGGTGGACCCGCTTTAAACGGGGCCGCCACTTGAATTGAATTTAATCCTGAAGGAGAACTGATGGAAAGTACACGGATAGGATTTGTATCTGCAATCGTAGTTGAAATAGAACCCGTGGTTTCTCCATTCACATCAGAGTTGAATAAGGGTTGTGTAATAAAATCACCAACAATTGTTGATGAAAATTGAGGTCTAATACCCGGGACGGCGTTACCAAAAGAATCTTTTAAAACAAATTTAACTGTGTAGGCATCTACACCATTGGCTACAAGCGCATCGAATGGAGGTACGATAGGTGGGTCTATTGTAAGCGTAGTTAAAGTTGAAGAAATATTTCCTGGTGTAATATTGAATTGGGCCGAATCCACTGTCATCACTGGACTTCCGAAGGCTTGCGCCGATGTGTCGGCTTTACGTGCGGATAATATTTTAAGTCCCGCCTCTTGAAAATTAATTCCCGCGAAACTTGCAACCCCAGCGATAGCATTGATTGCAAACGCTCCACGAACTGTACCACCTGTTGGGGATGAGACCGCGATTTCAAGTGTGATAAGTGCAGTTGAATCTGGTCCACCAGAAACTATATTGTCATTTTCATCTAAAATTCTAACAATAGGTTGCTGAGCTAAAACTTGACCCGCTTGGGCGTTTCCTGGTTGAACAAAAAAGAGTAAATGATCCGCACGGCCTAAGGCTTTGAATGTTACGGTTTGTAAATTATTATCTTCAATGCCGTCTACATTCACACTGACTCGACATGTGTAAGTCACATTTGTCACAAGGCTTCCAATTAACATGGATGACAAGTTCATATTGGTTTCTGTTTTATATAAAGTGTAATCTGTGTCTGTAGGTGTTTTACAATACGCATTCGCAGATACGGCTTCGCCGCCATCTGCGGCACTGTAATTTAAGGTTGCAGACGTGCTACTGACAACGTTAACTGTGGTCACACCACCGTAAGGAATACCTGGAGCATCATTTTCATTGATGTCTTCATTGCCTTGTTCATCAACGGCTTTCACTCTGAATTGATAAACTATATTTCTATTTAAACCAGAAATAGTTGTGTTAGACACTTTGCCTACTGTTTTTACTAACACAGGAGCTGAATTTAATGTTGAGTTATAAACGTTATAACCTACTACTTTCGCACTTAGAGTTTGCGCCCAACTGACCCGAACTTGTGTTGCGGCTAACGTTTGAACGTTGGCTACACCGGTGAAGTTACCGAACGTAGTATCGCCGTCAATCACCGCTTGAGTTAAACTTTTTTCCGAGGGCATACATGAAACTAAAAACGTCGCTAACAAGATCGAAGTTATTATCTTAAAAATCTTAAGATTCATGATGTTTGGATGAAGGGTTAAGTTCATCTTTGGAATTATATTTATTGTAAAGCCAGAATTTAAATTTAGCTTCAAAATACATTTAGCCAATTTCGTTAACATAGAATCCTCATTACGTTCAGTAGTCATTAATAGTTTAAATCATTGTTACCTGAACTTATCGTCAAATATTTATAATCTCTGGATAATTTAAAGGGACTTAATTAAGTTATATTTCGCTATTGTCTAAATTTAAGACTTTTGTCAGTGCAGGGCTTAGGTTGGTAGAGCTGATTTTAAAATTAAAAAGACTAGTTAAATTCAGACTGACGTCTTATAAAAATTCGGTTCATCTTAAGGTTAGATATTTGAACTGTATTAATTTGAACCAATTCTGTCTTGATAACAAACAAACTCTTTTTTATTAATTTTAATATGTATCAAAAAGTTATAGCTTTCTTAAGATTCAAAAAATAAAAACTGTTTTTTTAGGGTCGATTAAGGCAAATGTTTGATTTTCATCTCAATTCGATACAGTTTTGTATTCATTAAATCGACACTTTGGTTAGAGTTCGTTAGTTCAAGCTCGTTTGTTGGACCTGGTACTTTGGACTTAGTCTTAGGAATTAGTTTGTTGGAGCTATTCAGTAGGACTTAGTCCGTTACACTTGCGGGTCGGACTCTAGCCCCTAGACGTCATGAGTTTTTGTTTTCAAAGCTAAGATTCATTTAGACATTTTAAACGGGACAAGCCTTGGCATTCAGCCTTGCACCTCTAAAGCGAAACAGTATTTTATTTCAAAGATCCTTAGAACATTTAAAATAGGCTCGTTGGCATGAAGCCTTGCTTTTTTTGCAAGGCAAGTGACAAGGCATGTCCTATTTTAAATGTTCTAAGGATCTTTGAAATAAAAGACTGCTTCGCTTTAGAGCAAGGCCTTATGCCAACGAGCCCGTTTAAAATGTCTAAATGAATCTAAGATTTGAAAACAAAGACTCACGACTCACGACTCACGACTCACGACTCACGACTCACGACTCACGACTCACGACTCACGACTCACGACTCACGACTCACGACTCACGA
>JAYUKW010000036.1:0-83289 GCA_043764155.1 Bdellovibrionales bacterium
TAGGTGGGACTTTAAATTAAATTTTAAATAAAGTTGAAGTTAAAAATAAATTAAGAAAAGACTTAGAAACTTAAAGATTTTTTAAATTTGTAAGAATTCTTTGGGATCAGTCTGGCGCCTTGGGGGGATTCGGGTATAGATAGTTGGTGATTTACGAACAACGCTCTCAAGGATTAATTTTAGCTGGTGTGACCGCGGGGTGCTGGTCAGTGCTTGCGATTGGACTAAAACAAGCTTTGATGTTCACCAGTTCAGGGAACATTGTGGCTTTTCGCATGCTGATCTCGTTTTTGTTCTTACTAATTTATTTTGCAATTTTTAAACGCTCAGAGATTAAAAAAATTAAGTCAAATTTGCCATTCACAGCCCTTATTGCAGGGGCTATGCTTTCATTTAATTACTATGGATTTATGAAAGGGGTTGAGTACACAGGTGCAGGGAATGCTCAAATTATGATTCAACTTGGCCCGACACTTTTGATTATGTCGGGACTGATTATTTTTAAAGAGCACTTTAGCTTTAAGCAAGTCATCGGAATTTTATTAGCCTTGATTGGTTTTACTTTATTTTATTACGACCAACGAAAGTTTGATCTGGATTCAACTTTAAACGTTGGGAATCTTTGGATCATTGGGGCCGCAATCACTTGGGCCATTTATGCCTCATTACAAAAGCGTTTAATTTCGAAATGGGATCCGCAAACTTTAAATCTAATTATTTACTGTGTTTGTGCTGTCATTTTATTTTTTCTTTGCGACTTTAGGCAAAGCTTAGACTTTACATTTAACCAGTGGGTCCTAATGATCTTTTTAGGATTGAATACGGTGATCGCCTACGGGTGCTTCGCAGAGTCTTTAAAATTAGCCCCCGCAAGTGAAGTTAGTTTGATCATCACAATCAATCCCCTAGGAACTTTAATGCTTTTGTGGTTGGGTCAATTCCTAGAAATCTCGTGGATGCCCGTCGAATACATCACATGGATTGGTGGACTTGGAGCTTTGTGCGTTGTCTTTGGCGTGGGTTGGACATTAACCAGAAAAAAGTCATAATATTATGGATGAAAAATTGTATTCGATTTCTAGGTTTTAAGTTTTCCATTAACTTCAACAAATTCATTCGTTGTGTATTCAACTGCATTATTATTTTATGCACACATCAGGTTTTTGCCACAGATCACGCCCCTCTTTTAAAAGCGATTGCTGAAAATGATTTTAATCAAATTATAAAATCCGAAGCTGGCCATCCTTGGGTTAAGTCTTATGTCATTAAACTTTTAAAAACAGATTTGGACTTTGCAAATTCAATTCAAGACTCAAACCAAAAATTAGCTCTGTTAAATGAAATCTTAAAAAAAACATCTTTTGTTCCAACTAAAATTCAAATTTTAAATTTAATTTCGAGTTTAGAACTCAAATTAAAAAAGGACAGTTCAAAAACACAAATTCAAATTAAAAATCTGACAGAGCCAACAAATGACCCCAAAGACTGTGCAGGATTTTTAAAAAAAGGACGTAATTTTAGAGATCTTAGGGATTTTGACCAAAGTTTTTTTCACTTCCAAGCCGCTTTTGATTGCTTTGATGAGGCAGAACCTAAGTTATCAGCTTTAAAAGAAATCACGCTGACTCATAAAGTAAAGCACAGAGGTGAAGATTTTTTAAAAGCTTCTACTGAAACTTATAGTTTTGCCAAAGACTCTTACTCTAAAAAAGATGCGAACGGAGAAATAGATTCCAAGCTTTTTAACAAAACGGCCATTGAACACATAAGAACTGTTTGGACTTATAAGTCTGCTGATGTGGCACAAAAGCTCTTAGATGAAGTCAAAACCCTTCTCAATGGAAAGTACTCTTTACAAACAGTCTACTGGATTCAAGCCAGAATCTTTGAAGAAAAAAATGATATTAAAAATTCACAAAAATTTTTAAATTTAGCCTTAAAAGAAAAACCACTTGTTGAAGAGGACATAATTTCCATCTATTGGCAAAAGTATTGGAACCATAAAGAACTTAAACAATTTCAAGAAGCAGAGGATTCATTAAAAGCGTCCCTTGAAATCGGAAACCCTAATGAAGGTCAAGCTAGAACTTATTTTTGGTTGATTCAAACCCAAGAAGAAAAATTAAAGACTCAGAAAAATAAACTCGAATCTTTAAAATCTAATAAAATTGATGACCGATTAGCTCAGCAAACCGAAATGATTGAAGTGCTTCAGTTAGAATTAAATAAAAATAAAAATATTTTAACTTCAAAATATCCGATTGCTTTTTATACGGCGGTCATTAATAAAAATCTAAATTTAAAATATACAAAATCAAATCTTGAAGATTTAGATTCTAAAACCTACAAGGGACTACCAAAAAGTTTTGATTTTGCTTTTTATAAAGATCTACATCAAACTTCAACCTTAGCGACCCAAAGTTTTTTAAATTATTATTATCGAAACCATAAAAAAAACATTTCTAAGGAGCAGCGGTTTTTAATTAAACGACTGCTTGCAAGAAATGGGGATACGACAGATTTATTTATTGAAATTGAAAGTCGACCCGAGGTGTGCGCATTGGAAAGTTCACCTTGTATGGATTTATTTCCACGCCCATATGAAATAGTCACGGGACAAGCTTCAAAAAAATATAATGTTCCCCAGGAACTTATTTATTCTATCATCAGACAAGAATCTATTTTTAATCCCTTAGCTAAAAGCTGGGCGGACGCGAGGGGTTTAATGCAACTTTTACCAACCATAGCGAGCGAGATTTCCAAAAAAGCAGGTGTTGAATACAAGTCGCCCCTAGATTTATATAGCGTAGAGAAAAATATTTTCTTTGGTACTTATTTAATAAAAAGTTTAGTCAAAGAGATGAATGGGGCCTTAATTTTAGGTTTATCCGGTTACAATGCAGAAAAAAGTAAAGCTAAAGTTTGGTACAAAACCAGATACAAAAAAGATTGGTTTAAATTTATCGAAGAGATCCCTTATCAAGAAACTCGAAACTATAACAAACTGGTACTTCGAAATTTCTTAATCTATTCTAATAATGATGACAAGATTTTGAAGGATTGGTTTCCAAAAGGAATTTTAGAATAGTTACTTAAAAGTGCACTTCGAAGATTGAAGTTAGGATTAAAGTTGTAGATTCGATTAATATTTCTTGCGTTAGATTATTTGGAACATGAACAAATCCGGCTAAATAATTATTTTTCTTTGAATCTAAACACAACTCGTACATTAAAGAATTACAAACATAAGTGCCGGCCGTGTTTGAAACCTTAATGTTAATATTTTTTGAATTTAGGTCTTGAACAATCAAATCTACTTTTAAATTTGATAAAACTCCATCGGGACCACCGGCTAATATTGACTGATTATTAGGAACAAACCCCACATTATCTGGATATTTTGAGGACCAAAAATTTATAGCTACCCTTTCTAATTCTATTTGATTTCGATCTTGAGCCACACCCATTGAAATCACAACATCCGGTTTAAAGTCTTCAATTACATTTTTTAACTCAACAAACGCCCTTTTAAATTCAACAGGCAAGACCATAGCTTTAAATTCAATACTCAGATCAATATTATTAAATCGCAACTCCGAAAGATTTCGAACAAGCGCTTCAGTAGGATTTTCTTTAATATCCAAAAATGATTCAAATCCAGAAACTAAAAATTTTATTTTTTTACCTCGATCAAAATCCATACATACATCCTACTTCCTTATTCAAAGTGTTTCAAAATGAAACAAAGTCTTAATAATATACGTCTTTTTTTCGAATTTAGATGTCCGAGTCTTAGAATTTAAGTGAGCTCGTTGGCATGAAGTCTTGCTACTATCTAGTTCACTCACTGGCTTTCGAGGGGCTACGCACCCTCGCCAGTTCGCTGGAACTTTTCCAACTTTTGCAAGGCGAATGACAAGGCTTGCCTCACTTAAATTTCAAGATTCGGACATCTAAATTCGAAAAAAGAACCTGGCACCATTTTGCCTGGCACCATTTTGCCTCATATCGTTTTAAATAGCTTTAATTCACAAACGGAACCTGGCACCTTTTGGGTGTAGATCTTATGTACGAAATGCTGATTTGTAGTCAAAAAATCGCAGTGTATCAATAAAATACCAAGTAAAATCATGTACTTATGGGTTTTGGATTGGCACTCCGATTGCTATATAAATCATATAATTAAGGGGACTAAAAAATGAATTCTCATAAGCTGGCAGTGTCTTTGATCTCTTTGTTCTTCTTGGCCGACCACTTAGGTGGTGACAGAGCTTACCTTCAGTCCTTCGAAAAAAATCTATCTTTAAATATGGCTCCCAGCAGATCAACTAAAATTTCAAAAGCAGTCATTGGTGAAATCACAAAAAAAGATGTCAGTGTTCTTTTAAATGATCCGGCCATGAATCAGAAATGGGGCTTAGTTCAAAATCAAATTGGTAAAGCATGGGGAATATCACAAGGTAGTAAAAAAATTAAGGTGGCCGTTATTGATACGGGCATTGATGTTAATCATGAAGACTTAAAAGAAAATCTTTGGAAGAATCCCGGCGAAACAGGTTTTGATGGTTCAGGTAAAGACAAATCATCAAATAAAATTGACGATGACGGTAACGGCTTCGTTGATGATGTTTTTGGTTGGAATTTTGTAAGAAATAACAATGACCTTTCAGACAACCATGGCCACGGCACACACATCGCAGGAATCATTGGCGCCGTTGGTGGAAACGGTAAAGGTATAAGCGGCGTATCTCCTGAAATCAGCCTTATGATTTTAAAATACTATGATCCAAAAGGTTTTGGCGAAGATAATTTAAAAAATACAATCAAAGCTATTCACTACGCGATTGATAATGGAGCCCACATCATTAACTATTCAGGTGGTGGTTTAGAATTCAGTGCTGACGAAAAAGCGGCCGTTGAAAAAGCCAGAAAAAGAGGAATTTTATTTGTTGCGGCTGCGGGAAACGAAAGATCTAATTCTGATATCAATAAATATTACCCAGCCGATTACAGCTTAGATAATATTATTTCAGTCACAGCCGTTGACAGTCAGACACAGGTTTTACCTTCTAGTAACTACGGTGTTTTAACAGTTGACATAGGCGCCCCTGGAAATAACATTTACTCGACTTTACCTGATAATAAATATGGTTATATGACTGGAACTTCACAAGCCACAGCTTACGTCAGTGGAGTTGCCGCTCTAGTGTTAGCTCATCATGAAGATTATAAACCTGTACAAGTTTCTAAATATTTAAAAAACACAGGCGACATTGTAGACAGCTTGAAAGGCAAAACACGATACAACAAGCGCCTTAATTCTTACAGAGCTTTATCGATTTTAGATTCAGGATTAAGCGCAACAGGTGTGGTTGCAAAAAACACCGATAACTTAAAAAACAGCTTTGCCACTGACAATTCATCGGCTCAAAAAAGTTCACTTGAAGTCTTTAAAGGTTTTGGCGATGGCTTAATGAAGATGATTGAAGTGGATTCACCACAAGTTCCATAATTTTTTTACTTTAATTTAAAAAAATAATTTAAATTATTTTTTTAAATTAAAAGAAAAACATCACTATACCAATAACGACTAAAACTAATCCAAAATTTTGATGAAGACTAAATTTTGGGCTTGAATTCATTATATTGTTTCTCAAATTCATTTTCTTTTTATTAGATATTAACCATCTATTAAATGAAAAATGTAAAATCCCCCACACAATCAATAGCACAGAAAGCATCCAATCTGGCTGCTGATTATACCACTGCTTTTCAATGGGAATTTCTTTTTTGATTTGGGATTCAAAAGAAATTTTAGGTTCAGGAATATTTAATTTTTTAGATTGTTCGCTCAAAGGTCAGACTCTTTAAGTAAAGATAATGCACCCGTCAGAAAAATTAAAGCAAACCCGAACCCAGCCAAATCTGATAAGCCTTCGTTGCTAAAACCTAAGCCTATCAGTCCCGCAGATAAGCTGATTACAAACCAGGGAATATATTTAGAAAACTTTTTATAACCCTTGGGCTCATGACCTAAAACACTGTTATGAATAGCGTGATCTTGAATTAATTTTTCGCAGTAAAATTTCATTTCTTTTGCGACTTGATCTTGACCATTGGCTTCACAAAAATTTTTATATTTGCCCAAAGCAAAATCCAAACTTCGTTTAGCTCTTGCCGAATGAATAAATTCTTTATGAATTGATTTAATATCATAGTTATTTAAAACTTTATCCCAGCTTTTTTCCAAAAACCAATACTCTGAAGTTAATTCGGAATGAACGTCATCAACAAAACCTACTTTACGAATACCTGTTGTTTTTTCAAGTATGGAGTTGATTTGGGAGTTCGGAGATGAATACTGTATAGAATTTAATGCAGAATTTAGCACCGAATTAGATCCTTCATCGAATGAAGGTCTTGAATTAAAAGGAACTTCTGCAAAATTTTTAGCTATTTTTTCGACTAGCTTTGGGCTTAAAGTTTCATTGATTGGTTCTTGTACGTTAGATTTTGATTCAGATTCAATAAAAGAATCCGTTTGCAGTTCAGATTTAAAGTGCTCGCTCCATTCAATTGGAAAAGCGACTATTTCTTTGTGCTCTAAAGCCTCTGGAAATGAAATCCAAAATTTTTGTTCACAGGACACACAATCAAACTCGGGCTTATCAACATAAACAGTCTTAGAATCTAACGAATAGAGTTTATAACAGCTTGGGCAGCGCATTCTTATTTCTATATCATCATGGCCCTGTTTAAAATTTGTATTATTAATTTGATCACCTAACTGGTCAGTTAATCGTTCTTCTAATCGCTCGGTTAACGGACCGCCTAGATTATCGTCAAAATCCGAAGACTCTACCAAACCAACTCCTTACAACATGAATTTAATTTAGTCTTTTAAGACTAAGCACTTACTTTATGATAGCACTTAACGTTATATATGTAGCAAGAACTTTTTTTTATGATTTTAGTATTTTTAAACTCCACAGCAACAGCTTTGACTGGTCGATTCCAACTAGCTGTGAGATAAAAAATGATGACTCAATTTTTTAAAATTAAATTCTCTCAAATATTTACGATTCTAAATAACTACAAACTCCCTATGATATCTGGTGTTTTACAAGCCACCAGTTATATCCCGTTTCCGCCGTGGGCTTTATTTTTCTGTCTTGTACCCCTTTGGTTTTTTTGGATTAAATCTGATTTTAAAAAATCCATCATTGGGACTTTGGTCTGTGCTTTTATCGCAAGTTTTATTGGCTTTCATTGGATTGCAATCACGGTTCATGACTTCGGGCAAATGCCATGGGTCCTAGCATTAATAGCTTTGTCTGGGTTTTCAATGATCGCAAACATCTACTTGGTTTTTGCTTCAATCACATGGCGGTTTGTTGATTTGTACATCAACAAAGACATCAGCTTATGGCTTTTGCCCCTAATTACAGCTGTGTTTATGTGTTTCTTCCCATCCCTGTTTCCGTTTAATTTTGGTTACGCATGGATTTATGCAAAACTTCCTGGGGCTCAAGTTGCTGATATTTTTGGTGTGATGAGCTTAGCCGTTGTCACTTTAATTATTAACTTTTTAATATTCATGGCCATAAAACAAAAGCAATACTTGAAGTATGGCTTAATTGCCCTCGCTGTTTTTGTAACTATCAACTCTTTAGGACTTATCCGACTTAAGTTTTTACCGGTGGAAAATGAATCTATAAACGTCATGGTTGTTCAGGCCAATATTGGAAATATTGAAAAACAAGTTTCAAAAAATAAATACTCTTACCGCGAAGTCATCTTGGATAAATATTTAAGTTTATCTGAAAATACAATGGCTCAATTGGCCACTTCAACGCCTAATAAAAAGGTGGACTTAGTGGTTTGGCCCGAAACTGCTTACCCATCCTATGTAAACCTGGGAACATTTGATTCATTACCAAATCCGCTAAATGAATTTGCAAAAAAAAATAATGTGGCTTTTGTCACTGGATTTTATCAAAGCGTGGGAGATCAGCAAGTGGCTAATTCCATACTTTATGTTAACCAGTTTGGAAAACTGTCTGATTTTCCAACGCAAAAAACAATTCTTTTAGCTTTCGGAGAGTACTTACCCCTAGCTGAAACCTTTCCCTCTTTAAGAAAATTACTTCCAATGGTTGCCGACTTTAAAAGAGGACCTGGCCCTGAAGCTAGATCAATTTTGAATATAAAGGTTGGCCCCATGGTTTGTTACGAGTCCTTGTTCCCTGATTTTTCAAGGGAACTCGCGAATCAAGAAATAAATTTGTTTATTAATTTAACTAATGACTCTTGGTACGACGATGTCTTTGAACCCAATCAACATATGTATATCACTGCCGGTCGAGCGCTTGAAAACAGAAGACCCATCGTGCGGGCCACAAACACCGGAATTTCAACAGTGATCAAGTCCAACGGCGAAGTGATGGAGTTATCCCCTAGAGATCAAGAGTGGACCGGGCTTTACGACGTGTTTTATCCTGATAAGAACTATCAATCCCCGTATCAAAAATGGGGCAGAACCGCCCATCACTTTATTTTAATTGGCTTTACCCTTATGTTAGTTATCTTAGGTTTTGTTTTAAGAAGGACGAAAAAACAATCATGAGCAAAGACAGCACAGCCGTTGGTTTAAAAGATATTTTATTTCATATCCAAAAATACAGTAAGACTGAATCTGGAAAAGAAAATATTAAAAACTTAAAACCTTACTTAAATTCTAAAGACGCTTCAAAACAATGCGCCCGCGTGGTTGAATTTAAACATTTAATCGTCAGTGAAGCTTTTAATTTTCAACTTCACGGATTAGATCTAGCCCATGGGTGGTTAAGAAAAGTAAAAAAAAATCAACTGCTTCAAGCCTTAGACTTAAATGATATTCGTTTATTTTTAAGTGACTTAGACGATATTAGAAATTTATTTATTGCAAACAAGTTTGTCAAAAGTGTATCTGATTTAACATATCGACTTTTTGATCCTAAGGATATTTTGTCGTATATCAATGTTGTGGTGTCCCCTGCTGGAGAAATAAATTCTGACGCCAGCGAGGATTTATATAAATTTTTTCAAGATAAAAAAAGTTTAAATAACCAAGTTCAAAATCTTTTAAAAAAAATTGTTAAAGATCAAGATTTAGAAAACGTACTGCAAGATAGATTCGTCACCACCCGCGAAGGCCGTATGGTTTTACCTGTAATCAGCGGTATGAGGCACGACTTTCAGGGGATCATACATGATTCAAGTAATAGTAAACAGACCGTTTTCATGGAACCCAAAGAAGTTGTTCCTGTAAATAATAAAATTTCAGAATTAGAAATAAAAATTCAAACTGAAATTGAAAAAATTCTTCGAGAAATCAGCCACTATATTTTTCTGAAGTTTAACGAGCTTGAAAAAGCCTTTGATGCCTTAGTTGAAATCGACACCCTTTATGCTTTAGGTTTTTTTGCAGCCACTGCGGACTTAAGTTCTTTTAGCTGGTCAGACACGAACGAAATTTATTTACCAGACCTAAAACATCCTTTACTTAAAATCGAAATTAAAGATGTGGTCAGTAACACTGTTGAACTGAATGAAAAAAATAGAATTTTAATTTTATCAGGACCCAATGCTGGCGGAAAGACAGTTTTACTTAAAAGCATTGGACTAGCTTGTCAGATGGCCACTTATGGGATGCCCATTTGCAGTTTAGATTCAGCCCGACTTCCTTTTATTTCTAATGTTTTTGTTTCTTTAGGTGACGAGCAAAATCTTGAAGAGAACTTAAGTTCTTTCGGTGGACATCTAGTTAAGCTTAACGAAGCGGCCCAACTTCAAGGATATCATAATTTAATTTTAGTAGATGAAATCTGTGGAACGACCGAAGCCCAAGAGGGTTCGGCTTTAGCGCGCGCTTTTATTGAAGAGTTTAAATCAAACCAAGTCTTTGCTGTGATCACAAGCCACTTAGCACCGCTCAAAGCCCACTGGGGTGAAGGTGTTATTAATGGTAGCATGCAGTACAGCCCAGAGACCCAAGCCCCTAGTTACACTTTTATTATGGGACTTGCCGGGGAATCCATGGCTTTACCGACAGCCAAAAGATACGGCGTTTCGGCTTCGATTATTGATAGGGCTCTAAAACACCTAACCCCAGAAGCTCAACGAAAATATTCTGGATTGGAAGAGATCGAAAATTTAAGAGCACGACTAATAGATCTTCAAACTCAGTATCAATCAAAACTTAAAGATATCGAAAAGCGTGAACAGATTTTATTAAAAGAAAAAGCAGTCGTCGAAGAGCTTCGACATACTAAATTAGAAGAAGACCTAACAGAACACCAAAAACGAATTGAAGAGCTGATCAAATACGAAAAAATTAAAGCAAGCTTTGATAACTCTAAAAATTTGCAGGCCATCAAAGAGCAAATGCCCAAGATCATCAAATATAAAAGTGATGAATCCGGCGAAATCAATCAAGATAATTTTGAATCCAAATTCCCACCAGGAACTTCGGTGTTTTTAAAAAGCTTAAATCGAAAAGGAATTGTTCAAGGGAAAATCAACTCAAAAGGCGAAGTCCCTGTTTTATCTGAATCGATGCGAATCCAAATTCACTTTACAGATATTTTGCCTTCAACAGGTTTGACTTCACCAAATAAAAATAAAATCATTCCCACGTCTTCGAACTCAACGCTCACGGCTAATGACTTAACACAAAAAACTTTGGACCTTCGGGGTCTTCAAATTGATGAGGCCTTAGATTCGCTAGATATTGAGTTAGACCAAGCTGTTCAACGAGGCTTATTAAAGCTAAAGATCATCCATGGTCACGGGGACCAAGATAAGCTTAAAAAAGCTATTCGCACATTTTTATCAAGAAACACGTTCATAAAGTCTTGGTTGTCAGGTAAAGCATTCAACGAAAGCGATGGGGTCACAGTCGCAGAGATATTATCTTAATTTATTTCTGACTTTGCCAGTCTTTTATATAGTGTTTTTCTATCAATACCAATATCTCTAGCTGTTTTATCCCGAGCCCCATCATTTTTAGATACACAAAATTCTACGTATTTGTTTATGACCTGATCAACAGAATATAATTTGTCTTTTTCAAAAGGAATAAAAAAACCAGTATCCATTTGGGGACTAATACTTTCAATAGTGTTTTGACTAAAACTGGGAAAATCACTGTTTTGATTAATTAAAAAATCTTTTTTATTAATCATGGGACCTGAACAAAGAACAACGCATCTCTCAATACAATTTTCTAGTTCACGTACATTACCCCTCCATGTATTTAATAAAAGAAACTCTTTGGCTTCTGTTGAAAATTCTCTGGCTGGTGACGCATTTTCTAATGCGAACTTTTTTAGAAAAAAATCAGCTAATGGTATTATATCTTCCTTTCTTTGTGTTAAATTAGGTAAATAAATAGGAATAACATTAAGTCTAAAATATAAATCTTCACGAAATCTTTTTTCTTTTATTTCATCAACTAAATTTTTATGAGTTGCAGATATGAGCCTACAGTTAATAGGCCTCATTTGATTTTCACCAACTCTTTTAATTTTACGTTCTTGCACGACTCTAAGCAACTTAGCCTGAAGCGGCGGACTTAAATCACCAATCTCGTCTAAAAATAGAGTTCCATTTTCTGCTTCTTCAAATAGTCCAATTTTTTTATCTTGAGCCCCGGTAAAGGCCCCTTTAGCATGACCGAAAAGTTCAGACTCAAGTAAATTCTCAGGTATAGCCGAGCAATTAATAGCAATAAAGGGACCTTTTTTTCTTTTACTTTCATTATGAATGTATTTTGCAAAAATTTCTTTTCCTGTGCCACTTTCACCAGATATAAAAATATTAGCCATACTTGATGATACACGCTTAGCAATATCTAAAGCTTCTAAGAACTTAGGATTTTTGCCGATAATATTACTTGTAGATGATTTAAAGGATTTAACTTGTGTTCGTAATTGGACGTTATCATATTGCAAATTTTTAAAATGTAAGGCCCGCCTAACAGAAATAAGAAGTTGAGGAAAATTTATCGGTTTTATAATAAAATCGTAAGCGCCTTTTTCAATGGCTTCTATCGCCGTACTTGCAGATTTTTCTGTTGTGATAAATATAATAGGCAGCTCAGGTGCTAAATTTTTAGCTTCAGTTGTGAATTCCAAACCATTCATTAATGGTAGATTTAAATCTACTAAGACGACATCCCATTTATTGGAGTCACATTGTAATTCCGAAAGCGCAGTAATTGCATTATCAAAACATTCAATTTCAAAATTATTTTGTCTAAAATAAGTTCTTACTAATTCTCTTAAATCTACATCATCATCTATAATTGCAATACGAGGTTTAACTTGTGTGGACATGGTTCTCCTAAATTAATACAATTTTTCAATACGTCTAAATATATAAATATTTATTTTTTAAAAAAATAAAAATCTAAGCGCTTAATTTAAACGAATAAGCTAAGTACAATTAATACACAACAAAAAGTTCATATTTTGTACTAATGACCTTATCTGATGAACACCATCGATTTGAAAATTAAATTAATGGCATCAAGCTTGCTATAAATTTTATTTGATCGATGGATCGATTGAATAACCTTAATATTTAACTAAAGGAAAAATTTATGAAATCACTAATGTATAGTTTATCGTTTATAATTGCGACAACATTGACACTGCCATTCCAACCCTCATTCGCAATAGATTCTTTTTATGCGGTTCAGACAAATGACAAAAAAGTTCAAAATAGGTTGAATACAGATCATGAACCAAATCGTAGCGAAGCTAAGAGTTTTGATGAAAATGAATGCGAGTTAATTAATGGCAAACTTGAATGTCTAGAAATTAGTGACAAAGCTGAAATAGAGATAAATGATAACAAGACTTTAACGAAATCTAGAAGTTTAAAAAATAAAGAGGATTTTTAATTTTTACGTTTTCAACTTCAACATTATAAACTTATTTTTTATTTTAAAAAATAAATCAATTCAATATATCCAATATTATTTCTAACAGAGTTGAAGTGCTCAATGGTTTTTTCAAAATATTTATAACATTTGTCATTTTTTTTGAGTCAAAAGTTATATCTTCTCCAGACATTAATAACGTAGGAATTTTTTTTAATCTAAAGTTATTTACAGTTTGCTCTAAAAATTCTAATCCATTCATATTTGGCATTTGATAATCAATCAAAATCAGATCAGGCAAGGTCGTGGCTTCATTCAGTAAATGAAGGGCCTCTGCTCCATCTGACGCACAATCGATCTGGTAGCCATTGGACTCAAGAAAAGTTCTAAGAAGAATTTGTATATCAACAGAATCATCTATAATAAGAATTTTATTTAACATTTATGATTGGTAACATCATTAAACTTATTCAGCAAAACTTATATACAGATAACTATATATATGAGTTTATAGGTTTGAATTTAATAATAAATTGTATCTTTAACAAAGGAACTACATGCTTCACGACTTTCTGCAAAGTTACAAAAAGGAAATACTAGAACTTACTTCGCAGAAAACTTTGGTCCTTGCTGGTGATCTTAGAAATTCTAAGAAACTTAAAGTAGGACTTCCAATTTTTTACGATCAACTTATTTTTGTTTTAAAACAAAAACTAGAATTCATACCACCGGAAGAATTACTTTTAGCAGCTTCCAATCACGGACAAGAATTTCTAAGACTAGGATATTCACTTTCTCATGTCGTGCATGCTTACGGAGCCATGTGCCAAGCTATTACAGAATTAGCTACTATCAAAAATGCAGACATAACACCTTCAGAGTTTAATACCTTCAATGCATGTTTGGATGTAGCTATTGCATCTGCCGTTTCGCAATATCAATTCCTTAGTGTTGAAGCGAGCGAAGCCAGAGAAGTACAACACTTAGGATTTTTAGCCCATGAGCTTAGAAATGCACTATCAAGTGCCACTATTGCACAAGAGATGATTAAAGCAGGCTTTGTAGGTACTGGCGGAAGTACAGCCGCTTTGCTTGAATCGAACTTAGCTCGTATGCGCCATTTGATCGACCGTTCGCTGTCTGAAGTTCGTATGCGTGCAGATGCAGATGTTTTTGTAGAAAAATTTAGATTATCTGATCTTTTTGATCAAATAATTATTACAGCTAAAGTTGATTCTAAGAAACGAAATCAAACTCTTTTAACAGATATTGACTTGAACATGGAACTGAGTGCTGACCGTCAATTTATTTTATCTGCTATCGCAAACTTAGTTCAAAATGCAATTAAATACTCAAAATTGGGTGCTAAAATTATTCTACGAGCTAGAGAATTAGAGGATCGTATTTTAATTGAAGTTGAAGACCAATGTGGTGGTATTGATCCTAATGTTGTTGATGAATTATTTGAACCTTTCAATCAAGGACAATCTAATAAAGTAGGCCTTGGTTTAGGACTATCTATTGCACAAAGAGCCATCCAACTAAATCAAGGGACTATCAAGATTAATAATAAACCCGGTGTTGGATGCATATTCTGTATAAATGTTCCCCGAATTCTTCAACTTGGCACTAGCTTAAAAACGAATGTAACAGGCGTTGATTCGTTACAACCAAATTTCAAAAAAAAATAGCTAAATAAAATTTTTAAAATTCTATTTAGCTTTTATAAAAAGTTATAAATTTAATTCATAAATTTTATTTGATTTATCTTAAGCCATTTAATATATGCTGATAAAAGCTCAGATCCTTTTTCAGACAGGTTGGTTTCGCTTAAAGATTCCATTTGAGAGGCTATTGGTTCTAGTTCATCAAATCCAAAACTTGCTGCATTGCCAGCTAACTGATGGCCGATTCTATTAAATTCGGCAACGTTATTATTATTTAAACTTGAAAATAATATATCAAGGTCGTTCTCTCTACGCTTCAAATAATTGAGTTTTAATTCTAATGAGATCGTCATAAAAATAAAGTTACATTCGCGAGCAATTCAATTCAAGTTAATAAAATATAAGTCTTAAATTTACACATAAAAAAAATTCATAGTTCAAATTTTCTACGTTGAGTTACTTTTTTTCTTGTCTCAAATGGACTGGTTGGATCTGAAGATGGCTTACAAGTTGCAATAAATATTAAAGTTAAATCTTAGTAATTATAAATTAATTTTTAATTTTGAAAAAATATAAATTTAATAATTTTTATTAGTAAGTTTTAGCAAATAATAAACTAAAGGAGAAATAATGAATACCAATGAAGTAAAAGGCAAATGGCTTGAAATAAAAGGAGAAATTCAAAAAAAATGGGGAAATTTGAAGAATGATGAATTAGAAAAAACAAAAGGCGATATGAAATCTGTTGTCGGTCTTATTCAACAACAGTACGGCGAAAAAAAAGAAGATTATGAAGACTCATTATCTAAAATTTACGACAAATTTATAGATAAGAAGGACGAAGTCGTAGATAAGGTAAAACAGAGTTTTAAATAAAAAATAAATTACTATATAATTTTGTAATTAAAAGTAATTTAAAAATTTTAAATTAAAAAAACTTAACTTAACTAAGGAGAAAAAAATGAATCCAAGTACAACAACATCTTCAAAAAATGATATGATTAATGAAGGTGGCAATGTAGCTAAAGATGTAAAAAAATCTGTTGAATCAAAAGTTAATGATTACAGTTCCGATTTAAATAAGTTCAGCGAAGAGGCAGGAAAAAGAATAGGACAAGTCGCATCTAAAGTTAAAGATGCAGCTGAAGATTACATTGCAACAGGAAGTGATTATTTAAAATCTGGTCAGGATTATGTAAAGAAAAATCCTGAAAGAAGTTTAGTTTACGCTATTGGAGCCGGTGCCGTTATAGGTGGTTTTTTAGCGTATGCTTACAGCAATCAAAAAAGACATTAGTTTTAAGGGAGAAGATGTGTATAATAATATTAATTATTCTTTAATAATTGCTTTTAAAAAAAATAATGATTTGGAAAGATCCTTAAAAATTATTGAAAGATCAGGACTTATTTATTCACATTTATCCTTATTTACTGTCAGTAAAAAATTAACAGATTTTTATTTAAATATATCAAATATTAAATCATCTATCAGCTTATCTAAGCTAATACTTGGCTTTTCTATATTTTTTGGATTTATAGGTTTTATTGCAGGAACTGGATTAATTAACTCAATATTATTAAAAAATTTAGTTGAAATTGGCCCTACTTTATCTTTATTTTTATGTTCGGGAATTGGGGCCATTTTAGGTTTGTTAATTGGTTGTGTAATTATTTTATTTTCATCAAAATCCAATCTTATGAATAGTAATAATGAAATTAATGCGATTCACATTAAAACCAATGACTCGATCAAATTAAGTTCAATTATTAATATTTTTAAGACAATTGATGTTTTTATCCTTAGTCTAGAATTAGATCAATCTAAACATAAACTTCCAAAATCAAAATATGATTCAAATACTTTTAAGTATGTTCAATCATATAATGTTCATGAAAATCCAATGACTACTAAAAATCATAGACCTTCAATAATTCCCTTATAGGAATTGTTATTAATAATTAAATTTTAATTTATAAGGTGAATTCAAATATGTATAAAAAATTATTTCTAATTTTAATGGGACAATTTTTCGCCAAAAACACTGCGATGAGTTTTGTCGATAAATCTGCAACTACGATTAGTTTAGTTCATGTATTTTCCATTCTTCTAAGTGAAGTAAAAGTTTTGCTCAAAAAAGTAGTCATCGTTTTGCCTTTAGCTATTTTTGGTACATTTTTATTTATATTTGTCTATTTAGATCTAATTGAAATGGTCGACAATTTGCGTTTGGATTTAAGATTTTCATTTTTGTTAAATGTCTTTTTACTTTTCTTAACTAGTGTATTAATAATTTATTTTAGTAAAAAAAATGACCTAGAACCTAAAAATTCGAACACAGTATTAAAAAATGTAAATGAACCAAGCGTAAATCATATTGAATATAATCCTACGGATAAACAAACAAGCCCTTCGTCTCAAATGTTAAATCATTTCTTGAAGGGATTTAATAATTCTTTTAACTCTAAACATAAATTTAATGAAACTTATGAAGACTCTAAACAAAGGGCTTTAGTTTGAAAAAATCAAAGCTCGAACTGATTTCGTTAGGAAAACCGCTCGAATCTAAATCAACCCAAAATGGTGTTATTAAGTTACTTTTAAAAGATCACAAGATTATGAAAGGTTTAATGAAAAAAATTAAGTCTCAAAAGTCTTCAGAGCAAAAGTCAGTTGATGTTTTTAATGTTTTAAAAAAAATAGTTTTGTCACATGTTGAAGCTGAAGAAAAATCATTGCTAAATATTATAAAAGAAAACTCCAAATTTGAAGACATGGCTCTTGAAGGAAAAGAAGAACATAAAATACACGAGGACGTAATTCATAAAATTGATAAAACAAAGAATCTAAAAATTAAAGTTGTAAGAATAAAAATATTTTGTGAATTTTTAAAACATCATCTTGAGGAAGAAGAAACAGATTTGTTTCCAAAATTTAAAAAATACTCTGCCGATTCCACAAGAAAAAAGTTAGGACAAATATTTGTAAATAAACGCACAAAAACTCAATCTTTAAACGAAACAAAACGTGTCTTAACTGCCTTGAACTAAAATATGATGATTTAAAAGTGAGTTAATATTTAAGTTTTTTTATTTTCTAATTTTAGGATCAAACGCATCCCTTAAGCCATCTCCAAACAGATTAAATGCCAACATGGTGACAAATAGCATGATAGCTGGCGGAAATATCAAGTACGGATAAGCCCCGAAAGCACTGTACCCGTCCTTCACCAAAACACCCCAACTGCTATACGGGGGTTGTAAACCTAGACCAATGAAACTTAAAAATGATTCATACAGAATATTTGATGGAATTTGAAAAGTTAATAAAACAATAATTGGACCTAAAATATTTGGTAAAATATATCGGATCAAAATTCTAGGAGTAGGCGTTCCTAAGGCTTGGGCTGCCTCGATGTATGTTAATTCTTTAACTTGAAGCACTTGTCCCCTTACAACACGAGCTAGTGTCACCCAGCCCACAACACTGAGTGCAATTAACATAGACGTCAGCGCGCGAAGCTCTGGGTTCGTAACTAGCTCCACAGAGTCAAAAATCACTTTAACTAAGATCATTAAAATTAAAGACGGAAAGGACATTAAGATATCTATGATTCGCATCATAACAGCGTCGGTCTTTCCCCCCACCCAACCCGAAATGCAACCATAAATGGTTCCAAAGATCATGGATATTAATGCGGTCAGGATACCTACCGCCATCGACATTCTGGCCCCGTAAATAAGACGAGATAATAGATCTCGACCTAAACCATCTGTACCAAACCAATAAACCCAAGAGGGTCCGTTGTAGATCGCCGCCATGTTCTGCTCATCAAAAGTGTAAGGGGAAATAAAAGAAGCAAATGAAGCTAACGTACAGACAATCACAATAAAATATAAAGAGACCATAGCCCCTTTATTATTATTTAATCTTAAAAAAGAATCATACCACAAACTTCGTGATGGTTTTGTCATGTTAAACGTATCCTTGGATCAAAAAAGGCGTAAAGCAAATCTACAATTAAATTAGAAAAAACTAAAACGGCGGCGTACAAAAGTGTGAGCGCCAAAATAAAGGGATAGTCCCTATTAGTTACACTTTGAACTAAGTGCTTTCCAATCCCAGGAATAGCAAAAAAGATTTCAATGACAAAAGACCCAGTTAAAATGGCAGCGACTAATGGACCTGAATACGTCAAAACAGGAATCAATGAATTTTTTAAAACGTGTTTGTACATCACCGTTCTATGGCTTAACCCCTTTGCCCTAGCTGTCCGAATATAATCAGAGCTGATCACATCCAGCACACTGGACCGGGTCAAGCGCGCAATAAATGCAATAGGACGCATCCCTAAACAAAAAACAGGCAATATATAGTAAGCAGCTGATCCCCATCCCGCAGGAGGAAGAATTTTTAAATTCATCGCAAAGATCTGAACTAAAAAAGCGGCTACTAAAAAGTTAGGAAGACTAACGCCGCTGATGGCGACAATCATCGACGCGTTGTCAGCAAATTGATTATGTCGACCAGCCGCAAAAAGCCCCAACGGAATTCCAATCAAAAAAGAAAATAAAAGGGAATAAAATCCTAACAAAAACGAAGCGGGAAAACTTTCGTAAATAATTTCAGTGACAGGTCGACCTATGTATTTATAAGACTCGCCCAAATCCCCATGCACAATTTTAACTAAATAGTTTTTGTACTGAATCAAAAGAGGCTTATCTAGATCATACTTCTTTTCAATGTTGGCCTTCACATCGGGTGGTAAGGCTTTGTCTTGATCAAAAGGCCCCCCTGGCACAGCCCTAAGTAACACAAAGGTTAACGTCACAATTACAAATAACACAATAAAAGCTTCGACAAATCGCTTAAATGTATAAATAAATAATTTTTGCTTATATACAAAGATACCAAAGCCTAATATGGCTAGATAAATTAATGCATTTATTAAAAGACTCGGAATTTCATAATCCAATAAATTCAAACCAATAGCAGAAAAAAGTAGGCCTAGCCAAAAATGGGGAAAGTACTGTCCAACTTTTTGTATCTTTTCAAACATAGTTAAAAACATAGTTGAAATCCTTGATATTTAGAATTTTTAAAATTTAATCCTACTCAAACATAAGATGTTTTTTTAATAAGTCGCTACTTGACAACTTCCACTTCTTTTAAGCTGTATCTGCTCATCGCATTTTTAGGGAAGTTTTTTATTCGTTTAGACACTAACTGCTGGGTCACGCTGGAATAAAGGGGAAACACAGCCACTCCGTCCACTAAAAGTTTATTTTGAGCTTCGGAATAAAATTTAAATTTTTCAGTCATCACATTGGTTTCAGCCGCTTTTTTTAAAATGGCATCAAAGGATTTTTCTTTCCATCCTGTGTGGTTATTATCAGATGTGGACTTCATCAATTCATAAAAGTTATATGGATCAGGATAATCGGCAACCCAGCCCATTCTGTACATGTGGGGTGGATTAGATTGCAGTGTACCCAAATACACTTTCCATTCTTCATTATTAATTTCCACAGTTAAATTTAAATTTTTCTTTAATTGCGCCTGAATATTTTCCGCTATTCGCTTGTGATCATCATTAGTATTGTAAGCAAGGACAATATTCGGCGCTGGCTTTTCAAAACTGTAGCCCGCTTTTTTATAAGACGCTTTCGCTTTTTCTAAATCAAATCCAATTCCAGCGGATTCGTCGTATCCAAACATCCCTTTAGGAATCCAACCCGTCAAAGGGGTTTGCCCCCCTTGAATCATATCTGTGACTTGCTTTCGATCAACAGCCGCAATCACAGCTCGTCTTAAATCCGCATTGTCCATAGGTGCTTTCTTAACGTTAAACCCAAAGTAATACGTCACTAGGGTCGGAATTTGTTCGTACTCTGGCAACACCTTTAAAACCCCAAGCATGGCTGAAGGCAATGTCATTAGTGCGTCCACTTGCCCCCCTTTAAAAAGGTTAATGGCTGTGGTTTGCTCTTCGATAATAAACGCTAGTACAAATTTTGTTTTTGCTTTCTTTTCAAAATAAGAATCACTGCGCTCGAACACAATGGCGCGGTCATGATCCCACGTTTTTAATTTATAGGGTCCCAGAGTCACAATATTCGCCGCTTCAGTCCAACGATCACCGTGTTTTAAAATAACATCATTTCGAATGGGCCACGTTGAATGATGAGTTAAAAGGTAAGGAAAATTTGAGGGCTCGTTTAATTCCACTTTGATTTTTTGGCCATCAATTGAAATTCCAAGTTTTGAAAAGTCGGTCTCGGACCCATTATTGTAGTTTTGCGCATTTTTAATTCCAAATAAAAAGTACGAATACACAGACGCGGTTTTAGAATTTAAAAGCCGCTCCCACCCGTCGACCACATGCTGGGGGGTCAAAACCTGTCCATCCGTCCACTTTGCGTCTCTGCGAATTGTGAACTCCCACGTCTTAGAATTATTTGAAGACTTCCAGCTTTCGGCCAAGGCGGGTTTTAAAGACACCTCCGGTTTTGAAAAATCGTAGCTGACCAAACCATCCATTAAATTTTCTAAAATAAAAGAGGACGCAGAATCCGAAGACTTGCTCCAATCCAAAGTGGGAGGCTCTGTTGAAATCACGAGCTTTACTGTTTCTTTAGGATCTAAGCCGTAGTCGCTTGATGATATTTTTTTAGTGCAGGAAAGCAATGGCAATAATAATAAAAATAATATTGAAAATTGAACAGGGCGAACAAAACTGAAGCTACGCATAAACAAATCCCCTCTTTATATTAAAGGAGGAATTTACCAGTTGATCACTATTGAGGGATATTCAGTGCGTTAAGGCTTTTTTAGGCATCAATAAAATAGCTTGATGAAGACTAGATTTGAACTAAAGAAGAATCAAATGGAATTCTTGAAGTCATCTCTTGGTAGACTTGAGTTGCAATAACCAAGGCCTCTTCTATATCTTGAATTTCTAACGATTTAATTGCCGCGTCTGGATAACGAAATTCCACAGCGTATGGATTTAAATTTTTCGTTTCTCTTAGCAAATCATTTAAATCTGGACATAATTTTAAAACCTCGAGCCCTAAGATTTCTAGGTCATGAGTTTTTGTGAACTTAATTTTGTTGTAAGCTAGAAATCCTTTGATAGATTTCTCGGCACATTGTTGAGTTAAAAAAACAATAGTAATTGCCGATGTCATTTGATTCAGATTCCATAGCGTCTTGGCGTACCTCAAATCTTGGCGTGCAACTTTAAATCACTGCTTAATAATTTTGTTTGGCTTATCCAACTCTAAGCTCTAAGCCTTCGGTTGCAATAGTGTGTGGTATAGAACTGAATTCATCTTTCCAGTCCATGTACTCTTGTTCGGTGTATATAAAAACATCGACTTTTACGCCAATACCCCAAAGCAAAGTAGATGCTCGCTGCATTCTTCTAATTGGAGTTAAAGTTGAGTTTTTGACTATAAAAAAAATATCATAATCACTATCTTCTCTGGCTTCCCCTCTGGAGCGCGATCCAAAGAGGAATATCTGAGTTGGCTTAAACGCAGGTAAAAGTATGTTTATAATTTCATCAAGTTTTTTGTCAGTTATATTTAATACTTTCATTTTTTAATTCTATCGCATTTTCTAATTCAATGTCTGTAGTAAAGCCTTTAAAAGACTCGCTGCAAATAATTTTTCGCTTACCACTTTTCGACTAAAGACGGAGACCCGGTCAGTTGAAACTCAATAGGGCTTTTGATTTCAGCAAAGGTCGCTTGATTGTTATAAAGTAAGTCATAAGTCCAATTGAACTGCATTACTTTTTTAACGTAGTTTCTAGTTTCTAAGAACATGATGTGTTCTATGAATTCATCTTGTCTTAAGTGACCAAAGCGGCTGACCCACCATTCGGCTCTGTGTGGGCCCGCATTATAGGCTGCTATAGCTAAAATCTTATCTCCGGCAAACGTTTTCATCAGTCGGTTTAAGTATTTTACGCCAAGTAATATATTAGTGTCTGGTTCAAAAAGTTGCTCAGGCTGGATGTCTTCGGCTCGGCCCATAAGTTCTGCCACTTGTTTTGCCGTAAAAGGCATCAGCTGAAGAAGTCCGCGGGCGCCAACACCTGACATAGCTGTCTTTGAGTAAAAGCTTTCAGCACGCATAATCGAGTACACTAAATGCTCTGGCACCTGAAATTGGTCCGCAGATCCAGTGACGGCTTTTTGATGAGGCTTTGGAAATGTTTGTGACCACAGCTCGAAATGATTATCCTCAGATAATAAATTTTGTCTTTCCGCTTGAAAGCTTAAAGTCATAATTCGTGAGGCTCTGTGGGCATCATCTAATTGTCTGTACATTTGCACTAACTGTCGCTTCTGATCTTTGCCGACGGCTTTCTTTTCAAGCTCTTGAAGTTCAAATCTAGCGTCTTCATAAAAACCAGATTTCGTTAATAGCTTGAAGCGCTTTAAGGATAACTGATGCTTTTCTTGTTCAAACACTAAATCTAGTTGGGACTGTTGGTCTTTGGATAAGTGAACATCAAAATTTTCATTGAACTCATCTTTTAAAACATAACTTCTTGGAACTTCAGTCGAAGTTGTTTTTTTAATCCAAGGCAAGGTTAAACCAGATAACAAACGATCATTCTTGTTAGCCGATGTATCACCCGATTTTGCCTTACCATTTTTTTTATTAATTTTCGCATTTAGATCTGGCAAATAAGCCGAAGCTAAAAACGAGTAGTAACTTAGTTTTTCACCTTCAACAACTTCTGTCAGCAAGGCAAAGGCTTGGTCCTTGTTGCCTAAGGCTCGATGGGATTGGGCCATCCAATATTTTATTCTTTCTTTAGAATAATTATCGCGGCTTCTAATATATTTTCTACGCTTTATTAACCCGTCTAAAACTTCAAAGTGGGAAATCGCAAGATCATACTTTTTTTGTAAATACGCGGTCCAACCTAAATACCATGTGATATCCCCTTGGTAGGGATTATTAGCGAAAGATTTTTGAACTGACATTAGTGTGTTGTAGGAATTTTCATAAAAACCAAGTTCGTATTCTAAAAAACCTTTTCTAAAAATTAACCCAGCTTTAATGCGTGGGTTTTTTTCTAAGTCCATAGCTAAATCATAAGCGCTTAAGGCCTCTTCAGATTTTAATGCTCTTGATGCGACCTTAATAAATAGCTGTAAAAATTTTGGATTTTTTGATTCAGCTTCAAAATCTTTTTTTAATTCAACAAAGGCTTCTTCAGGATTTCCGGCTCTTAAATCGTAACTTACAAGTAGCTCTAGATAATCCAGTCTTGGCATTGAAAGTTTTGCGATCTCTAGTTCGCGCTTAACACTATCATAATCCCCAAGGGCAATTAATTGGGACACGTGTCTGTACTTGGTATTAAAACTTAAACTGCAATTAATATCTTTGTCCTCAAACTTCCAAGTGTTTGAATCCAAAGTCCAAGCCTGGGCCATGGAATAATTAGGATAGCTTTCGAATAAGGATCTAAACCAAAAGCATTGGGCTTGAGAGTTTTGCTTACGATCAATAATAAATAATTGGGCTAGAATTTCAGGATAAAGCTCTGTGCGTTTAAATCTTTTTCTAGCTTCTAAAAATAGGGTCTTCGCTTGGGGCCATCTGCTTTTTGCCACCTGAACGCGCGCCATTTCAAGTTTGATATTTCTTAATAAATCCGACTGAGGCTTAAACTTTAAAGCCTCTTCAAAAGCAGCATAAGCCGCATTATAATTTTTTAATTCAAAAGCAATTTTACCTAAATAAAAATAAGTATAAGGTGCAAGTTCAACTTGAGCTAAGCTTAAAATCAAATAGGTTTTAGCTTCGTCGTATTCTCCGCGCTCAAAAGACAAAACGCCGTGACTGAAATTTGTTAAATCTTTATCTTGGTCGGAGCTGACCTGTTGGGCCTGTAAGTCCACTGCCACCGGGAATAAATCATTTGGCAAATTCTCAGCTATGGACGGCGAAGAGGTCGACAATCCAGTTGAAAAAGAAAATGCATTGTGACTGAACACAAAAAAAATAAGAAAAACAATTCTGTTTTTTAATTTAAAATTCTTCAAATGCAGTCACACCTTTAAAACTTAAGTTTTAATGAAGAAGGTATTTTAAAAAAATATATTATTAATTATATTTTTTTTGTTAAGCTCATCATCCATGAAAATGGTTGGCGATTAAACCCCTCATCCCATATCTTCTTATCGTTAAAAAGGTTGTTCAACTGTAAACTTATTCGGTCGTTTGTATCTAACTGGTATGACAAACTGGCCTGACTTTGGACTAGCTGATTGATCTTGTTTTGAGACGGATTGTACATGTCCATAAGCCATTTAATTTCAGTAGAGACAGTGAAATGTCGGCTATTAAAACCGGCCCCAAAACCGACTTCATTTTGGGCTGTCCAAGGCAAGCTTTTCATCACACTTTGTTTATCGAAGGATTGCCTGAAAAAGGCTTTAGAATTGAAGCTCATCGATTTAACAGAGTACTCTAGTGTCGCCGCACTTGAATTCAGTTGACCCGAATTTTTGTAACCTAAATCACCAATATTAATAAACACAACTCGACGACTTAAATCTTCATAAGAATACTGGATAGAAATATTATGTTTCAAACCTGAGGATCCAAAGTTAAAATCTAATTGGGGCCTAACAAAAAACTGACTTTCGTTTTTCAAATTTGCGTTACCAAATTGAGGATCAAATAACTGAAAAAAACTAGGACGGCGATCTTTATATCCATACTGAGTTTGAAATGTGGATATAGATCTGCCTTCTGGATTCATTTTTATAGTTTGGCTGATTCCGAAGCCTGAATCAAAACTTTCAAGAGCATTAAAATTAGCGCTTTGTAATAAACTTAAATGCCGCATTTTAATTTTTTGATCTGCTTGTAGATTTATTTCTAGTTTACTTATATTTTGTTTAGACGTTAAATTTTCTGTTTTTAAATTTAAATTCTGCGTAGACCAAAACAACTCAATATTATTTATATTATGCACACCCCTTAATTTATTTCTTAAAACTTGATAACTATCTTGCCTTTCCGTTTTACTTAAGGCGTCTAGATTATTTAAGACGTCTCTTTTTGAAAATGTGTTTTCAAAAAAGTACTGATCATTATTTGTTAAGTACGAAAGTCCTAAAAATTGATTTAAAAACGTAAGATCTGCGTTTGGATCATCTCTAAATATAAAAGTTTCGTCATAATCATCTATGTCAGTTTTAGAATATTGGGTATGGGACCTCAATTTTAAAAATCTTTGAGAACCTGATTTTAAACTTATAGGCTTGACCCACCCCAAAGTTAGGAAGGCTAATTTTGAAGGGTCATTTTCTAATTTATCTGATCCTTTGGTTGCCGCACTTTGACCATCAGCTATTGTGCCTCCCGAGCTGATTTGAAAGCACTCTTCTTTGAAGCAGGAGTTTTTTTGAAAAGACAACAGTCCCTGAGACTCTGATCCTACTGAGGATTTAAATAAATACCCTTCATCGAATTTGGGATCAATATTCAAAACTCCGCCTGTTTGACGTGAAAAAAGTCCTGTGGCGTTTCGAGAAAGTGAAAAATCAAATTGTGGGGTAATCAAAAAAGAAGACAGATCAAAGCCTTCGGACGGATCAGAAGAATCAGAGATCTCGAATCCATCATACAAAAAAGTCATATCACCTGACGAAAAAATGCCGTATCTTAGACTGGTTTTTTGCCCCAATGACCCTAACTTGGCAATGGTCAGTCCAGGAACACTTAGAGATAAGTTTTCGGGCTGTAAAGGATTTATATTTTCAAAAAGATATGTTTTTTTTGGTTGGGTCGGATATCCATGAACTTGAATCTTAAAGTCTGAAGATTCATCTTTAGAAAAAGCATCGATGCCAAAAATGAATAAATTTAAAAATATAATGAACTTCACAAATTTAAACTCACTTATTTTTTGTTGATTAAAAAAATATAATCACAAAAAATAAGCTTAGAGTCACCTTTAACTCTGATTTGAATCAGATGACTAAAATCAGAAGTGTCCATTGTAATCAACAAAAAACGACCTTTTAAAGGTCGTCTCATTAAGTTTTCTTAAAATCGGATTTTTCTATTTTCTAGTTTTACTATATGGCACTGAGTATTGATTAGGATCATAAGTGTCTCTGCCCACTGGCGGAGCTGTAGGATCCCCAGGGTTTGCAGGAGGTGGGTTTGATGGAGGGTTTGTAGGACCCGGATTTAAAGGCGGCGCTGTTGGAGTATCTCCACCGCACTGAGCCCCTTCACCGCCACAATTCACACCACCGCCAGGAGGTTTATCATCACCGCGCCCAACACCGTTCCCGTCTTCTGGAACTTCAGGACGTGGTTTGTTTTTGTTTTTCTTTCTAGAAAATAAAATGAACATTAAAACGGCGGCTATAAGAAAAAAGATCAATCCTTTTTTATTTCCGCTTTGAGCAGCTGCTGGTGTGTTAATGCCTACTAATGGAGTAAAATTAGGACATTTTTCTTTGTTCGCACTGTACAGCTGTTCTGCTAAAGCTTGATTTCCAGAGTTAGCCGCCTGATTGTATGTCTGATAAATGCTGTCGCACTCACTAAAAACTTCACCTGAAGGGGTTGGAGTGTCCGCAACAACCTCTTGTTGGGATGCATAAATGTCTTTTGGAGCGAATAAATTCAACCATGATGTTTTCTTAGTCGAAATCCCGGCAACATAGGCCATGAATAAAATATTTTCTACTTTCTTAATACTTCTAAAATCATCTTCTTGAATTTTCATTCCATTAGCATAAAAAACAGTCTTCCCTTTTTCTAATGCTGTACGAATAAAAATTTTTGAATTACCAATTCTAAAATAACTATAATTTGTTGCCAATTTCGCAGTTTGAAACCAACCCGCACCTTCCGCGTCTTTTACTTTTTTCAAAGCACTTTCATACACGCTAACGGTTAAGCCTTTTTCCATTTTTTGAACTAGGCCACGATAACTCTTTTTTCCGGAGCTATTCACATAGTCTTTCATTATACTAAAACTATCGTTGGAACGGGTTTGAGCTAACACAGGCGCGCTAAGTGCAAGACTGTAAGTTAATACGACTAAAATTAGATTTTGATATAAGTGTCTCATGTTTAGATTTTCGGTTGGCTTAAATCAAATCTTTAGACAGCTTAAGTCTAATATTGGTCCAGTTTTACAGTGTTGTAACAATGTTGCAAAGAAAAGTTCCAGCAAATGCGCTGGGCGTGCGTAGCCGCCCGTGAAGTGCATGAGTGAACTAGACAGCCGCCAAAGCCCTAAGCGCCGCTACCGCACGATCCCACCTGGCCCTTCGGCTGACGCTCCACTTTTTGTTTTTTTCAGGCTTATATATAGTCTTATTTTTTAAAATTAAAGTCTTAACTTCTTTTTCAGTCCAAAATTTAGATCCAATTCCACTCATCATGGCCGCACCTAACGCTGTAGTCTCGACCATGTCTGGTTTAAGAACTTTCTTTTGAAGCAAATCAGATTGAATTTGAAGCAGCAGCTGATTCTTTATAGCCCCCCCATCCACATTTAAATGTTTTAATTTTTGGCCCGAATCTTTTTGCATGGCTTCTAAAATCACAACATTCTGCATAGCCATGGCTTCTAATGTGGCTAAACACATTTCTGGTTTTCCATCCCCACGAGTCAAACCCATGTAGGCCGCCTTCACTTTTGGATCCCAGTACGGAGCCCCTAATCCAGAAAAGGCGGGAACACAAATCACCTGTGACTCAGGGTTGGCTTTTAATGCTAAGGCCTCAACGTCGTCAGATTTTTTAAAGAACTCGAATTGATCGCGTAAAAATTGAACTGCGGCACCACAAATAAAAGCTCCACCCTCAAAAGCATATTTAGGTTTTTGACCTTCTAACTGCCACGCGACGGTTGTCAGCAACTTATTTTTCGACGCTTTAACTTTTTCACCAATATTCATTAGAATAAAACTGCCGGTCCCAAATGTGCATTTAGCTTCACCATCTAGATGAGCCCCTTGCCCAAAAAGGGCCGACTGTTGGTCCCCTATAACACCATGAATAGGAATTCCGTCAGGTAAAGATTTATAATTTTTAGTTACGCCGAATAAAGCATTGGATGGTAAAATTTTTGGTAAGTTTTTTTCACTGATTTTAAATAATTTAAGTAGGGATAAATCCCACGACAAGGTTTTCAAATTCATCAATTGAGTTCTGGATGCATTTGTCACATCAGTAAAAAAACTTTTACCACCAGTTAATGTCCAAACAAGGTAAGAATCAATAGTCCCTACATAATCAGATGAACCTAATTTTTTATTTTCCACCAACCAGTTAATTTTACTACTTGAAAAATAGGGATCGACAACTAGGCCTGTAGTTTTAAAAATTTTTTGAGATAATAATTTATTTTTTTTAAGCTTTTCGGTGAAGTCCGATGTTCTTCGGCATTGCCAGACAATAGCATTATGATTTGAATTATTTTTTAAATCTGTTTTTTTAGGATCCCAACTAATGATGGTTTCTCTTTGGTTGGTAATCCCAATCGAACTGATGTCTTTCGGCAAAATTTGACTTTGCTTTAATGCCAGCTCAATGGATTTTTCAACTGAGTCTAAAATATCTTTAGGGTTGTGCTCGACCCAACCGGGCTTAGGGTAGATCTGTTTAACTTCGCAGTAACCTTGTCCAACAGCTTTAAGTTCATTATTGAAAATAATGACGGTTGTTCCGGTTGTGCCTTGATCGACAGAAAGTATGTACTTTTTCATAAAACAAAAGTATTAAAAAACAGAAATAATGTCACCTGTAGTTTGGGATATAATTATTTATCTATGATGTCTTCGGCAATAGCTTGAACGACTTGGGACCATTTACGAACAATTAAGCCTTGTTCGGCAGGTGTATCTCCTTGGCCGATCATAACACTGATTAATGTTCCCGCTAAAACAGTCACAACAGTTAACAGAAGAACGTATTCAATGACCAACTGGCCTTGCTGAGATTTGATACACAGTTTCTTAACATTTAAACTTAACTTAAATGATTTAAACCAACGAGTATTTTGACTTTGGTTCAATAAGCTTCTAATTAAAAAGCATGCCCGCAAGTAAAACATCCTGGAAATCCTCTCTTATGGCTATGAAGCTGTCTGCTATAGTCCTCATCGGCATAGTTCTAATATCAATTTACATTAAATCTGATTCTGAGCCATTGGTCTTTCGTCCAACTGATGATGAAATTAAGCCGATAAATCAAGCTTTCAGACTTTTATCGTATGACAACAAAGCTGTTAATTTGAACGAGCTTAAAGTTGATGGGTCAAAAAAACTAATTCTTTTGGCCTTTTGGGCTTCGTGGTGCGCCAACTGTAAAGAAGAACTAAAAAATTTAGATTTGATTCAAAAAAAAAGCACTAATCTTAAATTCGAAATTATTGCCATCAATTTAGATCCATCAAAAAATTCTTTAATTGTGGATCAGCTGTGGGCTTCTTTAAATATATCAATCAGACTAATAAAAAATCCTGAATTAAAACTCATTGAACCTTTTGATCTAGAAATTCTACCTACGTATGCTATAATTAAAAATAATAATTATTTATATCGAATTGAAGGTCAAGCTAACTGGTCTAATCCTGAATTACAGAAATTAATTCAAGATTATAATTAAATGGAGAAGAAAATGTTTGAACTTAGAAAATCAGAGGACCGTGGATTTGCCGACCATGGTTGGCTTAAGGCTAAACATAGCTTTTCATTTGCAAATTATTATAGCCCCGAACACATGGGATTCAGGGACTTACTTGTTATAAATCAAGACATTGTGTCCCCATCGATGGGGTTTGGAACACACCCTCACAATGATATGGAAATCTTAACCTACATCGTGAGTGGAGCCATTCGACATAAAGACAGCATGGGGAATGATTACATCATTCAAGCTGGTGAAATTCAAACCATGTCAGCAGGAACTGGGGTCAGACATAGTGAATTTAATGCCTCTCATGAAAATCATTTAGAACTACTTCAGATTTGGATTCATACGGATCAAGCTGGGCACACACCAAGTTATGATCAAAAAGTATTTACTCGTGAAGACAAATTGAATCAACTAAAACAAGTGGCAGGATCGTACACAGATACGGCCCCATTAAAAATACACCAAGATGTAAAAATGTACGCCTCTGTATTAGAAAATAGCAACAACTTAGGATATAGTTTGGATTCAGATCGTTATGGATGGATTCAGTTGATTCATGGGCAATTAGAAATTGAACTGATTCAAAATCAAAAAACTGAAGTCATTCAAATGAAACCAGGGGATGGACTTAAAATTGAAAAAAACATAGCACTTAAAATTAAGTCTTTAAACGAATCTGAATTTTTGTTTTTTGATTTGAAATAAGAAAAGATTAAAGCCGTTAACTTTAATTTTGAAATTAAGTGAGTCAACTGGCCTTAAGAACTAAATTTTTATTTAAAAAAGTCTAAACAAAGCTTTGGGTCAGATTTGAAAGCCTTTTCATTTAATTCAAAAAAATATGTTTTATATTTTTTATTTCCGACAGGAAAAAATTTAATTGTTTTTTCCTGTCCCTTTCTATCCTGAATCGTGATTGAGGATTCTTTGAAGGGTGGATTTACCATTTTTCTTGCAAGCACTTGGTCCCCATCTCTTAATCCTGATTTGTAAGCTGGGGAGTCTTTTTTTAAACCCGCCATTACTTTTGTATTATAAGTTTGAATCGAGTCGTAACCATGTTCAAACTTTCCAAGATTTATTTCTTTTCTAATCGCACAGGGACCTAAATCATTTGATCCAGGAATAATTGTTTGCCCATTATTAACGTATTTTTCTAAATCTGACTTAAAACCACCATCGATATATGAACTTGATATCCTAGTAAAAGAATCTTCAGAAATGACTGTGCCCTTTGACATGGCCTCTTTAAATAGATCAATCAGTATATTATCAATAGAGTTTAAATTTTTAGATTTTGATTTGATTTCGGCATTCCATTTATGAGCCAAAATATGCCCTCTTCGATATGGAAGCTTTTGAACATCATCATTTGTCCAAAAATCTTTAAGTATTCTTGTATTGGGCTGATTTATAAATTCAGACGTGTAATACTCGTGAAGCATTTTGTTGTGATCGTCTAAGAACTCTTTAAAAGAGATCTCTCCGGACCTTAAAAGCAACACTCTAGAATAATAATCCGTAAACCCTTCTGAAAACCAATACACTAGTTGTTCTGGTTCTTGTCTACCAATTCTATTACCATTCCAAGTGTGAAATAATTCATGGGACAATAAAAATTTAATCTGCGTGTGTATGTCGAAATCAATCGGCAAAAATGTAGCAAACGCATTTGTTAACCCCGTTCCACCACTGCTGCAACAATCTAATCCATTGGGAATCATAGTAATTAAAAATTGATCGAAATCATGATCCTTAAAAAAATTTCGCTGAAAAGAAACTATTTTTTCTGCAACTTTAAAAAGATCTTCATCTTTGAATTTCCAATCTCCACGAATCGCAACATATAAAGGTTTATCTTTAATAAGGATTTTTTGAATTCTAAAATCGCCGCCTACATAAATTCCATAAAGAATTTCGAATAGAGGTGCTTTAAAGGTGTGTTTATTTTTTAAAGCAAAAAAACTATTGGCCAATTTAAATTTTTTTGAAAAGCCTTTAAACAACATTGTAACTAAATAGTCTTTTTTCTCGTCTTCGACGGCGGGCGTAACTAGGGCCGCTTGTCCAATAAAATGAAAATACTGGTCACTGATTAAAGCTCTGTAGGTGCGATCAGGTGACGGTACATTTTGAGTCACCTTATAGGTGATTTTCAAAACTTCATTCGGCTTATGAGTAATCAGTTTTACGTTTCGCTCTTTGGTTGATTGAATTTTTGCGTCTTTATTTAAAACCTTAAAATCTGTGATATCATCGTGAAAGACACTTCCTGCCCATTCATGGGCGTACATGATTTCAGTTTGGCCAATATCTTTGCCTTGAAATTCTAAGGACACATTCATGGATTTAGAATCAGACCCTTTTTTAAAGACATACGACAGTGTCGGAGTCAGTTCCGAAGACCTAGCTTTGTTTTTTGGAAACTGAGCGCATCCTGAAATCGCAATTAAAAAAAACCATATGATTATATTTAACATTTTAAAAATCCTTAATTTATTAGTTAAAAACTACAAGATCTTAAATTTGATAAAATAAATCAGTCCAAGATTTATCTAGGATCTGAAATTGAGCCTCACAACCCGATTGAAGTGACCCCTGACTTTTTTCTAAACCTAAGCTTTTAGCCGCATTGTAAGTGTAAGCCCCAATCACTTCCGGTAAACTCATTTTCATCTCTAACCTTGCCAGTACACCCACGAAATTTATATTTTGTGTCGGACTACTTCCAGGATTAAAATCTGTGGCAAGACTAACATTGCCTCCCGAATCAATCATCGTTCTAGCTTTAGGGTAATTAATTTTTAAATAAAAATCTGAAGTAGGTAAAAGATTAAATACAGTATTTGTCTGGGCCACTTTTTTGATTTCGTCGTCTTTCATATTCACGCAGTGACTGATCGAAAGAGCTCCAAGTTCTGCAGCCCTTAATCCCAAGCCTAAAGATGAAAGCTGATCTGTATGAGCAGAAAAGGTCCAGCCTAATTTTCTTAATGTTTGAACATATAAATCCAAATCATTTTTGTCAAAGTATCCTTCATCACAAAAAATATCTGCGTGTCGTACTTTGGTTTTTTTTGTAATTTCAGGTAAGTACTTTTTTAAAACTAAGTTTAGATACTCAGCTTTTGTTTGACCTTTTGGCACAGAATGAAGACCTAAAAACGTTGGTATAATTTTTAAATTTGAGCTACTAAAGTTTTTTTTACTGATTGATTTAGGTTTTCTATTGTATTCAATATTTAATTTTTCAATGACGTTTAAAATTTTAAGTTCAGTTTTTAGATCTGCACCATATCCGCTTTTAATTTCTAAAACCGAAACGCCTTGTCTTAAAAACTCTTCAACTCTTTGATGTGCTAAATTGTAAAGTTCTTTTTCTGACGCTTTGGCCGTTTGATCCATAGTGAACTGAATCCCACCACCAGACTTTGCAATATCTTGATAACTTTGACCTTTATTCCTAAGTTCAAATTCATGCTTACGATCACCTGCAAACACCGTGTGTGTATGAGACTCTACAAAACCTGGCATTATCAAACCAGAGATTGAAGAGTCTTTAATTTTGGGTTTTTTTAGTTTTGACATTTCTTTTTTATAAAACTGATTAAATTCTTTTTCGTTGCCGATAAAAAGAATCTTTTTAGAATCGGTCAACATCCAAGGTTTTTTAATAAAGCCTAGATCTGTGACTTTAATATGGCGACCGTCTTTTTTAATGACGCCACTTAAAGTTAAAGCTTCATCCGCTTGAATTAATTTATAAGACATAATGTATTAGATCCTTACCCTTAAATCTTTCCGACTAAATCCACAGTGATTTAACCCCACGCTCTTTAGCCGTTTGAATGGCGTCTTCATAACCTGCATCGACATGGCGAAACACACCCATGGCTGGATCAGCGGTTAACACTCGCTCTAGGCATTTTTTAGCTCGCTCAGTTCCATCAGCTAAAATCACTTGTCCTGCATGTTGACTGTAACCCATGCCCACTCCGCCTCCATGATGAAGACTCACCCAAGTTGCACCACACGCCGTATTCACCATCGCATTAAGTAATGGCCAGTCAGACACTGCGTCGGACCCATCTTTCATAGCTTCTGTTTCTCGATTGGGTGACGCCACAGATCCACAGTCTAAGTGATCTCGCCCAATAACTATTGGGGCTTTCACTTTATTTTGCGCCACCAACTCATTAAACATTAACCCCGCTTTCATTCTTTCGCCGTACTCTAGCCAACAGATACGGGCTGGCAATCCTTGAAAGGCGATACGTTCACGGGCTTGGTTCAACCAATGAATCATGTGACTTTTATGCGGAAATAATTTTTTTAAAGCTTCATCCGTTGTATAAATATCTTCTGGGTCTCCACTTAAAGCTACCCATCTAAAAGGTCCACTGCCTTTACAAAACAGCGGCCGAATATATTCGGGAACAAAGCCTGGAATATCAAACGCATTTTCAACACCCATGTCTTGAGCCATCGCACGAATATTATTTCCATAATCAAAAGCAATAGCCCCTAATTTTTTCATATCCAGCATCGCTTGAACATGAATGGCCATAGATTTTTTAGAAAGCTCGATGTATTTTTCAGGATTTGAAACTCTTAAAGAGTCGGCCTGCTTTAATGTATAACCTGCAGGAATGTACCCGTTTAATGGATCATGGGCCGAAGTCTGATCTGTCAGTAAATCTGGAATAATTTTTTCTTTCACAAAGCGAGGCAAAATTTCGGCCATGTTTCCAAGTAAGGCCACACTTCGTGCCACACCTTGTTCATTGTATTTTTTGATTCTAGCAATCGCATCTTCAAAACTAGTTGCGACTTCATCAACATATTTTGTTTTAATTCGTTTTTCGATTCGTTCAGGGTCCACCTCAATAGCCAAAACATTGGCCCCAGCAATCACTCCTGCTAAAGGTTGGGCGCCACCCATTCCACCTAAACCTGCAGTTAAAATCCATTTGCCTTTTAGATTATCCCCGTCTTTGCCACTGTCCTTTCCATCACCAAAATGTTTTCGACCAGCTTCAACAAAACTCTCATAAGTTCCTTGTACAATGCCCTGAGTCCCTATGTAAATCCAAGACCCTGCCGTCATTTGGCCATACATCATCAAACCCATTTTATCTAACTCGTGAAATTTTTCCCATGTGGCCCATTTGGGAACTAAGTTGGAATTGGCAATCAAGACACGAGGTGCTTGATCATGGGTTTTAATCACGCCAATCGGTTTACCTGACTGAACCAAAAGTGTTTCATCATTTTCTAAAGTTTTAAGCGAGGACAATATTTTATCTAGACACTCTTGATTTCTAGCCGCTTTACCTAAGCCCCCATAGACAATCAGTTCATCAGGACGTTCTGCAACATCAGGATCTAGATTGTTTTGAATCATTCTGTAAGCGGCCTCTTGAGGCCAGCCTTTGCAATTTAATTTTGTTCCAATAGGTGATTTCATCGCCCCTCCTGATGTATTACAATAATTTAGATTTTATAGATTTTGAATTTAGTCTTTTATTTTCAATCAGGCGAACCTTGTCATTCGCTTTGCAGAAAAGCAAAGCTTCATGCCAACGAGCCTAATTGAAAATAAAAGACTAAATTCAAAATCTATAAAATCTAAATTATTGTAATAGACTAGGATGCCAATTCTAAAAAAGAAAGGATTGGCTCAGAACGATAAGATATTACAAGAAAATATTTTTTGCAGTTAGTCATAAATCCTATGATCAACCTATGATTTAAGGGATCGAACTAATGGTTATGAATTAAATGATCTATACTATTATCTTGGTTTATTGGACTACACAGCGAGCACATCAAGGACGCATTATAATTTTGATCTAAAGTTAGATTTATAAAATTATCTAAATTTAATAATACATTCTCATCCGCATTATTAATCTTAAGCCTTAAAGACCAACAGCCTTCCATCTGCTGAAAATTCATTTGCGATACGTGGTATTGCCCCGAACTCACTTCATATTCAATTAATGACCTTGCTCCGTGATGCATACCATCTTTCATAACCATGTAAGGGTAAATTTCTAAATTTGGAATTTCAACAGGTTTGTGGTCATGATCTCCATCAATCCAAATTGAAACTTTGGCTTTAGAAAAAAGCCTGTCGTTTGATTTAACGGTTTCTGAATTTAGAATTGGGCTTAATTCTGTAGCTTCAGACCAAATTCCATTAACACGTGACTCTGCGTTTTGCCATTCTATATCTAAACAATAGCTTTGATCTAAATACGAAAACTCATAGGGGCAATGGGCATAAACCAGACTTGATGTGAATAGCGAAAAAATTAAGATTAAAATTTTGTGTTTCATAAGAATCCTTTAGAGGTGAATAAATTAAAAATATTTCTAATTTAGATAGTGTTTTTTGATTAATAATAATTCATTGCTAAATTTAAACTTAAGGTTTGCGAGATCAATGTGTTCTTAGGCTGCCCCAATAGACTTTGATCCGAATAATTAACTGACAAGATAAATTGATCTGTAATTGGCTTAATGAATCCAACACCAACAACTGTAGAACTAGAAGTTGGTGTCTGAATTAGCTGTTGGTAACGAACATCTCGCCCTGAAAGCTCTACTTGTGTCAGGCTTAAATTTAAGACGGCATTAATTGCGCTGACAGTATAACCGATCACAAATTGACTGGAACTATCAAAAAAACCATCCACACTCGCATTTTTAAATTCATTTTTAAAAAGCCGAAGGGATTTAACCTGAACCAAAAATGTCCAAGGTAAAATGATTTTATTTAATGTCAGACCTAAGCCTAAACCCCACTGATCGTGACCAGAAACATTTATAGATTCTGGTCCTGCATCCGAATCAAAAACAGAATGTCCCGAAGGTAAATTTGTAAACAGCGTCACATAACCTGTGGGCTTATAAGGGTTATATTTATATTCAGTTAAAAATTCATAAGTCAGTCCCAACAAAGTGTCTGTCATGTTTTGCTGTCGGTCAGAATACTGCTGATCTTTAAATTCTGCATTTTGAAATCCAGAATTTAAAAACATCTGATACTTATTAGATAAACTGTAAGCCAAAGATAAGTTGGTTGAATATAAAATTCTTTTTTTTGATTCAGGCCAAATATAAAAAGCATTATCTGAATCGTAAACCCGACCCATTGCATTCGAATAGGATTGCGACAGACTTGCGTTTAGCTTTTGTCTTTGGGTCAAAACATTTAAACCCATCGCACTTTGACCACAGCAAGAGCTTGCAAAAACTTCGAAGCTAAAAGTTAAACCCGCCAAGACTAGCAAAATATTTTTTATATTTTTCATAAAAAATCCAGCCAAGATATTTTATCTATATAATTTGAATTTGAGTCCAAAACTTGAACTTCACTTTGCCAGTCCCCACCCATTTGAAAATAAATATCCCGATTTTCATAAACACCTTGGGATACATTTTTAAAATATCCCGGATCGTCCAGGCTATGTCCCATGCTTGGCATCACTGAAAAAAACTCTAAACTTAAGCCCTCAGGCAAATTAATCAGCTCGCCGTCCAAATTATAAACATAAACTGTCAAAACAGAATTTTGACCGACTGAAGAATAGGGGCCTTCCAGCCACAGAACTCTAAGATTAAGTTCAAGTTTATTTAAAGAATAGGTTTCAGACTGACCACTTACATTCGATCCTTGCATTTCAATTCTGTTATTTCTTGGGGAGTCACAGGAAATCAAGACCGCCAACATTAAAACCCAGATCATTAAAACCTCCGGATGTGGCAGCCCAAACAAAAGCCATTTTTAATTTTAATTTCTTGGTTAGCTTTTAAAGCCTTCAAGCTTTCTTCTAAAAACTTTTTAGATCCTTTTGAATACTCTTTACTATCGGTCAAGCCCCCTTCGTAAACCACCTTATAAGATTGATCTTTTTGAAGACTCAGCAAAGTGACATGCGGGGTTTTTAAAGCCTGATATTTTTTAACTAAGGTCTGTTTTGGATCATCAATGATTGGAAAGCCAAATTTCTTTTTCTTAAAATAGTCATCTTTAAGTTTTTGCTCTTGAGTATTTCTTGCGGGTTCACTGATAACACCAAACACTTTAAGTTCAGGGTATTCATTCATAAGGTCTTTAACGTGAACAATATGACTTCGTGAACAGGGGCATTTTTCAGACAAAAAAACCAAAAGCTTATAATTTGAAGTTTCAGTTTCAAACGCCTGGGGCAAAAGATACGACGCCTGAGTGTCTATTGCAAAAGCTGTATTTGATATCAAAAAACAAGACATTATTAGTAAAAAATATTTATTTAAATAGGACATTGGGTCTCCGGAATTTAAAGTTTTTTAACCTAATGATTTTGGTTAGTGATTTTGGTTAAAGATTAAGTTTAAAAATTAAGATTAAAGGTTAATTCAGACATAGATAATAAATTCAGATCAACGAGAGTCTTAAGATTAGATCAAACTTAGATTTGTTGTATTATCTTAATTACAAAAGATAACTTTAATTTATTTAAATTAAAGTTCTAGCTTAAAGGCGGACCTCGGACAGAGAGCCCATTTGATATATAATCTTGCTTTAAATTTATAAGGGAGTAATTTTTTTTATCTAATTTTAAATTTAGATTATTTTGTAGACTACAAATGGTAGTCTTAAATTTTAATGAAGCGGGGTTAGTTAGTTTTTTTGTAGATTTATTTTTGGATCTAGAACTTATATTTTGATTTGAAGTCGCGCTTGAAACCAAGATACTTTTAAAATAAACATGTTCAGCTTGCCTTGGGTTAGGAGATGTCCATTCGTAACCACTATCACAAACCAATGTGGAATTGTGAATTTCAATTTGACCCAATTGATTTACATTTTCAAATGTTGGCTTAAAAAAATCAGACCATGCCAAAATATTGGCAAATGCCACAAACAAAAATAGTTTGTGCATTAAATCAAGATTTTTTAAACTCTTAAATGTCATATTTCACGTCTACAAGTAGATTAATAACCAATTAAATATTCGTTACACAAATTAATGGAATTATTTTCGATAGTTCCTAAAGGTAATCCTAAACCGTAAAAAACACCAGCCAAAACTAATTCTGGATGATGGGTGTAAATCCCTTGCTCTGGAATATTATGTTCGAATTCAGCTAAGCTAATCGCTGTTGTCAAATCACGCATAGGATCGACTACAAATATAAAAGGATAACCTGGAATTTTTTCTATTAACCCGGCTCTGGATTTTAGGCGATCCACTACCTGCTGCGCATCCCCCGTTAAATTTATTGGTTGAATCGTAGATAAGGCTTCAATATTTCGACCAAGTTCAGTCGATGAAATAAGATTTCCTAAACTGTGACACCAAACACAGGTTTTACGGCCTAAGATGAATATTACTGGTTTTTTATTTTCGTAGGCGGCGTCAATGGCCGAAGTGTATATCTTAAGCTGCTGGTCTGTTTCGGGATAAAAAGGAACTTCCAACTGAGCTTGAGCACTAAAAACTGTAAGAAAACTGTGGGCTAAAAAGATAACTAAAAAAATAGCTTTCATTAAATCTCCTGTATTTAGATTTTAAATACAGGAGGGTGTTCGGCTATTCAATCAAAACTTATTTTTGATCATTCAACTTCCAAATAAACCCCAAAATTCTCTTCAATTTTATAATAATTATCTTTTAAAGCTTCTGGCAAAATCATAACCGATAAATCTTGCTCTAAAGTTCTTTCAAATAAAAGATCCCCGTCTCTAGCTGGAATACCATTTAAAGTTATTTCTAAATCTGATTCGTTCAAAATTCGATTTAAAAAAACTGGTTTAAGTCTAATATTTTTTGATAAGTCGTCAAATTTGTAGCTCACAAAAATATTTGCAGATAGGGCTGGTGGCACTTTTATTCTTAGCGTCCCATGATCAATTAAATACTCTTGAGGGTCTAATTTTCTTAGATTCACCCAAACCTCAAGAGATAAGGGATCCACTTTGTTGGACGCAATCACCCACTCTTGAATAAATTCAGGTCGACCATTTGGAAATGTCGCACTGATTTTAATATCGTTAACTTTTGTTGTCTGAGCTGGAGTGTCTTTTATATTAATCGAAATATCATCGAACTCGACAGGCATAGTTGGGTCTATTGTTTTGTAATCATCTACAAAATAACTCACCACAAAGGAGGTTTGAACGCGGTCTATAATACGATTTAGTATCTGATTTAAATTCACTTCACCATTAATGACGGACTGAAATAAATAATGCTCACCGGAACTTTGTTCAACAATTCCAGGAAATCCATTAAGCGGTGAAGTATACCCTGACATCATAGGCGTAATCCCAAATATTGTAATTTGTGAATCTTTAATGGCCTGAGCTAGTGCTGGCATTGATGGAGCTTTAGTTCCTATAGTGCCTTGATTTTGTGGTGAATACAAAAATCCTGCATCTGTCACTAAAATCACAAACTTTTGGGCATCTTGTCTGAATGGCGCTTTACTTACATCCACGATAGCGCCCATTGGGTTTTCATCAAAGTCCGGCCAGCCTGGGTCTTGTCCTTGTCCTTTAAAAGCTCTTAAACTTGAAATCTCTGAAATTAATTCCTTTGTTTGAGCCAACGTAGATGTGTCATTGGGATTATTATCAAAAAAGCGATCACATTTTTTAACTGTGTAATCACCAAAAGTAGAAATACAGATTCTAGTTCGAATCCCGTCTTTCATTGAAGCATCGATAAATTTTATAATTCGTCCTTTCGCATCTTCAATAAAAGCAGACATCGTTCCAGTCACATCAATCACGAAAGCTATATCAATGATGTTATCTTTTTTAGACGACGTTTTAACTAAATTGAACTTATCAATTTTGACTCCACCATGGGTGATTTGAATAGCTTTCGTATCTATACCTGAAATATCAGATCCCATTTGAGTGACATTTAATTGCAACGACACTTCATTTTTAAACGAGTCCACTTGTTTAAAGTTGATCTCCGAAAAACCCTGAGGAAAATACTCGCTCGCATTGGTTGAATAACTTCCGGCAAGAATGCCTTTGAATTCAACGTCTGAACACGATGTTAAACCTAGAATTAAACCGGCAGCTAAGCTTGTAGTTAAAACACAACCCATAGCCGTGAATATTGATTTATACATTTTCATAAAACCCCCATCCAAAGGTCTGATCGGGTTGTCTAGACCCGCACATAAGCCCAGGTTTATTTTTTGTTTGCTTAAAAATGTCGAAATCTTAAACATCTAAATTTATCCTTCATGCATCATAGTCTCCATTACCCATAAAAGAATTTCTGTTAAGCTTCCGCTAAAGGTATTCCCAAAAGGTGCCAGGTTCTTTTTGAGAAAAAATATTTTTTCTCAAAAAGAACCTGGCACCTTTTGGGAATACCTTTAGCGGAAGCTTAACAGAAATTCTTTTATGGGTAATGGAGACTATGATGCATGAAGGATAAATTTAGATGTTTAAGATTTCGACATTTTTAAGCAAACAAAAAATAAACCTGGGCTTATGTGCGGGTCTAGACAACCCGATCAGACCTTTGGATGGGGGTTTTATGAAAATGTATAAATCAATATTCACGGCTATGGGTTGTGTTTTAACTACAAGCTTAGCTGCCGGTTTAATTCTAGGTTTAACATCGTGTTCAGACGTTGAATTCAAAGGCATTCTTGCCGGAAGTTATTCAACCAATGCGAGCGAGTATTTTCCTCAGGGTTTTTCGGAGATCAACTTTAAACAAGTGGACTCGTTTAAAAATGAAGTGTCGTTGCAATTAAATGTCACTCAAATGGGATCTGATATTTCAGGTATAGATACGAAAGCTATTCAAATCACCCATGGTGGAGTCAAAATTGATAAGTTCAATTTAGTTAAAACGTCGTCTAAAAAAGATAACATCATTGATATAGCTTTCGTGATTGATGTGACTGGAACGATGTCTGCTTTTATTGAAGATGCGAAAGGACGAATTATAAAATTTATCGATGCTTCAATGAAAGACGGGATTCGAACTAGAATCTGTATTTCTACTTTTGGTGATTACACAGTTAAAAAATGTGATCGCTTTTTTGATAATAATCCCAATGACACATCTACGTTGGCTCAAACAAAGGAATTAATTTCAGAGATTTCAAGTTTAAGAGCTTTTAAAGGACAAGGACAAGACCCAGGCTGGCCGGACTTTGATGAAAACCCAATGGGCGCTATCGTGGATGTAAGTAAAGCGCCATTCAGACAAGATGCCCAAAAGTTTGTGATTTTAGTGACAGATGCAGGATTTTTGTATTCACCACAAAATCAAGGCACTATAGGAACTAAAGCTCCATCAATGCCAGCACTAGCTCAGGCCATTAAAGATTCACAAATTACAATATTTGGGATTACGCCTATGATGTCAGGGTATACTTCACCGCTTAATGGATTTCCTGGAATTGTTGAACAAAGTTCCGGTGAGCATTATTTATTTCAGTCCGTCATTAATGGTGAAGTGAATTTAAATCAGATACTAAATCGTATTATAGACCGCGTTCAAACCTCCTTTGTGGTGAGTTATTTTGTAGATGATTACAAAACAATAGACCCAACTATGCCTGTCGAGTTCGATGATATTTCGATTAATATAAAAGACACTCCAGCTCAGACAACAAAAGTTAACGATATTAAAATCAGTGCGACATTTCCAAATGGTCGACCTGAATTTATTCAAGAGTGGGTGATTGCGTCCAACAAAGTGGATCCCTTATCTCTTGAGGTTTGGGTGAATCTAAGAAAATTAGACCCTCAAGAGTATTTAATTGATCATGGGACGCTAAGAATAAAAGTGCCACCAGCCCTATCTGCAAATATTTTTGTGAGCTACAAATTTGACGACTTATCAAAAAATATTAGACTTAAACCAGTTTTTTTAAATCGAATTTTGAACGAATCAGATTTAGAAATAACTTTAAATGGTATTCCAGCTAGAGACGGGGATCTTTTATTTGAAAGAACTTTAGAGCAAGATTTATCGGTTATGATTTTGCCAGAAGCTTTAAAAGATAATTATTATAAAATTGAAGAGAATTTTGGGGTTTATTTGGAAGTTGAATGATCAAAAATAAGTTTTGATTGAATAGCCGAACACCCTCCTGTATTTAAAATCTAAATACAGGAGATTTAATGAAAGCTATTTTTTTAGTTATCTTTTTAGCCCACAGTTTTCTTACAGTTTTTAGTGCTCAAGCTCAGTTGGAAGTTCCTTTTTATCCCGAAACAGACCAGCAGCTTAAGATATACACTTCGGCCATTGACGCCGCCTACGAAAATAAAAAACCAGTAATATTCATCTTAGGCCGTAAAACCTGTGTTTGGTGTCACAGTTTAGGAAATCTTATTTCATCGACTGAACTTGGTCGAAATATTGAAGCCTTATCTACGATTCAACCAATAAATTTAACGGGGGATGCGCAGCAGGTAGTGGATCGCCTAAAATCCAGAGCCGGGTTAATAGAAAAAATTCCAGGTTATCCTTTTATATTTGTAGTCGATCCTATGCGTGATTTGACAACAGCGATTAGCTTAGCTGAATTCGAACATAATATTCCAGAGCAAGGGATTTACACCCATCATCCAGAATTAGTTTTGGCTGGTGTTTTTTACGGTTTAGGATTACCTTTAGGAACTATCGAAAATAATTCCATTAATTTGTGTAACGAATATTTAATTGGTTATTAATCTACTTGTAGACGTGAAATATGACATTTAAGAGTTTAAAAAATCTTGATTTAATGCACAAACTATTTTTGTTTGTGGCATTTGCCAATATTTTGGCATGGTCTGATTTTTTTAAGCCAACATTTGAAAATGTAAATCAATTGGGTCAAATTGAAATTCACAATTCCACATTGGTTTGTGATAGTGGTTACGAATGGACATCTCCTAACCCAAGGCAAGCTGAACATGTTTATTTTAAAAGTATCTTGGTTTCAAGCGCGACTTCAAATCAAAATATAAGTTCTAGATCCAAAAATAAATCTACAAAAAAACTAACTAACCCCGCTTCATTAAAATTTAAGACTACCATTTGTAGTCTACAAAATAATCTAAATTTAAAATTAGATAAAAAAAATTACTCCCTTATAAATTTAAAGCAAGATTATATATCAAATGGGCTCTCTGTCCGAGGTCCGCCTTTAAGCTAGAACTTTAATTTAAATAAATTAAAGTTATCTTTTGTAATTAAGATAATACAACAAATCTAAGTTTGATCTAATCTTAAGACTCTCGTTGATCTGAATTTATTATCTATGTCTGAATTAACCTTTAATCTTAATTTTTAAACTTAATCTTTAACCAAAATCACTAACCAAAATCATTAGGTTAAAAAACTTTAAATTCCGGAGACCCAATGTCCTATTTAAATAAATATTTTTTACTAATAATGTCTTGTTTTTTGATATCAAATACAGCTTTTGCAATAGACACTCAGGCGTCGTATCTTTTGCCCCAGGCGTTTGAAACTGAAACTTCAAATTATAAGCTTTTGGTTTTTTTGTCTGAAAAATGCCCCTGTTCACGAAGTCATATTGTTCACGTTAAAGACCTTATGAATGAATACCCTGAACTTAAAGTGTTTGGTGTTATCAGTGAACCCGCAAGAAATACTCAAGAGCAAAAACTTAAAGATGACTATTTTAAGAAAAAGAAATTTGGCTTTCCAATCATTGATGATCCAAAACAGACCTTAGTTAAAAAATATCAGGCTTTAAAAACCCCGCATGTCACTTTGCTGAGTCTTCAAAAAGATCAATCTTATAAGGTGGTTTACGAAGGGGGCTTGACCGATAGTAAAGAGTATTCAAAAGGATCTAAAAAGTTTTTAGAAGAAAGCTTGAAGGCTTTAAAAGCTAACCAAGAAATTAAAATTAAAAATGGCTTTTGTTTGGGCTGCCACATCCGGAGGTTTTAATGATCTGGGTTTTAATGTTGGCGGTCTTGATTTCCTGTGACTCCCCAAGAAATAACAGAATTGAAATGCAAGGATCGAATGTAAGTGGTCAGTCTGAAACCTATTCTTTAAATAAACTTGAACTTAATCTTAGAGTTCTGTGGCTGGAAGGCCCCTATTCTTCAGTCGGTCAAAATTCTGTTTTGACAGTTTATGTTTATAATTTGGACGGCGAGCTGATTAATTTGCCTGAGGGCTTAAGTTTAGAGTTTTTTTCAGTGATGCCAAGCATGGGACATAGCCTGGACGATCCGGGATATTTTAAAAATGTATCCCAAGGTGTTTATGAAAATCGGGATATTTATTTTCAAATGGGTGGGGACTGGCAAAGTGAAGTTCAAGTTTTGGACTCAAATTCAAATTATATAGATAAAATATCTTGGCTGGATTTTTTATGAAAAATATAAAAAATATTTTGCTAGTCTTGGCGGGTTTAACTTTTAGCTTCGAAGTTTTTGCAAGCTCTTGCTGTGGTCAAAGTGCGATGGGTTTAAATGTTTTGACCCAAAGACAAAAGCTAAACGCAAGTCTGTCGCAATCCTATTCGAATGCAATGGGTCGGGTTTACGATTCAGATAATGCTTTTTATATTTGGCCTGAATCAAAAAAAAGAATTTTATATTCAACCAACTTATCTTTGGCTTACAGTTTATCTAATAAGTATCAGATGTTTTTAAATTCTGGATTTCAAAATGCAGAATTTAAAGATCAGCAGTATTCTGACCGACAGCAAAACATGACAGACACTTTGTTGGGACTGACTTATGAATTTTTAACTGAATATAAATATAACCCTTATAAGCCCACAGGTTATGTGACGCTGTTTACAAATTTACCTTCGGGACATTCTGTTTTTGATTCGGATGCAGGACCAGAATCTATAAATGTTTCTGGTCACGATCAGTGGGGTTTAGGCTTAGGTCTGACATTAAATAAAATCATTTTACCTTGGACATTTTTGGTTCAGGTTAAATCCCTTCGGCTTTTTAAAAATGAATTTAAAAATGCGAGTGTGGATGGTTTTTTTGATAGTTCCAGTCAATTTGTGATCGGTTATACTGTCAGCGCAATTAATGCCGTCTTAAATTTAAGCCTGACACAAGTAGAGCTTTCAGGGCGAGATGTTCGTTACCAACAGCTAATTCAGACACCAACTTCTAGTTCTACAGTTGTTGGTGTTGGATTCATTAAGCCAATTACAGATCAATTTATCTTGTCAGTTAATTATTCGGATCAAAGTCTATTGGGGCAGCCTAAGAACACATTGATCTCGCAAACCTTAAGTTTAAATTTAGCAATGAATTATTATTAATCAAAAAACACTATCTAAATTAGAAATATTTTTAATTTATTCACCTCTAAAGGATTCTTATGAAACACAAAATTTTAATCTTAATTTTTTCGCTATTCACATCAAGTCTGGTTTATGCCCATTGCCCCTATGAGTTTTCGTATTTAGATCAAAGCTATTGTTTAGATATAGAATGGCAAAACGCAGAGTCACGTGTTAATGGAATTTGGTCTGAAGCTACAGAATTAAGCCCAATTCTAAATTCAGAAACCGTTAAATCAAACGACAGGCTTTTTTCTAAAGCCAAAGTTTCAATTTGGATTGATGGAGATCATGACCACAAACCTGTTGAAATTCCAAATTTAGAAATTTACCCTTACATGGTTATGAAAGATGGTATGCATCACGGAGCAAGGTCATTAATTGAATATGAAGTGAGTTCGGGGCAATACCACGTATCGCAAATGAATTTTCAGCAGATGGAAGGCTGTTGGTCTTTAAGGCTTAAGATTAATAATGCGGATGAGAATGTATTATTAAATTTAGATAATTTTATAAATCTAACTTTAGATCAAAATTATAATGCGTCCTTGATGTGCTCGCTGTGTAGTCCAATAAACCAAGATAATAGTATAGATCATTTAATTCATAACCATTAGTTCGATCCCTTAAATCATAGGTTGATCATAGGATTTATGACTAACTGCAAAAAATATTTTCTTGTAATATCTTATCGTTCTGAGCCAATCCTTTCTTTTTTAGAATTGGCATCCTAGTCTATTACAATAATTTAGATTTTATAGATTTTGAATTTAGTCTTTTATTTTCAATTAGGCTCGTTGGCATGAAGCTTTGCTTTTCTGCAAAGCGAATGACAAGGTTCGCCTGATTGAAAATAAAAGACTAAATTCAAAATCTATAAAATCTAAATTATTGTAATACATCAGGAGGGGCGATGAAATCACCTATTGGAACAAAATTAAATTGCAAAGGCTGGCCTCAAGAGGCCGCTTACAGAATGATTCAAAACAATCTAGATCCTGATGTTGCAGAACGTCCTGATGAACTGATTGTCTATGGGGGCTTAGGTAAAGCGGCTAGAAATCAAGAGTGTCTAGATAAAATATTGTCCTCGCTTAAAACTTTAGAAAATGATGAAACACTTTTGGTTCAGTCAGGTAAACCGATTGGCGTGATTAAAACCCATGATCAAGCACCTCGTGTCTTGATTGCCAATTCCAACTTAGTTCCCAAATGGGCCACATGGGAAAAATTTCACGAGTTAGATAAAATGGGTTTGATGATGTATGGCCAAATGACGGCAGGGTCTTGGATTTACATAGGGACTCAGGGCATTGTACAAGGAACTTATGAGAGTTTTGTTGAAGCTGGTCGAAAACATTTTGGTGATGGAAAGGACAGTGGCAAAGACGGGGATAATCTAAAAGGCAAATGGATTTTAACTGCAGGTTTAGGTGGAATGGGTGGCGCCCAACCTTTAGCAGGAGTGATTGCTGGGGCCAATGTTTTGGCTATTGAGGTGGACCCTGAACGAATCGAAAAACGAATTAAAACAAAATATGTTGATGAAGTCGCAACTAGTTTTGAAGATGCGATTGCTAGAATCAAAAAATACAATGAACAAGGTGTGGCACGAAGTGTGGCCTTACTTGGAAACATGGCCGAAATTTTGCCTCGCTTTGTGAAAGAAAAAATTATTCCAGATTTACTGACAGATCAGACTTCGGCCCATGATCCATTAAACGGGTACATTCCTGCAGGTTATACATTAAAGCAGGCCGACTCTTTAAGAGTTTCAAATCCTGAAAAATACATCGAGCTTTCTAAAAAATCTATGGCCATTCATGTTCAAGCGATGCTGGATATGAAAAAATTAGGGGCTATTGCTTTTGATTATGGAAATAATATTCGTGCGATGGCTCAAGACATGGGTGTTGAAAATGCGTTTGATATTCCAGGCTTTGTTCCCGAATATATTCGGCCGCTGTTTTGTAAAGGCAGTGGACCTTTTAGATGGGTAGCTTTAAGTGGAGACCCAGAAGATATTTATACAACGGATGAAGCTTTAAAAAAATTATTTCCGCATAAAAGTCACATGATTCATTGGTTGAACCAAGCCCGTGAACGTATCGCCTTTCAAGGATTGCCAGCCCGTATCTGTTGGCTAGAGTACGGCGAAAGAATGAAAGCGGGGTTAATGTTTAATGAGTTGGTGGCGCAAAATAAAGTGAAAGCCCCAATAGTTATTGGGCGAGATCACTTAGACTGTGGATCTGTGGCGTCACCCAATCGAGAAACAGAAGCTATGAAAGATGGGTCCGACGCAGTGTCTGACTGGCCATTACTTAATGCGATGGTGAATACGGCGTGTGGTGCAACTTGGGTGAGTCTTCATCATGGAGGCGGAGTGGGCATGGGTTACAGTCAACATGCAGGACAAGTGATTTTAGCTGATGGAACTGAGCGAGCTAAAAAATGCCTAGAGCGAGTGTTAACCGCTGATCCAGCCATGGGTGTGTTTCGCCATGTCGATGCAGGTTATGAAGACGCCATTCAAACGGCTAAAGAGCGTGGGGTTAAATCACTGTGGATTTAGTCGGAAAGATTTAAGGGTAAGGATCTAATACATTATGTCTTATAAATTAATTCAAGCGGATGAAGCTTTAACTTTAAGTGGCGTCATTAAAAAAGACGGTCGCCATATTAAAGTCACAGATCTAGGCTTTATTAAAAAACCTTGGATGTTGACCGATTCTAAAAAGATTCTTTTTATCGGCAACGAAAAAGAATTTAATCAGTTTTATAAAAAAGAAATGTCAAAACTAAAAAAACCCAAAATTAAAGACTCTTCAATCTCTGGTTTGATAATGCCAGGTTTTGTAGAGTCTCATACACACACGGTGTTTGCAGGTGATCGTAAGCATGAATTTGAACTTAGGAATAAAGGTCAAAGTTATCAAGATATTGCAAAGTCTGGTGGTGGGATTCAGTTCACTATGGATCAAACGGCCAAAGCGTCAGAAAAAGAACTTTACAATTTAGCACATCAAAGAGTTGAAGAGTTTTTAAGACAAGGCGTTTCGGTTTTAGAAATTAAAAGCGGATATGGTGCAGATCTAAAAACTGAACTTAAAATTTTAAACGTCATTGAAAAATTAAATATTGAATACAATAGAAAACCTAAATCAATCAGTAAAAAAAACTTTAGTAGCTCAAATTTAAAAATTATACCAACGTTTTTAGGTCTTCATTCTGTGCCAAAAGGTCAAACAAAAGCTGAGTATCTAAACTTAGTTTTAAAAAAGTACTTACCTGAAATTACAAAAAAAACCAAAGTACGACACGCAGATATTTTTTGTGATGAAGGATACTTTGACAAAAATGATTTGGATTTATATGTTCAAACATTAAGAAAATTAGGCTGGACCTTTTCTGCTCATACAGATCAGCTTTCATCTTTAGGCTTGGGATTAAGGGCTGCAGAACTTGGAGCTCTTTCGATCAGTCACTGCGTGAATATGAAAGACGACGAAATCAAAAAAGTGGCCCAGACAAATACTGTATTTAATCTTTTACCTACTTCAGATTTTTATTTAAAAATTAATTACCCTAAAGCTAGAACGATGATTGATTCGGGAGGCAATGTTAGTCTTGCCACAGATTTTAATCCTGGAAGTAGTCCGACACAAAATATAAATTTCGTGGGTGTACTGGCAAGGTTAGAGATGAAAATGAGTTTACCGGAAGTGATTGGGGCTTACACTTACAATGCGGCTAAAAGCTTAGGTTTAGAAAAAAGTCAGGGGTCACTTCAATCGGGTTGTGAGGCTCAATTTCAGATCCTAGATAAATCTTGGACTGATTTATTTTATCAAATTTAAGATCTTGTAGTTTTTAACTAATAAATTAAGGATTTTTAAAATGTTAAATATAATCATATGGTTTTTTTTAATTGCGATTTCAGGATGCGCTCAGTTTCCAAAAAACAAAGCTAGGTCTTCGGAACTGACTCCGACACTGTCGTATGTCTTTAAAAAAGGGTCTGATTCTAAATCCATGAATGTGTCCTTAGAATTTCAAGGCAAAGATATTGGCCAAACTGAAATCATGTACGCCCATGAATGGGCAGGAAGTGTCTTTCACGATGATATCACAGATTTTAAGGTTTTAAATAAAGACGCAAAAATTCAATCAACCAAAGAGCGAAACGTAAAACTGATTACTCATAAGCCGAATGAAGTTTTGAAAATCACCTATAAGGTGACTCAAAATGTACCGTCACCTGATCGCACCTACAGAGCTTTAATCAGTGACCAGTATTTTCATTTTATTGGACAAGCGGCCCTAGTTACGCCCGCCGTCGAAGACGAGAAAAAAGACTATTTAGTTACAATGTTGTTTAAAGGCTTTTCAAAAAAATTTAAATTGGCCAATAGTTTTTTTGCTTTAAAAAATAAACACACCTTTAAAGCACCTCTATTCGAAATTCTTTATGGAATTTATGTAGGCGGCGATTTTAGAATTCAAAAAATCCTTATTAAAGATAAACCTTTATATGTTGCGATTCGTGGAGATTGGAAATTCAAAGATGAAGATCTTTTTAAAGTTGCAGAAAAAATAGTTTCTTTTCAGCGAAATTTTTTTAAGGATCATGATTTCGATCAATTTTTAATTACTATGATTCCCAATGGATTAGATTGTTGCAGCAGTGGTGGAACGGGGTTAACAAATGCGTTTGCTACATTTTTGCCGATTGATTTCGACATACACACGCAGATTAAATTTTTATTGTCCCATGAATTATTTCACACTTGGAATGGTAATAGAATTGGTAGACAAGAACCAGAACAACTAGTGTATTGGTTTTCAGAAGGGTTTACGGATTATTATTCTAGAGTGTTGCTTTTAAGGTCCGGAGAGATCTCTTTTAAAGAGTTCTTAGACGATCACAACAAAATGCTTCACGAGTATTACACGTCTGAATTTATAAATCAGCCCAATACAAGAATACTTAAAGATTTTTGGACAAATGATGATGTTCAAAAGCTTCCATATCGAAGAGGGCATATTTTGGCTCATAAATGGAATGCCGAAATCAAATCAAAATCTAAAAATTTAAACTCTATTGATAATATACTGATTGATCTATTTAAAGAGGCCATGTCAAAGGGCACAGTCATTTCTGAAGATTCTTTTACTAGGATATCAAGTTCATATATCGATGGTGGTTTTAAGTCAGATTTAGAAAAATACGTTAATAATGGGCAAACAATTATTCCTGGATCAAATGATTTAGGTCCCTGTGCGATTAGAAAAGAAATAAATCTTGGAAAGTTTGAACATGGTTACGACTCGATTCAAACTTATAATACAAAAGTAATGGCGGGTTTAAAAAAAGACTCCCCAGCTTACAAATCAGGATTAAGAGATGGGGACCAAGTGCTTGCAAGAAAAATGGTAAATCCACCCTTCAAAGAATCCTCAATCACGATTCAGGATAGAAAGGGACAGGAAAAAACAATTAAATTTTTTCCTGTCGGAAATAAAAAATATAAAACATATTTTTTTGAATTAAATGAAAAGGCTTTCAAATCTGACCCAAAGCTTTGTTTAGACTTTTTTAAATAAAAATTTAGTTCTTAAGGCCAGTTGACTCACTTAATTTCAAAATTAAAGTTAACGGCTTTAATCTTTTCTTATTTCAAATCAAAAAACAAAAATTCAGATTCGTTTAAAGACTTAATTTTAAGTGCTATGTTTTTTTCAATTTTAAGTCCATCCCCTGGTTTCATTTGAATGACTTCAGTTTTTTGATTTTGAATCAGTTCAATTTCTAATTGCCCATGAATCAACTGAATCCATCCATAACGATCTGAATCCAAACTATATCCTAAGTTGTTGCTATTTTCTAATACAGAGGCGTACATTTTTACATCTTGGTGTATTTTTAATGGGGCCGTATCTGTGTACGATCCTGCCACTTGTTTTAGTTGATTCAATTTGTCTTCACGAGTAAATACTTTTTGATCATAACTTGGTGTGTGCCCAGCTTGATCCGTATGAATCCAAATCTGAAGTAGTTCTAAATGATTTTCATGAGAGGCATTAAATTCACTATGTCTGACCCCAGTTCCTGCTGACATGGTTTGAATTTCACCAGCTTGAATGATGTAATCATTCCCCATGCTGTCTTTATGTCGAATGGCTCCACTCACGATGTAGGTTAAGATTTCCATATCATTGTGAGGGTGTGTTCCAAACCCCATCGATGGGGACACAATGTCTTGATTTATAACAAGTAAGTCCCTGAATCCCATGTGTTCGGGGCTATAATAATTTGCAAATGAAAAGCTATGTTTAGCCTTAAGCCAACCATGGTCGGCAAATCCACGGTCCTCTGATTTTCTAAGTTCAAACATTTTCTTCTCCATTTAATTATAATCTTGAATTAATTTCTGTAATTCAGGATTAGACCAGTTAGCTTGACCTTCAATTCGATATAAATAATTATTATTTTTAATTATAGCATACGTAGGTAGAATTTCTAGATCAAAAGGTTCAATGAGTTTTAATTCAGGATTTTTTATTAGTCTGATTGATATATTTAAAGAAGCCCACAGCTGATCCACAATTAAAGAATTTTTTGATGGATCTAAATTGATGGCAATAATTTCGAATTTAAGATTAGTGCTTTTTTTTTGAATCAAATCTAAATTTTTTAGTTCTTCTTTACAGTTGGCGCACCACGAAGCCCAAAAGGCCAAAAGAATTAGTTTTTTTGACCCATCAACTTTAAGCTCGTTCAAATTAACAGCTTTGTTGTCATACGATAAAAGTCTGAAAGCTTGATTTATCGGCTTAATTTCATCATCAGTTGGACGAAAGACCAATGGCTCAGAATCAGATTTAATGTAAATTGATATTAGAACTATGCCGATGAGGACTATAGCAGACAGCTTCATAGCCATAAGAGAGGATTTCCAGGATGTTTTACTTGCGGGCATGCTTTTTAATTAGAAGCTTATTGAACCAAAGTCAAAATACTCGTTGGTTTAAATCATTTAAGTTAAGTTTAAATGTTAAGAAACTGTGTATCAAATCTCAGCAAGGCCAGTTGGTCATTGAATACGTTCTTCTGTTAACTGTTGTGACTGTTTTAGCGGGAACATTAATCAGTGTTATGATCGGCCAAGGAGATACACCTGCCGAACAAGGCTTAATTGTTCGTAAATGGTCCCAAGTCGTTCAAGCTATTGCCGAAGACATCATAGATAAATAATTATATCCCAAACTACAGGTGACATTATTTCTGTTTTTTAATACTTTTGTTTTATGAAAAAGTACATACTTTCTGTCGATCAAGGCACAACCGGAACAACCGTCATTATTTTCAATAATGAACTTAAAGCTGTTGGACAAGGTTACTGCGAAGTTAAACAGATCTACCCTAAGCCCGGTTGGGTCGAGCACAACCCTAAAGATATTTTAGACTCAGTTGAAAAATCCATTGAGCTGGCATTAAAGCAAAGTCAAATTTTGCCGAAAGACATCAGTTCGATTGGGATTACCAACCAAAGAGAAACCATCATTAGTTGGGATCCTAAAAAAACAGATTTAAAAAATAATTCAAATCATAATGCTATTGTCTGGCAATGCCGAAGAACATCGGACTTCACCGAAAAGCTTAAAAAAAATAAATTATTATCTCAAAAAATTTTTAAAACTACAGGCCTAGTTGTCGATCCCTATTTTTCAAGTAGTAAAATTAACTGGTTGGTGGAAAATAAAAAATTAGGTTCATCTGATTATGTAGGGACTATTGATTCTTACCTTGTTTGGACATTAACTGGTGGTAAAAGTTTTTTTACTGATGTGACAAATGCATCCAGAACTCAATTGATGAATTTGAAAACCTTGTCGTGGGATTTATCCCTACTTAAATTATTTAAAATCAGTGAAAAAAACTTACCAAAAATTTTACCATCCAATGCTTTATTCGGCGTAACTAAAAATTATAAATCTTTACCTGACGGAATTCCTATTCATGGTGTTATAGGGGACCAACAGTCGGCCCTTTTTGGGCAAGGGGCTCATCTAGATGGTGAAGCTAAATGCACATTTGGGACCGGCAGTTTTATTCTAATGAATATTGGTGAAAAAGTTAAAGCGTCGAAAAATAAGTTGCTGACAACCGTCGCGTGGCAGTTAGAAGGTCAAAAACCTAAATATGCTTTTGAGGGTGGAGCTTTTATTTGTGGTGCCGCAGTTCAATTTTTACGCGATCAATTCGAGTTCTTTAAAAAATCTGACGACGTTGAGGCCTTAGCATTAAAAGCCAACCCTGAGTCACAGGTGATTTGTGTTCCCGCCTTTTCTGGATTAGGGGCTCCGTACTGGGATCCAAAAGTGAAGGCGGCCTACATGGGTTTGACTCGTGGGGATGGAAAACCAGAAATGTGTTTAGCCACATTAGAAGCCATGGCTATGCAGAATGTTGTGATTTTAGAAGCCATGCAAAAAGATTCGGGCCAAAAATTAAAACATTTAAATGTGGATGGGGGGGCTATAAAGAATCAGCTGCTGCTTCAAATTCAATCTGATTTGCTTCAAAAGAAAGTTCTTAAACCAGACATGGTCGAGACTACAGCGTTAGGTGCGGCCATGATGAGTGGAATTGGATCTAAATTTTGGACTGAAAAAGAAGTTAAGACTTTAATTTTAAAAAATAAGACTATATATAAGCCTGAAAAAAACAAAAAGTGGAGCGTCAGCCGAAGGGCCAGGTGGGATCGTGCGGTAGCGGCGCTTAGGGCTTTGGCGGCTGTCTAGTTCACTCATGCACTTCACGGGCGGCTACGCACGCCCAGCGCATTTGCTGGAACTTTTCTTTGCAACATTGTTACAACACTGTAAAACTGGACCAATATTAGACTTAAGCTGTCTAAAGATTTGATTTAAGCCAACCGAAAATCTAAACATGAGACACTTATATCAAAATCTAATTTTAGTCGTATTAACTTACAGTCTTGCACTTAGCGCGCCTGTGTTAGCTCAAACCCGTTCCAACGATAGTTTTAGTATAATGAAAGACTATGTGAATAGCTCCGGAAAAAAGAGTTATCGTGGCCTAGTTCAAAAAATGGAAAAAGGCTTAACCGTTAGCGTGTATGAAAGTGCTTTGAAAAAAGTAAAAGACGCGGAAGGTGCGGGTTGGTTTCAAACTGCGAAATTGGCAACAAATTATAGTTATTTTAGAATTGGTAATTCAAAAATTTTTATTCGTACAGCATTAGAAAAAGGGAAGACTGTTTTTTATGCTAATGGAATGAAAATTCAAGAAGATGATTTTAGAAGTATTAAGAAAGTAGAAAATATTTTATTCATGGCCTATGTTGCCGGGATTTCGACTAAGAAAACATCATGGTTGAATTTATTCGCTCCAAAAGACATTTATGCATCCCAACAAGAGGTTGTTGCGGACACTCCAACCCCTTCAGGTGAAGTTTTTAGTGAGTGCGACAGCATTTATCAGACATACAATCAGGCGGCTAACTCTGGAAATCAAGCTTTAGCAGAACAGCTGTACAGTGCGAACAAAGAAAAATGTCCTAATTTTACTCCATTAGTAGGCATTAACACACCAGCAGCTGCTCAAAGCGGAAATAAAAAAGGATTGATCTTTTTTCTTATAGCCGCCGTTTTAATGTTCATTTTATTTTCTAGAAAGAAAAACAAAAACAAACCACGTCCTGAAGTTCCAGAAGACGGGAACGGTGTTGGGCGCGGTGATGATAAACCTCCTGGCGGTGGTGTGAATTGTGGCGGTGAAGGGGCTCAGTGCGGTGGAGATACTCCAACAGCGCCGCCTTTAAATCCGGGTCCTACAAACCCTCCATCAAACCCACCTCCTGCAAACCCTGGGGATCCTACAGCTCCGCCAGTGGGCAGAGACACTTATGATCCTAATCAATACTCAGTGCCATATAGTAAAACTAGAAAATAGAAAAATCCGATTTTAAGAAAACTTAATGAGACGACCTTTAAAAGGTCGTTTTTTGTTGATTACAATGGACACTTCTGATTTTAGTCATCTGATTCAAATCAGAGTTAAAGGTGACTCTAAGCTTATTTTTTGTGATTATATTTTTTTAATCAACAAAAAATAAGTGAGTTTAAATTTGTGAAGTTCATTATATTTTTAAATTTATTCATTTTTGGCATCGATGCTTTTTCTAAAGATGAATCTTCAGACTTTAAGATTCAAGTTCATGGATATCCGACCCAACCAAAAAAAACATATCTTTTTGAAAATATAAATCCTTTACAGCCCGAAAACTTATCTCTAAGTGTTCCTGGACTGACCATTGCCAAGTTAGGGTCATTGGGGCAAAAAACCAGTCTAAGATACGGCATTTTTTCGTCAGGTGATATGACTTTTTTGTATGATGGATTCGAGATCTCTGATTCTTCTGATCCGTCCGAAGGCTTTGATCTGTCTTCTTTTTTGATTACCCCACAATTTGATTTTTCACTTTCTCGAAACGCCACAGGACTTTTTTCACGTCAAACAGGCGGAGTTTTGAATATTGATCCCAAATTCGATGAAGGGTATTTATTTAAATCCTCAGTAGGATCAGAGTCTCAGGGACTGTTGTCTTTTCAAAAAAACTCCTGCTTCAAAGAAGAGTGCTTTCAAATCAGCTCGGGAGGCACAATAGCTGATGGTCAAAGTGCGGCAACCAAAGGATCAGATAAATTAGAAAATGACCCTTCAAAATTAGCCTTCCTAACTTTGGGGTGGGTCAAGCCTATAAGTTTAAAATCAGGTTCTCAAAGATTTTTAAAATTGAGGTCCCATACCCAATATTCTAAAACTGACATAGATGATTATGACGAAACTTTTATATTTAGAGATGATCCAAACGCAGATCTTACGTTTTTAAATCAATTTTTAGGACTTTCGTACTTAACAAATAATGATCAGTACTTTTTTGAAAACACATTTTCAAAAAGAGACGTCTTAAATAATCTAGACGCCTTAAGTAAAACGGAAAGGCAAGATAGTTATCAAGTTTTAAGAAATAAATTAAGGGGTGTGCATAATATAAATAATATTGAGTTGTTTTGGTCTACGCAGAATTTAAATTTAAAAACAGAAAATTTAACGTCTAAACAAAATATAAGTAAACTAGAAATAAATCTACAAGCAGATCAAAAAATTAAAATGCGGCATTTAAGTTTATTACAAAGCGCTAATTTTAATGCTCTTGAAAGTTTTGATTCAGGCTTCGGAATCAGCCAAACTATAAAAATGAATCCAGAAGGCAGATCTATATCCACATTTCAAACTCAGTATGGATATAAAGATCGCCGTCCTAGTTTTTTTCAGTTATTTGATCCTCAATTTGGTAACGCAAATTTGAAAAACGAAAGTCAGTTTTTTGTTAGGCCCCAATTAGATTTTAACTTTGGATCCTCAGGTTTGAAACATAATATTTCTATCCAGTATTCTTATGAAGATTTAAGTCGTCGAGTTGTGTTTATTAATATTGGTGATTTAGGTTACAAAAATTCGGGTCAACTGAATTCAAGTGCGGCGACACTAGAGTACTCTGTTAAATCGATGAGCTTCAATTCTAAAGCCTTTTTCAGGCAATCCTTCGATAAACAAAGTGTGATGAAAAGCTTGCCTTGGACAGCCCAAAATGAAGTCGGTTTTGGGGCCGGTTTTAATAGCCGACATTTCACTGTCTCTACTGAAATTAAATGGCTTATGGACATGTACAATCCGTCTCAAAACAAGATCAATCAGCTAGTCCAAAGTCAGGCCAGTTTGTCATACCAGTTAGATACAAACGACCGAATAAGTTTACAGTTGAACAACCTTTTTAACGATAAGAAGATATGGGATGAGGGGTTTAATCGCCAACCATTTTCATGGATGATGAGCTTAACAAAAAAAATATAATTAATAATATATTTTTTTAAAATACCTTCTTCATTAAAACTTAAGTTTTAAAGGTGTGACTGCATTTGAAGAATTTTAAATTAAAAAACAGAATTGTTTTTCTTATTTTTTTTGTGTTCAGTCACAATGCATTTTCTTTTTCAACTGGATTGTCGACCTCTTCGCCGTCCATAGCTGAGAATTTGCCAAATGATTTATTCCCGGTGGCAGTGGACTTACAGGCCCAACAGGTCAGCTCCGACCAAGATAAAGATTTAACAAATTTCAGTCACGGCGTTTTGTCTTTTGAGCGCGGAGAATACGACGAAGCTAAAACCTATTTGATTTTAAGCTTAGCTCAAGTTGAACTTGCACCTTATACTTATTTTTATTTAGGTAAAATTGCTTTTGAATTAAAAAATTATAATGCGGCTTATGCTGCTTTTGAAGAGGCTTTAAAGTTTAAGCCTCAGTCGGATTTATTAAGAAATATCAAACTTGAAATGGCGCGCGTTCAGGTGGCAAAAAGCAGATGGCCCCAAGCGAAGACCCTATTTTTAGAAGCTAGAAAAAGATTTAAACGCACAGAGCTTTATCCTGAAATTCTAGCCCAATTATTTATTATTGATCGTAAGCAAAACTCTCAAGCCCAATGCTTTTGGTTTAGATCCTTATTCGAAAGCTATCCTAATTATTCCATGGCCCAGGCTTGGACTTTGGATTCAAACACTTGGAAGTTTGAGGACAAAGATATTAATTGCAGTTTAAGTTTTAATACCAAGTACAGACACGTGTCCCAATTAATTGCCCTTGGGGATTATGATAGTGTTAAGCGCGAACTAGAGATCGCAAAACTTTCAATGCCAAGACTGGATTATCTAGAGCTACTTGTAAGTTACGATTTAAGAGCCGGAAATCCTGAAGAAGCCTTTGTTGAATTAAAAAAAGATTTTGAAGCTGAATCAAAAAATCCAAAATTTTTACAGCTATTTATTAAGGTCGCATCAAGAGCATTAAAATCTGAAGAGGCCTTAAGCGCTTATGATTTAGCTATGGACTTAGAAAAAAACCCACGCATTAAAGCTGGGTTAATTTTTAGAAAAGGTTTTTTAGAATACGAACTTGGTTTTTATGAAAATTCCTACAACACACTAATGTCAGTTCAAAAATCTTTCGCTAATAATCCCTACCAAGGGGATATCACATGGTATTTAGGTTGGACCGCGTATTTACAAAAAAAGTATGATCTTGCGATTTCCCACTTTGAAGTTTTAGACGGGTTAATAAAGCGTAGAAAATATATTAGAAGCCGCGATAATTATTCTAAAGAAAGAATAAAATATTGGATGGCCCAATCCCATCGAGCCTTAGGCAACAAGGACCAAGCCTTTGCCTTGCTGACAGAAGTTGTTGAAGGTGAAAAACTAAGTTACTACTCGTTTTTAGCTTCGGCTTATTTGCCAGATCTAAATGCGAAAATTAATAAAAAAAATGGTAAGGCAAAATCGGGTGATACATCGGCTAACAAGAATGATCGTTTGTTATCTGGTTTAACCTTGCCTTGGATTAAAAAAACAACTTCGACTGAAGTTCCAAGAAGTTATGTTTTAAAAGATGAGTTCAATGAAAATTTTGATGTTCACTTATCCAAAGACCAACAGTCCCAACTAGATTTAGTGTTTGAACAAGAAAAGCATCAGTTATCCTTAAAGCGCTTCAAGCTATTAACGAAATCTGGTTTTTATGAAGACGCTAGATTTGAACTTCAAGAGCTTGAAAAGAAAGCCGTCGGCAAAGATCAGAAGCGACAGTTAGTGCAAATGTACAGACAATTAGATGATGCCCACAGAGCCTCACGAATTATGACTTTAAGCTTTCAAGCGGAAAGACAAAATTTATTATCTGAGGATAATCATTTCGAGCTGTGGTCACAAACATTTCCAAAGCCTCATCAAAAAGCCGTCACTGGATCTGCGGACCAATTTCAGGTGCCAGAGCATTTAGTGTACTCGATTATGCGTGCTGAAAGCTTTTACTCAAAGACAGCTATGTCAGGTGTTGGCGCCCGCGGACTTCTTCAGCTGATGCCTTTTACGGCAAAACAAGTGGCAGAACTTATGGGCCGAGCCGAAGACATCCAGCCTGAGCAACTTTTTGAACCAGACACTAATATATTACTTGGCGTAAAATACTTAAACCGACTGATGAAAACGTTTGCCGGAGATAAGATTTTAGCTATAGCAGCCTATAATGCGGGCCCACACAGAGCCGAATGGTGGGTCAGCCGCTTTGGTCACTTAAGACAAGATGAATTCATAGAACACATCATGTTCTTAGAAACTAGAAACTACGTTAAAAAAGTAATGCAGTTCAATTGGACTTATGACTTACTTTATAACAATCAAGCGACCTTTGCTGAAATCAAAAGCCCTATTGAGTTTCAACTGACCGGGTCTCCGTCTTTAGTCGAAAAGTGGTAAGCGAAAAATTATTTGCAGCGAGTCTTTTAAAGGCTTTACTACAGACATTGAATTAGAAAATGCGATAGAATTAAAAAATGAAAGTATTAAATATAACTGACAAAAAACTTGATGAAATTATAAACATACTTTTACCTGCGTTTAAGCCAACTCAGATATTCCTCTTTGGATCGCGCTCCAGAGGGGAAGCCAGAGAAGATAGTGATTATGATATTTTTTTTATAGTCAAAAACTCAACTTTAACTCCAATTAGAAGAATGCAGCGAGCATCTACTTTGCTTTGGGGTATTGGCGTAAAAGTCGATGTTTTTATATACACCGAACAAGAGTACATGGACTGGAAAGATGAATTCAGTTCTATACCACACACTATTGCAACCGAAGGCTTAGAGCTTAGAGTTGGATAAGCCAAACAAAATTATTAAGCAGTGATTTAAAGTTGCACGCCAAGATTTGAGGTACGCCAAGACGCTATGGAATCTGAATCAAATGACATCGGCAATTACTATTGTTTTTTTAACTCAACAATGTGCCGAGAAATCTATCAAAGGATTTCTAGCTTACAACAAAATTAAGTTCACAAAAACTCATGACCTAGAAATCTTAGGGCTCGAGGTTTTAAAATTATGTCCAGATTTAAATGATTTGCTAAGAGAAACGAAAAATTTAAATCCATACGCTGTGGAATTTCGTTATCCAGACGCGGCAATTAAATCGTTAGAAATTCAAGATATAGAAGAGGCCTTGGTTATTGCAACTCAAGTCTACCAAGAGATGACTTCAAGAATTCCATTTGATTCTTCTTTAGTTCAAATCTAGTCTTCATCAAGCTATTTTATTGATGCCTAAAAAAGCCTTAACGCACTGAATATCCCTCAATAGTGATCAACTGGTAAATTCCTCCTTTAATATAAAGAGGGGATTTGTTTATGCGTAGCTTCAGTTTTGTTCGCCCTGTTCAATTTTCAATATTATTTTTATTATTATTGCCATTGCTTTCCTGCACTAAAAAAATATCATCAAGCGACTACGGCTTAGATCCTAAAGAAACAGTAAAGCTCGTGATTTCAACAGAGCCTCCCACTTTGGATTGGAGCAAGTCTTCGGATTCTGCGTCCTCTTTTATTTTAGAAAATTTAATGGATGGTTTGGTCAGCTACGATTTTTCAAAACCGGAGGTGTCTTTAAAACCCGCCTTGGCCGAAAGCTGGAAGTCTTCAAATAATTCTAAGACGTGGGAGTTCACAATTCGCAGAGACGCAAAGTGGACGGATGGACAGGTTTTGACCCCCCAGCATGTGGTCGACGGGTGGGAGCGGCTTTTAAATTCTAAAACCGCGTCTGTGTATTCGTACTTTTTATTTGGAATTAAAAATGCGCAAAACTACAATAATGGGTCCGAGACCGACTTTTCAAAACTTGGAATTTCAATTGATGGCCAAAAAATCAAAGTGGAATTAAACGAGCCCTCAAATTTTCCTTACCTTTTAACTCATCATTCAACGTGGCCCATTCGAAATGATGTTATTTTAAAACACGGTGATCGTTGGACTGAAGCGGCGAATATTGTGACTCTGGGACCCTATAAATTAAAAACGTGGGATCATGACCGCGCCATTGTGTTCGAGCGCAGTGATTCTTATTTTGAAAAGAAAGCAAAAACAAAATTTGTACTAGCGTTTATTATCGAAGAGCAAACCACAGCCATTAACCTTTTTAAAGGGGGGCAAGTGGACGCACTAATGACATTGCCTTCAGCCATGCTTGGGGTTTTAAAGGTGTTGCCAGAGTACGAACAAATTCCGACCCTAGTGACGTATTACTTTGGGTTTAACGTTAAGAAAGCACCTATGGACAATGCGGATTTAAGACGAGCTGTGATTGCGGCTGTTGATCGAAAGCAAGTCACAGATATGATTCAAGGGGGGCAAACCCCTTTGACGGGTTGGATTCCTAAAGGGATGTTTGGATACGACGAATCCGCTGGAATTGGATTTGATTTAGAAAAAGCGAAAGCGTCTTATAAAAAAGCGGGCTACAGTTTTGAAAAGCCAGCGCCGAATATTGTCCTTGCTTACAATACTAATGATGATCACAAGCGAATAGCGGAAAATATTCAGGCGCAATTAAAGAAAAATTTAAATTTAACTGTGGAAATTAATAATGAAGAATGGAAAGTGTATTTGGGTACACTGCAATCTAATCCACCCCACATGTACAGAATGGGCTGGGTTGCCGATTATCCTGATCCATATAACTTTTATGAATTGATGAAGTCCACATCTGATAATAACCACACAGGATGGAAAGAAAAATCCTTTGATGCCATTTTAAAAAAAGCGGCTGAAACCAATGTGATGACTGAAAAATTTAAATTTTATTCCGAAGCTCAAAATAAACTTTTAGTGGACGGAGTGGCTGTGTTTCCCCTTTATTCCAGCGTGACCCAGCAGTTAGTGTCTAAACGAATAAAAAACTTCCCTAAAAATGCGATGAGCAGATACAGCTTAAAAGAAGTGGAAGTTGTCAAGTAGCGACTTATTAAAAAAACATCTTATGTTTGAGTAGGATTAAATTTTAAAAATTCTAAATATCAAGGATTTCAACTATGTTTTTAACTATGTTTGAAAAGATACAAAAAGTTGGACAGTACTTTCCCCATTTTTGGCTAGGCCTACTTTTTTCTGCTATTGGTTTGAATTTATTGGATTATGAAATTCCGAGTCTTTTAATAAATGCATTAATTTATCTAGCCATATTAGGCTTTGGTATCTTTGTATATAAGCAAAAATTATTTATTTATACATTTAAGCGATTTGTCGAAGCTTTTATTGTGTTATTTGTAATTGTGACGTTAACCTTTGTGTTACTTAGGGCTGTGCCAGGGGGGCCTTTTGATCAAGACAAAGCCTTACCACCCGATGTGAAGGCCAACATTGAAAAGAAGTATGATCTAGATAAGCCTCTTTTGATTCAGTACAAAAACTATTTAGTTAAAATTGTGCATGGGGATTTGGGCGAGTCTTATAAATACATAGGTCGACCTGTCACTGAAATTATTTACGAAAGTTTTCCCGCTTCGTTTTTGTTAGGATTTTATTCCCTTTTATTTTCTTTTTTGATTGGAATTCCGTTGGGGCTTTTTGCGGCTGGTCGACATAATCAATTTGCTGACAACGCGTCGATGATTGTCGCCATCAGCGGCGTTAGTCTTCCTAACTTTTTAGTAGCCGCTTTTTTAGTTCAGATCTTTGCGATGAATTTAAAAATTCTTCCTCCTGCGGGATGGGGATCAGCTGCTTACTATATATTGCCTGTTTTTTGTTTAGGGATGCGTCCTATTGCATTTATTGCGCGCTTGACCCGGTCCAGTGTGCTGGATGTGATCAGCTCTGATTATATTCGGACAGCTAGGGCAAAGGGGTTAAGCCATAGAACGGTGATGTACAAACACGTTTTAAAAAATTCATTGATTCCTGTTTTGACGTATTCAGGTCCATTAGTCGCTGCCATTTTAACTGGGTCTTTTGTCATTGAAATCTTTTTTGCTATTCCTGGGATTGGAAAGCACTTAGTTCAAAGTGTAACTAATAGGGACTATCCCTTTATTTTGGCGCTCACACTTTTGTACGCCGCCGTTTTAGTTTTTTCTAATTTAATTGTAGATTTGCTTTACGCCTTTTTTGATCCAAGGATACGTTTAACATGACAAAACCATCACGAAGTTTGTGGTATGATTCTTTTTTAAGATTAAATAATAATAAAGGGGCTATGGTCTCTTTATATTTTATTGTGATTGTCTGTACGTTAGCTTCATTTGCTTCTTTTATTTCCCCTTACACTTTTGATGAGCAGAACATGGCGGCGATCTACAACGGACCCTCTTGGGTTTATTGGTTTGGTACAGATGGTTTAGGTCGAGATCTATTATCTCGTCTTATTTACGGGGCCAGAATGTCGATGGCGGTAGGTATCCTGACCGCATTAATATCCATGATCTTTGGAACCATTTATGGTTGCATTTCGGGTTGGGTGGGGGGAAAGACCGACGCTGTTATGATGCGAATCATAGATATCTTAATGTCCTTTCCGTCTTTAATTTTAATGATCTTAGTTAAAGTGATTTTTGACTCTGTGGAGCTAGTTACGAACCCAGAGCTTCGCGCGCTGACGTCTATGTTAATTGCACTCAGTGTTGTGGGCTGGGTGACACTAGCTCGTGTTGTAAGGGGACAAGTGCTTCAAGTTAAAGAATTAACATACATCGAGGCAGCCCAAGCCTTAGGAACGCCTACTCCTAGAATTTTGATCCGATATATTTTACCAAATATTTTAGGTCCAATTATTGTTTTATTAACTTTTCAAATTCCATCAAATATTCTGTATGAATCATTTTTAAGTTTCATTGGTCTAGGTTTACAACCCCCGTATAGCAGTTGGGGTGTTTTGGTGAAGGACGGGTACAGTGCTTTCGGGGCTTATCCGTACTTGATATTTCCGCCAGCTATCATGCTATTTGTCACCATGTTGGCATTTAATCTGTTTGGAGATGGCTTAAGGGATGCGTTTGATCCTAAAATTAGAAAATAAAAAAACTTAAATATTAACTCACTTTTAAATCATCATATTTTAGTTCAAGGCAGTTAAGACACGTTTTGTTTCGTTTAAAGATTGAGTTTTTGTGCGTTTATTTACAAATATTTGTCCTAACTTTTTTCTTGTGGAATCGGCAGAGTATTTTTTAAATTTTGGAAACAAATCTGTTTCTTCTTCCTCAAGATGATGTTTTAAAAATTCACAAAATATTTTTATTCTTACAACTTTAATTTTTAGATTCTTTGTTTTATCAATTTTATGAATTACGTCCTCGTGTATTTTATGTTCTTCTTTTCCTTCAAGAGCCATGTCTTCAAATTTGGAGTTTTCTTTTATAATATTTAGCAATGATTTTTCTTCAGCTTCAACATGTGACAAAACTATTTTTTTTAAAACATTAAAAACATCAACTGACTTTTGCTCTGAAGACTTTTGAGACTTAATTTTTTTCATTAAACCTTTCATAATCTTGTGATCTTTTAAAAGTAACTTAATAACACCATTTTGGGTTGATTTAGATTCGAGCGGTTTTCCTAACGAAATCAGTTCGAGCTTTGATTTTTTCAAACTAAAGCCCTTTGTTTAGAGTCTTCATAAGTTTCATTAAATTTATGTTTAGAGTTAAAAGAATTATTAAATCCCTTCAAGAAATGATTTAACATTTGAGACGAAGGGCTTGTTTGTTTATCCGTAGGATTATATTCAATATGATTTACGCTTGGTTCATTTACATTTTTTAATACTGTGTTCGAATTTTTAGGTTCTAGGTCATTTTTTTTACTAAAATAAATTATTAATACACTAGTTAAGAAAAGTAAAAAGACATTTAACAAAAATGAAAATCTTAAATCCAAACGCAAATTGTCGACCATTTCAATTAGATCTAAATAGACAAATATAAATAAAAATGTACCAAAAATAGCTAAAGGCAAAACGATGACTACTTTTTTGAGCAAAACTTTTACTTCACTTAGAAGAATGGAAAATACATGAACTAAACTAATCGTAGTTGCAGATTTATCGACAAAACTCATCGCAGTGTTTTTGGCGAAAAATTGTCCCATTAAAATTAGAAATAATTTTTTATACATATTTGAATTCACCTTATAAATTAAAATTTAATTATTAATAACAATTCCTATAAGGGAATTATTGAAGGTCTATGATTTTTAGTAGTCATTGGATTTTCATGAACATTATATGATTGAACATACTTAAAAGTATTTGAATCATATTTTGATTTTGGAAGTTTATGTTTAGATTGATCTAATTCTAGACTAAGGATAAAAACATCAATTGTCTTAAAAATATTAATAATTGAACTTAATTTGATCGAGTCATTGGTTTTAATGTGAATCGCATTAATTTCATTATTACTATTCATAAGATTGGATTTTGATGAAAATAAAATAATTACACAACCAATTAACAAACCTAAAATGGCCCCAATTCCCGAACATAAAAATAAAGATAAAGTAGGGCCAATTTCAACTAAATTTTTTAATAATATTGAGTTAATTAATCCAGTTCCTGCAATAAAACCTATAAATCCAAAAAATATAGAAAAGCCAAGTATTAGCTTAGATAAGCTGATAGATGATTTAATATTTGATATATTTAAATAAAAATCTGTTAATTTTTTACTGACAGTAAATAAGGATAAATGTGAATAAATAAGTCCTGATCTTTCAATAATTTTTAAGGATCTTTCCAAATCATTATTTTTTTTAAAAGCAATTATTAAAGAATAATTAATATTATTATACACATCTTCTCCCTTAAAACTAATGTCTTTTTTGATTGCTGTAAGCATACGCTAAAAAACCACCTATAACGGCACCGGCTCCAATAGCGTAAACTAAACTTCTTTCAGGATTTTTCTTTACATAATCCTGACCAGATTTTAAATAATCACTTCCTGTTGCAATGTAATCTTCAGCTGCATCTTTAACTTTAGATGCGACTTGTCCTATTCTTTTTCCTGCCTCTTCGCTGAACTTATTTAAATCGGAACTGTAATCATTAACTTTTGATTCAACAGATTTTTTTACATCTTTAGCTACATTGCCACCTTCATTAATCATATCATTTTTTGAAGATGTTGTTGTACTTGGATTCATTTTTTTCTCCTTAGTTAAGTTAAGTTTTTTTAATTTAAAATTTTTAAATTACTTTTAATTACAAAATTATATAGTAATTTATTTTTTATTTAAAACTCTGTTTTACCTTATCTACGACTTCGTCCTTCTTATCTATAAATTTGTCGTAAATTTTAGATAATGAGTCTTCATAATCTTCTTTTTTTTCGCCGTACTGTTGTTGAATAAGACCGACAACAGATTTCATATCGCCTTTTGTTTTTTCTAATTCATCATTCTTCAAATTTCCCCATTTTTTTTGAATTTCTCCTTTTATTTCAAGCCATTTGCCTTTTACTTCATTGGTATTCATTATTTCTCCTTTAGTTTATTATTTGCTAAAACTTACTAATAAAAATTATTAAATTTATATTTTTTCAAAATTAAAAATTAATTTATAATTACTAAGATTTAACTTTAATATTTATTGCAACTTGTAAGCCATCTTCAGATCCAACCAGTCCATTTGAGACAAGAAAAAAAGTAACTCAACGTAGAAAATTTGAACTATGAATTTTTTTTATGTGTAAATTTAAGACTTATATTTTATTAACTTGAATTGAATTGCTCGCGAATGTAACTTTATTTTTATGACGATCTCATTAGAATTAAAACTCAATTATTTGAAGCGTAGAGAGAACGACCTTGATATATTATTTTCAAGTTTAAATAATAATAACGTTGCCGAATTTAATAGAATCGGCCATCAGTTAGCTGGCAATGCAGCAAGTTTTGGATTTGATGAACTAGAACCAATAGCCTCTCAAATGGAATCTTTAAGCGAAACCAACCTGTCTGAAAAAGGATCTGAGCTTTTATCAGCATATATTAAATGGCTTAAGATAAATCAAATAAAATTTATGAATTAAATTTATAACTTTTTATAAAAGCTAAATAGAATTTTAAAAATTTTATTTAGCTATTTTTTTTTGAAATTTGGTTGTAACGAATCAACGCCTGTTACATTCGTTTTTAAGCTAGTGCCAAGTTGAAGAATTCGGGGAACATTTATACAGAATATGCATCCAACACCGGGTTTATTATTAATCTTGATAGTCCCTTGATTTAGTTGGATGGCTCTTTGTGCAATAGATAGTCCTAAACCAAGGCCTACTTTATTAGATTGTCCTTGATTGAAAGGTTCAAATAATTCATCAACAACATTAGGATCAATACCACCACATTGGTCTTCAACTTCAATTAAAATACGATCCTCTAATTCTCTAGCTCGTAGAATAATTTTAGCACCCAATTTTGAGTATTTAATTGCATTTTGAACTAAGTTTGCGATAGCAGATAAAATAAATTGACGGTCAGCACTCAGTTCCATGTTCAAGTCAATATCTGTTAAAAGAGTTTGATTTCGTTTCTTAGAATCAACTTTAGCTGTAATAATTATTTGATCAAAAAGATCAGATAATCTAAATTTTTCTACAAAAACATCTGCATCTGCACGCATACGAACTTCAGACAGCGAACGGTCGATCAAATGGCGCATACGAGCTAAGTTCGATTCAAGCAAAGCGGCTGTACTTCCGCCAGTACCTACAAAGCCTGCTTTAATCATCTCTTGTGCAATAGTGGCACTTGATAGTGCATTTCTAAGCTCATGGGCTAAAAATCCTAAGTGTTGTACTTCTCTGGCTTCGCTCGCTTCAACACTAAGGAATTGATATTGCGAAACGGCAGATGCAATAGCTACATCCAAACATGCATTGAAGGTATTAAACTCTGAAGGTGTTATGTCTGCATTTTTGATAGTAGCTAATTCTGTAATAGCTTGGCACATGGCTCCGTAAGCATGCACGACATGAGAAAGTGAATATCCTAGTCTTAGAAATTCTTGTCCGTGATTGGAAGCTGCTAAAAGTAATTCTTCCGGTGGTATGAATTCTAGTTTTTGTTTTAAAACAAAAATAAGTTGATCGTAAAAAATTGGAAGTCCTACTTTAAGTTTCTTAGAATTTCTAAGATCACCAGCAAGGACCAAAGTTTTCTGCGAAGTAAGTTCTAGTATTTCCTTTTTGTAACTTTGCAGAAAGTCGTGAAGCATGTAGTTCCTTTGTTAAAGATACAATTTATTATTAAATTCAAACCTATAAACTCATATATATAGTTATCTGTATATAAGTTTTGCTGAATAAGTTTAATGATGTTACCAATCATAAATGTTAAATAAAATTCTTATTATAGATGATTCTGTTGATATACAAATTCTTCTTAGAACTTTTCTTGAGTCCAATGGCTACCAGATCGATTGTGCGTCAGATGGAGCAGAGGCCCTTCATTTACTGAATGAAGCCACGACCTTGCCTGATCTGATTTTGATTGATTATCAAATGCCAAATATGAATGGATTAGAATTTTTAGAGCAAACTGTAAATAACTTTAGATTAAAAAAAATTCCTACGTTATTAATGTCTGGAGAAGATATAACTTTTGACTCAAAAAAAATGACAAATGTTATAAATATTTTGAAAAAACCATTGAGCACTTCAACTCTGTTAGAAATAATATTGGATATATTGAATTGATTTATTTTTTAAAATAAAAAATAAGTTTATAATGTTGAAGTTGAAAACGTAAAAATTAAAAATCCTCTTTATTTTTTAAACTTCTAGATTTCGTTAAAGTCTTGTTATCATTTATCTCTATTTCAGCTTTGTCACTAATTTCTAGACATTCAAGTTTGCCATTAATTAACTCGCATTCATTTTCATCAAAACTCTTAGCTTCGCTACGATTTGGTTCATGATCTGTATTCAACCTATTTTGAACTTTTTTGTCATTTGTCTGAACCGCATAAAAAGAATCTATTGCGAATGAGGGTTGGAATGGCAGTGTCAATGTTGTCGCAATTATAAACGATAAACTATACATTAGTGATTTCATAAATTTTTCCTTTAGTTAAATATTAAGGTTATTCAATCGATCCATCGATCAAATAAAATTTATAGCAAGCTTGATGCCATTAATTTAATTTTCAAATCGATGGTGTTCATCAGATAAGGTCATTAGTACAAAATATGAACTTTTTGTTGTGTATTAATTGTACTTAGCTTATTCGTTTAAATTAAGCGCTTAGATTTTTATTTTTTTAAAAAATAAATATTTATATATTTAGACGTATTGAAAAATTGTATTAATTTAGGAGAACCATGTCCACACAAGTTAAACCTCGTATTGCAATTATAGATGATGATGTAGATTTAAGAGAATTAGTAAGAACTTATTTTAGACAAAATAATTTTGAAATTGAATGTTTTGATAATGCAATTACTGCGCTTTCGGAATTACAATGTGACTCCAATAAATGGGATGTCGTCTTAGTAGATTTAAATCTACCATTAATGAATGGTTTGGAATTCACAACTGAAGCTAAAAATTTAGCACCTGAGCTGCCTATTATATTTATCACAACAGAAAAATCTGCAAGTACGGCGATAGAAGCCATTGAAAAAGGCGCTTACGATTTTATTATAAAACCGATAAATTTTCCTCAACTTCTTATTTCTGTTAGGCGGGCCTTACATTTTAAAAATTTGCAATATGATAACGTCCAATTACGAACACAAGTTAAATCCTTTAAATCATCTACAAGTAATATTATCGGCAAAAATCCTAAGTTCTTAGAAGCTTTAGATATTGCTAAGCGTGTATCATCAAGTATGGCTAATATTTTTATATCTGGTGAAAGTGGCACAGGAAAAGAAATTTTTGCAAAATACATTCATAATGAAAGTAAAAGAAAAAAAGGTCCCTTTATTGCTATTAATTGCTCGGCTATACCTGAGAATTTACTTGAGTCTGAACTTTTCGGTCATGCTAAAGGGGCCTTTACCGGGGCTCAAGATAAAAAAATTGGACTATTTGAAGAAGCAGAAAATGGAACTCTATTTTTAGACGAGATTGGTGATTTAAGTCCGCCGCTTCAGGCTAAGTTGCTTAGAGTCGTGCAAGAACGTAAAATTAAAAGAGTTGGTGAAAATCAAATGAGGCCTATTAACTGTAGGCTCATATCTGCAACTCATAAAAATTTAGTTGATGAAATAAAAGAAAAAAGATTTCGTGAAGATTTATATTTTAGACTTAATGTTATTCCTATTTATTTACCTAATTTAACACAAAGAAAGGAAGATATAATACCATTAGCTGATTTTTTTCTAAAAAAGTTCGCATTAGAAAATGCGTCACCAGCCAGAGAATTTTCAACAGAAGCCAAAGAGTTTCTTTTATTAAATACATGGAGGGGTAATGTACGTGAACTAGAAAATTGTATTGAGAGATGCGTTGTTCTTTGTTCAGGTCCCATGATTAATAAAAAAGATTTTTTAATTAATCAAAACAGTGATTTTCCCAGTTTTAGTCAAAACACTATTGAAAGTATTAGTCCCCAAATGGATACTGGTTTTTTTATTCCTTTTGAAAAAGACAAATTATATTCTGTTGATCAGGTCATAAACAAATACGTAGAATTTTGTGTATCTAAAAATGATGGGGCTCGGGATAAAACAGCTAGAGATATTGGTATTGATAGAAAAACACTATATAAAAGACTGGCAAAGTCAGAAATAAATTAAGATAATATCTCTGCGACTGTGACCCCATCGCTTTCGTTGAATGCTTTACCTGACAACCAAGACTTTATGAACGTGTTTCTTGATAAAAATGTGCGAATAGCTTTTTTAAGCTTATCTTGGTCCCCGTGACCATGGATGATCTTTAGCTTTAATAAGCCTCGTTGAACAGCTTGGTCTAACTCAATATCTAGCGAATCTAAGGCCTCATCAATTTGAAGACCCCGAAGGTCCAAAGTTTTTTGTGTTAAGTCATTAGCCGTGAGCGTTGAGTTCGAAGACGTGGGAATGATTTTATTTTTATTTGGTGAAGTCAAACCTGTTGAAGGCAAAATATCTGTAAAGTGAATTTGGATTCGCATCGATTCAGATAAAACAGGGACTTCGCCTTTTGAGTTGATTTTCCCTTGAACAATTCCTTTTCGATTTAAGCTTTTTAAAAACACCGAAGTTCCTGGTGGGAATTTGGATTCAAAATTATCTTGATTGATTTCGCCGGATTCATCACTTTTATATTTGATGATCTTGGGCATTTGCTCTTTGATGGCCTGCAAATTTTTAGAGTTATCAAAGCTTGCTTTAATTTTTTCGTATTTGATCAGCTCTTCAATTCGTTTTTGGTGTTCTGTTAGGTCTTCTTCTAATTTAGTATGTCGAAGCTCTTCGACGACTGCTTTTTCTTTTAATAAAATCTGTTCACGCTTTTCGATATCTTTAAGTTTTGATTGATACTGAGTTTGAAGATCTATTAGTCGTGCTCTTAAATTTTCGATCTCTTCCAATCCAGAATATTTTCGTTGAGCTTCTGGGGTTAGGTGTTTTAGAGCCCTATCAATAATCGAAGCCGAAACGCCGTATCTTTTGGCTGTCGGTAAAGCCATGGATTCCCCGGCAAGTCCCATAATAAAAGTGTAACTAGGGGCTTGGGTCTCTGGGCTGTACTGCATGCTACCATTAATAACACCTTCACCCCAGTGGGCTTTGAGCGGTGCTAAGTGGCTTGTGATCACAGCAAAGACTTGGTTTGATTTAAACTCTTCAATAAAAGCGCGCGCTAAAGCCGAACCCTCTTGGGCTTCGGTCGTTCCACAGATTTCATCTACTAAAATTAAATTATGATATCCTTGAAGTTGGGCCGCTTCGTTAAGCTTAACTAGATGTCCACCGAAAGAACTTAAGTTCTCTTCAAGATTTTGCTCGTCACCTAAAGAAACAAAAACATTAGAAATAAAAGGAAGTCGGGCTGAATCTAAACTGCAAATGGGCATCCCATAAGTGGCCATCTGACAAGCTAGTCCAATGCTTTTAAGTAAAACTGTCTTTCCGCCAGCATTGGGTCCTGATAAAATTAAAATTCTATTTTTTTCATTCAGTTCAACAGTGTTACTGACCACATCTTTAATTTCGATTTTAAGTAAAGGATGTTTTAGGTCTGGTAAATAAATTTCGTTCGTGTCTGACCAGCTAAAAGAACTTAAGTCCGCAGTGGCTGCAAAAAAACCTAAAGCATAAAGGGTGTCGATTTCAACTAAGGCATCAAAGGCTTTTTCAAGCTCGTTAAACTTCAGAAAAATATAGTGGCTGATTTCTCGAAGAATTTTTTCAATTTCAGTTTGAATTTTTATTTCTAATTCTGAAATTTTATTATTTACAGGAACAACTTCTTTGGGTTCCATGAAAACGGTCTGTTTACTATTACTTGAATCATGTATGATCCCCTGAAAGTCGTGCCTCATACCGCTGATTACAGGTAAAACCATACGGCCTTCGCGGGTGGTGACGAATCTATCTTGCAGTACGTTTTCTAAATCTTGATCTTTAACAATTTTTTTTAAAAGATTTTGAACTTGGTTATTTAAACTTTTTTTATCTTGAAAAAATTTATATAAATCCTCGCTGGCGTCAGAATTTATTTCTCCAGCAGGGGACACCACAACATTGATATACGACAAAATATCCTTAGGATCAAAAAGTCGATATGTTAAATCAGATACACTTTTGACAAACTTGTTTGCAATAAATAAATTTCTAATATCGTCTAAGTCACTTAAAAATAAACGAATATCATTTAAGTCTAAGGCTTGAAGCAGTTGATTTTTTTTTACTTTTCTTAACCACCCATGGGCTAGATCTAATCCGTGAAGTTGAAAATTAAAAGCTTCACTGACGATTAAATGTTTAAATTCAACCACGCGGGCGCATTGTTTTGAAGCGTCTTTAGAATTTAAGTAAGGTTTTAAGTTTTTAATATTTTCTTTTCCAGATTCAGTCTTACTGTATTTTTGGATATGAAATAAAATATCTTTTAAACCAACGGCTGTGCTGTCTTTGCTCATGATTGTTTTTTCGTCCTTCTTAAAACAAAACCTAAGATAACTAACATAAGGGTAAAGCCAATTAAAATAAAGTGATGGGCGGTTCTGCCCCATTTTTGATACGGGGATTGATAGTTCTTATCAGGATAAAACACGTCGTAAAGCCCGGTCCACTCTTGATCTCTAGGGGATAACTCCATCACTTCGCCGTTGGACTTGATCACTGTTGAAATTCCGGTGTTTGTGGCCCGCACGATGGGTCTTCTGTTTTCAAGCGCTCGACCGGCAGTGATATACATATGTTGATTGGGTTCAAAGACATCGTCGTACCAAGAGTCATTAGTTAAATTAATAAACAAATTTATTTCTTGATTCGCGAGTTCCCTTGAAAAATCAGGGAACAAGGACTCGTAACAAACCATGGGGCCAACCTTTATATTCAAAATTGATCTAGCTTCAGGGCCAGGTCCTCTTTTAAAGTCGGCAACCATTGGAAGTAATTTTCTTAAAGAGGGAAAGGTTTCAGCTAGGGGTAAGTACTCTCCGAAAGCTAAAAGAATTGTTTTTTGCGTTGGAAAATCAGACAGTTTTCCAAACTGGTTAACATAAAGTATGGAATTAGCCACTTGCTGATCTCCCACGCTTTGATAAAATCCAGTGACAAAAGCCACATTATTTTTTTTTGCAAATTCATTTAGCGGATTTGGTAATGAATCAAATGTTCCCAGGTTTACATAGGATGGGTAAGCAGTTTCGGGCCAAACCACTAAGTCCACCTTTTTATTAGGCGTTGAAGTGGCCAATTGAGCCATTGTATTTTCAGATAAACTTAAATATTTATCCAAGATGACTTCGCGGTAAGAGTATTTATTTTTTGAAACTTGTTTTTCAATATTTCCAATATTGGCCTGAACAACCATGACGTTTATAGATTCATTTTCCACCGGTAAAAACTTAAGTCGGATAAGTCCTAAAGAGTTGATAGTTACAAAAACAGCGAGGGCAATTAAGCCATACTTCAAGTATTGCTTTTGTTTTATGGCCATGAATATTAAAAAGTTAATAATTAAAGTGACAACGGCTAAGCTCATCACACCAAAAATATCAGCAACTTGAGCCCCAGGAAGTTTTGCATAAATCCATGCGTAACCAAAATTAAACGGAAACAGGGATGGGAAGAAACACATAAACACAGCTGTAATTAGGGGCAAAAGCCATAAGCTGATGTCTTTGTTGATGTACAAATCAACAAACCGCCATGTGATTGAAGCAAAAACCAAGTAGATGTTTGCGATCATTGAAAACCCAGACAAAGCTATTAATGCTAGGACCCATGGCATTTGCCCGAAGTCATGAACCGTGATTGCAATCCAATGAAAGCCAATAAAACTTGCGATAAAAGCACAGACCAAAGTCCCAATGATGGATTTTTTAAAATCAGATTTAATCCAAAAAAACCAAAGGGGTACAAGACAGAAAAATAAAGCCCACGGCGGAAACGGGATATAACTGGTGGCTTGTAAAACACCAGATATCATAGGGAGTTTGTAGTTATTTAGAATCGTAAATATTTGAGAGAATTTAATTTTAAAAAATTGAGTCATCATTTTTTATCTCACAGCTAGTTGGAATCGACCAGTCAAAGCTGTTGCTGTGGAGTTTAAAAATACTAAAATCATAAAAAAAAGTTCTTGCTACATATATAACGTTAAGTGCTATCATAAAGTAAGTGCTTAGTCTTAAAAGACTAAATTAAATTCATGTTGTAAGGAGTTGGTTTGGTAGAGTCTTCGGATTTTGACGATAATCTAGGCGGTCCGTTAACCGAGCGATTAGAAGAACGATTAACTGACCAGTTAGGTGATCAAATTAATAATACAAATTTTAAACAGGGCCATGATGATATAGAAATAAGAATGCGCTGCCCAAGCTGTTATAAACTCTATTCGTTAGATTCTAAGACTGTTTATGTTGATAAGCCCGAGTTTGATTGTGTGTCCTGTGAACAAAAATTTTGGATTTCATTTCCAGAGGCTTTAGAGCACAAAGAAATAGTCGCTTTTCCAATTGAATGGAGCGAGCACTTTAAATCTGAACTGCAAACGGATTCTTTTATTGAATCTGAATCAAAATCTAACGTACAAGAACCAATCAATGAAACTTTAAGCCCAAAGCTAGTCGAAAAAATAGCTAAAAATTTTGCAGAAGTTCCTTTTAATTCAAGACCTTCATTCGATGAAGGATCTAATTCGGTGCTAAATTCTGCATTAAATTCTATACAGTATTCATCTCCGAACTCCCAAATCAACTCCATACTTGAAAAAACAACAGGTATTCGTAAAGTAGGTTTTGTTGATGACGTTCATTCCGAATTAACTTCAGAGTATTGGTTTTTGGAAAAAAGCTGGGATAAAGTTTTAAATAACTATGATATTAAATCAATTCATAAAGAATTTATTCATTCGGCAAGAGCTAAACGAAGTTTGGATTTTGCTTTGGGCAAATATAAAAATTTTTGTGAAGCCAATGGTCAAGATCAAGTCGCAAAAGAAATGAAATTTTACTGCGAAAAATTAATTCAAGATCACGCTATTCATAACAGTGTTTTAGGTCATGAGCCCAAGGGTTATAAAAAGTTTTCTAAATATATTCCCTGGTTTGTAATCAGCTTATCTGCGGGACTGATAGGCTTAGGTTTTAGCAACGAAGGCTTATCAGATTTGGCTGGGTTCGGGTTTGCTTTAATTTTTCTGACGGGTGCATTATCTTTACTTAAAGAGTCTGACCTTTGAGCGAACAATCTAAAAAATTAAATATTCCTGAACCTAAAATTTCTTTTGAATCCCAAATCAAAAAAGAAATTCCCATTGAAAAGCAGTGGTATAATCAGCAGCCAGATTGGATGCTTTCTGTGCTATTGATTGTGTGGGGGATTTTACATTTTTCATTTAATAGATGGTTAATATCTAATAAAAAGAAAATGAATTTGAGAAACAATATAATGAATTCAAGCCCAAAATTTAGTCTTCATCAAAATTTTGGATTAGTTTTAGTCGTTATTGGTATAGTGATGTTTTTCTTTTAATTTAAAAAAATAATTTAAATTATTTTTTTAAATTAAAGTAAAAAAATTATGGAACTTGTGGTGAATCCACTTCAATCATCTTCATTAAGCCATCGCCAAAACCTTTAAAGACTTCAAGTGAACTTTTTTGAGCCGATGAATTGTCAGTGGCAAAGCTGTTTTTTAAGTTATCGGTGTTTTTTGCAACCACACCTGTTGCGCTTAATCCTGAATCTAAAATCGATAAAGCTCTGTAAGAATTAAGGCGCTTGTTGTATCGTGTTTTGCCTTTCAAGCTGTCTACAATGTCGCCTGTGTTTTTTAAATATTTAGAAACTTGTACAGGTTTATAATCTTCATGATGAGCTAACACTAGAGCGGCAACTCCACTGACGTAAGCTGTGGCTTGTGAAGTTCCAGTCATATAACCATATTTATTATCAGGTAAAGTCGAGTAAATGTTATTTCCAGGGGCGCCTATGTCAACTGTTAAAACACCGTAGTTACTAGAAGGTAAAACCTGTGTCTGACTGTCAACGGCTGTGACTGAAATAATATTATCTAAGCTGTAATCGGCTGGGTAATATTTATTGATATCAGAATTAGATCTTTCGTTTCCCGCAGCCGCAACAAATAAAATTCCTCTTTTTCTGGCTTTTTCAACGGCCGCTTTTTCGTCAGCACTGAATTCTAAACCACCACCTGAATAGTTAATGATGTGGGCTCCATTATCAATCGCGTAGTGAATAGCTTTGATTGTATTTTTTAAATTATCTTCGCCAAAACCTTTTGGATCATAGTATTTTAAAATCATAAGGCTGATTTCAGGAGATACGCCGCTTATACCTTTACCGTTTCCACCAACGGCGCCAATGATTCCTGCGATGTGTGTGCCGTGGCCATGGTTGTCTGAAAGGTCATTGTTATTTCTTACAAAATTCCAACCAAAAACATCATCAACGAAGCCGTTACCGTCATCGTCAATTTTATTTGATGATTTGTCTTTACCTGAACCATCAAAACCTGTTTCGCCGGGATTCTTCCAAAGATTTTCTTTTAAGTCTTCATGATTAACATCAATGCCCGTATCAATAACGGCCACCTTAATTTTTTTACTACCTTGTGATATTCCCCATGCTTTACCAATTTGATTTTGAACTAAGCCCCATTTCTGATTCATGGCCGGATCATTTAAAAGAACACTGACATCTTTTTTTGTGATTTCACCAATGACTGCTTTTGAAATTTTAGTTGATCTGCTGGGAGCCATATTTAAAGATAGATTTTTTTCGAAGGACTGAAGGTAAGCTCTGTCACCACCTAAGTGGTCGGCCAAGAAGAACAAAGAGATCAAAGACACTGCCAGCTTATGAGAATTCATTTTTTAGTCCCCTTAATTATATGATTTATATAGCAATCGGAGTGCCAATCCAAAACCCATAAGTACATGATTTTACTTGGTATTTTATTGATACACTGCGATTTTTTGACTACAAATCAGCATTTCGTACATAAGATCTACACCCAAAAGGTGCCAGGTTCCGTTTGTGAATTAAAGCTATTTAAAACGATATGAGGCAAAATGGTGCCAGGCAAAATGGTGCCAGGTTCTTTTTTCGAATTTAGATGTCCGAATCTTGAAATTTAAGTGAGGCAAGCCTTGTCATTCGCCTTGCAAAAGTTGGAAAAGTTCCAGCGAACTGGCGAGGGTGCGTAGCCCCTCGAAAGCCAGTGAGTGAACTAGATAGTAGCAAGACTTCATGCCAACGAGCTCACTTAAATTCTAAGACTCGGACATCTAAATTCGAAAAAAAGACGTATATTATTAAGACTTTGTTTCATTTTGAAACACTTTGAATAAGGAAGTAGGATGTATGTATGGATTTTGATCGAGGTAAAAAAATAAAATTTTTAGTTTCTGGATTTGAATCATTTTTGGATATTAAAGAAAATCCTACTGAAGCGCTTGTTCGAAATCTTTCGGAGTTGCGATTTAATAATATTGATCTGAGTATTGAATTTAAAGCTATGGTCTTGCCTGTTGAATTTAAAAGGGCGTTTGTTGAGTTAAAAAATGTAATTGAAGACTTTAAACCGGATGTTGTGATTTCAATGGGTGTGGCTCAAGATCGAAATCAAATAGAATTAGAAAGGGTAGCTATAAATTTTTGGTCCTCAAAATATCCAGATAATGTGGGGTTTGTTCCTAATAATCAGTCAATATTAGCCGGTGGTCCCGATGGAGTTTTATCAAATTTAAAAGTAGATTTGATTGTTCAAGACCTAAATTCAAAAAATATTAACATTAAGGTTTCAAACACGGCCGGCACTTATGTTTGTAATTCTTTAATGTACGAGTTGTGTTTAGATTCAAAGAAAAATAATTATTTAGCCGGATTTGTTCATGTTCCAAATAATCTAACGCAAGAAATATTAATCGAATCTACAACTTTAATCCTAACTTCAATCTTCGAAGTGCACTTTTAAGTAACTATTCTAAAATTCCTTTTGGAAACCAATCCTTCAAAATCTTGTCATCATTATTAGAATAGATTAAGAAATTTCGAAGTACCAGTTTGTTATAGTTTCGAGTTTCTTGATAAGGGATCTCTTCGATAAATTTAAACCAATCTTTTTTGTATCTGGTTTTGTACCAAACTTTAGCTTTACTTTTTTCTGCATTGTAACCGGATAAACCTAAAATTAAGGCCCCATTCATCTCTTTGACTAAACTTTTTATTAAATAAGTACCAAAGAAAATATTTTTCTCTACGCTATATAAATCTAGGGGCGACTTGTATTCAACACCTGCTTTTTTGGAAATCTCGCTCGCTATGGTTGGTAAAAGTTGCATTAAACCCCTCGCGTCCGCCCAGCTTTTAGCTAAGGGATTAAAAATAGATTCTTGTCTGATGATAGAATAAATAAGTTCCTGGGGAACATTATATTTTTTTGAAGCTTGTCCCGTGACTATTTCATATGGGCGTGGAAATAAATCCATACAAGGTGAACTTTCCAATGCGCACACCTCGGGTCGACTTTCAATTTCAATAAATAAATCTGTCGTATCCCCATTTCTTGCAAGCAGTCGTTTAATTAAAAACCGCTGCTCCTTAGAAATGTTTTTTTTATGGTTTCGATAATAATAATTTAAAAAACTTTGGGTCGCTAAGGTTGAAGTTTGATGTAGATCTTTATAAAAAGCAAAATCAAAACTTTTTGGTAGTCCCTTGTAGGTTTTAGAATCTAAATCTTCAAGATTTGATTTTGTATATTTTAAATTTAGATTTTTATTAATGACCGCCGTATAAAAAGCAATCGGATATTTTGAAGTTAAAATATTTTTATTTTTATTTAATTCTAACTGAAGCACTTCAATCATTTCGGTTTGCTGAGCTAATCGGTCATCAATTTTATTAGATTTTAAAGATTCGAGTTTATTTTTCTGAGTCTTTAATTTTTCTTCTTGGGTTTGAATCAACCAAAAATAAGTTCTAGCTTGACCTTCATTAGGGTTTCCGATTTCAAGGGACGCTTTTAATGAATCCTCTGCTTCTTGAAATTGTTTAAGTTCTTTATGGTTCCAATACTTTTGCCAATAGATGGAAATTATGTCCTCTTCAACAAGTGGTTTTTCTTTTAAGGCTAAATTTAAAAATTTTTGTGAATTTTTAATATCATTTTTTTCTTCAAAGATTCTGGCTTGAATCCAGTAGACTGTTTGTAAAGAGTACTTTCCATTGAGAAGGGTTTTGACTTCATCTAAGAGCTTTTGTGCCACATCAGCAGACTTATAAGTCCAAACAGTTCTTATGTGTTCAATGGCCGTTTTGTTAAAAAGCTTGGAATCTATTTCTCCGTTCGCATCTTTTTTAGAGTAAGAGTCTTTGGCAAAACTATAAGTTTCAGTAGAAGCTTTTAAAAAATCTTCACCTCTGTGCTTTACTTTATGAGTCAGCGTGATTTCTTTTAAAGCTGATAACTTAGGTTCTGCCTCATCAAAGCAATCAAAAGCGGCTTGGAAGTGAAAAAAACTTTGGTCAAAATCCCTAAGATCTCTAAAATTACGTCCTTTTTTTAAAAATCCTGCACAGTCTTTGGGGTCATTTGTTGGCTCTGTCAGATTTTTAATTTGAATTTGTGTTTTTGAACTGTCCTTTTTTAATTTGAGTTCTAAACTCGAAATTAAATTTAAAATTTGAATTTTAGTTGGAACAAAAGATGTTTTTTTTAAGATTTCATTTAACAGAGCTAATTTTTGGTTTGAGTCTTGAATTGAATTTGCAAAGTCCAAATCTGTTTTTAAAAGTTTAATGACATAAGACTTAACCCAAGGATGGCCAGCTTCGGATTTTATAATTTGATTAAAATCATTTTCAGCAATCGCTTTTAAAAGAGGGGCGTGATCTGTGGCAAAAACCTGATGTGTGCATAAAATAATAATGCAGTTGAATACACAACGAATGAATTTGTTGAAGTTAATGGAAAACTTAAAACCTAGAAATCGAATACAATTTTTCATCCATAATATTATGACTTTTTTCTGGTTAATGTCCAACCCACGCCAAAGACAACGCACAAAGCTCCAAGTCCACCAATCCATGTGATGTATTCGACGGGCATCCACGAGATTTCTAGGAATTGACCCAACCACAAAAGCATTAAAGTTCCTAGGGGATTGATTGTGATGATCAAACTAACTTCACTTGCGGGGGCTAATTTTAAAGACTCTGCGAAGCACCCGTAGGCGATCACCGTATTCAATCCTAAAAAGATCATTAGGACCCACTGGTTAAATGTAAAGTCTAAGCTTTGCCTAAAGTCGCAAAGAAAAAATAAAATGACAGCACAAACACAGTAAATAATTAGATTTAAAGTTTGCGGATCCCATTTCGAAATTAAACGCTTTTGTAATGAGGCATAAATGGCCCAAGTGATTGCGGCCCCAATGATCCAAAGATTCCCAACGTTTAAAGTTGAATCCAGATCAAACTTTCGTTGGTCGTAATAAAATAAAGTAAAACCAATCAAGGCTAATAAAATTCCGATGACTTGCTTAAAGCTAAAGTGCTCTTTAAAAATAATCAGTCCCGACATAATCAAAAGTGTCGGGCCAAGTTGAATCATAATTTGAGCATTCCCTGCACCTGTGTACTCAACCCCTTTCATAAATCCATAGTAATTAAATGAAAGCATAGCCCCTGCAATAAGGGCTGTGAATGGCAAATTTGACTTAATTTTTTTAATCTCTGAGCGTTTAAAAATTGCAAAATAAATTAGTAAGAACAAAAACGAGATCAGCATGCGAAAAGCCACAATGTTCCCTGAACTGGTGAACATCAAAGCTTGTTTTAGTCCAATCGCAAGCACTGACCAGCACCCCGCGGTCACACCAGCTAAAATTAATCCTTGAGAGCGTTGTTCGTAAATCACCAACTATCTATACCCGAATCCCCCCAAGGCGCCAGACTGATCCCAAAGAATTCTTACAAATTTAAAAAATCTTTAAGTTTCTAAGTCTTTTCTTAATTTATTTTTAACTTCAACTTTATTTAAAATTTAATTTAAAGTCCCACCT
>JAYUKW010000037.1:0-81846 GCA_043764155.1 Bdellovibrionales bacterium
GGTGAAAAGCAGACTCTTTATAAATTAAGAGATTGGTTATTTTCTCGCCAGCGTTACTGGGGTGAACCACTTCCCGTTATTAAAAATAAAAAAGGTGAGCTTAAAGTTTTAGGACTAAAAGAACTTCCGTTAACTTTACCACAGGTGGCTAACTATGAACCTTCTGATCAAGGTGAAGCTCCACTAGCAAGAAATAAAGAGTGGACTCAATATTCAGAAGATTACATTCGTGAAACCGACACAATGCCTGGCACTGCAGGATCTTCATGGTACTTTTTAAGATACTGTGATCCGAAAAATGAAAATGAACTTGCAAGTTTAGAGGCCCAAAAATATTGGATGCCTGTGGATTTATATTTAGGTGGCCCGGAACACACTGTCAGTCATTTGCTTTATTCTAGATTTTGGCAAAACTTTTTATTCGACCAAGGATTAGCATCAACTCCGGAACCCTATTTAAAACTGGCTCACCAAGGAATGATCTTAGGACCTGACGGCGAAAAGATGTCTAAGTCTAGAGGAAATGTTGTAAACCCCGATGATGTTAGACTTCAATTTGGAGCCGACGCCATTCGTGCTTACATTTGCTTTATGGGTCCCTACGACAGAGACAAGCCTTGGAGCACTGATGGCATTACAGGTGTTAAAAAGTTTTTAGACCGCATCTGGCGGCAGTGTGTAGATGATTCTGGAAATAATAGAACAACAAATGAAAAAATATCTGACCCACAACTTCTTAAAAGTTTACATAAGACAATTAAAAAAGTGTCTGAAGATATTGAAAGTCTGAACTTCAATACGGCTGTAAGTAGCATGATGATCTATGTGAATGAACTTTATAAAGTTTATCCTGACGTCATTCACCCGGCTCCAAAAGAAGCGCTGTTGCCTTTGTTAAAAATCTTAGCCCCAATTGCGCCGCACGTGAGTGAAGAGCTGTGGCAAAAGTTAGGTCAAAGTGGATTAGTAAGTCTTGCAAGCTGGCCCGAATTTGATACAGAGTTATGTAAAGACGACCAAATGATTATGGCGGTTCAAGTCAATGGGAAAACTCGTGGAACCATCGAGGTTTCTGCTTTAACCTCTGAAGATGAAGCAGTAAAAATGGCCATAGACTTAAAAACTGTGGCTGCACAATTGGAAGGTCAAAAGATTATAAAAACAATTTACAAAGCCGGTAAAATTTTAAACATTATCGCAAAATAAAACTATGAACAGTTGGACAACAGAAGATAGCAAGCGCTTGTATGGCTTAGATAAATGGGGCCAAACTTTTTTTGATGTAAACAAAGAGGGTAATATTACTGTTCGTACCCCTGAAATCAACTTTCCTGTCGACTTAAAAGAGATCATTGATGATCTTAAGGAACGTGGAATTCATACTCCGATCTTAATGCGCTTTCCTGATGTTTTAGCTTCTCGTGTGAACCTTTTAAAAAAATGCTTTGATACTGCAATTGAAACAATGGATTACAAAGGACACTACAAAGGTGTTTTTCCAGTTAAAGTGAATCAACAAAAACATTTAATTGATGACATCGTAAAAGTAGGTCGCCAGTCGTCTTTGGGCCTCGAGTGCGGCAGTAAGCCAGAACTTCTAATTGCTTTAACAAAACTGAAAGACAAAGACGCCTTACTTGTGTGTAACGGCTTTAAAGATGTCGAATATATAGAAACTGCTTTGATTTCTAGAAAACTTGGACGAAATACAATTATTGTTGTGGACCGTGGTTCTGAATTGGATCTTATTATTGAAGCGTCTAAGCGTTTAGGAATTAGACCAAAAATTGGTTTAAGAGCAAAACTTAGCACACGCAGTTCTGGTCGTTGGGTTGAAAGTACAGGACACAAATCTAAGTTTGGCTTAACTCCTCATGAAATTGTTGATTGCATTGATAAACTAAAAGAAAAAGATATGTTGGACTGCGTGGACTTGGTTCACTTTCATATTGGGTCACAAATTCCTTCTATTCTTTCTATTAAAGCGTCCCTAAAAGAAGGGGCCCGTTTTTACACTGAGCTTTATAAATTAGGTGCTAAGCCAAGATATATTGATGTCGGTGGTGGTTTAGGTGTGGATTATGATGGTTCTGGATTTACAAATTCATCCACGAATTACTCTGAACAAGAGTACGCCAATGATGTGATTTATATTTTAAAATCTATTTGTAATGAAAAAGGTGTTCCACATCCAAGCATCATCACAGAGTCTGGCCGCGCTCTTGTGGCTCACAGTTCTATTTTAGTTTTTGATGTTTTGGGCTGTAATAGTTTTGAAAATGTAAAACCAAAATCATTTGAAACAGCACCAACTGAGCATCAAATTTTAAGAGACCTTACTGACATATCTAGTAACTTAACTTTAGCTACTTTGAATGAAAGCTATAATGACTTAAAACAAATTCAAGATGATATCTTACAACTTTTTACTTACGGCGTTTTAGATTTAGCCCAAAGAGCTTTGGCTGAAAAAATGATTTTTAATATTTTAGCTCGAATGAAAGGATTAACAGAAGGTAAATCAGATTTTTCAGATGTTGAATACGAAATAGATTCTTTTTTGTGTGATTCTTACTTCTGTAACTTTTCAGTGTTTCAATCCCTACCTGACTCATGGGCCGTGGATCAACTGTTCCCGGTTCTTCCGATTGTACGTTTAAATGAAAAGCCAACCAGAAGGGCCACTATTGCCGATTTGACATGTGATTCTGACGGGAAAATAAATCGATTTATTAATCCCGAAACCAATGAGGCTAAAAATTATTTAGAACTTCATGAGCTTAAAAAAGACGAACCCTATTACATCGCTGTATTTTTAACTGGCGCTTACCAAGAGATCTTGGGCGACCTTCATAATTTATTTGGGGACACCAACGCCGTTCATATTCACTTAAAAGAGAATGGATACGCGATTGACCATATCGTTGAAGGCGACCGAGTCAGCGACGTTTTATCTTACGTTGAATATGAAACCAGCGAATTTAAAACCCAGTTGAAACAAGACTGTATGATGGCTCTTGAAGAAAAAGCGATTACACAGTACCAAGCCGATATTTTGATGGATCATTTCGATCGTACATTAAATGGTCTGACTTATTTAGGTTCAAAAAGTTCAATCACTAAAGACTTTGAGATTTAAAAATTTAACAACACATCTTTTGGCTCAAATCCTTGCGCCCCAAGGAAATAGATCTACATTTTTTAATTTAAGATCTTACTTTAAATTTTAGGTTTATCTCTCAATTTAAAAAGCTCAATCATACGTTTGGCACAGTCTTGCAAAAACTTTTACTTTATTAACTCTTAGAGTCTTTATCAAAATATAACTAAAAATTAGACCTCACGAAAGCTGGAAGCTCTCGCCGAAGGCGATTCGTGCCGAGTGCATGGATGCACGTGTCCATATTTTTAGTCATATTTTGATAAAGACTCTAAGAGTTAATAAAGTAAAAGTTGGCAAGTTACCGTGCCAAGCCGAGCTCGCTTTTTAAATTGAAAGATAAACCTAAAATTTAAAGTAAGGTCTTAAATTAAGAAATGTAGATCTATTTCCTTGGATCGAAGGCATCACGGATGGCTTCACCAATCATGTTAAGTGAAAAGACAGTGATAAAAATTGCGACAGAAGGGTAAACAGCCAACCACCACGCTGTTGTGAAGTTACTTTTAGCTTGTTGCAAAAGCTCGCCCCAACTTGGTGTTGGAGGCTTTAAACCAAAGCCTAAGTAATCTAAAGATGTCAGCGCTGTGATACCTGCCGCCACTGCAAAGGGTGAAAAGGTAATGATGGGCGCTAATGCGTTTGGTAAGATGTGCTTGAACATTATTTTATATTTGCTGACTCCCAATGAATGGGCGGCTTCAACGAATTCTCTTTTTCTAAGTTTTAAGAATTCGGCACGCATGTAAGTGGCAATCATCATCCAACCAAATAGAGCTTGAATTGAAACCAGCAGAATGAAACTTGGGTCTAATATAGCGACTAAAGTAATTAGAACTGTGAAATAAGGTAGACTTTCCCACACTTCAAAAAATCTCATGCCGACTAAATCTACGACACCACCGGAAAATCCCATGATTGATCCAATTAAAATTCCAACCATGTAAGAAATAAGCCAAACAAGAACTGCAAATCCAATGCTGTATCTAAAACCATAAAGCAAACGAGTCAAAACATCTCGACCACGGTCATCTGTTCCAAAAAGATTAGTTGAACTAGGGGCAGATGGATACGTATCTAAATTTTCATTGGACTCAAAAGCGTTCCATTCCACTAAAGGCCAAATATCAAATTTGTTTTTTGGATCACCTTTAATACTTCTGTAATCCATAAACATAATATCACTGCGATCAAAAAGTGTAGGATGATAGTCGTGATAGACAGGAAACATCAAATGTCCATTATAAAATAAAACAATAGGTTTGTTGTTGGCCCATAGTTCTGCGGTGATACTTAATAGAACTAAAAATGAAAATACGAAGACCGCAATAATTGCCGATTTTCTTTTTTTAAAACGCTTATAGCGCTTTAAACTTGATTCATCTGTAATCCACTTTTCTAACACGACTTGTTTTCCTTATTTTCCAAAATCAATCCTTGGATCAACAAATGTATATGCAATATCAGTTAATAATCTTCCAACTAAAAGTAAAACCGATGGTATAAAGATGAGCGCCATAAGCACATTATAATCCCCATCTAAAGCCGCTTTATAAGTCAGCAAACCAATGCCATCCAGTTGAAAAATCTGTTCAATAATTATGGATCCTTGAAACATTACTAATAAAAAAGAATTGAGTCCTGTCACAATAGGTATCAGTGCATTTCGTAAAGTATGTTTATAAAGAACAGTGTTTTCGTCCAGCCCTTTGGCTCTGGCTGTTCTGACATAATCTAATTTCACTTGATCCAGAAAAGAGTTCTTCATCAATAAAGTCAGCGCAGTAAAACTGTGCAGCATGTAGCAAATCAGAGGTAAAATAAAATGGTGAATACGGTCACCCACTTTTTCCATAAATGACATTTCAAAGTATTCGTCAGAAAAAAGCTCGCCCACTGGAAAAAAATCCAAAAAACTTGATCCAGCTAAAAATACAATTAAAAGAATCGCCATCATGACTGTCGGAATTGAATAAATCACAAATAGAAAAAAAGACGAGTACTGATCAAAAGGGGTTCCATCCCTAACGGCTTTTGAAATCCCCAAGGGAATGCAAATTAAATATATTAAAAATAAGGACGTCAGCCCAAACTGCAAAGACACAGGAAATCGTTGTAAGATTAATTTAGTGACGGGTTCCTGATATGTAAAACTTTGGCCAAAATCTAAAGTCACAATATTTTTAAGCCAAATTCCATATCTAACGATCAGTGGCTTATCAAAACCGTATTGTTTTTTTAGGGCATCAATCACTTCTTGAGAGACACCCATTTGAGTTCCACCACCCGCATTTCCACCGGCACCTGCAAAACGCATCTGCTGAATCGTTCTTTCAATTGGGCCACCGGGGGCCATATTTATAATCACAAAACAAACAAGACTTATTCCAAACAACGTTGGAACCATAAGTAGAATTCGTTTTGCAATATATTTTAACATTCAATCACCATTTAATATGAGTTATTAAAATCTAATATTTAGTTACAAATCCATTCAGAATTTAAATATTTCTGATGATTTATCTACTCACCAAATCAGAATTACTTTTCTATTTGCTTCAGACCCCAAAAAGAAGTTCCAACAGTATATCTATAAGTTGGTTTTTCCATATCTACTTTTTTATCAACGACGTACATCACTTTAGGTGAGAACATAAATAGATACGGGGCATCTTCAGAAATAGTTTTATAAACTTTTTGTAAGATCGGAATTCTTTTTTCTCGATTCAGCTCTGCTCTGGATTCATCAATCAGTTTATCAACTACTGGATTACTGTAGCTAATAAAGTTAGACCCATTGGCATTCGCACTTTCTGTATGCCATATCTGTTTGTAATCCACATCTATGTCGTCTTCAGTGCTGGACCAAACCAAAGTGACGGCATCAAATTTCCTCTCATCTAAAGCCTTAATAAAGCTATTCCAATCAATATTTTTAATTTCAAGTTCAATCCCAACTTTCTTTAAATCTTCTTTAAAAAGAGTAAAATACTTTTCAACTTCTCTGTTTGGATTAAGAAGAGTAAATTTAAAATCAGTTTTATTATTATTAATTTTTTTATCTAAAAGCCCATCTTTGTCAGAGTCAGTCCATCCCGCATCCAGCATTAAGGCTTTACCTTTTTCAACATCAAATGCGATTGGCTTTACTGACTTATCCGCATACATACTTTGATAATACAAAGGCCCTGCTGCTAAATAACTTTTTCCATACTGAAATTTGTCTTTAATAAGTTCACGATTCATTAAATGAGCTAATGCAACTCTAACTTTCTTATCTGAAAAAATTGGATTTTTTAAGTTCCAAGCAATAAATGAATATCCCTTATGAGCGTCATTTTCGACTTCGTATTTATTTAAATGGGACCACTCTTTTTTATTAGTATCAATTTTTTTAGCAAACTCTTCGCCTGTGATGGGCATATAAGTTATTTTCTGCTTTTTCATTAGCTCTAGACGAATTGCATCTTCTTTTACAAAACGAATAAAAACCTTATCGAATCTGTTAATGTTTTTTAAATTTGATTGGTCAGACTTGTAACCCCACCAGTCTGTATTTTTAGTCAAAATTAAATTTTTACTTTTGTTGTAAGTTAAAATTTTATAAGGGCCGGAACCAATTAAAACTTTAGATAATTTATTATCCTTACTCTGTTTCGAGTAAATAACCTCTGGAACAATGTTAATTCCTGTAGCCAAAGTCTCAAGGTTACCAAAATATTTATTTTTAACTGTGAACTCAATATTGTAATCATCAATAATTTTAGGTGAATTAATATTTTGAAAATAGGCTAATTTATGAGCCGCTTCATATTTGGCATCTAAGACTGAATCAAAACTGAACTTCACATCCTTAGCAGTCAGTAGTGTTCCATCCGTGAACTTAATTCCTTGTCGAATTTTGAATGTATAAACTTTTCCATCTGGAGATACGGTCCATGATTCAGCAACACCTGGTTTATGTTCATTAGTTTCAGGATCTTTAGTCAGTAAATGATCAACAACATAAAGTTGAACTTTCGTTGCATAAAAATCAGAGCTATTTATTGGGTTTAAAGTTGTCGGTTCAGAGGCGAAAGAAATAAAAAATGTCTTATCATTGCTATCGGATGATTTTGAAGAGCAAGAAATTTGAAATCCAAGATTTAAAACCAAAAACAAACCGATGAATATTTTTTGCACCATGAGCTCCTAATGTTTTCAAGATAGATTATAAAATAGTTTTAACTCCTGATATTTATCGTATTAAAGCAAAGAATCAACCCTAGGCTTGGCTTCGACTTACATTAGTTGAATGTGAGTTATTTGTCCTAGTATCGTGGCTTATTTAGTTTGGTTTATTGAGCGCGACTTATGCGTTGCGTCTTCAATCGTCATTCTACAATTTGAAATTAGTATAAATTATAAATGTCCATCAGCCTTAAATTTATTCATGTTCAACTGGTCATTAATGAAGAAACCAGATAACTTCATTCTTATGAATTTAAAAGAAGACACCCTAAAAAATGATGCGCCTTTATTTGGAAACTCCTTAAGTTATGATGACAGCCATTTGGTTATTATTCCAGCGCCTTGGGAACCAACTACGTCCTATAAAGGGGGAACATCTAATGCCCCGTCTTTAATACGACAAGCCAGTCACCAGATGGATTACTTCCATGAAGTTTATAAAGATTCTTACGAGAAAGGGATCTTCTTTAAAGATGTTCATCCCGAAATTCATTCTCTTCATGAGCAAGCTTTAGATGTTTGTGCAGATATTCAAAATCAACTGACACAAGAAAATGGTGTTTATACTAATTTTGAACAGCAATTAAAAAAAGCAAATATTTTAAGCGATCATTTTAATTCCATTATTTACAATGAATCCAAATCGATTCTAAATTCAAAAAAAATCCCAGCTCTATTTGGTGGCGACCACTCTTGCCCCTATGGATTAATGAAAGCTTTAAGCGAAACGTATAAGGATTGGAGCATACTTCACATCGATGCTCATTTTGACTTACGAATTGCATATCAAGGATTCACTCACTCCCACGCTTCAATTCTTTACAATGCGACCCAGTTAGCAAACGCCCCTCAAAAAATATCTCATGTAGGGATCAGGGATTTTTCTGAATCTGAGTATTCTTATGCAAATAAAAACAACCACTTAAGCTTTACTGATAAAGTCTTAAAGCGAAAAGAATTTAGCGGCGAAACTTGGGATCAGACTTGCTATGAAATTTTAAATCCATTAAGTAAAAATTTATATATTAGCTTTGATGTTGATGGCTTAGACCCTCAATACTGTCCACAAACTGGAACTCCAGTGCCAGGCGGATTAACCTACAATCAAGTGGTTCAACTTATCGAAAAAGCATCAAAGGATTTCAACATCATCGGGTTTGATTTAGTCGAGGTGGCTTCTGCCCCCGGGGACTATGAAAGCTGGGATATAAATGTTGGAACCAGACTTTTATTTGAACTTTGCTTGGCAACTTTAGCGAGCAATAATAAGTAATTAACGTCTAGCGACTTTCACGCGATAGCTATATAAAAAGCTGTTGTTTGAACCGACTTACATATTTTAAGAAAAAAATACTAAACCTTAATATTATCTAACTTTCTAACAAAGATTGTTTTATTTTTAGATATTATTAATCTAAGTTCAGAGTAAATATTTTTAGTTTAATTTCCTTAAATTAGACTAAAAAAATGAATAACGTAAAGTCTGGAGCTATCTTGAAATATTCAAAAACCAATCTATTTATTTCATCTTTATTTTTAATACTTACATTTTCTACATCTGTTTTTGCCGCACTTGAAGACGTTGAGATTTGTTTTAAAAGTGGTTTATATCAAAATGTTGATTTGGGACTTGAGATCCAACTGCAAGCGACCGCGGCAGTAGACCCAAGTAAGCTGGAGAATATGAATGTATTTTATGTTAAAGATTTAAATTCTGCCGATTTGGAAGACAAAAACATTCTAAGTCTAATTTTAAACCATCAAGCCCTAATTACATATAAAGTGATGTTGGATAAGACACATTATTTTCTTGAACTTGATAATGCCAGAGATAACGAAAATTCAATAATGACTTTAGTTTTTTTGCTTCAAGACGATGTGCCAGCTGACTTAGAAGATGTTTACAAAGCATTTACAGATAATACTATGAATTCGTCCTTCGAAATTCCAAACACGAGGCTGTCTGAATGCCATATTTTAAAATACGAATATCCTTATTTGACTCGTTTCTTTAGATATATTCTGAATTAAAAACTAGTATTCATAAAAAAAGCCCACTTTTAAAAGTGAGCTTTTTTTAAAATTTAAATTGAGTGAGATAAATTCATTAGGTCAAAAACTATCTTGCGTAACGTCGGCCTAAACTTTCTCTTAACTCTGCGCCTTCAATGCTTAAACGAGTCCAAGGGATGGCCTTAAGTCTTTCAGCTTCAATATTTTCATCTGTTTCTTCACAAATACCAAATGTTCCATTTTGGATTCTAGCTAAAGCCGATTCGATTTCGATTAATTGTCTGCGAATACGATCTGCCATATGTAACATTTCTCTTTCAGCAAGAGCTCGGACAGTTTGATCCCCTTCGTCGCCGCCTTTTTCTTCTGAGTACAGATTTTTTCTTGTGTCGTTGGCGCGGTTTAAAAGCTCTTCCTTGGCTTCAAGTAACCTTGCTTTACACTCATCAATTAGATTTTTTGATAATGCCATTTTTAATCCCCCTTCCTAAAAGCTGGCCCCCCTCATGGTGCCGTTTTGGAACTGAGGTCAAATATAGGACAGTGCTAAGGTTTTGCAAGTCAAGAAACCTTTAAACCATGTAAAAAATATATATGTCAAGAATAAGCAACTTCTATGGATTTAAGACATTGAAATCATTAAGCTTTTTAAATGAGCATAAAAAATTATTTAGTAATAAATTTGTCATTTTCTTAAAAATAGACCTAGGTCTAGTCTGTTTTTTTAAACACTGCTCTTACTATTTTTTAGTATAAAAACATTAAACGCCTTGCGGCTTAAACTTCAATATTCATCTTCTAAATCAAAAAAGTAGCCGCCTTCCTCCTTGTTTTGTAGATAGATAAGGCGCTTTAGGATTAAGGTAAGACATAAAACAAAATCAAAAGGTATTTAATGAACTATTTAATTGCACCCGAGTCCATTATTGGCTCAGTTCTTTTTTTGATTCTAGGTTTTGGATTTTTAATTAAAGGCGGTGACGCTTTAATTGATGGGTCTGTGAATTTAGCCAAACGATTTAAGATACCTATGGCTTTTATAGGCTTAACTATTGTGGCCTGTGGGACATCTGCGCCAGAACTTTTCACAACAACGTATGCCAGCATGAATGGAAAATATGATCTTGCGATGTCTAATGTGTTGGGCTCAAATATTTTTAATGTTTGTATTATCCTTGGTCTGGCCGGACTTTTTTTTCCATTCACTGTAAATAGAATAAATTTTATTTGGGATTGGACTTGGCTTGCAAGTATTACCACATTGTTAATTTTATTTTCCTGGGATCTAGAAATAAAAACCTATGAAGCTTTTTTGCTTTTTTTAATCTACATTATTTTCGTCCTATCGACATGGAAGAAACTTAAAAGAGCACCAGATGATTTAGACAACTTCTTACCTGACACAACGGCTTTAAAAGATTCAATATTTATTATTTTAGGACTAATAGGTCTACTTATAGGAACTCGCTTAGCAATTAAAGGCGGAGTTCAAATTGGCGCTTTACTAGGTCTTACAGATCGCTTCATAGGTCTTTTGATCTTGGCTATTGGTACAAGCTTACCAGAAATGGTGACTTCATTAACGGCCGCTTACAAAGGGCACGCCGAAATAGCAATTGCTAATGTGATGGGCGCAAACATCGCTAATATATTAATTGTTCTTGGTTTTTCTGGAACTTTAAACACGTTCCAAATTTCAGAAAAAGTTTTTAATCCTGATATTTTTATCTCTTTGATAGCGACTTTAATTTTAGGTGGACTGATTTATTTTGGAAAATTTAAATTCCCAAGGTGGCAGGGTCTAACGTTAATCCTAACTTATATTTCATATTTCTATTTTTTTGTTATCTAGGCCCATCTAAATGATCTGGCTCTAAGGGTGTGACATCTCTAATTGTTGGTGAACCTTGCCCCATACCACTAGAATATGAAATGTTCGAATACACCTTTATTCGACCTTGCTTCACTTTTCTTTCAATCAAATAGGCTAAAAGAAAAGAGATGTATTTTCTTGTGAAAGGAATCAAACACAGAATTCCTATAGCATCAGTAATAAATCCAGGCGCTATCAGCAGTACACCTGCGAGTAGAATCAATAGACCTTCCAAGCCCTCTTTTTGAGGCAAATGTCCTTGGCTCATTTTCTGTTGAAACTGTGCTAAAATCACAAGACCCTGGGACTTAACTAATCTTGCACCCAACCAAGCAGAAAAAATCACAAGACCTAAAACTGTAAAAAAACCAAAACTTTCACCAGCTTTAAATAAAAGATAAATTTCAATAATAGGAAAAACTAAATAGACTAAAAATAACATTTAAAATCCTAAGACCATTTCTATAGGGCAATGATCGGAACCCACTTGCATGTCTAAGTGTTTAATAGATTTAACATGGGGTAACAAGCCTGGAGTTACGCACATGTAATCAATTCTCCAACCACGGTTGTGCTCTTTAGCTCGTTCACGATAAGACCACCACGTGTATTTATCTTTCATGTTTGGATAAAAATATCTAAACGCATCCACAAATCCAGATTCTAAAAACCCATCAAACCATTCGCGCTCTTCTGGTAAAAAACCACTCGATGTTGAAAGCCGTTTTGGATCATAAACATCAATTTCTTTGTGTGCTACATTGTAGTCCCCTACAACAATGATTTCAAAACCTTCATTTATTTTTTGTGCTAAATGATCTGTGAAATCTTCTAAAAAGCTTTGTTTAAAATTGTGGCGCTCTTCACCCATACCCCCATTTGGAAAGTAAACATTGTAAAGTAAAAATTCTGGAAACTGAGTTACAACAAATCGACCTTCACTATCATAATCTTTAAGTCCAATGCCGTGATAGACTTCGAGGGGTTTTAAAGATGTGAATGTCGCAGTGCCTGAGTATCCTGCTTTTTCCGCTTCTGACCAGTATGAGTTTTTAAAAATGGATTCATATTTTTCGTCCTGGACTTGATTCAATTTACACTTTGTTTCTTGAACGCAAAAAACATCTGGGTTCTGACGTTCTAAAAAATTCTGTAAACCTTTTTTGTGAAGGGCTCTGATGCCATTTACATTCCACGAGATGATCTTAAGTGACTTCGCCATATTTTGTGACTATAGTGACCTTTCATTTGTTGTGGATATGAACTGCGTCAATATCCTGATATTTTTAAAATAAAACTTGAAGGAGTCATATGTCTTTGATTGGAACCCCGGCACCACCCTTTCTTGCACCTTGTGTTTCAGCAGAAAACATAATTGAAGACTTTTCCTCTGAAAATTATAAAGGAGAATGGCTAGTTTTATTTTTCTACCCCCTAGATTTCACTTTAGTTTGTCCTACAGAAATCACTCAGTTCAGAGATTCATTATCTTCTTTCACATCAAAAAATGCAGTCGTTGCTGGAATCAGCATCGATTCTGTCTATGCTCATAAAAAATGGATTGATGATGATCTAGGTCAACTTGGTTTTCCATTAGTATCTGACATTAAAAAAGAAATTTCACGAGACTATGATTGTTATTTGGAATCCGCTGGAATTGCCACTCGCGCCACTTATATTATTGATCCCATGGGTTTAATCCAATATGCATCACAAAATAATACAAAAGTCGGTCGTGATACAAAAGAGATTTTAAGAGTTCTAGACGCTTTACAGACGGGGGAAATGTGTTCAGCCGGCTGGAAAAAAGGCGATAAAACCATCGAAGCTTAAACTCAGATGAAAGTGACACAACTTAAACCTTTTGAATTGAGTGATATTCAAAAAGTTTTGAAAGACATTTATCCTGAAACTTATTCTGAATTTACAAAAAACTTTGATCTTAATAATTCACTAAAGCTATTCAGTCCCTTCAAAATTGAATTGCCTAAAGACTATTTAGAAAAAATTAAAAGCTTTAATTTTTCATTCCAAAAAATATATAAATCGAAACTTGATTTATTAAAAAAAAATAACCTTGATCGAAGCTTTAACTTAAGACAGGGCGTTCAGCTTGCCCCAAATTTTAAAAATCAGCCCTTGATTCTGTCCTGTTTAGATTTTCATATTAACCCTGAAACCAACGAGCTAAAATTAATTGAAGCCAATACGAATGCGTCTGGATATTTGATTGGAAGTTTAGTTAATAAACTTCATGGCTTTGATTTTAAGCCGTGGTTTAATAAACTTTTGGACATGTTTAAAAAAAGCGAGTTTTTAGATGCCGATGAGTTATTTGTAACTGACGAAAATCCAGAGCAACAAAAGATGTATCTAGAATTTTTGCTCTACAAAGAGTTTTTTAAACAAAATAGATATGATCTTAAAATTATTGATATTAAAAAGTTAGATGAAATAGTTTTAGATCTTTCTAGCACAAAAAAATTGAGTATTTATAATAGAAGCACTGATTTTTATCTTAAAGGTTACAAAAATATATCAGACTTATTTTATCAGCAAATAATCAACTTAAATCCAAATCCTGTGGGTTATGATTTATTGGCTCACAAAGATAATTTGTCTTTAATATCCAAATATAATTTTGATATTCATCAGCTTAATGTCACCAAATCAAAGTTGCCCCAAAATGATTTTTCTGATCCAAGCGCTATCTCTCTTGATTTAAGTCACTCAAATCTAACTGAAATTGATCATCAAAATTTAATAGATTTTATTTTACATAGTGGAAACCTAAAAGATCTATTTCCAGATCTGGAATCGGCATGGAAGCACAGAAAGAAGTACTTCTTTAAACCCGCAGAATCTTATGGTGGGAAAGCCAGTTATAAAGGCGCCAGTGTATCTAAAAAGTACTTTGAAGATCTTTGGACCAAAAACTTTCTAGCTCAGCAGTACTTCCCCGCAGCAAAATTTAATGACAACGAAAATAAAGAGTGGAAGTACGACCTTAGGGTTTATATATTTGGGAATGAAATACTTTTTTCAATGGCCCGAATCTATCAAGGTCAAATTACTAATTTTAGCACTTCCGGCGGAGGATTTGCCCCTGTCACTTTTTATTGATACAAATGCCTTATGAAAGAAATAACTGTAGCCCCAAAAGTCACGTTTTCTAATGATAAACCTTTTGTGCTCATCGGTGGACTTAATGTTCTTGAGTCCAAAGATTTAGCCCTTAAAACGGCTGAGCTATTTTTAAAAGAAACTGAAAAAAGAAATATTCCCTTTGTTTTTAAAGCTTCGTTCGACAAAGCCAATCGATCTTCGATTAACTCTTACCGCGGACCAGGGATTGACGAAGGACTTCGAATTTTTGAGATTATAAAAAAAGAATTTAATATTCCAGTTATCACGGATATTCATGAACGAGAGCAAGCCGCAATTTGTGCCGAAGTTGTAGATATTCTTCAGTTACCTGCATTTTTATCTCGTCAAACGGATCTTGTTGAAGCCATGGCTAAAACTATGAAGCCCATACATGTAAAAAAAGCCCAATTTTTGGCACCTCACCAGATGAAACACATCATCACCAAATGCGCAGAAGTCGGCAATGATAAGGTTCTACTTTGCGAGCGCGGAACAAGCTTTGGTTACGGTGGACTTGTTGTCGATATGTTAGGTCTTTGTGAAATGAAAAAATTTGATGCGCCACTGACCTTTGATGTCACTCACTCCTTACAACTGCCTGGAGCATTAGCTAAGTCAACAGGAGGCCGACGTGAACACGTTTTTGAATTAGCTCGTTCAGGCATGTCTGTTGGACTTTCAGCTCTTTTTGTTGAGGCTCACCCAGATCCAGATAAGGCCTTGTGTGATGGCCCATCAGCATTACCCTTAAATTTACTCGGTGCTTTTTTAGATCAAATTCAAGCCGTGGACAATTTAGTAAAAAGCTTTAAAAAAGTGAAGGTGGATTAAATCAAGTCTATAATTCATCTTTCATTTTCGAACTTATCTCAAAGTTTTGGCAACTTAAAAATTTTCGAAAATCTGTCTTTAAATATTTTTAAAGGCGAAACACTTTTTTTAATCGGTGAAAGCGGTTGCGGAAAAACAACTTTGCTTAAAACTTTGTGTCAATTACTACCTCAAACATCCGGCGATATTTTTTTATGTGAACAAAATATTAAGACTTTAAATCCTCAGGCTTATAAAAAAAGATTTGGATACGTCATTCAAAAAGCTGGACTTTTACCTCACCTAACCATTTTTCAAAATGTAGAGTTACCAGCAAGAATTCATGGTCATAAAGACGACCAAACTCAAAAGATAAAAACACTTTTTGAAACTTTAAACTTGGATTTTTATGAATTAAAAAACCGCTATCCTTATCAAATCAGTGGGGGACAAAAACAGCGAGTGAGTATTGCTAGAGCCCTCATCAATGATCCTGAGATTTTATTTATGGATGAACCCTTCGGAGCCTTAGACCCGCTAACTAAAAGAAGTATTTATAAAGATTTTTTAAATATTAAAGCCTTGTCTAAAAAGACTGTCATTATTGTGTCACATGACATGCAAGAGGCCTCTATGTTATCGGATCGAATTGCCATACTAAATAGAGGTCAATTTGAACAGATCGGAACCTATCAAGACTTAAAATTAAATCCAAAGACCGAATACATTAAAAACTACCTCGCGGATTGGAGGATTTAATATGATTAAACTTCGAAATATAAAATCTGTATTTACAGAATTCTTAAATAAGTCAGAAGTTAATTTTAAATTACAATTAGTCATTCTATGCCTAATTGTAATGTCATTTGCTCGATTCTCGCAGGCTGAAGACCAATCTTTAAATATTGGTGGAAAAGTATTTACTGAACAGAATATCTTAGTCGATATTCTAAAAGCGTATTTGGAATCTAACTCTTATAAAATTAATACGAATAAGAATCTTGGTGGCACTTTCGTGGCCTACGAAGCACTGAAGCAAGGCAGTCTGGATTTATATGTTGAATACTCTGGAACTTCTTATCACCTTATTTTTGATCAAAAAAAAATTTTAGATAGGGATTCGACTTACCTTTGGTTGAAAGCCGCCTTTGAAAAAGAAGGACTTGTGATTTTAAAAGACCTAGGTTTTTCTAATTCATATTCACTCATCACTGATAAGAACCTTTCAATACAAAAAATTTCTGATATAAGAAATTTAAAAATGCCTCTAAGGATTGGTTTTGAGCATGAAGTTTTATCTCGACCAGATGGATATGAAAATTTATTAAATCATTATGGATTAAAATTTCAAACCCCAAAAACTATGAATGTGGGGTTAATGTACGAGGCCATTAAAAATAAACAATTAGATATTGGTTTTGGTTATACAACTGATGGTCGAAATGTAGCTTATAATTTAAAAATATTAGAAGATGATTTAAACTTTTTTCCTAAGTACTACGCCTCCATTTTAGTTCGAAGAGTTGCATTAGAAAAACACCCGACCTTGTTAAATTTACTTTCGAAATTGTCAGGATCCATTTCTGATGCAGAAATGACGGTGATGAATTACGAGGTGGACGTTAAAAAAAGATCCTCGTCTGAAGTGGCAAAAGATTTTTTAATTCAAAAAAATCTTATTTCTGTTACTGAAGATGAAAGTAAATTAATTCAAAGAACTTATTTTGGTCTAAGGTCCGATGAACTTAAAACTCTTAAAGTAAAGTTTCTAGAACACATTAAAATAAGTGGTGTTGGACTTTTGATATCTATATTTTTTGGTTTTTTGCTTGGGATTTTAGCCTTTGAATTTAAGCCCTTAAAACCTTTAGTTTTTGCATTTATTAATATTTTTCAAACTGTGCCCAGCTTGGCTTTATTAGGCTTTTTAATTCCTTTTTTAGGAATTGGATTTTTACCAAGCCTTGTGGCTTTAGTGATTTATTCACTTCTGCCATTAGTTCATAATATTTATATTGGCATAAGTGAAGTTGAGCCAGAGATCATTGAGTCTTGCAAAGCCATAGGAATGACGAATAGGCAAATTTTAACACAAGTTCGAATCCCTATGGCGATGCCAACAATTGGTGCAGGCTTAAGAACTTGCACCGTTATTCTTATCAGTACGACCACAGTCGCGGCTTTTATTGGCGCAGGCGGCTTAGGTGAACTTATTTTTCAAGGAATTAGTTCTTTAAATCACAGATTGATACTGTTGGGCGCTGTGCCAGCGGCTTTACTCGCATTTTTTGCTGATTATTTTGTACATAAAATTAGTCTTTTTATGACATCCCCCGGATTAAAACGAAAATAAGTAAGCGTGTTGACTTGTAAAGTCGGCCTCACAAAAATAGAAATAGATGATGTTAAAAACTAAAGCGATTTCAAAAATTCCCAAACACTTGCATAAGTATGTCGTCGAACAAGATTACGATCGCTATACCTCCGAAGATCAAGAAGTGTGGCGATTTGTAATGCGACAATTAAAATCTTTTCTTGGTACTAATGCTCATGGTGCTTATTTGAAAGGGTTGTCTTTAACAGGAATAACCACTGATCAAATTCCAGAGATCACTAAGATGGATGAAAAGTTAATTCCATTTGGTTGGCGTGCGATGCCAGTCAGCGGTTTTATTCCCCCCGCTGCTTTTATGGAATTTCAAGCATTTGGTATTTTACCTATTGCGTGTGACATGAGAACTGTCGATCATATCCTTTACACCCCTGCGCCCGACATTGTTCACGAAGCCGCAGGCCACGCCCCTATTTTAATTGATCCTGAATTTTCTCAGTACTTAAAAAATTATGCTGAAGTCGCCAGTAAAGCCATCATCAGTCATGAAGATTTAAATCTTTACGAGGCTATAAGAAATTTAAGCGATATTAAAGAAGCCCCACAAAGTTCAAAAGAAGATATTTTAAAATCAGAGCAAGAATTAAAAATTGCTATTCAAAATACAACTTATATTTCTGAAGCTCAATTTTTAGGTCGAATGAATTGGTGGACCGCTGAATACGGCCTAATTGGAAGTTTAAAAAATCCAAAAATATTTGGGGCTGGTTTGTTATCTTCCATCGGCGAATCAAGACTTGCTGTACAAAAACCAAAATTAATACCACTAACCATAGATTGTTTAAATTACTCGTATGACATTACTGAGCCTCAGCCCCAACTTTTTGTATCTGAAGATTTTAAATCTTTAAATTTAGTTTTAAACGAGCTTGGACAAACCATGGCTTTTAAAGTGGGTGGACTTGAAGGCTTAAGAAAAGCTAAGGAAGCAAAGACTGTCTGTACTGTGGTTTTAGTTAATGACCTTATTAATGAATCTAAGTCTACGAATGAATCGAATATTCAAACTGAGTCTCAATCTTCTTATTCTGGGATTTTAATTGATTACAATTCAATTGGTCTGACATTTAAAGGTCCAATTCAAATCAAAGAAAATAATGAAATTCGTTTACTTCACGACGATGTTTTTAAATTAAAAATTAATAATAAAACTGTGACTTCCGTTTATGGTGGCCCTATTGATTCTTCTCAATTTCCAGACTCAGTTGATTTTGTTGCTACTCGTGTGCCAACAAAAAATAGATCTGATTATGATCTTAAAAAATTTGAACTTTATAGTCAGATTAGATTATTAAGATCTAACTTTTCGACTCAAGATTTTTTAAAAATTAAATCTGAGTACATTCAAAATTATAAATCTGAATGGTTGATGGGATTAGGTCTATTGGAATTGTGCGCGCCCCATGTAAATCTTGAACCTCAGCTATTGGAACTTGTAAATCATTATAGCCAGTATCAAGTTAAATCTGAAAATGAAAAATTATGTGTTGATCTTGGTTTAGCTTTATTAAAATCTGAAGGTTTACTTCTGTGACAACAAGCCCGCCATCCAAATCAACCTCTAATCTAAATCCTAACTCAGTGACAATTCCACAGGGCATCATTCCGGCTGTTCATACAGTTTTAGTGGGGACAAAGTTCAGTGGTAACATTGGATCAGCTGCAAGGGCGACATCAAATATTTCTAAGGATGGTCGTCTAATTTTAATTGGGGCCAAAACCCCTATTAATAGCCAAGCCTACAAGATGGCAGCTGGGGCACAAAAAGCCTTAGAAGATCATGAAGCTTATTTAAATTGGTCTGATTTTCATAAAGTGCATAACACTGGCATAAAAATCGCCATGAGCGCCAGAAAAGGAAAGCAGCGAAAAAGCTATAGCTTACCAGAGGCTTATCGACAGATTGCAAGTGATGTAGAAAATCTAAGTCTACCTTTATATTTAGTTTTTGGGTGTGAAGACAGTGGGCTTAATTCTGATGATTTAGATGAATGCCATATGACTAGTTTTTTACCCGCAAAAGGTCCTTTCACGTCTTTAAATTTAGCCCAGGCCGTGATGTTAGCTCAGTATATTCTTGCTGAAGAGATTGAAAAAAAAATCTTTGGGCAAAGTTCATATCAAGTGGGATCTGTCGATGCACGCTTAGATGTGATGACAAATTTATTCCCTGATGAGCTTTTTTTAAATTGGCTTAAAAGTACAGGATTTAATATTGATCTAAGTAAAGAAAATATTTATCACACACTAAGACGCATGATTTTAAGAAGTGCTCCGACGTCTAAAGAGATTGATAATTTAAACAAAGTGCTTCAACAAAGCTTAAGACTGACTGAACACATTAAAATGCAAAAACCTGATTTGACAGATCAACAAGACTCATAGGGAATAGCATTTATGAATGCAAAATCAATTGCCACATCATTTTTTAAATCCATCCTTGGACTTTCATTTCTAGAAAACCTTTATAAACAGCATATTGATGAAATTATTAAATTTGGATTTTGGACCACCGCCGTTAAGTATTTAAACTTGCCAATTGATTTACATGCCGACGAATTAAATAATATCCCCACATCGGGTGCGACTGTCGTGATTTCGAACCACCCCTTTGGTGGAGTGGACGGAATTATTTTAGCTTATTTGGTTGAACAGAAAAGACAGGATTTTAAATTATTTGTGACCAACATGCTTCCTGAAAAATTACCAGAAGTCAGAAAACATTTTTTAGATGTGGAGCTTTATTCGAAGGGTAGCTTTGATAAATCTAAAAACAATAGTGCTCTTGAAAATGCGATCGACTATGTCAAACATGGGGGTTGTTTAATTATTTTCCCGGCAGGGACTCCGGCTCAAGCGAAAACTCCTTTAGGAAAAGCCGTAGATTTAGAATGGCGATCTGGGGCTTCTAGAATTATACATGGAAGTCAGGCGACTGTAGTTCCTGTTTTTTTTGAAGGTCAAAACAGCCGCTTCTTTCAAATCACAGGCCTTTTATTTCCTAAAGTAAAAATAGTTAGAACTTTGCTTTTAGGTCGTGAAGTTTTAAATCGAATGAATAAATCCGTGAAAGTAAAAGTTGGCTCAAACATTAGTTTTTCAAAGTTAAAAAACTTGAGCCTACAAGATACAACGTCGTACTTAAGATCACGCGTGTATTTACTTAGTAAACCAGAACTTAAAGCTCCGCAGAAGTTAGCTAAAATTAAAAACAGTTTAATTCCCTTTAAATTTAGAAAGTCTGACAAAGTTCATCCCATCATTGATCCTATACCACCATCTAAGATTGCTCACTTCTTACAAAAATATCGTCAGGAAAATCCTGAGTCTGCACTTATAGAATCCAACCGATACTCAGTAATTATGGTGGACGGCAGTCAAGCCAGCGATGACTTTTTACTTGAATTAGGCCGCCTAAGAGAAATCACTTTTAGATCTGCAGGCGAAGGTACAGGCAAAAGATGTGACATCGATGAACACGACTCCACATATCACCATTTAATTGTTTGGAATGAAAAAAAACAGTGGATTTCTGGGTCCTACCGCCTAGGTCTATCACCCTATATTTTAAAACAGCGCGGGGTTCGCGGTTTTTACACCCAGCCTTTTTTTAATATTCAAAAAGAATTTTTTGATCAACTTGGAGACAGTATTGAACTGGGCAGATCCTTTGTCAGATCTGAAGAGCAAAGCCAATGGATTCTATTTTATCTATGGAAAGGCATTGCTAAGTTTTTTTGTTTAAATACAAATTATATGCACATGTTTGGATCCGTAAGCATCAGTAAGGACTATAGCGATAGATCTCGCCAACTTATTTCTAAATACTTTATGAAGCATCATGGGGATGATATGAGTTTAGATCCCCACTATTCTGCCGAAATACCTTATGACTTTAAGTCTGATCTAAAAGATACAGATGTTGAAAATATTTTAAATACGATTAACGAACGAGCTGATTTATCGAAGATCGTCGCCGACTTAGAACCTAGCTTAAAAGAAGTTCCAGTTTTAGTTTATAGATATGCTGAGCTTGGAGCCAGATATCTAACGTTCACTGTGGACCCTGACTTCGGATTCACCTTAGATGGCTTTATAGTGGTGCCGATTAAGAAAATACCCAGAGACCAGCTTAAGAAGTATCTGTCAGAAGAGGACGTAAAGACTTTTTTAGGTGAAAAGTTAAATTCTTTAGCTGACGACCGTTCAATTTAGAATTAGGTTAATGATTATGAAATTTTTAAAATTGCTAATTCCCTTCATTTTTGTTTCCAAGTTATTCCTAAGTCATTCAATGGCTTTAACATGTGATTTATATTTAGAAACTAATCAAACTGATTTTCATCGCGAGTGGGAAGAGTTTATCTTAACTAGGCCGGAAACTGACACTTCAATTCGTAGCCGAGCGGAAATCGAGACTTATTTTATTAATACTTTAGTTACAAATTATATTTCATCTTACAGACCTGACTTGGTGAGTGACAGAGAACTGGTTCAAGATTTAATCTCTGAAACTGTTCATGAATTGAGAAATGCACTTGAATTTTACCGCGCAATTATTCATGCTCGATTTGAAAGTAGTAAAAAATATTTAGATAATGGAGTCGCTCCGAATATGACTCTTTACCATTCAGAAATTGAAGATATCAAACGCTTAATACTTAGCTTAAATAAAAAGATTCTTCTCGATTTATCGGCATATTAATTTTACCAGGTTAAGCTTTCATTTGTAGGCAAAATATCTTCGGGCATCATGTCGTTAAAGTTATAAATATTATTTATATTTATTTCATGTTTATCATTTATAATAATTCGACATGCATTTCCTGTACTTGATACCCCAAAAAGATGACCGCGTTTATCCCAATCAATATCGACTATGTCTACTAATACTAATGTCTTTTTATGGATCGTAAGTTGGTAAGTCTTTTTAATACACTTCAAAATTAAATTAGGATTTAAAGGCGAAGGTTTTAATCTTTCCAAAAGCTCTAATGAATAATTTGATGGATAATCAACTGGAACTATAAAATGCCATCCATTTCTTTTAAGTTTTGGAACATTATCTTGATATATCGACGTCACTTTTAATGGACCGGAATTGTAACCCTCCATTAAACTAAATTCTTCAGGATAGATCCCAGGAGTTATATTTAATTCATTATTAGAATTGAAATAACATCTGCCCCCCTGAGCTGAAATAAGCCAAGTCGATAGGGCTGAAAAGTAAGGAGGTTTAGAAACTGATACCCAGAAATAAGGTTTTCTTTTTTTATGAGAACTTACATAACATGAAATATATTTACCATTTGGGGTTATATCACAGTCATTAGCTGGAACAGTTCCGTGCAACCATTGACCAAATTCAAATAGGTCTGCATTTAAATCCCAAGAAATCATTCGTGTCCAACGACTAGGACCTCTTCTTAAAACTACAGCCCGATCAGAGGCTGGGTTGTAAACTAAAGATAATCGACAAGGTATGGTGGATTCCATATTTAATTATTAATATTTAACAGAACAGCCATACGGCGAAGTTGGAGCCTGGACGACTTTTTTACCTTTCAAAGATGCATCTAAAACCTGAGCTACATAATTTTTAGCTTCTTTGATTGATTCTGATCTATAAGAACTATCGCTATCAATAGCACCGCTATAAATAAGTTCACCTTTTGGATTAATGACGAACATATGTGGTGTTGTTTTTGCCCCATACAACTTTCCAACTTCACCATTTGAATCTAACAAAATAGCCGTTGATAATTGCTTTCTATCAGCTCTGACTTTGTTTGCTGATTCTGTTTCAAGATAGCCTTGCTTTCCTTTTGCTGAAGACGCGATAGAAAACCATTTCACACCTTTTTCTGTATACTTTTTTTGAAGAGCTTGCATATTTCCTGAGTCATAATGTTTTTTAACATAAGGGCATTCGTTGTTAAACCACTCCAAAACAACGTGCTGACCTTCTTTTAAAACTTCAGATAGTTTATACGTTTTACCATCTTGCCCTTGTAATGAAAAGTCAGAAGCTATAATTGTTGTTTCTTTAGCTGCCCATGTGTTCACCGAAAAAAATATTAAAGTTGTAAGTAAAAGGTTTACAAATTGAGTCATGATGTCTCCTTTAAGGTTTATACTTAATGAATTTATTCTTTTAATTTTGTTATGAATCCCTGTGGAGTCAATAGCTCATTTAATATAATTGGTGTCGAAGACCCTTCTGGAATAAATAAATAAAGAGGAACACCCGCACGACCAAATTCTGACAATTTAAGCCCTATATCGTCTTGTCTTTTGGTCCAGTCAACTTTGTACATTGCGATCTTATTTTCATTAATAAATTGGATCACATCTTCATTTTGAAAAACTAATTTTTCATTTACTTTACACGTGACACACCAGTCAGCCGTAAAATTAACAAATCGAGGTTGAGTTTCATTGATCATTAAATCCCAATTTTTGATTTCAAGGTTATTCCAATTTCCTATGTTTTTATTTTTATCTGTTCCCAGTAATTGAAATGTAATCCAAAATAACCAAACAACTGTCAGCATTAACATAAGACCCATGATTTTTTTAAAATACACCATCCATAGTCCTGGACGAGGTAAATAAAATGAAATCTTAGGAAATAGTGCTATCAATAAAAAAGGCAAGGACATTCCAAATCCAAGCCCAAAAAAAATAAGAATTATGACTTGTGTGGACTGAGAGATTGCAAATCCAATGGCGGCCCCCATGAAAGGAGCGGTACATGGCGAGGCTACAATCACGGCCAAGAAGCCTGTTAAAAAAGAGGGCCAAAAACCATTTCCCGAATAGTAATGAGTTGCAAACTTCGGAACCCAGTTCCAATTCCAGATTTCAAAAAAAGATAAACTTAAAATAAAAAATACTACAGCCAAGCCTAAAACAAAATATGGATTTTGAAGTTGGAAACCCCAACCCAAATACTGTCCCGAGGACCTAAGGGCAGATAACAAAAGTCCCATTGATACGAAGCTAAAAACAACCCCAATTGAATAATAAATATTTTCTTTTCTAATTTGCAAAAGTTCTTGACCTGATGTTTTTAAAATAGAAAAGGCTTTGATAGACACAATAGGAAATACACAAGGCATTAGATTTAAAATCAGACCCCCAAAAATGGCCATCAACATAAATACAAAAAGAGCTGGCGCTTGTTTTTTAAAAACAACAACTTGGCTTAAAATTTTATTTTGTGTTGTTAATTTAATATTAGAATCAGCACTAGGTTTGATATTTGAATTGATTAGCTCATAAATAATTAAAGCTTTTTTAGACACTTGAGGACCTAAAAAACTTAGAGGAGTAAAAAATTTAAAACTAAGAGAACTCTCTTTAAGTAATTTAGGTTTTTTAAGATCAGTCACAGTTTCTGGATACCAAAAAATATCAAGGATCTTAATATTTTGTCTGGCTGTAATATTCCAACTGACACCATTTAATGACTCTTGATAATTTGCACTTAAAGCTAATTTTGATTCGTTTTTTAAAACCTGAGGCAAGTGTTGTAATGAATTTTCAAGCTTGTCTTGCCGTTTAACGCGCTTCGCGGGTGTTTCAGCACCTGCGTCAGGCCCACTTGATAGGGCTATCAATTCGGATAAATTATTTAGTTCTACCGACGCGGGTAAACATTCTTCTTTGCAAACCAAAAAGTCTGCTTTTAATATTTTATTTTCAGTTCCAACAATTTTGAAATAAAAATACACTTCATTGGAGTACCCATAAGTTGTTAAAGGCCCCACTTCAATTCTTTCAGGATTTGTGTAAGACAACTCGATTTCTATTCGTCCCTGATGATCTGAACTTACAGTGGGATCTATTGAATATAAATCTAATGCCGCTCCAGAGTCCCCAGGGTTGAGCCAGTATGTGTGCCACTCTGGATCGAGTTGAATATATAAACCGAAATTTATATCTGGCTGATTTGAATCTAAATTTGAAAAGCTAAACCATCTCGCTTGTCCGTTAGGTACTTTTTTAAATTCAGAAAATTTTATATCATTCAATGCAAACACCAAATGAGAATACGCAAATAATATTAAAAAGATAAATGCTTTAGAATATTTATAGATCAACGCATCCGCCTTAAGTGTTTGACGAATTCTAAAAAAAGTTCGTCTTTCTGTTAAAATAATAATGAACAAGTATATTTTGATCATAGATTTTAATTCTAAATTTGATAAGATTTTTAAAAATAAATTTAAAAAAATTAAAATTTCTAATTCTAATCGTCTGTTTTTTGAAATTAAATGTAAAAGCTGAAAACACATACAGCTCGTCAAACAGGTTTCGGTTTAACATGGACGAAAAAACTTCAGGGCCACCCTCAACAAAAATTGAATTTATTTTATGAATTTTCTTAATCAATTTAAGTGCTTCTAAAATATCTAGCTTATTTTCGCCCTCCTGATGAACTTGAATGATATTGTAACCCATTTGTTTTTCACGACTAATATCGACATCTTTGCTGGTAATAAAAATTAAATTATTTTTAGAATGTGTTTCAAAAACCTTCAAATCAGTATTTGATTTTATAATTTCAAGTTCAGGATCCAAAATTGCAATTGTATTTAGTTTTCTCTTTGAACTTCCAAATCTATTATTTAAAAGTGGGTCGTCATTTAAAATTGTATTTTTCCCTACTAAAATGACATCATGGCAAGCCCTCAAGTGATGCACTTCTTTTTGCACTTCTTGATTGGTGATCATTAAGCGATTTTCTTTTTCGCCTAAAATAAAATTTAAAGTCTGTGCCCATTTTAAAGTGATATACGGAACGTCAGACGTCATCGAATGTAAAAATTGACGATTTAGATATTTTTGTTTTCGCACTAATTTTTTATAAAAACTTTTTTTATCGACGATGTGCTGTACAACTTTATCTTCAAATTTTTTAAAGCCATTTAAATAAAAATTAAATCCTTCGCCCAAGGAATCTAAAATAGTCTCGACACAGTAAACTTTAATTCCAGTAGATTCTAAAGTTTTTTGTCCTTCACCCGATACCAATGGATTTGGATCTTTAAGTAAATAGATCACTTTTGATATTGGTTTTTCTGCAAGTAACTTGGCGCACGAAGGTGTTTTTCCCTCATGGGCACAGGGCTCTAGTGTTACAAACACCGTCGCATCTTGGAGTGAACTTGGATTTGAATTGATGGCTTCAACTTCAGCATGAGCTTCACCAAATTTTTTATGATGGCCAAGACCTAAGACTAAATCTTTTGAATCTAGAATCACACAACCAACACAAGGATTGGGTGTTGTCTGCTCTAATCCAAGTTCGGCCTGATCACAGGCCATTTTCATCGCTTGTGAGTAGCTGATTCTAAGGCCTAGATTTTTTTTTAAATAAAAAGTCACCTGTGTGAATCCTTTGTTGCTGTCTAGTTCACTCGGCTTGCTGACGAGGGGCTTCGCACCCTCGCAAGCCTAGCTGGAACTTTTCTCCAGCCAAGATTTCCAATATTCTGTTAATTCAATTGCAGAAAGTGATTCGTCTCGATGAAGAGGCCATCTAGAATCAATCATAACGGCATATTCGTTAGTGTGAGTTTTAGTCGTTATGTTTTTTCTAGCTTTGGGATGGGGCCCATGTGGAAATCCTGCGGGATGATAACTTAACATTCCGGCATGAAGATTATCTCGACTAAAAAAATCACCATCGTGATAAAATAATACTTCGTCGTAATCAATATTCTGATGATAGAATGGCACTTTCAAAGCGTCTTCATCTGTTTCAAGTGGGCGTGGTAAAAAAGAGCAGACCACAAAATCACGCGCCACAAAAGTCGTATGAGCACTTGGGGGCAAATGAGATCTATGGCTATTGATCGGCATAATGTCGTCCATGTGAAGCGTGAAAGGAAATAAATCCCCCTTCCAGGATTCAACATCAAAAATATGTTCTGCGTATTCATATTCTGTTAATTCATTGCTGTGTTTAATTTGAATATTTAACACTTGTTTTTTGGACGTTGCCATCACTTGATTTAATTCTTCTAAATCGGGACGACCCAAAGTTTGCATATCATAAAGTGCATTTCGACCAGCTATTCCACGGTCAGGTTCTTGATAATGACTGGTTTTATTTTCTATTATTAAAAATTTAGTTTTAGAAACCGGCACAAAATAATGAGTCAGACATTTTGGTACAACTACATAAGACCCTTTAGAATAACTTAGCAAACCGTACTCAGTCCAAATGTCGCCGTGACCTTCATGACAAAAATAAATTGTGTCCCCATCAGCATTTCTAAAAGCACTTTTTTGAAATCCTTTTTCTAAATTTAAAAAATAAACGGCCATGCTGTTATTAAAAAATAATCTTCGCCACACACCCAGGTCATCAGTTTTATTATTTAATAGAACCGTATCAAACATTCTGGGCTTAAGTGGCCCTTTAATATTCACCCAGCGCGTGCTTGGATTTTTTTTAACCAAATGAGAAACAGGACCATAAAAACCAAGTAGACCTTGCTCTTCTTCAATGTGATTTTCTGGAATCCCTTTGTGGGCCTGCTTTAATGGATTTTTACCTTGGAAGTAGTGATGCATATTAGTCTAAGTATCCTCTTTCTCGTTGATCTCTTTCAATGGCGTCAAATAGGGCTTGAAAGTTCCCTTCACCAAAACCATCATGTCCTTTTCTTTGAATAATCTCGATAAAAATTGGACCACATAAATTTTTAGTGAAGATTTGAAGTAGATACCCCTTTTGATCACCGTCGACGATAATTTTTAATTTTTTTAAGGCTTCAATATCTTCAGTCACTTGCGGCAAGCGCACTTTAAGCATGTCATAGTAACTGTCTGGTACATCTAAAAACTGAACTCCTTGTTGGCGAAGTTTAGTTACGGATTCAACGATGTTATCTGTACCTAAAGCGACGTGCTGAATCCCTGAACCATGATACTCATCTAAGTACTCTTGAATTTGGGATTTTTTATCTGTGGGTTCGTTGATTGGAATCGCTAATTTTCCACATGGTGAGCTCATGACTTTTGAAATCAAACCTGTAGTCGCACCTTTTATATTAAAAAAACGGGTTTCTTTAAAATTAAAAATCGTTTCATAAAAATCACACCACTTCTGCATTTCGTGAACAGGAACATTATTCGTCATGTGATCTATGTATCTTAAACCAAAACCTTTGGGCTTTTCATCTTTTGTAATAAAATTAAAATCATCTTTATAAATTTTGTCGGCGTCTTTATCTACAAAATATACTACCGCATTTCCGATCCCGTAAATGGCTGGAAATCGTCCAGTGTCTCTGCGGTTCACATAAGGGGTTGCACCGCGAGCCAATGCAACATCAAAAGCTTTTTTTCCATTTTCAACTTTTAAAGCCAAGGCACAAATTGAAGGACCATGGTGGGAAGAAAAGTCGCTAGCAAAACTATTTGGACTTTCGTTAATAATAAATTGAACTCCACCCTGTCTGTACAAAGTCACAGGCTTAGACTTGTGAATAGCCACTTTTGAAAAACCTAAAAGAATCATTAACTGATGTAAATCTTTAGCTTCTGGCCCTGCGAATTCTAAGAACTCTGCGCCGTCCAAAGTTAATGGATTTTCCCATGTTTTTGGATGCAAATCTTTTACTTTAAGTTCTGTTTGTTGAGTCATTGTCATGGCCCCTCCGACGACGAAATAGACTATTATAATATTACTTTTTATCCCATATTTACGACTAAAGACAAGAAGCAGTGCTGACTATTATTACATGTACAAATACGTCTAGAATCCTTTTAAGTTTCATATCTGCAACCGAGTTCAGCTTTTCTTGAATTAATTCATGAATTTAGGTACTAATTGAATAGTTTTTCTTCTATTCTCTTGGACATCTTAAGACATTAATTAGGACCTAAACATGAAATCTAACACCGACCACAGCTTAAACAGAGAACTGGCCTGGTTGTATTTTAATGACCGCGTATTGCAACAATCGGAAGATCCAAAATTACCTTTACTTGAACGACTAAGATTTTTAAGTATCTTTCAAACAAATTTAGATGAATTTTTTATGAAGCGTCTTTCGATACCCAGGGCCGATGCTTTAAAAAATAAAAATAAATCCAGCGACAACGTTTGGACAGAAATAAATGAAGAAGTTCAATCCCTTTTTAACAGGGCCAGTCGTAACTTCATTATAGATCTTCAACCCGCTTTAGCTGATGAGCATATTTATTTTTTGGACTGGAAAGATTTATCTGATGAAGAAATTAAAAATATTACGGCTTATTTTCACTCAAATATTTTACCAATTCTAACCCCACTTGCTGTAGACCCGGGACATCCCTTTCCCCATATTTCGGCACTTTCAACTTCACTGGCCGTTAAACTTGAAAGTCCGAATTCAAATAAACTTACTTTTGCTAGAATTAAAATCCCTACTTTGTTTCCGTCTTTCATTCCCATCACAAGAGATAAAGGGCAAAACTGGATTCACATCAATGTGGTTATCAGGGAGCTGCTTCACGTTGTGTTTCCAAATTTTAATATCAAAGCGTCTTTATTTTTTAGAGTCACTCGTAATATAGAATTTGAACGAGACGAAGAAGACGCCGAAGATATTTTAGAAATGATCTCTGAAGAATTAAAAGAAAGAAAGTTTGGTCATACAGTTAAATTTGAATGCGAAGAGAATCCAGATGAATGGCTTTTGGATGTTTTAAAAGATGAGCTTTCAATTTTTGAAAGAGATATTTATTTACTTAAAATGCCCACTTTAGATTTTGGCGAATTTAGTCAAATGTATGAAGCTGGTAGAATTTCTTTGAAGTTTCCACCGTGGAGTCCTTTCACCCCGTCTAAGTTCAGCAGCGCCCACTCGTCATCGGATTTATTTAAAATGATACGTGAAGGAAGCGCTTTGTTGCATCACCCTTACGAAAGTTACTCTTCGACAATTGAAAGATTTATTATTGAAGCGTCAAACGATCCCGATGTGATTGGAATCAAATTATCATTATATAGAACAAATAAAGACAGTAGATTAGTTAAAGCCCTGATCAAAGCCATTGAAAACGGTAAAGAGGTCGTTTGTGTTATTGAACTGAAAGCTAGATTTGATGAACAAAATAATATCTCTTGGGCTAGAAAACTTGAAGATGTTGGGGCCCACATTATTTATGGAATCGTAGGACTTAAAACACACTGCAAAACAGTTTTAATCACCCGAAAAGAAGAAAAAGGGCTTCAATGCTACGCCCACATTGGAACTGGTAATTATAATGCTGACACAGCCAACTTTTATACTGATTTAGGATATTTAACGGCTGAAAATGAGATCACCGAAGATGTGGTTCATGTTTTTAATTTTCTGACTGGAAAATCAACACCCGATAAATTAAATAAGCTTTTAGTCGCGCCATTTAATTTAAGAGAAAAAATTATCCATATGATTCAAAATGAAATTGATAACCATAAAGCAGGTAAACCTGCTGGTATTATTTTAAAGCTGAACAACTTAGAAGATAAACAGATTTGTGATTTACTATATGAAGCCGCACTTGAAGGAGTTGATATCCAACTGGCCGTTAGAAGCATCTGTGTTTTAAAAAATATGGGATTAAAAAATTTAAGAATTACATCCATTGTAGATCAGTTTTTAGAACACTCTAGAATTTATCACTTTAGAAATGGTGAACAAGATTCTAAAGATGGACTATTCTATCTTGGATCAGCCGACTGGATGAAGCGAAATTTAGACCGAAGGGTCGAAGTCTTAACTCCGATACAAAATACTGAACATAAAAAGAACTTAAGTATGGTTTTAGATTTAATAATTTCAGACAACACTCAGTCTTGGGAAATGAACGAGGACGGGTCGTACAACAGAATAAAAACGCCGAAAGGTAAAGCCGTCAATTTTCAACTTGAGCTTAAAAGACATTTCACCCTCAATCATCAACAAGGAATCTAGCCGGCATGATCATAGCAACAGTCGATATTGGATCAAATGCAACACGAGTCGTATTAGTTAAAGGCGAACCTTTAGATTCTAAAAATCGTCAAAACTTAATTTTAAAAAAACGTTTTGCTTTAAGACTTGGTACGGACGTATTTCAAATCGGTCATATCAGTAATGAAAAAGTTCAACAGATCATGATGGTTTTTAAAGAAATCAAAAATTATTTTTATCAATACAAAGTATCAAAATATAAAATCATCGCCACCAGTGCATTCAGAGATGCAAAAAACCACAAACAGGTCGTGGCAGAAATTATGGAAAAGTTTCAGTTAAAGGTTGATGTGATTGATGGCAAAGAAGAAGCCCGAATTATCAGTTCAAGTTTGCTTAGAAGAAAGTTAACCCCTACTACACATTCAAGTTTACTTATGGATATCGGCGGGGGAAGTCTTGAAGTATCTATCGTAAATGATGACAAGATTGATTTTGTAACAAGTTTAAATGTAGGGACACTTAGATTAATTGAAGACATTGGATCTGGTCAGTTGAAAAAAAATTATTATGATCAGCTAGATAAAATTGATGATATTTTTATAACCTGTCCCCCACCCAAAAAGAAAAGTATTATTTTAGGAACAGGTGGAAATTTTAGACGAATCGGACGTATTAGAAAACTTTTACTTGGCCTACCGGAAGAAGATTTAATTTTAAAAAATGACATCCCAATGCTAATTGGTATGATTATGGATTTAGATCCAGAACATTTTATGAAGGCCTTTCAAATGAAAGAAGAAAATGTCCCTGTCATATTGCCAGCACTTTTAATGATTCAGCGGATTCTTCATTTTTGGCCGGCAGACGCTATTTTGATCCCAAAGATCAGTTTAAATCATGGTTTAGTTGATGAATTGATAGGTCAAAAGTGATTGCAAAAGTAGTAATTACTAGAATTTTCATAATGATACATCGAGAAATTTAAGATTAACTTAACATTGAACTGATTAACCTATATCTAGTTCATTTAAAAAATAACTAAAATATGATTATATTTAAAAAAATATAGACATAGCCTTTACTCTAAACACAAAGTAGATGTAATAAAATAAAGTAGCATTTAGTTAAACTTTAGTGAATTTGGTGTTTCAACTAGACCCCATTCAAATTTAAAGGATTAGTTTATGTTTATTGATTTTTCAATTTCTGAGATTAAACAAACTGCATTAAATTCTGCCAAAAGATTTCCATGGGTAGTTTTGATTTTAAATCTTTGCTCAATGCTAAGTTGTCTTTTAATTTTAGATTCAATCTACTTTTCTGAATATCAAGATTTTATAAAATTTGTTTTTGTTTTATATTTAGGTATTCCAATTTCTATTGGATTAAGTTTATTTAAAGAATCAATAAAAGATACTTTAGCTAAAAGCATACTTCATCCTGTTTTCAAAAACATAATAAAGTGGGAACTGGATGTTCTATTGATAATATTAATTTTTTTAAGCTTAATTTATTTTTCAGTTCCAAGTGTTAAAAATAATGGATTCGGATTTAAGTTCATTCAGATTGCTATTATTGTTCATTTATTTGTTTCACTAGCCCCATTCTTAAATATTAAAAAAAAAGAAAATTTAGAATTCTGGTCTTATAATTATTTTCTTTTAAGAAGAATAATTAAAGCCAATATTTATGCAGTGACTTTTTGGATTGGACTATCTTTAGCTATATTAGTTGTTAATCTTTTATTTAATACAAATCTTTCAAAAGCCTTTGGGTACCTTGCTGTATTTTCAACTGTATTTTTTCAAACCTGGTTTTTTATTTCTGGTATTCCAGAAAAAACAAAAACCATATCAAACGACTTTAGTTATCCCAATGAACTAAGAGTTTTCACACAGTTCGCTTTGGTTCCTATAACTGCGATCTATTTAATAATATTATACGCCTATACATTAAAAATTCTTATTCAGTGGAATATCCCAAGTGGATATATAAGCTGGCTTGTCAGTAGTATTTCTATTCTGGGAACGATTGCTCTTTTATTAATTCATCCAATAAGACATAACCTGAATTTTAAGTGGGTTAATCTCTTTTGGAAATATTATTTTATTTTAATTTTGCCACTTTTAGGACTTTTGTTTTATGCTTTGTTTCTAAGAATTTCTGATTATGGCCTAACTGAAAGCCGTGTTGTTTTATTTATCTGTGGATTTGCTTTATTGATCTTGAGTATATATTTTTCTTTAGTCAAAAATGAAAACATAAAATGGATTCCTTTTAGTTTAATGATTTTTGGACTTATAACTTTTATGGGGCCACTTGATGCAACAAAATTAAGTTTTAATTCTCAAATAAATAAACTCGTAAGCTATATCAAAAAGTACAACATGATAAATATAGAATCTTTAGATAAAATCACCGCAAAAGATGCTGGAAGTATTTCATCTATAATCAATTATATTGATAGCAGAAATAGTTCTAAAGCTAAGCAATTATTAGAGGAAAAATTTTCTTGGGCTGTAGATATAAAAAATAAAAATTTGAACTCTTCAGGCTTAGATATCAAGTTTTTTTTAATGAATAAATTAAGCAAACAATCGAGCCAATTGGAATACAATGTATCTTTAAATCTTCGTCTTGATAGCTTAGATGTAGAACCGCTAAGTTTTAAAAATGCGAAACTATTTTTACCCATTGAAATTTATAGTTACAATAATATTAAAAATATTATAAAAGTAAATGATAAGGAGTGGAGCTTAAATTTAATTTCTGACAAACTAATACTTAATCAAAAGATATCCGATGATTTTTTTGATATTTCATTTCAGCCACTTTTTGATATGATGCGTGACCAAGCTAAAAGTGTGAAACAGTCCGAAATTAAAAAGATACCTAAAGAGTTTGCTTCCTATAAAATTGATTTCAAAGACCTTAAGGGTTCATTTATTTTAAATGAAATAACCATTGAGATTAAGGACAGCCAAAGAAAAATTATAAACCTAAGTGGAATAATATTATTAAACTAAAAACCCTCTGACCCTTTTTTCTGTCTACACTGTGTTATATATTTGTAGGTACAAATTTTTTTATCCATAAAAATACAACACAGTGTAGACAGAAAAAAGGGTCAGAGGGTTTTTGGGATTGGTTTTTGGAATTTTAAAGTCATCCGATCGCTTTCGCCAATACTTAAGTAGTAAGCCCTGTTTTTTTCTTTAAGCCTAAGTACAGGTGGCAAAGTCCAAACACCTTCTGGGTGGTTAGCTGTATCGTTATAGTTGGCATTTATTTCAGATTTACTAATAAATTTAAAACCCACTGATTCTGCGAGTTCAATCATAAAATCTTCTCTGACGTATCCACTTTTAGCTTCAGGGTCTTGAACTTGACTTAGTTTTTGTCGATGCTCTTCAATCCCTAATATTCCGCCAGGTTTTAAAGCTTTAAAAAATTCTTGAAAAGCTTCTTTTTCTTTTTTAGATGCCATCCAATTATGAACATTTCTAAATGTTAACACGCGGTCCACTGAATTTTCCGGTGCAATAGGCCCCATTACTTTGGGTGGTTCAAAGGCTGTGTATGTGATTTTACCATACAGATCTTTATGGGATTCAATCACTTCTTTTAAAGTCTTATTGGCTGTTTGGAAGTATTCAATTTCTGTATCAGGGGTAAAGGTTGCAAGATAAAGTTCGCCCTTATCTTTTAAGTAGGGTCCTAAAATTTCTGTAAACCACCCTTTACCTGGGGACACTTCAACAACTGTCATATTAGGTTTAACTTCAAAAAATTCTAAGGTTTTTTGTGGATTTCTATAAACGTCTCTTACTTTATTGATATCACTTCGATGTGAACCATGGATAATGGATTCTAAATTATTTTCGGATTTTTCAATTTGATATGTCTTGCTTTTTTCACAACTAACAAGACTTCCGCACACCAGAAAAAATATAGGCAAAATAAAATATATTAAGTACTGTTTCATAAATTATCCTCTGTAAAAAATTAATTGATTAAGATATTAATAATATTAATGAGCCTATATTAATAATTATTAAACATATATTATTATAATCTTTCAATTGCAAAGCTAAGACAAACATCTTCTAATTCTGAAATCAAAGTGATTACGTAATATTTAAAATTGTTTAGTTTTGAATTCACTTTAAGTATCTTGAAATCTTTATTTTTATAACTTTCAACTTTTTCAATTTGAACTTCAGTCATAGTCTTACATAAACCTTGACTACACTTGAAGACAGATTCCTTAATTGTCCAAATCGCTGCTAAATCTGATTTTTCAAATAAAGATCTTTCGCTGTCACTCGAGATACGGCTTATTAAGCTGAGACTTAATCTTTGGAACTGCTCTATATCTAAACCAATATTTTGATCAGCAATCACATAGCCACCAATCTTAGGGCAATGGCTAATAGAAACAAATTGATTTTCTAATTTTGGGATATTTTGTAAATCCAAAACACTTTTATTTTTTGTTTGTCGATAAAGATTTTTTCTGATTTTTAAACGGTGATCTGTATATGTCGATGCCCACGTCAAATCGCAAAAAAACTTGAAACTAAGTTTTTCAAATTCTAATAATTGATTTACACTTTCGAAAAGACTCATAGTGGTGATATAAATCTACTAGGCCAACTGACTTTTTCGCCATTCGTAATCTTCATCATTTTATCTAATGAACTTAAAGCCGCTGGACGAATGGATTCATTCACTTGGATTTGAGGATTTAAATTTTTTAGACAATCCCTGATTTTTTCCAACGTGTTCATTTTCATATAAGGACACTCATTACAAGCACAGTGCCCAATAAACGGGGCTTGAATAAGTGTGGCCTTTGGATTTCTTTTTTTCATTTCGTGAAAAATCCCAATTTCAGTGGCAACAATAAATTCCTGTCCAGGGTGTTCTTCAACCTCCTTAAGTAATCTTGAAGTAGATCCAATAACATCAGCATATGACAAAACCTGTTCGTCACATTCGGGGTGGGCTATCACTTTTGCATTTGGATAATTAAGTTTAATTTCAAAAAGTTTTTTAGCCGAAAACAAAACATGCACTTGGCAGGTGCCGTCCCAAAGTTCCATATCTCGGCCTGTTTTTCTTTGTAGATAACCGCCTAAATTTTTATCAGGACCAAATAGTATTTTTCTATTTTTTGGAATCGCATCAATTATCAGTTCCGCATTAGATGACGTGCAGACTACATCACTTAAGGCTTTCACTTCGACACTAGAATTCACATAAGACACACACAAGGCTTCAGGATATTTATTTCGCCACGCTTCGTAGGCCCTATAAGGGGATTCATTGACTAAGGAGCATCCTGCATCCATGTCTGGCACCAAAACAATTTTTTCTGGTGAAAGTAGTTTTACACTTTCAGCCATAAACGTGACCCCAGCCATCACAACAACCGGATTATCAATTTTTTTACCAATCTGAGCTAAAAAAAGACTATCCCCAATATGATCAGAGATATCTTGAATATCTCCTTCTTCATAATAGTGACATAAAATTGCAGCCTTATGTTTTTTCTTAAGGCTTTCGATTTCAGATACAAGATCTTGTTTTAACATAATTTAATTATACTCTACCGCTCTTCAAGGATGCAATGATGGATTTAGAGACCGTTTTTAAGGTATCAAAGACACCAAGCCCTAGATGAGCTTGGCTTTCAAATTCAGGAAAGCCAGTCGGATTTAATTTGATTTTCATCTCTTCAATTTCTAAGGCTGAAGGCAAATCACGTTTATTATACTGAATAACTGTAGGAATTTTTTTTAAATCTACACCTTGCTGTTGAAGATTTTTATATAAACTTTTCATGGAGGTTAAGTTTTCTTCCATTCGCTCAGCCTGGGAATCGGCGACAAACACTAACCCATCCAGACCTTTTAAAATAAGTCTTCGGCTGGCTTCGTAAACAATTTGTCCAGGCACAGTGTAAAGGTGAAGTCTAAGTTTATATCCACGAACTGTGCCGACTTCCATTGGTAAGAAATCAAAAAACAAAGTGCGTTCAGTGCTTGTAGGTAGTGTAAAAAGTTCTGATTTGGAATGCCCTTGCACCTCTTGATAAATCCACTGCATGTTGGTGGTTTTACCTGATAGGGATGGACCATAATAAACGATTTTACAATGAATTTCCTTAGTGTTGGTATTTACAAATGACATTTGTTTATAAATCCCTAATGTATTTAATTCTATTTTCTAAGGCTCGCCCCAAAGTGCGCTGATCCACAAAATCCAAATCACCACCCATCGGGACCCCTTGGGCAATTTTTGAAGCTTGAACATTTTTTTTAGCCAATTCCCTAGATAAATATAAAGCTGTGGTGTCCCCTTCAAGGTCGGCATCAAGGGCTAAAATAATTTCAAGATCACGAAGACCATCTAGCTTTAGTTTTTCAACACGATAAAAAAGTTCGTTAATTTTTAAATGCTCTGGCCCCACGCCATCTAGTGGTGCAATTGCACCGTGAAGAACATGATAGCGTCCCTTAAAGGCCCCGCTACTTTCCACACGGTCAATGTCACCTGGGCTTTCAACAACACAAATTAAATTTTTAGATCTGCTGTGGTCAGAACAGAAATAACAAATGTCATCTTCTGTGTAGGCGTAACAATCCACACACAGTTTAATTTTTTCTTTAATGTCTTTTAAAGATTGTCTTAAGGATTCAATATCTTCTTTCGAAAACTTTAAAAAGCTCATAGCCATACGCTGTGCGGATTTTGATCCCACACCAGGTAGCTTTGAAAGTTCAGAAATTAATCTTTGTAGCGAAGGTACTTTTAAAGACATTGAATCTTACATCATTCCAGGAAGATTCATGCCGCCAGTGATTTTTTCAGTGGCTAATTTATATTCTTCTTTAGATTTAGATAAAGCGTCGTTAGTCGCAAGAACAATCATGTCTTGAAGCATTTCGGCGTCACCGTCAGCAAACACATCTTTGTTAATGGTCACTGACTTAACCTGACTTTCACCAAGGACCGTCACTTCAACAGCACCGCCACCTGACGAGGCCAAGAATTCACGAGTTGCGAATTCTTCTTGAAGCTTTTTCATTTTCATTTGCATTTGATTGGCTTGCTTCATCAGCTGCTGGATTCCACCAAAACCTTTCATGATTTCATCTCCTTGATTGCTACGATTTCAATATCTTTAAACGTTTGTTTTAACTTTTGCACAGCTTCGCTGTTATGTATATTTTCTATTAAACGTCTTTTTTCTTCCGCTGTCATATCTTCTTGCTCTTTAACTGCTGTTTTATCAGACATAATTTCAGTGGCCACAACGCCCTCTATTTTTATCTTCAATATGAAGTCAGGACCTAAAAAAGTTTTAATGTAATTAGACAATACTTTTTGAAACTCTGGTTTTTCTAAATCTTTTTTAATGAAGACCAATTTATCAGGTGCCACCAAACTTACATTTTGGTTTTTAACTTCATACAAACAATTCTGTATTGTCGCGCCCATTTTAGCATTCAGTCGTGTCACTTTAGCCACAAAGTCATGCCACTTCTTTTGATCTTCGCTGAGCCCCACCTGATTGTCTTTTTCTTCTTGGTAAGACGACGGCACTTTAGGTTGATGTGTAGGTTGAGATGTTGCCTGAGACATAGGTTGATTGGCTGATTTAAAAACTGCATTTTCAGTTTTAGAACCTTCGATTGAACGAGTTGAGGAATTTGTATAAGCATAATTTTGAATCTCAGAGCTTGGACTCTCTGATTTCGTCGCCATCGTTGCAATTGGGTTAGGACGATTTAATGCCGGTCTTGAACTTTGAACTGCACTTGAATTTTGATGTGTATTCGAATTATTAATCGAAGATGTATTTATCACCGGCTTTGAATTAAGTGGCGCAGAATTTGATCCAAGATTTTGAACGGTATTATATACTGGTTTTAAATCTAAAACTTTTGGATAAAGACAAAGCTTTAATAAACCCACTTCCAAAACTGTACGTTGATCTTGGGTGCGCATTAAACTTTGGGACATTTCAAGCATCATATCAAAAAGCAAATGTATATGACCTTCAAAAATATTAACACTGATGTCTTTTAAAATTTGGATTTCGGATTGAGGTAAATCCAAAAAATCCTCTGGTTTTTTTGCCGACTTCACAATTAATAAATTTTTTATCTGTTCTAAAAAATCTTCCGCGAAAACCCCAACATCCGCCCCAGATTTAAAAATATCTTCCATATGCAGAAGTAGACTTTCAGTATCAGTGTTTACGATATCGGATAGGATTGTTGTTAAAAGTCTACGGTCGGTTAAGCCTAAAGATTCAATCACGGTTTCGTAAGTGATGTCTTTTCCAGAATACGTAATAACCTGATCTAAAAAACTAAATGCGTCTCGAACAGAACCTTCCCCTTGTCTGGCAATCGCCCACAAGGCTTCTTTTTCAAACTTCACATCTTCTTCGCCGCAAATAAATTCTAAATGCTCTGTAACTTCTTTTGTTGAGACACGTCTAAAATCAAATCGATGACATCTAGATAAAATCGTCTTTGGAATTTTATGAACTTCTGTTGTCGCCAAGATAAACATCACATGATCGGGTGGCTCTTCTAAGGTTTTAAGTAAGGCGTTGAAGGCGGACAAAGACAGCATGTGAACTTCATCAATAATATAGATTTTTTTTGATCCCACAGTGGGTCTGAAACTTACGGATTCACGAAGTTCACGAATAGAATCCACACCGTTGTTACTGGCTCCGTCAATTTCAACAACATCAAGACTACGACCTGATGAAATATCCAAACACTCTGAACATAACCCGCAAGGATTGAAATCTTTTGAATTTAAACAGCGAAGGGATTTAGCAAGAATTCTGGCCGCCGATGTTTTTCCGGTTCCACGTGGCCCAGTGAAAAGCAATGCCTGCGGCAGACGCTCGTTTTTAAGAGCGTTTATTAAAGTTTGGCCAATGTGTTTTTGACCAATCATGCGGTCAAAAGTTTTAGGCCTCCATTTAAGAGCAATCACCTGATAAGACATCTAAGCCCAGTTATAGCGGGTTTTAAAGGAAATGACAGTAGTAAAAAAAGTGCCGAGCACCCCACATCACACAAGACTTTTGCGACTGCTGCTTCCTTTCGGATCTGACAGGATTAGCAAGGCACAAGTTGCGCGGGACCCGGCAACTCAGAACTTAGTCCAATCAGTAAATCAAAACAAGTCTGATTTTTAGGCTATTAGCCATGATTTTTCTTAGGTAACCATTTTCATTGCAACGCAATATTTAGGAAAATTTATAATGTTAAAAAGCATTTTAAAATTTGCCTAATTTTATACCACCCGAACGGTGGTTAATTTTTCTGATAAGAAAGGTATAGCCTACTAAACATTAATTAACCTTTATTTGAAAGATTGCATTGAGGCTAAACGTGAGCCAGAAATCCAATGGAAAAAAATTGGATAATAAACGATACTGATTTCTATCATTTTAACTGTGTTTATTTAATACGATTATTCTAAAGGACTTGCTTGAGCCGTAACTCTGACTACTTTAAAAAAATTCAACTTAGTCTTTTTGATTTTTTTAATCATAAGCCAATTGAAAAATTTAAAGGCAAAGATTTATTAGGACCTTTAAAATATTTAAATGACGACCCAATTGAACAAACAGTTTTAGAAAGAAATAATTTTGAAAACACAGGGCAAAATAAATCTTTGGTCCCAAATCACACTTTAAATCAATCAAATACATCGAGCTTATTTCAAAAAAAAATGACTGATTTAAATCCAGATTCTGAAAATACAATTTTTGGTATGGCACTTCAAATTCACCGAAAACCTTATATGCGGCACTTACGATTTTCTGTGAAACCGAACGGCACCGTTTACGTGATTGCCCCTTTGAATCGCCCATTTGCGCAAATTCAAAAAGAACTAACTGAACATAAAGATTGGATTTTAAAATGTAATCTTGGCTTTCAAAAAGTAAGAGACTTATTTCCATCAAAAAGATTTGTGACGGGCGAAATATTTCCGCTTTTGGGGGAAGCTTTCACATTAAAATTAACGTCCTCGGATTTTAAAAAACCTTTTTTGCAATTAGATTTAGACCAACTTCAATTTTTTTATCCTGAGAAATGGGATTTGCTCCAAAAAAAAGAAAAGGAGGTTTTACTTAAAAAATATTTAACTGATTTTTATCAGACTCATGCGATCACCCATTTAAACCAACGAGTTCGAGTTTTAAGCGAGGCTGTTAAACTATTTCCAAAAAAAATTGGCTTTCGAAATCAAAAAACCAGATGGGGCAGCTGCTCATCGGATTCAAGTATCACTTTAAATTGGAAGCTTGTGGCTTTTGATCAAGAACTTGTCGACTACGTTATCATTCACGAGCTGTGTCATATTCAACATGCGAATCACAGTAAACGCTTCTGGACCTTGGTCGAAACCCACTGCCCTGATTATAAGCGATTAAATAAACAATTAAATCAGTCTCAGTTTCTTGTGGACTTCTTAGCACCTGAATCAGAGCTGTATTTATCTAACCCTTCCCTTGTATAATAAAATTGATTTTAAACCAAAGTCTGTTTTAAAAACTTGCAGTCTAATTAATCACTTAGGGGTTATCCATGAACGACGTCATTCTTACTTCTAAAGATAATAGTATTGAAATACCGGCCCCCAATCTTTCAACCTACTTAGATTATAGAATTTATTTAGCCGACTTTTTAGAATTCAAACGTTCATTAAAGTTAGGAATCAGAAAGTACTCGGCCAGTGATTTTGCGGCCGCGGCGGATTTAAAAAGTCCTCAGTATTTAAAATTAATTATCGCAAGACAAAGAAATTTATCTGACGACGGGGCCTTAAAATTTTGTAAAGCGCTGGGACTTAATAAGGAAGATTCAAACGAATTTATATTATTAGTCCAGTACAATCAGGCAACACAACCCAAAGATCGTTACGATCACTTACAAAAACTGTCAGAACTTAGATCCAAAAACGTTCAAGGCCTTAAAGATTCCCATTGGTTAAAAGTGATTTTGTATTCTATTTGTGACGGCATGGGTGGCAAATACCGTATTGAAGATTTTAAAAAACTTTTAGGCGATAAGTGTAAATTAAACGAACTTCAAAAATCTGTTGATGAAATGGTCCAAGATAAGTCACTTGAAAAATTAGTTTTATCTGAAGGCGAATTTTACCAAAAAACTTTGGGCCAAAATACCTTATCGAATGATATTCCTTTAGATATTATCAAACGCATTCAATCAGATTTACTTTTGTTAGCATTAGAATCTTTATTCAGCGACTCGCCCAAAGATCGTGATCTGGGAAGTTTTTCGATAGCACTGACACCTAAAGATTTTGAAGACGCTAAGTTTGAAATCCGAAAATTCAGAAAATCCTTGCTTAAGAATTTACTGATGAAGCGTGAACAAACTTTGGGTGAAAAGGTCTACCAGGTGCAGTTTCAGATCTTTCCTGTGACGAAAAGTATTAAGGATCTTTAGTTATACAAAAAGAAGTCATTCAATTTATTCATTTCTCGCACGTTCAATTTGTTTACCCAACTCTGGAGACATAAATACATACAAGGATTCATGGTATTCATGACCATTATGATCATTGGCAACAAAATTACATTTTGGTCCAATCTGGCTACACGACGTAAACAATAAACGTCTAGGAGAATAGTAATCATATTTACCTGACCACATTGTATATTCTATGTTTGGATATTTTTCTAAGTTTTTTCTAATCGTATCTGTTCTGATTTCTCTAATGCCTGTCTCTTTAAAAATCCATTCTTTATATTTTAAAGATAATTTATCACCTAAACTGTGCCAAAAATAATTTGGTTTTGAATATTGCCAAGATTCGGACAAAGCAATTAACTCTTTTGAACCTAGTATTTGTGATCCTATTAATCTTAAACGCTCATAATTAACCAGGTTAATAGTCTCACCAATAAATTCTAATGCAATAATATGACCATGGGTCGGATTAAATTGATTTTCATACGATACATCCTGATGAATATAAACTACTTTAGAATTTACAACTTCAACAATCGCCAAATGTATTGATTCCCAAAGATCATAAAAACCCATAATATCTAAACTTAATTTTTGTAAATACTCCGCACCGCAATCTAACCTTGAACTAGCATTTATTTTACATAGATTTAAATTTACAATTTTTTTAACATTTATTTTATCTTGGGGATATTTGTTAAAATAATCTTGCAAGACATAAAATTGTTCCTCATAACGCATCTCAAGATTGGGAGCCTTTGATTGAATCGATAATGGATCAAAATTTACGATTCCTCCGCCGTTGCCACCAGCTTTAATTATAGACTGTGGAAAAAGCTCTAAATACCTTTGAACAATATAAGAACCGTAACTATGTCCTACGATTGTCCATTTATTTAAATTCAAACGCTTTCGAACAAGCTCTGCATCATGAACAATTCCAGTTGTTCCCCAGAAAATATATTCAAAAGCTTTACTCTGATTTTTATAAGGATAAGCGCTTGAACATCCAGTTCCCCGTTGGTCTAAAAAGACCAACGGGGTTGATGGCAAGTCTTTAAATTCTAAAAAATCCTGGTGACTATCTGACATTGGTCCGCCGTTAAAAAATACAACTGGAGGTGCACTTGTAACCAACTTAAAATAGTAAAATACGTCGATTAAATTTGAATTGGATTGATTGACTTTTTCGGGTGATTTTAACCACCCCCAACTAAAACCTGCTGGACTTAATGTTTTTATAAAGTCTTTACAACTTTCAGTTAAGTTCGTGGGCGTATATCTTGGGACATATCTTGAAGGAGTTGGGTGTATTGTTGCACTTTCAATGAGTTCTCGAGAATATGCAGCATTAAAATTAAATACTGTGAACACGAATGTATAAATAAAAATCTTTAATAAATCTAATTTCATTGAATCTTTATAGCCATTAATATGCCAAAATTTTTAATATAATATTAATTTAGATCTTTTGTGTTACAGACAGTTTTAAATCTAAATCGATAGCTGTAAAAAGTTTTTACATTGAAGTAAATTAAACCTAAAATTGTCAATTTTCACGCTGTATATTCTACGCTTAAGCCACCTTACGCACCCTTCACTGCGTGAGGCTGGCCTAAAGCCGCTTTTGAGGTGAAACTAGACTTTCAAGAATGACACTTCAATATAAGAATGTTGATAGGGAGTTGTTATGAAAATAAATTTTATATTTGCAGTTATAGTTATGGGTTTAGCCATGGTGAATTCTTCAGAAGCTTTTCAAGAGAAGTTTTTAATTCGTGCGATGGGACAAAGAAATTTTTCTGCTTCGTTAATGTCTAGCACTATGGATGTTGCGCGTGATTTGAAAGATCAAACAGGTTGCCTTTATAAAACAGAACTTAAACCTGCAACCGATAAATTTGTGATCTGTGATTTAAATGAACTTTTAACTGAAGACAGCCGCTGTCACTTAATCAACTTAAGTAATAATTCAGTTGAAGCGTCTGGCCCAGTAGCGTTTGGATCTAAAGGTGTGACTCATGAAGATGCTAAGGCCAATTTAGATTCTAAAAAAACTTTACTTGGGGCTTTTATAACTAAGGCTGATTTAACAAAAAAAGCTAGCACATTTACAAGACAGTTAATCAGAGCCAATGGCCAAGCCTTACCTGAAAATTTAAACCCCGTGTTTCAACCTAAATCGCGCCGTGTCCCTGCCAGTACAAAAGGTGCAACCACTTTAGCCGGTGAATTTGCAGATCGTCTAAAAACTGAATCTGGAAACATGGTTTGGGTGAACCACAGTGTAAAACATCCTTACGATAACTCGTGTGGAAATATTGCCAGTCGTAACGTTTATGAAAGCGATATGAACGACATTCAATTAGCAGAATATAAGGCTAAAATGAAAGGTTCAGCTCAACGCGGAATTGCATCTGAAAAAAAGAAAGACTCTAAACGTGGTCTTGCTAGCGAAAAGCAGCCATAAAGAATCGTTTTGGCGGAAATCGACCCCCACTTATAGGTCCAGTCTGTTTCTAGCCACTAGTCTAGCGTTATTGAGAAAGCCTAACTAAATAAATCCAAGTTATCCCCTGAGATGCACAGACTTATCCACATATTCTGTGTAAATGACTAATTTAACTCAAGTATCTTTAATTTTCTTAACCAGTCTCTAATCGTTTCTTAACAATCTAAAATTAGTCTATTAAATTAAATTTAGATATGAAACTAACTCATTCTAATAAAAATCAGTCTTGATGTTTTTTGGTGTAAGTCCCAACTGTTTGTCTGACCCATTTAAAAAATGGCATTGTAAGCCGTAAATCTTCAACCAATTGAGGAATAAATTTAGGGCTGATTACATCTTTTCTTGAAAAAGCGCGATCAACAAAAAACTGTTTATAGATTATGTATTTCGCCGAAGGATGATCTTGATCATAGCCCTTCGGAAAGCGCTTATACTTTTCTCCAAAACTATCACCCCACCTAGATTTAAATTTTTTGTTGTTGGTGATTTGATCTAAAAGTTCGTAGTCTTTAAAAGCGGCCTCACGGAATTTATAAATTTGACGGCTAGACACCATATAAAGCCCTACCCCCATCAAATTGTCGTCCACCTTGGTCCCAAACTGAATATGAACAGCGGGGTTCCATTCAAATATAGAAGTTTTGGACTCCCAAAGGGTTGCATGGGCATGATCTTTAACCCAACCCAAATCTAAAGCCTTATTAGACGGCCTAAGGGGTCTTGTGATTTTTTTCGGATCAATAGTTATCTTTTTTAAATCCGCCCCCAGTTCATGCCCAATCAATTCTAATAGATAGCCGAAGGGACATTTCACATGGTCTTCATACATGGATTTGTTTTTTTCAAACCATTCTTTTTTGGATTTATTCTTTTTGGCTAGATCAAAATACTTAAAAGTGGCTTCAGAAAATTTTGGAGCTAATAGAACCGTTTTTTTTAGATTGATAGACTTAGATTTAACAATCTTAGTTTTTGTGGTTAGATTTGATAATATTGTTTTTTTTGGCTTTGATGCTTCTAAATTCGTTTTCATAACCGAAGGATTTCCTTAAATGACTGAAGTTTTATTCAATTTAATTTTAAGTTCTACCATACTAACAACAGTCTTATGGATTTCAAAATCCAACCCTACATTAGGTGGTTTTATCATTTCGCTTCCAATTGTAACTATGATCTCTTTGGCCTTATCCAAACTTCAATCCCAAGATTCTGGCAATACTTTTTTGTTAGCCAAAAGCATAATGATCGGAGTTCCAGCGTCCCTATTATTCTTTGTCCCATTTTTACTAGCAGATAAGTTTAAACTTAACTTCTGGAGCTGTTATCTGATTGGCTTTTTACTTCTTGGGGTCAGTTATATGGTTCATAAATGGGTGGTTAGCAGTTTGTTTAGTTAATTTCGAAATCTACTAAATTATATTACTCGATTCAAAACAGTATAAAATCACTTTATTTATAGTGATATGAGATCATTTAAAATAGCCTTATAATGACATATATATCACTATTTATTTGATTTATAATGGTATATATGTCACCATTAAGTCATGAAAACGAATAGAAAGCACTTAGGAACTCAAAGACGTATCTTAGACAATAAACTTAAAGATTGGATTTATCTAAAGGATCAAACACCGCCCATATCTGGTTGGATTAAAGCTATTCGAAATGCATTGGGTATTACCAATAAACAATTAGCTAATAAACTTAGTGTTGATGCTTCTGTTATTCCCAGATTAGAAAAGCGTGAAACAAAAGGCAAAGTCACACTAGAAATATTAGACCGAGTAGCCCATGCAATGGGTTGTAAGCTTATATATGCTTTAATTCCGGAACACTCAGACGAAAGCCTCAATATAATTGTAGATAAAAAAGCTGAACAACTTGCACGGCATTTAGTTGAAAAAACTGAACATTCAATGCGTTTAGAGTCACAAGGTTCATCCGGAAATGAAATTGAAATTCTAAACTTAGCTAAAGAATTAGCTGATAAAATGGATTCAAGAATTTGGGACTTTAAAAATACTGACTTCGGGAAATTAAAAAAATAGATGAGTAAATTTGAAATTAAATACCAAGTTGGAGCAACACCTATAGATCCTAATGAACGGAATCAATTGATTCCAACATACATTTCTAATCAAACTGAATTAAATATTTTAGAACGAGAAAATATTCTTCAAGCTACAAATTGGATATACAGAAACAAAAAAATTAAAGAGTTCAATATTTCAATTTGTCTTAAGCTTCATAAAAAAATGTTTTCAGAAGTTTGGATGTGGGCAGGAAAAATCAGGCTATCAGATAAAAATATCGGAGTTCCTAAAGAACAAATAGTTCCAAAGATGAAAGCATTGTTTGATGATGTTGAATATTGGATTAAAAATAAAACTTTTGATTTAGACGAAGCAGCAACACGATTTCATCATCGACTCGTATCCATTCACCCGTTCCCAAACGGAAATGGAAGACATGCAAGGCTAATGACAGATCTACTAAATCAACAAAATAATAATATACCGTTTAGTTGGGGCCAGATGTTGTTAACAAATGAAGACATGATAAGAGCAAATTCTAAAATAAATAAAAACGAACTAAATGCACTTCAAGAAAATAAAGTCCGTATGGAATATATTAATTCACTTAGATTAGCTGACAAAGGAAATATTTTAGATTTAATTAAATTTGTAAGATCTTAAATTTTTTGCTAAATCGAATACAAATGTGAGCCTGAAAATCCTGCTCTTGAAACTTTTAAAGATTCATCTAGTTTTAAAGTATCCGCATCTACAAAAACAAGGCTTGCATCCAAATCATAGCTTATTAAAAAATAAGCTTTATCTTTAGATTGTATAATCCCACGGGGCTTTGGCATTTCTAAGGATGAAATAAACTGACCAGTTTTAAGATTCCAAAAAGTGACAAGATTTCCCGTAGGGGATGTAGCAACAATAATTCCTCGGCGTTCGTCGATACATAAACTTAAAGTTTCAGATTTCAAACGATCTATAATGGCTTTAGGTTCTGTTAAAGTGATTAGTTTTTTTTGTGCACTTAGTTGGATATTGGATTTGGTATTCGACAAGCCCTTTACATTATTATTTAACATCAAACTGATCGACCCATTGTCTGTTTCTGGCAAACCTAATCTTGGGGCGGACACAACAACCAAATCCATATTGTTTGAAATAGCTAAGTGACCGGCGTTTAATCTTTGGTCTTCAATTTCAAACTTTTCTAAAAGCTTCTGCGTGTACACATCTACATACGTGACTGATGGCTTTGGATTTTGTCCTATGGGCGCGCCCCCATTAGTGATCGCAAGTACAGACCCATTTTCAATTAATTTACAGTCATGGGGGTTGGCCCCATAAGATGGAAATTGACCTTCAATTTTTAAAGTCATTGCATCCCGAATGACGATCAAACCTTCACCTGTAGATAAAACGGTTTCGGTGGATAAAAGTTTTAAGTTACTAAAAGATTTAGTTGGAGCTGTAGATTTAGGTTCTATTTTATTTTGAAATCCAAGATTTGATTTTTGATCTAAAACGTAAACTCCGTGGCCATAAAAGAATCTAGATTTATCTGTTTCAATTTTTCGAGTTTCACCTGTCATCAAATTCAATTCACAAGCACCAGGGCCTTTTTTTTCAAAGATCGAAACAAGATTTGAATTTAAGGGATTAAAACTTAGACCATGCCCTAAAAAATCTAACGGAATATGACTGATATCTGGCTTCGCAGAATTTAAATTCACAGCCGATAAAAAATAAATCTGTTGTCCCTGATGAAGCCCTTGCCCACCACCTAAGATCAAACCCTTAGGTGCAAAGCCGGTTGTTTCAATTGAACCATTAAAATACTTCCACGCTAAGGCTGAAACCCCGAGGGATAATGATGTGGTGATGATTTGTCTGCGGGTTAGTTTCATTTTTTAAGGATAATAATGACGTAAAACTATGGACGTCAATTTATGATGAATTTAATGTAAATTCTCATTTCTAAGTAACCATTAATAGATATCAATTTGTTAGCACACATTAGATTTGTTTTAAGAGTAAATTTTTTCAGCCAAAAAGTGTTTGCTCTTCCAGATGTAGCCATCAATAACATAATGAAAAATCAGGGGTGTTAAAAATAAGGCCAAAAACACTTTAGGTAAAATATCGGGACTAGCTAAATATTCAAACTGAATCACTGACTGCTGAAGGCCAAATTCAATTAAAGCTGCCATAAGGGCAAAACCTAAAACTAAAAAAATTATTTTGAATTTTGAAGTCGTGATTTGAAGTTTTTCTTTGGAATGTATAATTAGTAAAATATACGGAATGCCGTGGGCAAATAATATCGGAACAAGAACCAGTGGACTTTGTCGATTAGACAAACAAACTAAAAAATAAAACAAAATCGCAAACACAAAAAATAAATGGGATTTATAAGGCTTTACTTTTTTAAATAAAAATAAATAACAGGCGTAGAAAAAGTATATAGCCCAAATTAAGAGTTGAATCACCAACAACAATTTAAATAACTTATCTGAAGGTATGTATTTAATGTCACCGGGGTAAGAATAGAACAGTTGTGTTTCATTTGGGTTTACATGAAACAGCAGCATTGAAACTAAAACTGAAGCGTAAAAAAATAAAATTAAGCAGGAATCATAATAATGATCCAATTTATTATACCACTTGATCAGACCCACATACTGTCTGATGTGATGAAATAGCGTGTAGTACACAATAAAGGACCAGAAATAGGGAATTTTTAAAATTAGCCATGTAAATAAAAATATGAAAATACCAAAAAGCGAAGACAAAGTTTTAAAATTATTCTTGTTTTTAAAAAATGGGCCCCTCAAAAAAGTAGTGTAAACATGTCCCGAATCAATCAAAACGACAGCGATAAAACCCAAAACCACCACTGCCATTGCTTGATCTGATAAAAGAGCCACAAAAATCAGCCCAATATAACCCGGTAGGAACAGACCTAAAAAGTCTAACTGGAAGCTACCGAAGATCCATTTTTCGTCAGATGATTTTTTAAATAGCATTTGTAAGGGCATATAACTCTATTGCACTTAAAAAAGACTTATATTGCAATGGATGTGTGCTATATTCAGTTGTTAATTGTGTTTTGATTAACCACAAAAGGTTTAATTTATTTTTAAGTAAACTGGGGGCGTAATGGCTTCGACGTGGGTGGTGAAGCATAAGGAGCACGCCGGGGAGCATGAGGACCTCGTTAAAAACATGTACTATGTAATTGGAAACGATTACTCATTAGCTGCCTAATTTAATTAGAGCAACTCATCGGCCCTCGCTTTGGTCTCGTGCGGGGAATCTGGTGTCACTTTAGAAACCTCGATCCATCGGGCGCCTTAAACTTGTGGATTTAAAACTTTTAAGGCTAGGTTCAACGAAGTGTGTTTGTTGACGTCTGCGAACCGAAACCCAAATAACAAACTAAGCGTGTAGCTTGCCTTACTGTGGAACACTTGCGGACCCGGGTTCAACTCCCGGCGCCTCCACCATTTACCGATTAATCGTAGTTGATTTGGGATTTCCATATCAATTGTTTTATTGAGAACGAGTGCCTAGCTGAATTCAAATCAAGCTTGGCATTAGTTGGCCCCGATTAAATTATGCTCATCAAGGTAGTGATTGATTTCATCCATCACCGCTTGAATATCAGTGGCCAAATCTTTTTGAATATCAGCATCCATGGCCTTTAAATAAATTCCCCAATATCTTTGAATGTTTTCTATTTGATCTTTTGGAATGGATAGTTTTTGGAGCTTGGTTCCCCGATTGGTGAATGTGGCCTTGATTGCCGTCTTTACCGCTTTTTTGTCGACCACATCGCCACGGACTAATAATAAAAGGTCGTGATAATCTTTCATACGACTGTTTTGATCCGCCCTTGCGACGGCGGTTTCTAATTTTTCTGCAAAGATACTCTCAACGGGATAGGCCCATAGATGAATTTCTTTTTCAAATAGCGGAGCCTTTTCTGTTCCTAAAAGTTTCATTGTGATTTCTGTGGGCTTCACAGCATCACCCACACCAACATCAATAAAGACCTTGGTTTTTGTGTTTCCTAATTTTCCAATAACCGATACTTGATAACCCGGATATTTCATGTGGGCATGGGGTAATGGCCCCACATCTAAATTTTCAAAAATAAAACCATCATCCAATGTCATGGCCGATACCTCTGTCAGATATTTTTTTACATCGTCAATAGATGCCGTCAGGTCTTTAATTAAAAAATCAAGATCCCGTGTTTCCCTTTGCAGTTCAATGTAGCGTAGCAAGCACATTGCTCCTTTGAAAATAAAGTTTTTTCTATACGGTGAAATTGCGAGTCGAGCCAGCCATCGCTCAAGGACAACTTCTTGCCAAACATCGTTAAAAGTTCGATTTTGTTTTTGGGCGATGCTTTTTACTTTTTCTTTGGTGGATTGCTCAATGGCTTTGGTGCTGATTTGGCTCATGCTGTTTTCCTTATGTCAGTGCCTCAATGTAAGGGACAATATCCACCCGTAGTTCTTTCGCATAACGAGCTAGTTTAGATAGATCGGGCTTATGTTCGTCTGTTCTTTTAAGGTAAGATTTTAGGGAATACATGGCGGATTCTTTTGAGAGTTTTTTAAATGCATCTACCACGCATCTTTCTCTATCAAAAATGTGGGTCTTATATTCGCCGAGCTTGAACGGAACCCGACCCAGTTTAAAATTGCGGGTTCGGATAATTTTTGTTTTTGGTCTTTTAATAAGACCGCCTTCGTGAGGAACGGCGATCCAGTATTGCCTTTGAATTTCTTGTGTAAGTCCATAATAAGAAAGTGCGGAAATAAGACAGATCGTCCCATCGGGGATGCTGTTGGCCGTTTCAAGTAGGTCTTGCCATTCAAACGGTGCAGTACTTTCCACCTTGGGGTTTCTATAAACCCCGTGGGAAACCCGCTCTATGGACCCTTTCTTCGCATAATAAGCCAGACTGTTGGCTTTGACACCAAGAGCCTTAGCTTCCTTGCTTGTAAAGGAGGGCCGCTTTAGGAGTTTATTAAGAGATTTATTTATTCCCATAAAAAAATTCTAATATTCTTACCCACAAAGATCAACTGGGTAAGAATAATCAAATCCAAATGTCTGGTGAAACTCAACATTTCTTCCAAAAAATGTCGCTTTTCACCAAATGTCGCCCGTCGGATTTAATATTTATATGAGGCCCAACGAGGCCCACAACTGGCTAACTATTTAAAAATACTCAGCTAAATTTTATTAAAAATACCTCCACCATTTATACACCATCATTTAGCAGTCTTAAATACTCTTTATAAACAAAAACCTTATGGCGTTTTTTTCCTGTGACTTCTTTGACTATTCCCATAGTCTCTAAAATTTTTAAACTTCTTAAAACTGTGGGTAATACTAAATTGCATTCAGCTTTGATTTTTGAAGTCGTAGTTAAGGGATGCCTTTGTAAATAATTATGAATCACTAAAATCGCAGATGCGCCTTTTGCTTCAAGCTCTAACCTTTTTTTGTCGGACTCAAAAAGTGACATGATAGACTTGGCTGTATCTGTAGCTTGATTTGCTGTTTCTATAACTCCTGTTAAGAAAAATTTAATCCATTCTTCCCAGTCCCCTGTTTCACGAACAGACTGTAAAAAATTATAATAATCTTCACGATGTTTTTTTAAGTACAAACTTAAATAAAGTAAGGGCTGTTTTAGCAAACCTTCGGTGCATAAAATTAAAGTGATCAAAAGTCGTCCAAGACGTCCGTTGCCATCTAAGAATGGGTGGATCGTTTCGAACTGCACATGAACTAATGCCGCTTTTACCAAGGCTGGTAACTTCACATTATCGTCATGTAAAAATTTTTCTAATTTATCAAGACTTTCTATTAAATGCTCTGGTGGTGGTGGTACAAATTTAGCTTTACTTGGCTTATCTCCACCAATCCAATTTTGCGTCCGTCTGAACTCACCCGGCTGTTTATTTCCACCACGAGAATTATCCATTAGCTTTTCATGGATTTCTTTAATAAGTCTTAATGAAAGCGGTAATGTTTTAATTCGCTCAAGGCCATAATCCATTGCTGAAACGTAACAAGACACTTCGGTCACATCATCAATCGGCACCCCTGGTATTTCGGCATTTTCAAACATCAAAAGATCAGACAATGAAGACTGTGTCCCTTCAATCTGTGAGGACAACACCGCTTCTTTTCTGACGTACATGTATAAAAATAAAGTTGCATCAGGCAGAACAATACTCATTCCATCAAGACGTCCCAAAGCTGAATTGGCTTGATCCAATAATGTGTAAATCTCCCCTAAATCAAGGGGAGGGATCGGTGGCAAAGGCTTTGGTATATAAGCCTGGTACTTATCAGCTGCTATTGAACCAGGCACATAATGACCAACTCGTTGCATTTTACTCATAAAAACCCCATCTAAGTAACAAAAATATAGGTTTTTGTTACTTAGATAATAATAACTAACATGACTGTTACTTACAAGATCTAACTAACATTTTTTGCCTTTTTTGTTAGTTAGATCAATTTAAGTAACATTAACGAGGCTTAAATTCCGTTGATAGAATAAATTGTCTCAAAATAAAACGTTGGTAACGATTTCTGCTCTGATTTAATTTTAGAAACTTATCAAACAGCACATAGGTTAAGTTCGGTTATTCCGATTTCATTCGTGCATAATTAAAACGAATCTGTAATCAAATCTACAAATGCGTTTCTAAGGTCTGTATTTTCACGAATTTTATCAAAGAAACGTAGAATTTCTTCTTTAGGAATATCAGTCAGACTATTTATAACTAAATCAAGAACATCTATTAAATCGACAGCTTCTACTTCACCGGCTAAAGAGGCATCAATAATTTTTAGCACTTCGTTAAAAATATATAATTCTCTTTCTGAAAATAGTGCTTGGGCCTGATAAAAAATATCTTCAAATTTATTTCTTACATAAACAGATTCTGTAGATTTAGATTCAACGACAACTGCCGTAAGTTCATCGTTTACAAATTGCCCTACCGCCTTACCTACAATGGCATCATAATTAGCTTGATACTGCGTTCGTTCTTTTTGATAAAAAATATTTAATAAAAGATAATTCGTCCACGCTTTTTTTCGAATCTGATCTGGATTAAAGCCTGCCGCAATTAAGGCGTTATCCCAACTTCCGTAATGCCTCGATGCCATTTCCCTGACATTTAATCCTGATACTGGTTTGCCCATGTAAGGGACAAGAAACAAAAGGTCCTCTTGAGTTAACCGATCAACAGCGGCCGAAGATGGGCTTATGATCCCTGCTATTTTTTGAATGATAAGGGGAAAATTATTTTTATCAGGGACCGCAAGAACTCTTAACTTTGTTACGTCTACACCTGCTTTTTCTAAGCTTTCATACCAACCAATGCCTTTTGTGTAATGAAGAATCAAAGCCTTTCCATTAATAGCAGAACCTAAAAGTGGTTTTAAAAAAGCCAACTCAATTTCAGTTAATGATTTTAAAAATTGTAAGGATAAATTAGCATCACCAAACGAGTTTCTTAAAAGTTCAATTGTTTTAGATAATTTATATTTTGTCCATTGAACACGCTGGGTTTCAAGTTTTATATCAGCGGCTTTTAATCCATTCTCCCAACTGCCAAAAGCTAATCTTACATATTTTAGCAATTTTTTTGCTGTTGTGAATTCACCCGTAATATCTTTAAGATTAAGTTGAACCAAAGTTAAGGTTTCAAGTTTTTTTGTCAATAAATATTCGTCTCCAAATTCACGTCTTATTTTAAGTAAGGCTTCAATAAGTTTATCTTCCTTAAACGTTGCAATTTCTAAAAATTCAAAGGCTTGAAAGGCATTGTCATGGGAGCCATAGGCCCAATAATATTTTTGATAAAAAGCCCAAGGGGTAAGTTGCTGTCCAAATGTTTCAAAAAGTAATTTTTGAAACCAAGGGCTATCATCAAGTTCAATTTGTTTTTGTGAATTTGGTAAATTCGCATTTTGTCTTGCTTTAAAGACAGACCTAATTCTTTCTCGGGTTAACTGCGGAATATTTCTGGAATGTCCAATTTCAGCTAACAGCTCTACCCAAAGCTGGTACTTTTTTTGTTTCCGAACATAGTTTTCAATGGATGCGCCCGAAAATGCATATCCAAATTTTGACTTAAGAGTTTCAGAGGCGTCTTGAAGTGGATTTGATTTTAAGGACTCTAGAAACAAAGGCCTTACGTTTAATTGATACAACAGTCTTGCAACTTCACTTAGTCTTTGGTCATTCCAAAAACCTTTGGGAAGTTTTATTGGTGTTACATTAACTTTATTTGATAAAAAATTTACATTATTTTGTTCTAATTTAAGATAGATATCGCAAGAGTCTTCACCCTTAGCATTTAAAAAATAAAACAGGCTTAATACCAATATTATGGACTTCATGGAATTTCAGTTCTATTACAACCTTTGAAGTTAAACAATTAACACTGTAAAGAAGCCAAAACTGTTTAATTAATTGCATTTAATTAGGGCTCACTTTATTTGTAATACCTCTGTTGCCGTGTTTGTTAAGATTTTTAATTTAGGGGACCAAATGCACATATCGTTTCGAAGGTTTTCAACTTATTTTATTATTTTATCCTTACTATTTTCATCCCCTTTTCTTTGGGCTGATGAATGCCAGTCTTTCCTAGCTAACTCTGCTGAGGCGCTTAACGGCGAAATTCTTCCGCCAGAATCATCACCTCCGCTTAAAGTTGGAAGAAGCAGAACTAAACTGAATCGCGCACTAGATGTCAGTTTTTCAGAAGGCATACATGAAAGATTACTAAAGGCAGAAATTACATATTCGAAATATTTCAGAAGAATTTTTAATGAATTAAAACTTAGGCCTAAACAAATTGGATTAATGGAGCCAGCCGAAATTCAGAAGCTTGCATTAGACATTTATAATATAATCAAACTTGATCTAGTTGAAAGATCAACTGACTATGCTACCGGCTTATCTGATCCCTATTTAACTAAAACTACATTTTTAATGCTTCCGAAGGAACTTGTGGTCGACAAGATCGGAGAAAACTTAGTGGCCATTGGGATTTCAGGTGATTTTTTATTAACTGAAGGTTCCTTCGAATATGGCCCCTATTCAGAGACACCTCCTGGAATCACATCAAGATTATTATCATTATCTGTAGCATCGTTGTCCTTAGCCACTTTTGGATTAACGCAAACTTTCAATGAGTCTTGGATGTTCTTTGAAGCCATTAACGGTGGTGGCCTAAATACAATTAGTGTTTTTTCTTTAGTCGGATCCGTAACAGGAGGACTAGCCTTATTCACTTCTGAATTAATGTTTAAACGTTATGATAAAAGAAAAATTGCAAAATACCAACGAGTTGCGGAACTGGCTCGTGACACAAATCCTTCTGTATTTAAAGACATGTTTTTTTATGTCGCGACAGAAAAAGGGAAATTAAAAGATAGTATTCAAAAAATAAGTGTTCAGGTTGATTCATCATTTGAAGCTGAACCAAATCAAAAAGTTGATTTACTGACCTATGGTTCAAATATTTTAAATCTGCATAAAGATTTAGTTGATGTCTTCGTTAATGATTTTGTGAAGTGGATGAAAATATACGATTTACATAGTTTAAAAATTAAAGAAAATTTGAATCAAATCAAAAAAGGCCAACATGTAAAAATCGGTGGCTCGCAAAACACTTTAAGTATGTTGTCACAAATTTTTATTGAAGCCGCAGAAGGTACTAGACAAACTATAGATACCAGTCAAAAAATAATATTGCTGCTAAATGCCCATCTAGACGCTTTAAATAAAATTGACCAAACCCAATTAACAAAAACAGATCAATTAGATTGGGCTAGAAAATCATCTGTTCTTAAGCTTGCACTTTTAGCTCAAACTCAATTTGCTGATAACTTGGAAAATGTTTATCTGACTATTTCAAATATTTTAGCAGGACTAGATCAAATCACTGTTGTCGAAAGCAGTGCATCGATCCGAAGAATGGGACAGCACTTGGCTCAAAATCAAGAGATCACATTAACTGTAGATGAACTACTTGAAAGTCTTGATATAATGGATAAACAACTTCAGCCCCTTTTGGCTGTCGAAGATTAAGTTTTAGCTGATTCGACTATTATGAATTAAACAGTCATAATGGTTCTTTCAAAGGAAATAAATGAAACCAAATATTAAATTATTTTTATTTTTATTTTTTATATGTATCCATGCGAACTCAAAACCCTTGAATGCTAATTCTAAAGTTTATTTTTCTCCGGATTTCTTGGAAGGCAAACCCTTAATTAAGATACTTAAAAGTAATGGCATAACAATATCCCCGCCAAAGGATTATTACTTCATACTTGATTTGCATTTAAATCAGGTCAATGACAATTTTTTCGGACTAGAAGTTGGAACTACAGATGACTTAAAAGGTGCGCTGAATCGAGCCAAAGAGATTTGCAATGGAGCCATGGAAGAACTTGATCTTACCGCCGCACCTAATGATGGCTATCGTATTGGCGGTGATCCAAAGGTGATTAAGACTAAACTAAAACTCAAAGGTGTTTGTCGAGGTGGTGTACTATTTAAAAAACAAAACTACAATTATCCCACAGCCTTTTGTAAATTCGGAGAAGGAACTTCTGATAACCCGGCTTGCGAATCACTTCTAAAAATTTATTAAATCTAAATTAATGTCACACTTTAGATGGAGTGTGTGCTCAATGGCTCAAAACGAAACGCTAATTTATATACTTATATTCTGATCTTTTAATTCTTCCGAAAATACTTAAAGGTATTCGAACTTACAGCTTAAACTCATTAAGCCTGGTTTATTTTTAAAAAGGAGACTTGTTTTGAAAAGGCAAAATTGGGCTAGAATATTTTCTATCTTTATTGCTTTTCCTCTTATTCTTTGTTTTCAAAACTGTGGAAAGTTCAATGCCGTTAAATATTCTAGTCTTGATAAAAATGGCAATGTTATTCCAGCCGATCCAGAAATTCCGATTGACGAAACTCCAATTGAACCACCTGTTGTTGTTGATCCTGCTCCGCCAATTCCACCAGTTGTTCCTCCTATCATTCCTCCACCAGTGGCAGGTAAAGTGGATATCTTCATAGCACAGGGCCATATGGCTAGAACCGTGATGTCTTGCGATGACGGTCGAACATGGATTAGAGATCAATCACAAAATAATAATACTCGATGTTGGGTCGATGGAAATCCTAACTATGTAGAATGTGACCACACCCCTTATGCAGGACGTGGAATTGATCATGGTGATGGTTGGCTATTTACTAATTTTGGATGGGGATTTAATGGAAGTATTCGTAGATCCAGAGACGGACTGAATTGGGAAACTATACGGACCGGCGCTTGGGCAAACGGACTTTTTTATTCTCGCGGCGTTCTTTTTTCACTGTGGAATCAAGGGTCCATCTCAACAAATATGGGTTTGAATTGGACCGACTTAACTGCTCGCCCAACAGCTGGCTACTCTCACCCAGAAGCCATGCGAGTTAATGATAAATTTATTTTAAATGGCAGAGCCGACGGAACTAGGATTTTTGGAATCAGTTATGACGAAGGCGCTACATTTATTAGACCTGCAACTTTGCAAACAAATTGGTTGAAAAAAATTGCTGAAGGTGGAAATAAAATGGTCGCAGTTGGTCACATTGACGATCAAACGTATTCGGCTGTGTCTTTGGATCAAGGTCTGACGTGGACAGTACGTGAACAGGCGAGAGGTTTACGTTTAACAGAACTAGTTTATACCAGCCAAGGCTTTGTTACGTGGGGCAGAAGTCAGCGTTTAATCAGCGCCGATGGTTTAACGTGGACATCGACTGTTTCTAAGATTGGAATTTCAAATGATTATGTCAACTTTCAAGGACCTATCACTTACAACCCAAACACTGGAACATTCATTTGGATTCAAAACTTTTGGGCCAATTATTATGATAAACAAAAAGCTTTAAGATCCTCTGACGGTATCACGTGGATACAACTGCCTAACACTTCATTTCAAGGCGGTCATCCCATTATTTATGTTATTAATGCTCGGGTAGATCAGTCAGCTTGTCCAAATTTATAATCGATAAATAGATTTACATGAATCGCTTTGATTTTTTTAATACTTCAAAAACTGTAAGAAAAATTAATACTTCAGATCAAAAAATTTAACTGGTTTAATTTAACTAGTTTAATTTAGATGATTTGACTTAATCAATCTATTTCGTAACAAATCTAACGAATGAGTATGATGTATTTATTGATCCTAAGTATTATACTAACTTTATTACGAGTTAATTAGGAGATCCTTAAATTGAAACTAAATCAAATGCCAGCCGAATCTCATAAATCAAAACATATTGGTTGGCTTCGAGCTGCAGTGCTTGGAGCTAACGACGGAATTGTATCAACAGCGAGTTTAATTGTTGGCGTTGCCGCCGCTCATTCAAGTCATCAAAATATTCTTCTAACCGGGGTTGCAGGACTTGTTGCAGGAGCAATGTCGATGGCGGCCGGCGAATACGTATCCGTTAGTTCACAAGCCGACACAGAGAATGCAGATTTAGCCCGCGAGAAAATTGAGCTTGCTTCGAATATGGAATTTGAACGAAAAGAGCTTGCACAAATTTATGTGAACCGAGGCCTAGATCAAGAACTGGCATTAAAAGTTTCAACACAGTTGATGGCGCACGATGCACTAGGAAGCCACGCCCGCGATGAACTTGGAATCACAGACGCCTTTAGTGCAAAACCGATTCAAGCGGCACTGGCGTCTGCTGGTGCATTTTCTATCGGGGCCTTGCTACCATTAGTAATGGTTTTAATTTCGCCACAAGAGACTTTGATTCTAGTTGTTTCCACGTCTTCCCTAATTTTTTTGATCGGACTAGGTGTTCTTGCCGCGCGTGTTGGTGGTGCAAATATTTGGAAAGGTGCTTTTCGCGTAAGTTTCTGGGGGGCTCTTGCAATGTCAATTACAGCAGGCATTGGATCTTTGTTTGGGACAGTCATTTAAAATAAAATTGGAAAGATAAATTAAAAATTCAACAAACCTATGGAAATTAAATGTTAATTAAATGGAGCAAACCTTTTCTATCTTTAGCAGTAATGGGACTACTGGCTTGGTGTTTACCATCCGCCTATGTTGATCAATGGAATTTATTTAATATAAAAAAAATCTCTACCATGATATTTGCTTTGGCCTTCATTCAAATTTTAGGCTCATTCTTGAATCGTACTTTAGGGTCGCGAACAGGTGCAATTTTAACAGGTTTTTTTGGAGGTCTTGTTTCTAGCACTGCGACCACAGCCTCTTTAGCCAAAAAAAGCAAAGTCACAAGTTCTGCGAGCAGCTCTAATGAGATTTTAATTTTTCTTTCAGCAACTTTTGCCATGCTTATTGAGGGCGCAATCTTGGTTTGGTCAGGGACCCAATCTTTGCATTTTTCAACATTGATTGTGTTTGTTGGCCCACTTGTTTTGACCAGCATATTGATTGGTGTTTACACTCAAAAAGTAAACGCTAAGATCCTTCAAAACGAAGACGTGTCTTTTCAAATTCTACCGATATTAAAACTCTCAATATTTATTATTTCAATAATTTTACTATCAAAGCTGTTACAAAATGTCTTCGGACAAAACGGGTTGATGGTTTTAACTTTTTTCGTTTCATTATTTGAAATTCACGGATCAGTTATTGCTAATGTTCAATTGCATGAAAATGGTGTGGTTCCAACCACACTACTTAACAGCTTACTTGTCATATCAATCACCTCATCTTACGTTTCAAAACTATTTTTAATTTCAACCTTAGGTAACAAACACCTAAAATCTCAGGCTTTCAAATGTTCTGTGTTTTTGTTTTTATCTTTGTGTATGAGCTGGCTAGCTTCTATTAGTTTCAGCAGCTTATGATTTTTAAAAGCAAGGCTATTTAAAGCCGCTTACGTTTTAGATGCACTAAACGTTGATTACGAATACAAACAAGTTGATTTAAAAAATGGCGAGCATAAAACTGAAGCTTTTTTAAAAATCAATCCTATCGGAAAAGTTCCAGCACTAAAACATAATGATTTTTCTGTATTTGAATCCAATACCATTTGTAGATATTTAGCCAATTCAGAAAAATCTTCACTTTATCCCCAAGATAACTTTAAGCGCGCAGTTACTGACCAATGGTTAGATTTTTTTTCTAATCACTTAGGTCGCTGGTTATCAACTTTATTTTTTGAAAAGGCATTAAGAACTAACATGGGAATGGGCGAACCTAATTTGACTAACTGTGAAGAAGCATTAAAATTTGTAAACCAGCAGATCATTCCAGTAGAACACCTATTAAGCGAATCTCATTACTTTGGCGGAAAAGAACTTAGCATTGCCGACTTTGTGGCTTACGCGTATCTAGAACAAGCTAGTGCAATTGATTTAGATCTTTCAACATATCCTAAAATAAATGCATGGTTTAAAAAAATGGAAGCCCTCGATTCTATTAAGAAAACTAAGACCAAAGTTAAATTTTAGTTTTTAATTTAATAATTTAATATAAAGTCTTAATTTAAAGGTTTAGATTAAGACTTTAGACTAAGAGTTTAAATTTAGAACAATTTTAATTATGATTTTTTAGCGAATAACCCAAAAAGCTTTTTAAATAAACTTGGCTTTTTGGCTTCTTTGAAAACAGATTTGCGCGTTGAAAAATTTGATTGTTCAGCACCTTCCAAAAAGCTCACTTGTTTTTTTGGAAATTGAAGTTCAAATCCAACGCTTTTAAAAACATCAACATCTTTAATTACAACCCAACTGTTATACTTTTGATGCCAAACGTGGTGATCTTTTGTAATTTGATTTTTATCTAACAAATCGCCAATTTTACTGGCCGTTAGTGGGCCAAATTTATTACAGTCTCGAAATAAAAACCATTCGTTGACAAATTGATCATCATTTTGCTTCGAAGTTTTGATATCCAATTAAGCCACCTTATTTAAAAATTATCATTACATTTATATCGACCCAACAAATGGAATTCTAAATCAAAGCGTTACTGTGAGATAAGATTCTAGACATTAGGATTGGACTATATCGTTTTATGGGCTAGATGAGTATTTAATATAAAATTAGAATTTATTTATAAAAATTATTTTGACAAATTTTCTTCAAAAAATTTGTTATCAAACGTAAATCAGTCGTGGACTTATCTGATGTCGCGGTTAAAAAATCTTTCCTCGGAAGGATTAATTGATTGTGTAATCCAAAAATTTTGTCGACCAATTTCGTGGCCGTCATTAGTTTCAACTAAAACTCGCCATAACCCTTCTTGATACTTTTGCTTAAACGAATACCCACGGTACCCTTCTTTACGGCCGCCAGAGATCTGCATTCTGATTTTGTCAGTTGTAAGCCAGCCTCGTTTTTCATTATAAAGCTGCCAGTGAAGAGTCACCGAATCGTTAAATCTGGCTGGTGAAAATATGCGTGCAAAAACATAAACAGCGTCACCAGGTTCAGCTAGAAATTCTTGGTCGCCATTAAACCAAAATTTCCACCAAGGATTTTCTGAGTAAAGAATGTAGTCCTCGTCCCCTGTTTTTTCAATGTTGTGATAAATTCCAATCTCTTTAACAGAAATCGGCACTGGAGGAATCCAACCCATGACATAAAAAAGTAAAAACAAATTAATAATAGTTAGACTTGGTAATAACAGGGCTCGACTTAAAACTTTGGGATTACTAATTTTTCTAACTAATAATTTATAAACCAAATAAATAAAAAATGAGGTTGAAATAAAAGCTAAGGAAAATGGAATCCAACCCACAAATCCTAACACCAAGGGATAAATAAGAGCAAAAAAAGAAAATATACAAATAAAGTAAAGTGCAATTTTTAAATTTATTTTATTTTCTTGTACGATTTTAAGTTCGTTGGCCACAATCATGCCTAGCATAAATCCCAGAAACACAAACGACGCCATAAACGATGCACTTTTTAAAAAAAACAGCGAATACATGTTTAATATTCCACCCATTAAAAAATGAATGGCCACATCACGATATTGCCATAATTTATTCATTCGTTCTGATTTAATTGAAAAGACATTTTGATGTTCTAGAAAATCAAAGTATAAAAGCAGTCCCACGCTTGTGATGTAAAATAGCTGTTGAAAGATCGACGACAGACTGTCAATATCAGACAGCGTGATGATATCAAAAAGAATACCACCAACAAAAAACCAGATATTAATTTTTCTTTCATTTTGATTGTAGTAATTTAAAATTCGATCTTTAGATAAAAGCATGACTTTAATTTAAACCTATTTCTATGAGGTCCCTAGTCCAGTTTATTTAAAGATCAATTGGCTACTTAGTTTACCAATCAATCGGGCGGTAATCTTTTAAGAAACTTTTAACATCAAATGATGTTTAGGGTGAATTTTGGAAAGCATTTTTACTAATTTATCTGTAGAAAATCGTTGGTGACGATAACGTAAAACTTTACCCATAATACTTTCATCAACACCAACAATTTTGGAAAGTTCTTTAATTTTTAAATTATTTTCTCGAAGATAAATAACAAATTGTTTGCATATTTGGTAACGTAGTTTTTCTAAAGGGGTTGCATCTGGTGACAATGCTAGTGACCCTTCTGATTTTTCAAGAATTTTTCTCATTTTCGCTAATTCTTTTTCACTTGGAAAAGGCATTTTTATCTCCTATAAGCATTAATAACACCGATATAAAACTGATCTACTTCAAGAACCCAAATTAACCGGTAGGACTTACAATTTAAAATCAAACCATCTTTTGCGAAATATTCAAACCTGCCCACTTCTGATTCAGGTAGAAAAGTATCGCCGTCTAAAAGCGCAACTAAACCCATCACTATGAAATCTGACATAGATTCCGAATGTTTTAACTCATAATGTGGATCAATAAGCACATACTTAATTCGTCGACCATTTAACTCTATATCAACTTTAAATATTCTTCTTAACGACATTTCCAACGTACCCCAAACTGGACAAATTTGTCCAGTTTTTTTGATTAACATGATTTAACGAAAGTTAATGCAAAAAGTGGAATCACTTTAAGATGATCTATGCAGTTTTTTGGATAACCCCTATGACTTTAATCGTACTTTAAAGTCCGGCTTCTATGTTTTGTTGTGGGGTTTATTTTATTAGCAAATGAAGTAGGTCAATCTAATCTTTAATCTACCAATCAATCGGGCGGTAATCTTTTAAGAATTTTCCGCACCAGTGAGTCCCAGTTAATATACCATCGAAAAATGGATCGCATATTCGTGCGGCCCCATCAACAATATCCAAAGGGGGTTGAAAGTCATGAATCTGTTCTTTTAATTTCGCTAATTGTATTGGGTCTTCATCAGTGACCCACCCCGTGTCCACAGCGTTAACAAAAATGCCAACTTCTGAAAGCTCGCCTGACATGGTGTTGGTCATCATGTTTAGGGCCGCTTTCGCCATGTTGGTGTGAGGATGTCGGGCTTCTTTTTTAAAGCGCTGGAATTTACCTTCCATGGCGGTGACGTTGACGATGTGCTTGATGCCTGTGTTGTCCCGCTTCATCATAGGTAAAAGCGCATTACATAAAACAAAAGGAGCAATAGCATTCACCAGCTGCACTTCTAACATTTCAGACGTTTTAATTTCGCCCATCTTTAAGCGCCAGCTATTTATAGTTCGTAAATCCACTTGCTGTAAATCAACATCCAACTTTCCAATAGGAAATAATTCTTGTTTATTTAAGTTATCCGCATACGAGTACAGAATTTGTGACAACTGGGCTGATGCAGATAAGCCCACACCAAAACCTTGGCCATGCCAAACGACAGGAACAGATTCTTGAATCGGAACATCTAAACTAGTCGATGGATTAAGATTTGAATTTGCAATTTGACCATCTAAATTATTATGATTAGAAATTTGATTGGATTTTAAATGATTATTTTGAGGTGAATCATAACCTAATTCTTTCAAACATTGATTGTAATCTGAAAGTAGCATTTGTTGCTCGGATGATAGATTTGAAACGGGTTTATTTTCAATATCCATTAAGTGTTCATAAAAACTTGGGGGCCTTCGAACAGTTTGGGCGGCATTGTTTAATAAAAGATCTAAGCGATCATATTTTTGCTGAATATAGTTCGCAAAAATTTCAACACTTGGGGTGTGGCGAAGATCAAGACCATAAATGTGTAAGCGATGGGCCCAGTCTTTAAAATCTAATTCTTTGGAAAAACGAATCGCCGAATCTTTAGGGAAGCGAGTTGTGGCAATAACCTTAGCCCCTGCCCGAAGCATCATCAGTGTCGCATGATAACCGATCTTTAAACGAGATCCCGTGATCAATGCTGTTTGCCCACTTAAGTCTGCGGTTTGAAATCTTTTTTTATAATTCAGTTCAGCACATGGGGCGCACATCGTATCGTAAAAATGATGAAGCATAGTGAATCTTGTTAAGCACACATAACACGAGCGCGGGGATTTTAACTCGCCCACAGATTCATTAATTTCATTCGAGTTGATGTTTGAATTAATACCCGAGTTGATGCCTGAATTAATGTTTGAATCGATGCCTGAACTAATATTTGAACTAATGGATGAGGCTCCAATCTGTAATGGTGCTGAAAACACATCTGCTGTTCTTGCAGATCTAATCCCCGTCATGGCACGTATGGATTTATCGTGGTCCATAATCTGTTTTTTTTGATTGGCTTTAATTTGCTTTCCACGACGTTCAGTTTCTTGTCGTTCGGGTCTAGACAACTTACCGGCTGCAATTAGTAAATTTTTACGCTCTTCTTTAGTTAACAGACCCAGCTTCACCGTGTCTTCGACAAGGGCTTCTAAGACTTTAATGGCAGATCTGATGGCGTTGGCCTCATTCAAAATCAAATTGTCTTTATTGAGATTCTTATCCATAAGATTTATTTTTATTCCTTAAGTTAACTTAAGATCAATACATTAAACACCTGTCTACAGGGAATAAGCCGAAATCTCAAACAATCTTTGGATTTAAAATAGAAAACTGTATTGCTTCGATTTAATTAGAAAACTACGCCATGGCTTTTAATTTTTCTTGTGCAGATTTTAAGATATGATTCTTCTGCTTTTCAGACAGGTCAGGGATTTGAAGTAAAATAGCATGATGTTTACTGAAGGCATTTAATATCTTATCGATCTCACGATTCATAAGGCCTGACGGAATTCCGTTTCGTTCAGCAAAATCAATAAAATATTTGCGTTTAAAATTTGAATCACGTCCATCAAGCTTTAAGGCCATAGTTTGATCCCCATAAATCAGTGTGCAAATTAAATCATAGGATGGAGTAAGAAGTACTTTACTAATTTTTGGTTGAGTTTGTAGACTAATATTTTTTGCATGAAAATCCCCGTTACCCACAAGGTAATTAAATAAATATAACTTTGTTAGATTTAAAATTTCTATCACAGGTGCTGTAGAAATAAGTTTTAAACCATCGCATATATCTTGAATGGATAATCTATACTTATCTGCAGGATACCTATCTAAAAACTGACAGGCGTCTTCTTGGTGGATTTTTATTTCAAGTCCTTTGATTTCATCTGTATTGTTTGAAAAACTACCAGCGCCTGATACATCAGTCATTGATCTGTCAAAACGTTCAACCAAAAGACCTGCATTGTTATCTTTATCAAAAACAAGTTTAGATGGGTTAACGCTAAGTCCACATTTCTTGGCTAGTTGCAAAGTGTAGTGTTCATTGTGAGTTAAGTTCGTTTTTTCTTTTGGATTTAATTTTAAAATATAGGATTTATTTTTATTTGCTATTCGTAGTGGAAAACTTAGCATGGATGCTGATAACTTTTCTTGAACCCCTGCAAAACTATCACTTGTACTTAGCTCGCTAAGACCACGTATAGACTTTAAAAAAACTTCATAAAAATTAACTTGTGCAGAATCAAAAATTTCAAACGTTGATAAGTCCTTTTGACCCGAATGTATAAAAATATCGCCTATCACTTTATCACCAATAGCCGCAAGCATACTAAACAAGTCATCTTCAGAGGTTTTAAGCTCAGTCACTAAGGCTTTAAGTCTTAAACCTTCGGGCAAAAGTCCTGCAAAAAAAGGAGGTAAATTATATCCGCCGTAATTTAAAACAGGTGAAGCAATTTTAATTTTATAAGTTAAAAATTGATTTTGATATAACTTAAAAAATTCAGAATCAAAAATCAGATCCACACCTTGGGCCGTTCTTTTTAAAAGACCTACATAAATCTGGCTTTTAAAAACTTTAAGTTCATTAATACTTTTAAAATCTAAACCGATCATGAATTAACCATATTTTTTTTTGCGTAATCTATTTTGATTTCCAAACCCAAGGCCATTAGCACAGCCAACATTTTATCGACCCGTACCGTTTTTTTGCCCGATTCCAGCTGACTGATGAAGTTAAGGCTAACCCCAGAAAACCCAGCAAGATCCGTTTGTGATAAACCACGCTGTTCACGCTCTTCACGTACTTTTAAAGCGATGTTATTTATAAAGTTGCGTAAATATTCATCAAAATTAGACATTTTGAACCTCAATATTCCTATTATCGTAGGAATATTCATATATCTTTAGCACTATTAAGCAAATAAACAATTTTATTCCTACGATCATAGGAATTTATGGACCTGTTTAAGCTAGATTTGAGATGAAGCCACTGTTTACTGTGATCGTGGGAAAGGATGCAAGAGGATAAAATTATTAGTTTTCTTCCTCATCGATTTTCTTTTGAACGGCGACCATACTGATAACATGGACCACACCAAGTCGCCCAAAAGTCTAAAATGACGATGTCATTGTTTTGATAAATTTCACGAAAGTTTTCATCTGTGATTTCTTGTGTCGCCATTCGTAGATTTTGATTCAAAATATGAAGAATTAAAAGTAAAAATTTTGTAGCAAGTGTATTAGGCACGTTTTTTAAAAACCACGGCTTCAAGCTTTTTAAGCCGGTCTTCAAGATCGTTTTTAGGATCTTGATATATTAGATCCCGAAGAGCTTCCCGAATTAAGGTTTGATATTTAACACCACTAGCTTTGGCTTGAGATCTGAAAGCATCAACAACCTGTTGATCTAAAAACAAAGTGATTCTTTCTTTACCATATTGGGGATCAAACTCGTCGGTTTCAAGTATGTCTTTATCACCATACTGGATATCTTTTTTACGACTGGATTTCATTCCATGCCTCCATGAGTGTCTTTTTATGTTCTGCCACAAACTTTAAAATCATCTTTAAATCCTTACTAGTGTAACCACGGCTGTAGTAACATTCCAAAGTCGCAAGCTCTATTTTGGCTTTACCCTTTGGACTTACCGCATGTATGTGAGGCGGTTCGTGATCGTTTGAGTATATGACTATGCGTATATTTCGAAAGATAAAGATAGTACCCAAACAAACCTACCCTAACATACATCAATTTGATGTATGTTTCAAATGTTATTAAATTTGATATTTAGCTATGGCTAATTTGAAGCCTAATTATGTTGGGTAACTGCAAATGAATTTGATCCATCCTTAGTAAACTATTGAAGATTTAAAAACTACAAATGTCCGGGACAAGCGCGGATTTGAGCCTGTTATTAAAATAGTCTAATTTCTTAGCATAAGGCGCAATTTTAAAACCATTTTGCATTGGTTTTAACAAAGCCAATTCCTTAAAATTGTTTAGCGACCTTTTACATGATCGCAAATTATACTAAGGTGATGTCCATTAGGAGTGTTTTAATGATTACACGAATCTTTTTTTCTTACAGTTATATTAGCGACGTGAAATCCTTACCTGGCTTTGTTAAAGGCGGCAGAGATAAAGTGCCTAAGGAATTCAATGATTATAGTCAAAAACAAATCGCCAATTGGGCCGATAAAGATATCCAAGAAAATGTCGATGCCGTGGCCACAAAATCAAAAAATCATTTAGATATTTCTGCTAGAAAATTTAAATCCCCCACTTACGATCTTGGTTTGGGAAGTTTTGATTGTGAGTATTTTAAATATAACTTCAGCGTCACCCAGCTTGAGGATGATCCCAGCAAGTGCGTCTTTCAAGGACTACTTGAAATCGAAAGTGCTGAAAGCTTCGATCAAATCGAAGACCAGATTGACAGTTGTTTTGAATATAAATTTGATAAAGCGGTTTCAACTTTTCCGAAAGGAGAAGGTGAAAGCGACTTCAAAGAACTGATCTACACTTTAGATGACAACAAAAAAAACTTGGAAGCGGTTTTTGAGTTTTCCTATGAAAATGATTTTTCACAATTTCAATTAGTGCACAAAAAAGCGCGAACCCAAATCAATGTGAGTGAGAGCGCCTTAGAAATTAATTTTAAATCTTCAGAAACCTTGGCTTCCATGCTTGAAGTCTTAAAAGATTTAAATCAAAAAATATTTTCGCCTGTGATAAGCGAAGGCCTTTTGCTTTTGGAGTCGTAACTGGTTTAGTTTACTGGTTATTAGTTTACTATTAATTTCCTACTTCGTCTTGATCTTCTAAATCGCGGTATTTAGGAAGATTAGAATAGTATTCCACCATAGATTGTGTCGTAATTTCATTATTGGACGGAGCATCTATGGGTAAGCCAATTCTTGCATCTTTCCAAGGGGCTTCAATATGAGTTATGTGACTTAAAGTATCCCCATCTAAACTTCCATATTTTTCTATAGCCCAGCTGATACAAGCTTTTTGTTCCACTGAAAGATTTGAAGCATTACCTAGCTTAATATTATTTAAAAACTTACTTCCCTTATGTTTATCAAATAACTCACGAACAACGGGGCCGCCCCGCCATGCAAGGATTTTTTCACCAAACAGTGGCTTTGAATAATTAACTAGGGATTCGACTTGGGAATAATAAACAATTTTTTGTAACTTCATACAGGTCGAATTTCTAGGTATCAAACCTGCAGTAAACTCAGCCACGTCCAATACATTTGCAGGCGTATCACTGGAAATTACATTTTGAATTTGCTCTACTGAAAATCGTAAACCGACCGCATTTAGAATCGCCATTACATTTTGAATATTGGGAATACTGTCGCCATTAAGAATTTTATGAAGACCTTGACGAGACAAACCTGCACTAGTTGCAAGATCGCTTTTACCTCTGGCGTTAGCAACATCATAAATAGCTTTGATTAAATAAAGATAATCGTTATTTTCATTGATATCAGGATTTTCAAGAGCCTCTTTAATATGAAGAAACACGGCTTGATCGTCATTTTTTAAACTATCAAGTAAATAATCATTAAAGCTTGAGCCCTTATTTTTATTAGCCATCTTTATTTTCCCTTTTTGTTATTAAGAAAGATATCCCATCTTTTTTCTGCAAGCTTAATATCTTTTTGCTGACTTGATTTAGTTCCCCCATGCAACAGAATTATTATTTCATCACCATCAATGCCAAAATAAATTCTATATCCGGGTCCAAAATCAATTTTTAACTCGCCCCAGTTTCCAACTAATATTCTATGGTCACCAAAGTTACCCATTTCGGCACGATCAATTCTGGTGCTGATTTTCGCAAGCTCTGTATTCTTATTTTTCTTTTTCAAAGATTTTAGCCATTCTTTAACTGGCTCAGTACCATCATCATCTTTAAAAAATCTAATAATTCGAACCTTTGCTTCCATATCACCCTGAGCTTTGATGTGTATATTCAAAGATGTAGTAGCTTATCGGATACGAGTCAATTATAGTTTACTATAAAATTTTATTATGTCAACTTTAGTTTACATAAATATCATAAGTAACTAGAATTATTACTGAATTTTAAGTGCTGTCTTAAGATTTTTAATAGCCCTTTATCCACCTATAAACCCAATATCCTTCGCAAATTGTACCACCCTACCTAAGCCCATATATAAATGTGGAGTCAGCTTATCTGCATGGGTGTACTTACGTCGTAAGCGAATTAAATCAAAAACATACACATCGTTATTTGAAATCAAAGTCGCTATGTGAATATCTAAGGCCTCAGATAACTTACGTAAAGTTTCAACACTTGGGTCTTTAGTGGATTTTTCGATATGGGTGATTGTAGCATCGGAGACCTTAGCCAGATCTGTAAATACTTATCTTTGTTCTATAATTAAATAACTAAATTTTATTTTTAAATTATATCTGCAAAGAGTTGTTTCAATTTAAATTTCAAATTATCTTCAATACTGCATGGAAATCATAAATAGTAAATATTTTTATCTATCCGAATTCACACAGGAAACATCGAAGTCGAATTGATATTCACAAGGTTTAAAAACAAAATCAATTTTTTTTATCTCCTTCATTGGAAATCTAAAGCACTAATTAAATTTGGTTATAAAAAATCGCTAAAATCCTTTAGAGATGATTATGGTAGGTACAATCACAACCTACCCAGCTATTCACACATTTGGTTGGTCAATGGCACTGCTGATATAGATAATTTAATAGGAAGACAAAGGGCTTCTGCCTGGCTTAAAAATTTTGTAGTTAGATATGAAACTCTAACACATCAAAAATTGAAAGAAGAAATTTTAAAACTTCCAAAATATCGCGAAGTGTATATTTCAGATACAACTGAGCTAGCAATTAAGATAGTTCGCAAATCTTTAAATGATTTTGGAATAAATACTTTTCAGAAATATCTAAGTAAAATAGACGTTCGAATTAAAAATAATTTTGCTGATTTTATTAAATAAAATCAGCAGGGTAACATCTTGGCGATTCACCATTTGGTTTTGAATATGCTGAAGTTCCTCCACAGAATCTTCCGTCTTTAGTTTCATTATAGGGGCAAGGACACGGACCAGAGTAATTCACAATATCTTTCATTATCCTATAAGCAATTTCTGGTTCTGATTCAAAATTTTTAATAATCCAATCAGAGTTAATCTGAGATTTATTAACTTTTGATATTTTAGCAATTCTTAACTCGCCCGCAGTTTTAGGCTTATTTACTAAAGCACCTTGTGAAAAACTGAAGCTCAGTAGAACTGTTAAAATAACGATTTTCATCCGATCACCAAATCCTTATTGATTTGTACCGATCTTAGATGAAAATCACAAATTACGCCTATTAAATAACCATAATATATAAATTTTATATAAAATAGTAATTCCAATACAGATTAGTTAAGTTTATTTAGATATAAATTGTAATACCTTGTAAAACAGATTGACCGAATATTGAGCACAATCTATCTAATCTGAATGTCTAAAATAAAAGCAATAAGACTTACAGAAAAACAAGATAAGGTCGTTGAAGAATTTCTTCAGCAAAACCCGTTATTTGATTTTTCAACCTTGGTTCGGACGGCCTTAATGTCTTTTATTGAAAACCCGACTTTAAAACTCAAATCTATCAAAATCCCTAAATCGGAGTCCACTTATGAAAAAAGATGATGTTACAAACAATATTATTCAATTTCCACAATTTAGATCCGATGGACTGTTAGCTAAAACAAGAATTTCAAAAGACAATTCCTCTGAAATAATTCGCGATGAAATTAAAAAAATTATTGATCCAAAGACAAATGACCTTTCAAACACGCTTGTAACAGAAGCAATGCTTACAGAAGCAAAAAAATTAGATCAACTTTCTAAATACCAAAGTGACTTTGATTATAATATCTACGCACGCCTTGAAAAACGATATGAAGACAAACCCATTCGCGGTGGCATTGTCTTTAAATCCCCCATGAAGCTTGTTAATGCCCATTCAACTTGTCAGCAGTGTCTTTATTCTTTTGAAATCGACACCTATGGTAGAGGCTGTATACACAACTGCGTTTACTGTTATGCCAAAGCCGAACTTACTGTTCACGGATATTGGAATAATCCAATCCCTGTACCAGTAGACATTAATCAAATCAGAAAAACCTTCTATACTGTATTTGAAACCGACAAAAAAAATAAATGGCGTGAAGTTATGGCTAGAAAAATCCCATTAAGAATTGGATCAATGTCTGATTCATTCATGTGGACAGACCAAACTTACAAAGTCACACAAGAATTACTAAAAATTCTTAAATTTTATAAATACCCATATGTGATCTTCACAAGATCAGATCTTGCGGCTAATGATACATACTTGAACTTATACGACAAAGACTTAACTTCCATTCAATATAGCATTTCATCAACGAACGATGACCTTAATAGAAAAATTGAGCCAGGCGCACCAAGTGCCAAAAGAAGATTAGAGGCACTTAAAAAAATCAATCAAGCTGGATTCTGGACTACAGTTAGACTTAATCCGTTTTTTCCTATTCATCCTGATGGATACTTTTCTGATCCAAATTTTAAATGGGAAGGTAAATTACCAACCTTTAACTATTCAAGCTTTGAAATGATCGATCAAATTGCAGAGACAGGAACACCATCAGTGCTAGCGGGATTTGCAAGACTAAGTAGCTTTGGTCTAAATCAAATTGAAAAGGCGATTGGACAAGACCTAAGGGTTTTATTTGATAGAACCAAAGTCAATAAATCATCTAGAGACTTTCACTTCACAGATGAAGAAGTTAGAGCCTACTACGAAAAAATTAAACAAAAGTGCGTCCAAAATGCTATTGAGTTTACCACTTGTTACATCGGACAAGGTGAAAACCATTTTTGGAAAGACCAAGATCTTTGGGATAACAAAAAAGACTGTTGTAACATCAAGGGTAAGGTTTCTGCATTTCAAACTGATTCACGTGAAATTAAATTTGAAGACCGGTTAAAAGCATTTGGTAATAAAACAATTAAACCGGATAGTAATCGTCTGCATGAACCGCTTAACTAAGTTAGCCATATTAAAATTAAGAGCATTGGAAAATGAAAAAAACATACACCGGAATTAATATTCAATACCCAATATCTCAATTAATTTTGAGTAAAAAGAAAACTATTGAAACTCGGACATATCCAATACCTGAAAAATATATTGGGCAAGAATTACTAATGATTGAAACGCCAGGAAAAAATGGGAAATTTAAATCAAGAATAGTTGCTATCATTAAATTTGAAAGTTGTTTTAAATATAAAAATTCAAACGAATTTTATAAAGATAAAAAAAAGCACTTTGTGGAACCTGATTCGTTATGGGCTTGGTCAGATGAAAGTCCAAAGTGGGCTTGGGAAACAAAGATTATTAAAATCATAAAACCAAAGTCTGTAGATAAACGTCTTGGTATTAAATTTACCCTAAACTTAAGTCTTTAAATATTATTTAGTAATTGTTCCAACTTAATACGTTGTACTAGCGTCAATAAATTGGCATTATCTTTCGAATAAAAATTGAAGAATAATTAAATACAACGCCTTGGAGTTGTATTATGAAATCTAAAAAACCTGGTAAAGTATCGCAACCGACAATTAATCAAAGTAACAAAATATCTGATTTTTTTACTTTTTTAACACGAAAATCAAAGTCGAATAATATTGATCAATATTTTCGTAATGGATCAATAACAGGAACTTCAGAATTATTTGAAATTGGAAAGTATTTTTTAAATTATGCACTAGGTGCAGATGAACATGATTTTTTACCAAGCTTAAAATATAAGGACTTTGCATGCTTTGTACCACAAAGCGAAAACTACTACCCATGGGCATTTTTTGTATTACCAACCAGCACATCTGATCTTTCTGAATTTTTCGACCATCATGGCAGACCATATTTGTTATCCGCTGACTCAGGTAAAAAAGATTTTGCAATCGTAACGAACCTTAAAACACTTTCTGTTTTTAACCACAACCACCATGATGAACAATTTGAAATCTCATTTGCAGATTTATATGATGGTTTTAATGGTGATGAATCCAAAGAGTCATTAAAAAATTGGTCTAACTTCATAACCGAATTTGGTCCTGAAAAAGTTCAAGACAAAAAGAAAACTAGAAGAAAAGAAGTCATTAATTACCAAAAACCTAAAGAATCAACTCCAGAGCTTCAGTATGTTAAAAAATTTGGCCACATACCGAGCTTTGAGATACCCGTAGGTTATGATGGCAATAACTTTAGAGAAACATTTAAAACAAAAGAAGAACTACCTTTTTTAACGACGGAAATCATAGATTGGGATAGATCTGTAAAAAAAGTTGAAAACAAACTAATCTGGGGTGACAATCTAGCAGTAATGCGTTCGTTACCCAGCGAGTCAATAGATTTAATATATATTGATCCACCATTTTTTTCAGGACGAGATTACAACTGCATTTTTGGCGACGATGATGAAGTTAGATCTTTTAAAGATATTTGGGATGGTGGACTTCCAACATATCTTGCATGGCTAAATGCACGATTGTGGGAAATAAAAAGGTTACTTAAGCCTACTGGAAGCTTATTCCTTCATTTAGATTGGCATGCCGTGCATTACGTCAAATGCGAATTAGATAAAATTTTTGGTTATAATCATTTTTTAAATGAAATTGCGTGGTGTTATGCCGGTGGTGGAATATCTAAAAAAAATCTGCCGCGAAAACATGATACGATTTTATGGTATAAAAAAGGAGATCTTTGCTTTTATGATCCGCCATTAAGAATGTACTCTCAAACAGGTTCTGGACGACATAGTGATGGCTCAAAATATTGCCTAGAGACAGATAAAACACCACATAATGATTGGTGGACGGATATACCAATCCTAAATACCCAAAGTAAAGAAAGAATAGGCTACCCAACTCAAAAATCTGAATTATTGCTCGAAAGAATTATTAATATGGCATCACAAAAAGGAGATATAATAGCAGATTTTTTTTCCGGCGGAGGGACAACTATCACCGTTGCAGAAAAACTCGGTCGAAAATGGATTGGCGTAGATATTTCAAGAATCGCAGTTTCGATCGCAAGAGATAGGCTACTATCAATATATGAAAAAGATACTGGTATAAAACCATTAAAGGATAAACCAACATATGGCTTTAATGTTGATTATCACGGGATTTATGAACGCGACCTAGTACGTGAATTAAGTACAAATGACTACGTCAGTTTTATTTTAAAATGCTACGGAACCACCCATAATTATCAAGGTGAATTCATACATGGAATTAAGGACAATAAAGCTATATTTGTTGCACCACCAAAGGAAAATTTAAAAAATCACCACATTCAAGATTTTTGCGCCGATCTTGTAGAAAGAAAAATTCAAAATGGTATTGTTCTAGCTTGGAATATTTCAAAAGAAGCAGAAAAATTTGTTGCTGAATTAAGAAAAGGTGCTGGTGGTGTAGACATACAGCTAATACAAGTTAAACTTGTTGATATTGATAGCAATGAGTTTAAAGGTGAAAACATTAAATTCATTAATAAACCCGCAGCATTATTCAGAAGCAAACAAAAATCAGGCTTAACTTGGGAGTTCGATGCAAGCGGATCATGTGGATCGAATAATTCTGATATTCACTATTTTCAATGGGATTTCAATCATAAGAATAAATTTGCACCATCAACAAAACCAAACTTTAAATCTGAAACTAATAAAGATGGCAACTCGTTGAATAATTACAAAAAAATTGAATTCACATTCCCATCACAAGGCGAATTTACTGTCGCATTAAGAATTTTTGATAAATCTGGAGCGGATGCAATTATAACATCTAAGCTCTCTGTATCTAAGAAAACTAAAAAGGCGGCATAATGCCCGAATTTTTAACTGCTAGTAAATGGGAAGCAATACATGGCGAAAAATTTGAATATTGGCGAAAATCTAGATGGGTAGATTCTTCTAGAGAGACTCAGATTTTTTTAAACCATCTACTACCACTTGGCAGTGTTTCGGGGGAAAAAAGACTTTTACCACACCAATCCGAATCCGTTCAAAGAGTTATATATTCTCATGAATTTTTAAATATCAGTCCTGTAATGACAACTCTTGCTACAGGAACAGGAAAAACAGTAGTTATGGCAACCGTCATGGCTTGGCTTTTTTGTCTTAAAAAAATTAATACTTTTATAGTATTCTGCCCTAATACTATTGTTCGTGACAGACTAAAAAGAGATTTTGAAAAAGGATCTGTCTTTGATGAGTTTAATCTAATTCCAACCGAATTTTTATCAATTAGAAAAGACATTAGACCTGTAATAGTAGATAGCTACCAAAACTTAACGAATCTTATTGGAAACAATTTAATTGTAGCCAATCGACACCAGTTTCAACAAGGCTATTCAGGTGGACAAGACCATTTAAAATTTATTACTGACCATGGCGGTTGCTTAGCTATTTTTAATGACGAAGCACATAATACACGGGGCCCAGAATATAAACGGACACTTGATATTTTAAAAGAAAAAACAGATTTTAGATTTGATGTTACAGCCACACCAGACAGAGCAGATAACTTAAGGCCCGAAGCCCACGAAATTTATAATCTATCTGTAGTTGAAGCAATTACTGGCAGTTATAAAAACAGTCGCTTTATTGATAAAACTTTTCCCTTTTATCCTAGATTAATAAAAGACGTAATAGTTAAACGCCCAAAAGTAACCCGCTTAGGAGCAATAGATACTGGTGACTTAATTTTTAGAGATGAAAAAACTGGACAAAAACTTCAAATTAGAGAAATAGACTGGGAAGAGCTGCCAAGAAAAAAAATCTTCAATTAGTTATGGACCCAGGTCCAATGAAATTGCAATTACAACTTGCTGTTGAAGCACATAAAGAAAAAATCAAAATCGCTGATAAAAGATTTAAACCCTTGTTATTTGTTATTGCACCAAGCATTGCTGGAGCTAAGCAAGCTATCAAAGCAATGAAAGAAGATTTTAGTCTTAACCCCCTGCTTGTAGTTGATGATGAGGTTGATTACGAAAAAGCAGAACTACGTGAAGCAGCGGCCAATTTGGGAGATTTCAATTCCCCTTACGACAGTGTTGTATCGGTCTACATGCTTAGAGAAGGATGGGACGTTCCTGAAGTTTCTGTAATCTGTCTTTTACGTGGGTTTGGTTCACCACTTTTTGCACATCAAGTTTTAGGGCGTGGATTAAGACTTATAAGAAGAAATGGCTGCGAGACAGATAAAAATGTTCAAGAGCTTACAATAATCGACCATAAGGCCTTATGCTTGGATGGGCTATGGGCAGAGATCGACGCTCTTGTTTTAGAAGGTGATGAAATCGTTCGTGGTCGTGAGATACCTAGGGATCCTGGTAATGATCAATTTGGTGCTGAAGATAAGAATAAATTAGGTGCACAGGTAGTAATTAGACCTGAACTCCTTGAGCTATTAAAAATTCCTGATTCAATACCTATTGAAATTTTATCTTTTACTAGAGCGCTTGAGCTTTTAGATCAAGCCTTAGATTGCTTAAAAGATTATAAACCGGAAAAGCTTATCTTTGTTGAAGTAGAAATCGATGGGATTCGGAGTCTGCGTCCACAAACACCAGAACATAATTTGAAAAGAGGACTTAAAGTAACGGCGATTCCAACATTTCAAGAGTCCTCTGTTCTTGCTGATACAGTTCAAAAAGAAATAATGTCATGGGCAGATGAAATGTCCAAAAAATATGACCCTTTCGCTACTAAAATGACATACTTATATGGGGTGATACTTGAAAAAATAGAAGAACATCTTGCAGCTAAAGATGTTTTGGCAAATTCTAACCCACACATTGTTTATGCAATTAGCCTTAGTTTACCTCAGATTAAAGAGGCTGTTTACTTTGAACTAAATAATAGGATCTACAGCGAGGAGCTACTTAAATATGGCTAAGATTTATTTTGAAGGAACAAAAACACCATATAATTTTGAAACTTTGGATTCGGCTATTGGTGAAAAAACTTTTGCTGAATCACTAGAAAAAGATTCCTCCGTTTTAGCTTGGACAAAGTTACATAAAATTGTAATTCGCTATAGAAATAAAAAAGGGGTTCCAGCAAAGTATTACCCAGATTTTTTAGTTAGAAGAAAGAATCAAGATGAACTTGAGCTTGTCGAAATCAAAGGGAATCATCTGAGTCATGATCCAAATAACGAATTAAAAAAAAAGGCTGCGGCAGACTGGTGTCATCAAAGGGGGATGACATTTATTTGGAAGACAGCTAAATAAATTTCATCTTATATTTGAGGAAATCTGATAAAGAAGAAGGGAAAAATGAACAAATATGGCCGTAGTTTAAAAATTTTTGTAATGGGTTCTGAATTTAATGGACTTAAGTCCGTCGAACTGTCTAATTGGACAGGACTTGCCCATATCGGCAGACGCGAACACATAAGTACTTTAAAAAAGCTTGAGGCACTTTCAGATACCGGAATCTATTTACTGACTAGTTCTGATGACGGCACAAACGGACAAACAAAACTTTATATCGGTGAAACAGATAATTTTGCAAAAAGAATAACAGCGCACGCGCATGATAAGGATTGGTGGGATACATTTATTGTATTCACAAGCAAAGATCTTAACTTAACAAAAGCCCATGTTAAATATCTTGAAAAAGAACTACATACACTTGCAAAAGAATCCGTAGGTACTATTGAATTAACCAATTCAACTGAACCGACTGGGGCTAAACTTCCAGACTCTGATATTGCAGACATGTCAGATTTTATTGAAAATTTACTTTTTGTGATTGAGACCTTAGGCTTAGGACTTTTTGCAAGATCGGAAGCTATGATTGATGAGCAAACTTTAGCTATTCCGCAAAATGATTTAAACGGCACTGAGTTTGTGAATGTTCAGAAAAAAAATCAAAATTTACAAGCAAAAATGATTGTTGAAAGCGAAAAGTATATTCTAAAAAAAGGCTCTCACATTTCAAATACACCAACTGAAAACTTCTTAAATACTTACAGTAGTTACAAAAAACTCTGGCATTCAGTTACTAAATCAGATGCTGTTTTAATTGATGAACAAAATAGAAGATTTATAACAACAAAAGACATCACATTTAGTTCACCATCTGCTGCTGGTGCAGTTGTCTTTGCATGTGCAACTAACGGTAGAACAGCTTGGCTTAGAGTATCTGACAAAAAGCAGTTGGGTGAATGTCAGATCGAATCCGATGATGATATTGCCGAGTAAATGAAACCCAAATCCCCCATCCTTTCCAAATCCAAACTCATGCTTGGACTTCAGTGCGAAAAACAATTGTGGCTTAAAACTAATAAGCCTGAACTTGAAGCCGAAGTTTCAGCTTCGACCCAAATGCAGTTTGATGAAGGTAATCTTATTGGGCTTTTAGCACAAAAGCATTTTGGTTCAGGGGAAGTGGTTGTAAATGACTTTTGGGATTATGATGGGGCTGTTCAATCAACTTTGGATTTTATTAATCAAGGATCTAAAACTATTTTTGAAGCTTCGTTTAAATATAAATCATTTTTTTCACGGGCAGATATTTTTAGTTTGAATGTTAAGAAAAAATCTTGGGACATCATTGAAGTTAAAAAAGCTACTTCCGTTAAAGATTATCATCTTTTAGATTCCGCCATTCAAACGTGGATTATTCTAAATTCTGGTTTTAAAGTAAATTCAGTTTCGATCATGCATTTAAATTTCGATTGTGTTTATCCCGATTTAACAGATTTATTCACTACTACGGATGTCACGGATGAAGTCATGCTGCTTTTACCTGACATTGAAACCAAAGTTTTAAAGTTATTAGACTTGGTTGAAAAAAAAGTAGAACCTAAAATTAAAATTGGTCCCCATTGTGATGACCCTTTTGAATGTCCTTTTAAATCCCACTGTTGGGTGGATGTTCCAGATAAATCTGTTTTTGATTTATACCATATCGGTTCTAAAGCTTGGGATTTATATAATAATGGCTTAACCAAAATTACAGATTTAGATGCTGCTAATTTTAAAGGTAAAAATAAAAAAATTATTGAAGTTACAAAAAGTAATAAAATGTGGGTTGACCCTAAAGGTATTAAGTCCGAATTATCAAATTTTAAATGGCCCTTATACTTTTTTGATTTTGAAACCGTTATGCCTGCGATACCAAGGTATAAAGGTACAAGCCCTTACACGCAGGTGCCGTTTCAGTTTAGTTGTGATAAATGGGAATCTGAAAAAAAAGGGATTTCACATTTTGAATATTTGCATACAGATTCTTCGGACCCAAGACCTGGTTTAATAAAAGCCATGCTTGAAGGCCTTGGCGATAGCGGATCGATTGTGGCTTATAATCAAAGTTTTGA